>NZ_VOHS01000007.1 GCF_007896845.1 Chitinophaga pinensis | reverse complement strand
CCATGAATCTCGGTGTGATCATTGTGGGAAAGCCGACAGGTATTATCATTTTTAAAGAAAAGCTCAACCGCTATAATTACGCAGGTATTATCCTTGCCATCATTGCAGTTATCTGTATTACCTATCGAGTTTACGCCGCTTAATCATTAAACAGTAACCCTGCGTGCAGGATACGTACTCGAAGGTGTCGCCTGGTATGCTTATTAATAAAGCTCTTTTTCAGACAAGCCTGGCATCTCCCAATGCCAGGCTTGTTTATTACACCTCAATATGCGGCTTCCTGCTTTTACGCCCCCTTTCCTTTTACCCCACTGCGGACAATAATACAGTAACAATCTACGGCTACCTGATACTGAAATCCTATTTTTAATTGTATCTTAAACGATTAAATCAACCTATCAACTGTAGCATGTACTATAAATTATTTATCCCGATCGCGATCATGCTGATCTGCAGTTGCCAGCAAAACCGGCAACGCAACTCACAGGATCCACTATCAACTATTCCCAAAGAACAACTTGACTCCATTATGGCCCTCGCACAGGAACAGGCAGCTCAGGCCGACACACTTGGTACATTGATACTTTCTATTGATTGCAGCGTAAAGGCAACACCCGGAGAGGCATCTGGCGATAGTATCCTTCCATGGGTAAATATTGAGAAAAACGGATACCGAAATTAAGCGGTTGATCGATCCGGATGAAATAGTCCTGCCTTATACAAAAGCCAGACTGATCATTGATTATCCTCTGACTAATCCCGCTATATTGAATTGTCCGCTTCAGGTAAAGGATTCACGAGAAAAGAACTCCTGCAATTCATCAGCGACAAATATCATATGATCTACAAAGAAGAAGAACAATCAGCTGTTACCAAAACAGTTCCTCTGAATGAGAGAAAAGAGCTGATTAACAGAAATAACACCGACGGGAATATGGTATATGGGGACATGATCTTTCCGACTTATCTTTAAGCACAATTGAAGTATACAGGGATGAGAAAGAACAGCTCTCCCTGATACTGGATATCAATTCATAAAATAAAAAGCGCTTTAGTAAACATTACAGCAACCTTGCAAGGTACCCGAAGACCTTTTACTGATGAATTACTGGAAACATAGTCTGTTATCGAAAAGAAATTTAACGGCCAGACAGAAGATTACATGCATATCCACAAATTCATGGATAGCAGTAAACTATTCTATTTTAATTACCGGCACAGGATCCTTTTACACAATACCTATGGTATTGACCTCTGCATACAGCAATTCGGTGAAACGCTGATCAACACAGATAAACAGACTGTCCTGATCCGCGACATTGCAGCCGAACATTGCAAGGAAGATCTATGGGGGTTGTCCCCACGCTCATCACTGGTTCAAATATGTGGATGAACAGGTGCTGGATATTATCAAACCATGAATCCGGCTGATAGCAAACTAAAAGAGTTTGTACTAAGACCATGGCTGATGTCAGGTATAAAATCCACATTGATGATCACCATAGCAATTTTGGAATATATCTGGTGAAAGAAATGCTCGGTCTTGATGCACTGGAACTGGCTGGTTATCTGAAAGAAACAAACATACACGAAATGCTCTCCTACGTAAAACTCAACGATAGGTGGCAATATTCCCCTGATTTAAAACAATTGGAAAGTATTAAAGATGAGCTTACTCAGTAACTTTTTAGAAAAACTTTTTGGTGGCGGACACGTAAACAGGATTCCCCCCAACCACAAGAAATCCCCTGCTGGTCAACACAATACCGAAGAAACCAATAACTTCCTCGCCAGATGGGAAAGGGAGAAACGAAAAACTCAAACAAGTGGAATGGGAGGTAAAAGAACGTATTATCCGTCGTGTAAAAGAAAAAGGAGAAATAGCATTCAGCTGGGAAAGTGGTAACGATGAAGCTTTTCTCTCCTTTCCGGATAATATCAATGAATCAGATGACTTCTATGATTTGAAGAATACATCATTCTTAAGCTGGACATTCCGGACGCCGGTGAATTCCAGATGACAGGCAATGGCACCATATATATGATAAAGGATTGGTAAGGATCAAATACAGCTCTGTCATGAAAGACATTGTCGATTATAATGAAGAAACCGAAGAAGAGATCTATAGCGAAGCAGAAACGGATAGTGGAGATCTCGTACTCTTCCCGCCGATTATAAATCGTACAGGTAATGTTATAAAACCTACTCATATCCCTACGCATGGCAATTTATCTTTGATGCAAAGATTTATTACCATGCGTTCTACAAACATTTCCAGAAAAGATTTTATCAGAAATTCTGCCCTCGCCACACTAGGACTAGGTATCACGCCCTCCTGCTGACGGATGCAAAAGCTGCCAACCCCCACGAAACGGAAGTTATCGCTGGTAATAAGAATCTGAAACTGAAAATGTACGGCTGGAAACAGGATTTGAATATGAAGGGGATGAAGTGATCGCTACCAAAACCGGACTATTCTGTATTGAAATAGCCAACGGTAAAATCACAGCCGTGCTGCCCAATGCCCCCAAAGCCAATGCAACTGATGCCAAAGGTCTCCTGATGCTGCCGGCCTTCAAAGACATGCATATCCATCTGGACAAAACCTTCTATGGTGGGCCATGGAAAGCTGCGAGAAAAAAAACAGGTGGCGTAAAAGGCATGATCGCACTGGAACAGCAGATCCTTCCCGAAATGCTGAAAACATCCACTGATCATGCAGAAAAGCTGGTAGAACTGCTGCAATCATGTGGTTCCAGCTTTGCCAGAAGCCATGTAAATATTGAACCTACCTCCAGACTGGACTCTCTCAAAAACTTACAGAAAGCACTGGAAAACAAAAAAGACTCCTTTGGCGCAGAACTGGTCGCTTTTCCACAACACGGGCTGTATTACACAGACTCCACTTCCCTGATGAAAGAAGCCGCAAAAATGGATATTGATTTCATTGGAGGTGTGGACCCTTATTCACTGGACGGAGAGATTGCCAAACCAATGAACTTCATCGTTAAACTGGCATTAGATAACAATAAAGGCATTGACATTCACCTGCATGAATCAGGAGATTCCGGACTGAAGACCGTCGAATACCTGATCGATAGGGTCAATGAAAATCCGGTACTGAAAGGGAAAACCTTCCTTAGCCATTGCTTTGTATTAGGCAAACTGGAAAAAGCTAAACAGGAAGAAATAGCAGATAAACTGGCGCAGGCACAGATCGGGATTATGTCCACCATTCCTTTCGGCGGACTGATCATGCCCATCCCCACGCTTTACAAATATGGCGTAACCGTAGGCACCGGTAATGACAGTATCATTGACCACTGGAATACATGGGGACTGGGAAGCGTACTGCAGAAAGCCAATCTGATGGCACAGTTATACGGATATTCTACAGAATTTCTCCTGTCACGCAGTCTCAGACTGGCTACTTACAACATCCTGCCACTCGATGATAAAGGTCAGCAGCAATGGCCAAAGAAAGGAGATGATGCCAATATCGTGCTGATAGATGCCAGTTGCTCAGCTGAAGCAGTGTCCAGAATATCTCTATCAGGTCATTGATCCATCAGGGTAAGGTTGTCTTCTGATCATAAGCAACATCCCCGGATACTGATAGTGTAGCAGTTATCGTTGACAGGGCTGGGTTATTTCATTAATTTAGCCCACAGGCGCTATCGCAAACGATACGTTCCAGCCAGATGAATTATCAGAAAGATCATTTTCCGGTATTGAGCATTCAGGAGTTCAGTCAGGGTAAATCCGAAGACTGCACTGTACTGTTTCATGAACTACGCGGAGAAAGATCAATCGATGAAGCTCATAAACATGACTTCTTCATCGCTATACTCTTCGAAGAAGGACGTGGAATACATACCATCGATTTTGTGGAACATCCTATTGCACATCTACAATTACACATGGTCTTTCCCGGACAGGTACATCAATGGAAAATAAAAAAGGAAACCGTAGGTTATCAGCTGATGATAGAAAAGGAAGCATTCGAATCCTTTCTTCCCAACCTGCGTTTTTCATCTGCGCTATATCAACGTCACCCCGTGATGACATTGAAGAAAGGTGCATATGATTCCCTCTTGTACGAATTCCGTTGTGTACAGAAAGAACTTGAAAAAAACGAGCCTTTCGAAGCACTGGTTAAAGCCCGCTGTGGTATCATCGGGTTACTGATCAGCAAAACAGCAGAGAAGCGCTTCAGCGACTTTGACATTTACAATTCCAATGCTATCCTTTCACAGTTCATCGGGCTGATTGATAAATGCTTTAAAGAACAACGTTCTGTCGCTTTCTATGCACATGCCATCAATATCTCTCCCAATTATCTGAATATGGTATGCCAAAAACAGCTAAATGTCGCCGCATCCTCACTGATACAGGACAGAGTGCTGCTGGAGGCAAAAAGGCTGCTTAAAACGTCATCCATGACAGTAAAAGAGATCGTATTTAGCCTCGGGTTTTATGATCATGCTAATTTCTCCAAATTCTTTAAGTCTCATACAGGGATGACGCCGTCGGCGTTTAAAGATCTGAAATAAGAAACGGTCTATTCTTTATCTGATCATAGTCATCCTTCGTTGATCCTTCGTTCATGAACGAAGGATCAACGAAGGATGACTATGATCAAAACAGTATTTATTAATAATACCAGTCCCGATTCTATATTCTTGCCACCAATTTAAACGTTTTCAAATCATAAATCAGGATCTGGTTTTGTCCGTTTTATCATATTTACCATTATCATTTGTGTCATAATGGCCTGTAACAGTGACAGTGCCCGTCTGATTGTTTACAATCCAGGTACGTACAAAAAAACTATCCTCCGTCAACTGCACCTTTTCTTCCCCATCCGGCGATATAACTACCAACTGAGTAGGATCAGTCCAGCTGATACCTTTCCGGTGATCCAGATCGACTGTCTGCGCTTCAAGTACGATCCTGTTTATCTGCAGACTGTCTATCCTGACCTGTGTGATGGAATGCCAGTATCCCCCTCCGGGGAATTCTACCTGCTTCGTATGCCCGTTTTTCGTATTGATAAATAAAAGACGCGGGTCACGGGCCATGAACGTCTTACCCATATCATATATACTGGCAATAACATATTCTGTTCCAGTAACTTCTGTCATTTTGTTGAAGTAAACATAGCTGTATTTATCTTGTGCATAGGTGGCTACAGATAATGTAGAGAAGACTAAACCGAGTATCAGCTTCGCTACAACGGAAATGTGCTTTTGGCTCATGGGAAATCAATTTTGGTTATACCGCACAGGATTCTCCAATGGAAAAAATTCCATAAACAGCCATGTTAAGAAAAGCTAAAAATTGCCTGATAACACATTGAACAGCCAATTCAATGGTAAACAAATGAGAACAAAAAGTTTACGTATAAAATAACATAATACGTCATACCTTCGCGGCGGTCGGGGGTAGCTCAAGTGGAAGAGCCTCTACTATGCAAGTAGAAGGTTACGGGTTCGAATCCTTGTCCCCTGATCATTTCCAGTATTTATAAGCATTTCTCCATGCAGGAATTTTCGCAGCAGGAATGGGACAAGTTTTATGAGATTTTACAGTTCCTGGGTAAACATCCTTTCGACTCTCCCGATACCAACCGCCTGAAAGGTCTGGTCACCAAAATTTATAAAACAGCCAAAAAAGATATCAAACTGACAGCCGCAAACGAACGCAGGACTGTCAGTCTCAATGCCATTGAAAAAACAGCCGTCTTCAGACAAGCAAGGCAATCCTCCGTCAATGAGGCGCCTGAAAATGTGATAGCGATTCCCTTGCAACAGACCATCCCAAATGCGATTGTCTGTTATGCCTGCAGAAGACAATATACACAGCTGCATCACCATTACCATCGCCTGTGTCCGGAATGTGCCGATATTCATGTAGAGAAAAAGGCGCAACGGCTGGATCTTCACAACAGAACCGCGATCGTTACCGGCGCCCGTATGAAGATTGGTTACGTCACCACGCTCAAACTATTGCGGGATGGTGCTACAGTGATAGCTACAACCCGGTTTGCAGCAGATGCCCTGTTAAGCTACAGCAAAGAACCCGACTTCCATCACTGGAAACACCGCCTGTTCATCTACAGTTTGGATCTTATTTCCATTCCGCAGGTGGAAATGTTCCTGCAATATGTACAGGAGAATTTTTCCGGTCTCGATATTATTATCAATAATGCGGCACAGACCATCTCTTATCCTGCCGCCTACTATAAACCATTGATCGACAAGCAATTTCAGTTAGACACAATTACACCGGAAGACCAGTCACGTATACTGGCTAATCCGATGATAGGTGTACCTTTGAAACTGGAATCCAACGAGGCTTTACTCGCGGCACAGACTTTCTTTCCGGCACATAAGACAGATTTCTTTGACCAGCCCCTTGATCTGCGCGACAGTAACTCATGGACGATGAAACTGGAAGAGATTGATACCGCCGAGGTATTATCTGCCAACCTTGTGAATAATATCGCACCCTTTATGCTGAACAGCAGATTGAAACCACTGCTGATGAAGTCTTCATTCCATGATAAGTATATCATCAATGTCAGTTCTTCCGAAGGGCAATTCAGCTATGAAGGCAAAACCATCTTCCACCCGCATACCAACATGACTAAAGCGGCCCTGAATATGATGACCCGAACCAGCGGCCGGGACTATGCAGACAATGAAATTTACATGAATAGCGTTGACGTAGGATGGGTATCAACCGGCAATCCGATAGAGAAACGTACCCGTCTGGAAGAAAAAGGGATTATTCCGCCGCTTATGCTGGATGATGCAGCCGCCAGGATCTATGACCCTATTTACAGGGGCATGCAAGGCGAAAAACTGGCAGGTAAACTATTCAAGGACTATATCGAAGTAAACTGGTAAATACCGGTATCTGAAAAATCAACTACCTTAGCAGCAATAAATCATTGCCTCTGCAATTCTTCTTGCCATACAGGCATCATACATTGCCTGGATTTGTATACTAACGGGTGCCTTATAACCCGTCTTTTCATCGCAATTCCTGCGATGCTGTAATCACTATGTATATAAATCAAAATAAACACAAACATGTTTTTCTTAGAAACGGAACGGCTACAGCTGATTCCCCTCCCCCATGATATGCTTACGCTTTGTCAACAGGATCGCGCCGCTATGGAAGCGAAAATCGGACTCAATACATCTGCTATGTGTATCGACCCTGTTTATATAGTTGAACTGGAAGATGCCCTTGCAAATTTCTGGATTCCTATGACAGCTACCTATCCCGACAGATACCAATGGTATACCAACTGGGAAATCGTTTTGAAAAAAGAACGGCTGGCTATCGGCGGCATCGGATTCATTGGCTATCCAGACGACAACGGACAAACAGAAACAGGATTTATGCTGGATAAGAATTTTCATGGCAAAGGATATGCAAAAGAAGCACTGATCAGTATCAGCAACTGGGCATTTACCCATGATGAACTGAAGACCATTATTGCAAAAACAGCGGAAGACAATCTTCCCAGCAGAAAACTCCTCGAAAGTGCGGGATTTATGCGCATCGGACAAGAAGCAGATCTGCTGATTTATTGTAAACAATGCATCTGATAGAATAAGCAAAGCCCCGGCATACCGGGGCTTTGCACTTATAAACGATAAAAAAGATCATTTCAGCTGAATTCCATCATCAATGCTTTCATCTCATCCAACCATTTTCCAAACCGTTTTCTTATGTACCAGATATTGAGATAATATCCACTTAGCCCGCAAATACGATACCCGGAATCATCCAGTACCAATTCATTTTTAATAGTATAAAACTACCATAAGCACCAGCAACCACGTGAGCGTTGATATCCAGAGATAAATATTCAATGTCCTGCGTGTACGTTTATAAAGGTCTGTTATATAACTTTTGATGTAGGTATCTCGTTGCAAAGAGACAGACGCATCAATCGGATGAACATGAACAGACAGGTCAGCAGGTTATTATTCCTACCACATAAATAACATTGCTTATCATAATTGCATCTTGTTTCCCAACGTCCTTCCGGAAATATTAATACATAAAAAAAGTATATTAAACACTAAGGCCCCCAGCACCAGCAAGATCTCTGTAATAAATCAGATGTCAGTTTCTTCCTGCTCTCTGCAAGACGTTCGTCCAATATCTTGCTCACAGACTGCTCAGTAAGCAGGTCATTATTATACCTTCCGGCAGCCCCTCTGAGCAGGGATTCAAAATCATCTATTGGCTCCATACTATTGCGTGTTTTTAGAGGTGATTGCATGCTTCAGCTTCTGTCGGATACGACTCAGTCTGACACCGACATTATTCTCAGAATCTCCGGTGATATCTGCTATTTCACGGTAACTGACACCTTCAATATATAAAAGTATCAATGCCTTTTCTGTTTTGGGCAGGGACCGGATCATTTCCCATAACAGACGCTCCTGTTCATGCTGCACATGATCGTCTTCCGGTATGGCAGGTGTCATTGCAATATTAAGTACATGTTTATTATGCACCGCTGATTTTCTTGAATAAGTCAGTGCCGTATTTAATGCAACCCGATACATCCAGGTAGACACTTTACTTTGAGACCGGAAGCGGGGAAAAGACAACCATAATTGCAGCCAGATCTCCTGCAATAGATCCTCTTTATCCTCTTTGCTATCAGCATACATATTCACTACCTTATAAACAATTCCCTGATGCGGCATTGTATGTTCCAGAAATGCTGCTTTGGTCATTACTCATGTGACTTTTTGATGGTAAAAGGGACATTAGCAAGCGTATATCCTTTTGTCTCAGTAATTCAATCAGTCCTGTGCGGGCGCCAAGATGCGCTGCACCAACAGCTATCAACGGGTGCTCCTGCTTTAATAACGAGTCAATCCTGTCAGCCATCACTATATTTCTTTTTACCAGCAATGCATCGTTTGCACCAGCTGCTGATGATATTGTAATTGATCTCATTCAACAGCTCTTCAATATCCTGTCTGGTATAACTGGCAGTCATTCTTCTCAACATTTCTACCGGAGGTATATTCTGATCTAACACCTGACGTAACATATCCATTTGTGACGATAAGCTTATCGCTTTAAGTGCCTCCATCTCTTCCTTTACAGTTTCCAGTCCGCTACCGGCAGATTTTTACTATTCGCAGCTTTATATAACTCAAAATCAACCGACGCGGCTTTTCCGGCACTCCCGGTTAACATAGAGATTAACAACATGGGTTTGATAGCATAGAGCTTATTCCCCATCATTAACGACAGAGGTGCAGACTGAACAAATCTTCTCATCTTTTCCATAGATAACTCATCCAGTTGCTTGTCAATATACGATGCGCTATCTGTAATGTACATGCATCCATCATTTCTTTAGGATCTATCTTGCCCAGATCTAATTCCAGATACAATTTATCTACCTTATCAAGCAGATCAAAAGGTACTTGTGGCAGCTGATAACTTCCTGTGTCATAGATATGCATAGAACCAAACAGATACGCCGGTTTAGAAAGCCCCTTGCCGGTGATCTCCCATAGAAGACCTTTGGGTTGTTGCTGCGCAGATACAGGATTAAAGGCCACTAATAAAAAACAAGGGCTGATAACAATGCTTCAGGCAGTTTAGTGTTTCATTTTTGAAATCGTTTTATTCATTAGTACACCTGCCTGCCAAAACCTTACAAACTTTTATAAAAAAAAGTTATTCAGGGATATCATTTTATCCTGTCAGCAGACCAAACTACCCAATAAATCATTATCGTTAAATAAAACCTAAATAACTTATCGTGTATTTGTCGGCTTTTTTCTTCATAAATTGCTGCTATAAATTCACACCATCCATGAAGAAAATTGTACTACTAGCTTGTTTAACCTGGGCTACCTATACACACATGCCCAAACTTCAATCGGCATTACCGCCGGCTTCGGAAATCAAAATTATACTACCCTGACGCCGATAAAGTAGACGGTGGTTCCAGTTCTTCAGGTAGATTCATCCATCCTGGCGAGCCGGTATAATAGCAGAGAGAAAAACTGATCGGGAAATTTATATCCAACCGCAATTGTTGATCAGCAGTAAAGGTAATCATAACTACTATGCCGCCGCTGATGGGCCTGATTCCCAACCGATCAACCTGCATTTTAAAGAAAGGTTCACCTATCTGGAACTGCCTGTAAATGTATTATATAAACTTCCTCTTGGAAGCGGAAAATTCATTGCTGGTGCAGGTGGGTACATTGCATATGGTCTTGGTGGTCATAGTAAAACAACAGGTCAGACACGTACTACCGGAGAAGACTATGTATATGACAAAGACGTAAAATTTAAAAAGGTAAACAAATCACAAATGAGGAATACCTCAAAACTGACTACTACAGGCCAATAGATCTGGACTTAATTTCCTTGCAGGATATGAATTTAAGAATGGTATAGGATTAAACCTGACTTATAGTCCGGACTCAGAAGCATTTCAATTCCGTCCATGGTAATGGACTATTGGACTGTCAATAACGCCAAAGTAAGAAACAGCTCTTTGGTCTGTCAGCAACATACATGCTCAAAAAATTCACTTCAAAAGCTTAAGCAACATAATTATTTTAAACGGAGGCCTTGCTTTTACCACAACAATCATGTGGCAGGAATTTTGTTGCCTGACACCAACCGTCCTTTCATCTCACTTTAATCCCTCTACTAACTACCATGAAAAAAATCACATGGTTAGCCCTGCTGGTTATTGGTATTTCCTCTGCCCATGCGCAGACGCGCTTTGGAATTACCGCAGGATTCGGACATGGAACAAGACTTTTTCCTATTATGATCAGGATAGAGCACCCTCTAACCCGGCCAAAAAAGCTTCTCTCCAGCCTGGCAGGCAGGCATACTGGCAGATATACCGCGACAGGCAGATTCTATCTGCAACCACAGTTGCAGTTTAGTGTAAAAGGACACGCGGAATATTATGACTTTAAGTATGACCCTACTGTAAGCAAAACGAATTTAAAGGACACGCCACATTTCTGGAGCTACCTGTTAATGTATGTATAAACAACCACTGGGAAAAGGAAAGCTGATCGCAGGAGCCGGCGGATATATGCCCGCGGACTTGGTGGAAATTCACGGGTGATAGATGATCATCGTGATGGACAGATAGTTGTACGTAAGTTTGACTTAAAGTACAAACGTAAAATAACTCCCGGGGATCTCGATCAATATGACATAAATTATCAAGACACCGATTGATCTGGGTTTGAACTTCGTTGCCGCATATGAACTGAAGAATGGCCTCGCATTCAAACTGAATTACAGTCTGGGGCTTAAAACAGAGCAGCAAAATACGAAGCGGAAGAACCTTGGGTACTTCAACATATAGATACTTCACAGCTTCCGTCAGCTATCTGATAAACAGAAAAGCATAACACTTTTCCAGCGTATTGCATACCTGTAATATCGCTGGTATCCCTATACTTTTATCATCTTTCTTATCCCTATACCTATATTTATCTCCTAAAACAGTTCGACAATGACCAGACAACTAAGCGCTTCTTTTAGGCGGAGCTTTACGCACTTTCGCTTATTTATGCACGCGCACACACTATGCATTGGAAGGTGTGGGACTATCTGCCTTTGTATGGTAACGAACCAAGTGCTATCGAACAGGTTTTGCTATCTATGCCAATGTGATCAAACTGGATGAAAATGGCTATGATTGAATGCAAAATGCTGAATGTCGTGCGGCCGAATATCTGAAAGAATATTGCTTACCCGACTATAAAGCCTATCCGGCATTTGAAGAATGGGAGCTTGAATTGCATGCCCCTCCTTCATTAAAAGATCAGCTATGAAACGCAGCAGGGCTTTTTCAGAAATATCTCACCTGTTTATTAAACTCATCTGGTATCTCACTGGGCGCATAGTGAAGCATTCTTAAATATCACCAACTCCGCACCGGGAATACTTGCTGCATGAGTCGCATATGCTTCCTTAATGACTTCATGCTCTCCTGCCATCACCAGTACAGGACAGTGAATCGTTTTTATGCGGCAGGATCTATATGTGGTTCCTCCAGCAAACAACGATGACCCGTAATGTGAAATCATCGGAATGTTTGTGTTGCGCCTCAATTACCTTGATCTGGTTTTGAACCGTATCATCAGCCACCATATAAAGCAGTTGTATCAGGATAAAGATTAGCACCCATTGCAGCAAGTTTTTTACTTTTCCGGATGACGCATCGCAAGTATAAGTCCGGTAATACCGCCATCACTCCAACCCAATACATGTACACTATCCAGCTTCAGCTCATTCAGCAGCTTGTACATATCGTCTGCATACAGTTCATACGTCAGCCGGTAGTATCGGCCGTAGACTTACCATGTCCACGGGTATCAACGGCTATCACTTTAAAGGATGCAGATAAAGCAGGTATCTGTTTTGCATAATGACGGATAGACTCCGATGCACCATGCAATAACAATAGCGGTTCGCCTTCTCCATACGTTTCATAATAAATCCTGTTACCATTGATCGTAGCATATTTCCCCGTCGTTTCATTATTACCATAATCACGGGAAATAATATCGGTAGCATCGATAGACAACGCCTGTTTATCTCCATGCACCAGCTGATCAGTCACCGAAACCTTTACTGCAGATGGCTGATTGATGAATTTCCATGCAGTCAGATCGGCATCTTCAAAACCAGCTTTTTCACGGGCACTTCCTTTTTGTTGAGGAACAATTTTATATCATCGAAAAAGAACTTCGCTTTCCCGGAATACAGCGCCCCAATAAAAAGCGATTGTGTACGCTTGTCAATTTTACCAGATACCGTCAGCCGGTTCCATTCCCCCGCCTTAAAGTCTTCCATACTCAGTTTGCCAATAGCGGTACTAACCTGTGTCTGCTGATTGTATCCCAACGCCATCAATGCAGTACCTGAATTATTTTCTTTACGCTCCGCATACATCCAGCATTCTATGGTATAGGAGGCACCTTTATAGGCACTAACATCTATGCTCTGGAAAAAAATGGGCGGCGGCCCATCCTGTGATCTTGCTGTCAGTGAGGTGACCAAAGCAATACAACCACCAATAAACGCGGGAATTATTCTCATCATGGGTTAGCATTTATAAAGGGTAAAAATTAAAGCAAAAACCGGGGATTCCCAAACCGGGCCAGCCGCTTTTATTAACAAATATATAGTCCACTCCTGATCTGGTCTCATCAAAATCAGCGTATATTAGTATTGACTTTTCAGGTACTGATTTCGCTATCACCCGCAATGTATCAGCCTATGCATATTCAGTGGCATCCACAGCTTTTCGCCCTTACCATACTCATCGCAGGCTGTAAAAATGTTATGCCGGAGTATGCAAAAGAATATACGCCCGCATTTGAGCCTGCACTACTCCATGCAATTGTTTCAGATGCACCATCCATCTCCGATCCTTATCCGCTTTTCAGAATACGGGAGAAAATGCGCACAGGCTACATCGACAGAGATGGTAACACGGTTATAGCGCCCACCTTCGTGACCGCCGGAGACTTCTCAGAAGGACTGGCAGCTGCACGCTCGGGTGGCTATTATGGATACATCGATAAGACAGGAAAATTCGTTATTCCACCCAGCTATGACTTCGCTACGGAGTTCTCTGATAATACCGGATTAGTGTATAAAGACGGCTTACCTATTTATATCGACAGACAAGGAAACACTCTTTTAAACATCCTTTCCTGCAGGCAGGCCCTTTTGCAAAAGGCCTCGCGATGGTAATAACCGCCTCCCGCAAACCCGGTGTGATCAATAAAAAAGGCGTACTCGTCATAGACACTATCTACAAGAGCATCTACCCATTCAGAAATAATCTGACCATAGCCGGCGATCAGGATGGTAACAACATGGTACTGCTGGATACCGCTGGCAAACGTATTACACCTCCTGCAGGTATTCAGGACGCGAATGCCTTAAAAGCATATTATGAAAAGATTCCTGTCAACGAGCGGACCAAAGGCCACCTGATCGACGGCAGATATCTCGTGGATATGGGTAATGGTATCACTCTCAACGTACGCCACGGTGACGCCTACTATATGGATGAAAGAAAGTATGTACTATGGCAGTTCGCTAAAACAGCAGACCTTCCACATCACTATGATATCGATTATCAGCTTATGGGATATTATCCCATAAAAGATGATCCTGCACCGGTCTATCATTGCAAACAAGCACTTCCTTCAGGTGTGTTCAGTCTGACAGTAATGCCGGATATCCGGGAAGCCGAAAATGGGTTTTCTAATGCCGGCGGCTACCGTACGATCCTCGCTAATCGCTCAGGACAGGCCATTACATTCAATACTTATGACCATGGCCTACTCATGCGCATGCAGGCGAAGACAAATACCGGCGACTGGCGCGACATAGAAGACATCGCACGGGGTTGTGGCAACGGCTTTAGTGACATGACCTTACGGTCAGGTCATTATCTTCACCTGACATCGCCCGCATATAGTGGTGCTATTAAAACAAAACTAAGACTACGCTTTACATATGTAAGCTATGGCAGATCTCACACGATCTTTAGCAATGAATTCGACGGTAGCATCAATCCCGGACAGCTATGGCGATCCGAATGGAACTTTCCTTCCACAGACTATCTGCGGCCCTGATAGCTTGTATGTCGGTATTACAATTGTATTTCCCGTGCTATATTGATCTCACTCAAAAAGTATTCATCATGGCTGATAACGATCAGCGTACCCTGATACTCATTGACTGCTGCAGTTAATATCTCTATATTCTGAATATCCAGATTGTTGGTAGGTTCATCCAGCACAATAATATCAGGCGACTGATTACCAATAGTCAGTGAGCAAAGCATTAAGCGCATTTTTTCTCCACCACTTAAAGCCTGACAAGGTTTATCCCAGTATTCTTTCGTAAACAGGAAGCGGGTCAGCCGTATCTTTATTTCATACTCCTGTAAACCGGTTTTATTATACTGTGCCGCCTGTTCATAGACACTCAGGGTATTATCTATCAGAGAATAATCCTGATCAATATAAATGGTCTTTACCGCCGCTTTTTCAATGGTACCAGTCTGCGGGATCAGTTCTCCCAACAACATTCTGATAAGCGTAGTCTTCCCTGATCCGTTATGCCCACGAATAACAATGCGTTCTCCGCTGATGATCTGAAAACTAAGCGGTGAAGACCAGACCAAACGATCACCGTAGCTGAAGTTCACGGCTTTCGCCGTAACAAGAATCTTTCCTTTGTGCAAAGAAGAATTGTCGAAGTCCATTTTCATTTTGTCCATATCAGGCAGCTCCTTACGCAACTGATTCAGTTCGTCAGAGATGTTACCCACCTTTTCGGTATGGACGCCTTTCATACGCGCACTACTCTTTTCTGCATTGTTCCTGAAAGTATTCATAGAGATCGTTGGCAATCCGGCTTTCTCTTGTTTCTTCTTTCCACGGGCATCCAGCTTTTGCTGGCGCTCCATAGATTCCCTTTCTGTTTCCCGGGCTTTGCGCAATTCTTTTTCCTTACTCTTTACATCCTGATTCAAGGCCTCGCTGGCAATCATCTTCTGTTCAGTATAGAACTCATAATTGCCGCCATAAATAGTAATCCCACGTTTAGACAATTCAAAAACAGTGGTTAGCAGATTGAGCAAAGTTCTGTCGTGACTTACTACAACCAGTGTGTCTGTCGTAGAAGATATATAGTCATATAAAATATGCCTCGCCTGCACATCCAGATGATTACTTGGTTCATCAAGCAACACAAGTACAGGCTGATGTATAGCAATGCCGGCAAGGAAGACTTTTGTCTTTTGTCCGCCACTCAGCGTACGCATTGACTGCATCAGATCCACGTCTTCCAGCTGCCAGTGTGCAAACGCTTCCTGACAACGCTCTTCAATCGTCCAGTCATCATCCAGCGATGTCATATGCGCTTCCGTTACATTCCCTGCAAGGATCTCCCGGAGCGCGTGTATTTTCATATCTACACGAAGTGCCTGTGCCACTGTATAATCATTATACTGGCCAAATAGCTGTGGTATGTAATAGGGTATTACATCTTTTTTGATGATCCCGGTAGCAGGGAGTAATTCCCCGGCTAAGATCTTTAAAAGAGTAGATTTACCGGCGCCGTTATTGCCGATCAAAGCGATTTTATCCTGTTTATTAACAGTCAGATGGATATCAGAAAAAAGTATATCTCTGTTGGGATGGGTATAGGTTACACCTTGAAGAATGAGCATAATTTCCTTCTTTAAAGAATGAATAATGACACTTACCGGGCTGCGCCGGCAGGTCTATTTATCTGTTCTGAAAGAAATTAAATCTCACATTAGTGTACTATCGGGTTTGATGATGGGTGCAAAAGTACAAAAAAAATCTGCATTACAAATTATCTGGCCTGTTCAGCTGTCGGCGTAATACGATCATACAGGTGAGTATATTCCGGCGCAACTGCCATCAATGGCATAAACAAGGCCATCATGATACCTGAGGGCTTCTCACGGGCAAGTAGTTGATGAGCTTCGGTAACACCCATTGTTTTCCGGTCAGTCTGATTATACCAGAGAAAAGGCCCTGCCTCCCAGCTTGTCTTGCTATGCCTGCTTAAAAACAGACCATTTAAAGATGCTCTGCATTTGATTGTATCGATGGCAAGCAATGTATCATTCGAGTGGCAACTTAACGCCATGCGTTTCTTATCAATGACAGTCAATGTTACCATTCCTGCTGCTGGTATACGCAGGTGAGAAGTATCAACCAGATAATGCCATAAGGAAGATGTCCCATTTGTGCTAAGGTTCCGGTACACACCATCTATTGGATGTGTTTTTGGGGGAGATACTTTGGTGGCATCTTTGTTCGCTGTTGCACAAGACATCAGCAATAATAACAACGGCAACAGCCATTTCATAGGTAAAAGGTATTATACTGAGAAAGCCTACTGATTCCACTTCTTCCTGATACTAAACAATAATATCCAGTAAGGCACAAGATAGAGCGCGCTGGGCAACATTAACATAATAGAAGGTATTCCCAGAAACAACACTAACGTCAATAAAAGAAATGCCCACATGACCGCCAGTACAACATTGAAGTTGATCGCCCATCTCGCTTCCATCCACACGGGAAACGTCATCAGAAATAAAATCGCCCCCGGTATAAGACAGGCCAGCAACAGACCAGCAACATAAATTGCACTGTAATCCGGGACACGGTCCATAACATCCCTGATATTCACCATGTTGATAAAAACCAGCAATGAAATTAATCCACTGAGCAACATACCAATCCAAACGAACACCCGCAATATGGTGCTCAGCAGCTTACGTCTGCGTACCGGCAGCCCCGCATTAAAACTCTCGTCAAAGATGCTTGACGTTTCATCCAGATTGTCCATCATAATCATATTTCAGGGGAGGAAGTTAATAATATTCAAATAAATACTAATAAAAAACTCCTCACTGGCCGACCAGTGAGGAGCAAGAAAAAGGAATATATATTGATTGTTGAACCCCTTAGATTATCCTACCAGTTCTGCCTGGAGGGAAATTTCAATAGCAGCGTAAGCACGGCTTACAGGACAACCAGCTTTAGCACCGGCGGCGATCTCCTGAAACTGCTCATTAGTGATACCCGGCACTTTGGCTTTCAGCACCAGATCAGAACGTGTAATCGTACCGTTATCCAGTGTAACCGCTGCTGTTGTTTCCAGCGTATCAGCCTTATAACCCGCAGCTTCCAGATCCAGTGTCAGCTTCATGTTAAAGCAACCCGCATGTGCGGCTGCCATCAACTCTTCCGGATTGGTACCAACACCTTCCGCAAAACGGCTGTTGAAAGAATACTGTGTTTTATTTAAAACGGTACTCTGGGTAGTAATGTTACCACTTCCTTCTTTGATGGTGCCATTCCAGATGGCTGATGCTGTACGTTTCATACTATTAAATGTTTTAAGTGTTTTGCTTGTTTGTTTATCATTGAACTGATGATACAAAAGTACGGCGGACATACACGGTGAGCAATGCACATTTGGCGACTCTTATTGTACTTTTTACCCCCCTCCGCTTTTTCCAAACAAAACAATGGGTAGTGGCACACAATCCAACCATAGAACCATGCGCCACGTTGTATATTATAGTCTCCTTTCTGACTCCTCAATCGGCAGATCATTGATACTGGCGAATCTCCGCTGCATCAGTCCATTTTCATCAAACTCCCAGTTCTCATTACCATATGCCCTGAACCATTGTCCATTCTTATCATGATACTCATATTCAAACCGTACCGCTATCCTGTTATCTGTAAATGCCCACAGCTCTTTTTTCAGTTTATAATCAAACTCCTTTTTCCATTTGTCCGCAAGGAATGCTTTGGCAGCCTCACGTCCATTCAGGAAGACAGACCTGTTCCTCCACTCTGTATCTACACTGTAGGCCAATGAAACCCTCTCAGGATCCTGTGAATTCCATGCATCTTCAGCAAGCTGTACTTTCTCCTTCGCCGTTTCTAATGTAAACGGCGGCAACGGATATCTCTTTTCCATAGTATATTATTTTAATTGATTAATGAATTAACTATTTTCTTAGCACGGTTTACCGGCCATTGATCCCTGTACAACTGACTTTCTACAAAAGCACCTTCATACAAAATATAAACATGATCGGCCAGCTCCGCGTTATCCAGCAGGTTTTTGAAGTTCTGACGGATATTACTTTTATGATCGTATATGACGTCTCTCACTTTTACATTATCAGCAGGAATCTCTGACAGGATATTAAGGAACGCACATCCTCTGAAGCTTTCTTTTTCATTCAGCAATGAGATCAGATCAAAGGCTGCCAGCACCTTCATTTTAGGACTTCTCTTCTGGGCACTCAGCGCCTGCGCCTGTTTCTCTATATATTGATGTCGTTTCTCCAATACACCCACACACAGATCTTCTTTTGATTTGAAATGCTGATAAAAACTGGCCTTTGCCACATCAGCTTCTTCAATGATCTGATTGATACCGGTAGAGTTATAGCCCTGTCCTAAAAACAGACGGTAAGCAGTGTCCAGTATCCTTTCTCTGGGTTGTAATGTTTCTTTGCTCATGGTACAAAGGTAAAGGGATTTATTTTAAAAACAGACAAGTCTGTCTATATTTATTTTTGATGGATGTATTGACATATACCGGTCCCTTATCAGGCGACCCCGGATTTTTATTATCTTGTGCATCAATCAGGCGAACATATCGCATGCATAAACAACTGGCTATGTTTAAACATCTCATCCTATTTCTTACATGTACGACGGGCATTGTGGCTTGTCAGTCCCCGACGCCAAAGTTCAACCCGAATCCCCAGAAGCGGGCCTTTATCAGAAATGAGATAGACAATGCATACCGCCGGAACTGGCACACATACAGGTTGCATGGCCATGTGAAAAACATTGCTCAGTTCACCTTTAGTACAGCTGCTGCAGATACGTCCACATCCGGTTATGAAACAAAAGAATACCTCTTGTTTGACAGTACCGGCAATCTCGCAGAACGCATCGTGTATAATAAAGGAATATTTTCGACAAAGGCATTACACAAATACAATGCTGAAGGCAAACTGACTGATATCCTGTATTATGACAGCAAGGGACAATTCAGTTTCAGGACATATAATGTATATGATCCGGAGGGCAATCTGGTAGAAGAAGGACAACGCAACAAAGACAGCAGTACGCCTAAACAGGTATTCACCGGATTTGACCGATACGGAGGCCTTGTCAGTCAGTCATCAGGAGACAATATCGTTGAGTACCTGAACACTTATGATAATGATAGCGTACTGGTAGAACAGGAAGGTTTAATGAATAAAGTACCTGCCGGAAAGATCACATGGAAATTTGACAGTATAGGACATATGATCGAGCAATCACAATATGCTATCAACGGAGACCTGATATACCGGAAGAAAACAGATTTTAATGCACAGGGATTACCCGTACTCCTATCCATCCTGCAACAGGGTAAAGGAGAGAATATACAACAGATAGCATACGATTCATCCGGCTCTGTTATCAGACAGGCGAGTGTCAATCCGGTTGACGGTACACTTTCGGATGCCACTTCCACAAGCTATGAATACGATACTGCGGGCAACTGGACCAAAGCCACTGTACATGGCGCAGGAGATGTCATCACAGGTGTTATTATCAGAACAATCAGCTACTATTAATAAAAAAGGCTCAGCTGCTGATAGCTCTGCCATCTTTGGCGGTTTCTTAATCTCTCCAACCCCCGATTTGCCACTTTCAGCTATTTATTCGCCGCATACAACAAATTCCACTTGTTGTTGGTCTTTAGTACAGGCATCTTTGCCCCGAACAATAAATTGACGGAATATGCGTGTATCCAGCAAGAAATGGATCGTAATCGGACTCTTCCTTGTAGTAGTAGGGATTGCCATCCAGTTTATCAGACCGGGCATCTCCAATCCGCCCGTAACCGGCGAGATCAAAGTACCGGACGATGTAGCGCAGATCCTGCGTGCCTCCTGCTATGACTGCCATTCCAATCAGACACAGCTCAAATGGTTTGACCAGATAGCCCCCGCCTCATGGCTGGTGGCACAGCATATCCGGGATGGCCGTAAAATCCTCAATTTCTCTAACTGGGATAGTCTCGCCGCAGGCGATCAGAAAGGGAACCTGTTTCTCTCTGTAAATCAGGCGATGTTTGGCGAAATGCCGCTGGCATCCTATACTACCTTCCATCCGGAAGCCAAACTGACTCCTGCTGCCCTCAATACGCTTAAAACGTATGTAAACAGCCTTGCTCCGGTAAAGGTATCTGATACCAGCCGCTTCTCTGTAGCCGGAAAACAGTTTGCCCAATGGACAGCCGGTACCTTGCCCACCGTGCAACAGGTTAGTCCGGTGCTGAATGGCATCGCTTATATACAAGGCTATCGCAACTGGCAGATCGTAAATATATCCGACAGATACGATAACGGCACCATGCGGGTCATTCTGGGCAATGACATCGCCATGAAGGCCATCCATGAACACAAGACCAATCCATGGCCTGACGGTACCATTTTCGCGAAAGTAGCATGGGAACAACTGACAGACAGCAGCAAAATAGCCACTTCAGGAGAACTGAAACAGGTGGAATTCATGATCAGAGACGAACAGAAATTCGCCAGCTCCGCCGGTTGGGGTTGGGCCAGATGGAAAGGCAATGACCTGAAACCTTACGGCAAAACGCTCACTTTCTCGCAGGAATGTGTGAACTGTCACCATCCGATGAAAAATAACGACTATGTATTCACCGAGCCTTTGACTGACGACGACAGACCAGAAAAGATCACCGGGCAGCCACAGGGACAACTGATCACCGCCACCATTGATAAGAACAAACATACACACAGCGTATTGTATGGTAACAGCATCGCTGTGCAACACGCCAGAAGCGGGGCAGCTGGTCCTTATCCGGCGGGTGCCGTACTGACGCTGGCTACGTGGTCACAGCAGGATGATGCACACTGGTTTGGCGCAAAAGTACCTGAACACCTGCAGTCTGTAGAAGTAGTGAAAATAGACGCTGATGCGGCATATGAACAATATCAGTCACCCGGCTGGAAGAAGACAGACGCGACCCTCCGTCCGGATAGAATCGGCTATATTACACAATTGAAAGCTGCCGTGATCTTTAACTAAACAGGCCACCAATTGTACATATCCAGAAACATACGCACATTCAGGGTATCAAATGCCGTCATATGGGCAAGTGCTATATTCATCGGTCTACTGGCATCGATACCCAAAATATTACGCATACACATTACGACGTGGGAACTGCTGGCGGATATCTCGGTAGCCACCAGCTTTTCCATACTGATCTGGTACTTTAATATATACATGCTACCCACCTTCAGGGCCGGGGCAGCACCAGCCAGGTTCGCCAGCAAACGTCTTGCAGGTAGCCTGGCTTCAGGCACATTGATCATGGCGATATTAGTGGTAGCCTATCAGCTCATTCTGCCACAGTATCATTTTCAGTCCATGATGCTGATGTACGAGTTCAGAGGACTGGTCATCAACCTGACCATCTACCTGTTTCTGCACCTCATTTATCAACATCATATCACACAGTTGATCAGTGTTGAACTGGAAAAAACCAAAGCGGATAACCTGTCGGCACAATTTGAACTACTGAAGCAACAGGTCAATCCCCACTTCCTGTTTAACAGCCTGAATACATTGAAGTCAATGGTAGAAATGCAGGATCAGCATTCCGCCAGATTCATCGTCATGCTGTCTGACTTTTATCGCTCTTCATTAGAGACCCGTAAACAGCATCTTATCAGTCTGCAGGAAGAGTTATCCACACTGCATGCCTATATCTTCCTGTTAAAGGCCCGCTTTGAAGATGGCATCTCCTTGACCGTAGCTATCAGCGATGCACACCATGCTTCATTCATACCACCTTTTACCTTACAGCTGTTAGTGGAAAACTGTATTAAACACAATATCGTTTCACTCGGACAACCACTACATATCCACATCTTTTCAGATGGCGCGTTTATTGTCGTTGAAAACAATCTGCAGCTAAAACGTACACCGGAAGCATCTACTGGTCTGGGGCTTACCAATATCGCACAGCGTTATCAATCCCTGCAGCAGCAACAGATGGAAATCATCAAAGACAGTCATTCCTTTAAAGTTAAATTACCGGTGCTCCATGAAGATACTCGTGATAGAAGATGAGATCAAAACAGCAAAGGCACTGATAAAACTGATCAACACCATTGATCCGGATGCGGAGATTGCAGCCTCCCTGCAAACCGCCAGTGCCGCTATTGAATACCTGTCTGCACACCCTTCTCCCGATCTGATATTCATGGATATACAGCTGGCCGACGGATCCTGCTTTGAGATCTTTAAAGAAGCAACGGTGACAGCACCGGTGATCTTCTGCACCGCATATGATGAATATGCGATAGAAGCCTTTAAAGCCAATGGTATCGACTATATACTCAAACCATTCACAGAAGAAACACTCGCTGCTGCTTTTAAAAAAGTAGACCGCTTACGCCGTTCACTCACACAGCAGACAGAAAAACCCATTTATCCTTTGCCCCTGCAGCAAGGCAAAAAAAGCTTTCTCGTATTCAGTGAGAACAAGTATGTGGTCATCTCTGTGGATAACATTTCGTTTTTCTATATCAGAAACGATTTCCCGGCTATCGTGACCTTTGACGGAAAGGAGTATACGCTTAATCAGTCGCTGGATACCATCAGTGCCCAGTTACCACCCGAACAGTTTTACCGCATTAACCGCCAGTATCTTATCAACTTCAACGCGGTACACGAAGTAGAGCATTACTTCGGCCGTAAGCTGCTCGTACACCTGAAAACAGCCACTCCTGAAAAGATCATCATTGGAAAAAACAAAGCCACAGAATTCCTGCACTGGCTTGATAACCGCTGATACCCGCTGTTTTTCCGACAGGCCCTTCCGTTCATGGAAAACGTAGATATATTTCCTAGCTTTATGTAGACCATCAAACATAGCCTTATGAATCATTTGAAAATAGGTTGGGCAGGTTTAGGCCATATGGGCGTTCCCATGGTAACAAACCTCGTCAAAGCCGGCTTTGACGTAACAGTATATAATCGTACGACAGACAAGGCCATTGCATTGCAGGAGAAACTGGGCGTTAAAGTGGCACATTCTCCCAGACAACTGGCTGAAGACAAAGACGTCATTATCACCATGGTGACAGATGACGCAGCATTAAAAGAAATTTATGAAGGAACGGACGGCATTCTCTCCGCTACATTACAGCGGGATATGCTGGCCATCGATATGAGCACGGTATCTCCGGATACAACCCGGCAACTGGCGGCCTTATGCGAAGCAGCAGGCCTCTGGTATCTGGATGCACCTGTGTCTGGTAGCGTAAAACCTGCGCAGGAAGCCCAGCTGGTGATTATGGTGGGCGGAAGAACAGAAGATTTCGAACGCGCTAAACCCATCTTTAACGCCCTCGGTAAAGCAGCACACTTACTGGGTGAAACCGGAGCAGGCAACTATGCAAAACTGGCTATCAATACCTTCCTCGGTATTACTTTACAGGGATTGTCAGAAGCAGTGATATTTGCACAGAATAATGGTATACCGCCCGCTCAATTCCTTCCGCTGATCAACAACGGACCAATAGGTAGCGCCATTACTAACCTGAAAGCAACGAACATCGTTAACCATGATTTCACACCTGCGTTTCAGTTAGGCCTGCTGGCCAAAGATATCAGACTGGCAAAAGGTCAGGGTTTAGATACGCCTATCGGCAATGCCCTCTTTGAAACCCTGCAGGATGCACTCACACAAGGACTGGCGACCTCAGACATGAGCGCCATCTATCAGTACCTCGAAAATAAATTTGCTGAATAATAAGAAGGCCGGTCATGACCGGCCTTCTGCATAATGTGCCTCTGTGTTTTTTGTCAGCACCGTGTTCTTCAATGAGGATATAGCTATGGTTGTATCTTTCAAAAAATAGTTTGTACCTTATCTCCCGCAAAGTTACCACGCGCTTTGCCCCACGTCTGCTACCTAATGTGGTAGTTATACACCACCAATGAAGGTGAGATACTACAACATTCAGTATAAATTTCACGGCTTAACATAAAATAATATTAAAATGTAATATCATTGTACTGTATTACCAAGTACAACCATATTCTGAATGCCAACTTAAAAATCCTGGAATGACCAAATTGAAACTTGCGCTCTTTATGAGCATCTCCCTGTTCCTTGCATCCTGCGGCAAAGACAAAGACAACAACCCAACAAACGGAAACGGTAATGGTAACGGCAATGGTAACGGTAATGGTACCGGAAACGAAGTCGTATACGTAAAACCTGCCAACAAAAAAGGTGCTGACTTCAGTACCGATGTTGACTTTGGTACATGGTACAGTAACGTAGTGAATCTGAAAAGTCACTGGTTCTATACCTGGGGCTCACTGATGCCCGCTAAAACAGTTCCGCAAAACTGCGAGTTCGTACCCATGTTCTGGGGCAAAGGCAATGTCACTGCTACTGTAATCGACTCTATTAAAAAACTAAAAACAGCCGGTACTGTCAAATATGTATTAGGCTTCAACGAACCTGACGCAAAAGACCAGTCCGACATGACCGCACAGGAAGCACTGGACCTCTGGCCCCAGCTGGAAAGCATTGGCTTACCATTAGGCAGCCCTGCTACTGTATGGCCTGATGTAAGCTGGACCTATGAATTCATGGATAAAGCGATACAGCAGAAACGCCGTGTAGATTTTATCTGCGTACACATGTACGTAGGAACGGACGATGTACACTTCGTGAAGACACTGCAGGATTTATATAACAAATACCACCTACCGATCTGGATCACGGAATTTGCGACTGTCGACCACAATGCCAACACCATGGAAGCCAATATATATAAGCCTGAAGATGTACTGGCGTTCATGCAGCGTCTCCTGCCAAAACTGGAAGAATTGCCTTTCGTACACCGTTATTCATGGTTCTCCAGTTCACCCACCCACACAAGGTTATGGCCTTCGTCACTGATCGCTGCGGATGGTAAACTGACGACTTTAGGACAATGGTACGCCAACTATAAACCGAATTCAAACGTAAAATAATTCGTACTGGTATTAACAGCGAAGCCCACGTAAATACTTACGTGGGCTTCCTTTTTTATTCACATAACGATTAATAAAACGCAGGCAGGGGGTTCAATTTCAGATTCCCGCGCTGATGCCAGTACGGATAAACCGTTGGTGCATCACTGGCAGCATCCAGTTTCTTCACCTGCTCTGTTGTCAGGTTCCAACCTACTGCAGCAAGGTTTTGCTTCAGCTGCTCCTCATTCCTCGCGCCAATAATGATACTGGACACGGTCGGTCTTTGTAACAGCCAGTTGATGGCTACCTGCGCAACGGATTTGCCAGTTTCGGCCGCTACTTCATCCAGCGCATCCACCACGTTATACAACAGTTCATCCGGTACAGCAAACGATGGTACCGGACTACCACCCTGGGCTACACGACTGTCGGCAGGATAAGGCTGATTACGGCGGTATTTACCACCCAGCATACCTGCAGCCAGCGGGCTCCATACCAGCGCCCCTACTTTCTGATCGACACCCAGCGGCATCAGTTCCCATTCATACTCTCTGTTTACCAGTGAATAATACACCTGATGCGCCACATATTTATTCCACCCATATCGCTCAGATACCGACAATGATTTCATCAGATGCCAGCCGGAAAAGTTAGAGGCCGCGATGTAGCGGATCTTTCCACTCTGCACCAGATCATCCAAACCCCGTAATACCTCCTCTACAGGTGTATTACCATCAAAACCGTGCATGTGATAAATATCGATATAGTCTGTATTCAGTCGTTTAAGACTCGCTTCCACATTTTTAATCAGCTGCGAACGGCCCGAACCCTGATAGTTGGCGCCGGATGCATTACTCATCGGAAAAGTTGATTTTGTGGATATTAACACCTTATCCCGCTTTCCTTCAATGGCTTTTCCAAGGATTTCCTCAGACAAACCATCAGAATAAGTATTCGCTGTATCAAACAAATTAACGCCGGCATCCAGACAAAGATTGACCATCCTTGTCGCTTCCTCCACCTGTGTACTACCCCACGCCTTGAAAAATTCATTACTACCGCCGAATGTAGCCGTACCGAATGTCAATACCGGTACCTGCAATCCTGATCCTCCTAAAAATCTGTATTCCATTTTATTCACGTTAAAATATTAAAGAATTAGATAGCTGCACAAAGGTCATAATTACATGATTTTCAGCCTTTGTACTTTTTACAGATATATCTGTAAATTTAAAGGAAATCACGCTCCCTTCCCGGCTATCTCAAAAAATAGCAGGGACTGCCACAACTACAGGGAATGGCACTTTTGCATATTTTTTGTGATACCATATACAGACTAACAGTTATAGATCATGGCAACATTTTCAGAAATTATAAACAGTGATAAACCCGTATTGGTTGACTTCTTCGCTACATGGTGTGGCCCTTGTAAAATGCAGGCGCCGATATTGGATCAGTTGAAGCAGAAGATAGGTGATGCCGCCACTATTTTGAAAGTAGATGTAGACAAAAACCCGGCTGCAGCCAATGCATACAATGTACAGGGTGTACCTACCCTCATCCTTTTTAAGCAAGGCAAAATTGTATGGCGTCAATCTGGCGTAGTACCGGCTAATAACCTTGAACAGATTGTCAGACAGAATGCCTGAGCCGTTCAATAATAAACGATGCTGCAATATGAAGTATGAAGAGAATTAATATATCTTAGTACTTCACATTGTAGCATTGTAATATGAAAGAAATGTTTAAAACCCTATCCCAGCTTGGCGATTTTGTTAATCCCGCCACTATCATCACAGGTGCTGTTTTATATGGAATAGGTGCATTATTACTGGTACTGATCCTGCTGATCGTCTTCCGTAAGAAAGTATTGGTTCCCCGCAGGTACACAGCCCTTCGCATACTGGCTTATAGTTATTTTGTACTCTTACCGCTCCTCGCCGGCTTTTTCGGTATGAAATGGGGTTTCTTTAATGGGCTGCGGAAAGATATCAAAGCACACACGACGGTTTATATAGAACATATCCCCTCGTCAATTGACGCAAAGACATCAGCCGCTGTAAGTGGTTTCCTGCGGGACAATAAAGCAGATCTGTCTACCCTTACTACAGACCAGCTGATAGACGCCGTAGCTGAAGTCATTTATACACAATACGATTCATTGCTTGCACACCAGCAGACTTTACAACAGGGCAGCAATGTCATCTTACCGTGGCTGGTAAAACTGACCAAAGGAAAAGGGATGGCGCAGTTTGCCAAACACACCATTCACAAACTCCTGAAGGAAAAACTGGGATTGGATGAAGACGTCAGCAAGGAACTGATGGCGTCCCGCATCGATGAGGTTATCCGGATGGGCTTATTTGCCAAAATAGCCATGATCCAGATCGATCATTTCCTGAAAGGCATACAGAAAGGTATACTGATCACGCTTTGCCTCCTGATGGCGATCCCTCTGATTGAGATCATTATCGCCCATTACCTGCTGAAAAAGAAGAAAACAACCCCTCAGCCTCAACCCGCCATGTCGCAGGTTTAACCACTTATACCCCTAAAAGCTCATTTTATGCCATTTGGCCCCCTGATCAGTGAATATGCTGGTAAATTCACAGCATATTCACTGATTAACAAGAGGGTTTATGGTAAAGTCAACACAGGCCATAGCACTGAAATATGCTCATTTTATAGACGCTGCCTACGAGGTAAAGGAATCAAGTCCCTTACAGGAACAATACCCCTTTTTTCCACCGGGTTATACACTGGTCTATAATATCCACAGAAAAGATACAGGTAAAGGCAAGGCAGGACTTACGTACAGTGGTTTTCTGGCCAGAAGTAACTTTTCACCGGATGCACCTGCTACTTATGTGCTGGCACTAAGAGGCTCCGCCGAATTTCTTGACTGGGCAGAGCGGCTCGATATACTCCCTTCTCCCAGCCCTTTTGGTAATAACAGTGGAAATGTCGTATCCGGATTTCTGGATATGTACAATGGAATGACCTTTTCTGAGCCCGGGCAGACAAAACCCAAAGGGCTGTTGAAATATATCAGATATAGCATCCATTATACCAATATGCAGTCAGAAGATGACACGCAACCTATGGTATGTACCGGTCACGGTCTGGGTGCGGCGATGGCTACGTTGTTTGCTGTCGGAGATGCTTACACCCTGCATCCCTGCCGCTTATACACATTCGGATCGCCTTGTGTGGGTGACGCTGCTTTTGTTTCTTTTCACAATTCGCTGATCACAACCAGCGAACGGTATTACAATCTGCCTGACCTTATACCTACACTGCTGGATGCATTTGGTTATGACCATGTGCACAATGGCATACCCCTGGATTCACTGGGGGATGCCTCCCTCGGGTGGTTACCTGATTGTACTCATTCCCTCAGAACATACATGTACATGCTTGGCGCTGCTAACACAGTGCTGAGCGAGAATTGCCTTATCTCCGATATAGACGATGACGTCATGATTAAGAAATTAAGTTTTCGAAGAAGATATTAGTTCACTATGGTTATGTTAATCAGGAAGTAAAGCCGCTTCGTTTATACGAGGGGGCCTTTTTCTTTTAATAAAGTCTGTAAACGCGAAAACCGCGAATCCCTTTGTAAAAGGACCCGCGGTCGTCTATATATGATTAAACAGAATTATTAAGATAATGCTGGTGCAGCAGGGAAATCAAGCGGTACTTTTGTCGCAGCATACAGATAGTTAGTCACCATCTTATCACCTATCACAACGATCACGTCTACCAGATTCTCGTTGGTAAAACCTGCGGCAAAGAACGCATCCAGCAACGCAGGATCTACTTTACCCTTATTTTCCACCTGATTCTTAACCAGTGCAGCCAGTGCATTCAATTTAGGATCAAAAGAAGCACCGCCCTTGCGGATCTCTATCACCTGTTCATCAGAAAAGCCATTCAGTTTACCAATAAAGGTATGCGCCGCCAGACAGTAATCACATTCATTCACCTGACTTACTACCAGATTTACGACTTCTTTCTCTTTTGCTTTCAATGATGTTTTTCCGTTTGATAATGCCAGGTAAGTAGCCAGACCATTTTCGGAATAAGCCATTGTCGCATACAGGTTAGGTACTTTACCCAGACCTTTTTTCAGATTGTCAAACAGTGTCTGATTGTTGGCACTTACTTCTTCTCTTGATGGAACATTGAACGTTTTCATTTTTTTATGTTTGATGTGTGTGTTTGTCGTTATTGACGATGTAAAATTGCAACAAAGTCCATCGCCGGAAAATGGATACTCTTCCCTATGTCTTGTACATTTTTCCCCGGCAGGCGATTCCTGTATCTATATTATATACCCGCAGACAAGCCATAGCCACATTTTTTTTAAAAGAAATCACAAAAAAGTTTTTAGTGCGCAAAAAAAGTGCGCATATGCCATCCAACTTTGTATCATCAAACAAAAACAAACGGTCATGAGATTCAACAAGCTCAAAACTATCAAACAAGTAGTCAACCACGAAGGAGCAGCGGCATACACCCTGACACCTGAAATGGAACTGTACAGTGCTGTAGTCACCGCTTCTCTGCAAGACCAGTTTTATGAAAAAAGCACAGAGAAGCTGGAACGCCTGCGTACACTGATCGCTAAAAATGATCCCGGCTTCGTAGCAAGACTGGCAGTTTACACCAGAGAAAAGATGTATCTGCGTTCAGTACCAATGGTATTGACAGTAGAACTGGCAAAGGTGCACAAAGGAGACGATCTGGTAGGAAAACTGACTGGACGCGTTATCCAGCGGGCCGACGAAATTACAGAAGTACTGGCTTACTATGCGGTGGCAAACGAAAGAAAAGAGACTAAAAAGCTCAATAATCTGAGTAAACAGCTGCAGAAAGGACTTGCTGTCGCCTTCAATAAATTTGATGAATACCAGTTCGCTAAATATAACCGTAAGACGGCCATCACATTAAAAGATGCCCTCTTCATTGTACATCCGAAAGCTAAGGATGACAAGCAGCAGGCGCTGTTCGATAAGATCGTACAGGATAATCTGGATACGCCTTATACATGGGAAACGGCCTTGTCTGCAGCAGGTCAGGCAAAATACGATTCTGAATATGCTAAAAAAGAAGCATTCAGATGGGTATGGACTGAACTGATAGAAAGCGGAAAACTGGGATACATGGCGGCATTGCGAAACCTGCGTAACATGCTTGATTACAATGTCGATACAAAATACCTGATGAAGGTATCTGAGATGCTGGCCGATAAAAAGGCGGTCATGCATGCAAAGCAGTTGCCATTCCGTTACCTGTCTGCTTACAGAGAAATCAGGAACATACAGCACGGTAATATCATTGAATTGAAAAGAGCACTGGAAAAAGCATTGCAGACCAGTGTTGAACACCTGAAAGGATTTGACGAGCATACAAAAGTAGTCATCGCATGTGACGTATCCGGTTCTATGCAGCAACCTGTATCTCCAAAGAGTACCGTACTACTGTATGATATCGGACTGTTACTGGCCATGCTGTTACAGCATAAGTGCCAACACGTCATCACAGGTATGTTCGGTGATACATGGAAAAGAGTGAGCATGTCTCCTGATAATATTCTCGGTAATGTCGATGAGTTCTACAGAAGAGAAGGTGAAGTGGGTTACTCCACTAACGGCTATCTCGTGCTGGATGATCTGATCAATCAAAGATATGTAGCTGACAAAATAATGCTATTTACCGACGGACAGCTGTGGGATAGCAACACCGGCAACGCCGCTGCATCCAACAGTATGTCAGCTAAATGGGCAAAGTACAAGCAGATAGCGCCAAACGCAAAGCTGTACCTGTTCAATCTGGCGGGTTACAACACCGTACCTCTGGATGTGCGTCAGGATGATGTTTTCCTCATTGCGGGATGGAGCGACAAGATCTTCGGAATATTGGACGCGATTGACCGGGGAGGTGACGCTATCACTGAAATTGCCGGTCTTGCTCTATAGCAATTCATGCTTGTTAACCTGATTCATACATCCCTCCAAAAGGGAGAGATGTATTATAACCGGACAACAGGTGTCGTTGATAAATCTTACTTCGTTGGGAATACGGGGTTGTGGGTGCAAATCCCATCTTGTCGCAAGGCAGGTAGCGCAATAGTAGCGCACGTATTTGAAAAAGGTTTATCGGTTTTTATCCTGTTAATCCAACATAACAACGAGTGTCGTGGGAAAGTGTTACTTCGCTCTTTTAGGTAGAACTACAAACACTTCCGGCTGTTACCTCTGTTGTTTATGTTTTAAATTTTTAAGAATGGGTGTCGTAGAGAAATAATACATCGACTCCAAACCGACAAAATCTCCTACGGGGGTTGAAATCCCCCTCCGTCGCAAGACGGGTGGCCGAGTGCATAGGCAGAGATCCAAACAATTATTTCTCTGATATTACCCCGTTCTTATAAGTGCTTATAGCAGGTGTCGTAGGAAAGCGTTACTTCGGAAAATCTATGGGTCGGAGGTTCGAGCCCTCCCCTGTCTGACATTGTCGCAGGTAGCTCAGTTGGTAGAGCGTTAGAATGGTCGCTTCCAACTTTTTACCCTGCTATTTTTCACCTTTTTAATCAGGTGTCGTAGACAAGCGTTACTTCGTGGTTCGATTCCATCTGCGTCCGTCACGGCGGACAAAGACGCTCACATGGGAGCAAAGCGTTTGCTGATTTAACCCTGATTTATCTTTCTTATGCATGTGAATTTTTCGTAAAAGCTGTAGTTTTCATTCTTTGTTAACCGGGGAGAAATATCCATTTCTCCTTTTATTATTTTTCAAATTGGCTACTGCCTTGCCTTTCCACTTATATTTTTCGTTATTCTCTACATTGTACCCGACACACGTTAACGCTTATTCAACACGACCCGAATTACCTTTAAATAATCCGCAGATACACCCGAAATACCATTAGACAATCCACAATTTGTCCGTCTCCCGACAGCAGCTGGTAATGCTATATTTACATACAAACAGTATACATTATTATGGCAAAACAAACATCTGTTATTCAATTCACCGGCCGCCTGGGAAACATAGTCGGCTATCGCCGCAAAAGTGCACATTTCCTGCGTGGCACACCGGATACGATACGTCAGTCCGTTGCAACAAAACGCGCCGCACAACGATTCGGTATGGCCAGTAAAAAGGCAGCATTTATCCGTCATGCTATCTATACAGCATTGGATGTGCATTGCGACAGCACGCATGTCAACCGGCTGACAAAGACACTCATTCCATCCGCCGGCCATCAAATCAACGCGATAAAAGGTTTTCGATTTAATCAGTGCGCCGGTACTGATCATTTCTTCCCTGTAAGTCCTTTCTTTGCTGCGGATCATGCACTGCATATACCCGCACAAACATTGCGGCAATACAAAGGCATTACAGCACTGGAAATAAAAATGATCGCTACGCGGATTGATTGTACAACACGCCGCGTGATGGGCACACAAACAAGCACTTGCAGTATTGATGCTACCGTTCCTTTTGAAGGAACAATATTTCCTGTGGATGTTGCCGGTATAGGTACACTGATCATCACCTTACAGATAAGAGCCTTTAACGGAGCCATTTTGTCGGCAAACAAACAACATCTTGTAGCCGATATCATTGCTATACAGGCACCGCAGATACCGGCAGTAATACATCGATATTTCTCCACACAAACGATCACGGCGCATCATGCAGCACAACTGCCATTCATCACATCTCATCATCAGTCAGTGCGTACTATTATTCAACGCGAATAGTATTTTTGCCATCGTATTGTACACTGTTTATAATCATGTGAATCTTATCTTTTTATACTGAAATACCTCTTATCGCTGCCGGTACCTCCGGCGGCTATTGCCGCGTTACCTGAACACCTCTAAAGCCACATCAGACCTACATTTCACAGCATACAACACCACTCAGCACAAGCTCCATATCAAGTCCACGTTTGCGATATCGGCAGTACCTGTTTACAGAATATTTTCAGGCTATTTTCACTACGCATGATGGCTGCGTAATGCACCTGTATCTTTGTAGGGTAATCATGAAGATCAAACAAATAAAACACCATTCCTATTGAATATAAAACCCTGTTCAGCAGCAATCAATATGCTTCTGAACAACTAAAAATCAATCTTGTAACGTACAAATCTTTGGTTATGTAATTACTCTTTTCACCTCAGCTCATGAAACAATCTTGTTAAGCAATACATTTTGACTATGTAAACTCCTGATTAACGGCGCCTGCATGTTCGCATGCTTAGTGCAGGCGCCACTTTCAAGAACACATTCATTTTACTGCCTTGCCGGCAGCAATTAACTGAGTTGCATCCTGTGGCGACAAGCCCTGCTCATGCCCTTGCATGACATAACGATGCAGCCATTACAGATACGACTTAAATATCTTTTATATACTATGCTGAAATCAAGAATGAACCAATTTGTAGCAACCTATTTTAATAATGGTAATCCCGGTTATTTATCCAGGCCAGCCCAGCTCTCTTCCGGTGGCTCCGTGACAACGGTAGCGACTATCGATAACAGAGAACTGAAAAATTCAGATGGATTATTGCAGATATCCTCTTTTGGTTCAATAGATAACATTGATCCTTTATCCACATCACAAGATGATCTGGTAATGGTATTCGGCGATGAAAGAGATCAGCATCAGGAGCTTGTGCTATTTGATCAGGCTTTCTCTCAAAGTAATGTAACATTCAGAATTGATATGCAGCTGCAACCTGCTGCTATTTCATACGAAGGCATATGTACCCTCTTTTTTTCCACCGGAGAAGTGAAAACATTGTATGTGTATCTCCCGGATGTAAACGAAAATAATTTCACTGCCATCCGTTTCAAAAATACTAAGCGCTCTAACAGTGATGTGCAGACAATCGTAAGAGCATTTAACGTGGTACTCATCAAATAGTACCGAAGCACTCATCCATTATGTTGTCAGGAGCCGCGGTCTCCGTCAGTGCATAGTGGCAAGGCGCCTGCTGCTTGCACTGATATCCCCAACCCCATTGTTTGTCTGACCGGCCTTTTACATAATCTATGCCTGGCCTTGCTTCCATTGTTGTTTTCCTATAAGTGTTTCAGTCTGGTAGTTTGCGGCGCCAGGCTGAACACTTTTTTTATTACATGCAACTATCGCAGGTAACGCAGTCTGATGACATGCAGGACTCTTATCCAGTGACTGATACCCCGCTGATGCAACATAAATACTAAGACTATCAGTATACCCATAATCCCTTCCGCAAACACCACTACTCCCACGCCAAAATAATGGGCGAGATATCCGATTACCAGACTACCGATCGGTAACATTCCCTGATAAGACATTATGTAGTAACTCAGTGTTCTGGCACGCATTTCAGAAGAAGCATGCGTCTGCAGATAAGTATTAATTGCGGAGTTCTGGATCATCAATCCGCCGCCGGTAGCAGCAGTAGCTGCCAACGCCAGTACAATAGAAGAAGATACTGCCAGTCCCAGTAAGGCTACTGCAAACACAGTGCTGGAAAGTATGGTCAGTCTGATAAGATCACGGCCGGGCTTTAAAGTAGCCATAAACACAGCGCCAAACAATGCGCCCAATCCGGCAGCACTTTCAAACCAGCTAAAGGTTGTAGCATCACCATGGAAAACGTCTTTGGCAAAAACAGGCAGTAAGGTCGTATAAGGTATTACCAGCAAACTGGAAGCTGCCAACAGCATTATGAGTGAAGAAAGATCAGGGGACTCTCTCAGGTATTCATATCCCTTTCTCAGGTCGGCCCAGATATTCACATCTGAACGGGAAGCTGGTATCAGCGCCAGTTTCATCATCACCAAACAACAGATCACCGCTATGAAACTCAGGAAGTTGATCAGAAAACAGATATCCTCTCCGAATGAACTAAGGATGATACCCGCCAATGCCGGTCCTACCAGTCGCGCAGCATTGAATGCAGAAGAGTTTAACGCAATGGCATTCGGCAGATCTTCTTTGTCATCTACCAGATCGACCATCAGTGCCTGCCTTGCTGTCGTATCAAAGGCGTTTATCAGGCCCTGCGCCAGACTCAATACCGAGATCCAGATCATACTGTAATAATTCAACCAGACCATAGCCGCCAGTACACCCGCCTGCACCATCAATGCGATCTGGGTGACCATGACTACCTTGAACTTATTATGTCTGTCAATGAAACTGCCGGCAAAAGGAGCCAGCACTAATGAAGGTATCAGACTGAGGAAAGTCACCAGTCCAAGTAGAAGAGCAGAACCCGTGATGCGGTATACCAGCCAGCTGATAGCTACGCGTTGCATCCACGTCCCGATGAGTGATATGGCTTGTCCTATAAAGTGAAGTCTGAAGTTATGGTGTTTTAATGAACGAAATACTGACATTTGATTAAGTAAATTAATAAAGTTACTTTACAAAAGTACAGCTTTTTTATGAAACACAGCCATTCTCTTCCTGCCCGTCTGCTCCTAAAAGACCGTAAAAACACCTACCGGAGACATAAAACGCCCGTCAGTAGCCGAAAATAGCATTTCAGCAGACAATCAACCCTTCAGAATGCGTTAGTTCCAAAAATGTAAAGTAACTTTGTAAATTGATTCTGTATTATGTCCGCAAACACTTATGAAGTAGCCGCTTCCCTGCGCAGTACGGTAACCCGTCTGGTCAGGCAGCTACGCAAACAAAACATCAGCTCCGATTTCTCCAATGCTGAGTTACTCACAATGGGCCTGCTCGACCAGCACGGCAAATTGCTACCCTCCGCTCTGGCAGAAATGGAGCGTATATCGGCACAGGCCATCTCTCAGATCCTCAACCGGCTGGAAGAAGTGGGTTGCGTCAACCGCGTGATGGATGAAACCGACAAAAGGAAATCGGTGGTATCTCTGACAGAAAAGGGCATCCGGCACCTGTATGAAAACAGACGGATTAAAGAAGAATGGCTGGTAAAAGCAATGGATAAGCTCTTCTCTGCCGAAGAACTGGCACTGATAGAGGCTTTTCTTCCGCTTTTGCAGCGGCTCGCGGAATACAATGGTTAAACAGGCACTTATCTGATATCATTATGAAAGGAACGCACCATTATAAGATGACTACCCGCTGGACCGGCAATACAGGTGCCGGCACTGCTGCCTATCAGGCTTATGAACGCAATCACATCTTACAGACCGATGGCAAGCCGGAAATTCCAGGCTCCTCCGATCCCAGCTTCCGGGGAGACAAAACCCGTTATAACCCGGAAGAAATGCTCGTAGCTTCCCTTTCTTCCTGCCATATGCTCTGGTACCTGCACCTTTGCGCAGAAGCCGGCGTCGTAGTAGTTGATTATGTGGATCATGCCACCGGAACGATGGTAGAAACAGCAGATGGCGGCGGTCATTTCTCCGGAGTTACCCTGTATCCGGAAGTAACGGTGAAAGATGCTGCCATGATTGACAGGGCGAACGCACTACATGAAAAAGCAAACCAGCTTTGCTTTATCGCCAACTCAGTGAAGTTCCCGGTGCACCACGAAGCAAAATGCAAAGTATAAGCGCCAAATAGCACAATAGCTACTTAAAACAGTAAGTAGTGGCACTCAGCAAATTCCTACCATTCATCAATTTTCCTCACCCAAAGAGGTAAAAAAGCATAAAAAGGGGTTAAAATACAATAGGAATAGTCCTGTTTCCAGTATTTTAACATTTGCGTAGCGATAAAATTAACTAAATTTATATGTGTATAACGTAAGCGCTTATATCCAGTTTCCCGATTACGTATGAAGAAGATACTCACAACAGGATTGGTTATTACCTCATTAAGTACACTTACATTATTGTATGGCTTTAGAGAGGAAGCGCCGCTGCGCTCAGGGGACCTTATTTTTCAGACGTCTATGTCTCCGCAATGCCACGCGGTAAGACTCGCCACACATTCGCAGTTCAGTCACTGCGGCTTGATCTGGAAAGTGGGAAATGAAGACTATGTACTGGAGGCTGTACAACCAGTCCGGATGACACCACTGGACGAATGGATCTCACATGGGGAAGGGAAAAAATATGTAGTACGCCGGCTGAAAAATGCAGATAAACAGTTGACACCGCAGGTATTGCAAAAGATGGAAGCCGAAGGCAAAAAAATGCTGGGCAAATCCTATGATGCTTACTTCGAATGGTCCGACGATAAAATATACTGCTCAGAGCTGATATGGAAGATCTATAAGAGAGCCGCTGGCGTAGAAGTGGGCAAATTGCAGAAGATGAAAGAATTTGATCTCAGCAGTGAACCAGTGAAAGAGATTATCCGTGAACGTTATGGGGACAATCTTCCTGTAAATGAAACGGTTATCTCACCGCAAAGCATCTATGAAAGCAACTTATTTATGACCGTCAGGTCAAAATATGGCAAATAATAGTATTATCTCAGTAACTTTGTACTCCAAGGTCTGGTCTAACCAGTAAGAACAAGGTTCGATTTTTTATATCAACGGCGTAGTACCGTTTATTCCAATCCTATGAATATGAAAAGATTTTCTACATTCTTATTGCTGTCCACAGCATTCTCTGTCCCTACTATTGCCCAAAACTATAAGCAGGATTTCGAAAAGTTAAGCACTAGCGGCGACACTACCAAACAACGTGTATTGCTGGCGAAATGGGAGAAAGCGAAGCCCAATGACGCTGAACTCTATATCGCATACTTCAACTATTACGTTTCCAAAAGTAAAACAGAAGTAGTGACCATCAACCATACTGCCAACGGCTCCAATGCCCTCAAAGCTGGCAAAAATGGTGACCCTGCCGGTTATACCAGTGAGGTAGGTTACAAGAAAGAACCACTGGGAAAAGGTTTTAAATATATTAATACCGGTATCTCCAAATTCCCCAACCGTCTGGATATGCGCTTCGGCAAAATCTATATGCTGGGTGAAAACTATAATTATACCTATCTGACCAAAGAACTGGTGTCCGCTATCAACTACGGTCACACGATCGACAATAAATGGAAATGGTCTGATAACAAAGCACTGGAAAAACCAGAACAGTTCATGCTGAATGCTGTGCAGGAATACGTTGCCCAGATCTACAACGTAGGTAAAAGCCAGGCCGACAACATCAAGCTGATCTCTGAAACTGTGCTGAAATATTATCCTAAACACGTGGAAAGCCTCTCCGACCTCGGTCTGGCATACACTCTGAAAGAAGATACAGACAATGCATTGAAAACCTTCCTGAAAGCAAATGCTATCGCGCCAAAAGATTATATTGTACTGAACAACATCGCTAATATCTACGCTAAAAAAGGAGATGATGAGCATGCAGTGATGTACTACGAGCAGACCTTGAAATACGGCGATCAGGAAGCAAAAGACCTCGCCAGCACAGAAATAAAAAGGATCAACAGCAAGAAGCCGGTGCCAAAGGCAACTATGCCGAAACCCGCTACTGCAAAAACATCCGCAGAAAAAGCAACAAACAGCAAACCAACAACCGCTAAAACAGTTTCCAAAACAAAAACGGATACTGATAAATCAAACTCCTCTAAATCTACAGCGGCAAAAAATACTAAAAAGCCAGCAAGCAAAATGCCTTCTAAGAATTAACTTAGAAGGCATTTGCCGGCAAAAAACAGATTGCTTCTATTTAATAGACTGCAGCAGACTACAGAACTCCAGCTTCTCATCTGAAGTCAGAAATGAATTGGCAATCGTTTCATTAATTAAGTCGCTCGTCAGAGAAAATTCATCGTAAAGGTCATTTTGTTCCACTCCATACTTCTTTGCGGTTGAGTAACGAACTGCTCCAAGGATTTCCTTCGAAGGCACCTTCTTTTCAACAAGTAAAGGCCTGATGGAATACAGCATTTCGTTGTTGGCAATCTCTATCTTCTTCTGATAGTCTGTCTTGCCATGTTTGGAAAAATTATGTCTGGTCAGCAGAAAAACAATGAGCGCCAGCATTAATCCAAATACTACAGTCATGATTATGTTTTCAGGTAAGTGCATCATAAAAAATTACGAAAGCTTAAGCGTGTTAATACATAATAAACATACGCAATATATATCCTGACAGTTTCAGTAGGGAGCCCGTTAATTGCGTGTTCCAACAGCTTCCATTTTCGCTTTTCCTTCAACTAATTGCTAATCAGCATCCCCTAAAACATGTACTCATTGAAACACAAGTGAGTACTACTACTTGTTATAGAAAGAAAAAATAAGATCTGTTAACAACTATTATCCAGACTACATATACGCCTTACCAATAGCGGCATTCAGGCTCTCCTAACTATACTTGCACTAAAAAAAATATTTTCAGAAAAAATTCAAAAAGCTCCTGCCGGATGATACCAACAGGAGCTTTTTGTATGATAACGTATGATGCTGTTTACTTCCAGCTAATAATCGCCATCACCGGGAAGTGATCAGATGGCACACGTGCCACGTACTTCTTCAGTGATACCTCTTTTGGGAAATCAGCCGAACTCACTTTGTCGTCGCCATTTTCTGTTACCACCGGACCGCGATAAGTATCCGTCAGTATACCATACTTTTCCACACGGAATTGTTTAGTCAGGAAAATGTGATCAATACGGCTGTCCGTCTTACTGTTTGGATTGAATGCATTGAAAGTACCATTCTCCGCATAACGGATAGCGGTTGTTTCATACGCATCTTTCAACAGACCGGAAGTATTGATCAATGTATAAGATTCACTTTGCTGATCCACGTTAAAGTCGCCTGTCAGAATAGTCGGAATGTTGCCCGCCATTTTTCTCACCTTATCCATCACCAGCTTCGCACTCTCCGCACGTGCTTTTACACCTACGTGGTCCATATGCAGGTTGAAGAAATAAAAAGTAAACCCTGTTTTGATCTCTTTGAATTTACCCCATGTACAGATCCTTGGCAATACAGCATCCCACCCCTTCTTTGGCTTGTCTGTCTCTTCACCCATCCAGAAATCTCCGTGTTCCAGCAATTTAAACTTTACACCATTATAAAAGATTGCAGAATACTCGCCAGCTTCCTTTCCGTCATCACGGCCTATCCCTACATATGCATAACCCGGCAGACTATCTTTCAGGTTTTCCAGCTGATGGTGCATACATTCCTGTGTTCCGAAAATATCAAAACCATGAAAGCGGATCATGGAAGCAATCACCGGATACCGCTGTTTCCAACCGTTGCCATGAGCAGCGTCTTCCTTGTTATTGTCATTACGCATGTTGTAAGTGGCCACCGTCATTCTCTGCGCCATTACAGCGTAACTCAGCACGGTAAAAACAGCCATCAGGAGCATCTTTCTTTTCATCTGCATCTCGTATTTATAATGATCATTTAATTTAATTCTTTACAGCTCCCAACCCGGATTCTGTCCCAGTTTAGGGTTCAGTTGCAGGTCAGTATAAGGCACCGGGTAAAGATACCTGTAATCATCCCATTCGCGGGATACATTGTCCAGCCAATGAATCTCACCGTGTGTATCATCTGATAATACCTGCGGATTTGTACCACTGCTCAGTACAGGACTTACATTGATATACGTAACTCCCTTTACCTGCTCAGCGGGCGCCGTCTTGTAAAAACATACATCCAGTACACCATCTCCGTTCAGATCCATAGGTGTATCCAGTGCCGGCACATACATGCCAACCCATGGCTTCGTCAGCAGATCACCTGCTTTCCACCTGATCAGATCATGAAAACGGAAACCTTCTAATACCAGTTCTATACCGCGCTCTCTGCGTATCTCCAGCAAGGCTGCGTCTGAAATATCCGGAAAATAATTTGTTTTCAGATAGTTGTCAGCCACCGTCGGCTTAGCCGTAATACCACCGGTAATACCAGCACGCGCACGCAGTGCACCTACTGTTTTCGCCCAATCATTATCAGACAGTTTACCCAGTTCTGCCATCGCTTCAGCATAGTTCAGCAAAATCTCTGCATAACGCATCAGCGTGATGGAGTTCGTACCGGTTGTACCGCCGTCATAATATGTATCATCCAGCGTAAACTTGATCGGCATATAGCCAGTGTAAGTATAAGAAAATACAGGCGGAGCTGCAACGGTTTTTCCATTATCGGTACGGGTATAGGATCCCATACGGATGGTCTGCTGCAAACGCATGTCCCGGCCCTGTGTTTCTTGCGCGAATGTCTGCGTTTCATGTCCCGCTTCATTGGTAAACGGTGTACCATCAATGTTCAGGTAGGTATTAATGAAGGTTCTGGTAAAGCTCAGACGGTTACCATAGGTAGCAGAGGTAAAATACCAGTTAGCGTCATTGAATACCGCTAATGTACTGCTGGTCACGTTTGCCAGCATCACTTCTGTAGCCACCGGCGCCGCACTGATAAACAGCTGACGGTAAGAAGCGCCTGCACCTCCGGTCTGATTGATCGCGAAACCGCCTTCATCCATTACCTTCTTTGCCGCATCAGCCGCCTGTTGTAACAGTGCCGGTGCTGTACCCGCCAGATTATAGGAAGTCTGGTATTTACGGAAAGTACCTTCAAAGAGACACACTCTCGATTTCAGGCCATATACCACATATTTCGTGATCTGGCTCGCGCTTGCATCACTTTTTAAGGTAATGTGATCTGCTGCATAATCCAGATCCGCAATCACAGAATCCATCACCAGCGTACGGTTATCCCTGCCTGCATACAATCCTTCCTGATCATTAATATCCAGTGGCTTGTTAATCCAGGGCACATTACCAAAACGCTTTACCTTTTCGAAATAAAAGTATGCACGGAAGAAACGCGCCAGACCAACGTAGTTGTTACGGGTAGTTGAGTCTATTGCAGGATTGTTACAGTTGACGATGAAATAGTTGATATTACGCAACTGCTTCCAGTCCCATCCATCAGCCACACGTGCATTATACGCACCGGTTCTCAGGAAATCAGGCACTGCACTCACCGCACTGTAGTCCGCCATCGCATCTTTTCTGAACACATCTCCCATCGATGGCAGCACATCGTAAAAAGAGTTGGTATATAATTTCATACCTGCTTCACTACCGAAAATAGCATCCTTATCAGCAGTTGCTACCGGCGTCTGATCCAGGTTCTTCGCACAGCCGCTCAATAAAGCCGCCACACCTGCGATCATCATCACGCGCTGTAACCGGGAAAAATATTGTTGTATCATTACTATCTTTTGATTGTGTTATTTATCAGAATGTAACATTCAGACCAAGGGTCATACTCTTCAGGATAGGATAGTTGTTACCATTACCGGAGTTACCGGAATCAGTGACAGTATCTGATCTGCCAATGCTCTCAGGATCTAGGTCTTTTGTTACCTTAAACATAGGAGAGTGTGCCCACAGGTTCTCTGCAGAAAGGAATACACGGGCTGCAGACAATTTCGCACGACTGATAAATGTCTTCGGCAGATTATAACCTACCTGAATATTCTTCAGACGGATATAAGCCGCGTTCTGCAGATATTTGGATTGCTTTGCATTCAATACACCGGAGCCATTCTGCGCGATATAACCACGGTAACGTGGGAAGTATGCATCCGGGTTCTGCTCTGACCAGATCTTTCCTACCTGAGACTTAGGCATAAAGTTGTAAGGTCTGTTGTACTGTCCCCAGAATACATCTGATTCTGCACCCGGCCACCAATCCTGTTTACCAACACCCTGGAAGAAAGTGCTGAAGAAGAAATTATTCCAGTTGGCATCCAGCGTCAGGCCATAGCTGTAACGTGGTGTAGAATTACCGATGATCTTCATATCTCCATGATCAGCTACAGTATTTGCACCATTGTTTATGACGCCATCATTATTCTGGTCTTTGAATTTGATATCACCCGGTAACCATGTACCACTGTTGGACGCTTTGAATAAAGCCTGTGCAGCTTTCGCCTGACCAACATTCTGTGCAGTCCAGTAGCCATCATTTTCATATCCCCAGATCTCTCCCAGCTTCTGACCTGCATAATAATCAGACAGCTTATTGTTAGTGTTGTTATACTTTGTGATAGTCGCCGTATAATCGGATATCACCGCTGTAATACCATAATGGAAAGGTTTGTCAGCCAGTTTGAACTGATCTCTCCATGAGATAGTCGCTTCCCATCCGATAGTCTTCAGGTTAGCATAGTTTCCCTTAGGTACATCTGTACCAAATACCGCCGGCAATGTCTGGCCTACAGTGAACATGTCTGTCGTTCTGCGCAGATAAACATCTCCGCTCGCTGTCAGACGGCTGTTCAGGAATGCCATATCGATACCACCGTTGGTAGTTGTAGATGTTTCCCATGTAAGACCATTTGGCAGTACATTCGGCTGACTGGTCGTCTGTGGTCTGATACCATTGATAACACGACCGGATTGCGCAATCAGGAACTGCTCCTGAAAAGCATAAGAGTTGATGTTACCATTACCCAGTGAACCATAGGAACCACGGATCTTCAGGTCAGACATGATCTTAGAGGGTACATGCCAGAAAGATTCCTGCGATACTCTCCAACCTGCAGATACAGACGGGAAGAATGCATAACGCTGATTGGAAGGAAATTTGGAAGAACCGTCATACCGGCCATTTACCTCCAGTAAGTAACGATCTTTGTATCCATAGTTCACACGGAAGAACTCACCCTGAATCGCCCATTTCTCATAACCACCAGCAGTAACAATGTTGCTACCCAGTGCAAGGTTCAGGTCTTTTGCATCACTGTAGATCAGACCATTTCTTGTTACCGCCAGACCGGTATAAGTGGCCTGCTCATAGTTGAAACCTCCCAGTACCTTCAGGTAATGACCGCCGGCAAAAGTATTTTCATACTCACCATACACGTTGGAGGCAAAATACCTGTTGGTAGAGTCTTTCATCATCAGGTCATTGTAACCGGTACCCACATAAGCTACTACGCCCGGCGCAGCACTGTAAGGCACCTGTACACGCAGACGTTTTTGTTTATCTGCAATGCTCTGATAAGTGAAGTCTCCTCTGAGTCTGAACTTATTCTTGAATACGTTGGCAATGAAACCAGTTGTATTACGGAATAACGCACGGTTGAAATCAATACCGTTCTTGCCATATACAAAATCGCCTACTGTGTAAGCCGCCGTGTAAGTCAGTGTACCATCTGGATTGAACAACATAGAAGAAGGATGCGCCTCATCCGCCATGTTTCTCCAGATGCCACCACCTTCACCAACGTTCAGGGGGTTATGATACTCCCTGCTGGAATATTCAGTATTGTTATACACCTGTAACCAGTCGGTCAGCTGGATATTACCTTTAGCGCGTACGTTGTACATGCTGTAATCATCCGAGTTAAAACGGAACAGACCGTCTTGTCCGTAGTAACGGCCGGATACGGCATAACTTGCTTTCCCACTGCTTCCGGATACAGACAGGTTCTGATCCATCGCGGTTGTGCGGTTCTTGTACAACAGGCCATACCAATCCGTATTACCATAATATACATAGTTACCGCTCCGTCCAGCTCCGTCTTCGGCAGGGATGGATTATCGTTGTGCGCCTTCAGTGCTTCGAGGTAAGCAGGTGAGAATTTCTGGGTTTTGTTGATATTCTGCGGCGTCTGGGAATAGTCATTCCAGGCAGACCACGCCTCATTGAAGTTCTTCGCATACTCATAACCATTGGTCACCATATCAGGTACGGTGGTCGGTTTCTTTACAGAATAGTTGGAAGAGTAATTAACCGTCAGTTTGTCTTTAACAGGTGTTTTGGTGGTGATCAGCACTACACCAAAAGCTGCTCTGGCGCCATAAATAGCAGCTGAGGAAGCGTCTTTCAGTACAGAGATACTGGCCACATCCGCCGGATTCAGCATACTCGGATCACCTTCTACTCCATCGATCAGTACAAGGGCATTACCTCCCTGACCAATGGAAGTCGTACCGCGGATATTAAATGCCGGCGACTGGATCGGCTTACCATCTCCCATCACCAGATTCAGGTTGGGAATTACCCCCTGCAGGCCCTGACTCAGGTTAGGAATAGGACGGTTTTCCAGCACCTTTCCGGATACCTGTGATACAGCACCGGTCAGGTTTACTTTTTTCGTTGTACCATACCCCACTACTACCACATCATTCAGCGCCGCTACATTGCTACGCAATACCATATGAATGTCTGACTGTGTAGTAACCGGTAAAGTGTCTGTTCTGTACCCGATAGAGCTGAAGATCAGCACAGGTTTGTCAGTTGTGTTCAGATGGAAATTACCTTTTTCATCTGTCCCCGTCCCGTTGGTGGTCCCCGATACTTTAATTGTTGCACCGATCACAGGTTGCCCCGTTTCGTCAGTGACCCGGCCTTTAACAATACGCGATTGCGCATAAGTGCTAAAAACACAACAAGTCAGTAAGAGGACGCATAACCATCTTTTCATGATGTTTCTGTTGTGATTGTTTGTAATAATTGGAAATAGCGTTAATGTCCCGCAAAGGAAGGTCTGGGGTATAAACAGGGGCATTAACAGGGGATTAACGGGGTTGACTAATCTTATTAATCTATGTATGTTAACACATTAATAGACTGAATAACATTCGTTTATAGTTTAGCCAAATAGTCACTGTTAAAGAAAAGTTAACACTACGTTGCGCAGAAAGAATATAACTTGCTGTCTCAAAACAGGGAACAATGTGGGTTGCCGGTGAACATATTTTATTGAAGAAACGCCTCCATAGATACACATTATTAGCATTGTTAATTATAATGCCCGGGTTGCTGTTTGCCCAGGAAAAATACGGACTTGAATTCGCCAGTAAGGATATAGACCCGGATGCAAGGACCGGTATGAACATGTTTCCCGATAAGCCTTTCGTTGCCGGAAAACAATTCAGCCTCAGATTCGACATCTCTTTTATTCCCAATATTGCCTCTTACTTCGGATATGTGTTTCGTCTCACCGATGAAAAAGACCAGCATATTGATCTCGTATATAATGTCCGTACACAGTCCTTTGAACTGATAGCCGGGGATGAATATTCAGGGATCTCCCTGAAGACAGCACCCGCTCCTTTCATTCATGACTGGCAGCAGCTGCAATTGGATGTGAATCATTTACAGCACTCCCTGACCCTGCATATGAACGGTCAGGTGGTCGGCAAGGCCCCCCTGCATTTTACACCGGGAAAGGAATGGAGACTCTATTTTGGCGCCAACCGGTATGACCGGGCACAGACCTTTGACCTCCCTCCTATGCGGCTACGGGACATTCAGTTGTACCGGGAAGAGACCCTCGTACACCACTGGCCCTTACGCCAGTATACCGGCAATAAAGACACCGACATTATCCATCAGCAGGTAGCCGAAATAGACCATCCGATCTGGCTGGCGCACGTCTATCGCAACTGGCAACAGGCAACGGACTTCACCACCATGGGCAACGCCAGTGTCGCCTTCGATAAAGAAAGTGGTCTTATATATCTGTGCCCGCGATACCATGTTCCGCTATGACTGTAACAAAAACCTCCTGCGTGCGGATAGTCTGACACAGGCGCATGGTCTGCCTGCCGGAAATCAGTCCGTCTTTGGCGGTAATCGGCTCTACAATTTCCTGACCGACCTGAAAAAGGTCAGCACCTACAACACCGCCAATCACACATGGAACCTCTCTGTAGACAATGACAGCGTTACTAAGTATTGGCATGCCAACCGGTTCTACGCCGGCTTTGACAGTGCCATCTATGTCATAGGCGGTTATGGCAACTACCGCTACACCAATCAGGTACAACGATACAACATCGCCACCGGCCAATGGCAGCTACTCAATACCAGTGGGGATACCTACACACCCCGCTATCAGGCGGCGCTCGGTACGACTGCAGCCGGCGATTCCGCTTATATCATCGGTGGCCGGGGCAGCGTCAATGGCGATCAACTGCTCAATCCTCACAACCTCTATGACCTGAACCTTTTTGATGCAAAAACAGGGGCTTTCAAAAAAATATATGAATTGCCGGCACCTGAACACCCTTTTGCTTTCGGCAACTCCATGGTCATCGATACAAAGGAAAAAAGCTATTATGCCCTGACCTTCGCCAATGACAAAATGCAGTCTTCCCTGCAACTGATCAAAGGTTCCCTGACCCAACCAACATACACACCATTAGCATCCGCCATTCCCTTCCGCTATTTCGATATCCGGTCAAGAGCCGAGCTGTTTTACTACGAAAAAGCACAAAAACTAATCGCTGTTGTATTATATACCCCTGAAAATCATGTTACCCAGATCCGTATTTATACCATCCTTTCCCACCGGCCCTGCTTGTCGCACCGGAGGAGACCACGCCTGCCAGTCATTGGGTATTATGGCTGTCAACAGGCATCGGTGTGTTATTCTGTCTGGGTATCTTATTCAGTATGCGACGCACCATGGGCCCCTCTATGTCTACTCCTCCTCCGGCTGATCAGACAATAGTCACGCCGGTACCGCTTATGCTGACGATCAGTAAAGACCTCACCGAAACAACGCTTGTCGCTTCTCCTGCCGGACCAGCTATCTTTCTATTTGGACAATTCACCGTACTGGACAATGAAGGCAATAATATCACCCGTTTATTCAGTCCCCTGCTGAAAGAACTGTTCCTGCTCCTCCTGCTGCATAGCATACCCGACAAAAAAGGGATTACATCTGACAGGATCAATGAAGTGCTCTGGCCCGGACGCTCAGGAAAAGATGCCAGAAATAACCGCTCTGTCAACATTGTCAAACTGAAGAACCTTCTTGACAAAGTCGGCCCCTATACACTGGAAAAGGTTAACGACAAATGGCTGCTCTATTTCAATGATGAACAGGTCAGCATTGACCTCTTACAGTACTTTGAAAAGGCAGCTACCGATATCCCCGAGCAGATCTCCACACTGGTAACCCTTACTGCCCGGGGAGGCCTGCTGACCGAAACCGAATACGGTTGGCTGGATAAGTTCAAGTCAGACATCTCTACCGGTATTACCACCCTTTTCCTGCACCAGCTGCAGAGGAATACACATAAATATGCCCCGGACAACTGATCGCTATCGCCAATAGCATCCTCAACTTTGATCCGCTTAGCGAAGATGCTGTCATGTTTAAATGCAGGGCACTGGTTGCCCTCAGACAACATGCAGCCGCCAGAGCGGTTTATAACAGTTTTGCAAAGGAATATGAACACATTTATGGAGAGTCTTTTGAGAAAGAATATCAGGCGTTGCTGGTAGATTAGAAAAAATTTTCAGTTTGTTGACAGGCTACTGACATAGGGTTGTCACAAGGCAGCTGTTACTTTGTTTCAGAATCACAAAACAACGCAATCATGGAAATCATTCAATCTCTCCTTAAAGAAATGGAACAGGAAGCACAAACCACCCGTAAGATGCTTTCCATTATTCCTGAAGACAAGTTCAACTGGCAGCCGCACCCAAAGAGCATGTCTGTGATCAGACTGGCTACACACATCGGCGAACTCCCGGGTTGGGTAAACATGGTGCTGGATACAGAGGAACTGGACTTCGCTACTGCTCCTTACGATCCTAAAGTGATCAACAACGTAAAAGAATTATTAGCCTATTTTGAAGAAACTTTGGCTGCAGGAAAAGCAAGACTGGCTAAAGCACAGCTGCCTGAACTGGATGAACAATGGATCCTCAGAAATGGTGAAGATATCTATAGCAAATCCACCAAAGCTGAATTCATCCGTATCAGCTATTCCCAGATCGTACACCACAGAGCGCAATTAGGTGTATACCTCCGCCTGCTGGACGTTCCGATTCCGGGTAGCTATGGTCCAAGTGCAGATGAACAATTCGAAGTACTGGAGAAAGCATAAAGTAAGTATTATCGTGTAGGTGCTCGTTATGGTAGACTAAGCACTACAGTAAATAAGACAGCAACGCCTGATCATAATGATCAGGCGTTCTCTTATTGATGGTGACCGTTATTATTTAATACTCTTCATCTTTTTCACGTTGTAGTTGGAAGACTTATTCATCTTCTGATACATACTCTTATCAGACTCCCGCATCACCCGTACAGAATCCATCTGTTGTACGTATGATGACATTTTAGTCACCTGCTCCTGTAGTTTAGGAGAATTATACCGCAGCTGCTTCTCCTTCAGCACATTTACGGCTGCCTGTCCTTTTTTACGGGCAGCATCGTACTCACCTTTATCCACATCGGCCATGATATCATCAAAGCTCTGGGTAGATTCAAACAGCGCCAGCATTTCCTGTACTTCCTTATCTTCTCCTTTTGCTACCAGTTCCTTATCGTTGGTGATCTTTATCTGCACCGGTTTGCTTTCTTTTACCTGTTCAAATGAGGAAACATTTGTATAACCCAGTGTACAATCAAAACGCAGATTGGTGGTATACGTTCCTTTACTTCTCAGCTTGATCAGGATGGCTTTTTCATCGTTCGCATAGAGGTCATTAAAACGGACCAGTACCTTCCCTCCCTTCACTTCATAAGGATAACCATACACATAAGTACATTCCATATCCTGTGGAATACTGATCTCCGCCCATGCGTTCTGTGCCACTACACTTAAGAGCCCTTTTAACTCACTGGCGAATATCTGCGGGATCTTATCCGGACTGTCGATAAAGTAATAGTTCGCCCTTCCGTTTTCAGCCAGCATGGTCAGCAGGTCTTCGTTATAGTCCGCTCCCACACCAAATGTGGATAACGCAATCCCCTCCTCCTTATACTTGTTCTCTGCCAGTCTTTTCAGTGCCTGCGGATCGGTAATCCCCTGATTGGCCAATCCGTCTGTCAGCAACAGTACCCTGTTCACATACCCCTCTTTGCGGGTACTTTTTACTTGTGTATATCCTTCCAGCATACCACCGCTAAGATTAGTGGAACCACGGTCGTTGATCTTATCGATGGATGCTTTCAAGGCCTCTTTATTCTTAACCGCCTGAGAGGGACTTGTCACCTCTACCCGGTCATCATAGTTGACGATCGACAAATGATCTGCGCTATTCAGCTGGTCTATCAGGAACTTAGCCGCCTGTCTGGCATACCTGATCTTCTCACCACTCATAGAGCCACTTCTGTCCAGTACCAGTGATATATTCAGCGGCACCCTTGGTTTAGTAGCCTCTCCTTCCCCACTTTTGATATTGACATACAGATAGCAATCGCCGCTGCCATTCTGATATACCCAATTGTTACCCGGCTTTACATACCAATCGATGACCTTTTATCATCTGTCAGCGCGGAAGCTATTTTCTCCGTACGACGACCGGAGAACCCCACACCGGAGCTCAGCCACACAGGTATTGATAAACTTGCAAGGAAAAGTAAGGCATACTGCATAGCAAAATAGAATTTAGGGTAAATGAATGTTTTCGGTATGATGCAGTAAATTCGTTCTTTCCATAAATGAAGAGACCACTTTAACATTTTTTTGGCGATTGTCTCCCTATCGGGAAAGGGTATGTTCTTTGCTGCTCTTGTTTTAAATAACCCCATATGTCACAGGAAGCGGTCACATTGATATTTCCACACCAGTTGTACAAACAACATCCGGCTCTGGACAAAAGCAGACAGGTATACCTCGTGGAAGAAGCGCTTTATTTCACACAATATCCTTTTCACCAACATAAGCTCACCTTACACCGGGCCAGTATGCAGTATTACCGGCACTTCCTCGAGCAGAAGGGTTATCAGGTCAGTTACATCGACAGCACAGATAAACATGCGACAGTAGCTGCACTCATTAAATGGCTGCACGGCAAAAAAGTATACGAACTGCACTATGCAGAAACCGACGATTATCTGCTGGAACGACGTATCAACAGATACTGCAGACAGCATAATATGGTACCCCGCATTTACACCAATCCCGGTTTCATCAATCGTCCGGATGAGGTGACCGATTTCTTCGACAAGCGGAAGCGCTATTTCATGCAGGACTTCTACATTCACCAGCGCAAAACCCATCAGATACTCATTGATCACAAAGGACCTGTGGGCGGCCACTGGAGCTTTGATGCAGATAACCGGGAAAAGATCCCCAAAGGAGAAAGTATTCCTGATATCCGTTACCCCTCAGCCGGTAAGTATTTAAAAGAAGCTATTGACTACGTACAGACACATTATAAAAACAACCCCGGAAATGCAGCAACATGCCGCTATCCCGTTACACACCAACAGGCAGAACATTGGCTGGAACAATTCATCGAAGAACGTTTCCATAAATTTGGTATTTATGAAGACGCGATCGTTCAGACGGAAAGCATCCTGTATCACAGCATGTTGACGCCGGCTTTGAATATCGGTCTGCTGATGCCCATGCAGATATTGGAAAAAGCCATCACCATGGCGCCTGCATACAAAATACCCCTGAACTCACTGGAAGGATTTATCAGGCAGATTCTCGGCTGGCGGGAGTTTATCAGAATACTGTACAGAAGGGAAGGCAGCAGGCAACGCACGACTAATTTCTGGGATCACAAACGTCCAATGCCCGATAGTTTTTATACCGGTGATACCGGCATTCCTCCCATAGACCAGACCATTCATAAATTACTCAGACACGGATACACGCATCACATAGAACGACTCATGATATTGGGCAATTTTATGTTACTCTGCGAACTGGATCCCGATGCCATTTATCAGTGGTTCATGGAATTATATATCGACGCATATGACTGGGTGATGGTGCCCAATGTATATGGGATGAGTCAGTTTGCTGATGGAGGACTGATGAGCACAAAACCATATATCAGCAGCAGCAATTATGTGCTGAAGATGAGCAACTATCCGAAAGGGGACTGGTGTCAGGTATGGGATGGGCTTTTCTGGCGCTTCATGCACCAGCACAGGGATTTTCTGGAGACAATCAAAGGCTGGGTATGCTGGTAAATATGCTGGATAAAATGGATAAACAGGTGTTAAATCACACCTGCACCACGCAGAACAATTCCTCGGTAAACTGACGTAGCTTTGTAGATCTACGGCTAACATGGAGAGTGAAACAAATAAGAAACTACGGAAGATCATTCATATTGACATGGATGCATTTATGCGTCTGTAGAACAACGTGACAACCCTGATTATCGCGGTAAAGCAATAGCAGTAGGTGGATCTCCCGAAGGTAGAGGTGGCGTGGTCGCAACAGCGAGCTATGAAGCGCGTAAGTTTGGCGTTCGCTCTGCCATGCCCTCCAAAAGAGCTTTACAGCTTTGTCCTGAACTGATTTTCATCAGACCAAGATTCGATGTCTATAAAGAAGCCTCCCGCAAAATACGGGAGATATTTTCCCGCCATACCGATATCATTGAACCTCTCTCTCTGGATGAAGCATTTCTGGATGTCACCGAAGACAAACAACAGATCGGTTCAGCCATCGAAATTGCAAAACTCATCAAACAGGCTATTAAAGACGAATTACAGCTCACCGCTTCCGCAGGCGTATCTGTGAATAAGTTCGTCGCAAAGATTGCTTCCGATCTGAATAAGCCCGACGGACTCACCTTCATCGGTCCTTCTTCCATTGAATCCTTCATGGAAAAATTACCGGTTGAGAAGTTCTTTGGTGTAGGGAAAGTCACAGCAGAAAAGATGAAACGAATGGGCCTGCACACCGGCGCAGACCTGAAACGCTTATCTGAAAATGACCTGAAAACGCACTTCGGGAAAGTAGGCGCATTCTATTACAGGATTGTCAGAGGCATTGACGAACGGGAAATACAACCACATCGCGAAACAAAATCTCTCGGCGCAGAAGATACCTTCCCTTATGACCTGACGCGCACGGAAGAGATGAATGCAGAACTGGAAAAGATTGCAGTAACGGTATACGAACGATTAAAACGATATGGGCTGAAAGGCAGAACGGTTACTTTAAAGATCAAATACAGCGATTTCAGGCAGATCACCCGTAATCAGTCCTTCCCTTTTCCTGTCGGTGATCTGGAGAAGATACTGGAAACCGCGAAACAGCTATTGCTGGCAACTGAACCAGAAGACAAACCAGTACGCTTATTGGGAATATCTCTGTCTAATTTTGGGGAGATTGTTCCGGTCAATAACCGGCCGGATAATACGATACAATTATCACTGTTTGACGAACTGCCTTAACCAGCTCAATGCTGCCCGAATAAACTTAGTGTACACAACAAAGCCGTCTCCTTACAGATAGAGACGGCTTGTTCAACTATATTAACCTGACAGCGCCGGCTGGCGCATTTTAATGTCTATTTAGCTTCTTTTCCTGCAACAGCCTTCAGCTCTTTCACCTCTTTCTGCAGCTCGATCATATGCAGTGTCAGTTCTTCTATTTTCTGCAACAGGATCTTATTCATTTCACCAAGATCTACACCCTCTTTAGCCACTTCTTTGGCAGAAGGTACATCCGGCAGGTGTTTATGTGCAATAATGAATTGTTCCACTTCAGATAAAGAGGGGAGTTTATAATCTGGTTCAAATACAAAGTCGGCCCAGCCAACCTGTTGTGTCACCTTTATCTTTCTGGCGCCGATAGTTCCTTCTACAGCGAGCTTATAAGCCTTGGGATCTGTGGTGCCGATACCAACATTACCATTCTGTTTAACAACAAATGTCGGTTGCCCGGTTGACTGCGTAGCGATAGCAAAGTCGCCGGTAGATGTTCTGTTCGCCAATGTCAGTGAATTCATATGCAAACTACTACCTGCACCCGTCGGATCAGGAGTAAGCGTCATAGACCATGTACCGGCACCAGTACGGGAAACTCTCAATGGCTCTCCAAGGCCACCAATGTCAACCTTCGCAACCGGCACCGTAACGCCGAACCCCACGTTACCGGTACTATCTATACGCATACGCTCGTTCCCTCCACCGGTCTGGAAGATGAAGAAACCACCGGGGTTATTTGCAACGATATAGTTTGCATTCGGTCTGTTGAAAGAAATACCATTACCATCTTTGGAAAATCTCATACTACCAACAGCGCCTTTCACTTCAAACAGATCACCGGGCGTAGTGGTACCTATTCCCACCCAACCGTTGGAAGCAATTCTCATGCGTTCCACCCAGGTAGTACCATCATGGACCCATGTTGCCAGTCCGGGTGTAGACCCATTGGTCAGCTGAAAGTTAGCCCCGCGCGTCTCAGCGAAGTTGGTAATACGGATACCCGTAATAGCCACATCAGCACCGTCCTTCGCCAGCCATAGTCCATTACTGGTTTTTCCGTACCCGGAAATCCAGAAATTGGCATTCTGTGCACTCGTAGTCTGATCCTGAATATATGATTGCGCATTCGCGGATAAAGCAGCACTGATCACAAACATCGCAGCTGCTGCGGATTTAATAAATACTTTCATTGGTATAGCTTATCTGTTTATTTTAAATTTTATAATGACATATTTTATATAAAAACCTCTTACAGCGCAATATTACCGGGATATTGGCCGGCATGTGTCAGTACCATTAACTTATATATGTATTTACACAGGGTTACCTTGACCATCTGATAGTATAGACGCTTAATGATAAGGGTGATCCGCGATACATGAACTATTCACTAATAATTTACTAACAATGCTACAACTGTCAGGGTACTACAATAATTTATTCTAAGTCCTAAAATTGAGATTGGAAAATATGCATAACAGGTCAGATCTGTCAGGTATATGGGCAAACTCAGACTTCTTCAACAAATGTCCTGATTACCAATCAAAAAACACATAGCACGATAATGTTACCATCCAAGATCATTGTGTTAACAAACGGCAATAGGATACAAAGTAAAATGCGCGGTACGCATTATAAATGCGTACCGCGCAGATAAAACACAAATGTCGCCAGCCGGAAGGGCATGACGACATCTGATGTTCGTTTATATAAACCGCACGGCAAGTAGTGCAGGTAAACTCACTATTTAGGATAGCCCGGATTCTGTTCCAGATTAACGTTCAATGCACGCTGCACCTGAGGAATGGCAAACAGCTCTCTGAATTGCTCAGAAGGTTTGTGATCCCACCATGAAGCAGTGGTAAACTTATTCCAACGGATCAGTTCCTGACGACGGTAACCTTCAAAGATAAACTCACGACCCAGTTCGGCCAGCAGTTCATCCATAGTCAGTGTAGAAACAGTGTACTTATTGGCTTCCCATACTTCTGGTGCAAAAGCACGTTGTTTACAGGCGTTGATCAGGTCAACCGCTTCCTGTGTAGCTGTTCCGCCATTCTTACGCATAAGTGCCTCTGCTTTTGCAAAATATACCCATGATAAACGGTAAACAGCCCAGTCAGTGCTTCTGTAATGAGGATCATTGATGGCACCCAGTTTATATTTATTGAAACGGACACCGCTATTTTCTTCACCCTGCGTCATATCTGATACAGTGCTACCGAGTTTGTTTTTACGGATGTTATCAACAAATACCAGCTGCTGACCATTATATTCATTACCACCGCTTGATATTACAGGATCAGTACCATTTGAACCATATTTCCACTGTGGTCCTTCTGATATCCATTCTTTCTTGCGTTTATCTGCATCACTGAAAGTGGTGTATACACCTGGGATTACCACCACACCATCATTACCATTACGATCATTACCGTTGATAAGACCCTGATTAAAGTGGTAGAAATCGCCTGTCCACTGTGGTGTAAAGTCTGCCACCTGATAATCATATGCTATAGAAAAGATGATTTCTTTAGACAGATCGTTATCCGGTTTATAGGTATCTGTGATATTCGGATCCAGTGCAAGCGCACCATTCATACCACCTGCTTCACCGCTGATGAGTTTATTGGCAGCAGCGATACAGTCATCCCATCTTGGCGTACCTGTCCATTTTTCCGCATTCAGATACAGTTCAACAAGCATTGAATAAGCACCTGCTTTAGACATACGTCCGATCAGTGCCTTACTCAGTACCGGAGCATCTTCAATATGATCAAGGATCTCTTTTTCAACAAATTCAAATACCTCTTTACGCGTTGCTGTAGGCGGACTAACCGGAATACCTACCTGTGTTACGATAGGTACATTACCCCAGATATCCATGATACGGAGATAGTGAAATGCACGCAGTAATCTTAACTCAGACACATATGCATCCTTTTCTGCCTGTGTAATACCCATCTCACCGGCTTCACGACGCTCCAGGTTTTCAATGGCAGTAGTACAGAAACCTAAACCCGTCCATGTCAGATACCAACAGTCCAGGATCGGACCATCATCCACCAGCCATGTATGATAGTGCAGGCGGATCCAGTTACCACCATCATAACCATGACGACCTTTCTGTGGCCATGCCAGCTGATCTGCGGATAACTCACTCAGACGCCACCATCCATTCTGACCCGGCGTTAACCATGCATTCGCATGGGTATATGGTCTTAATACTGCGGATACTACTTCTTCTTTATTATTATAGAAATTACGTGTATCAATCTGGTCATACACATTTTCAGTCAGATCGGTACAGCTGCTCCCAAATACAGGAAGTAATGCGAGCGCTGCATATGTTGCTATTTTCGAAACTCGTTTCATCTTAATTGTTTAATTAGGTTATCAGAAGCCCACATTCAATCCCAGCATGAAGGACCTTGTGCTCAGATAAGATCTGCGGTCATCGCTGTTGTTTAACGCATCAATACCCGGATTCAGACCTGTATCTTTTACGAAGTCAGGGTCATTACCTGAGTAACCGGTGATAGTAGCCAGATTACCGCCGGTAAAGTACACCCGCATGTTGCGGATATATTTATTTTTGAATGGAACATTGTAACCAAGGGTCACCTCATCCAGTTTTAAATAACTACCGTTTTCAAGATAGTAGTCTGAATACTGGAAGCTATCATTCAGTTTAGCGTGTTTGGTAAATGCAGTTCTCAGCACGTTACTTGGCAAAGCAGCCTTATTACCATACAGCAATTCATTCGTATTCAGAATGTCGAAACCGAACTTACCACGCATGAAGATGCGCAGATCCCAGTTTTTATATTTAAAGCTATTGGTCATTGACGCATAGTACTTAGGAATAGCATTTCCGATCACCGCCTGATCATTATCACGGCTGATCTCATCTGCCGGACCGGTACTGCCATCTCTCTTATAGAAACGCCATTTACCATCGTCCGTGAATCCTGCGAAACGTTTACCATAGAAGTTACCCAGTTTACCACCTTCGTATGTTCTCAGCGCATTTCCAAGTGCACCATAACCACCGATATCACCACGGTCGAGGAATGTCATCTTATATGTCTGGTTAGAGAAAGAAGACACGATGTTACTTGCTGTACTGAAAGTCAGGTCTGTATTCCAGCGAAAATCTTTCTTATCCATTACTACCGCATTCACCATCAACTCTATACCCTTTGATTTGAAAGTACCCACGTTGGTCCAGATATCCTGTTGTACCTGTGAAGGCACCTGAGATTTAAATGTGGAGATCAGATCAGTTGTTTTACGGCTAAACAGGTCAATGGAACCACCTAAACGTCCTTTAAAGAAGGTATAGTCAATACCAAAGTTCCACTCCGCTTTCTTTTCCCATCTCAGATCCGGGTTCGGGTTGGTGTTAGGACCATAGGTCTCACGCCATACACCGTCAGGATAAAGGTAAGCACCACCTGTTCCTAACAATACAAGAGAAGCATAGTTATCAAAATCAGAGTTACCGGTTACACCATAACCAAGTCTTACTTTCAATTGATCAATGAAACTAACATTGCTCAGGAAATCTTCTTTGTGCAGATTCCATCCCGCGGAGATAGCCGGGAAATTTCCCCATTTATTATTAACACCAAATTTGGAAGAACCTTCACGACGTATAATAGCTGATGCCATGTATTTATCATTGAATACATAGTTTACTCTTCCGAAGAATGCGATCAGTGTATTGTCGTTTTTGTAACTGCCAATGGTTGCTTTACCTAACTTGATCTGGTTACCGGCGCCCAGATTATCTTCATGAAATCTGTCGTTCAAAAAACCATAGTTGCTGCCATCAAAACCCTGTTCCACATCATAACGATAGCTGTAACCAGCTACTGCTGAAATGGTATGCTGATTTGCTGTCAGATTATACTCGAGTGTAGGTTCTACTGCATATTTTAATTTGAGTTCACTGTTCTGTGCAGCCCAGCCGGATCCCTGATAGGACTCTATCGATAACTCAGAGGCACGGTCTGCATATTGACCATCTGTCCAGCTGTCGCGGGTTACTGCACCGAAGATGGATGCTTTCAATCCTTTCACGAGGTCCAGTGATACTTTTGCATCCGCAGAAGTTGTCTGCTGCTGACGTTTGTAGGTCTGCTGATGCAAACGAGCCAGTTCATTTGTACTCGTCTGTTCAAAATACCATGAGCCATCATCATTATAAGGAGAATAAGTAGGCTGGAAAGTAAAGTATCCTACCAGATTACCACCATCCGTCAGCAGATTTGCATTATTAACGTTGGTAGCAAGGTTGAACTGGCCGGTCAGACGATTGTCCAGACCTTTTGATGTAATACTCAGACGACCACCATACTGTTGACGCTCGTTCTCTTTTAATACACCTTCCAGATTAGAATAGTATACGCTGGCACGGTAACTGGTGTTTTCGCTACCACCAGAGAATGCCAGGTTATGATATTGTGTAAGGTTGTCATGATTGATCAGCAGATCAGGAAAATCAGTTCTGTGCCCCTTGTCTTCTGATTTAATTTCACCACTGGCAATCTTTGCTGCATATTCATCAGCAGTAAGGAACTTAGGCATACGCTGTGTATACTCCTTACGGAAATACGTATTGTAGTCTACACGCGGAGAGCCTGCTTTACCACGTTTGGTGGTGATCAGCACAACACCGGCGTTTGCACGTGTACCATAAATTGCAGCTGCAGAACCATCTTTCAGTACAGAAATAGATTCGATATCATCCTGTTGCAGCAGGTCGAGATTACCGCCAGGAATACCATCCACTACGATTAACGGCCCCTGATTTTTATTAAGGGTAGTAACACTACGCAGCTGTATAGCCGGACCATTATTCGGGTTAGAACCGCTGGTACGTGTGATCTGTAAACCAGCTACTTTACCCTGTACGAGGTCCATTGCGTTACGTGCACCACTCTGTCTGAAATCATCAGCAGTAACAGAGGTGATCGCAGAAGTAACCTCTGTTTTCTTCTGTGTACCATAACCTACTACTACCACATCTTTCAATGCTGTAACATCAGCGGCCATGGTTACATTCGTGGTACCTGACGCACTAATAGGCTGTTCCAGTTTCTTATATCCGACAAATGTGAAAACCAGTGTAGTAGCACCTTGTGGAGCTTCCAGTTTATAAGTTCCGTCAGGTCCTGTCTGTGTACCTTTACTCGTACCCTGCACCTGTACTGTCACACCCGGTAAGGGAGTATTCCCCTGCGCATCTGTTACTTTACCGGTAATGACCTTGTTCTGGGAAAATGCTACCAGCGACAGGAGTAGCATCCATAAGCTGTGCAGGCATACCCGGGAAAAAAATGAGAAGCCTCTCTTCATATATTTCAATTTTGGTATTAAAGCAGCGTATCTGGCAATACGGCCCCATTTCCTCGCTGCACGTGGCACAGCGGGATTCAAACATGCGTTTCCCTATCTCATTAACCTTACGGTAATGAAAGCTGAGTTAATTAAATCGCCCTATACACTGCATATCGCAGTTATACGGGATCAAACATTTCCTTAAGCTAAAGCTGGAAATAAGTTCATAATAGTTTCTCGCAAAATGACACTGGTTCCGATTAACAAATGGTTTTTAACAAGTGAAATTATTTTTGTTCAATAACGTTTATTTTTTTGAATACACACATGACATACACCGTTCGCTGGCATTGCATGTTTCCTTTTTTCCATTACGTTTTACGGCTTTTCAGACAGCTTCATCTGCATAATCGTTTTAGCAATCTGCGGTAAAAATAGAGACTTTTTTCACAAAGCAAAATATTAACTGTTAATTTTAATTTGCATTAACAATTTTAAAACTCTGTTAACAATTAACAAGTTGCAAAAACTAGTAGTATAAGTAGAGAAATATTTGTCAACATCTATTTTTTCGGCGTTTTACTACTTTTTATAGTAAAAAACACACGAATACTGTTTGTTAAAGAATTTATAAACATCCCTGAAAAAAATAAAAAAAGGTTAACAATTGACCATACTAACGGTTACGACTGTAGTACTTTTACTGTTACAAGTAATTGCCCGGTATGTCGCATAGTATGTTCTGCTGCATGAAACAGTAAACCTATGACAGTTGATGGTAATTGCTTCCTGCCTACGCCACGAAACGCCGTCAGTGTTGTCTCATCTGTTGCTTTTAGTTTTTCAATAGTCTTTATGATCTGTTCATCTAATGCTGTCAGCAACATGGCTGCCGATACCTCCTCCGGTGTTTTCTCTATTGCCAGATAAGCAAGCTGCGCTTCAGACAATGCCTGTCCGGCAGCATATGTGGTTAATCTGTCCAGTACACCGGCAATATGCCGCAGATGAAATCCGACAGCAGCTACTCCGGCTGGCTGTTGCCATAACAATGTATCCGGAAAGTTCTGTAACAGCGCATGAATTTCTTCCTGTGCCTGTAACAACGCATGTGCTACTGGTTGCAATAAAGCGGGTATTCCGGGAAGGGTGCCGCGCATCCATACTTCTGGTTGAGCCATAAGAACAAATTTATACTACGAATTACGGAAGATCTTTTCAAAAAAAAGGCAGTCCGCCAGAAGGTGAACTGCCACTACTCCATTAATTGTAAGCGTTTATAATTTCAACACCACGTACTTCACATTCTTTCTGTCATAAGTATAGGTAATATGTATTAATCCATCTTTGGTCTGTATGATGGCTGGATAACTGAACTCGCCCTTTGCTTCTTTTACCAGTACATATACATCTTTCCAGTGTTCGCCATCTTTTGATACCGCTACCCGCAGTTCATTTCTACCGTTCCACCAATCCTTTCCGGACACAGCCGGGTTATACACAAGCACCTGTTGCCCCTTACGGGTAGTTACTGCATCTATTCCGGAATTGGGATTGAGCATTGACTGTTTTGTCAGTGGTGACCAGGTCTGTCCGTTATCAGAGGACCAGGTCTGTACGATCGCATTCTGTCTGCTACGGCAAAGCAGCTGTAAGCGTTTACCGGAATGAAAGAGTGCGGATGGCTGTATCACACCAAAGGTATCACAATCAATTGCCACCCGTTTCCATTGGTGCCCGATGCTGTCAGACAGTTCCACATGAATGTGCCAGTCCTTCTCATCCAGACTCTCCGTACTGGAAGGGTGTAAGATCGTTCCATCAGCCAGCTGTACCGGTTTATTCTTGATTGGACCGAGTATATTATCAGGCAGACGTTCAGGTGCTGACCAGCTATGGCCATTATCGGTACTGGAGATCATGAGTCCCCACCATTCCCGGGGATTAGGTCCGACCTTGTAGAATAATATCACCCGCCCTGCTTTTGTGGTGATCAGTACGGGATTCCACGCCGCATAACGAGTGGTATCATTGATTACACCGCTGGCTACTACCTGTGGAGCTGACCATTTACCTTTATGCAGACGGGCCACATAGATACACACATCCGGTGCACTTTCCCGGCTTCCGCCAAACCATGAGGCAAGCAGATCCCCATCTGGCAGTGCTGTAATAGTAGAGGCGTGTGCCGCTGGTACCGGCGGCTTTTCCATTATAAATTCCTCCCTGACAAGGGTGGCTTTGCGTTGTGCGTGGACTGTGTAACATGACACTACCAGCAACGCCGCTATTAACATGTACTTCTTCATCATATGAGACCTGTGTAAAACTGGCAAGGCCACAAAGATAACAATGTCTGCCATTGTTAGCTTTGTGGCCTTGCCCCCCATCTAAATTATAATTCTTAAATCCTGTCTGTTATTCTCCCATCCAGAAAATTTTTGCGTCACGTGTATTTTTCGCTCTCACCGCTTCATAGCTGGAGTTATAACCTGTCTCACTCGCAGGATACAGGAACCTGTTAGGAGGTAACTCATAACCAGCACGCGCTGAAGGAATTACAGTAATGCGTGGATAACCGGTACGACGGTACTCAGCCCATGCCTGACGGCCCTGCAATATGTTAAAGTGCAGCCACTTCTGTATATATATCTTTTCCAGCTTTTCTGTTGAAGTACCAGTATAAGCAATGTTCGCTCCACTGATGAATGCAGATACGGTAGCAGTAGAAGGCTGTGGCAGCGCTTCTCTTGCACTTGGGTTCTGCTTGTTCAGGAAGTTGATGAATGCAATTGCCTGACGGATACCCAGTTCATAGCTACCCTGTGCAGTACCGCCGGTCAGTCCCCAGCGTTCAAATGCTTCCGCTTTCAGGAAGTTCACTTCTGCAGCAGACATATAGATACCTGGCAGTTTTCCATTTGTCAGGTAAGTAGTAGAATCCCAGATAGAATAGTTATTCATACTATCGGTCTGACGTACTTCCGTCTGACTCATTGCCTGATACCAGCGGTTTGGTGTTTTATCCGTACGTGTATTCTTATCAAACATGAAAGGAATACGTGGGTCGTTGGATGGTAACATTACCTTGTTCAGCATGTACTCCGGTGCCATCTGCGCTCTGATCTCTGTAAACGAGTTCATCGGCGTGTTGGTGTAGTTAGTCAGCTGATACAACAGGATGTCAGTACTTGCAGGACTGTAGTTATCACCAATACCATCACCGTCTACCAGTGGATAAAGGATCGGATTGGCCAGGATCTCCTGTATTTCTGTTTTTGCTCTTGCTTCTTCAACATCTGATCTGGAGATACGCATCAGGTAACGCAGACGAATAGAGTTGATATAACGGCGCCATTTGTCAATACTTCCTTTCATCAGGTAATCCTGCGCATTGAAGGAAGCAGTAGCGATCGCGTTAGGAGTTGTTGCAGTGAACCAGTCAGCCAGGTCTTTCAGACCTACCAGTACGGTATCATACAACATACGCTGATCATCAAATTTCGCATTGGAAATGGTGTTGTCGATATCCAGAGAACCTGCTTCAGTGAAAGGGATATCACCAAACATATCCACCATCTGTGCAGTCTGGTCCAGTAACAATGCCTGACCGGCTTTCATGAAGATGGTAAAGTTTGGACGTTCGTCCAGCGGCAGTTCACGATACAGACGCTCCATCGTACGATACTGGGCCACAATACCGTTACCGGTATTATAGTTCAAATCTGTACCCTGGTTACTTGGTGTATAGTAATCATTCCACAGCGATTGAACCGGGTTAGCCGGCTGCAGGTATCTTTCTTCTTTGTTATCAGAAGCAGCAGTCTGACAGAAAGCTGCACACATCGGAAGAACGATCTCGCGCATTTCACTATAGTTAGGTCTTACGCGGTTATTATCAAGTATAGAAGAAAATAATTTTTCAATAGTAGGGTTGCTGGTTTTATCGGGGTCGATATAGTAATCGTCCAGTTCGCCCTTACATCCCGCCAAGCCGATGCTTAACGCGATAAAACAACCTATTTTTATTAATGTTTTTTTCATAATCATAACTGTTTGTAACAAGTCACATTTATTAATTAGAAGCTGGCGTTAAGACTGAAACCATAGCTACGGGTTGCACCGGAAGAACCTTCATCGATACCCTGTTTCAACCAGCTGCTACCCATTGGAGCTTCCGGATCCAGGTTCTTCATAGTTCTGTATGCGTACAGCAGGTTTCTTCCGATCAGAGACAGACGCAGACTCTGCAGGTGCAGTTTCGCAGCTGTTGCTTTGGAAATGTTGTAGCCCAGTACCACCTCGCGGAGTTTTACATAATCGTTCTTCGAAAGAGTCACTTCGTTCCATGCGGTTGGAGAGTCATTGAACTGGTTCAGGTAGTAATAACCAGCCTGTACCATCTTGGTATTTTTATTACCATTCTTATCCACACCATCCAGGATTACACCATCATGATAAACAGGACCATTTGGAGAAATAGAATTGTGGCTTGGCAGCTGGATCATTGTCTTACCATCAGTATCCAGATAGTAAGGCAGACCACCATGTGCTTCATCACGGTATTGCAGCGTGCTCTCATACATACCTGCACCAGTCATATATTTGAACGGTGTAGCTACGATCATACCACCGAAACGGTAGTCAAACATGAAGTCCAGTGATAGGTTATGGTAAGTGATCGTATTCGCGAAACCACCAACGATTTTAGGCAACAGGTTACCTTTTTTCTCATACTTGGTGATATCAACATCATACAGTCCATTATCAGTGATAACAAGATTTCCTTTATCATCTCTCTTACGAGGATACATGTAGATATTACCGATAGGCTGGCCCTTTTCAGCCACAACTTTCAATGCATCTCTTGATGCAAACAGCATTACGATCTGAGATACACCCGGTGTCAGTTCTTCTACGCTGGAAGTACTGTTTGCAAAGTTCAGACGCGTGTTCCAGGTAATTTTACCCTTTACCGGCGTCGCGGTTAATGCAACCTCGATACCTTTACTATGCAGTTTACCTACGTTCGTGATCCTTGTTTTAGCACCGTTACTTACTGCAACGTTCAAACGCATCAGCAGGTCGGTTACTTTACTGTCGTAGTAAGAGATGTCAAAACCCAAACGGCTATCCAGCATTTTCACCTCTGTACCGATCTCTATCTCCGTTTTCTTCTCTGATTTCAGCTGTTCATTACCATAGTCACTCTGTGCGATCAGCAAAGGAATAGATCCAGTAACAGTAGAAATTGGTTTCTGTGTATACGTAACGTTTGACTCAAACGGCGGCGGAGCGTTACCTACGAGACCGTAGGAAGCACGTACCTTACCATAAGAGAAGATAGTAGGCAGATGGAATGCTTCGGTGAACACAAAGCTGGAGTTCACAGAAGGATAGAAGTAACTGTTGTTCTTGTGAGGCAGTGTAGAAGAATACTCCTGACGCGCAGTACCTTCAAGGAACAGGTAGTTCATATAACTCAGGTTCATGATACCCAGGTAAGCATATTTGAATGCACCACTACGACGCTCAGAAGTATTCTGGATGTTGTAGGAGTTATTGATACTAAACCAGTTTGCAGTCACGAGACCACCATTGGTGGTGGATACCTGATCACTGTAAGTTTCTTTACGTGTCTGGAGACCCGCACTTACAGAGTAACCAAATACTCTTTTCTCTTCATCTCTTGCGAAAGTCAATAACTGGTCACTGTACACAATACTGTAACGGCCTTTGGCAACGCCATAAGATCCGGTACTACCGCCACTATTGAACGCGATTGGTTTTTCGTTGTACTCTTTGGTTTCGGTATTCACACTGGTAAAGTCATTACCTAATCTGGTACGGAATCTCAATCCTTTCGCCAGATCAACGTTTAATGTAACACTGGATATCAAGCGATCCTGCTTTTCTATCTCCTGGTTACGCAGCTGTTTCCAAAGGAAGTCCAGCAGGTTGTACGCGCGGATAGGATATTTGATCGCTTCATCAGGATTCTGTGCTGCATTCTCAGGTGTTACATACTTATAACCTTTGCTGGTTTTGTACTTATCAAACACAACCGCTAAGTCTTCCTGACGACCGAAGTAACCGGCGAAGTCATTGAAGATACGCGCCATCTGTAATGGTCTGTTGGTGATCTTCGTGTTCACATAACCACTTACCACGTCTAAGCTTACCTTGTTGTGCAGCTTGATAGTACTGTTCAGGTTGAAAGTATTACGCTGCTGATCGCCACCGATCTGTACACCTTTGTAATCATTACGGGTGTAAGAGAAGCGGTAATTCGCTTTTTCTGTCATATTCGAAAGGGATACATTCAAATTTGAATTGTATCCCTTCTGAAAGAGTTGATTATAGTTGTCTGGCTGGGGAGAATAAGTATGCATACTACCATCCCACCAGGGCACCAGCTGACCTTCCATTTTTGGTCCAAACTGCGCATAGGCCCTAAAGTAAGGCCTTACTGTTCCGTCAGTTCCGATAGGGACCCAACCAGCTGCATTCGCATTCGCTCCCGCAGTTGTTCTGTCATAACCGGAGCCATACTCATTCTGATATCTTGGTGCAAAGGCAACTCGTTCCGCTGTGTGTGAATAGTTCAGATCAACACCGAGCCCTCTACCTTTCATACCTTTCTTAGTAGTAATTACCACCACACCACTCGCTGCATCAGAACCATACAGGGCGGTCGCACTTCCACCTTTCAGCACTGTCAGACTTTCGATATCTGCAGGGTTGATATCCAGGATACCGTTACCACGGATACGGTTATCAGACCAGTAGTCAGTATTGTTTGTACCACCAGCACCTTTTTCGTTGTTGTTCCTGATCTGCACACCATCCACTACATACAGCGGCTGTGTGTTATAGTTCAGGGAGTTCACACCACGAATCTGGATATTCACCGCACTGGTAGCACCGCCTGGAGCGGTGGTGATCTTTACGCCCGCTGCTTTACCATACAGTGCAGAAGCAAAGTTGGTAGAACCGGCTGCGGTGATTTGTTCAGAAGTGATAGTACTTACTGCATATCCGAGCGCTTTTTGCTCTCTTTTGATACCCAGTGCGGTTACTACCACCTCGTTCATTATACTTTGATTGGGCTGGAGCGTAACTGTAATGGCGGTTTTACCACTAACAGGAATTTCCTGTGTTTTAAAACCTACATAAGATACAACCAGCACAGCATCATCCGGAACACTAATGGTGAAGGCACCATTTTCATCCGTAGCTACCCCGTCGGAAGTCCCTTTTATTTTGATAGATGCACCGATCAGCGCTTCACCAGTCTGGTCCAATACTTTACCTGTTACTTTGATCGCCTTCAGCATAGCGCCTTTTGGCATGATCACGATCAGGTTGTTAGATAATTCCTGGTAAGTAAAACCAGAATTATTCAGGATCAGATCCATCACTGTGGTGATCTGAGCATCTTTCACGTTAATGTCTACTTTGTTATCGTTAGGTATGTTCCTGTTACTGAACATGAAACGATAGTCGCTCTGGCTTTCAATTACAGTGAGCACTTTCTTAAATTCCACATCACGCAGATTAAGAGTGATCTTGGTTGCAAAAGAAGCTTTTGCCAGTACATTAAGACTGGTGACGAGCACCAATCCCAGTACTACATTCATAAGTAGCATTGGCTTTAAAAGCCCGTAAGGGATCTTTACGCCCCTGGGGCGTAGGATAGAAATCATAACTTAGATGTTAAGGGTGATTAAAGTCTTTCAAATTTTCAGGATTGTTCAAAACCTTCTTTAAGGATATTGATTCTTGGTTCGCGGGTACAGTTTAAAAACAGTGCCCGCATTATTTAGTAGTAGTCAAATTCATTTCCCATAGACAAATTTTAGGCGTTAATACTTTGTTTCTGGTGAAATGAAAGAGCGCATACATAGGTATAATCATAGTGTTTTAACATAGGTATTGGCTTCATATAGGGTTTTCATCTCACCTTCCAATGTTTGAAAGGAATTTTTAGGCTTCGTAATCTCGTCCCATCTTTCGGATCAATATATCACTATCGTCGAATCTTCAATCTTATATGCGAAATCTTCTGTCAGGTTCAGCGCATGGAATGCTTCCGCTACTGTTTCTCCCTCGAGGATACCGGTAAATCTGAGTTGCTTTCTGCGATCTGCATTAAAGCTGATCCTCACATTATACCAACGTTCCATTCTCCTTGCCAGCGTCTCAAAATCTTCATCATGGAAAGTCAGCTTATTCTGTAACCAGGAAGTTTCCATAATCATGGTATCCTTCTGGCTGAAATAGGTCATCGTTGTTAATGATGGCACCACATCTTTCAAAGCGACTGATTTCTTCCGGGTAGAATCGTAGTCACTTACAACTACCTTCTGTGACGGTTTCAGTACGATCTTCTCTTCCGGATTATCCGCTACAGTTACCTCAATCGCACCTCTCAGCAATGTCGCCTCTGTAGAAGTTTCATTAGGGTAGGACTTCACATTGAATGCAGTACCTAACACCTTGATATCCATTTTATCTGTATGGATAATAAATGGTTTCTGCGCATCACCATGTACATCGAAGAATGCCTCCCCTGTCAGATACACTTCTCTGCTCTTTGTCGGAAAGTCAGCTGCATATTCCAGCTTACTGTCCGCATTCAGCGTAACTCTGGTACCATCATCCAGCATGAAAGTGGATTTTTCACCCCTTGAGGTGAATTTGGCAGTCAGAGGATCATGCTGTGAGCGATAATAAAACACACTGGCAGTGATCAGCAATGCTACAGAAGCAGCAATTCCCGATAACCATACCAGGCGACCTTTTCCGCGTACCGGCGTCATCAGAGGCTCCATATCATAAGTACCTGCTTCTTTCTCCAGTTCACTGATACGCATCTGCACATTTGAAAACAGTTTTCTGTTATCGATATGATCGTGATGATTCTGGGCCCAGTACATGCGGAACAGTTCATACTGTCTTGCAGCGACAGCATCCTCAGTCATGATATGTTTCAGTTCCTGGCCTTCTTCAGGTGTTGAATCACCAGCCAGATCCTTTATAACAATTTCAAAAAAACGTTCACTCATTGTCCGTTGGAATAACCCTTTGCATATAAGACAACATTTAATACCTGTTATGCGTACAAGGTTTAAAATTTTTTTTAACATATAATATTAAGGGCTAATTACCCATAAATATCCATATTAGCAGTAAAGCCGTCACAATACTATCAATATTGTCCGGCGTCTGTCTGTTTGCCTTTTTCAGATAAGGCTCCATCGCTACTGTCATCTTCTTCATAGCACGCAGCATCTGAGTATGCACGGTGCGGGGGGATATATTCAGGATCTCAGCTACTTCCTTGTATTTCATTCCGTTCTCCTTGATAAGGCGGAAAATAATACTACACTGACGAGGTAAAGAAGAAATGGCCTGATCCATCTGGAAAAGCAGCTCCTTTTTCTCCAGCTCCATCTCCGGAGACGCACTGTTAACCAGCTGGGCACCTCCTTCATGGTCATCCAGATTCACCAGTTGAACACTGGAAAACCGCTTATTATAATTCAGTGCGTGATTTTTTACAGCAATAAAAAGATAGGTTTCAGGCTTCTGAACTTCCCGCATCTTAGCCCTGTCCATCCAGCATTTTACAAAAACATCCGACACTATTTCCTCCGCAACCTGCTGATATTGAACATACATTGTGCAAAATTTCACGAGTCTGGGGTTTAATTCATGGAAAAAAACCTCAAATGATTTAGAGTCGCTATCAACTGTGATGCGCTCCCATAGATCATTTATATTAACCTCCTTTTGCATTCTAACTTTTCCTTATATTTCAGACGGCAATGTAGTAAAAGTATATGGCAAATAAAAATAATAAAACTTTCTGAATTAATTATTTATAATATATATTTCCTACCATACATTAGGAAAATCCACCTCCTGCAAGGCAAATAAAAAGCCCGTTCTGCTTACGCAAAACGGGCCTTTGAATTAGTTGATTATCAAACTATTCCTGATCCATAGTCATAATATCGCGGTCAAACAGGTACAAACCACTCTTGTCATCACCAATCAATTCCAGCTTGTCATTACACTCACGTGCCAGACGCTCTTCCTCAATCTGCTCATTTACATACCATTGCAGAAAATTGTGGGTCGCATAGTCCTTCTCCTGCAATGCAATATCCACCAGCTCATTGATCCCTTCACTTACTTTCACCTCATGAGCAAACAACTCCTCAAATGCTTTCTTTAATGATACAAATGTGAGTACTGGTTGCGCAAGTGCAGGTACGATGGCAAAACCACCCCTTTCATTGATATAATGGATCAATTTCAGCATGTGCATACGTTCCTCATCACTGTGCTTGAAGAAAAATTTTGTTACGCCTTTCAGACCGGGCTGAATATCTGCCCAGCTGCCCATTGCCAGATAAGCCTGAGAAGATTGAGCTTCCATCGCTACCTGCGCATTCAGGGCTTCCTGCATTCTTTGTGACAACATATAATTCGCTTTTTAAGTGAAGAATTGAACAGGTTAAAAATACTGAATTTCCTGAGCCCGCATCACGCTCCGGAAAATTTAAATGCTTCTTTCTCATGATGTTCTCCACACAAATCTTCCCAAACATTCACTATTACAATTACCCTCTCTTACCATCAGGCAGGCCCCAACGAAATCAAATGCAATCTACGAGGCATGAAAATGTCACATACCTCACACCAATAACCAACAAAAACAAGAAATGGAAACAAATAGCTACTTTAACAGCCAATAACCTAAGGCTAACCAACATAATCCCTTGACAAGGAAAAAGATAAAGCCCCAGAAACCAATGCGCTTTATCCACCTGATGACTTTTTCTTTACGCTGTTGCTCAATTTTAAGCGACATACCTGATACTTTCCGACAAAGCTACAATTTGTCATTACATTGTCATGGAAATAGGATTACCATCTACGGAATTTTTATTACCATATACGGAATTCAAATTGCCCACTATTATCGCCATAGCAAATATTGCTATCACTTTACAAAATCCTCCCTGTACGGACTAAACACATCAATCAACACACCCGCTTCCAGACATACCGCACCATGTACCACATCTGGCGGTATATAATACGCATCTCCTGCTTTCAGTATTTTCTTTTCTCCATCAATAGTAATCTCAAACACCCCACTTTCCACATGCGCCATCTGTGTGTGATAATGCGAATGCAATGCCCCTACAGCTCCCTGCTGGAACTCCACTTTTACCATCATCAGGTGCTCATTATAAGCCATTACCTTACGGCGTATGCCCGGGTCAGGGTTTTCCCATGGAATATCTTTGTCTTCAATAAAAACGTTCATCTGTGACTTTTTTCCGGTTATTAAACAGGAGACGGATGGCTGAAAATACAATAGTCCATAGCGGTCCCGTCGTCCCTGTACAGTTATCTGCTTACCAAATTAACAATTGATCAGCGAATAACTATGCAATAATTACGGTCTGCTATGGACTATTATTATTACTGCGAATGCTGCCGGCCGCTCCTACATGATAGGACAGCCATAACAGCGTCGCGCTTATTTCAGTAATTCATTCAGGCGTTTATCCAGCTCTTCCCCTCTCAGGTTTTTAGCAACGATCTTACCTTGTGGATCCAGCAGGAAGTTCTGTGGAACTGATTTTACGCCATACAATTTAGCGACATCATTGTCCCAGAATTTCAGATCGGATACATGTGTCCATGCCAGACCATCTTTGTGGATAGCATTGATCCATGCATCATGACCGGTAGGTTGATCCAGAGATACGCTCAGAATAGTGAAAGCCTTGTCTTTGTGGTTGTTAAAGGCTGCTACTACATATGGATTTTCCATACGGCATGGACGACACCAGGAAGCCCAGAAATCAACCAGTACATATTTACCACGGAAGTCTTTCAGATTCACTGGTTTACCCAGAGTATCATTCTGTGTGAACAGTGGAGCCTCAGCACCGATCACAGTCGCTTTCCAGCTACCGATCAGTTTTGCCAGTTCCTGTCCGTTTTTAGTGTTTTTCAGAGAACCATCCAGACTGTTCAGCATAGAATCCAGCTGACCAACCTTATCAGACGCTTCATAAGCATACTGCTGAATAACATCCAGACTTACCATTGATTTCGGATGTTTAGCAATAAAGCCTTTGTAGATATCTCCCTGCTGACCACGGATCACTGCCAGCTTTTCATCCAGATATTGCTGGAATTCAGGGCTATTACGTTTTTGCTCATCAGCGGCCATGTATTCTCCGTTAAGTGCCTGATAAGCAGTGCTTACGCTCTTAAGTGACTCCTGTAACTGCTGATTATCAGTATTCAAAGAAGAACCGCTAAAAGTTACCTTTTTCAGGGAATCAGCGCTGTTCAGGGTGATCGTACCTTTTTCTACGTAGAAAACGATCATATCTCTCATCCGCGGATCTGCCGGCGGATTAACATGTTTTAATACCATCATGGCCTGACCCGGCTCTTCCACTGACCCTTTGAATTGGAATACTCCATCTTTCAGTTCAGCAGAATCCTTTACTTCAACGCCACCGTTACGGTATACCAGTTGCAGTTTGGCGGGTGCATTCAGGTTGCCGATCTTGCCTTTGATTGTGAAATCCCCTTTCTGGGCTAACAACACACCGGGGGACAGCAGTAAGGCTGCTAATAATTGCTTCATGCTAGATTTTGTTTGGTTTGATTTTGATTTTCACTAAAATTAGGAAATAAAAGTGAAGTGGGGCGGCCGGAAAGATCTATTCGGGATGACCGGTCAAAAGTCTGTATGAACTAAATACACCGTCCCCTTCGATAGCCATTTCCCGCACCTCTTTATACAAGGCCATTATATCGCCATTACACCGCCATCTGGCCGTCCGGCGACGGACAAATAGCGGTGTAATAGCGTCGTAGTAAGGTTTTAATCGAAGAAATAATACCTTTTCTTATTCTATACCCAGCTCTTTCTGGATTTCCTCCAAAGACCGGCCTTTGGTCTCAGGCATCATCTTCCAGACAAATAACAGGTGTAAAAGCATCATAACACTATAGAACACAAAGGAATAGAAACCACCCATTACACTTCCTGACACAATGATCGGGAAGGTCCAGGAAATAATGGCAGCCATAATCCAGTGGGTAAAACTACCCAGTGCCCCTCCCTGCGATCTCACAGAATTCGGGAAGATCTCAGATATGAATACCCAGATCACCGCGCCCTGAGAGAAGCCGAAAAATGCGATATAACCGATCAGATAGATCAGCACATTTCCACCCAGACTGGCCGGGTCACGGAATGCATAGGCGGTCAGTCCGAGGAAAACGATCATTCCTACAGAACCGATCAGTAACAAGGTCTTACGACCAAATTTGTCTATTACTGTCATTGCCAACAAGGTACATATGAGGTTGGCAGCTCCGATATACACCGGTTGCAGATAAGCCTGTTCCTTACTAAAGCCGGCCAGTTCGAAAATGCGGGGAGCATAATAAAGGATCGCATTAATACCCGACAACTGATTGAACATTGCCAGCAACACGGCATAAATGATCGGTTTTGCATAACGCTTCTGGAACAGGTTCTCCTGATGTGTTTTTACAGACTCCCGGATCGCCTGAATAGCCGAATCGACATTCTTTTCCTGCAGACGTTGCAGGATAGGTACCGCTTCCGATTCCCGGTTATTCAGGATCAGCCAGCGTGGACTTTCAGGAATCGTACGTAACAGTATACCAAACAATACCGCAGGTACCACCATAACACCCAGCATCCAGCGCCAGGAATCATCTCCCATACCGACAAACAGGAAATTGGTCAGATAAGCGATAAAGATCCCCGCTACAATATTCAACTGAAAAGAACCCGCCAGACGGCCACGTAAATGCGCAGGCGATATCTCTGAAATGTACATCGGTCCGACTACCGAAGAAGCCCCTACGGCCACACCGGCTGAAAAACGGAACAATACAAACAATAGCCAGGCTGAAATGGAGGCACAGCCAATAGCTGAAACAATGTACAGACCGGCAATGACCAGCAGTACTTTTTTACGGCCATGGATACGTGCAGGTACCCCCACAACCAATGAACCTAATACAGTACCAATCAGACTCGAAGCTACTGTAAAACCCAGCCAGAAGGGACTGAGCGACCATAATTCCATAATCGTTTTCTCTGCGCCGGATATAACCGCCGTTTCAAAGCCAAACAGGAACCCGCCAAGGGCAGCGATTAACGCTATTCTAACAGGATAAGACAACATGTGCGTAGTTTATTGTGATTTTTTGTGGAGCCGTGGATTTCATCATAACGTTTTCACTAAACAGGGAAAAAAAGTAAACATAAAAAACGGGAAAAACAACCTTTCGGCGGTTTAATCAGAATATTCTACATTTACCATATATCTATCACCTCATGAAAAAAGAATTTGACGCCTTGTAACACCAATTGTGTTACAAATGAACATGTCAGAAAGAAGTTACAGAAGTATTCTGAAAACGACCGACCATCGTGGAACTTACAATCGCGCTAACAAAAACATACATGCCTATTGCGAACGTTGCAGATGGCATGGATCTTTCTGGAAAAACTGCTTTGACCAGCCACTTGACATTATGATCTACACCGATGATCTGGATGGTACACCATACAAATTAAGGTTTCGTAATCATTACAACTGGAAACTGGTTTCTAAAAACAAAAAGCAGTGGATGAGAAAGAACATGAAAACAAAATACAGCCGTGATACCTATGGTCGGGTAGAAATTATTTTTGGCTTTTAATCTTAACCGTGAGGGAGCACCCTCACGGTTTTTATTTTCTCCGATATTTGAAATTCATATACCCCTGATTTGATATTGCTATAACCCGCGCACCTCCCTTCCTGCATCTTTGTCTTGTAAACAATAAATATCATGAATATTTCCAAAGTCAAGAATATCATCCTTGTACATGGTGCATTTGCAGATGGTTCCGGATGGGAAGGCGTATATAAGATACTGACTGCAAAGGGGTATAATATCACGGTGTTACAATACCCTATGACATCTCTCGAAGATGATGTAGCTGCACTCAACCGCGCAATAGACAAACAGGACGGACCTGTTGTACTGGCAGGACATTCTTATGGCGGCACCATTGTAACTGAAGCAGGTATTTCAGCAAAGGTTTCTTCCCTCGTATATGTAGCCGCCTTTGAACCAGACGCAGGAGAAACAACTTTCCAACTGGTACAAAGTGAACCAATAGCTCCGGAAAATGGTATCATGCCTCCGGATGATAAAGGTTTTGTCTACTATGAAAAAGAAAAATTTCATGCCGGGTTCTGTGCAGACCTTCCTGTGGAAAAAGCAGATTTTATGTACGCCTCACATGGAGCAATTGCTGTATCATGCTTTACAACTCCGGTAAAAAATGCAGCATGGAAAACCAAACCTTCCTATGCGATCATTACGACAGAAGATAAAGGAATTGTCCCTGCACTTCAATACAAAATGGCAAAACGCTCCGGTGCAAAAGTAACCGAAGTAAAAGCCAGTCATGTGGTATTTATATCGCATCCGGAAGAAGTAGCGGCAGTAATTGAAGAAGCTGCCAACAGGTAAAATTATTACATATCGAATATCCATATAATACTAAAAAACATCCATCATGAATAAGTTAAACATCAGCACACGCAAATGGATCAAAGCACTATTCTTTTCAGCTGCCATTGTTAGTGCACCATTGGTAATGCACGCACAAAAAACACCTAAAGTCAAAAACATCATCCTCGTTCACGGTGCTTTTGCAGATGGCTCCGGATGGGAAGGCGTATATAAAATCCTCGCGGCAAAAGGTTACAACGTTACCGCTTTACAATACCCGATGACATCCCTCGATGATGATATCACCGCCCTGAATCGTGCCATTGACAAACAGGATGGTCCAACTATACTGGTAGGACACTCTTATGGAGGTACGATCATTACCGGCTCAGGTGCAGATCCAAAGGTATCCGGTCTGGTTTATGTAGCCGCATTCGAGCCGGATTCTCTTGAATCTACTTTCCAGCTCGTACAGACAAGACCCGTGCTGCCGGAAAATGGTATTCTGCCTCCGGATGACAAAGGCTTCATCTATTATGATAAAGCTAAATTCCATCCCGGTTTCTGTGCAGACGTACCTAAAGAAAAAGCTGATTTCATGTACGCTTCTCATGGCGCTATCGCACTGTCCTGCTTCGTTACACCGGTAAAACATGCACCATGGAAATACAAACCAACTTATGCCGTCCTCACTACGGAAGACAAAAGCATCAATCCTGCATTACAGGAAGATATGGTAAAACGTTCCGGCGCAAAAGTGACGAAGATAAAGGCAAGCCATGTGGTGTTTATTTCACACCCAAAAGAAGTGGCAGCGGTGATTGAAGAAGCAGCGAACAAATAGTTTTCAATCAGAAATTGATCACTTAAGTCTTACATACAAAGGAAGTCGATTCACTTGAATCGACTTCCTTTTTTTATACAGCGACTATTAAAAAAACGAATGCTTAATTCCTGATTTTCCTTCTGTACTCTGCGGGTGTAATTCCTGCGTTCTTCTTAAAAAACAAACTAAAATTGGGCTGCTCTGCGAATCCGATACAATAGCCAATATCCTGTAAGGTCCAATCGGTCTGCAACAACAAACTTTTTGCTTCTTCCAGCAGACGGGTGCGTATATGCGTACTCACATTCTGCCCGGTATGTTTCTTTAATAAGGTATTGAGATAATTGGGATGTACATTGAGATTAGCTGCGAATTCTTTTGCCGTTTTCATAGAGATCGGATTGGTATAATTCACATTCGTGATCTCTCTTTCCAGCAGACTGAAAAAAGTATGCACATGCCTGTAGTCATCTGATATATGATCGGGTTCTTTAAAATCTGTGATGCGTGCACATTGTATCAGTAATAACTGGAGATAGGTCTGCATCGCATCTTCATTCAGGCGGTTGCCCGATAGTTCTTCCTGTTGCATACTACTGAAGATAGTACTCAGCGCTGTGACATCCGGATAGCGCAGGCGAATGATGTTTTTCTGTCCATCAAAAAGATGATACTTTTCAATAGTCAGTTTAAGTAAGGGGTGTTTGTCAATCAGGTTTTTACTAAAGAGACAATGGTACCCTTCCTGTCCGGAGGAAAGTCCTTTCCATGAAATAATATCTGATGGATGGAGGAAAATAATCATAGGTTCCTCAATATAGTAGGTGCCGGCGCCTACGGTTAACATGCCCTGTCCTTCCGTGACCATCAATATCTTATAAAAATCCCTCCGGTGGGGAGAAAGGGAATGTCTGCTGTCTTTATCAGAACGGTTATACACCCGGATGGACAAAGCGTCGAAGTGTTCCTTTGTCAGGGGAATCTTATCCGGAGAATCGCACTGGAGGCTATTCGTTCTGAATTCCGGTGTCTTCATCATATCTGTCTGTGTTTTACACCTACAAATATGTCTGAGATCGGCCGATTTATGGTTGTCCCTATTCTCGGACTTTGGGTATTTTTCCCTCCTTTTTTAAAATAAAAAGCTGCCCTCCCGTTTTAACGGGTGGACAGCTTACTGTGATGATGCCGTCTTATTTAGACAGCTGGTCGAACTCTTCGTCCGTCAGTTCTATATCAGCAGCTTTCAGATTCTCTTCCAGATGCGTAACAGACTTGGTACCAGGTATCAGCAGGATATTATCTGCACGTCTCAGCAACCATGCTAATGCGATCTGAGCTGTAGTCGCATTATGACTGGCAGCAATCTTACTGATCTTGTCAGCCAATGTATCCGGACCAGAAGCCAGCGGGAACCATGGAATAAATGCCAGTCCGCGTTCAGTGGTGTAGTCCAGCACTTCTTCCCATTGACGGTTACCGAGGTTGTACAGGTTCTGTACAGATACGATCGGCAGTACCTTTTCAGCACGTTCGATCTGTTCTACATTCACTTCAGATAACCCTACATATCTGATCTTACCTGCCTTCACTGCTTCAACAACAGGCGCCAGTGTTTCTTCTACAGGAACATTGGAGTCAAAGCGATGCAGTTGCCACAGGTCGATCGTGTCTACCTTCAGACGTTTAAGACTACCTTCGATATTTTCGCGGATATAATCCGGATTACCATTCGGTACCCATTGATCAGGTCCCGGACGGTTGAACCCGCCTTTGGTAGCAATAACCAGATCTTCCTTGTAAGGATGTAAGGCATCCGCGATCAGTGATTCATTCAACTTAGGCCCATATGCTTCCGCTGTATCGATGAAGTTCACACCAGCTGCTACCGCAGCCTGTAGAACTTTTTTCGCATTCTCACGGTCCGCAACCTCTCCAAATACTCCTTTTCCTGTCAATTGCATTGCACCGTAACCAAGACGGTTGATTTCCAGCTGACCTCCTAATGAGAAAGTCAGACTTTTTGTGCTTGTTGCCATTTTCTTTGTTTTTAAATCAATCCTGAAATAAGTGAGATATTACTGTTGTGTCAGTTTGTACAAACTTCTCTAAATGCATCAATAAGTATACCCGTGTCGTGCCGGCAGGATGCTATCTTTATGTATAGATGTGTATATGTTATGCTTTCAGCAGCCAGCCTTCAAAAAACAAACTTACGAGGTGATGATTTTATGCATCATGCTGTACATATTATCCGACGCCTTTATCATGTGCACAAAGGTCTGGAGAATTCTGCTGACAGTAATTAGTAAAAACAAAGGATTTAATATGAATATCAAAGAATTTCCAGCGGGGTATAAACAATAACGGCGTTCTCCATCTGGAGAACGCCGTTATTGTTATCAAAAATGGGACTGTTATAAAGCAGTAAAACTATATGTCTTTCCTTTTTCAGTTGTCACGTCATATGTATTCGGTGCTACAATTTCCAGTGGAGCAACAGTTTTAGGATGTACCAATGGCTCGGCTACTGGTGTTACCTGATAGAAAGGGTTACTGTTTTCTCCGGATGCTTTTTTCAGCTGGCTCATCCCTTTTAAAGGTACGGCACTACGGATACGGCAATTACCGCCCAATGCAGAGGTGATCACGAGTTTTGTGATCTTACCATCCTGCCATTCCAGATTATCAATGACGAATCCTCCTCTTGCACGTAAGCCTTTGATGTTGCCGGTCTTCCATTGTGGTGGTAAAGCCGGTAATACGTAGATAGCGCCATCATGACTTTGCATCAGCATTTCCGTGATACCGGAAGTGCAACCGAAGTTACCATCGATCTGGAAAGGCGCATGGGCGTCAAAGAGATTCGTATAGGTACCGCCGCCATGTTGGCCTACAGGACTCAGCTGGTTGGTGATCAGTTTTAGTGCATGTTCACCATTTTGCAATCTTGCCCACCAGTTCACTTTCCAGCCCATACTCCAGCCGGTGGACACATCACCCCGTTGCAGCAAAGTCGTATTAGCGGCACTGGCCAATACCGGTGTACGATCAGGAGAGATCTGTGCGGACGGATACAAACCATACAGATGAGAAATGTGGCGGTGATTATCTTTCGGATTATCCAGATCATCGATCCATTCCTGTAGTTGTCCGTACTGCCCTACCTGCATAGGCGGGAGCCGGCGGCGGACAGTCTTGAAAGTATCTACCAGCGCTGCATCTTTACCAAGTATTTCAGCGGCATTAATCGCGGCACTCAATGCATCAAAAACGATCTGATTATCCATGGTACATCCAGCATCAAAAGAGACATTCGGACGAGTGGAAGGTGCATTCTCCGGAGAGGTACCCGGATTCACCACGAGGTATTTACGTTTGGGATCTTCTACAAGATCATCTACAAAAAACAACGCAGCGCCTTTAATGGCCGGATAAACATCTGCGAGATAACGTTTGTCGCCATTGTACAGATAACGGTCCCAGAGATGCTGTGCCAGCCATGCACCTCCCATACTCCAGATACCGTAGAAAATTCTGTCTACCGGTCCGGTAATACGCCACAGATCTGTATTATGATGCGCTACCCAGCCTCTGGCGCCATAGAGGATACGTGCAGTACCCTGTCCGGTCACTGATAGTTCCTTTACCATCTGTACCAGCGGCTCGTGCATTTCCGGCAGATTATCTTTTTCTGCCGGCCAGTAGTTCATTTCAGTATTGATATTAATGGTGTATTTGCTATCCCATGGGGGCGACATTTCTGAGTTCCAGAGTCCCTGCAGCGTAGCTGGTTGTCCGCCGGGCTGAGAACAGGAGATCAGCAGGTAGCGGCCAAACTGAAAGTACAGAGATACAAACTGCGGATCATATGTCTTTGAAAAATTGACCAGTCGTACATCAGTCGGTTCTTTTGCTGCTTCCGAAGTACCGAGGTCTAATTTCACGCGATTGAAATAACGTTGATAAGCAGCAATATGACCTTTTAACAAAGCGTCGTAAGATTGTTTAACCGCTGCATTCAGGTAAGTGTTTGCTTTTTGCACAGCATCTGCGCTCAGGTCCTGATAGTTCACGTAGTTGGTAGCCATAGAAATAAACAGGAGCGCACTATTGGCGTTCTTCACCGTAATAGCGGTATCAGCAGTCGTTACACTTCCACCGCTGGCAATCACACGGGTAATACCATTGAATTTCACTTTACCTTCCACACCTTCATGGCTACCGGTTGTACCATTGACAATAAGATCTTTTCCGGAGGCTTTCACTACCGCGTTCTTTTGTGGCGTAGTGAGATAAGCTGAAAATCCCAGTGTACCTGGTTTACTGCTGCTGAGGCGGACAACGATCGTCTGTGCCGGAACAGAAGCAAATACTTCACGTGTATACTTAACACCGTCTACGGTATAAGAAGTAGTAGCAACTGCTTTTTCAATATCCAGTTCGCGGTAATAATTTTCATAGCGGTCATGACCGGGGAAAGCAAGGTGTAGAGTACCTACAGGCTGATACATTTGTCCGCCGGAGAGCTTAGTCTGTATCTTTTCTCCGGCAAGGTCCTGTGCTTCTTTCTGTTTACCATCAAAGATCAGCTGACGGATCTGTGGTAATGCGGCCAGTGCTTCCGGATTCTCATTGCGGTTCGGGCTACCTGTCCATACAGTCGCTTCATTCAACTGTAAGAGTTCTTCTGCCGGATTACCGAACACCATTCCGGCGATACGGCCATTTCCGACAGGCAATGCGGCTGTCCAGACATTACCGGCAGGTTGTTTGTACCATAATTTCAATGCTTGCTGCGCATGTGCATAGAATGGAGAGATGCTGATTAACAGCAGGGTTAGTTTTTTCATAACAGCGGAAAGTCAATTTTCAATTACGAATGACACCTGACAAGGTTGATAAGACTGTCTGTGTCGTTGGTCCTGTAACAAGTGTACAATTACACATTGGGTGCAATGTGTAATTGTATACGTTGAATCTTCAAATTACAAATGATGTCTTATTCCTGCAAGAAATGATTGTACAAACAACACATAATTTTATGAACGGCAGTTCCGCATTAATGCGTCTCATCTATCAGCATCACATCCCAGGGTTGCAGGGTCTTCCCGATCAGCAATACGCCCATATTATTTGACAGCACCTGTTCTTCTCTTACGGCCATTGCTCTTAGCTGCATGAGTCGCAGCTGCTCGCCGGCTAATGCATCCGGATTACCGGCCTGTTTCAATGCATTGAGTGCGTTTCCGTTTTCACGGTCGAGGATCTCGACGTTAAAGCGGGCGTCTTTATTGGTATTAAGCAGTTTAAAATTAAAGTCACGCGGTTCTCCCTGCTTCAATGCACTTTCTACGACATCTGTGTCACCAAATGGAGGGACTGTTTTCATTGTTGACGGATAGTTATACACAATGGCAGTAAGCCGCTGACTCGCTTTATGGCGTGTTACAACGATACCGTCTTTGTTATACAGCAGTTCATCCCCCAATGTATGCAACATGCGGTAGGCATGGAATGATGGTTTGGCAATACCCTGATAGTTGAGCAAGCCATTGCCGCCGGAGAACGATTGAGCCCCGCTGCCCTCTTCACCACTGTCTGTCAGGTTCCAGTAAGCCATACCATCGGCAAGGCCGATACAATCCACATTTGCTTTGACGATATAGGCAGTGGTTGGCAATGCATCGTGCATAGCGTCTCTGGCGGAGGAACTGGTTCCCCATTCGGAGAGATGGATCTCGGCTTTCGGAAAAGCGCTTTTATCCACAACTGCCCGCAACCATTGCAGATCTTTCAGAGTAGCATCTACACCTCTCAGCATACCTTTGCCATTGTTAAACGGTATATCTGTTGGATAAGGATGTGTAGAGACAAAATCAACAGGCAACTGCTGCTGTTTACAATATTCCAGAAAATCTTCTATCCACACACCTTTCCATTTCAGTGCTTCCGGATCACCTGCGGTAACGGATATCTTTGATTTATCTTCTGCTTCACCATCAAAACGGCCATCACCAACGAAGTTACTGGTAGCAGGTCCTCCTACACGCAATTGTGGAGAGACGGTTTTAAGCGCCTGTGCGGTAGCTTTATACATCGCAAAGTACTGACTCTTACTGCCATCCCAGGTAGTGCGTACATTCGGTTCATTCCAGACTTCAAAGTACCAGCTACTTACTTCTGCTATGCCGAATTTCTCTATACAATGTTTGGCGAAGTTCGTCACCAGTTGTGACCACTTTGAAAAATCGCCCGGAGGGGACACATTCGCCTTCCACCAATAAGCGGTACTTGTACCACCTGCTATTTCTTTCGGGAAGAAGCTCAGTTCTACAAATGGTTTTACACCGGCTTTCAACATTTTGTTAATCACGTCATCTACGCGGAGCCAGTTATAGACACCACCCTGATAAACGGACATATCATCGTGAAAGATCCCGTGAAGACGACAATATTGGAAGCCGCAATGTTTCTGCCCGAACTGCAGGTGTTCCAGCCACGGCGATCCGGCACGTAGTACTTCTCCGGCGCGGCCTGCTCCAACACATTTGCTCCAGAGATGTGAAAATGTGCGTCCCTGAACTTTGGTGTCAATTATCAACGGAGGTTGTTCTTCCCATAGTGAACGGCCTGCTACAATGCCGGGTATTAATGCACTACCCGCAGCTGAAACGATTGCCTGTTTCAAAAATTTACGTCTTTCCATGAGGTAAGGGTTAGATAGTTATACGGCTGTTCCCCTGAACATTTGCCAGCATTGTTTTTCATATCGCGATATAGCTCACTTACACAAATTCCGGGGATACAAGCTCTCTTTGATTGATAAATTCTACAGTAAAATCATAACAAGTACAGTATACAATGTACGGCATTTTATGGATTACGCAAACGTTTGCATAATCCATTGATTACAATACATATATATACAAAATACTCTATGATATTGAGAAATGCAAGTCCGCCGCAAGAGAATATTCATTTAAGTAATACTATTGGGGTAGACAGAACCGGGTAGATGAAGGGCGGTCTGACATCGGCCTTATGTCAGGTATGGATCATGGTAAGGCGAGGTACCGGTTAAGTCCACGTCAGGTGTGAGGCAGATACTGGTTAAGTCCACCTTAAGTGCGCATCAGGTGCACGTCAGGTGTAATGCAGATACTGGTTAAGTCCACCTTAAGTGCGCATCAAGTCCACGTCAGGTGTAAAGCTAATACGGGGTAAATCCACGTGAGGGGCGTATAAGAGCCGTCGCTGGTCCGGGAGAAGACTATACGGCCTCCCTTAGCTCAGTAAGCAGCGGAATGGCCTGTAAGACCTCTGCGACTTCCTCCCGGAGGGCAGGATCCTGCTCAAGGATAGCGCAAAGCGTAGCATCCGAGTCAACAAACAGGGATACAAACAGGCCTGTTTCATGTACCTGCAGGCCGGTACGGAGTACTTTGCCTTCCAGTTGCAATTGACGGTAATACTGCTGCTGGGCGACCAGACATTCTTTATTCCCCCGTCCCCAGTTCTTCCCTTTCCCAAAGAAAAGTAACACTTCGTGTGGCTGCCTGTAGTCCATAATACTTTATTTTTGTACAAAGATCTGCAACAGAAAGAGTTCCCGGTTAACGCAAACGGAACTTTTATCAACGCAAAAAGGTCTGATCAGCTATTTTCTATCTATGCAACCATTGCCTTCACTGCCATTTCCTGCATACTCCTATAAAATGGAAGAGATCACCCGTACATTCACCAAAGAAGAGACCACAGGTCCCGAGATCAGGTACGATGAGGTGAAAATGGATAGCGCCCGTATGCTGTGGTACCAGTACACCGCCGATCAGGAATACCATATTCCGATGCGCCTTGAAAAGGAACGGGTGGAATTACACTTCAAACTACAGGGACGCTCCGGTGTATCTTATGCAGATCAGCATCTTATCATGACGGCCAATCAGCAAAGCATTTTCTATCAGCGGGAGCTGGAAGGAGAATACATTCTTTTCCCCGGCGAGGAAAGTTCCTTCTTTGAAATAGAAATGCCTATGACGGTATTTGGTGCGCTCGTCACGGATGAAAGTCAGTTCCTCAGCAACTTTTTTCACCAACTGCAGACACCACGTCATTATCTGTGGCCGGGATACTGTATGCACATAACGCCCAAAATGCATAACATCATTACGGAGATGCGTACGACTGTGTATACGGGGCAGATGAAAAGGTTGTTGCTGGAGGCAAAAATGATTGAACTGTTCCTGCTGCAGGTGAGTGGTTATGAAGAAACATACCTGCAACCGGCGACCCTCCGGCCACAGGAGATCGCTGCATTACATGCCGCCAGACAATACATCGGGCAACATTTTGCGGAAGACTGTTCCATTATTTCCCTCGCCGGACAGGTAGGATTGAATCAGAAAAAGCTGAAACAAGGTTTTAAGGCCTTATTTGGACATACCATTTTTGGTTATGTCAGTCATGTGAGAATGGAAAAAGCGAAACAATTATTATTAGACGAACAGAAAACCGTCGGAGAAGTGGCGGAACTGGTAGGTTATCAACATCAGCAGCACTTTACCGCTGCTTTCCGGAGGAAATATGGTATTCTCCCCAAAACGCTCAAGCAGTAAAACTGCGCGCCGGCGTAAGGCTTTACCGGCAGGTATCACCTTACGGCCGGACTATAGCAGTTAACAAATCAGGGATGTACAGGAGGACAGACACCTATCAGGATGGCCGGTCTTTGGTATTACGAATCAGACCAATGCCCGCAAAGAAAAAGATCGCTCCCAGTATGGAATAGATGATAATTCCCTTGATGCTCCGCGTACCGCCGGTACTATTCATAAAGCTGACAGCTCCCATTATCAGACCGGCAATTCCCAGAAAAGTCAGGAGCATCCCGATAACGCGTTTTTCCATAACCTTTTTACCCCTGTAATGCAAATTGCATGCCCTCGCTATAACATATGCGCTAATTTCTTCTTCCTTTATAACCGATTGCAAATGAATAAAGTACCGGAAAACCAGTCTAAAACTGACATTTAGGCGTAACAGACAGGAGGTGGTGCAATTTTTGCCGCTTCCCCCAGCATGAAGATCTTCTGGATTTATATGCGTCCCCACCGCTGGATGATCGCCTTATCCCTCTTACTGGCAGGCATAGGCCAGCTGGCAACTATGACAGACCCCATGATCTTTGGAAAGATCATCGACGATTATGCACTCCACCCCGGTAACAAACCACAGGATGAACTGGTAAGAGGTGTGCTGTTCTGGCTGGCCATAGCCATTGCCGTGGCAATGATAGCAAGACTCTGCCGCTCCTTTCAGGATTTTGTGATGCGTATCGTCGTACAGCGCTTCGGGATGCAGGTGTTCAATGACGGGCTGAAACAAACCCTCCGGCTCTCCTATCAGGAATTCGAAGAACAACGCAGTGGTGAAACAGTCGCCTTGTTGCAGAAAGTCCGCAATGACACAGAACGCTTTATCAATGCATTTATCAACATCCTGTTCTCCTCCATGGTAGGCGTCGGCTTCCTGATATGGTATGCTGTCACCAAACACTGGGCACTGGTACCTGTTTTCTTCTTTGGCGTACTTGTATTGGGTACCCTGACCGGCTTACTGAGCCGGAAGATGAAACAGATACAGCGCGCCATTAATAAAGAAACACTGAAACTCTCCGGCTCCATTACCGAGTCGCTCCGCAATATAGAACTCGTAAAAAGCCTCGGGCTCACCTTTCCGGAAATACGCCGCCTGCGTATCTTCACCCGTAACATCTATGACCTGGAGATCAAAAAGGTTAAACAGGTCAGGATGCTGTCGTTTATACAAGGCACTACGCTCAACCTGTTACGGCAATCCATTCTGTTCATATTACTCTGGCTGATCTTCCGGAAGGTATTGAGTACCGGCGAACTCATTGCCATGCAGTTCATATCTGCCACGATCTTCAATCCGCTACAGGAACTCGGCAACATTATCGTTTTCTATCGCGAAGCCGAAAGCTCCTTACAGTTGTTTGACCAGTTGATGCACAAACCGGTAGAACAGAAACCTGCCAGTCCGGTGGAACTGGGTGCGCTGGAAAGCATCCGTTTTGAAGATATTGTATTCCGCCACCAGACGGCCACACAAAATGCCATGGACGGCATCAGCTTTCAGGCCGGCATCGGAGATACGATTGCATTTGTTGGTCCTTCCGGTTCGGGTAAATCTACGCTTGTAAAGCTCTTGCTGGGTTTATATCAGCCTGTATCCGGAGAGATCTATTTCAATGACATTCCTTCCGGAGAGATCCGTTTTAACCAGATGCGCCGTCAGATAGGCTTTGTGTCACAGGATACACAACTGTTTGCGGGTACCATCCGGGATAACCTCTTATTCGTAAAGCCTGACGCTACTGATGAGGAAATGCTGGAAGCTTTACATAAGGCCTCCTGCTCCCAATTACTGGCGCGTTCTCCCCATGGTGTGAATACTGTGCTCGGTGAAGGAGGATTAAAGCTCTCAGGCGGCGAAAAACAACGTATATCCATCGCACGTGCATTGATCCGTCGTCCGCGGCTGCTGATCTTCGATGAAGCCACTTCCGCGCTGGACTCCCTTACAGAAGAAGCCATTACAGATACCGTCAGGAATATCTCCGCCAGAAGAGAACAACTGAACATACTGATTGCTCACCGCTTATCCACCATTATGCATGCGGACACTATCTACGTACTGGAAAAAGGAAAGATCATAGAAACAGGTACACATGAAGCATTACTGGAACAAAAGGGATTGTATTATGCCATGTGGCGCCAGCAGATAGGCGAACGCCGCAGTATTGTACAATAAAATATACTTTCCGGGGGCATGGTTTTTGGGCCGCACAGCGTATACAAAATCATTGTTTTATGGAACAGATGAGGCAGATCACCCTGAATATTCCGCCTACGAGCAAACCCCGCGTAGTGATTGTAGGTGCAGGTTTCGGCGGACTGAACACTGCACAGTCGCTTCCGGATGATAAATTCCAGATCGTCCTGTTCGACAAACATAACTATCACACTTTTCAGCCGCTGTTATATCAGGTTGCCTCTGCCGCATTACAGGCCGATTCCATTGCAGGACCGCTCAGAAATCTGTTCCATGATACCAAAGACTTTCACTTCAGGATGCTGCGGGTATTATCCGTAGATACGGCTACCAATACCATCAATACTTCAGCAGGTCCTTTACAATATGATTATCTCGTGATCTCTACGGGGGCCAGAACAAACTACTTCGGTAATGAAAACATGCAACGTTACGCGTTGCCGTTGAAAACTATTCCCGATGCGTTGAACATGCGTAGTCAGCTGATGCAGCTGTTTGAATGGGCCAGTCTCAATGGGAACCCTGCTATCTCAGATTATATGCTCAATGTTGTATTGGTAGGAGCAGGACCTACCGGTGTAGAAATGGCAGGAGCATTATCAGAACTACGGAAGAATGTATTACCTAAAGATTATCCGGCACTCGATTTCAGTAAAATGAAAATATACCTGCTGGATGGCCTTGATCGCGTGCTGCCTCCTATGCATCCGAAATCAAGTGCCCGTGCACAGCGATACCTTGAAAAGATGGGCGTCATTATTAAACTCGGTGTGATGGTGCAGGATTATGATGGAGAGACGATCACCCTGAAGACAGGTGAACAGATAAAATCTTTTCTGGTGGTATGGAGCGCTGGTGTAACAGGAGAGACGTTTCCGGGTATACCCAAAGAATGGACAGAGCGCGGACGTTTATTAACAGATCCTAACTGCAGAGTGATCGGCAGTCCGAACATTTTTGCTATTGGAGACATTGCGCTCATGAAGCTGGAAGACTATCCCAAAGGTCATCCGGGAGTAGCACAGCCTGCCATACAAATGGGTAAGTACATTGGTAAAAATCTGTATGCGATACATCGGAATGATAAAGTAAAACCATTTAAATACTTTGATAAAGGCTCGCTGGCAACAGTGGGCAGAGGCAAGGCGGTAGCTGATCTGCCAAAGAATATTCATCTTGGTGGCAGACTGGCATGGTGGATCTGGTTGTTTGTGCATGTGAACTTCCTGGTGAGTTTCCGTAACAAGTTATTGGTACTTACAAACTGGATCTGGAACCTGTTCACATTTGATAAGGGCAACCGGCTGATCATCCGCCCATATATCAGAAAAGGGGATGAACGGGCGAAGGCGGTATTTACAGAAAATGAGTCGGGCAGTTAGTATCCAAAAGAAAATGTTAATGTTCCGTTGCTTAACTTCTCATTAACTCAATTCGTCTGATGAAGTACTAATATTGCCATCATATAAAAGTAGTTATGCTACTTTTTAATTTGTTTTCATAACGTGGAATTAGACAAGGGCTGCCTTTCAAGGCGGCCTTTTTTATTGTACCTTTGTGCCTGCTTTGGAAACAAGAAACTACATAACGTTATCACAACTGGCAGCCGGCATACAGGGCACTATCAAAAACGCTTTTTCAGGACAGAGTTATTGGGTGGTGGCTGATATTACCAGTCACTCGTTTTACCCTGCCAAAGGATACCATTATTTTGATATGGTGGAAAAAGATCCGCGCAGTCACCAGATGATTGCAAAGATATCCACCACAGCATGGGGAAACGGCAGTACGCGTATCAAAGAATTTGAGAACATAACTGGACAACGTTTCTCTAATGACATGCAGGTGCTGGTACGTGTTGCCATAGAATTCCATCCGGTATACGGCCTGAAATTATCTCTGATGGATATAGATCCCAGCTTTACCATCGGGCAGCTCGAACAACAGAAACAAGCCACCTTATTACGTTTGGTAACGGAGTGTGCTGATATCGTACAGAAGACACCAGATGGGTACATGACCCGCAACAAAGCTTTGCGGCTTAATCCGGTCATACAGCGTATTGCAGTCATTTCTTCGGCATCTTCTGCAGGTTATCAGGATTTCATGCACACTATGCAGTCCAATGCGTACAGGTATATTTTCTATACTGATAACTATTTTACCGCTGTACAGGGTGAAGCTAACGCGGCACAGGTATGTATGCAACTGGAAGCAATTATCGCCTCCGGCAAAAGATATGATACTGTCGTGATCATCCGTGGCGGTGGCGCCCAGACAGATCTGCTTTTGTTTGATCAGTATGCGTTGGGTAAAGCAGTTGCCGGATTCCCTGTGCCGGTTATCACCGGTATCGGTCACCAGAAGAATGAGACTATTACCGATATGCTGGCGCATACAGCGACCAAAACACCTACAAGAGCGGCAGAACTTATCATCGCACATAACCGTACCTTTGAAGAAGCATTGCTGACACAGCAAAGCCAGATCATTATCCGGATGCAACAGATGATCGCCGGCAGAAAAAAGCAGCTGTCTTCATTGCATAGCGGTATTATTAACCGCTCACGCGACCTGCTGAGTGTACACAGAGACGGTCTGACGCGCGCAAAACAAGCCATTCCGCAAAGAGCCCGGCACACCTTACTGAGACAGCGGAATGCCATTGCACAGTTATCCGGACAATTGCTGGCGAAGCCCGGTCAGGTCACTGCCAGCCGTTTACAGGAGCTGGCTCATATCCGCAAGGATATACAGGTATATGCCCGTAAACTGCTGCAACAACAGCAACAACAACTGGTGCATCACGAAACGGTCGTAAGGATCATGAGTCCTGCCGCGCTATTACAAAAAGGCTTTGCTATGGTACAGCACAAAGGACAGATCATTACCAGCGCCGCACAGTTGTCTCCCGGAGATGAGATCACCGTACAAATGGCAGATGCCGGCGTACACGCAACAATTACTTCAAAAACAATGACCGATGGATACTAATCTGACATACGAAGCAGCTTATAAAGAACTGCAACAGATAGCCAGAGAAATCGAAACGGAATCCGTTTCCGTAGATGTACTGGCAGCGAGAGTGAAGCGCGCTTCCGAACTGATTACCTTCTGTCAGGCACGCCTCCGGGCGACGGAAGCCGAAGTTGAGAACATCATCCAGCAAATGGAGGATAAACCGCTTTAAGCTTTTTAAGCTGCGGCGCCCGGTAATGATCACAGGGCGCCGCCCCCAATCCCTTATGCATAACCTATTCCAGCCCCGGATCACCTGATATCCCCCACCTTAAAGGTTTTAATATTTTAATTAAAAGCCGGTTAAAATCAATCCCCTCGCATTTCCAGCAACATTACATTCTTGACATTTGTATCAGATACTTTAATCAGCGGACAAATATCATCTCATGAAACGAGCGATCGTCCTGGCTGTAGCAACACTGGCACTATCCTGTATGGGGATCGTTGCTACCGCCCAAACTAACTACACGCTATCAGCGGCATTAGACACCGCCCGCACCAGCAGCCCCGTACTGAAAGCAAGGTACATGAATATAGACGCGGCACAGGCGGACGTCATTACAGCCAGACTACGGCCCAATCCCAATCTGAACAATCAGACCATGCAACTGGTCAGTAGTGACCATTTTGCCCCCGGCACAAGATGGTCATCCAATCAGAACAGACAGGTATGGTATCAGGTAACAAAGCCAATTCAATGGCCCAATCAGCGCAGGTATAAAATAGAAACCGCTGATAAAGACGTTACCCTCGCCAATAATACCTATCAGGAAGATGTGCGCAACCTCTCGCTGAACGTAGGTTCCAGCTGGATCAACTGCTGGGTGTTGAAAAAGAGACTGGCATTGCTTAATGAAAGCAGAACCAATCTTGATACACTTGTAAAGATCAATGAACTGCGTTATAAAGATCAGGTCATCTCGCAGACAGATCTGACGCGTACAAAAGTGTTGCTCTCGCAATACGATCTGCAGCTGAGCGTATTTACGCAGGATTATCAGAATGAACTACATACGCTGCAATTACTGACAGGGAATACCACTCCCATGGAGATCGATACCAGCAACGAGATACTGACATTCGTACCATCTGTTACACTGGACAGCCTGATTGCCCAGACAATGGATAACCGCTCCGATGTGATACTGGCAAAGAACACCATTGATGAACGTAGCAGCAATGAGAAGTATCAGAGAGCGCTTGCTGTACCGCAACCAGAACTGGGGGTAATTTACAACCCGCAAAACTCCGTCCCTTACATAGGATTTTATGGTTCCATTGATCTGCCTTTCTTTAACAGAAATCAGGGGGAAATCAAAAAAGCACATATACAACAGCAACAGGCGCAACAGGAGTTATCCGCCACACAGAGACAGGCGCAGACAGAAGTAGTCACCGCCTACAACACCTATCAGCTGCAACAAAAGAACATTGAGAAATACAGCGGCATCCTGCATCAGTCACAACAGATTCTCGACAATGTGAAATATGCCTACCTGCGCGGAGGGACCAGTATTATCGACTTCCTCGACGCACAACGCAACTGGTACGATACCCGCCTGCTCTATTATGATTCTCTTCAGGCATACTACCAGAGTTATATACAATTATTATTTGCTACCGGCCTCATAAACCAATTATAATATGCAACGCATCACCCGATATTTCTTTGCTGCCACCCTTCTGCTGGCAGGATGCAAACACAAAACACCACCGGCAGTTGCTACCGACGATCCGGCTCCTGTTGTTACAAATAACGGACAACAGATCACTTTTCCGGATAGCGCCTCCACCAGCTTCTTCTCTGTAGAAGCCGTAGGCGATTCTGTGCTCAGCGGCACATTACATGCACCCGGTAAAGTAGCAGCAACTGTAGTTCGCGGAGATGAAGGCGGACAGAATATTGTGCTCTTCGACGATCCGGGACTGAACAGTGATTATTCACAACTCATACAGCATAAGATCAACATCAATCATATACAACAGATCAATATCACACAACGTAAAATAGAACTGGACCGCACACAGGATCTTTATGATCATGGTGCAGCCAGCGGTAAAGATATTCTGGAAGCAAAGTCCAACCTCTCTATGGAACAGACCAATCTGGCCAATGAGAAAACACAGCTGATAGAACATGAATCAGGATTAAAGGCAGCGGGGTTCGATCCGGAAGCATTGCGCAGCACCAGTCCGGGATCAGCCTACATCATTTGTGATATTCCGGAAAACCAGCTGAACAATGTGAAGAAAGGTGCACCGTGTACTGTGGTACTGTCTTCCTTTCCCGACAATGCCTACGATGCAAAAGTGGAAGACATTGCTGACGTGATTGATGATGTGACACGCATGATCAAATTACGTATACGACTGAACACACCAGATACAGATATCCGTGCGGGCATGTTTGCAACAGTGACATTCAAAGTACATGGCGATAATAAAGGTATTAACATCAACAGAGATGCACTGGTCACTTCAGAAGGCCAGAACTATGTATTTGTACGCACGGCACCTAATACATTTACCCGGAGAGAGATCCGTACAGGACAGCAGATCGGCGATCGCATCGCCGTGTACAGCGGCTTGCAGAACGGAGAAAATGTAGTCGTAAAAGGTGTCATGCAACTGAAAGGGTTAAGCTTCGGTTATTAAGCGGCCAGCCTATTATACACATCAATATTAACAATATCACCCCATGCTACAGGCGCAGATATTCATAGACAAAGACGAAGTATTCGGTACACAACCATTATACGAATTCATCATGCAGTTCCTGCTGAAACAAAACGTGGCCGGCGCAACTGCTTTCAGAGGTGTGATCGGGTTTGGGGAACATCATCAGCTGAAAAGACCGGACAGCCTTTTCAGTTTTGACGAACCACCCATGCTGATCACCTTCATCGATGAAGACGAAAAAGTAACTGACACGCTGACCGCCTTACGCAAACGCGTTAATAGTGGCTTTATCGTCATCAGCAAAGTAGACCGGTTTCACATGTAATGAATGATTGAAATACACAGACAATGATTCGCAACCTTTTAATATTCTCTCTTAAAAACAGATGGGTGATCATCCTGATGGGACTGGGCCTGATGGGCATCGGTTACTGGTGTTTTACCCAACTGAAAATAGAAGCCTATCCAGACATTGCTGATACCAATGTTATCATCGTGGCACAATATCCGGGTCGTGCAGCAGAAGAAGTGGAACAGCAGGTGACCATCCCGATAGAAAGGGCATTACAAAATACGCCCAATGTCATGGATCGCAGAAGCCGTACTATCTTCGGTCTGAGCGTGGTACAGCTGACCTTTACAGACGGAACAGACGATTACTTCGCACGACAGCAGGTAAACGAACGATTGGCTACTGCCGGACTACCAGATGGAGTAGCACCAGAACTGGCACCTTTGACAACAGCAGTAGGTGAGATCTTACGCTATGTAGTGGAAGCTCCACCCCAATATACACCGACAGAAATACGCGACCTGCAGGACTGGGTCATCAAACCTAATCTATTGCAGGTACCGGGTATTGCGGATATCACCACTTTCGGCGGACCACTAAAGCAATTTCATATTCTCACAGCACCCGATAAACTGCGCAAGTTTGATCTGACCATGCAGGACGTTATAGATGCGGTGCAGAAAAACAACCAGAACACGGGTGGTAACATTATCAATCGTGGTGAACAAGGGTTTGCTGTACGTGGTTTAGGTGCTGTAAAAACAGAACAGGACATTCAGAATATCGTACTGAAAGCGGCGAACGGTATGCCTGTTTATCTGCGTGACGTAGCGACGGTAGAAGTTGCACCACCCCCACCCAGTGGGGTGATGGGTTATACCATCAACGCCACCAAAACCAATGTGAGCAATGGCGTGGAAGGCATTATTCTGCTGCGCAGATATGAGAATCCCAGCGAGGTATTAAAAGCACTGAAAGCACGCATGCAGGATCTGGAGCAAAATGAACTACCCAAAGGTGTACACCTGCGTACATTGTATGATCGTAGTTTCCTGATCGATCACTCGCTGGAAACCGTAGGACATACTTTGCTGGAAGGGGTATCTATTGTGGTGATTATCCTGATATTCTTTTTGGGTAGTCTGCGCAGTGCGCTGGTTGTGGCGCTGACCATCCCATTCTCCTTACTGTTTGCCTTTATACTGATGCGGCTTACCGGTATTCCGGCCAATCTGCTATCGCTCGGCGCCATAGACTTCGGGATCATTGTAGACGGTGCCTGTGTCATGGCAGAACACCTGATACGCACCTACCGCACCGCCTCACCAGAAGAAAAGAAGAAAGGCATTATTGCGCTTACCCTGCGTTCTTCACAGGAAGTGGGTCGTGAGATATTCTTCTCTGTCACAATCATCATACTGGCTTATATGCCGATCCTGCTGATGACAAGAGTAGAAGGTAAACTCTTCTCTCCGATGGCACTGACACTGGCATTCGCAGTAATCGGCTCCATGCTGGCGGCACTGACGCTGATACCTGTACTGATCTCTTTCGCCTTTAAAAAAGCATTCAGCAATACAGAAAAGCCGATGAAGGCACATAGGAACGTGGTACTTGACTTTCTATCCGATAAATACGCCCGTGTACTGGCACGCGTCATGAAATGGCCTAAAGCGACCGTTATAGGCGGCTTTACGGTCGTGATACTGCTGGTCATGCTGGGTGGTAGTCTGGGCTCGGAATTCCTGCCGGAATTGGACGAAGGATCCATCTTCCTGCGCGGCAACTTCCCGGCAGGTATCACCATTCAGGAAAATGCAAAGTATTCTCCTAAGATCAGGGAAGTGATTGCGAAGTATCCACAGATCTCTTTTGTGATCACACAGGCAGGGCGTAATGATGATGGTACGGATCCATTCCCATCCAATCGTAACGAGATACTGGTAGGGCTGAAGGACTATAAACTATGGAGTGATACGATTTCCAAAAAGACACTGGTGACTAACATCCGGCATGATCTGGAAAAAGCCATGCCTTCAGTGAAATTCTCTTCCGGTCAACCGATCATTGATCAGGTAATGGAGATTGTAACAGGTAGTGCGGCTGATCTGGCTATATCAATAGTAGGTGATGACCTTACCATGATGCGGGCAAAAGCAGATACGATTGCCAATCTGGTGAAGAACATGAAAGGATCGGAATCAGTGAATATTGAACAGGAAGGACCTTCAGAGCAGATTGCCATTAATATCAACAGGGAAAATGCGGCACGTTTTGGTATCAATGTCGCGGATATACAAAGTATGATCGAAGCCGCTATTGGCGGTAAGGCCATCTCTACCCTCTACGATGGCACCAAACGCTATGATGTGGTGATCCGTTATTTACCCGGAGAACGCAATACGATAGAATCTGTCAAGACATTACAGGTGCCTTCTGCTACAGGCGCATTGATCCCGATGAATGAGCTGGCGGATATTTCTTATGTACAGGGACAGACCAATATCTACCGGTACAATAACAAACGTATGGTAACAGTGCGTACCAATATCCGCGGTCGTGATCAGGGTGGCTTTGTGAAAGAGATCGGAGACAAGATCAATCAGCAATTGTTTATTCCTAAAGGCTATTCTATCGTTTACGGCGGACAATACGAGAATCTGGAACGTGCCGGTAAACAGTTGTCACTCACTATCCCGATGACCATCATCATGGTCTTCCTCGTACTGTTTATCCTCTTCAGAAATATGCCGCAGACCTTCGTAACAGTCAGCTGTATACTCTTTGCGCTGGCAGGAGGTATCGTGGCACTGTTCATCAGGGGATATCACTTCAACGTATCGGCGGGTGTAGGTTTTGTAAGCATATTTGGCATTTCTGTGATGGCGGGCGTACTGCTTGTATCTGCCTTTAACCGGCTGCGGATAAAGCCGGAACAGACATTACAGCAAAGTGTTTTACTGGGTGCCAGAGAGCAGCTGAGTGCACTGCTGTCGATCCTGATCGTAGCGATTGCAGGTCTTATACCGGCGGCAACATCTTCAGGTATCGGGTCAGATGTACAGCGGCCACTGGCCACGGTGATCATAGGCGGATTGACAAGTACATTGCTTTTTGCCCCTTTATTGATACCTCCGTTGTATTGGTGGGTTGAGCGGAACAGGGCGGTAAAACAGGTGGTAAAAGAAGATATCGGAGATTTATCAGAATAGGGAACAACGATAAGCAACGGTCAACAAAAAAGGGCTGCAGATCTATGATCTCGCAGCCCTTTGTATTTTTATACGAATCTGATTATTCGTTTACAATTTCACATTTGATCTTTGCACCCGCTTCTACTTTCTTTGCAATATCAGCACCACCCTCTTTTACCAGACAAACAGAGAAGTTTTCATCTTCCACTTTTGCTACGGCAATTTTACCAAGGGTTTTCTTTCTGTGCATTTTTTTACCATCTACGGTGAGGTCGGTGATTTCGTATACACGGAATTCATCGTGTTCTTTCAGACCAGCGAGGCTACCTGCTACGATCAATACACGGATAGCTTCACCAATGCTGTTTTTTTCCTCTATCTGTGCAATAGAAACTGCATTCTTCAGGTTTTCACGAATGAATTTATCGATACCGGGCGTCAGTTCTTTCATGGCATCCTCAAAGGCGCGTTTGCCTTTGGTAGCGGCTGTAAATCTGGTGGAAGCCACTTCCTCACCACTATTGACGTCTACAACAGCGACATCAAATAACAGTTCAGCGGTAGTTGTATTGGTAATTCCCAGCGGGAGATCGGATGGCTTTGTTTCTACGTTGGCTTTCAATATGTTACCGGTTACAATGTATTGAGCACCCAGTGATTTCGCCTGTGCAATGGCGCCTGCATCCTGATCTGCCTGTCCTACTCCTGTCTTAATTTGCTCCAGCTTGTCTTTTCCCATCAAAGAAAAACCTCTCACTTTCAACGTAGCATCGTATACAGCATCCTGTATAGCCGTTACGTATTCAGTCCTTCCACTACTTTTGAAAGATGCTACACCTACAAGGTTCTTGTTTTGAGCGAAAGCAGATGAGAAAGCAACAATGCCGCATAATACGGATAATACTCTTTTTGTCATGGCTAGGTATTAGTTTGAAATAGCCGCCCAATTTACGACTATTCCTTTTATATATATTTTTTTATGATAAATGTCCCTAACCGGCTCGCTGGTCTTGTTTCACAGGCAGGATAATGCTAAACGTAGCGCCTTCTTTTTCACGGCTATGTGCGGTGATCAGGCCATTATGCTTATCAATGATCTTGCGGGTGACGGCCAGTCCGATACCGGTCCCTTCATATTTGTCTTTCGTATGCAAACGCTGAAAGAGCACAAATATTTTGTCAAGGTATTTTTCATCAAACCCTATCCCATTGTCTGTGATAGAGATACATACAAAAGGTCCGTCTGTTTCCTGCGGACTATCAAACTTTTTCTCTTTAATACGGGTCGCCGTGATGTTGATAACCGGCTGAATATCTTTGCGGGAGAATTTAAAGGCATTGCTCAACAGGTTCTGGAACACCTGACGTAACTGGCCGGGTACTGCTTCTATCACCGGCATAGCCGATACCGTTACGCGGGCATTCTTTTCCTGTATAAGTATCTCAAGATCAGATAGTATCTCGTTAATGATGACTTTCAGATCGGCCTGTTCGAAGAAGCTGGCCTGTGACAAACGGGAGAAGCGCAGCAGGTCATCTATCAGGCTGGCCATACGTGCGGAAGAGCCGATAATGCGGCTCAGATAGTCGCGTGCTTTATCTTCCATACTTGCCTGATACCTGTCTTTCAACATGTTACCAAACATATGGATCTTCCGGAGTGGTTCTTTCAGGTCATGAGAGGCGACAAAAGCATACTGTTGTAGTTCAGCGTTGCTGGATTCCAGATCTTCGTTAGCGCGTTTTAAGGCGAGCGTGCGTTCTTCAATACGCTGTTCCATGATCTCCGCTGCCATTTTCTGCTCATGAATATCCGTACTGGTGCCTACAAGGGCAGTCGATCTGCCGTCGGCATCCTTTTGCACACGGGTACGATGCAGGAACCAGTGGAAATTCCCTTCCTGATTGCTGAGACGTATTTCCATGGAAAAGTCTTCTTTCATTTTAACTGCACGCTCCAGCGCATTCTTCCATGCTTTTATTTCGTCTTTATGAATCACACTCTCCCATCCCTGCTGCTGTAGTTCCTGCAGAGACTTACCGGTATAAGTGCTAAACTGTTCATTGACAAAATTTACAACACCATCTGGTTCCGCTGTCCAGAGTATTAATGGAATAGATTCCGCGATGAAGAGTTTTTCCTGCTTGTTAGCCAGTGCCTGTCGCTCAGCCTGTCGCAGGTTGGTCACATCCATCAATGAGCCCAGCATACGGTAAGGCGTGGCATATTCGTCTACTAACAGGTAACCGCGGTCCAGTACAAAGGCATAGGTACCGTTTTCACGGCGCATTCTGTAACCTTCCGTCCACTGACTCTGTTTCGTATTGATAGCCCGGGAAATACTGTTTTTTACGCGTTCACGGTCTTCAGGATGAATGTTCTCCTGCCAGAATGTACGATTGTTAGTCCCTTCTTTCTGATAACCATATGCGGAATAAAAGTTATCGCTCCACCATACGGTATTGTTGGTCAGATTCCAATCCCATACCGTATCATTGGTCGCTTTTGATACCAACCGGAAACGCTCTTCACTCATTGTGAGTTCACGTGTTCTTTCCAGTACTTTATATTCCAGCTCGGAGTTCAGGTTACGCAGACTTTCTCTGGCCTGTACCAGTTCATTATAGTTTCTGCGTAAGCGGTCTTCCGCGTCTTTCTTTTCAGTCACATCGGAACAGGTGATCACCATGTTGCCATCCTGTGTTTTTACACCTGACATCTCATACCAATAGTCCTGTTGTTTGCGTTCCAGATGGAATTCAGCGTGCAGGACGGCTCCGTGGTCTACAACCTGTATATACTTTTCAAACAATCCGTGGTCCAGCAATAATGACATGGTCTGCTTCATGGATGGATGTTTCTGTGAAGTCACATCTTTACCAAGGAAACGTAACCCTTCACTGTTTGCTGCCACCAACCGGAAGTCTGTAACGACACCCACATCATTCCTTACCGGTTTAAATGCGAGAATGACGTTTGTACTGGCATTGAATACGCCTTTCAGCAGCATATCCAATTCCTTGATCATTGTAATATCCACAAAAGTGATCACTACACCATCCGTCTGTTTATCCTGACGGATATAGGGTAATATCTTCATCAGGTGCATATTGCCATTGCTCAGCACCATCTCTTTCTCTACAATGCGCTTGGTCCGGATCACCAGATGAATATCATCTATCATACTATCCTGCTGGATATTGGTAGAGATATGATTGATCGGACGTCCTACATCAGAAGGAATCAGGTTGATCATTTTTATGGCCGCCTGATTGAATTTACGGATACGCATATTCCCATCTACGAACACCTGTCCGATGTCCGTACTACGGAAGTAGTTATCCATGTCGTCATTCAGTTCTACCAGTTCCTTGATCTTAAGCTGATGTTCGGTATTGAGGGTATGCAGTTCTTCGTTGAGTGATTGCAGCTCCTCATTACTGGATTGCAATTCCTCATTGGCAGAGAGCAGTTCTTCGTTACTGGATTGTAATTCCTCATTAGAGGTCTCCAATCCTTCTATTGCCATCTGGAGGTTGGTGCGGGTTTCGCCCAGTTCCGCCTCCAAAGACATAATATGTTCTTTTATATCTGCTGGCTGTGCATGCGTATCAGGTGTTTCTCCGGTAATATTGGCTCTTTCCACATCTTCATTGAACACCACCATGGTGTACTGCATGTTACCTGTACCGGGCTTGATCATGATGTTCACCACCCGCACGCCTTCCGGCGTAGTGACTTTTACCCCTTTCACCATCGACTTCTTCTCGGTGGTCCATGCCTGTCTCAAAGCGATATTCAGCGCCATAGAAAGGTCGCCGGGCACCATCTTCAGCAGGTTCAGATTCAGTCGTTTTTCCGGCAGGGAGAGAAACTTTTTATAATTCCCCAGAGCCTCATGGATCTCGTATGCCTTATCGATATACACGGCGGCATAGCCGAAATCTTCTGCCATCACTTCGCGGAAATCTTCCAGCAGATTGGTGCTTTTCTTATCCGCTGTGACGCGACTATTTCCAATTGCGCGTACTTCGCGGGTCTGCCGGATGTATTCCAGCGGACTATAAAGATTCTCCGGTAAAGGAGAGCGGGAGCTGTCTGTTTTGCGGTAAATTTTCCATTTCTGGCTTAGTTCTTCCAGTCCGCCGCGGATCAGGGAAGCTGATTCACTCGGTCCCAGAAAGAGAATGCCCCCTGTATTCAGGGCGAAATGTAAAGAGGACAGTACCTGTCTTTGTAACACATTTTCCATGTAAATGAGCATGTTGCGACAGGTAACGAGGTCATTCTTTATAAAAGGAGGATCCTTTAAAATATTATGACGTGCAAACACGATCTGCTTACGCAGGCGTGGTGCGATCTGGTATTTCTTATCTTCTTTTATGAAGTATTTTTTGAGCAGCAATGGCTCTACTTCTTTTACCACTGAAGAAGGATATACTCCTTTGGCAGCAAATTCGACAGCATTACTGTCAATATCTGTGGCGAAGATTTTTACGTCCAGCCATTTATTCTTTTCCTGCAGGCATTGGTCCAGCAACATAGCCAGCGAATACGCTTCTTCTCCGGTACTACAGGCGGTCACCCATATTTTCAGAATAGCCCCTTCTTCTTTCTCGTCTATCAGTTTGCTGATCACCTGTTCTTTCAATATATCGAAAGCGGATTTATCTCTGAAAAAGCGGGTAACACCAATCAGGAAATCTTTAGCGAGTGCCTTACTTTCCTCTTCGCTGGAGCGTAGTAACTGCAGATACTCTTCAAGTGATTTTATATTGAACTGCGCCATTCGCTTTGCGATACGGCGCGTAATAGTAGGCGGTTTGTAATGATGAAAATCCTGTCCGCTATGTTCTCTTACCAGCTGAAATACCTCTGTCAGCAGTTCCTCATCGATCTTACCATTGAAGACCTGTACCGGCATGTCCTGAATATAATTATAGATCTCTCCCGGCATAAATTCAGGGGCCAGAATATAATCCATGTTTTCAGAACCGATCACACTACGGGGCATTCCGTCAAACTTGGCGGTTTCCGGATCCTGTACCATGACCATACCACCGGCCTTTTTTACAGCGGCGGCACCTTTGGTACCATCTGTGCCTGTGCCGGAGAGGATGATGCAGATAGCCTGACGGCCTTTATCTTTTGCAAGGGAAAAAAGAAAGGTATCAATAGCAGTATTGGGGGCTTTCTCAGTTGGCTTTTGTACCAATCTGAGACGTCCCTGCTCAACGATGATCTCTTTGTTGTTGGGAATGACGTATACGCAGTCACTCTCCACGCCCATATCTTCTTCCACCTCTCTCACTTTCATGTTAGTGTGCTTGGAAACCAGTTCCACCAGCAGACTTTTATAATCAGGAGACAGGTGCTGAATAATAACAAATGACAGATTGCCGTATTCCGGCATGTTATCAAAGAATTCATGGATGGCTTCCAGTCCACCTGCAGAGGCTCCTATAGCTACTATGTAGTTCGCTTTCTTCATTCAATATTTACGAAATAACCATTTTCATACCAATTCATGCGTCGGGGTACACTTAATCCAGGCTTCTTACAATAAATTCAAGGATAAAGTTCCGGAGCAGTCCTGCCATCTGCATCTCGGTTTGTTTCCACGAGAGGGCGGTATTGCGGACTGTCTGCTGCCAGATACTAAACGAGTTCCGGGGATGGTATTGTATATTATCTCTTTCGAAGCGTACTGCTTCATTGGGGTTTCCACCCCAGTTCACTTCCTGAATCACCTCCGGGCGGAAAGCCACAAGGTATTCTCCTTTATTGGGTTGAACGGGAATCACCAGTATACCGCTGGCAATTTCTGCATATTGTATAGCAGGTTCGTAGGTCCCCGGCAGATTCAGTTCCTGAAACACCTGACCGGAGGAAGTACTTTGCAGCCAGAGAAACAGGTCTTTCAGTTCATTTTTGCCGGGCACTTTACCAATCGTTTCCAACCGTCTGTTATGCATCAGAGCTGCGCCGGAAGCGTTGAGCAGTTGCAGGACATTCGTTTCCCGGCCCAGCAGACCCTGTGTCAGATCGCTGCCGGTAAACACCTGTTCTACGAGACGGGTATGTACTTCATGTAGTTTCGTATATTCGTCACTTTGCTCTTTATAATACAGTGACTGTATACGTGCGGCGATAATATCTGACAACAGTTCAAACAGTGCTCTGCCTTCATAAGGTAACTGATAGGCAGTACGGTGGTGACAGGAGAACAGTCCCCATAACTGTCCGTCTTTAAGGATACGGCAGGACATGGAGGTCATAATTTCCATGTTCTTCATGTATTCCAGGTGTACGGCGGGTACGCTGCGCAGGTTACATCCGGAGAGATCTGTAAAAGCGTTGGTCAGAGGGTTGATAACCGGATAAAGGCTGACGGGCACATATTCCCTGTTAGGGATCATGCGGTAAGGATTATCCAGATACATCGCTCTTGCCTGACGAGGAATGTCAGATGCGGGGAAGGTGAGGCCCAGATAAGATTCCATACCGGGTTCCTGTTCTTCAGCAATGACAGTACCGTTCCAGTCTTTGTCAAACTGGTATACCATTACCTTGTCGTATCCGGACAAGGCTTTCAGCTGTCTGGCAGCTGTTTCACAGGCAGCCTGAACAGACGGCGCCGCATTGATGGCGGCCATCGCATATTTCAGCTGCTGATAAATATTGATGAAAGAATTTTCCTCGCCTGTTGGGCTGAGTTCTTCTATTTCGAGTATCAAAGCTTCCCCTGAGAGGTGGGTGATGGCCAGATAGTCTTTAGGGCCATCTGTACCTGTAAAGGTCAGGGTAAAAGGTAATTTGTTCACCAGCCCTTCATCCAGTTTGCGCTGCAACTCTTTCATCTGGCTGGCGGGAATATAATCTGACAACAGTGTATCCACTATTTCCGGCGCCTGCCGGCCAACGGCTACGGTGATATTTTCACTGACCTGCACGATCTTATAGTCTGCCTGCCGGATTACCAGCAGCATACCATAGGGTTGTATCAGGTTAATCTGATGAAGGGGTACACTTCCACAAAAAGTAGAATCAAAATTCCTTTTTTGCATATCTCGGGTCTGAGTGGGTTAATGATTGATTGTTACTGTCCTTGTTGTTGAAGCGCCCACAATTTAAACTGCTCAAAGGTGGCTGCTGCTGCCTCCAGCATTCTTTGCTGCTGTGCTTCATCACCGTGGTATCCCTGCAAATAGTGTACGAAGGTATCCCAGTAGGATTGGGTGTCAGGGCCGTAACCATTAAAGAAAGAGAGAGCTTTAGGCAATTCCGGAGCGGCCAGATTCCGCATGAGTATCTGACAGATGACCTGTCCTCCCAGAGTAGACCCTTCAAGTACATACATGGCGCCGAGCGCCTGTGCATTGTCTTTTATTTCCGGTATATCTGTGCAACAGGGTGGTGTAGTGGCAGGAGCTCCGCTGATAGCGGCTATATCATCCAGTAAAAGGGACGCCTTTCTCCGCCGTTCAAAACCGCCTGGAAAGGAGAGATCCATGTGTGCAGCAATATGCTGTTCCAGCGGATAATAGTAACCATAAAAAAGTTGTAGCAGCTTGATATACGCCTCAGGCGTATTAACAGCTTTTATGCTGGGAATCAGTACACGCTCAAGTTCCTGATGTTGTTTCCCCGTACGTTCCCTTAACAGTTCGATCATTATTATACTCAGTTATTAAGTTTGTCGCGAGTAGTTAAAAGTACGGTGAATATATGTGTAGTCTGTGTGGAAAGATTTCTACGGTAGCTGGACAACTGTAAACCAATAGGTATGCAGCATGCGGGTAAATGCTACCAGATCAGAAAAATTGGCTGGTTTGATGGTATAACTATTCACCCCCAGTTCGTAACACTTAGAGATATCCTTTGCCTCTGTGGAGGTGGTCAGAATAATGATGGGTAACCATTTCAGGCTGGCGTGTTCCTTTATTTCGCGCAATGCTTCCCGACCGTCTTTGCGTGGCATGTTCAGGTCAAGCAGAATAATGCTGGGGAATGGGTATTTTTCCTCATCAGCATATTTACCTTGCCTGTTCAGATAAAACATCAATTCTTCACCATTCTCGACAAAACGTAATTCAGTGTCTGCCCCGCTCTCTTCAAAGGCCACTTTTATCAGTTCTCTGTCGTCTGCGTCATCATCTGCAACAAGTATACATTTCCTGCTACGTAGCACCTTTTTGATCATCCAGTTTTCATTTAACGGCTAAAATTACTTAAATAAACTTGCAAAACACGCAGTGAAGTTGTGGAATTGTGCCTTGGGTCTCGTCTCCAGTTTTCAGGAGACGAGACCATTAAGGACTTATTAATGTTAAAGAAACTTATGTTCTGCTAAAGAAGTCTGCTTTTTGGAGTAAACAAACAGCACTTTTAATTAGGAAGCTGTTGCAAAGGTAGCCGCAGCAATTCTAATACGTTGATCAAATCGGGAAAAAACATTACGATATAAGGAAATATCAATGCAGCTTCAACCGTGTTTCGATCATGCCGTTGAAGGAAGCCGGCCCCATGTGTACGACCGGTTTAATAGCTCCTATACGGCCTGCAGGATGACCTTCTATGTAATTGAGTGCTGACATCAGACACATTTCATCAGGATCTCCGAAATCGTGCGTTACGTCATCGGAAGAGGGGATATCCACGTCCATTCCATGGAAGTAGTCACCGAATCCGTCTGCATTCTTCATAGAAAAATTAGATAAGTATACGGTGTATTTATCGATGCGCAGGCCAAAGAAACCAACAGGTTTTCCGTAAGTGGTCTGCCCCACCAGTTTCACCGGTAAATAAGGTTTCAGGCTGTTGATGACCAGTTCACTCGCCGAAGCAGTACTACCACTCACAATAAAAACGACCTGTTTTACGGAATTCAGTGCTCCGATATCTTCAAACTTGAAAGTATTACCTGTAACGGAGTAATCCAGATCGGCATAAGTGGCCAGATGACCATTCCACATCACCGTTTCTCCGGCAGCGTTACGATACAGCTGTTGTTTCAGAATAGGCGCCTGTCCGTTTTGCAGCAGGGTATTGAAGTATTCTGTATACATCACCTTTCCATTCAGGGAAGCTGGTGCAATATGATTGACCATATACTCGGCAGTCTGTGTGTACCCACCTCCGTTATAACGCAGGTCTACCACAAGTGCGGTAACACCGGCGCTGACGAACTGGCTGAATGCCTGATCCAGTGCTGCTTTTGTTACGTTATAATTTGAAAACCGGCTGTAAGCGATGTATCCCACCTTCTGCGCACCCGCATCCAGAATGGCTGTTTTTAATACTGCAGTAGTGGTGTAGTTTTTACGTGTGAGGTTTACTGTGCTGGTGGTACCATTTTCCCTTTGAATAGTGATGGACACTGTCGCCTGTGCCAGTGCGGATTCAATGAAAGAACCTGAATTCACAGTAACAGGTGTGCCATTAAGGGCGGTGACTTTCATACCGCGGGTCAGTCCGGCATCAGCTGCTGCAGAAGAAGGGTGTACGATACGGATACGTACGTCGGTATTCCCATTAGCGGAAAGACCTATGCCGAGATCATCTCCTTTATCATTCAGGTCAACTGTACCTTGTCTGCCTCCGTCGAGGCTTTCTTCAGTGATAAAAGAATATTTGGGATGACCGGGTGTTCCGGAATACTCAAAAGCCTCTCCCGTCGTAGCATTGATCTTTAACTGAGTAAGGGCATATAGCTCCCGCTGGTAGTTCTCCAGCAGATTACCGCCGGTTGCATATTGCCTGGGATTAAAAACATCGTATGCCGGCAGCGCATCGTACCACAGGTAGACCTGCTGGGCATAAAGATAAATGGAGTCCAGTGTCAGCTGCTCTCTTGAGCCTTCGGCAGGCGTAGGAGGCGGCTCAGATTGTTTGTCTTTTTTGCAGGCAAACAATAAACTGGATAAAAACAGTAGCTGGATCAGGGAGTTTCTCTTTTTCACCAAAGTGGTTTTAAGTTGACCTATAGAATAGTACAGTCCGATGAAATTACGAAAAAAATGCAGAGTCACAATAGCACAGCCCTAAAGACATTACAATAAAAACTATATGATATAATACTAACTACTATATCATTTTTTTAACCATTTTTGCAAAGAATTACCTGATTTCAAAGTAAGAGGAAGGTAAAAATCGGATTACCGGTTGACAAAAACAGCTTTAATAACTTTCTTTGCATAGCGAATCGACCAAACTGTACAAAAGGAAGTGTATAGGGGGAAAAGACACCACAATGCCAAAACGATCGCTTGCAGGAGTGCACAAATAATTAAATATCAATTAGTCCAATGGTAAAATTTGAGTACATCTGGCTGGATGGTTATCAACCAACCCAAAGCCTGAGAAGTAAAACCAAAATCGAAAAAGAATTCAGTGGTAAACTGGAAGATCTTCCAATGTGGAGCTTTGACGGTTCTTCTACTAAACAGGCGCCAGGTGGTTCTTCAGACTGTCTGCTGAAACCAGTTTTCTTTGTAAAAGATCCTCAGAGAAAGAATGCGTATCTGGTAATGTGCGAAGTGCTGGAAGCAAATGGTAAACCACACGCTACGAACGGTCGTGCTACTATTGAAGATGATGATAATGATTTCTGGTTTGGTTTCGAACAGGAATACTTCCTGTGGAACCCAAGTAACAATAAGCCTTTAGGTTTCCCTGATAATGGATATCCAAACCCACAGGGTCAGTACTACTGCTCTGTAGGTACTAATAACGCCTTCGGTCGTGATATCGTTGAAGAACATCTGGACGTTTGTATCGAAGCTGGTCTGAACGTTGAAGGTATCAACGCGGAAGTAGCTGCGGGTCAGTGGGAATTCCAGATCTTCGCAAAAGGTGCGAAAGAAGCTGGTGACCAGATCTGGATCGCCCGTTACTTACTGGAAAGAATCGGTGAGAAATACGGTGTTTCTATCAACTGGCATTGTAAACCATTAGGTACTCTGGACTGGAATGGTTCCGGTATGCACGCTAACTTCTCCAACACTCTGCTGAGAACTGCTGGTGACAAGGCTGTGTATGACAAAGTATGTGAAGCTTTCCGTCCTGTGGTAAGTGAGCACATCGATGTATACGGTGCTGACAACCACCTGCGTCTGACAGGTCTGCACGAAACTGCGTCTATCCACGATTTCAGCTACGGTGTATCTGACCGTGGTGCTTCCATCCGTATCCCTGTTGCCACTGTAGAAAGAGGCTGGAAAGGTTATCTGGAAGACAGACGTCCAAACTCCGCAGCAGATCCTTACAAAGTTGCAGCGAGAATCATCAAAACTGTAAAAACTGCATTATAAGCCTCGCTTAACTGCATGTAGATAATCAGAAAGGGCGCATCATGAGAATGATGCGCCCTTCTTTTTTGTCAGGGCGGCTGGCCTGATAAAAAGTAAAAAAAGATTAGTTAAGTCTCTTGTAACGGAATTTAAAGAACGGGAAGTTATTAGCCTGTACAGTCGCATTAGGCGTACCGTTTGAATACAGGTCCTGTAACTGTACTTTGTACTTTACATTTGTGCTGGTCGTTACGATCAGACTTACTTCCACACCCCATTCAGCGATAGGATATACAATGTGATTTACCACATCATAGTTATACCATCCCGGATGAGCTGTGTTCAGTGTGGTAGCACCTGTTGGCGGCGCCATCAGGATACGGTTGTAACCGAAAGTGCTCACGGAAGTACCTGTGGTAGAAGATGTGATGCTCGCAAAAGCAGTTGTGGTGTATTGTAAAGTATAACCTGCAGGAACGCTGATATCTGCATTGGCAGTACCACTGAAGATCAGGTCATAACCATCGCAACCACCATCATTGTCGGCAAGGCTGTAGTAGTAAATAGAATGTGCAATGTGCGGAGGATTACCGGTAGTACCCTGTATTCCCTGGAAAAAGTTTGCCACGTTATACACGCCGCTGGCATCCAGCGTTACGGTACCATAAGTGCTATCGCAGTTAAAAGATACTGTCTGACCAGTAGACGGATTAGTAGCCGCTGTGGTCACATCAGCACCAGACAATGCAGGAGCTGTCTGGTCACCCTCTTTCTGACAGGAAGAGAATATTGCCATAGCACCCAGCGCTACCGCGTAGAATGAGCGAGCAATATTTTTTGTAGTTTTGGCTGCTGATTTGGGGGCAGTGTCTAAGATTTTCATTTTTAGAGTTTTAAAATGTTAAGGATAAGATATTTGTTCTCCGGATCTTCGGGGAGCCGGGACAGTACCAGTGTCCGGCTCTCTTCTTTTCCGGTATGGCAGCCGCCATTGACAATGTTTATTCTGTAATGATCAGAACCGGATTAATTGTTCCTGCACGCATATATACCGTCACTCCCTGATAATTCCGGAAGGCCGCATGCAACAGGTTATAATTCCCCAATGGGAAATCGGCAGGTATACGATACGTCACACTTGTCAGGTCAAACTCCGCCAGCTCCAGATCGTAATAGGTCTGTCCGCCGGTCAGCCGGGCTCTTCCTGCCAGCATACCTCTCATATTAGTGCCGTTTAAAGTAAATGTGCCTCCTCTCTTAACTGTGATCGCCGTTGTCGGTGCGACTACAGATGGCAAAGGATAGATGACTTTTACAAAAGCCCTTTCGCTTGTTACTGTCTTAGTGGCACTCACCACTTTCAGTTTATAGCTACCTGTATCCACATCAGGTGTAGCCATTTCCAGTGCATAGTCATTAGCGCCCAGCTCTGTGAAACCATTGATCGTACATTTGGTTTCCACGCCTGTTGCTGATACCAGATAAGCACTTGATATATTCACATCTGGTATCAAATAGGTAATTCCCCCGATACTCATATTAGCCCCCAGCTGTCCGGCCATATCAATCCCATCATTGATCTGCAGGTCCGGCTGATTCACAATCACCCGTAGTTTATAAGAAGCAGTAGCACCCGTTTGTGCAGTCACCACATAAGATACACTGTCCTTTATGGCAATAGCTGTACCTGAAGCAGGTGACACAGTTGCCTTGTCAGACACTGATATCAACGGCGTGATGGTTGCCGGTACCGGTTCGTCAAATGGCCAGTATAGTATGATACTTCCATCTGCAACAGCAGCCTGAATGGTATCACCGGTAGTGGCAACGATTTTAAATGTCTTCAGTTCATGATAAGGATAAGGCGCTTCCACCTTCTCTTTGCTACAGGCGCCGGCTATCATCCAGTATACCAGCAATACGGTGGCTACTACCTGAGAATATGTTTTATTAAAAAATGTCATGGTCATTCAATTGATGTAGATGATTACAGAACGTTTAGAGCGTCTCAACTTTTACAGGATTCTTCATCGTTGCCGAACGTGTATAAGAAGTTACCCGGATACGGTATAAACCTGCAGGCAATTGTGCTGCAGATGGGACAGCCGTACCAATGCTGTTGGTAAAGTTGTCTCCGTTGACAGCAGTATATACCACCGTACCCTGTTCATTCAGGTAACTGATAGTGGAAAAGATCCCCAGTGATTCCTGTTGTGGTATGAAATTCTTTCCGGTGATGCTGAAGAAATTGAACTGAAAAGTAGACGGATCACTATGGTACAAGACCAGAGGATTCGCAGGATCCGGCGATAGCTCGTCCACCGCAATATCCGGTTGCTGGGTAGTCAGGACCAGGTTGTAGGTGGCCTTGCTGCCATCTTTACCTGTTACTACATATGCGACGCTTGTTCCTTCTGTCAGTTTTTTTGTAATATCATCGATCAGTATACCATTGCCGGGTGTTACTGTCGCCCCTTCAGAAACCTTGATTTCAGGCTGAATAGCCGTCAGAAAATAGTAGTATGGCAGTATCAGTGTAATTGTCCCTTTATCGTCGTCAATCGCCCCGTATACGGCCGCATCGGGTACGTTGGTCACCTTGTAGGAGAGTATCCTGTTATTCGCCTGAGCAGGCGGTTCAATTGTTTCCGTTTTCTTACAGGCAGTCGCCAGCAGCATGACTGACAATGCCGGCAGCAGCAGATTTTTGATCTTCATTGCAGGTATATATTGAGATTGATTATTTCAGGTCGAGATTTCTGGTGCCGTCTTTCTGGATAGCATATTTAAACGTCACAAATCCGGGTTTATAAGAACGGGTCGGCAATTCAGGTGCGCCTTTGTAAATACTATAGATCACCATTTTCACATAATGCCCTTTAGCGGTTTTGATAATCAATGCGCGTGGCATACTGTAGCATACGTGGGCTACACTATCAGCCGGTGATGAAGGAAACTGTAAACCGTAGAAATCATAGAATGCCCATCCGTCAGTACTCGGACCAAAATAGTCCAGTCCCACACCGTCATTCGTCAGCAACTGCTCATCATTGACCGGCATTGTTTTTATATGTGCAAAAGCACTATCAAATAACCTGCGCGCCGGGATTGTTTTCATCGCTTTCTGCGCACCGCCATAATATTCCGCATCAATAGCGGCATCTTTTACCAGATAGATCCCTCCTATACCCGGACCACCATATCCCGGAGAGAATTTCGCCTTACCATTGTTGATCAGGATCGTACTGTTGTATGTGCCACTGAAGGCGATATCCCAGTTAGATGTCTGCACCTGTGACGCAGGAATGGTACGCTGGGTTTCCAGACTATAATAGAACGTCTTTGCAGCAGCACCGGATGTGGCATTGGTATCCGCAGCCAGATTGACCAGCGTATATACACCTGTTTTCACATCGACAACCGTAGTGGTATCCTCCGGTGTTGGTACCTCCGGGGTATTTTTGTCGCCTTTTGAGCAGGCAATAATGAACATGGCAAGGGCCATGCATAAAAGAGTGATCTTTTGCATAAAATGAGTGTACTTAGTAAAGTAATTGCTTATCAGGGCGTTCTCAGGTTCCTGCTCCCGTCTTCCTGTACATAATAACGGAAGGTGAAATAAGGCGCAGGCCAGTAGAGGTCAGTTACCGCCGGTGGATTACCCTGATATACATTGATCAGTTCCAGCTTTGCATATTTACCTTCAGCTGTCATGAGGACAAACGTGCGATTCTTTATGGGAATAGCCAGATGGGTTGTTAATGAATAAAAGTACCAGCCCGTATTGTAAACCTGTGGGTATCCATCCCAACCGGCAAACTTCAGATTATTCTCTTTCATTGCTTCCGGAGAAGGCGCCGTTGTGACTTTTGCATAAGGAGAATCAATCGCCATGATCAGTCCTTTTCCCGGTCCGCCGTAACCCGGACCATTTGCATTGCTGCCATCATTCACATATACCAATGCATTATACACATCAGTAAAAGCCAGATCCCAGCTATTACTACGACGGTTCGCCGCTGTACTATCCCACGACTGCAGCTTTGTCTTTAATTTGAAATAGAAGCTTTTGAATGGTCTTCGTTCTTTTCCCTCTACACCATCAGCCACAGAAGCTTCCGTATCACCGGCCAGATCATAGATAACGGTGCTCACGCCATCTTCATAACTGGCTTTTGTATCCTTATTTTCATCCTTTTTACAGGAGGCTGCTAACAAGGTAGCGGCTAACATACAGATCAGGGTTGCGTATCGCATGGTTTCATTTATTTAAAAAAGCGCCATTTTAAACCGGCCATTAAGATGCGCCCGGGCTGACCGGGCATAAGCATGTCTGTATAATTGGTCAGATTATCCGCCGTTATCTGTACGGATAAATGGTTCTTACATAATTTCTTTTCGAGAGAAGCATACAACATCGCATAGCCTGCAATGAAGGTATCATACCTGTCCAGAAAACGGTTGTTATTAGCATCGTCATATCCGGCCTTACTCCTGTATGTTACACGACAGGTAGCACTGATGCCCCAGGGTGCATATTCATAGAATAACCGCAGATTAGCCATATGTCGGGACCTGTTTTCCAATCCGATATAATCACTCACTCTTGAGGTATTTGTTTCCCCCGTATTGCTGTTCCGCACTTTATTGTACGGATACTTACCATTACGGATAGAATCCATCACCCCTCTGTCTTTTGCGTATAGTAACTGGTATCCTGCGGAGATATCCAGTCCTTTCAGCGGACTTACCACTACGCCGGCTTCTGCACCGGCAGTATAGGAACGATCAAGATTGATGTAGGAATAAACAGGCTGATAATTTGTTCTGGTAGCGACCTGCACCGTGTTAATGAAATTGTGCAGACTATTATAGAATACATTTAAATCCAGTTTAACGGCAGTATGTGCCTGTATACTCACCCCCGCATTGTAAGACACAGAAGTTTCTGGTTTTAACGCGGCGCTGATGTTACGGGCAAGCGGTCTGATCTCACTGATCAATCCTGCCGCCTGCATCTCCGCCAGCGTTCCTGCTACTTCTTCTACCCCAGCACGGTATATCCTGCCTGCGGATTAGTAAACACCTGATAACGCTTCTTGAAATCGGGTGTCTTATAGCCAGTACCGACAGCAGCTCTCAGCAATACTTTTTCACTTACATTGTAACTGATGCCCGCAACCGGATTTAACCGGCCACCATAAAACCCATTGTGGTCATATCTGAGTCCTATACGCGCCATTAGTTTAGTCAGCACCTTCCAGTCACCCTGCGCATAAGCATAACCGCTCCACATATCATTGCCTCCATGAAACTCTGTATCATTCATTCTTTCCAGATTGACGCCTGCGCCACCGGTAAAGGATAGTTTGTCTGAAGGTGTATATAGAAACTGTTCTTCCAGCCGGTGAAAATATTGGGTAAAATCATTTGCTTTCAAGGCGACCTGCTTACCTGTGCTCACATCCTGACTGGAGCTATAGCGCGTCAGATAATACTGACTATTCAGGCGGAATCGTTTACTGACTGAAGACTGTATTACAGCAGAGGCATTTACATCACTTTCACTTAATACATCCTTTGTACTGTTTTCAGTCTGACCACTACTATATACAGATTCATTCTGTGAATTACGCAAGGCCCATCTACCTGAAAGCAATAACTGATGTACATTGCTTAAACGATAGCGTAAGCGGGACTGCAGACTATAACTATCATATGGCGGCGCTGTTGCTCCTCTGCTGAGATAACTGTTCACATTGTAGCCATCTGTATGGTAATAATTACCTGACAGCGACACCGAACCTTTTTCTTTTGCAAAAGGCATTTCTCCTTCCAGCGTTGCATCCTGTGTATTTTGTGAACCATACCGCAGGATTGCCTGTCCTTGTGTAGCGTTTACTTTCTGGCGGGTGATAATATTCACCACACCACCAAGTGCTTCACTACCAAACAGGCTGGATGATGCACCTTTCACTATTTCAATCCGCTCAATATCGGAAACGGTAATACGCGACAGATCAAAATTTCCTGCATTCCGGCCTATCATTGGCTGTCCGTCTATCAGTATCAGGATATAATCCGAACTAAAGCCCTGCATCTGCATACCGATTGCACGTGATCCGGCGGCTATATCATTCACGATGTTCACACCGGTCTGTTCACGCATCACCTCATCCAGTCTGCGGCTACCCATCATCTCCAGCGTTTTTCTGTTGATGATTGTTACCGGCATGGCGGATTTGCTGGTCAGCGTTTCCAGACGCACGGCTTTTACTTCCACTCCCTGCAGGTCCTTAGCCCTGGAAGTGTCAGTCTGGGCCATCGCCCACTGGTGTCCCACACACAGCAAGATGATTGAAGTGTAAAAATCCTTTCTGATATACATTGGTTAAGATGCCGGTACGAATATCCCTGTGCCTGTAGGGAACGGGTCGATAGTACGGGTTACGGAAATAATAAAATGATTGTCGGGCGGAGTAGTATTGTAAAATTAGTACGGACTACTGACAAGTTAATGACGAAACGGGAAAATGACTTACGCAATCGGGAAAACAATCCTCAAAAAGAAACGCCCTCACAATAGTGAAGGCGTTTTTGCTATTATACGCTATCTGGAAATCATTCACATGACTACTTTGCTGATTGTACCAGCTTGTATTCTATCACAGGATAACCTCTTACACCGCCGTCTGCAAGACCCATGCTTACAAACTTCAGTTTGTAGTAGTTGCCGTTGGCATCTTTCACCACATAGTAGAAGTTTTTATAGATGCCTGCGCCGGTAGTGGCTCTCCAGCTGCTACCAATTGCATCACGTTTGTCAGAGAATGTAAGGGTTGCGATATTAGATGCTGAGAAATTATTGTAGCTGATCACAGTGCTGTCTACTTTAGCTGCAGTTACGCCTGCATACTGGTTGGTCACCACGAAATCAGAGAAGAAATAAGGAATGGTTGCTGTATAGTAAGCAGCATAAGACCATGCAATATCCCAATCCGCTTTCTTAGGCTCTACATTTACAGTGTTACCATTTTCCAGAGAGAAGAAAGTAAAGTTGAAGCTATTATCTTTAGTGATCGTAGCTGTTTTGATAGTAGTTTCTTTCAGTTTTGCATACTGTAAAGTATAACCATTGCCACTTCTTGTAACGCGGATCTTGTACCAGGTAGCAGGATCAGTTGCGGAAGAAGTTTCTGGTTTTACGAGGTATACTTTATTGTTTGCTTCAGTAGCTGATACTTCAGCGATAGCAGTTTTGGTCAGATCGCCATATACGTCGTCGATCATTGCCAGTGTACCCTGTCCCTGTCCGATAGCGAGGCTGATACCTGCGGTATCTTCGATATTAACAGTATTGATATCTGTTTTATTTAAAGCTTTTGCGCTGATAGAAGTAAAGCCGTTAAGGATAACACGATATTCAGCGCCACTGTAGAAACCGAGTGACCAGCTGGTACGGCCTCTTGTTGCAGTTGAGTCAGAGCTGAAATCTACATATACAGTATTAGGGGAGCCTGTGCCTCCACCGCCATTCAGCGTAAGCTGAGAACCATCAGAAGGTGGTATTACAACGGTAGGATCCTCGTCTTTACTACATGCACTGAATACGGTTCCGACAGCAAGTACGAGGAGAAGTCTGCTTAATTTCATAGCCATTTTTGTTTGATTGTATTTATTTGATCAATAATTATTTGTTCCTGTTCCAGTTGAAGCTTAATCCCAGAAAATAAGACCGTCCATACCACATCGGCAATACGCCGCCTGCAGTATGAGCCTGTCCGCTGGTCAATGTTGAATTGTTGATATTGGTATTATTAAACAGGTTTCTGACACCTGCATTTACCGTTACGTATTGTGTAATAGTTTTCGTTGCGGTGAAGTCGGCCTGATGAAAAGACTGTGTCCTTATCTCGTGAATAAAAGAAGGAACTGCAGTTGTCACTTCTTCATAAGCAGGGCGCTCCCCATTGAATTTATATGAGAGGTTTAAGGCGCCCCCGATCTTTCTGAAATTGTAGGTGATATTCGCATTCACTTCCGGCGTCCATGTAAATTCCGGTGTAGGATAGTCTTTGTTGTAGGTTTCATTATCGGCAAACTGATTATACCGTGCGATATAAGAGAAGCCTGCATTCACCTGCAGATCTTTCCAGTTCAATACACCGCTTAAAGTACCACCTGTTGTTTTAAACTTACTGATGTTAACATATGTAGAGGTATCTGAACCATTGATGGTGGCAATATCTATTCTGTTATTGAAGTCATTGTAAAATCCGGTAGCAGTTACACCTACGCGTACTGGTCCTTTTTCAACCGCCTGCCAGCTGACAGAACCCGTAAAACTGTTGGAGTATTCAGCTTTCAGATCACTGTTACCTTTGATTGAGTGACTGGCATCGAAGAAATAGAAATACAGTTCCCGTAAGGCCGGTGCTCTGAAGCCACGTGCATAAGAGAGACGCAGATCAAGGTTATCCCGCAGGGCAAATTTTGTATTGACAGAAGGGATCACCGGTGGTGCATCGTATACAGAGTTTTCACTCAACCTTACACCCGGACGTATATTCAGCCAATGTACCGGTTTGATCTCTGCAGATAGAAATACGGAATAGTCATTGATATAAGGCGTGCCCAGTATACGCTGTCCGGAAGAACCATCACGACGGTATTCTATACCCGGCTGGAAAGACCATACCGGAGAAAATGTATACTGCGCTGTTCCTCTGAAGAAAATCGTATTAAACTCAGACACATCCTGTGCACCAGCATCAGTAGCCAGTGCCTCTGTATTATTAGTAAAGTCTCTTATTGTTGTACGCGTGATGCGCTTGTAATTCTGATAAGAAGCGGTTGCGTTAATACCAAGGTCCTTATTCACCTGCCATACGGCCTGCGCCTGATGTGTAAAGCGATCTGTCAGATAATGCTGATCAGTCGCCTTTCCGTTATCATAATTAATATCACCGCGGCTGATGATATCTTCATCGAGATAATCAAGGCGGTACCATACTTTGAGATTTTCATTGCTATAACCGAAGGAACCATTGGCAATGATCTGATCTTTGGGCTTCCACGCTTTCCGGCGACCGGTAAGTGAATCACTCCATCCACCAAAATCATTTCTGGTAAGACCTGCGCCGGCAAAGAAGCCTTTATGTCCCCATTGTACACCGATATTCTCATTATGTACGCCTTCTCCTTTGAAAGCAGCATACTCTTTACCAACGGTTTCTTCCTGTACACGGGCAGTTACAGACAACTGTTCTCTGCCATGATATTTTTTAGTGATGATATTGATGACACCTGCCAGTGCGTCTGTACCATAGACCACAGACATAGGGCCTTCAACAATCTCTATTCTTTCGATGGTATTGATATCTATCTGAGAAAGACTCTGACGCGTGCTACCTCTGTCTACCAATGGCACACCATCCAGTAAGATCTTTACATTCGTACCTGACATTCCCATGATTTCCACATCTGTTTCACCTAATGTGGCATCATTGGAAAAGCGTACACCTAACTGATTATCCAGTACACCGAGTACATTTGTAGCACCCCGCAGTTTAATATATTCACTGGAAATAGTTCTCACCTGATACACAGATTGCTTCAGGGATTGTGGGGTATACTGACCTGTTACCACTACATCACGTAAACGTACGGAATCAGTGATAACACTGTCAGGTGCTTTCTGTTTTGCAGACTGCGCCCATGCGCTATTGCATAAGGCAATAGACAGACATAACACAATAAATTGTGACCTCATAAAGTATAGTAGCATTGACCCCTTTAAAAAAATTGCATAAAAATCCCTTGTCGTTATATGTTATAAACAACACAACGACGCATACTGGTACTTACGGTTAAATGAATAATGCTTTTGTATTACACAAACTGCGGGCGGAGATTGCAGCCATAGTGTAATACCGGATATCTGGCGGAGTAAATAATGCATGCAAGATAAGCATGCGTTGAACGAACGCGTTTATCTATTCAGGAAAAAGATTTACGCAAAAAGGAAAAACACTAGCGGATCAGATCATATACCTGTTGCAGCAGAATTGCTTCACCCATTGCCTCTTTCATATCCAGCCATTCCTGCAATGTAAATGTAAAACTGATATCTCTGCACGGAGAATGTACAATGACTCTTTCTTCTCCATCCGGGAACATCATACTGCAATCGTAGAAGTCCTGATGTTCGAGTGTTTCATGAAACAATTGAAAATCTTTAGGAGTGAAATTCAGGATAAGGTTATTATGCCATATATATACGGTCTGGCAATTTGCACAATGGCTGATCTGCGCCTTATTCTTATTCCACAATGGTCTGATATCGCACATATATTTTTGTTTAAGGGTTTGTGTAGTCATCTGGATCGCCAGGCAGCGTGCACACTGCCGGCAATTGCAGATAAACTTCACTGATAAAGGGTTCCCGAGGATAGTATAGTTTCTTTTTGGAGCTGACAAACAATGGATGTTTGCAGCAATAAATCTTAATATCAATTACTCTTTCGCACAGATCAAAAGTACTACGTTGTGTGAAGGTTAGATGCTCGAATGAGGAAAACGATTTGTCTATTAGGGAAAAACAAAAGCGCCTCCATGTAAATGAAGGCGCTTCAACTATTGCAGGTTTATAGAAAACAACAGTTATTACAGACTTGCAGCCAATGCTCTCCATGGCTCCAGTTCCGGATTGCCCGGCTTACGTTTGCCAAAGAATTGTGCAATCATTTCACCGGCGGCATCAAACACTTCCAAAGAAGTGACGATACCATCTACGGATGGCTTTTCTACTACCCAGCATTGTGCGATGGTGTCTGTTTTCAGGTGAAGGTTGAAGTCTTCATCCATTACATTGATCCAGTTTGGAATCTCAAGGATCTTCTGTACCGGACCAGTATGAATTTCGATATTACCCGGGTTACCTACGAACACCATTATTTCCAGCCCACTTGCTGAGGCCTGATTAAGCAATGTTTTTACACACTCGCTGCTTACGCGACGGGAGAATTTACCTTCTGCCAGTTCAAGTGCACCTGTTCTGGATAATTTATGCTTCATCAGTAATGGGAAGAAATCATGCGTATCCTGCAGGTTCGCCCATCCTTCAAGGAAGGAAGCAGCATCTGCATTTGCATCATTATATACTGGTGCAGCAGGCGCTGGTGCGACAGTGATAGCAGCCACCTGATCAACAGCAGTGAAGTCAGCAACCACTTTATCCCACGCGCTGAGATCAGTCTGGTCTACTGCATATATTTTCATGATGGCACCACCCTGTGCATCAAAGATCTGAATAGATTTTTTGAAGCCGATACTTTCGTCGTTTTCTACGGCGAAACCATATTTCCAGCGGGAGAAGAACATACGCAGGTCGATATCTTTACCTAATACGGTACCGACATGCTTGTTTTCAGTATTTACTATTTCAAAAACGCCTTTACGTTCTATTACACAATTTTCATTGCGGGTCAGCACCATCACCTTACCCAGTGCCGGCATCGCCTGCATCAGGGCAGGGAATTCATTCTTCAGGTGCTTAACGGTTGATCCGGTGCATGCGGCAACGATTTCGCCTTCGCTCACCTGCAGCTGACTGGCAGCATCACGGATTCTTGTTTTCGGTTGTTGTTCACGGAAATTCAGCCATTGTTCTTTTAAGGAAGAAGTCGCAGTTGCATTCATTGGATTACAATACATTTATTGCCTTTTCGGCAGGTGATTTAAAAAGGCCGTCGGCAGCGGCGGTTACCACCAGCGGATAGTGACATTGAGGATGTTCCAGTACGGCTACTTCCACACCGAAACAGTTTTTAATATGTGCAGGTGTCAGGATCTCCTCCACAGTTCCCTGTGCATATACACCTCCGTCTTTCAGCAGCACCATTTTATGTGCATAAGCAGCGGCGAGTTGAAAGTCGTGCAGCACGGCTACAACCAGCACACCGCTTGCGGCGAGAGACGTAGCCATTTGCAGGGATAACTGCTGATGCAGGATATCCATACCTGTTACCGGCTCATCAAGCAGCAGCATCTTTTTACCGGTATAGTCCGTGGCCTGCAGATCGGGCGCCTCCAGTAGCTGCGCCAGTACCCGGGCCATCTGTACACGTTGTTTTTGCCCTCCTGATAAAGTCGGATATGTTCTTTCACGCAGATTATAAACCTGCATGGTCTTCAGTGCATAAGTTACGATCTCTTTGTCCAGTGCAGCAAGATGGGTATTATATACGTAACGGCCCATGTTCACTACTTCTGTAACAGAGAAGGGCTGATTCAGGGTGATCTGTTGTGACAGTACAGCTCTCATGCGGGCCTGTGCATCCACCGGCAATGATTTCAGCTCATTTCCGGCTATGGTCACACTACCCTGATATTGCATATACTCTCCTGCGATCACTTTCAGCAACGTTGATTTACCGGCACCATTCGCTCCCATGATCACACACAGTTGGCCGGCATTCGCTTCCATGCTTATGCCACGTAGTATCTGTGCTTTCCCCAGAGAGAGTGATATATCTTTTACACACAACATCATGCCAGTATGGTCCTTTTTTCTTTAATAATCAGCCATAGGAAGAAAGGCGCTCCTATAACCGCTGTAATAATACCTACGGGTAATTCAGCCGGGGCAACGATCGTACGGCACAGCAGATCGGCGACGGTCAGTAATACAGCGCCTGATAAAGCGGAGCCGGGTATCAGTATTCTGTAATCCGGACCGGTGAACTGCCGGACGATATGTGGTACGATCAGTCCGATAAACCCGATGATACCAGCAACCGCCACACCTGCGGCAACGGCCATTGTGGCCAATATTACCAATAATGCTTTCAGCTTCGGCACGCGTACACCGCTGTGCATAGCCTCTCTTTCTCCGAGTGCCAGCAGGTTCAGCGCCGGCGCCAGTCGTGGCAGCAGGATCAGCGGGATAATGATGAAGGGAGCTATACCGGCAACAGTTTTCCAGTTGGCACCACCCAGACTTCCCAATGACCAGAACGTAATACTACGCAGTTGTTCATTGTTGGCGAGGTAAGTCATCAGCCCCGTTACTGATTCACACAATGCCCTGACGGCAATACCCGCAAGCAGCAATGTTGAAATGACGGCCTGTCCGCCACTACGTGCAATGCGAAAGATGAATAATGTTGTGATGATTGCTCCGGCAAAGGCAGCCAGATTCAAGGCATAAAAATTCAGCGCAGGCGCACTTTGAAATATGGGCAATGCATTTTGTACGATGATCATCACCACGGCGCCCATAGACGCACCTGAACTTATGCCTATCAATCCCGGATCTGCCAGCGGATTGCGCAACAAACCCTGTAAAGAAGCCCCTGCCAGTCCTAATCCGGCTCCGATCAGTACACTCAGTACCACTCTCGGCAGACGGATCATCCAAAGCACACCCGGCATATTCTCTTCGTATGCAACAGGAAGGTGTATGCCTGTTTTCTCCAACAGCATGGCAAGCACCTGCATAGGAGACATGTGCATCGCACCTGTACCTGTCGCCAGCAGTATCACTGCGATCAGTAACACACTTAAAATAGTGATACTGCTGACGCTTTTTATGTTAATACTCATCTTTATTAGTTCAGCTTCGAAGAAAGCTCCTGTACGGCCTGAATCACACGTGGTCCGAATCCTGTCAGCAGCTGGCCATCCATGGTAATTACTTTCTTTTGTTTGCCTGCATTGGTCTGGGCAACACCCTGTACTTTCAACAGACCATCTACGCCACCCATGCTCTTTAATCCATCGTCAAACATCAGGATCACATCCGGATTAGCAGTTACAAGTGCTTCCGGTGTAAGTGGTTTGAAATCATTGAATCCGTTGGCCGCATTCTGTGCACCAGCCAGAGCGATGATCTTATCCAACGGTGTTTCTTTGCCCGCTACCATCATGGTACCGGCGCCACGCGCATAAATGAACAACACTTTCTTTTGGTGTGCCTGTACGTGTAAAGTCTTTTGTTCTTTATCCAGTTGTTTGATCAGCGCAGCGCCTTTTTCAGGTACACTCAATGCAGCAGCCACGTCTGTAATCAGCTTTTTAGTGCCGGATACAGAAAATTCCTGCTTCATCTGTACGGTTTTTACGCCTACACTTTTGAACTGGTCAATCACAGCAGGCTGGATAAAATTATCGGTAGCAAGAATCAGGTCCGGCTGTAAAGCCAGCACCGGCTCAGCGGAAATATTACGGTTATGGCCTACTTTGGTAACCTCCTTCATACTGGCAGGATAGGTACTGGTGACATCCACCCCTACCAGTGATTTTTCAAATCCCAGTGCACACACGATCTCGGTAACCGCACCGTTCAGTGATACAATACGTTTCTGCGCATTCACATTCATCGTCGCCAACAGGCATACAGCAAAGGATACGATCATTGCACGTACCCGCATATGATTCATCATAAGTTTGAATAAATAAGATTGATTAATACGCTGGAAAGAAAAATTAATGGTTGACCCTACCCGGGGTTTGGGCCAACCATCGCTTACCGTAAGCATTTTTACTCCGCCATGCTCCGGCAAGATCTTAGAAATAAGTTATCGGGCACCAGACACCGGGAAGTACAGTATTGACACAGCAGTGCCCTCTACGGAACTTCGCAGTTTTCCGGTACAGTTTACCAGTATGAAAAAATATTAAGAGTTATCTGACAGCCGAAAATGATATAAGGATATATCAGAAATGGTCTGGCAGTTGCGGCGGAGTAATTGAGTAGTGCAAATCTATGTCATAGAAATGTAACGAACTAATCAAATCGGGAAAATTTTATGACAATCTTTACGCAAATGGGAAATATTTATAAAATTCAATATTTCTTCAGGAAGTTCCCGAAGGGGTTAAACTAAATACTTTCTGCTGTTGTTGTTTATATATTACCTATCACCGGAAAAATTAATACCCATGGATTGGGATGAAATACTAAATCCATTATCGCCTTACTATCAGAGTGCGATGCAGGAACAACAACAACTTGTTAATCTGCAGGACGGTCTGATATCTGCCGCCAAAGAGCTGATGTCATCCGTATATCCGCAGATCTATCATCTGGAATCAGCGGGCTATACAGAACTCGAAAACACCATTATTTCAGAATGCGTAAAACTGTCGTGTAAGCTGAATGATATTATTCTCAAATACCAGATAGAGAAATAGAGCTGCTATTCTACTGCGAATGAAAGCCTGCCGGCGTTCACCCCCGCAACGATGCCATATCCGTTCTCCACATTGGAATAGATATCCTCCGGATTCAGCGTAAAATCAATGCCGTCTTCCAGTCGCTGATCAGATGTGGCATCCAGATACCTAAAGGCACCCGTGGTCAGATTGCTGACTTCCACTATCATATAGGAAGCAGTGACCTGCTTGCTGGTCTGTAATACGAACAGCACATCTTTGCCGCTTATACGCTCATCGCTCAGCAACACTTCGCTGTTGTAACTATTGCCAATAATATCGGCAAAGTTGTTATTAAACGAAGGGTCTAGTCTGAACTTTACTGTATCGCGCTTAAAAGGGGTGATAATACCGTTTACAGTGTCTGCATTATACACGCGTATTCTGTAGTAGTTTTTCTCGTTAACATTGTCTTTCAGGGTAAAACGTACCCTGTTGCCCAATTTTTGTGCTACGCCATCTCTGATATCAGGGCGCTGTGGTGTACTATCTGTGGCCGCTACACTGGTCAGTCCGCTGTAATTAACAGTGATCTTATATTGACTTCCCGCGCGGGCTGGTGCATGGGATACATAATATCCTTTCCCATTGATCACTTTCCACCCGGGTGCCGGCATTGTTTTGCCATCTTCGTACATCGAAACAACCGCATTTTTCAATTCCGGGAATTTCAGATTCTGATATTCTCTTACCGGTTTGCTGGCAGTCACTCTGATATACACAAGGCTATCCGGCTGGATCAGTGTGTTCAGCACGATCTTATCACCATCATAAGGTATCGCAATCCTGGATTCCTTACTGCAGGCAGAGAATATAAAAGTGCATAATATTGCAATAACAATAAACGGACGCATACGTTTCATTTAAAATTTAATTGCGTAAGTCACGCTTGGCAGAATAGGCAAAATGCTGACCTCAGCCAGATATCGCTCCTGTTTCTCCCTGTCGGTAACAATCGTGTAAAAGAATGGATTCTGCTGATTATACGCGTTGTACAGACTGAATGTCCAGCTCTTTGTCCAGAGTCGTTTTTTCTTACTGTAAGTCGCGCTAAGATCCAGACGGTGCATCGGTGTAGTACGATACTTATTCCTGTCTCCCATATGATCAAGTATAGGATCATTCTGTGGCGGATCATAAGGGGAAGGATCATCAATCCCTTCATAACTGGCATTGGGTAACGACAGTGGTGTACCCGAAGCATATTCCCAACTGGCGGATAATTCCCAGCGTTTACCCAGTTTTTGCGTGATCACTACTTCCAGATCATGCCGGCGATCGTATTTGTAAGGGAAAGTCTTCCCATGATTTACACCCGGAAAAGTTCTTTCTGACCATGCCAGTGTATACCCTATCCAACCGCGGGTTGTCCCTTTCTTTTTCTCCAGCAATAACTCAGTGCCATAACTACGTCCCTTTCCGATATCCACTACTTCGTCCCAGTCTTTACCAGCGCCATTGAACGGAGATGCAGATCCTTTATACTCTATCACATGATCCATGGTCTTATAATAGGCTTCAAGAGACATGGCATACATGCCTCTTCTGCTGGTTTTGGATACACCGAAAGAACCCTGTCGTGAGAACATCGGTTTGACCCTCCCGGATGATGGAACCCACAGATCAGTGGGCAGACTCGCCGCATTATTGGCCAGCAGATGCAGATACTGCGTCATATGTGTATAAGATCCTCTCAGCACCCATCTGTGTGGTAACTGATAACGGATGCCCAGCCGGGGTTGTATAGAATTATAGAAACGACCGTCTACCAGAAAACCGGAAGCATGTACCCCCAGATTCAGCCAGAGATTATGCAGTGCATTCCACTCATCTTCTCCGTATACATACAGCTCCTGTCCGACCGAAGTAACATCTCCGTAAGTAGTATCTACTGCCGGCTGATCGTTACCATTGTCCTGAAATACAGATACACCTGGTGTAAAAATGTGTGTGATCCCACCTGCACCAAATTTAATTGTGTGTTTGGGTTGTGGTCTGTATTCGAAATCCATTTTCGCTACTGCATTCTGGATCCGGGAATAGTATTTACCGGATAATATACCTGTATCCAGTGTATTCAGCGGCTTATAGTAGTATTTATAGTCGGTGGAGAAATAATACTGGGAATAATTCGCTGTCACATTTGCAAACATCTTCGGACCAAACACATGGTTCCATCGCAGGGTACTGGTATAATTTCCCCACAGGAAATTAGAACGGCTATCGCCGTAATAGGTACTGATACCGCCATCCGAAGCACCTTCTTCCCATCTTACACTCAGCTTATCCTGTCCTACATAAGCACTCAGATAGATACGGTCACGGGGAGAAAAAATATGGTTGATCTTCACATTTGCATCATAGAAATACACATATGCTTTGCTCTTCGGCCCCGTCTGGGTGTTATTGTTCACCGCGAGATCATTCATGAGCATATCAGTATGTGAGCGACGGGCTGACACAAGGAAAGAAGTTTTGTTCTTTTTCAGTGGTCCTTCTACCATCGCCTTCGCAGCAATCAATCCGATAGATGCCTCGCCATGATATTGCTGCATATCTCCGTCTTTCAGAGAGATATCCACAATGGAAGACAAACGCCCGCCGTAACGGGCGGGAAATGCCCCCTTATAGAAATCTGCGTTCTTGACAATATCAGGATTGAAAACAGAGAAGATACCAAAGAGGTGTGAGACGTTGAAAATAGGCGTACCATCCAGCAGTACAAGGTTCTGATCCGGGCTGCCTCCCCTCACATTCAGTGATCCTCCGCCATCCAGTCCGCCGGAAACTCCCGGCAAAGCCACTATCGTGCGCATCATGTCTGCTTCTCCCAATAAACGGGGCATGGATTTAACAGCTGCGGGAGATACATTCAGGCGGCTGACGGTACTCTGCTCCGTCGGGCGGACTGTATCCACTATCACTTCCGGTAAACTACTCCGGGGGTGCAATGATACTATTACAGGTGTATATTCATCTTTCCGGGCAGGCAGACGGGCGGGTTCATATCCTACATAAGAAACGGTCAGACTACTTGTATCCCGGGGAATGGTGATACTGAAAAAGCCAAATTGGTTTGTCATAGTCCCCACATGTAAAATGGGGGAATAGACGGTAGCTCCGATCAGCTTCTCGCCGGTCTGGTGATCCTGTACATATCCGCTGATAGTAGAAGTAGGATGTTTTCTTACTGTCAGTACTATCTGATCGCCGATACGGGCAAAAGAAATATTGTAGGGGCTAAAAATTTCATCCAAAGCTTTTTTCAGAGGTCTGTTCTGTACGTTGATAGTGACCAGTGGTGAGAGGTCCACAATATTACGGCTATAAGAAAAATGGATACCGTACTGTTGTTCCAGTATAGTACATACTGTTTCCAGCGGCTGGTCTTTTACGGCCACGCTGATTTTCATTCTCCAGTCCCACTCTGACGCCTGTACAGAAATACTGATCAATAGCATCCCCAGCAGGAATCTACCAAACAGTGACATCATTCGTTTTAAGGTTGTAACTATTATTCATCATGCTTCTTTAATGTGACACCTGACGCTCCTTTTTCTATGGTCGCATTGGTCATAAATGCGAGTGAGGCCAGTATGTTGTCGGCTGTTTCGCCGGTAAAAGTGGCTGTCACCGGCAGCTCCAGCAATGTACTGTCTGCGGTAACGGTTATGTTATACACTAATCCGATAGTCTCTAATACCTCCGACAAGGGTGTATCTGTAAATGACAATTGTTTGCCAACGGCATCCGCCACATGTGCAGCTACCCGGAAACGTCCCTTTTCCTGTTGTTCCAGCAGCATACCGGCAGACAACACTATGCTATCACTGCTACGGCTATCGCTGACCATCACTTCTCCCGTATCTACATGCACACGGAAAGGCCCTGTTTTACCGGCTGTTTCCACCGTAAACCGGGTACCCAGCACTTTAATAGTGCGTTCTCCCAGCCTTACTATAAACGGACGGGTAGCGTCTGACGTTACAGTAAAGAGTGCTTTTCCTTCCAATGTCACTTCCCTTTGTATCTTACCGAAGCCGGATGAGACTTCGAGCAGGGCATTATCTTCCAGCCGGATCGTGGACCCGTCTTTCAGATAAGCGACCGCTGGCCCTGTATATCGCTGTACCCGGTTGCTTCTGGCTGTCAGCCACCACCATCCTGTTCCTGCTGCAATCAGCAAAACAGCTGCTGCGGCCCACCAGCTACGTCGCTTATGACTAACGGTCATCCCACCCATATGGACACTGAGAGACTGCCAGGCACGTTCCGTATCCTCCGGGGTCACCTGTATGGCTGGTTGCCCCTGAAGCAACTTTTCCAGTGAAGCCAGTAAGGCCGGATGTTCCGGATCGCTTTTCAGCCATTCGTCCACCCATTGGCGCTCAATTACATCGGCTTCACCGAGCACGTATTTACATAGCAAGGCATATAGTGCCTCGTCAGCATTCAGTTTAGTCATCGAACAGTTTGTAGTGTTTTAAACAGGTGAAAGCCGTGCCGGAGCACGTACTGACTTTCCCCGGTAACAGGACGCAGGTTATAATATCTTTCCCCTATAGGGATACGTAAATATTTTGGTGCACATAACTGCCAGGATCCCCCGGTGGGCATATATCTGCCCTTAAAATAGTAAAAGTAACAGGCTAAGGTAGTCCTTCAGTTCCCTGTGCATAATTTTTAATGCTTTTCCCATCTGATTTTCTACCGTCTTCACAGAAATGTTCATCACTTCGGCAATCTCATGGTACTTCAATTGCTGCTGACGGCTGAGTATAAACACTTCACGACACCGTTCGGGGAGTACTTCCAGAGCTTGCTGATACCTTTTTTCCAGTTCCCATACCGGTGATTGTACGGGTAGATCGGCTGCCTGAAGATGACCGGCGGTCTGCTCTTTTTCCTGCCTCACCGTCTCCTTCCGCCAGTTGCTGATCGCCGTATTCCGGATCGCTGCCAGCAGGTAAGACCGGGGTGCGCCTGTAATATCAATAGCCGCTCTTTTCTCCCACAGTCGCAGGAATACTTGCTGCACTACCTCCTCCGCCTCGTGGACATTACCAGTGTAATGCACGGCAAAAGCGAGACAGGCGGCATGATGTTCTCTAAAGATATCTTCAAATGTTTGGCGGTCCAGCATTGGTTAAAAGCGGTGTAAAGATATAATATATACCCGGTTTTGCTGTGTTATCACCTGACAATCATTCTGTACAGACATACAAAATGTGTATTATGCGTCTGCTGTAACGGACTATCGGTTATTGTCTAACTTATTTATCTTTGTGCCCGCATGTACAATTTTATTAAGAATATACTCTTCCGCTTTCCTCCGGAAAGCATCCATTACCAGGTAATGAAGGGCCTGCAGGTTATGCATGGCCTTCCTCTGGGAAAAAATATGCTCCACTCCTTTTGTCAGCCGAAACGTAAAGGACTGGAAAGGCAACTCTGGGGACTGACCTTTAAAAACCCTGTCGGACTGGCTGCAGGTTTTGACAAGGACGCCCGTTTTACCGACGAACTGGCCAGTCTGGGCTTTGGCTTCGTAGAAATCGGTACTGTTACGCCGGTGTCTCAACCGGGTAATGATCAGCCACGTCTGTTCCGCCTGCCGGCAGACAAGGCGCTCATTAACCGTATGGGTTTCAATAACGGAGGCGCTGTTGCAGCTGCCAAACGCCTGCAAAAAAGGAAATCCGATATCATCATCGGGGGTAACATTGGTAAGAACAAGATCACGCCTAATGAGGAGGCGATCAGTGATTACGAAAAATGTTTCCATGCTCTTTTTGATGTGGTAGACTATTTCGTGGTGAATGTGAGTTCCCCGAATACGCCTAACCTGCGTGCATTACAGGAAAAAGAGCCACTGAAACAGTTGCTGCATCACCTGCAGACATTGAACAACCAGAAGAGCAAACCCAAACCAATACTCCTGAAAATAGCACCCGACCTGACTACCAGTCAGCTGGATGATATCATCGAAATCGTACAGGAAACCCAACTGGCGGGTATCGTAGCGACCAATACAACTATTGACCGCTCCAATCTGGAAACGCCTGTTGCAGAAGTAGAAGCAATCGGCGCGGGTGGACTGAGCGGTCTGCCGGTAAGAGAAAAAGCGACTGAAGTTATCCGGTATATTCACAAAAACACCAATGGCGCTGTGCCCATCATCGCCGTAGGTGGTATCTTCACCGCTGCTGATGCACAGGAAAAACTGGACGCAGGCGCATCACTGGTACAGGTCTATACAGGCTTTGTATACGAAGGACCAACCATCGTGAAGAAGATCTGCGAAGGATTACGTTAATCATCCTTCTGGCCGATAATATTACAAAGGGTGTTCGCTATGTAGTGAACACCCTTTGCTTTTATTCCACTATCCAAAAACTGAAAACACTACTAATAACCCTGAAATCATCACCATTATACTACCCGCTCCCTGACTGACCTTTGCCCTGTAAATATCAATAACATGAAGACACCGGATATACAGGCAGCACCATTGAGTGCAGAAGAAATACAAGCCATAAAAGTATTTTACAGCGCATGGAAAGAGCAGCAGCCAGACCTGCTGGATACCGTCTGTGCATCTGACTGGCAGGATATTCCAATGGCGCCCGGACAAGCAGATGGTCCACAGGGTTTAAAAGATATTATCCGCAGCTTTGTCAGCAGCTTCCCGGATATAGAGATCGTCATTCATGAGATCATGGGTGTTCATGAACGGGCTGCGGTAAGAGCTGCAATCACGTTCACACACAATAAAGCTGTATTGGGTATTCCGCCAACCAATCAAAAAGTGAGCGTGCCATTACATGAGTTTCATTATCTGAAAGACGGGAAACTCACACATACCTGGCACATGGAAGACTGGTTCGGATTACTCGTACAGAGTGGTGCATGGACTGCAGAAGGACTGTAAAATAGTTGTTTACAAAAATGGCTGTCCGCAGTAACCGGACAGCCATTGCTTTATCTCCTATTATTCCTTATTGTGCCAGTATATCCACATCTGCGATCTTCGCAGGAAACCAGACATTCATCTCTCCCTCACCCCTGTTTGCCCATGCATAATAAGGGATCAGTGTAATTTGTCTCGGTGTAGTATTCACCTGTTGTTGCTGCACATCTACATTGACACTTTTGCCTTCTCCTTTCAGTACTACCACCCCATTCAACAGATCTTTTCTTTCTTCCGGCCGGAATGTCGCGGGAAGCAAAAGGTTACTGGTACGACCCTCATTATCCTTCCATTCTGCACAATACATCAATGGTCCACGCTGAATGGCAACTTTACCGATATCATCTTTGATTTTATTATCCGCGAGTACTTCATGTGTATCCATCGGCAGTTGCATTTCTACAACATCTTTTTGCTCCATTTTCTTTTGATTACTGCATAGCCCTGTTCCAGCTGATAGTCAACCGGCTGACCATTTACTTTGATCACTACTTTGTGTTGATCCTGCTCTTTGAAATGATACAGTCCGCCGGGAATCGCCTCCTGTCTTGCCCATCCCGGTACACGCAATTTTAACGCAAAATCCGTTGCCTTCTCCGGTTCAATATTAAAACGCAGGTCTCCATTCCATGGATAATTGTTCGTCTGTACAATCTTCACTTTCTGTTTTTCTACCTGTATATTGGCTGTACTGCTGATGAACAGATTGACATATACATCCCGGGCTTTCTGTGCGTAGATATAACCGGGTAATGAAGGCAGAAAACGCGCCATATTAGTAGGGCAGCAGGAACACTCAAACCATCCGGAACGGCCCGGCTCCATGCTATGATGATGTACACCATTTCTGATCTGCATGGCATTGGTATAGAAGAAGGATTTACCATCCAGTCCGACACCAGCTATCAATCCGTTGTACAACACTTTTTCCAGCATATCCACATATTTCGCGTCGCCATGCAACTGAAACATACGTATGTTCCAGAAGGCATTGCCGATGGCTGCACATGTTTCATTATATGCGGTAGCATTAGGCAATTCATAATTCTCACCAAAGCGTTCTCCATCGGGAATAGCACCGATACCACCCTGCACATAGATCTTCTTTGTAGCCATATTGTCCCAGATCCTGTCAATGGCATGCAGGTAAGCCGTATCTCCATCCAGTGCAGCCACATCGGCCATCGCTGCATATAGATACATCGCTCTTACGGCGTGTCCTACGGCTTCTGACTGATTTACAACCGGCTCCTGATCCTGCCAGTACTTACCATTCTCCCACTGATTTCTGCTCTTTGGATTATACTGACGTTTCCCTCTTTCGTCAATAAAGAACCTTGCCAGTTGCAGGTATTCCTTTTTACCCGTGATGCGATATAAGCGTACCAGTCCCATTTCTACCACTTCATGCCCCGGTGCCACACCACGTTTTCCCGGTCCGAATGTCAACACCAGCAAGTCCGCATTCTTCAAAGCGATATCCAGAAAGTTACGTTTACCGGTAGCAAGATAATGTGCGCTGGCAGCTTCAAACATATGGCCGGAGTTATACAGCTCGTGACTCAGTTCATGTTCTCTTACCCAACGTTCCGGACCTGCCCAGTCGTGCGGATGCGCCGGATCTATTGTACGGGCTGTATACAGATAGCCATCCGGCTCCTGTGCTTTTGCGACAATCGCGATCAGTGAATCCACATAGGCATCCATCTTCTTATCTGGTGTGACTGCCATTGAATAAGCGGCGCCTTCAATCGTCTTATAGATATCCGTATCATCGAAAGGATATTTTGTACAGAACTTCCCTTCCTTTGCTGCTGCCATTTCAAAGTTCTTCACACGGCCTGTACTTTCACACCTTGCAAAGGAAGCCGGAATGGTGACTGTATGATTCACACGGATCCGTGGCAGCCAGAAGCTGTCGGTCAGTTTTACAGCGGTGATATCCACCCCTCTTACAGGATAGTCTGCCTGCTGTGCACATAAAGGCAGGGCATACAGCAGGGCCAATGTTAACAATTGTTTCTTCATAACCTTTATTATTAATAACCAGTATTCTGCTTCAGATTGCCGTTCTTATTGATTTCAATACGGGGAATAGGAAAGAGTGTACGATAGTCTCCATTCGGAGAATGTGAGAACCACGCTTTCTTTGTAAACACCTTAAAACGGATCATATCCTGTCTGCGGCGATCTTCCTGATTAAACTCCCATCCCAGTTCATCGAGAAAGCGGCCATACTGTACATTGTCGCCGCCTTCAATTGTCTGATTCAGGTGATTACGCAGACCATAGTTATACACACTTCCCTTCACAAGATCGGCGGCTGTTACGATTGCCTTCTCCGGATGATCTGTGAAGTTACGGCGTCTTACCTCCGTCACCAGATCCGCAGCCGCTGCTGCTTTTCCATCTCTCAGCAGACTCTCTGCTTTCATCATCAGAATATCTGCATATCTGAATAAGGGCCAGTCATTGCTGAGCTGTACATTCGCATTCTGTTTGATTTCAAATTTACCCAGACGGAAACCATGGATCTCTTCTGAAAGATCGATACCCGGTACTTCATTGACAAATGCCAGAGGTTTTCCGGTATAAGCACCCATCGTACAATTAAGCGGTTCGCCGGCAGCGCTGTATTGCTGTCCTTTGATCCAGTTATCCCGGTAACGGGCATCATCCGGATCAAAGGTGTTAATAAACTGTGGAATAGCACAGATACCGCCCCATGGCGTAGACTTCAGGTTATAAGTCGCCTGACTTGCCGGTTGCAGTGTCTGCATGTGTATATCAAATGCGTTCCAGTCAGTCACATATGTCTCATCGAAAGGCAGTGCGAAGATGATTTCTTTTGAATTCTCATTCTCTGTAACAAATAAATTACGCTGTATCGGTTCCAGTATAAACCCTTTGCCGGAATTGATAATTGCATCACACGCAGTGATACAATCACTCCATGCAGCTGTACCTGTGTAGACTTCGGCATTCAGATACATCTTAGCCAGCAAGGCATAAGCCGCCCATTTATTGAATTTACCATAGGTGGATTTATCATTCTTATCACTCAATAAACTGATATTGTCTTTGATCTCTTTGATGATGAAATCGTATACCTCTTTTCTGGTACGTTGTTCGGGCAGGAAGCCATCAGGCACGTTAAAGTCCGTCACGACCGGCACATTTCCATATACATCACACAATACATAGTAATAAGAAGCCCGCAGTACTTTCAGTTCTGCCAGTGTCTCTTCCTTGCCGCTGGTAACGGGTATCGCACCTGATTCCAGCTGATAGATCACCCTGTTGCAATTGGTAATACCAGCATAGGTACGTCCCCAGGTGTTGATTGTCACATCGTCATCAGAAGTCCATTTATGTTCATGTAAACGACGGTAGATACCTCCATCTACCCAACCGTTGGGTCTCGCGGGCACTACGGCTTCATCTGAAGTGGCTTCCTGAATACGTGCATATCCATTCCAACCATTCAATACAATACGCCAGTTTACATAAGCTGCACCTACCAGCGATGCAAGGTCCTGTGCAGTAGGTTCAAATTGTCCGGCTATGATCTGATTATAACTATCATCTTTTAGTTTGGTACAGCTACACAGGATGATGAATGTAGCAAGCAATATTTTTTTTGCAGTATGTTTCATAACAGTAGCATTAACGGATCAGAAACTCATGTTTACACCAACAGTAAATGTTCTCACAGACGGATATTTATCTCTGTCATCAGCACCCGGTGCAAGGCCCAGTCTGTTTACTTCGGGATCTATCCCTTTATAACCTGTAATGACAAAAGTGTTGAGCGTGGATACATAGACTCTTGCGGCGTGCAGGTATTTCGATTTCAGGTTAGGGATGTTATATCCCAGTGTGATGTTATCTACCTTCCAGAAATCGCCATTTTCCACATAGTAGCTATTGAACTCCAGAGGCATATCCTTACTCAGTATGGCCTTACCGAACACCTTATCATAGGCTGATTTCAGGCGGTTATACTGTTGCAGACCGGTATTCTCATAATACATCCTTTGAAAATTCAGTATCTGATAATCAAATGCACCACGCATGGTAATATTCAGGTCAAATCGTTTGTAACGGAAGCTGTTGTTCCATCCGCCGTAATATTTCGGCAAACCATTTCCGAGTACACGTTTATCTTCAAAAGCGTGCTGGTAATCATCATAATTGACGGGTTTACCATCACGACCTTCATACACCCATTTACCATCCTGAGAAATATCCACTACTTTGAAACCATAAAAGTCACCGATCTTGTCTCCGATGTTCACAATGTGTGTGAATGTCTGGATAGGTTCACCGGTGCCGCCGGTAGTAAAGTAGTTATTGGTAGCCTTGTATATATTATTGGAAAGGCTGAGCAGTTTATTCGTATTGGTTGAGAAGTTCACACTGCTGCTCCATTCGAAGTCTTTTGTTTTGACAGGGATAAAGTTGACGATCACTTCAAGTCCTTTGTTCTCCATCTTACCTACGTTCGCGCGGGTAGAAGAAAAGAGGTTTGGCGGACTAGGCACCTGATAGTCATACAACAGCCCATTGATACGACGGATGTAATAATCCACACTACCGCTGATTCTACCCTGAAACATTGAGAAGTCAACACCTGCATTGGTTTCATGTTTTTCTTCCCAGCGAAGGTCCGCGTTAGGATTCTGTGAAGGTCCGAGTGTCTGTATCCACACGCCATTAGAATATACATAAGCGCCATAGCTCAGAATAGCTACGCCAAGGAACAGGTCAGTCGGTTGTGTACCGGTAACACCATAACCTACACGCAGTTTCAGGTCATCGAACAGACTTTGTCTTTTCATGAATGCCTCATTACTGATACGCCATCCTGCGGATATTGCCGGGAAGTTACCCCATGGCTGTTTCGTACCATACAATTGGCTCGCCGCTTCATGTCTTAAACTGGCCAGTAACAGATAACGATCATCGAAACTATAGGTTGCCCTGCCAAAGAAACCGATCAGGTTTGTTTCTCTCTTTTCGCTGTATTCAGGTGCCAGTCCTTCTTTCAGGGCTTGTCCGATACCAATGTTATTATAGGTAAAACGGTCTGTCGGGAAATCCCAGTTCTGTGCCCAATGGGTATTAAATTCATTTTCCTGATAACTATAACCACCCAGTAAGGTAAATTTATGTCGTCCTACATTCTTATTGTATTGTGCGGTCAATTCCATGAGCCTGTCAATAGATTGTGTACTTCCTACAGAAGCATATCCATTCCGGCCATCTCTCAGGGTGGAGATATGACGTTTGGTCTCAGCATACCCTCTATCCTCATTATAACGCGTATAAGAGAACAATGCAGACAGTTTCAGTCCTTCGACAGGCAAGAGGGTCAGTGAGCCATTTAAACGCGAATTCTGGGAGGTATTACGTCCATCGCTTTCATATAGTCTTGACAAGGGATTTTCATAGTTAAAGAGCCCTGTCTGCTCATACCAGTTTCCCAGAGAATCACGTACCGGTGAAGTAGGATTACGGATCATGGCCTGTCTGTAGGTATATCCATTGAAACTGAATCCATCACCTGTAGTGGTATATTTATTATTCGCGTTCAGCATGCCAAGATTGATACGTAGTTTATCATCCAGCATACTATGGTTGATATCGATACGACCGGTAAATGTGCGGTTGTCTGATTTCTTCATGACACCTTCCAGAGAACGGTAGTTCACGTTAGCGAGGTAGTTTGTTTTACTATTGCCGCCCCGGAAAGTCAGGTTATGTACATGTGTGAGTGGTGTCTGCGATATTTCTTTCAGCCAGTCGGTATTAGCGCCCTGATTCCAGGAAGCGTCTCTCAGCCCTTCTGCGATCTGTTTACGATAATCATCCGCAGTCAGCATTTCCGGTTTGCGGGCAATCTTCTGTGTACTGACATACCCGCTGTAATCAACGGAATTACTGAATGTACCACTGGCTCTACGGGTGGTGATGATGATCACACCATTTGTACCACGCGTACCATAGATCGCAGCAGCAGAACCATCTTTCAGGACGTCTACTGACTCGATATCTTCCGGTGCTACGGTCTTAAGATCGCCGGGGATACCATCGATCAGTACCAGTGGATTCGCATTTGCGCCCAACAGGGTTGTATTACCACGCAGCAGGATTTGTGAACCACTGGTAGGGTCTCCGCTTGGTGTACCGATAGACAAACCGGCTACTTTGCCTTGTAACAGCTGACCGGCATCCAGTACATTCCCTTTGACAAAACTTTCTGACTTCACGGTAGCAACAGCGCTGGTCAGATCGCCTTTCCGCAGGCTGCCATAACCAATTACGACAACATCGGCAAGGGAGTTTTCGCTTAATGCCAGCTGGATGTTCAGCTGACTACGGCCTCTTACAGCCACTTCCTGTGTACGATAACCGATATAACTGATCAGCAGAGTATCTGCATCTCCTCTTGCTTCGAGTGAAAAGACGCCTTTATCGTTTGTCATAGTGCCCGCACGGGAAGCTTTTACGACGATACTTACACCCGGTAGCGGCATTCCTTTTTCATCGGTCACTATACCTGTGATGACTTTCGCCATTCCTGCGGGAGGTGTGATACCTTCGGCGACAGCCTGCATAGCGGCTGACATCGGTCTTCTTTTGATAATGATATAATTGCCATCCTGTACATAGAACAGTTCATCGGGCAGCAGTATATCCAGCACTTCTTTCAGGGAGCGTTTTGTTCCTTCAAGGGCGGGAGTGGGAATGCTGCCGGCGAGTGTGCCATCCACAATAAAAAAGAAGGGGGCCTGCGTTTCGATACGCTTCAGGACTTTGTCCAGTTTTCCTTCTTTGGTGTTGAGCTGCAACATGACGGTACTGAGGTCTTGTCCACTGGAGGGACGGGCCATCAGCAGAAATGTTGTCGTGCACAGCACCATCATTATCATGATCACAGTACGCATCAGCTTAAATAAGAGATCAGGTAAATAATATATCAGCCGGGATGAGCGCATAGGCATCCCTGACAAAATACCGGAGTATTTCATATCTTTAAATGCATTTTGTATGATGTAATAGAATACAAAGCCGTAGCGCCTGTTTGCATGTATGGTTTGCAGACTTTGATGCAGACAGCGCTATGTTTATCCTTTCCTTTCAGGAAAGGATTTTTTATGTGGTGTTGCCTGGGAAATTGTTTGTTTGTTTCATAACGGGATTACTTATTGTGCGTGAAATTATAAACTGCAACCTTGTCCGCTGATATACACATCCTGCTGATCTTCGCTAAGGCGGAACGTGGAATTGTTGATCTTACATAATAGTCCGAGTATTCTCTCCAACGTGGCATGTTCATCAAAGCTGGCGATGAATGTACAGGTACGCAGGGCATCATTTTCAAAGTAAAAAGTGACCCCATATTTTCTGCTCAGGTTATTCGCCACTGTTTCAAATGTTTCATTGTCTATCTCAAACCTGCCGTGGATCCAGGCGTGGGCAACCGTAGCGTTCACTGTTCGTTCGACTGTCATCTTTTCCAGCGTGATCTGTTTGTTGGCTGTTAATATGCTGATATGTTTTTTTTCATCCTGTACCTGAATCTTTCCGGAAGCGACGGTAATAGCGACGGCTTCATTATTATATGCTTTGATATTAAAAGATGTACCCAGTACTGTCGTAATACATTTGCCTGCTTTTACGATGAATGGTTTAGTCCTTTTACTGACGTCAAAAAAACCTTCTCCGGTGAGGGTTACTTCCCGTGAAAGCGTATCTTCCCGGTATTGCAGTTTGCTGTCTGCATTCAGCCATACGATGGAACTATCCGGCAGTACGATCCTGTTTTGTTGTTCGCGAGGTACATACACTGCCATTTTCCGCCCTTCCGGTTTTTGCATGATCCACCAGATACCTGCTGCCAGTAACAATGTAGCGGCTATGCCTATCCACCGGACGGGAATACGGTGCTTTTCCTCCTCTTTCCCATACCATTGCATCAGGGCTGCGGTTTCTTCTTCGGTTGCATTACCGGCCAGCCACTTACGTGCAAGAGAACGAATATAGTCGTCAGACATCGGCTTCAGTATTGTATATTATATATAGAGTGTTAAACTGACAATTTACCCTTGCTGTAAATAAAATATTTTTTTGAGGGAGGGTTCAGAGGAGCGCACCGTACAATGCGCTTAGTTTTACACGCAGGGTTTTCAGGGCTTTTGTAAGGTGGCCTTCTGCTGTTTTAGGAGATATATCAAAAGTTTTCGCTGCCTGTAACAAGGAGTGGTCCAGCAGTTTATTATACCGGAACACTTGTCTGCTTTTCTCCGGTAATTCATTGGAGATGGTTTCTATAAGCTGTAATAATAAGCGATCGCTGACAAGACTTTCCAGATCGGCATGCCCACCCGCCAGTTGCGGTGTATGCGACAGGGCTTTCATACGGGAGGCAATCGTCTGTTGCTTAGCGATGTAATGAAATACGGCGTAACGGGTGATGGCAAAAAGGTAATGTTTCAGGACGGAGATTTCAATATCGTGTCTTTTTTCCCAGAGAATGATGAATGTGTCCTGTACGATCTCTTCGGCGACTTCCTTTACCTGCAGGCGTTTCAGGGTAACATGATACAGCATATCCCAGTAACGGTTGTACACTTCGTTAAAAGCGTCTACCGAGTCAGTCCTGATCATGTCCCACAGGTATTGATCCGTGTGTGTGGAATCCGGATGGATGCGAGCGTTTTTCACCGTGAAAAAGTATAAAGACGTTACATTGTTCTACATACCCTTATAAGTGTGTAATCTACAATTAAATCTTAACTTTTCCAACAGGGCAGGGCGGTTTATTACCCTTACATCATCTGTAAATTGGTTATTAAAGACGGATATCAATCCGGTAAGCCGGGTTATTCTAATTCCAGGTTTACCTGTTTAGGGTGATTGAATTCGTACTCTATAGCATAGATATCTCCTTTTTTAACCGTTTTTCCCTTCGGGAGGGCTTTTGTGCAATACAGTGTATCACTTAAAAATTCATAAGAAAATGTAATCGTGCTATCAGTAACGGTTTCTATTGTTGCCCCGGTCCTGATACTATCTCTATTGGTCATTAGTGGTTTATCAAAATTCACCCAACTGTTCTGAGGTTTTTTACTGTCGTACAACACCTCGTAAATGAAGGCATCACGGTCAATGGAAAAATCGGGTGAGATTATCTGTTCTTTATTATACTGTCTTCCACCCACAAAATATTCTACTCCTGCTCTTCTTTCCCCGGGATCCGCTGACTGATACAGCGCTCTACACTTTGTCCGTGTATTACTATTTCTGATCTGTTGCATTATTTCCGCTTCTCTCGCTTTTTCCAGAAACGAGCTGATTTTTATTGCAGTTAAGACCATCAAAGGAGTAATGCAAACGACACATATCGCGATAATGATATTCTTTCTGCTAAAGGTATAGGTATTCATAAACTGTTAATGCTTTTGCGTATCGACTAAGAAGGGATAAACATGTGTATTGTTAACCGCCGGCATTCACCGCATTCATCATGGTACATCCGACTACGCCGGCCGTCTCTGTACGCAGGCGGTTATCACCCAGAGAAACCGGTTGAAATCCTTTATCCAAAGCCAGCTGGATTTCTTCGGGGGTAAAGTCGCCTTCGGGTCCTATCAGCAGCAGGCTGTCTTTTCCCGGTTGCATGGCTTGCCAGAGATGTGTTTTTTGTTCCGGCAGACAGTGTGCAATCAACAGCTGCTGTGAGGGCGGTTGTTGGACTAATGCATCGAAGGAGGCGGGGGCGGTTAATTCAGGCAGATAATACTGTTGTGATTGTAACATTGCAGATACGAGGATATTCTCAAAACGGTCTGCGCGGAACTTTTCCTTTTCAGTACGCTGGCTCACCAGCGGGATGATCATCTGCATGCCTATTTCGGTAGCTTTTTCAAGGAACCATTCTATACGGGAGGAGTTCTTTGTAAAGGAGATCGCAATACGGACCGGTGATGATACAGGTGGCATCAGTTCATATTGTTTTACGGTGACTATACATTTCTTCCGGTTATCGTCAGTGATGGTGGTTGTATAACGGCCACCGCGTCCGTCGGTTAACAGTACTTCATCGCCTTTCTCATGTCGGAGTACCATGATACAGTATTTTGAAGTAGGCTCGTCCATGGTATAATGTCCTGACTGCGGAGTAATGTCTTTTGCGTAAAACATGATTGCCTGTTTAATTTTTGCAAATATCGGGATGATATGATTCAGTACAATGCTGACAGATAAAAAGAGCCTGTATCAAAAGTATGATACAGGCTCTTTTTATCTGTCAGGCAGCTTTATTTTGCATATGCGCCTGCCAATACTGCTTTTGTCTTATGTTGGAATCTGAAGAATAAGAGGATGGAGGCGGTCAGCAATCCGATCAGCAATCCCCACCAGATACCCTGTATACCGAAGTTCAGGTAGATACCGAAGAGATAACCAATCGGCAATCCAAGGCCCCAGTAAGCGAGCAAAGTGATCACAGTCGGTACGCGTACATCTCCCAGACCACGTAAGATACCCAATCCTACTACCTGTGTACCATCAAACAGCTGGAAGAAAGCGGCGATGATCAGCAGGTGAGCTGCGATATCTATCACCTGCGGATCACTGATATACATCAATGGCAGCAGGCGGCATCCCAACATGAAGATCAGGGCGGTCGTACCCATCATGACGAGTACCATATGATAACTGGCAATGGCGGATGAGCGCAGGTCTTTCCATTGTTCGGCGCCAAAGTGGTTACCGCTTTTTATGCCGGCGGCGGCAGAGATGCCACTTGCCATCATATAGGTGATAGATGCAAGGTTGATGGCTATCTGGTGAGCTGCCTGTTCACGGGCGCCGATCCAGCCGGCCATTACGATGGCGCCACTGAATGCGCTTATTTCGAAGACATATTGTAAAGCCACGGGTGTACCGATACCTAATAGTTGTTTCAATGCTGCGCCGGACAGATACCGTTGTCTGAATTCCAGCAGATAGGGCTTAAAACGGGGAGAGCGCAGTACATACCATGCCATAGCCACCCCCATTAAAGTACGGTCAGTCAGGGTGGCGATACCGACACCTACTACGCCCATTTTAGGCGCACCAAACAGGCCATATACCAGCACGATACCAAGTACGATATTCAGTACGTTGCCGATGATACTGATATTCATTGCCTGCCGGGTAAATCCCAATCCTTCTGCAAACTGTTTGAATGTCAGGAAGATCATCAATGGGAAAAATGAAAAGCCCAGCAGTTGCAGGAAGGGTTTTGCCAGTACGCGTACCCTTTCTTCCTGTCCGAGGAGATCGAGGTGATTACTACCGATGATAATAAAGGCGGATAATAAAACGCCCAGCAGGATATTGATTGCAAGACTGTGACGCAATAGATAACCACAACGGGAGAGATTCTTTCTTCCGTTTTCCTGTGCGATCAATGGTGTGAGTCCGTAGGACATGCCGATGCCCACTACCATGAAAATAGAAAAGAGGCTGCTGCCCAATGCTACGGCAGCCAGTGGCACATCACCGGTGTGACCGATAACGATGGTATCGGAGAAAGCGACCATGGTGTGTCCCAGCTGGGAGATCACGACCGGATAGGCCAGTTGAAAATTGTCTTTATAGTACTGACGATATTTAGTCCACATAATAATTGCTTCAATAGGGGGTAATAAAAAAGGCGTCCGGTGTCGGACGCCTTTCAGTATTGCTACTAATCTCTTTTGCTAAAAAGGAGCGTCTTCAAAACCTTCGTCGAAGTTCATGTCGTTCATGCGGGAACCCTTCTGGATATACAGCTTCGCTTCATCGTTGCCGCCACCACCTGCGTCGTGGTTACGCATACCTGCGAATGCGTTGCTGCTGCCTCCACCTGGGTTTTCCAGACTACCATCATCTTCAAAACGCTGGAATTCGAGGATTGCGCGCAGTTTGATGGTATCGAGCTGACCGTTACGGTGTTTCGCGATACGAACGTGGGTTTCACCTTTATTGGACTCACCCATTTCATTCGTATTGATCTCGTAGTATTCGGGACGGTACAGGAACATTACCATGTCGGCATCCTGCTCAATCGCACCAGATTCACGGAGGTCACTCAGCTGTGGCATCTTGTTACCATCTTTACGTTTTTCCACATCACGGCTCAACTGGGACAGTGCGAGGATCGGCACCTGTAACTCTTTCGCCAGCCCTTTCAGGTCACGCGAGATCTTACTGATCTCCTGCTCACGATTGGAACCTTTACCGTCTGCGCTACCACTCATCAGCTGCAGGTAGTCGATGATGATGACTCCTACGCCGTGGTTGTGTACCAGTCTTCTTGCTTTTGCGCGGAGCTCGAAGATGTTGAGGGCCGGGGTATCATCGATGAAGATGGGTGCTTTTGCCAGGCGTTCGATACCATGAGTCATCAGCTTCTTCATTTCATACTCTTCCAGTTTACCTCTGGTGATCTTTTCGAGTTTTATTTCCGACTCGGCGGACAGGATACGTTGTACGATCTGTCCGGAGGACATCTCAAGCGAGAATACCGCTGCTCCTTTCGGGAAGCGGGGGTGCAATGCTGCATTTCTGGCGAGGTTCAGTGCGAAGGCGGTTTTACCTACCGCGGGACGTGCCGCGATAATGATAAGATCCGTTGACTGCCATCCATACGTCACTTTATCGAGTGAAGGGAAACCGGAAGGCACCCCTGTGATATCATCCCCTCTGTTACGGAGGTCTTCGATACGTTTCATGGTATTCACCAATACGCGGTCGATACTGTCGTAGTTCTTGCGCAGGTGATTATTGGTTACCTCAAACAGTTTACTTTCAGCAGAGTCGAGGAGATCAAACACGTCGGCCGTATCCTCGTAAGATTCGCTCAGAATCTCACCGGAGATACGGATCAGTTCACGCTGGATGAACTTCTGCAGGATGATACGGGCGTGCGCCTCTATATTGGCGGACGATACCACCATGTTGGTTAACCGGGTAATATAATAAGGACCTCCCACTACTTCCAGCTCACCCATGGAGCGTAGTTCTTCCACTACAGTCAGGATATCCACCGGCATGGATTTACCAGCCAGGCGGGTCATCGCTGTAAATATTTTCTGATGTGCTTCTACGTAAAAACATTCACCTTTCAATATCTCTACTACCGTGTCAAAAGCGCCTTTTTCCAACATAATGGCTCCCAATACGGCCTCTTCCATCTCCTTTGCCTGAGGAGGAATCTTGCCGTACATCATGGTAGATACGTCAACGGACGGTTTGCGCCGTACGTTGCGGTCCTTCTTAAGATTGAGATCCATTTATATATTTTGTGATTAGTCTGTTAATCAAAAAGTTATATGTCGTGGCTTCCTTAGTTATAATTACAATTTTATTGTACCAGCTGAGCTATTGACATTTTATGAAATTGTAAACTTTTTTGGGCCGTAAAAACTAAGGTAACCGCATTTTTTCATTTTCTACAATTTGCCCGGGTATATAATTTATAAGGTGACATCCACATGTTATGCACCCGCAAAATGGCAGTTATACACTGACTGGCATTTCATTATCCACTTATTATACACACACTTCACATGCAAAGGTGGGATATTCACATAATATGTGCAAAAAAGTTTATTCACCTTGACTTGTTGTTTTGCACATTGGCTCGCTGTAATTATAGCAGCGTTCGCTATCCGGTTGATAACCATCTGGAAAATATCATTTGGCCGTCGCAGATTCGTCGCTAGTTCGTCGCTTGTTCGTCCCTTCTTCGAACGAGACACTTTTGCCAGTATAAATGACTGGCAAAACGGATCTGCACGCGTATATTTCACTTGTTTTGTATGACGGTCCGCAGTACATTCATTCTCTTCAGGTTCAATCGTTTATATTTCGTATATTGATAAAGTGTCCCGCTTTATGGGTTGATTCCTGCTTATACTATACTCTGATTATACTAATGCTACGTTAATGCTACGTTCATCACGTAGCATTAACGTAGCATTAGTATAATGTAACCCTTGTATATGAATCGGCTGACTGCCTATGGACTATGCATGAATTACACTAACTTTACGCACTTATATAATTTTACAAATGACTATTTCGTACAATTGGCTGTGTGACTATTTGCCGGTTAAACCCACACCGGAGGAACTATCTGTTATTTTAACGCGCATAGGTCTTGAGGTGGAAAGCCTGGAGCAATTCGAGTCCGTTAAAGGCAGCCTCGAAGGACTGGTGATCGGCGAAGTCCTGACGGTAGCCCCGCATCCCAATGCCGATAAACTCCGACTGACAACTGTAAATACCGGTCAGGGTGAGCCCCTGCATATCGTATGTGGTGCTCCCAATGTAGCTGTCGGACAAAAAGTAGTGATCGCTCCGATAGGTGCGACTATTTACCCTGTCAGCGGTGAACCATTGACCATGAAGAAGGCGAAGATCCGTGGAGAGGAAAGTCATGGTATGATCTGCGCTGAAGACGAGATTGGTCTGGGTGGCAGTCATGCCGGCATTATGGTACTGGATGCTTCCCTGCAAGCTGGTACACCGGCCCGTGAAGTATTTAAACCTGTACAGGACTGGGTATATGAGATTGGTCTGACGCCTAACAGAATGGACGCTATGAGCCATCTGGGGGTTGCCAAAGACGTCTGTGCGTACCTGAACAATACCGAAAACACGCTGAATCACAAAGCTTTAGTACCTGCCTTAACGGCTCTGCCGAAAGCAGCTACCCCGCTTGCTATCAGTGTGGAAATCGAGAACCAGACTGCTTGTCCGCGTTACAGCGGCATCTCCATCACCGGTGTGAAGATTGCTCCTTCTCCTGACTGGCTGAAGAACAAGCTGCTGGCGATAGGTGTAAGACCTATTAATAATATTGTGGACATCACCAACTTCATCCTGCATGAAACCGGTCAGCCGCTGCATGCATTTGATGCGGATGCGATTACCGGTAACAAGGTGATTGTTAAGAATCTGCCACAGAACACTTTATTTGTAACGCTGGATGAAAAAGAGCGTAAGCTGGATGCTGCTGATCTGATGATCTGTAATGGCAACAGCGAGCCAATGTGTATTGCCGGTGTATTTGGTGGTTTACGTTCCGGTGTGACAGATGCGACACAGAACATATTTTTGGAGAGCGCGTGGTTTAGTCCGGCGAGCATCCGTCCTACCTCTTTCCGTCATGGTCTCCGTACAGATGCGGCTGCCCGTTTTGAAAAAGGTGTGGATATCTCCGGCACTGTGTATGTATTACAGCGTGCGGCTGCATTGATCTGCGAACTGGCAGGTGGTCAGGCGGCATCTGAAGTAATTGATGTATATCCTCAGCCTAAGCAGCAGACGGAGGTGACCAGCACCTGGTCTTATATCCGTAAACTGAGCGGCAAGGCTTATCCGGAGGATAAAATTGTAAACATCCTCAGCAGCCTTGGTTTTGGTATACTGGAACGCGATGGTGAAAAGCTGCGTGTGAGTGTGCCTTACAGCAAACCTGATATCAGCATCCCGGCTGATATAGTGGAGGAAGTAATGCGTATTGACGGTCTGGACAATATTGAGATTCCATCTCAGGTATTGATCACACCGGCTGCGAATCCGAAACCTGACAAGGAGAAGGTACGTGAGAAAGCGGCTAACTATCTGGCAGCGAATGGATTCAACGAAATATTCACCAACTCTATTACCAACAGCAAATACTTTACACCGGAAGTACTGGAGCGCACGGTAAAGATGATCAACAGTCTTAGTGCTGATCTGGATGTCATGCGTCCTTCTATGCTGGAGACCGGTCTGGAGAGTGTATCGCACAACCTGAACCGTCGTAATGACAACCTGTTGTTCTTCGAATTCGGTAATACTTACGCCGTACAGGAACAGGGTAAATATGAAGAAACTGCTCACCTGAGCCTTTACCTGACTGGTCAGAAGAGAACAGAAAGCTGGATGCATAAGGCAGAACCGGTTGATTTCTTCTTCCTGAAAGGGTATGTACAGAATCTGTTCCGTCAGCTGGGCATCAATGGCCTGCAGTGGGCAGAAGAGGAGACTGACGGCATACAGCACGGCTGGCAGATCCGTGTCAAAAACAAGCCGGTTGTAAATCTTGGCGCGGTTAGTGCACAGAAGCTGAAACAATTTGATATTAAGCAGCCGGTATGGTTTGCCGACATCAACTGGAATATTGTATTGGGATTACTGCAAAAAAGCGATAACTTTTACAAGGAAATACCGAAGTTCCCTGCAGTACGTCGTGACCTTGCGCTTATCCTTGACAAACAGGTTAAGTTTGCGGCGGTTGAGGCAGCTGCGAAGACGGTTAAGTCTGCACTCTTACAGGATCTGAACCTGTTTGACGTGTTTGAAAGTGAAAAGCTGGGCGCCAACAAGAAATCTTACGCGGTGAGCTTCACCTTTCAGGATGCGCAGAAAACCCTTACTGACAAAGAGATCGATGCAGTAATGGATAAGCTGGTAAAAGCATTTGAAGGGCAGTTACAGGCGGAGATCAGAAAATAGTTCAACAGTTGCAGTTGACGAATTATGGATGAAGAAAAATCATGCGTAATTCGTTGACTGTTTTAAACAAAAAGCCGTTTCATTCGTAATTTGTAATTCCTAATCAGTAATTCACAACAGACTTGGCTTTAGAGCAGTACATACAAAGGATCGATGATAAACTTCACCTGTTGTTAAAAAAGCTCCAACAGGTGCAGGCTGAGAATGTATTGCTGAAAGAGCAGTTACAGACGCAGGAAGGTACGCTGACGACCCAGCACGAAACGATCGCTGCACTTGAAAACAAGCTCCATCTGGCAAAGATGGCGGGTGCAACCAGTCAGGGGACACCAGCCAGCCGTGAAGATGATGAAGAATTCAGGAAGGAAATGCGCAATAAGATCAATGACTATATCAAGGAGATTGATCGTTGTATTGCACTGTTAAACAGTTAGTTAAAAAACAAATCCACATGGATCCGCTGATTCCCATTAATATTGTGGTGGCCGACAGGTCATACCGCATTAAGATCAAGCCTGAAGAGGAAGAGGAAGTACGCCGTACCATGAAGGAGGTGAACGAAAAGATAGTAGAATTTAAGACAGCATATGCTGGTAAGGACCTGCAGGATTATATTGCGATGGTACTTATCATGTATGCGACCCATCCGGTCACGAGTGGGGGTAAGATCCAGATAGGCCTTGCGCCATTTCTGGAAGAGAAGTTACAGCATCTTGAAGAGCTGCTGGACAACTCGCTGAAATAAGCAGAAATTAGCGTTTAGAAATTAAGATCCGGGGCGTGCCCGGGCAGCTGTTCTGAAATTAATTACTGACCAACCCGGCGCTGTGTTGCACTAAAATATTTTGAAAAAGTAGATTAGCAGATAGTAACGTATTCAAATAAAAAGACAGCATACTACTAACATAATCAACGCTTTATCCATTTATCAACTATAGGACATTCCTGTAAGTGACCACACAACTGCGTATCAGCTTCTGATCCCGTCGTTTCGCACATTCTTTTTTGTATTTTCGCGAATCAAGTTCTAAACCCTCTACTTTTCCACGGAAATGGGACGCGGCAAGGAATGCAACATAAATCAAGTATTAAAAAATTTGTATGGAAGTTACTTTAATATCGACAATAGCTGCAGTAGTGGCATTGATCATAGGTATTTTGTTAGGTAAGGTGATATTTGCCAAAAACACACAGCATAAAATCCAGGAGGCTGAATTACAGGCACAGAAAATAGTAGCCGAAGGACAACTTACTGCAGAGAATCTGAAGAAAGACAGGTTGCTGGAAGCGAAAGAAAAATTCCTACAGCTGAAAAGTGAGCATGAGAAAGAGGTATTACAACGTAACCAGAAAATAGCTGACTCAGAAAACCGTATCAAGCAGAAAGAACAGTCCCTGAATCAGAAAACTGAAAATATCCAGAAGCAGACACAGGAAAATGAGGCGATCAAGGAAAACCTGACCCGCCAGATGGAACTGGTTGCTGTAAAACGCACTGAACTGGAAAAACATCAGGAAGAACATATCCGCCGTCTGGAAAAAGTAGCTGCACTGACTGCTGAAGAAGCCCGTCACCAGCTCATTGAAAGTCTGAAAGAAGAAGCTCGCTCACAGGCGCTCGCACACATTCAGGAAATCATCGAGGATGCTAAACTGAAAGCGAACAAAGAAGCTAAAAAGATCATCATACAGTCTATCCAGCGTACTGCTGCTGAACAGACCATCGAAAACGCCATCACTGTATTCAACCTTGAAAGTGATGAGATCAAAGGTCAGATTATCGGTCGTGAAGGTCGTAACATCCGTGCTATCGAAGCTGCAACCGGTGTTGACCTGATCGTAGACGATACCCCTGAAGCAATTGTACTGTCGTCTTTCGACCCATTACGTCGTGAGATTGCCCGTCTGTCCCTGCAGCGTCTGGTACAAGATGGTCGTATCCACCCTGCACGTATTGAAGAAGTAGTTGAAAAAACCAAGAAACAACTGGAAGAACAGGTAATGGATATCGGTGAAAGAACCGTTATCGAACTGGGTATCCATGGTCTGCATAAAGAGCTGATCCGTCTGGTGGGTAAAATGCGTTTCCGTTCCTCTTATGGTCAGAACCTGTTGATGCACTCCAAAGAAACGGCTAACCTTTGTGCTGTAATGGCCGCTGAACTGGGTCTGAACCCTAAGCTGGCAAAACGTGCTGGTCTGCTGCATGACATTGGTAAAGTACCTGATGAAGAAACTGAACTGAGCCACGCCCTCCTCGGTGCGAAACTGGCTGAGAAATATGGCGAGCATGCTGCTGTAGTAAACGCTATCGGCGCTCACCACGATGAAATGGAAATGCAATACGTGATCTCTCCGATCATACAGGCTTGTGATGCTATCAGCGGTGCTCGTCCCGGTGCGCGTCGTGAGATCATGCAGAGCTATCTGCAGCGTATCAAAGATCTGGAGAACCTGGCAGTTGCTCATGACGGCGTAGAAAAAGCTTACGCTATTCAGGCTGGTCGTGAACTGCGTGTAATTGTTGAAAGTGATAAAGTAACGGACAATGATGCTGACCGTCTGTCTTTCGAGATCGCTAACAAGATCCAGACAGAAATGCAATATCCGGGTCAGATCAAAGTAACCGTAATCCGCGAAAAACGTTCTGTAAACGTCGCTCGTTAATACCGGCAACTGTAATAAAACCTATTCTAAAAGGCGTCCGCTGACAGCGGGACGCCTTTTATTTTTCTACCACTCCTCACTCCCCGCTGGCATAAACAGCTTTCATTTCTTACATTTAAGGTATACACGTCACCCGCTACCTCCTGTAGCTTAAAAAACCGTTCTGAAAAATGAAGAAACTCCTTTTGCTGGCTGCCCTGCTCGTTGGCAGCAATTTCACGTTTGCACAGAAACAATCACTCTTTAATGGCAAAAACCTTGACGGCTGGAAAGTCTATGGTACCGAGAAATGGTATGTAGACAATGGTACGCTCGTCTGCGAAAGTGGCCCCGACAAAGAATATGGCTACCTCGCTACGGATCAGTCTTACAAAAACTTCGAACTGACCGTGCAGTTCAAACAGGAAGCAGATGGTAACAGCGGCGTATTTTTCCACTCTTCCATAGAAGGCACCAAGATCACCGGCTGGCAGGCAGAAGTAGCTCCTGCTGGTAAGCATACCGGCGGTATCTATGAATCTTATGGCCGTGGATGGCTGATACAGCCTGCTGCGGAGAAAGAGCAATACCTTAAACAGGGAGAATGGAATACGATGAAAGTCATCGTTAAAAACGATAAAGTCACTACCATCCTGAACGGGCATGAAATGATCACGCTCACGGATGATAAGATCGGTGCTGCCAATGGTCAGATCGCGTTGCAGATCCACTCTGGTGGCGGTATTAAAGTGAGATGGAAGAATATTTCCGTTGTTAATCTTGACTAAAGACAATCAGGAATTACGAATCAGGAATTCATTGCTTTGGTGGCAGTGCATGCAACTAAATGCCTGTCGCATTTATAGTATCTGACTATATTGCGAAATATTCAGGGACATCGCTGATGTTCAATTCCTAATTCGTAATTCCTAATTGATTTTTATGCTCCAACAGCAGATAAAAGAAACAGCCGCATTTCTGAAAGACCTCCAGCCTGCCCGTGTAGGGATTGTATTAGGCACAGGTCTGGGCCAACTGGTGAACCATATCAGGATTCAAAAGACGATTCCTTACCACGAAATTCCTCACTTTCCTGAGTCAACTGTAGAATCTCATAAAGGTCAGCTTATTTACGGGCATATTGGTGAGACGCCGGTTATTGCAATGCAGGGACGGTTTCATTATTATGAAGGGTATACTATGCAGCAGATCACGTTTCCTATTCGTGTGATGAAAGCATTGGGTGTGCAGTTCCTGTTGCTGAGCAATGCGGCGGGGGGTATCAATAAGGCGTATATGAAGGGAGATATGGTGTTGTTGGATGATCATATCAATCTGCAGACGGATAATCCGCTACGGGGGTTAAATTCACCGGATTTCGGTCCGCGGTTTCCGGATATGAGTCGTCCGTATGATCCTGTGTTAGGACAGGCGTTGTTAAATGCAGCGGCTGCGTTGGGACATAAGATGCATACAAATGGTGTGTATGCGGCGGTGACAGGGCCGAATCTGGAGACGCGGGCGGAGTATAGGTATCTGAGAACGATCGGAGCGGATATTGTGGGGATGAGTACTGTGCCGGAGGTGATTGTGGCGAATCAGTTGCAGTTGCCTTGTGCGACGGTGTCAGTGATTACGGATGAATGTGATCCGGATAATCTGCATCCCGTGTCGATAGAGGAGATTATTGCGGTGGCAGGGACGGCGGATAAGAAGCTGAGTGAGATCTTTGCGGCGGTGGTGAGTGGATTGTAGTTGTTGTCTTTAGAGACAGGGACTGCTGACTGTGTGTTTTGGACGGCTGTTGTCTTTAGTGAGAGGGACCGCTGACGGCAAAGGCAGTATGGGCTTGCAGGCTGTAGTGCTTTGAAGTTGCTTGCTATGGAGCTTTGTTTTGGAGATTTGAGCTGTGGGGGTGGATTAAACCCCTGGTTGCATGGGCTCAGCAGACTTCAAAGCACTAAGGCCCGCAAGCTCCATCTGCCATTGCCTGGATACAGCCGGACGATTAAATTTATAACTGCTACATTATTAATGTGTATAAGAAAGCCCGGGCTTGCACCGGGCTTTTGTCTTTTATAGACAGTTGCAGTAAGACCTGTCAACATATACCTTATTGCCACTGCTATTGGTGTAATAACAGCCACCGCTTGCACCTTTGTTAAGGGGATGGCCGTTGTAATTACAGCCGCCAGATAAAGCTGTGCCGGTATCCTTGCCACAGGAAAGGGAGAAGATGATCAGTGTTAAAAACAGTACAGTTTTTTTCATTATGATGTTTTTATAGATGGGGGTAAATAAGCTTAATCAGGTCGCGGTGTGGGTGCGAAGGTACTCAGGCTGGTGGTTGTAAAAAACAGGGTTAATCCCCTTTTCACAGTTGTGGGGGAATGAAATAGAAAACGCCGGATGATGCATTAATCAGCATTATCCGGCGTTTTTGTTTATAATTAGATTTTATCTCTTTTCGTCGTCGTCATCTTCATCATCGAAGTCATCATCTTCGTCAAAGTCTTCATCGTCTATATCTTCTCCATCGAAGTCTTCCTTAGCTGCGGCTGCGAATGCAGCGTCGTCGTTTTCTTTATCCTTAGCTTCCTGCTCATCGTCATCGTCTATATCCTCATCGTCTACATCTGAATCGTCATCTTCGTCTTCGTCACTGTCATCATCGTCTGTGTCTTCTTCATCATCTTCATCATCTTCATCTTCTTCATCCTCCTCATCATCATCGTTATCTTCCTCGTCTTCTGAATCATCGCCTTCATCATCCTCATCGTCATCGTCCTCATCATCCTCATCTTCATTCGGCACTACGTCTGCGGCTGCATTCATAAAGGCGGCCAGTTCTTCTTCTGTTGCGTAAGTGACTTCTTCCTCTTCTTCTGTGTCCGTAGTAGTTGTATCTGCTTCTGCTGGTTCTTCCTCTAATGCCTCATCGATGGTTGGGATTTCTGTGCCGGCAACGACGTTATCATTGCTGGTAGCATTGTCCTCATCCTCATTCACATTTGCAGTATCTGTTTCTGTTGTTTCGGCAGCTGCATCAGCTTCGTTCTGAGGAGCTTCTTCATCAAAAGGCAGGAAGAGCTTTGCCTGCAGATCATTATTCTTTTTATCGGGTGTATCTGTTACAGGGATTTCGTCTGTAGATACTTTACGACCATTCAGATGTGCCTCAGGGCCTTCGGCGTTATCATCCTGTTCTACCAGTTCGCCGGTTTCGGAAACGACCATATTACGGGCCTCTTCGTCATTAGCTTCTGCTTCCAGACCGATCAGGGTAGGCTGGATGGATTCATCGTCAAATACCTCTTTCAGTTTTGGCAGGTCTTTCGGAGAGTTCAGACCGAAATAATCCATAAAGGCTTTGGAGGTAGCGTACAAGAGTGGTTTACCGGGCAGGTTTTCGCTACGGCCGGAAATCACAATCAGTTCTTTTTCAAGCAGTTTCTGGATAGAATAGTCGGTACTTACACCACGGATATGCTCAATTTCGCCTTTGGAGATCGGTTGTTTGTAGGCAACGATCGCGAGCGTTTCCAGAGCGGCTGTAGAGAGACGCTTCAGGAATTTGTCACCATTCAGCTGTGCTACCGTCTGATAGTATTCCTTTTTTGTCAGGAACTGGTAGCCACCGCCACTTTCTCTTACTTCAAAAGCATAGAACTCAGTACTGTACTTTTCCTTGATCGCTTCGAGGGAGGCTTCTACCTGCTCCAGCGTGGCCCTGTCTTCGAGGAAAGCCAGCGCATTGTTCAGCAGGTCAAGTATATCCAGCAGCGGCAATGGCCGGTCTGCAGCAAATATCAAGGATTCTATGTGTGGTATGATCTGAGAAATTTCCATGATGCGGTTTTCAATATCCATATCCGGAGCAGAAAAGGCCGGAGCCTTTGCCACGCCTGCAAAACAAAAAAGTCAAAGGCCGAAAATACAGCCTTTGACCCTTATGAAGAAATCAAAATCTTTCGATGTTAATCTGATGTGTATAAGTTGCTTAAGATCAACCTTCCAGCGCTGCTGCACCGCTCACGATCTCCGTCAGTTCGGTTGTAATAGCCGCCTGACGTGCACGGTTGTAAGAGATCTTATAAGAACGTAAGAGTTCGTTTGCGTTCTCAGTTGCCTTATCCATCGCAGTCATACGGGCACCGTGCTCAGAAGCATTTGCATCCAGCATGGATTTGTACAGCTGTGTGTTCAGGATTTTAGGCATCAGTTCTGCGATCAGAGCTTTCTTTTCTGGTTCGAAGATGAAGTCAGCGCGGCTGGTATTCGCATCTGTGCTTTCCACACGTGCAACCGGCAGGAACTGTTCGGCTACAAAACGCTGAGTAGCAGCATTTTTGAATTCGCTGTAGATGATTTCAACGGCATCATATTCACCGTTTACAAAACCTTCCATTGCAAAAGCAGCGGCCTGTTTAACGTGTTCGAAATCCAGTTTATGGAACAGGGTCCAGAAAGAATCATTCAGTTTATACCCATTTTTCAAAAAGTGCTCGTAGCCTTTTTTACCGATAGGCAGTATTTCAACATGGCCTTTTTCAAACTGCTCCTCGTATTTCTCGCGGATCACCTGCTTGGCCATTTTGATCACGTTGGAATTGTAAGCACCACATAATCCTCTGTCAGATGTAATCACTATCAGCAGTACCTTTTCTACAGGACGCTGAGCAGCCAGAGCCAGATCAATGCTTCCTTCACTGTTGGAAACGATGTTCTGCAACATTTCCTGCAGTTTCAGCGCGTAAGGACGCATCAGCAAGATAGCATCCTGTGCACGACGCAGCTTGGCAGCACTTACCATTTTCATGGCTTTGGTGATCTGCAGGTTAGACTGTGTTGACTTTATACGGTTGCGAACTTCTTTAAGCTGACCGGACATAATGTTTTATGTATTACTTTATTTTGAATGTAAATTAGACCCTTTGGGGCTTTTGAATTTGGCTGCAAAGGTAATAAAAACATGTCTAATATAACATGATGACGGAGGAGTTTGAACTTTTTTTACCGGATCGGGTAAAGAAAAGCTCCCGCCAATGACGGGAGCTTTTATATTCGTTTAGCCCTTTTGGACTTATATATCATATTACTTACCATCAGCTCCATGGGCAGCCGGCAATATCGGCGCGGCTTCCGCCCAGGTCTCGTTGCCGTCCATATCTACATAACCTACCTTTCCGTTCTGTCTGATCATGCCTTTCCCTTTGGTATAAGTATATGCCTTATCATATTTCTGGGCAATTACCACCTGATTCTTTTTGTTGATAAAGCCATACTTCTTTTCTGTTGCTACAGCCACCAGTCCTTCGTTGAAGTTACCCACCCAGTCATACATCACCGGGATCACCAGATCACCATCTGTATTAATAAAGCCAAATTTCTTATCCTGTCTTACCCAGGCCATACCGTCCCGGAAAGGGCCTACCTTCTCATAGGCGGTCATTACTACTTTTCCTTTCACCAGATCAGCCCGGCCACATTTACCATCAATATATACCAGCATGGTACCGTTGGTCACGAAACCAAGTCGCTCGTATTCAGGCTTTAGCACCATTTTACCCTGTGGATTGATCACTCCATACTTACCACCCTGTTTCACGGATACATAGCCGTCCCGGATGCCGTTCACTTCTTCATATTTCGGTGCTACCAGTTCTTTACCTTTATCATCCAGCAGCCCTACTTTACCATCCAGTTTTACAAAATGGTAGCGACCTTCTTTTACCCAGGCAGAGTCATATTTCAATGAGGATGTCTTTCCATCTGGTAACAGATAACCTGTCTTCTTGCCTTTCTTCACAAGTGCCAGTCCGTGTTGAAATGGGCCAATCGCGTCATACACCGGGGCAATGACAACCTTCCCTGACGTATCAGTGAAGCCGTACTTACCGGCTTTTTCAATCTTTACAAGTGAAAGGGTATCATCTCCGGCTTTATCGGCGGAGGTCAATCTCTGCGTATAACCCATAAGAGCAGGAAACAGCAGGCACAGGAGGATGGGATACTTTTTCATAGGTAGCAGTTCTGCTACCAAAAATAAAAAAAATGAGGCATTTAAATATAATAAATATGTAAACGCCTCATTGGTATCAATGATTTAACAATGATTATCAGTCTTTTCTGGTCTTATAACTCGATTTTCGTCCCCAGCACCTTCAGGAAAGCTGCTATCCACTGCGGATGTGCCGGCCATGCCGGAGCTGTTACGAGATTCCCATCGGTCACTGCTTCATCTATATTGACAGCAGCATAAGTACCTCCGGCCATTGTCACTTCCGGCGCAACAGCGGGGTAAGCTGTCAGTTTTTTACCACGCACCACATCTGCTGCGGTCAGGATCTGAATACCATGACAAACAGCGGCAATAGGTTTATCGGCTGCAACAAACTGTTTAACGATATCGATCACCTTTGCATTCAGACGCAGGTATTCAGGCGCCCTGCCTCCTGCTATCATCAATGCATCATAATTGGCCACCTGTACATCTGAAAAAGAGGCATTCAGCACAAAGTGGTGCCCACGTTTCTCACTGTAGGTCTGATCTCCTTCAAAATCATGAATCGCTGTAATGATCTTATCGCCTGCTGATTTATCAGGACATACCGCATGCACAATGTGTCCGACCATCTGCATCATCTGAAATGGTACCATTGTTTCATAATCTTCTGCATAGTCTCCTGTCAGAAAGAGAATCTTTTGTTGTGCCATGTGTGGGGATTTTTAGGGTGAAGTGTCTAAAGTTAACAAAAAAAATACTCCGGTAGTATTAAGTATATACTACCGGAGTAACGATTATTTATGAGGGATCGTTTTGCGTCTTTTTGTAGTTAACCCGTAAGCTGTCAGGCGGGTTGTACGAAACTATGCACGAAGAAAGAGCCGTTCATAACAGATATCAGTAACCTGGATTCTGTGGGAACTCATTGCTCGTTCTGTCGATCTGGTCCTGCGGAATAGGACGCAGTAAATGTTTCGGTTCGATATTCGGTCCACCCTGCGGATTGTGCAGGCGCACGCGTTCCAGCAGTTTGTTGGTACGTTTCAGGTCAAACCATTGCAACTGTTCACCCACGAGTTCCCGTCCGCGTTCATCCAGAATGAAGTCTATATCTAATTGCGCTTCTGAGATCTTCATGGCTTCTTTGTGTGCATTGGTTTCTTCCGCTGTAGCACCAACAGCTGCTGAACGCATGCGTAACGTATTCAGATAAGTTACCGCTGTTGCTTTTTCATTTTTATACATGTATGCTTCTGCTGCGATCAGGTAATCTTCTGCAAGACGGTACGCAATAAACGGGCGGACGCCTGAAGCCTGATTATCCGGACGCAATGCATCGGCAAATTTATTCAGTGAAGGATACAGTCTTTCTGTATAATTGCGTGGTGGTACCAGCTGATAATTCTTGCTGGCAATCACTGCATCAGATACATCACGTCCCGGCATGTATACGGAAGTATCGCCTACTTTCAGCTTCGCACTACCGGCATTGGCAAACCATACGACAGTATAAAATTTATCGTAACGGGCGTCATTCACTCTGTCAGCATATAGTGTATCCAACAGGAATTTCGTAGGGCGGAAACGCTTCCAGGGAGTACCATTCGCCAGATCACGTTTCATCCCTCCCAATACATCGTATTGCATCAGGAAAAACCGGCAGGCATTGTTATCGCCTGAGTTATACAGAGCGTCATTGGTATACTGTACGGCCCAGATAGTTTCTGCGTTATTCTCTTTACCCTGTGCCCATACCTGTCCGACGTCAGGCAATAACGACAAACCATAATTGTTGATCACTTTTGTTGCATAGGTGGCAGCACTGTCATAGTCGTGTGTACCTTTTGCTTCGGAGGTGGCACGCGTCAGATATACTCTTGCCAGCAGATGCTCTGCTGCAGGTTTCGTAGCACGGCCCCATTCAGATTGCGTAACCGGCAATGACTGTGCAGCATAATTTAAATCTTCAATAATTGCGTTGTAGATATCCGGAACAGGATCGCGATGTGCTTCTGTTACGATCTGCGTATTTTCGGTCAGACGTAATGGTACAGCACCAAACATCTGCAACAGAATGAAATAATAATTCGCGCGGCAAAAACGAGCCTGTGCTATGCCGGAACGCTTGGATATACTATCCAGTTCCGGTACCTGATCTGCTCTGCTAACGACTGCATTGGCGGTGTTGATAGACTGATAAAAAGCGTTCCATATTTCTCTCAGGTGTGCGTAACGACCATCGAGTTGTGAAGTGTATTGGTTGGTGAATTTGAAATCACCATCAGAACCATTGGTATAAGTATCTGTACCAAATACGGTTACCGTCATTCCTCTTTCTGTACTATAGAAACTACGCAAAGCGGCATAACTACCATTGACTGCTGTAGTAAACCCTCCGGGGGTATTATAGAAATCATCTGTTACGGAAGATACCACATCTTCATCCAGCATTTTGTTGCATCCTGTTACGATGCACGCGCATACAAACAGGTACCAGCATATATTTTTCATAACTATTTTTTTATTGCATTAAAAAGTAGCATTGACACCAAACTGTAACATCCATGTAGCCGGAGCATCTACACCAATCACGTTCACATCTTCCGGGTCGATACCTTTATATTTCTGTCTGTAAGGTGCAAGAATCAATGGTTGTTTTACATCAACAGAGAAACGTAAGGCTTCCATCTGCCAGCGTTTCATGATGCTTTTCGGCATGGAATAGCCGAGTGTGATATTGCGGATCTTGAAGAAAGATCCATCGAAATAACTCAGGGTGTTGTAGTTGTTTGGACGTTCCTGATTGGCATTCGGACGAGGGAATGCATTGGTATGATTGGTTGGCGTCCAGTAGTCAACATCGAGGTTATTATATCGGCCGAAGAGGGTATTGAACGTAGAATAGAAATCACTCTTTACGGTACTTCCCATACGGGCAAACGCAACAACGGACAGATCAAATCCTTTATAGGCAACACGCTGTGTCATACCACCTGACCATTTGGGCTGCGGAGCACCCAGTATTGTACGATCTTTATCATCCAGCTTTTTGTCTCCGTTCAGGTCCGCCAGCTGTATTTCCCCCTGATGTTGTTTATATACCTGTGCGGCTGCTTCATCCTGCCAGATGCCTACTTTTTTATAATCGTAGTATACATAAGTCGGACTACCTACAAACCAGCCGTTACCGATATCCTGTGTTTTGCCTTCACCTAAAGCGAGGATCTTTTCACGGTTCATGTAGAAGTTGACATCCATGGTCCAGGAGAAGCCACTTTTAGTTTCCAGATTCACGGTGGATAAGCCAATCTCGATACCTTTATTCTGTGTAACACCTGTGTTTTCCAGTACGTAGTCTACGCCATTACTGAAGGGCAGGAAACGCTGAAGCAACAGGTCAGTTGTTTTCTGTTTGTAGACATCGACGTTACCACTGATACGCCCTTTAAGAATACTGAAGTCTATACCTATATTGGTAGAGGCAGTTGTTTCCCATGTCAGGTTCGGGTTACGCAGCAAGATCGGAGAGAAACCGGTGACACCTTTATTACCGAAGGAATAAGGAGAACGTCCGAGCAACCCTTGTGTTGCATAGGGCGGTATACCTGTGTTACCGATACGACCGTAGCTACCACGTACTTTCAGGTTTTCGACCCATGATACGCTTTTCATAAAGTCTTCGCTGCTCACATTCCAGCCTAATGCGACAGATGGGAAGTAGCCCCATTTGTGTCCGGGAGCAAAGCGGGAGGATCCGTCCGCACGTAAGGTCAGTGTAACGAGATAACGGTCATCATAACCATAGTTCACGCGGCCCATATAAGAGAGGATGGTCCATGTGCCCAGCTGACTACCGATACCGGTTACGTTTGCTGCCTGTCCGAGGTTATAATATTCCTGCCATTCCACCGGAATACCTCTTACGGAAGCGGTAGAAGTATCTTCGCGCTGACGTTGTACGCTATATAAAGCAGTAACGTTCAGTGCGTGTTTCTTAAAGGTCTTGTTATAGTTCAGGAGATTTTCCACGGTATATGCCCATACAAACTGGCCTTGTTTGGTTGCGGTAGCATCACCACCACCAATGAGCAGGTCGGTATTCTTTTTACCCTGAAAGAGACCATAGTTATTCTGCATTACGTCGGTACCAACATTCAGCCGGTATTTCAGTCCGTCGAACAGTGATACTTCTCCATACAGGCTGTTAAAGAAGCGGATATGACTGAGTCTTTCCACCCGGTTACCATCTTCATAATCCAACAATGCATTAGGTTGCTGGTTATCGGCGGTAGGGTAGGTGATCAGTTTACCAGAGGCATCATAAGGATCAGCTATCGGCAGCATTTTAAGAGAGGCGCTCATGCCATTGTAGGTACCACCTTTACGCATGCTGTAGGTAGCCAGTGAGGAGGCTCCGATCTGGATACGTTTGCCAATCATCTGGTCTACTGCAATATGTAAGTTGTAACGCTCATAGCTCTGTAGTTTCAGTACACCTTCATCTTTGAAGTAACCACCGGTTACGGCATATTTAGTAGTTTCTGTTCCACCACTTACGCCGAGTGCATGACGTGTTTGCCAGCCCTGACTTAGCATGAGGGACTGCCAGTCAGTGTTTACACCTTTTTTGATATTGGCGATCTCTGTAGCGGTGAATATTTTAGCGTCGGAGGCATCCGGGTTATTGTCGTCATATAAACCAGCAGCACGGTTCGCTTCACGTTTCATGGCGAGGTACTGCTGACTGTCCATCATATCTGTTTTACCGAGGGTATTAACGATACCATACATACCGCTGTAGGTCACCTGCGGAGCACTTATTTTGCCTTTACGGGTGCTGACCAGTACGACGCCATTTGCACCACGGGAACCGTAGATAGCGGTAGCAGAGGCATCTTTTAATACATCCATGGAAGCGATGTCCTGTGGATTGATATCATTCAGATTACCCGCGAAAGGGATACCGTCTACGACATAGAGCGGATCATTACCTGCTGACAGGGAACGGGTACCCCTTACTCTGACCCTGGGTTCATCGCCCGGTTTGTTACTATTATTTAATACATCGATACCGGGCGTTCTTCCCTGCAGGGCCTGTTGGGCATTTGTAACAGGCACTTCCATAATCGCTTTACTGTTAATGGAGGAAATGGAACCGGTAACGTCTTTTTTCTTTTGCTGACCATAACCGACTACAACAACCTCGTCGAGTTTCTTCTGGTCTTCTTCGAGTTTTACGTTGACTTCGCTTCTGTTATTGACAGGTACTTCCTGTGGCAGATAACCGATAAAAGAAATAATTAATGTGGCTGTACCGGGCGCCTGAAGTTTGTATGCGCCCATTACATCTGTAACGGTACCCTTTTTTTGTCCTTTGATGGCGACTGAAGCGCCAATGATCGGGTTTCCATCCGGACCAGTCACTTTGCCGCTTATGGGGACGGACTGTGCGCTGATAAATGTGCCCCACAATAGCAGGCATAGCAGGATGGCTCCTACTTTCGATAACGTGTTCTTCATACGTAGAATTTTAATTTTGTAACAGAATACACATCCCTGAAAAGCAATCACTTAGGTTTTCTTCAAGGTTTTTCTAACGCTTTTTTCAGGTAATGGGGTAATACAAGTTAAGTAGATTAGTTATAAATTGCAAACGATTGCATAAAATCAACATCAAATAATACCGCTTATCATAAAAAACGTGCAATCGGTTGAATAAATAATTATCATTAATTACTTTTAAGAGTACTTTAGGTCTATGGTTATGAAAAACACGTTATTAGTATGCAGCGCCATGCTCATAAGCAGCTTCGCTATGGCCCAGAAGAAGGCAGAATGGCATAATCTCTTCAATGGCAAGAATCTGGATGGCTGGAAAGAAGTAAACGGCACTGCCATCTATGATGCAAAAAACGGGATGATTACCGGTACGTCAGTAGCCGGCAGCCCGAATTCCTTCCTCGCAACTGAAAAAGACTACGGCGATTTTATCCTCGAACTGGAATTAAAGCTGGATGCTGCTATGAACTATGGTATACAGTTCCGTAGCGAGAGCAAACCTGACTACAACAATGGCCGTGTACATGGCTATCAGATGGAGGTGGATCCGAGTGACCGCGCGTGGAGCGGTGGTATTTATGACGAAGCCCGTCGTGGTTGGTTATATCCACTGGAGCTGAATGAGGCAGCGAAACCTGCATTCAAAAAAGAAGGCTGGAACAAGTATCGTATCGAGTGCCGTGGCGCGGAGATCCGCACCTGGGTGAACGGTGTACCATGTGCTCACCTGATCGATGATATGACCCTGAAAGGTTTCATCGCATTACAGGTACATCAGATCTATAAAGAAGACGACAAGGGTAAACAGATTCACTGGCGCAATATCCGCATCATGGAGAATCCGGCCCCTTCCCAATACTCTCCTTACGACAAGATATTTGTTGTAAATAACCAGCCAAACAATGTTTCTCCACAGGAAAAGAAGAATGGCTTTACACTGCTTTGGGATGGTAAAACTTCTGAGGGCTGGCGCAGGGTGAATCAGGATAAGTTTCCTGCTACCGGCTGGTCACTGGAAAACGGTGAGCTTACGATCCATCAGTCCAATGGCGACGAAATGGGTTCCGGCGGAGATATCGTTACGACCAAAGAATACGGTGCATTTGAACTGGAATTTGACTTCAAACTCAGTGAAGGCGCTAACAGCGGGGTAAAATACTTTGTAAAGGAAGACTATGATACCAAGGGGAAATCAGCTATTGGTCTTGAGTACCAGGTACTTGATGACGAGCGTCATCCGGATGCCAAGCTTGGCCGCGATGGAAACAGGACTTTGTCCTCCCTGTACGACCTGATGACCCGTAAAAATACGGATTTGAATAAAGCCGCTATAAAGAAGATTGGAGAATGGAATAAAGGGCGTATAATTGTATTTCCCAACAATCATGTTGAACATTGGTTGAATGGCTTCAAAATGTTAGAGTACGAAAGGGGTTCCAAAGAATTTAAAGACCTGGTTGCGATCAGTAAGTACAAAAATTGGAATAACTTTGGACTATGGCCAGAGGGACACATCTTATTGCAGGACCACGGCAATACAGTGTCATTTCGTAGCATAAAAATCAAAAATTTAAGATAGGTTAACAGTTTCACTTTGTTAATTAAACTAATTTTGCATTCGTTTGCTGGGCTAACCAGTTAAACGGGTTGATAGAAAACGGTTCCGCGTCCCAGGCTTTGTGCAGCAGATCTAGCACGGAATCAATTACTTGCCTTTACTATATGCTTATAATAACGGCATTATCAACCGATGAAAGAGTTTTCATTGTTCACTGTTCTATATAAAACATTCCGATTCTTCGGAGTGTTTTTTTTATGTTTATTCTATCCTGAAGCGTTTTATGTATAGCTGACCTGCTATGCCGCACATATCTCAACAACATCTAATCGTTCAACATGCCCAAGAAAAATCACGCCCTCCTGCTGGCTTTAACAGTGTTTGCTGCTGCCTGCTCAGGACCAGACAAAAAGCCCGGAACAGGCACCAGTACTACGGATTCCCTCCACCAGCTTGTTCAGCACTATTATGATGAAAAGATGGAGTTTTTCCCCATGGAGGCTACCATGAACGGAGAACACCAGTTTGATGGCCTCCTGCAGATCGATATCAGCGATCGTTTCCGTTCCAGACTGGATAGCTTTTACACACATTATCAGACAGCCTTGCAAAGTGTAGATACAGCTGCGCTGAATGAAAACGACCTTATCAGCTACTCCATGCTGCAGAGAGAAGTGTCCATAGGTAAGGAAGGTCTCCGCTATCCGGACAACCTGATGCCCATTCAGCAGTTCTGGGGACTTACACTTACCCTACCACAATTCGGTTCCGGTACAAGCGCACAGCCGTTTAAGAACAAAGCAGATTATGAAAAGTTCATTCAACGAATGAAAAGCTTTGCCGAATGGAGTGATACAGCAATAGCAAACATGCGTCGTGGTATGTCTCTTGGATATGTTATACCAAAGGCATTGGCAGTGAAGGTCGTTCCTCAGCTGGCTGACCTTTCAAAGAAAGATACTACCAACGTATTCTATACACCGTTACGACTGCTTCCTGCAGATCTTGATACTGCGGAACAGCGTTCGCTTCGTACAGCCTATACCGCAGCGATAGAACAGTATGCGTTACCTGCTTACAGCAGATTACATGAATTCTTCGTCAAAGAATACATCCCCAGAACCCGTACTTCCAGTGGCATCGATGCTTTACCGCAAGGTAAAGACTGGTATGGTTATCTGATCAGATACTGGACCACTACCGACCTTACACCTGATGAGATCTTTGCAACCGGTGAACGTGAAGTGGCGCGTATCAGAAGGGAGATGGATTCAGTGAAAAACAGCACTGGTTTTACTGGTGATCTGCCGGCCTTTTTCAACTTCATCCGTACAGATAAACAGTTTAAGATATTCACTACTCCTTCTCAGATATTGGATACATTCAGAGGAATAGAACAGAAGATCATGCCGTCTGTAAAAGAAATGTATGGTCATCTGCCTAAAACCAAATTTGAAGTGCGTCAGACGGAAGCATTCCGTGCCGCTTCTGCCAGTGCGGAATATATGCCAGGCGCTGCTGATGGCAGCCGTCCGGGAGTTTTCTATGTACCCATTCTGGAGGCTAAAACATTCAACTATACCGGTATGGAATGCCTCTTCCTGCATGAAGCCATTCCGGGGCACCATTTCCAGACTTCCATCCAGCAGGAGAATGACTCCCTGCCCAAATTCCGTCGCTTTACCTGGATCGGTTCTTATGGTGAAGGATATGCGCTGTATTGCGAAGGTTTAGGCAAAGAACTGGGGCTTTATACCAATCCTTACAGTTATTTTGGTCACTTGTCCGATGAGATACACCGTGCTATCCGCCTTGTAGTGGATGTGGGTTTGCATGCAAAAGGATGGACCCGTGAACAGGCGATTAAATACATGATGGAAAATGAACCATTGAATGAACAGGATGCAGTGGCAGAGATTGAAAGATATATGGCAATACCGGGTCAGGCATTGTCGTATAAAATCGGCGAACTGAAGATCAGGGAATTACGCAACAATTACAGTCAGACTACTGGTTTTAGTATTAAAGACTTTCATGATGAATTGTTAAAAGATGGCTGTGTGCCGTTAAGCGTACTCGAGGAAAAAATGGCCAGAAGATTCAAGTAATCCAGGAGCCTGCGATAATATAGTCCATAGGTGATAATCACTAACTTATAGTAGTTTTTTAAACTATGAGCATTTTGGTGCTTATGACCTGTGGACTACTCATTTATAGACTTGTCTGAATCAGTTATTAACAAAAAATATACATTCTGCTTTGGGAAAAGATACTTAAATTTATAGTGGGAATATTATTTAGAGTCAGGGAAACCTTTAAAGGTTCTAGGTTGGTTACTAATCAGCTGTACACAACTAATAAGACAACATATCCGGAACAGACCTCATGTCTGGCAAATAGCTGGAGTAAGAAGACAACTCAACAAACCTTTTACCATTACTTGTTGTTTCTTTTTTTCGATTGAGCTTTTATATTTTCCACTCAACGATTTTTTAAACTTTTAAGCTGCCAGTATTATGTTTGACATGACCCTTAATTACTGTCTCGCATTTCCTGCCGTAACACAGGAAGAGAAATGGGACGAAGATCTGCGGTTCTCTGTGGGAGAAAAGCTCTTTTGCATGATCAGCAAATCTGCTCCGCATCAGATTTCTTTAAAATGCCGGCTGGAGGATTTTCACCGTCTGATCTCACAACCTGACATCGTGCCTGCGCCTTATCTGGCACGTTATCACTGGGTACAGATCAAAGCCCTTGACACCTTACCAGTCCCTTTATTGCAGTCATTGTTACAGAATGCGTATGATCTTGTGGTGAGCACTCTTCCTCCGGAAGAGCGGGCACAAATACTCAAAGAAAGAGTATAGTTTTCAGGTGATGCATTGGTGCTGTTGATAGACCCGAAGTTCTGCGTATAGCGCCTGGCAGCGCCTAAGAAAGATAATAAAGGAAGAGAGGCGATAGCACTGCTGTCACCTCTCTTCCCGTTTTATGAAAAGGATGTACCTGTTATTCAGTTCGTAAACTCTTCACCGGATCAGCCAGAGCAGCCTTTATCGCAGAATGACCTACTGTCAGCCATGCAATAACAAGGGAGAACAGTAAAGTGATTACAAAAACGCCTGCACCGATCTCCATCCGGAAACTAAACTGCTGCAACCAGTCATTCATAAAATACCACGCCAGCGGCGTTGCAATAACAAAAGCTAGTGTAATCAGCAAAGTAAACTCTCTTGACATCAACATCACAATCGTAAGCACATCTGCACCCAATACTTTTCTGATGCCTATCTCTTTTTTGCGGCGCAATGCCATAAAAGAGATCAAACCATATAATCCCAGACAGGAGATGAAAATAGCAATGCCAGCGAAGATCTTAAACAGTTGCGCTAACTGGTTTTCCTGTTTATAATAGCCGGCCAGCGTCTGGTCCATAAAACTGTATTTAAAAATGTAATCGGGATAGTATTTGTTCCACAATGTTTCAAGAGCGGCGATTGTTGTTTTTGCCTTACCGGGTTCAATCCTGATATTCGCTGTTTTGTAAATACGCTTTACAGTTGTCATCACAACAGGATCGATAGGATCACGTAAGGACTTCACATGAAAATCCTTTACTACGCCTACAATCGGTAAGGTTTTATTCATGACGGTAATGGGTTGTCCGATGGCGGCTTCCGGACTGGCAAAACCGGCTTTCTTCACAAGGGTTTCATTCACTACAAATTCTCTTACTGTATCTGCATCATAGTAAACCCTGCCTGCGAGCAACTGCATCTTATAAATATTGAAGTAGTTAGTATCTGCGGGTTTCATGTTCACAATCAGGTCTGCTTTATCCGTATGATTGCTGCCCAACTTAAAATCTGTTGCCCAGAAATCTTCTCCGGCAGGCGCAAACAGACTAAAACTCACATCTCTGACACCTTGTTGACGCATCAACTCATCCCGCAAGTAATCGAATCTGGAGCGGCTGACACTATCATGCGGAAATTCTGCTGTGATTATGGCCTCTTTGTTAAAGCCCATATCGGCATTGCGGAAATAGTTGGTTTGTGCAATCACGATCAACGTACCGATAATGAGTATCTGTGCAATGACAAACTGGAATGTTACCAACCCTCTCCGCAGGTGTAGTCCCCGTGGATTTTCTGCATTTAAACGGCTTTTAAGCGCGTTCATCGGATTAAAGCCCGATAGTACCAATGCCGGATAAAACCCGGCTGATACGGTCACAATAGCCCATAAAAACAGGATAAATAAAACAGCCGGAATGACAGGTAATACAGATAAGGAGATTTTCATCTCTAACAATTTATTTAATGCCGGCAGTAATGCGATCGCCAGTATCAATGCGCCGGTCATGGCAAGGAGGCAGGATAAGCCGGTCTCTCCAAGGAACTGCAGCAACAGTTGTTGTCTGTTACTGCCCAACACTTTTCGTACCCCTACTTCGCGTGCCCGGTTAATGGCATTGGCGGTAGATAAATTGACGAAATTGACACAGGCGATTATCAGCAGAAATATACCTGTCAGGTGTAGTGCGTTGATCAGCTCTTTGCTGAAAACGCGGCCGCTGAAGGTTTCAAAACGTTTATCTGTATGTATGTCTTTCAGGGGTTGTAGTAATAGCTTATATCCGGCATGTGAAGGAGGAATATGTTTCGCGATAAAACCCGGCAGGAGGCTGCTCAGCTGATCGGCGGTATAGCCCTCTTTGGCCATTACCATAACATAGTTGTTAGAAATACCTACCCAGTCATTCATCCCCACCCCCATTGGTTTCAATGTAGCATAGGATATCACTATACCTAAAGCAAAATCGGTATTATCCGGTGGGTTTTCCATCACACCGGTGATCCGGATATATCGTCCATATGCGCGGATCATTTTACCGGTCGCCTGCTGCCAGTCACCAAAGTACCTGTTGGCCACCTCTCTTGACAGCAATGCGGTATTTTGTTCCTGTATACCCGTGACTGCATTACCGGCGAGCATCTTAAAATCAAACATTTCAAAGAAGGAAGGCTCTGCAAAAAAGACACCTGTTGCTTCGCTGAATTTCTTGACCGCCACATCATCCTTGCCCGGTATAATTACCTGTACATTTTTATCTCCGTAGATACCTGCTACCTTTTCCAGTTGCGGATAATCTGTCCGTAATCCTTCTGCGAAAGGGAATGGTGCCCCCGTACCAAAACCATTTCCACTCAGATCGGCCCTTACAAGCCGATAGATCCTGTCTTTCTTTGTATGAAAGTTATCATACTCCTTTACATACTGTACAACGATAGAAATAAGCAGAAAGGCACCAAAACCGACCAGCAGACCAGTGATATTCACGAGGAAATGGCGTTTGTTACGCAGTAGATTTCGGAAGGCAGTTTTCAGGTAACTATGCAGCATAGAGGAACTTTGAACATCTTATTATCTAGTTCAATGCCATATTATATAATAATGGAAAATAATAAAATATGATTGAATAGTAATTATTATCTGTCCGGTTTCGGTACAATGACTGTCCGTCTGGGGGCAGTGAATAAAAAAGACCGCTCATTATCTGAGACGGTCTTTTTTTCTTTTAACATTGCTCAGCAGGCAATGGAATAGTCATGACATCCTAACACTAAAATAAAATCATAAAAGTGCGCATTGCGCAAGCCTTGTTTACTTACACACGGTATAAATAATATCATATACACCGAATAAGATCAGCGTACATGCGAACAATTTTTCCAGTAAGGGAGACTTCATCTTTACGGCGGTTTTAGCGCCCAGATAAGAAGAAGGTATGGCAGTCAGCGACAATACCAGTGCGATATTCCAGTCGATATGTCCCAGCCACCAGTGGGCCAGTGCGCCGGGTATGGATAGCAATGCTGATAATACGATAGAACAGGCAAGTGCCTGTTTGATGGGCATATGCAGTTTCTTGATGAAGAAAGAACTGAATAATACACCACCGGCATTCGCCAGCAAACCGGATAATAATCCAATACCCAGTGAAGCCAGCACAATCATCTTCTGATTTCCTTCTGCCGCATCTTCAACAACAGGCGTTTCTTCTACATTCTTCTTTCTAAGGAATGAAAATAACAGAGAACCACCGATAGATACAATGAACAATGCAGTCAGTATCATTAATGTTTTACCCGGCAGAAATTTGCTCAGAAAAGAACCTGCGAGTGTTGCAGGCACACCGAACAATGCACCTGTCAGTATTACTTTACGGTTGAATAATTTTTGACGGCTGTAAACAGTTGTAGCTGATATTGTGCTGGTGATCGCTGCCGGTAACGGTGATGCCAATGCATAAAATGGATTGATACCTGCAAAAATCTGCAGGGCTGGCGTACTGATTGCGCTACCTCCTTTGCCCAATAAACCGGACAGGTAGCCTACGATAAGCCCAATAACCAAAACGACCAGATAATCGGTCTGTTGTAATAATGTGAACATAAAACTTCCTTCAGCAAACAGGCCTGGTGTAAAGGCGAAGCTGGCTTAACTAATGATGGTTGGTAAGAGTGAAATTACAGGTATCCTTTTCTGTTACATCGATGTTTTAAGTGGAAGGACAACCCAAAAGTACAGTGCTGTTGCGGGTTGAACAAAATTTCAGATAGCGGCAGGTCATTACTAAAAGTTATAGAGGATAACCATAAGTAATAATTTTGACAGCAGCGGCCCGGACGGGGCTATAACCTATTTAGCCTACTAAATCTATGATTTGAATAAAATCACTATAAAAAGCTCAGATCAGACTTTTTTACCATTGATACACCATACCGATACCTCCGGGAGCTACTGTCAACTGCAGTTCGTTAAAATGCTGAAACAGTCCTTTACCATGACCATGATGCACCATGAAATTCACTCCGTCAAACAATAACAGGAACGCCCCCTGAAAAATGAGTGAATTGCCATATCCCTTCCAGCGGTCATGTCCTGTTCCGTACAGTTTGGTCTTTCCATGCTCCCGCATATACAATCCGCCGGCCATGTACGCCAGGTCCAGCGCGCCATTCACCATAAATATCTTTTCAATTTTATGTTGTTCGTTTATACTTCCCTGCCAGTTATACTTACCGGGATCCAGTCTGCGGTTACCCAGATAACTGGCAGTAGCAATCCCAAGATTGACTACTCCCCAGATGGCATTCATCTGGTGAAAATATTTCGCTTCACCATGAGCGGTACTGTTGCCAATCAGACCGGCAGCGAGGTTGGCTGTTCCCCAGCTTCCCAATACCAGCATTGCTGTTTTGGTGTTATTGATGCGTTCTTTATTGAAAGTGCGTAAGAAGGAGCTATCCTGTGCATTGGCAGCGAGCGTAGCAGTCAGCAGGAGGAGAAAAAGGAATTGTTTCATGGGGTACGTTTTTCGTATATACGAGAGAATCAGGAATTGGTAGCAAAGATCTGCCTTCAGATCAGATAGTCAGCAATAAAAAGAGTCGCTCCGTTGGGCCGAAGCGACTCTTTTCTTATTCACATGGAAAAAATCAATGTTTAATTTCTGGTCAGTGACTTCCATATCACCCCATAAACATCCGTAGCAGCCAATTCCTGCCCCTCACTTACCTGATTGGATATCAGTACAGGGTGGAAGGACTTATCTTCAGAAATACGCCCATGAGAGCCTTTTATGAGGGTGGCATCCAGTGGTATCACATTCATGAGATAACGGAAGCCCAGTTTTTTCTTCAGTAACTTAAATCCAGCCTTCAGTTTGATGAACGGATCTGCGGGATTCATGAACATTTCCACAGGATCATAACCGGGTTTACGGTGGATATCTACCAGTCGTGCGAAATCAGGTGCTTTTGCGTCGTCCAGCCAGTAGTAGTATGTGAACCAGCTTTTGGCGTCGGCCACCAGCACAAATTCGCCACTACGGCTATGATGCATTTTATGCTGGCGTTTGCCTTCCCTGTCCAGTACCAGTTCTACACCCGGTGTGTTTTCGACGATGCTGCGTACTTTCTTGTACACAGATGGATCATTTATATATACGTGTGCTATCTGGTGGTCTGCCACTACAAATGCTTTGGACGCACCCGGATCCAGCAGTTCCAGTCCTCTTTCCTCTCTCACCGCGATCAGTCCTTCCTCACGGAAACGACGGTTCAGGTGGATAGGGTTATTCACATTCGTGATACCATACTCCGAAAGGATGATGACTTCACTACCTTTTTTCTCATAAAACTCAACCAGCTGCTTACACACCGTATCGACTTCACCCAGCTCTTTACTGATACGGGAGAAATCCTGACCGAATTTCTGCAGACAGTAATCCAGGTGAGGCAGATAGATCAGTGTCAGAGTCGGATCATACAGGTTATCTGTTACGATAGAAGCATCTGCGATCCATTGGGTAGAGCGGATGTTAGCACCCGGTCCCCAGAACTGGAATAAGGGGAAAGTACCCAGCTCCTTCTGCAGATGATCGCGCAGGGAGGCAGGGTGTGCATAACAGTCGGGCGCCTTACGGCCGTCTGACAAATATTGCGGACGGGGAGTGACGGAATAATCGGCGGTAGAATACATGTTATACCACCAGAACATCTTTGAGCAGGTAAAGGAAGGATCGAGACGTTTGGCTTTATCCCAGATTTTGGGAGCTTCCACCAATTTGTTGGATTGCTTCCAGAATTTCACCTCACTGTCCTGCCTGTCATACCATCCATTGCCGACAATACCGTGTTCTGCCGGCCATTGTCCGGTTACATAAGTACTTTGTACGGCTGTAGTAACAGCCGGTACCATTGGCTTAATGGTGGATAAATGCTGTTTCTTCACATATTCCTGCAGGAAGGGCGTGTGTGCACCTATGAGGGAGGAGGATAAACCTACTACGTCAATTACTACTGTTTTTTTCATGTGGCGCCATTAGGATATGGGTTCAAAACTATATTACAGGGCTGGTAATTCCAACTGCTGCAATACCCAGAGCAGTTCCCTTGATACGGACCTGTCCATGGGTAATTTCAGTTCAGCCGGTAATACATCCCATGTATACGTTTCAACTTCCAGGTGTTGTGTAAATGGTTGTTTCCGTTGTAATTGTAATACATTCTCTATATCTGACCGGGTAGATGACAATACACCGTAACTATCAACGAACACCGGTACATGGAAATGTGAACGCCATTCCTTTACCGCAGGATTAGCTGCGTCTTCCAGCGCCTGTGGCAGGTCAGGATAATGCAGGAAACCATCTGCTTTACGGGCAATCACCTGATGCAGATAAGTCGGTTCATTAAACTCTCTGAAGGCATTGATCACCTGCTCACGTGCCGTTGCCTCTGCCGGCAACAATGCTTTCAATGCAGCGCTGATCTGCAGCTTACCGACTTTCAGTCCGTGCTGCTGCAGTTGCTTTAACACATCTTCTGCGGATTCATATACCAGTGCGAAGTGACATACGTCATAACACAGCTGCACATGTGTTTTTATAGCAGTAGCTGCTTCTTCAGCACTCATACCAAATTTATCTTCAAGAGAAGGAATGCCTAAAGGCAACAGGTAATGCAGGTACCAGTCAAGGAACTCCTGCGTATTTTCCATCATGCCATCCGGTTCCGGCTCTACATCAAGATGCATGGAAGGACCGCCGCTACGTTTTATACGTACCAGCTGCTCTACTATCTGCAGTATATGCAATGTAGTAGTTTCCATTATTGCTTCTTTTTCTGACTCGCAGCGTACATGCCACAACTTATAGGAAAGCGGGGCTGTGGAAATACCACCTTCGATTCCTTCAGGTAAGAGGGATGCCAGCAGCCGGAATAAGCGGCTGGTATAAAACACACGCTCGGAGCTTGTCCAGTCGGGCGTATGTACATGATCTTTTACAACTGTATGGTGAAAACCTCCGTACGGAAAGCCATTCATGGTAAACACATAACAATCCTGTTCTTTCAGCCACGCTTTGAATTCCTCCAAAGCGGCTTCTTTACTAAGCTCCAGACTGGCTGTATTAGACAGGCGCAGACCGATACCAAAAGGTTTATCAGGTGATACTTCTTTCTTAACCGCGGGTACATACTGTTTGAGTTGTGCAAAGTGTGCGCTCCAGTTTTCTCCGGGATGAATATTCGTACAATAGGTTAAATAAGAATGATCAGATACTTGCATGATTTACTTTTAAATGCTGTACAGCTTCGTTCAGTAACATTTCATCTATCACGTGTACTTCTGCGCCTACACCGATTGCCTTTAACAGGCAGATCGTCAGCCGGCCGCCCAGATGCTCCCGGAATTCCTGTAATCCTTTGACAACAGGTGATGGTTTGCCATCTTTCATTTCCAGCAGTTCGTGATAAACCGGTAACTGTAGTTTTATCAGCAGATTCACAATCCTTTCTGCTGCTGCTGTACTGATCCAGCCTAACAGAGAGGAGTAAACGCTATCTACTGCAATACCGATTGATACTGCTTCACCATGACGTAAAGCAAAGTCAGTCAGTTGTTCCAGTTTATGTGCGCTCCAGTGACCGAAGTCCAGCGGACGGGAAGAACCGCTTTCAAAAGGATCGCCGCTGCCGCCGATATGTGCCATATGCAGGGCTGCACATCTATATACCAGTTCCTGCATGACTGTCAGGTCATTATTAACCAGAGCAGCCGCATTTTCTTCCAGCCATTCGAAGAAAGAAGCGTCTTTTATCAACGCTACTTTTACAGCTTCAGATATACCGGACAGCCAGTCTCTTGCCGGCAGTGTAGTCAGAAAATGTGCGTCGTTGAATACAGCTGCGGGTGGTGCAAACGTACCGAGGAAGTTTTTCTTTCCTTTGTAGTTGATACCATTTTTCACACCTACACCTGAATCGTTCTGTGACAGTACAGTTGTTGGTATACGGATATGGCGCACGCCTCTGTGAGAGACTGCCGCTACCATACCTACCATGTCAAGTACAGCGCCACCACCGATAGCCACTACAAAAGAGTGACGATCTATGGCCTGTGTGTCTACCAGGTCTACCAGACGGTAAAAAAGCTCCTGGTCATTTTTACAGGATTCTCCTCCTGGCACAATTTCAATCTCTCCTGCAAGCTTAAAACCTTCTATCTGTTGTAAATAAGTTGTTATTTCTGTTGCAAGCGCCGGATGGGCTTTTGCTACGCCGTCATCGACAATGAAAAGCAGTTTCTTGGTTAGTCCGGGCGTAGTCTGCGAAATCAGGTAATTCCTGAACTCCGCGTTGGCTGGATTAAAAAGGTACCGGGTAAAGAAAACCTTAAAAGAATAATCTACACTAAAAGTCTGTTGAATAAACTCCATGGATATCGCTCTGGTGTTTCGTTTAATAATCGTCCTAGCGGCCGTTAATGTACAAAATTTAATTGCTATTGACGAATTACGAATGACGAGCGGATTGAGATCAGGTCACTGCAAACGCTCTCGCCATCAGTAATGACAATGGCAGAAGGATCAGTACGAGCAATGCGTGAGGCAGCGTGGAGAATGCGGCTACCCAGGCGGCGTTCATGGCGACCAGCGCTATGATACCTCCTTTTACAGCCTTTCCTATATTGGGACCAGATGGGTCTTTAATGGCATTGAATAGTGGCAGATTGATCATGATAGCGAATAACAGGATAAATGGTATCGCAATCACAATATGTCCGTTCATTGCTGCCAACGCCAGCATGGTACCGTATACGAGTGCATAACAGAAAGCTGTGATGCGCAGAGTACGGGTATTTCCACCATGCACTTCCCCACGACTAATAGCGGTCACAGCAGCGATGTATAATACAGGTATCAGTCCAATCCACCAATACTTATTTAAGGCAGACACAACCATACTGATTCCCATCAGCAGGTTTAATCCGCGGCAAAGTCCCATATTGATCGGGCCCCATGCGCGGTGTTTACCCCACTTGTCATATACCAGTGCAGACAACGCAATACCCAGTGCCAGGTAACCGGTGATACGACCGACTGTAAAAGCGGCCAATATACCTACCAGCAACAGGTAACTACCCAATACGATGGCCTGCGTCAGCGAAATCACACCACTTGGGATAGGACGCTCGGGGCGTTCCACCTTATCCAGTTCAGCATCCATCACATCGTTAAATACCACTCCTCCACCGTACAATCCGATTGTTGCCAGGCACATACATACGACTGGCAACAAATGATCCAGATAACTGGATACTTCAGAACCCAGAAAGCCGGAAATAGCTACGCCAGCCAATATATCTGCTACTGCAGTTACTATGTTGGCGGGTCGCATTAAACGTAAATATCCTAATAACTTGCCTATAATATAATTCACCGGGCTCGGGTTTTCAACAAGCAGACAATACAAATGACCGATCGTGCAGCAATGCAGCAAGCAGCTGCAATCTACATGTACCGGGCATTGGCATTACCGACTTGTAACTGTTTATCTGATAATATTAGACTGTTTATCTATTCTAGGCTGCTGACCACCTCGCAGCACAGTACTTCCATTAAACTTCAGACTTTGATCTACATTTTTTACGGTATCAAAATCAGCCATGTCCATCTGACCACTTTGAGCAAAAGCAGCTACAGCATTGCCGAAAGTTACCAAATGAATATCATTCAAGTCAATACCACTTTCGTGCATGAGGGCCGCGGTTTTAGGTACAGCCAATGGGTCGCTGATCCCCCAATCGGCAGCAGAATTGACCATTATGCGTTCACTACCATACTGTTTTACGATTTCCACCATACGTTCATTACCCATTTTAGTAAATGGATAAATAGTGAAAGCAGCCCAGAAACCACGGTCAAGTACTTCTTTTACAGTCTCTTCGTTGTTGTGGTCAACGATGATCATATGCGGATCCAGTCCGTGTTCCAGCGCAATATCCATACTACGCTGTGTCCCTTTTTTCTTGTCCCGGTGCGGGGTATGTATCTGAACAGGTAGCCCTGCTTCTTTCGCCAGTTCCAGTTGTGCGCGATAGTATTTTTCTTCTGCAGCGGTCTGATCGTCAAAGCCGATCTCACCAACACCTACTACGCCTTCCTTGTAAATAAAGGATGGTAATATTTCCATTACAGCCTCGGCCAGTCTTTCGTTATTGGCTTCTTTTGAATTCAGACCGATTGTGCAATAATGCTTTATACCAAATTGTGAAGAGCGGAAACGCTCCCAGCCGATCAGGCTGTTAAAATAATCTCTGAATGTATCTACTCCCGTACGTGGTTGTCCCAGCCAGAATGCCGGTTCAATGATGGCTACTACACCTGCATCCGCCAATGCCTGATAATCATCTGTTGTGCGGGAGGTCATGTGTATGTGTGGATCAAAAAAACGCATTCCTTTAATGCGTTCCATATAGGAGGAAGATGTTGTAATAGGTTGAAATTCTTTACCTGTTAACTCATGACTGCAACACATGTCTTTTACTATTTATTTGAGACCTGTAAATGAACAACCTGCTACTGCGGGCTGAGATTTCCGTTTCGCAAGTTAAGATTATATACACTGAAGGTGTGATACACGTTTATGCTATTCGTGCGGCAACGCTATCCCATGTAAGGCGATTACCGGCAATTTCTTCTTTTAGTGTCGCTGATTGCTCCAGCAATGCAAGTGCTGGTGCATATGTACTTGAAGCACAAGCTAAAGCAGCGGCTTCTTTCTCTACATTCACAGCTGAATTCCAGACACGTTGGATGTCTGCGAAATTGTCTGCAGTTATAAACGGCCCTACCAGGCGCCATAACAAAGGATGTACTTTCCTTCCGGCAGCCCATCTTTCGTGGGCATAGTCTGTTAAAATGGCTGCCAGTGACTGATTTGCTCTCTCGTCCAGTCCGGTAATAAGATGGATAGGTTTGTCAGTAAAAAACGCCTTCATTACCAGCTGATTCCATGCCGGCTCGTTCAGATGACGGGAAGGATAAACATTGTGTAACATGACAGCTTCCTGTACCGGACCAATATTGGAACGGATTCCTTCTGTTGTGCGGAATACCCATGCATCCGGCCATGCCAGCAATGGTAAGGCGCTATAGAGTGCCGCCTGCTCATTCATATCGGCGGCATCAAACAGTCCTTCGATCACTTTTACATAAGCATCTTTGTCATCAGCCGGCAATTGCAATAACCACCACAACCGCACTACTTTATCTAACGTAGAGCCCTGTATGAAAAATGGCGTGCCGTCTGACAATGCAATAAATGCCTGCTCCGTCTGCACCAGCTGCTTCCCGGCAAAACGCGGGATAGCTGTAAAAGTAAGATTGAAACGCTGTACGCTTACAGGTACCCCCAGTTTTTCCTGCTGCTGTTGTAGCCAGCCGAGTGCCTGCTCCGTACTGTTGTGCTTAATGATATCAAATAATAACGCTTCGGTTTTATTCCTGTCGTGGTAATACGCTTGTTCCATCACCCGGGCTAATTTATCTAGTGCTAAAGTTAGCAGATTAAGTATTAAAAAAAGTGAAAAACTGTGATGGATGGTGTAGTAAATAAAAGAGAGGCACCTTGTGCCTCTCCTTCCGCCATTCTAAAACCTGATCAGTTCAATCAGGAGTATCTTTATCAACAATAATTCTGCGGAAACTATTGTTTCATAAAATGCATTACTGATTACAGGGAAAATGAAATACTACACGTGGGCTAAACGTACCGTTTAAGCAGCATAGATTTAGATTTTTGCCTGACATTGCATATGCAATATAATAAATTATTTGTTACAACTGCAATCGAATGAGCAAAAAACTATCCTGTAGGGTACTATTTTTAAACTGAGGAAGCATAACAAACTCATTTTGAATTATTTCGGAGCAACACAAGGGGTGTGTTAACATTCCAGTCAGGCCTGAAACCGTCCTGAATAATGAAGCCTTTTGAGTAGTTTCCCAGCACAATATCCGGGTCTCCATCCTTGTCAAAATCACCCACATCCATACAAATCCAGCGCCCTGATTTTTTTAGTTCCGGCATCGTATGTGGCGTGAATTCCAGCGGCTTTTCCTGTTTGAAAAGTATAAATTTCTCTCCGGGATGATGCTTCAGATCGGCAAAGAATGCAATACTTGCAATATCAAGATCGCCATCTCCGTCAAAATCAGCAGCCACTGCCTTTGTACATCCGTTTACCGGGTAAAACCATTCTTTTTCGAAATGGAAGTCGCCTTTATTCAGGTATAGATACACACCATGGAATGGCTTCAGCTCCATGGAATAATCACCGTTATCACCGGAGGTATACAAAATGTCCGGCAAACCATCCTTGTTCATATCCACTACCTGAAAACTGGTAGAACCGTTTACCGGTGGGAAGCGTAACAATTGCTGCTGTTTAAAACCTCCCTTATGATCATTCAGGAACAACCAGATGCCCTCATCTGCATAAGCAAATAAGGTCATAATATCCGGCCAGCCATCTTTATCGAAATCAGCTACCACAGAATGAATAGCTCCGGGAACTTCCCATACCGGCAGCTTTTTATAATCGTCTTCTGCCGTTTGCTGCAGCACATACAATCCACCGTAATCATGTCCGAATCCGCATACCAGATAGTCCATACGGCCATCTTTGTTAAAGTCAGCTCCAATACTCTGTACCGGACGAGGCAGCCCCATACCAATCGTCTTTACCTGCTCCGCCTCTGGTCTGGAAGGATGTATCTCCCACAACATGCCTTGTGCCACATCCACCGCCCGCAGATTCCCGATACAGGTCAACAGTCCGGTATCTGCGGACTGCCAGTTGAGGTCTACTGCTGCTGATTGTAGTTTTATGGCGGTCTGACTATGTAACAATGAGTCCCATCTGAACAGGCTGCCAGTGTGCTCGGAAGAAGAATATAGCTCCCCGGTAAAAGGATTGATATTCACCATCGTGGTAGTCGCCATTACGATTCCCTTCAGATTCCTGATCTCCACTTTGGCGCCTATTGCTTCTAAACGGGCTTTTATCGCTTGTGCAGCTTCCCTCGTAATACCACTTTTAACCACATTTGGGACACCATCCACCAGCCGCTTACTATCTACCAGCCCCAGCTCCGTTTCGGCCTTTATCTGCTTTACCAGCGTTATTTTATCAGGTCCTGTCTCCGTCAGCACCACCTCACTCGGCGATCCTTCCGCTCCGGCTTCCTGTATATCAAACAGTTTCAGATCTTCCGCCAATGGTTGTGGTGCTTTGGCTGCTTCCAGCCTTCGGGGAGCCAATGCTTCATAATAGGCTACGATAGCATTCCAGTCCTCAATACTGATATTAACGCCTTTTCCGGGTTTTACATAATATCCATTACCCTGCCAGACACCGATACCCAGTTTGGGCGCCATGGCGGGTAACACATGTTGTGTCCATGTGGCCTTGTCCAGCATTGCAGGAGCTACCGGCAGGTGACAACTGCCGCAATATTTTTCAGAAAGAAGTTTGCCTTTGTCCTGTTGGGAAAGTGTACAGGAGGATAGTGCGAGGATTAAAGGGAGTAGTCGTTTCAAGTGTGGAAGTATTCTGGTATATCTGAAAAAAGTTGGTATCTGTATTATGCTGATTTTTTCAATGGCTCTCGCACAGGCACTCTTTTCACATTACCATATTCATCACCTGGCACAAGTCCCCTATCTTTTACAGCCGCTTCCTCAATAAGTTTTCTGATGGCGATTTTCATGCCTTCTATCATTTTTTCTGATAGTTGATTGATAGAACGTTCTGACTGTATGTCCATAAAGTGAGCAACATTGACCTGAAAGATTACACAATATACAAAAGAAAAGGCCCTGTTACCAGGGCCCTTCCATTTTCCTCTTCGAATAAAAGTATAAACTCTTAGTATCCTGTATTCTGTTCCAGGGTCTTCGTACCACCTTTCATACTCAGGTCAATCTGACGCTGAGGAACAGGATAATACTCATTACGTGGCGCTACGAATTTAGCTCCTCCCAGGTCAGTTGTGATCTTGGATTCATACGCAAAGAATTTAGTCATCTCTGCATTCGCAGTACCCCAGCGAACGATGTCGAAGTAACGCTGACCTTCCATAGCCAGTTCCAGCTTACGTTCAAAACGGATGGCTTTCAGTGCATACGCCTGACCTTGCGCCGCAAAACGACCAGCTGGATAATTAGCTACTACATAGTTTGCTGCCGGTGTAGTAGAGAAACCGCCCATCGGATTAGCGTCATTGACATATTTATACACGGCACTCTGTGGGTTTGCTGCTCTTGTACGTACCTGATTTACATAGGTCTGCGCTGCGTTCAGGTTGCCCAATTCAGCTTCTGTTTCAGCTGCCAGCAACAACACATCTGCATAACGAATCAACACCAGGTTGATCGCAGAACCAGGCGCCCAGGAGTTAGGATCTTTGTATTTGTCCTGGTTGTACTGCCAGTAAACATTCTTTTTTGGTGCATAAGGACCTGCATAATCCTGGTCACGCACCCAGCTACGGCCAGGATGATTACCCCAGTCCAGGAAAGGAATGCCACGACGGCCTACTGTCCAGTCAAGACGAGGATCTACTGGTGCTGTATCGGGTGTGAACGGTGCTGTAGACAATACTTTCATATCGCTCTTCAGCGGATGATCATTTGCATCATCCAGGTATGGCAGCCCTTCTGCATTGGTACGGTAAGAGTTAGCCAGGTCTTGTGTGGGTTGATAGAATCCGCAACAACCAAATGGGCTGTTGTAAGGGAAATTCAGCATTTCACCCTGATTACCATTAGAGATCTGACCGGAACCATTGTTTGCTGACATCTGGATCGCGAAAACAGACTCTGAGTTATTTTTGGTAGCTGCATCAAAGTTGTCTTCGAATCTGTTGGTCAGCGCATAACGATCGCCTTTAGCTGTAACACCCTGTGTGGTGATCAGGTCAAAAAGCGTCTTGGCATTAGTCCATTTTTTCTGGTATACATATGTCTTGGCCAGGTAAGCAGCCGCAGCCCATTTATTAGCGCGACCTATCTGAGACTGTGTAGGGGGAAGTGTTTCATAAGCAAACTGAAAATCCGCTTCGATCTTTGGCCAGATGTCTGCAGTGTTTGTTTGTTTATAGTCCACCAGCATCGTCTCATCCACCCATGGCACTTTATTAAACATTTTTTTCAGCTCAAAATAATAGTGACCACGCAGAAATTTACTTTCTGCTTCTACCTGCGATTTTTCGGATTCGGTCATATCAGTGACATTCGGCAATAATGACAAAATCACATTGGTACGAATTACACCATCAAACAACACTTTCCATTTTGTGTTGAAGAAACCGTTACTGGCATCAAACTGACCTGTGGCAATAAGGCTGATAGGCGGCTGGTCAGTCGCATCACTCCCCTTGTGCGCATCACCACCGGCAACGCTACCATAGATCCAGTTGCTTGGAGCAGCTTCCCATGGGCCACCGCCTCCGATCGCAGCAACATCCTGCTGCTGACCATCCAGGGCGGCATATGCGCCAATGAGCAATTCGCCTATACCAGCTTTGGTAGACACATCGGTATCCGTAAGAGAGCCTTGTGGAACACGCTCCAGAAAACTTTTGCTGCAGGCATCGAAGAACAGCCCTCCGGCTACTACGGCTGCAACAAGTATATATTTTGATTTCAAGAATTGTCTTTTCATTTTTTTTGTTTTAATATCCCAAATAGTTTAACCCTTCACGTTAATACATGGCCGATATTAAAAGCCAACATTAACGCCCACCAAAAACTGACGTTGGTTAGGATAAGCACCCTCATCCAGACCAAATGCCTGCGTAGAACCTGTGATCTCAGGATCAATACCAGTGTATTTGGTGATCGTGAAGAGGTTTGCAGCCTGTACATAGATGCGGAACTTTTCAATGCCTACACGGTTTAACAGTGTTCTCGGCAGTGTATAACCTAACATCATATTCTTTGCACGCAGATAAGAACCGTTCTCTACGAGGAATGAGTTAGGAACTGTATTGGTACTGAAAGAACCTTCGTTTTCCTGAATAGGAGCTTTCGCATTCTGATGGTCTGGTCTCCATGAGTCATACAGTGCAGTTTTGCTTTTTGCACCTGCAAAAGATGGATAGAAGTCAGTCCACCAGCGTACCTGGTTCCAGATCTGGTTACCCTGTGTACCATAGAAGAACGCAGTGAAATCAAAGTTTTTGTATTTCAGTTCGATGTTCAGACCATAGCTGAAGTCAGGGCTTGGGTTACCAAGGAAGGTACGGTCCGCCTCAGTGATGATGCCATCGCCGTTTGTATCCTGATAACGGAAGCGACCTACGCCGATACCGGTCTGATATACTGCATTTGGATTGTTAGTTGCTTTCTGTGCATTATCGTTTGCTGTCGCAACTTCCTGAGCAGAATTCCAGAAGCCGACAGTTTTATAACCATAGAAACTGGAGATCGGGTGATCTACCGCGTTACGGATGATAAAGTTACCATTGAAACGACGTGCTTCCAGATCGAAGTATGGTGCATCACCAGACACATTCACGATCTTGTTGGAATAGCTTGTAAACGTAGCACCTACTGTTAAAATCAGATCTTTTGTCAGATTGAGATTCACAAGGTTGATACCAAGATCAATACCCTGGTTCTTCATTTCCGCAATGTTCACATCAGGAGGTGTTGGCCGTCCGGCTGTTGCAGCCAGTTCAGGTTTGAACAACAGATCTTCCACGCGTTTCTGATAATAATCAGCGCTTATTTCCAGTTTACCTTTAAAGAGTGTCGCATCGATACCAATATTCATATTGATATTGTTTTCCCACTTCGCATTCGGGTTACCGATATAAGTCTGTAAGAATCCTGAGTTAATTGTATTGGAAGTTCCACCAATATCATAAAAAGAAGATCCCTTGTTGAGACCATATTGGGTAAATGCGTTCGAAGGAGTTACGTTGAGCTGGTTCCCCATGACACCATAACCACCTCTGAGCTTTAAATCGGAAATCCAGGACACCTGTTTCAGGAAAGCTTCCTGTGAAATACGCCAGCCTGCGCTGACTGCAGGGAACCAACCATAGCGGTAGTTGGCGCCGAATCTGCTGGAACCGTCGCGGCGAACAACTGCACCTAACAGGTATTTATCCATCAGGCTGTAATCTAATCTTCCAAACAGGGAGAAAAGTCCATCAGTACCAATAGTACTGCTATGGTTCATGGTGCCGGTACCGGATCCAAGGTTCGTAAAGTTAGGATCGAAGCTGAAGTAGTTCTGCGTAGTAGCTGTTGAAAAGCGGTCACGGTTATCATAAGCCTCTGTACCTACAACGACCTTGATATTATGGATCTTATTGATCGTCTGCGCATATGTCAATGCGTTAGTCCATGTATAATTGCGGCTGTTTCCGGCTGTTTCCGTGTATGAATTCACCTTGTTATTCTCTGCATTTTCGTATTCAGGATATGTGAATTCATGTGTATAACCTGAATAGATCTCTCCACCGAAGGTAGTACGGAAAGTAAAATATTTCAGGAAGTCCACTTCTCCATAAACGCTACCCAGTAAACGGTTAATCAGACCGCGGTTACTTCTTGTACGATCCTGTATTGCTACCGGATTACGGGCGTTACCCAGCTGCGCGCCATTTGTACTGAACGAACCGGCAAAATTTCCATTAATATCATGTACCGGAATGATCGGCTGCTCGCGGAAAGCCATACCAATACCGCTACCCTCTGTTAACGCATCAATACGTGGGTTATCCATCACGGAGAAAGCCATATTTTCCCCTATGCGTACATGTTTGCTTACATTGTAAAAGCTATTGGAACGGATAGAGTAACGTTTCAGATAAGTATTCAACAAAGTACCTTTCTGATCAAAGTAGTTGAACGACAGGAAATATGCTCCCTGATCGCCACCTCCACCAACAGATATATTATGGCTGGTGATATACGCCGGCTTAAATATTTCATGGAACCAGTCAGTACCCTGTTTATTAGCTCTGGTAATACGATAGAATTTATCCAGATCAGCAGGGGTTTTATAATTAGGATCAACGAAATATTTTGATGGATTTACGTTAGGATCACCTTCCATCAAACCACCTGGAGCGATGTAGTCAGGCAGTCTTGGGGTAGCGCCTGTACCATATAATCCATCGTTATAAACAACATTTGGATTAGTGTTTTTGAGTGCCATCCATTTCAGTTCTGCCATTTCCTGAGAACTGAGAATGTCCCACACATTGCCACCTTTAGGACGTTGTGTACCATAGTAACCATCATAAGTAACACGCACCTTACCATCGGTTTTACCGCGTTTAGTCGTAACGATCACAACACCGTTTGCCGCTCTTGCACCATAGATAGATGCAGATCCCGCATCTTTCAGTACCTGCATGGAAGCAACGTCATTGGGGTTCAGATCTGCAATGTTCTGCGTAGGTACTCCGTCAATAACGTATAACGGTGTATTGTTACCAAATGTGTTCACACCACGGATACGTACCTGCGGCTCCTGTCCCGGCTGACCAGAACCCAGTACAGTGATACCAGATACCTGGCCCTGTAACTGATTGCTCACCTGTGCTGTCGGCTGACGGCTGATCTGATCTACGTTTACAACAGATACAGCACCTGTCAGGTCTTTCTTTTTCTGAGTGGCGTAACCTGTTACAACCACCTCATCCAGAGAACCTACTTTTTCGGTGAGCACGATATTCACCGTGGTTGACTCTCCAAGTACGAACTCCTGTTGGGTATAACCCACAAATGAGAACACCAGTGTCTCACCTTTTTTGGCGGTAACGCTGAAGTTACCTGCAGGGTCAGTGGCCGTACCCTTACCTGAATTTTTAACTGCCACTGTTACTCCGGGCAAAGGGTTACCGGAAGCCTCGTCGGTGACTTTACCGGTAATTTTAGTCTGGGCGAATGCGGCGCTGGCAAATAATAACAACAACAACCAGCAACACGCAAAGGTGCGGTAGACATGTCTCTTCATAACGTGAAACGTTTTTTTTGGTTAATAAAAAGCCTGTTCGGGCCTGGAGACTGCTTTTCGTTGGCAGGTACAGGCACGAAAAATGACCGGGTTAAATCAATATCCTGGTCTTAGAGGGACAATATATAACTCCTTACTTCAGATTAACTCCAATACTGAGCTGCCACGCAGTTCAGCGTAAATACATCCAATCAATTGTTTTACCTGGGAATTTTGGTACACACAGTTTTAAAAGAGTACAGTTTAGTTTTGAGTACAGTTTAGTTTTTTCATATACGTGTTAACATCAAATTTTAGGGAACATGGAAATTAGATTTTGGTTATACTTTACGACACACTAAAATTTCAATTGTTAACTGCATAACAAGGTAACACATTCGTTTAATTTAAGCAAGACAAGCTGCAAATTTTTAATCAGCTTTTAAGAATTTAGTACTAGTTTTTTCAAATCTTAAATAAATCAGCCGTTCCGGGAACCGGAATTACGAATGACAGAAGTCCTGCAGCAGTAAACGTATTTTTTACACTCATTCCTCCGCATTCGTAATTCATCATTTCCGGTATCATAATTTATCAGTAATCACCTTCACCGCCCGGCCTCTTTCCAGCTCATTATGCTCCTGCCACTGGTCCTGTTGTTTTGCCAGCAGTTGCTCCATCTGCCAAGCCATAAACTTCGCTTCCAGTCGTTTCAGACAAAGCTGCTTGTTCTCCAACTGAGAACGGCTGTCCATCGCCAACACCTGTATACCTGATGGCAGATGTGTACCACGCACCGCCGTCTCTACTTTGTTGACATGCTGTCCGCCCGGACCGGATGCCCGGCAGGATTCCAGTTTTACATCTTTTAAATTCCACTCCTGCTGTTTATTCACATCAAAGACCTCCACACCCACAAACCAGTTCTTTCGTTTGTGGTACTTTCTGAAAGGACTCTGCGCCACCCACTGTATTGTACCCCGCCATTCCTGTATAAACGCTTCGAGGGTCTTGTTGTTCGAAATACCTGCTGTCTGAATGAGTAATACTGCTGACAGCAATGTGCCTTTCAAATTACCTTTTTTGCTTTCCAGTAAGGTGATATCCAATGCCTTTCCGCGGGCATCCTTCATCATCATCTCCACCACGCGGGCCACCACTCTGCTACATTCCTCCGGACCTCTCCCTGAGGTTACCTGTATAACTGACTTGTTCATTGTACTACTCTTTATGCATTTTTACAATCCGGGGCAGGAACCTTCCTTCTATTGCCACCAGTTCTTCCTGCGCGCCAATCACGCTTTCGATGTCCTTATAAGCCAGCGGGTTCTCTTCCACACTGCCACCTATCAGGGTAACATTCGCAGCCGCCAGCATCTTCTTTAAGGCCGATACGGTCATGCTCTCTCTTGCACGCTTACGGCTCATTGCTCTTCCCGCGCCATGTGAAGCAGAATACAATGCCTGTTCATCGCCCCTTCCAGACACCAGATAAGCCGCGGTTGTCATACTACCGGGGATAATGCCCAATTCTCCTTTATGTGCCGGTGTAGCCCCCTTACGATGCAAAATCACTTTGCGGCCATCCGACAGAGTATCTTCCCATGCGAAATTGTGGTGGTTTTCAATGGTTGTCAGCCGTTGTAAGCCCAATGCTTTGGCCAGATTAATATGGATCCTGTCATGACAGGCTTTGGCATAATCTCCGGCCAATTGCATACTCAGCCAGTATTCCTGTCCGGCCTCACTGTTCATATCCAGCCACGCCAGTTGCTGTGCCTCTCTTGGCAGCTTACAGGTATCCATCGCGATCTTTGTATAATGCATCGCTACATTTGCACCTAAACCACGGCTGCCGGAATGTGATAACAAAGCGACATAATCCTTTGCCGGTAATCCAAGTGAATTGTCTTCTCTTAAAGTGATCATACCAAATTCCACGAAGTGATTACCACTACCGGAACTTCCTAACTGACGTGCTGCTTTGGACTGTAGCTTTCTCAGCATCTCAGTGGACTGAAACGCCGGATCATCCAGCACCGCATGTTCCTGTGCGACTTCCAGTCCGCCTTCCATACCGAAATGTGTCCAGTCTTTCAGTGCCACCTTCATCTGATAAGCAAAGCGTTTAAGAAAACTCTCCCCTTCATCAAAAATGGACAAAGCCATACGGCAACCGATATCCACGCCAACAGCATAAGGTACCACCGCATTTGCAGTAGCCAGTACACCACCTATCGGCAGACCATAACCTGTATGTGCATCCGGCATCAATGCGCCCTGTACCGTTACCGGCAATGACATCGCCAGCTCCATTTGCTTTTTAGCGCCGTGCTCTATTTCCTTTGCACCATATATTTTTAATCTGCCTGTTTGCTCCAGTAATGAAAACTCCTGATGATGACACACTTCTTCATTATCAATAAAAGTAGCGGCAATCTTACCGAGTACTTCATCACTCAGATATTGTTCAGGGGTTGCTTTCACTGCTGTCAGCAATGCAAGCAACTGCTCCTTTGTATGATGCTTAAAATGTTTTGAAATTGTATTAATGACCAGACTTCTTGCACGGTCATTTGTATAACCGATCTTACTCAGTTCTTTTGTGCGTAAATTGCCCATGTGGGTACGAATAAATTGTATAGATAAATATACCATTCAACGAAAGGTGAACGGTGATTTGTGGCAATAAGAACCCTTTCCGCACTTGCGGTTCCGCGCTATCTATACAGACATAACAATGCCGCTCGTCAGTGAATAACGATGATTGCATAACAGGCCGCTGAGAGGCAATAAAAGCCTTGTCAGACAACAGTCTGTTGCATGCGGCCGGCATTACGTACAGGCATTAAACGTACTGATGATGAATAAACATCAATACATGCGCACGTCCTGATAAATGAATAAGGAATGAATGCCTGAATCAGGCAGCGGGCGAAAAGGGTAATATGTGAATACGTTCTGTCATGATTCCTTTCAGTTTTAGAAGTGAGTAATAAGGAATACGGTTGCAAAGGTATATATTTTCTATATTATATCAAGTATCTTCGTCTTTTAGCTGATAATTTTTTTCAACATGAAAATATTCAATATTGTCTGGTGTGTGTTGTTCATCATTTTCGCCGGACTCCAATACAATGATCCTGATCCATATGTATGGGTACCGATTTACCTGTTTGGTGCAGGTTGCTGTCTGCTTGCTGCAAGGGGACGTTTTTACAGGAAGGCATATATCTTTGGCATCTTCATTTACCTCGCATATGCCGCTTATCTCTTCTTTGATAAAAATGGTGTGATAGGCTGGGCAACTGAACATCATGGGGAAAACATCGCAGAAACAATGAAGGCGGGTAAACCATGGATTGAAGAGACAAGAGAATTCTTCGGATTATTCCTCCTCATCATTGTGTTACTGGCTAACTATTTTTACGCCGGTAAAAAGAAAGCATAAATAATACTAACACAAAGGTATAAACGTAAACAGGGTATCTGCCAGGCGGCGGATACCCTGTTTCGTTATCTGAACAATACTTTTACTTACTCAGCAGCTGGAATGTAGTAATACCCAGATTACCTTTCTCAGCCGGATCAGCGGATTTAAGACGCACATACAATGTGTGTTTCTTTCCATCTGCAATTGGTGCAAAAGAGACATTCGCTGTGTTTGGCGCTTTTGCTTTAGCACCTACGCCAATCAAAGTTTCTCCCAGTTTTACACCTTCTGCTTTATCAAGGAATATTTCAACGGTATAACCGTATTTCAATGGTTCCTGTGTAAAGTAAATAACATCGATACCTGTTACCGCAGTCAGATCGATACCGTTGTAAGTTACCCATCCGTTAGCCGTTGGTATCAACAGTTTCTTACCGTCATATTCAAATGTAGATACTGCATCAGATTTATCAAAGGAAGACGCAGGGATCTTCGGACTTCTCAATGATACCGCATCTGTACCGGTGATTGGTTTGATACCAGGACCACCTTTGTCAGTATAGCTGGCCATCAGGTACAATACACCATTATCTTTTTCAGGTTTTCCTGTAGTAGGATCGATTGTACCATTTACCGGTAATGATGGAGCCTGTTTGTTAGCGCCACCTACTGACATGATATATTCTACCAGCTGATGTGCTTCTGACTGTGACAAAGTAGGGTGTGCAGACATTGCTGTTTCGCCCCATACGCCGCCACCGCCTTGAATGATCTTGTTAGCAAGATAATCAGCCGCTTTTGCGTCGTCTTTGTATTTCTCTGCTACCTGCTTGAAGCTTGGTCCGATAGATTTCTCATCTGGTTTATGACAGGTTTTACAATCACTTGCTTCCATGATATTCTTACCTGCGATCGCTCCGGTAATGATCTGGTGGCCCTGCTGAGGTGCCTGTGCCTTGTCATTACCTTCCATGTATTCAGCTCTCACGTACAGGTTGGCTGCATCGATCTTTCCATCCGCAGTAGAACCATCTTCCTTATCATTTACAACGATGTTATAAGCAACAGGTTTACCGGAAAAGTAGAACATGGTATTACCCGTCACATTTACTTTCACCTGTGGGGTTTCATTACCTGCGTACAGTTCGATGCCTTTGCTACGTGTGCTTACACCATTGGCATCCACCACTTCCACAGATACTGCATATTCACCTGCTGTTGTAAACGTCGCTTCTGTTTCTGGCTCTTTGGTTTCTTTTTTGTTACCGTTACCGAGGTACCAGATATAAGTCAGCTGATCGCCATCCGGATCGGAAGAACCTTTTGCACTCAGTTTCACTTTGAATGGCAGACCACCGGAGAGTTTATCTACATGGATTTCTGCCAGTGGTGCACGATTACCGCCGTTGTAGTCAATACGTGCCAGACCAGCATCTTTATTCTTGCTGAACCAACCGTTACCATATTCCAATACATAAATGCGGCCATCAGGTCCCATTTCCATATCGATAATAGCGTTGAACTTAGTACCCGGCATGAAATCTTCTGTCTTTGACAGGTTATAATCCTTATCAAACGTAACAGCTTTTATCCAGCCACGTACCCAGTCATAGATAAACAGTTTGTTGTTATAGTAATCCGGGAAACGGGTTTCCTTCGGATAGAACTCATTATAGTATACAGGTCCTGCCATGGCGTTACGACCACCGCTACCCATTGACGGAAAGTCCGGTGATTTCGCATACGGATACCAGATAAAGGCTGGTTGTGCAGGTGGCAGATCTTTGATACCGGTATTGTTGCGTGAGTTATTCACAGGCTTTGCCGGATCGAATGCAGGGCCGCTCTTACCTGTTTCGTAATCATACAGGTGATAGGCATAGTTGTTACCCACGAACATCGGATAACCAAAGTTGCCCGGTTTCTTTGCCTGATTGATTTCGTCGTATCCACGCGGACCACGATCCGGTTTGTCATCATTGGCATCAGGACCTACCTCACCCCAATACACATAACCGTTTTTACGGTCTACGGAGATACGGTAAGGGTTACGGGTACCCATTGCAAAGATCTCAGGGCGGGTATTTGCCGTGCCCTGTTTGAAGAGGTTTCCATCAGGAATGCTGTAGGTACCATCTTCGTTGATCTTCAGGCGCAGGATCTTACCACGCAGGTCATTGGTATTGGCAGAGGTGCGACGGCCATCATATTGCAGATGTCCCGGACGGTCATCCAGCGGACCGTAACCATTGCTGACATATTTCTGTCCGGGTTCGTCGAATGGCGTACTGTTATCACCGGTAGAAAGGTATAATAAACCACCCGGACCGAAGGTGATAGAACCACCGGTATGGCAGCAGATATTACGCTGTGAATATAACTGGAGAATCACTTTCTCAGAAGCGGTATCCAGCACATTATTCTCAAACTTAAAGCGGGACAATCTGTTTACAGAAGTGTCGGCCGGAGAATAATAAACATATACGTAGTGATTGTTTGTAAAATCAGGATCCGCAGCTAAACCCAGCACACCTTCTTCTGCATTCACATTCGGTGTTTCTGTTTTATAGTACACACGCAGGAAGCCTGCCTGTGTCAGTTTACGGCTGGTCTGATTGAAATACATGATCTCACCACGGCGTTGAGCCACGAGAATGTTGAGATCAGGGAGAATCGCCATCTCTGTTGGTTCGAAGAACTCTCCTGAGATGAGCACATTTTTAGTGAACCTGTTTTCTTCAGGCACACGTAATGTCTTTACCTGAGCATAATCCAGCAGGGTATTTTTACCAATGGCATACTTGATACCACCGAGGATATGCGCCAGAAATTCTGATTCAGAATAAGATTCGTTGGTATGTCCTAATTCCGTGTAGAAAGCGCGGCCACCATCGAACTCGTGGTACCAGCTGATTGGATGTTCAGGACCATTGGTACCACCTTCATATGTTTTTTCATCAACAGTGATCAGCTTGTGTGTGTTCTTGTTGATCTTTTTGAAGTTATACCATTCGTCGGTATGTTCCCATGTATCAGGCAGCGTAGCGGTTGCCAGGAAAGACTTGTCTTTCACTGTCAGTTTTGCTTTGTGCGTACCGGCAGGGTGATTATCAAAATAAGCACCAACCAGTTCACCATACCATCCCCACTCATATTCTGTGTCGGTTGCGGAGTGGATACCTACGAATCCACCGCCGGCCTGAATATATCTCTCGAAATCGGCTTCCTGATAATTGTCCAGCACATCGCCGGTTGTGTTCAGGAAAATAACTGCAGCATATTTCTGCAGGGTGTCTTCTGTAAAGTTTGCAGCGTTCTCTGTAGTATCTACTTCAAAGCCATTTTCTTTTCCCAGTTTCTGGATAGCCTGTATACCAGCGGGGATGGAGGCATGCCGGAATCCTGCGGTTTTGGTAAACACCAGTACTCTCGGATTACCGGGCCGGGTTTTCTGCTGGCAGCCGGACATTACTGTTACCAGTAGTGCCAGCATCATCATTACGTACCTGATTTGCATGATAGTTTTTATGTTGATTTACACTTATGCAATACGCAGCCGCTATTAGCTGACGTACTGGAAGAGGGATTATGCGTTTTACTTTTTAGCCTTCATATTCATCGCATAGCGAAGTCCGCCCAATACATGCTGCAGGTATGCCTGATCGGCATAAGATTCTTTTGTGTGGCCCAATTCGGTATAGAAAGCACGGCCGCCTTCAAAGTCATGGTACCAGCTCATAGGATGGTTGTCACCATTCTTACCGCCTTCATAAGAGCTTTCATCAATTTTGATCAGTACGTGCACGTCCGGATTCAGGTCTTTAAAATTGTACCATTCATCCCAACGTGACCATTTTTCCTGCAGGTGGCTGGTCGCCTGATTATTGCGATCTACTACCTCCAGTGTGGCCTGTTGCTGTTTCGGATGACTGGTAAACCAGGCGCCCGCCAGCTTATTGTACCATGGCCAGCCGTATTCGGTATCGGTTGCCGCATGAATGCCCATGTAACCACCGCCGTTATGAATGTATGTTTCCATGGCCGTCTGTTGTTCATCATTCAGCACATCACCTGTTGTATTCAGGAACAATACAGCTGCATAACGTTTCAGGTTTTTAGCATTAAAAACGGACGCATCTTCAGTTGTGTCCACTTCGAAGCCATTCTCCTGTCCGAGCTTGATCATAGCTGTTTTCGCAACGGGGATACAGTCATGACGGAAGCCGGCGGTTTTGGAAAATACGAGTAAACGGGGGAGACGTTTTTTTGCAGATGCGGACTGACTGATAAAAGCGAAGCTGACAGTCAGCAGAAAGGATATCATTACAAATGTCAGGTTACGAACTGCGAATGAAGGTTCATTCGCAATCCGTAACTTGTCATTATTTATTTTTCTCACGTGGATATTCTTCATGTATGATGGGTATTACAGTTGGCGGATTTTAACACTACGATACCATACCTGATCGCCGTGGTCCTGCAGAGCGATATGACCCTTTGGATATTGACCGAAAGCTTTCCAGGTTTTGAATTTACTGTTATCCAGCAGTGTTTTCCACTCATCGCTACCCATGGTCGTTTCAATAGTCTGTACGCCATTCAGCCAGAAGGTCAGTTTACCGTCTTTCTTACGGATCACTGCTGTGTTCCACTCACCAACTGGTTTTGCAGCATATTTCTCAGATTTCTTCATATCATAAAGATCACCGGAATTGTGCTTGGTAAATTTACCATCCGGGTGTTTCTGATCATCCAGCACCTGCATTTCAGGACCAGACAGATAAGTAGCGCCCAGTTTAGGATCTTCGTGTACACCGAAGATGATACCACTGTTACCACCTTCAGAGATCTTCCACTCTATTGATAATTCATAGTTTTCATACTCGTCGTTAGTTACCAGATCACCACCGGGAGCGCCATTCTTTTTAGCGTCCTGATCGAGAGACAGTGCACCGTTTTCAACCTTCCAGGCAGCGCTTGGTTCAGTTTTCAGATAAGTGTGCCAGCCTTGTGTGGTCTTACCATCGAATAATAATTTCCATCCCGCTTTTTTTTCTTTTTTGGAAAGCGTGTTAGGTTCTTGTGCGGATGCGGAGAGAGTTAGCAGACTGAGTGCCAGAACGGGAATAATGTGCTTCATTGCAAATTGAGTTTTTTATAGCCGGCAATTGTAATACGGTACACCATAAAGCATACGGATCACAACTACCGGCTATATATGATAGTTAATTATAGAAAGCTGAGAGACCAAATACTAAAACTGTTATCTCACTATTTCAGAGACAGGATGTATTTTACCATCTCTTTAGCGTCATCTTTAGACAGATCTGCGTGTGGTGTCATCGCCACTTCACCCCAGTTACCGCTACCACCGGCGATCACTTTATCAGCCAGTTTGTCGATGTTTGCTTCAGTAGCTTCGTATTTCTGTGCTACTTCTTTATAGCCCGGACCTACCAGTTTGGTATCGATCTTATGGCAGGTTTTACAGTCTTTCTGCTCGATCAGCGCAGCACCTTTAGAAGCTGCAGCTTCAGCAGCGCCCGGAGATACCATGGAGTTATCTACCGGAGTTTCACTGGTAGCAGCTGATTCTTCTTTCTTTTCGGTTTTGTTCTCGCTACCGCCACCACAGGAGGCCAGCAGAACTACGCTCAATACAACAGGCGCCAGAAAACGCATTCTCATTTTTCGATTATTTATAAGTTACCAGATTTATAACTCAGGAATTACAACGCACGAATCAGTAATTGTCCGGCCCTACACATACACAATACTTTTTGATGTCTTCCAAGCCATCCAGGAAAACAGCAGCATTGTAATGGTAATATGTAAGGCTTTTATGAAACAAATCCCTGATCGTTAATGGTTAATTCCTGATTGACAATATACTCATCCTTAAAGAACGATTCAAGTAGTAAATGATGAACGTCAGAATCGGGTAGCTTTTGTTTAGCATATAAAGTTATATTTTATGTCCACCCCCAATTCCTGATTCCCGGTTGTTAATCCTCAATTGTCAATTGATTCCTAACACCTTCTTATTCAATTCCTCATCTGCTCCGCCACCTGCAAAGTCATCAAATGCCTTTTCAGTTACGCGGATGATGTGATCTTTGATGAACGGCGCGCCTTCTCTTGCACCGTCTTCCGGATGTTTGATACAGCATTCCCATTCCATAACAGCCCAACCGGTGAAATCATACTGTGTCAGTTTGCTGAACACGGCTTTGAAATCAACCTGTCCATCACCGAGAGAACGGAATCTACCCGGACGGTCGATCCATCCCTGATAGCCGCCGTATACACCGGAACGACCGGTAGGATTGAATTCTGCGTCTTTTACATGGAACATTTTGATCTTTTCATGATAAATGTCGATGTATTGCAGATAATCCAGGCATTGCAGTACGAAGTGACTTGGATCGTACAGCAGGCAGGCACGGTTGTGATTGCCGGTAGCTTCCAGAAAACGCTCGTAAGAAGCGCCATCATGGAGGTCTTCACCCGGGTGGATCTCATAACAGAGATCAACACCGTTGGCATCAAACTCGTTCAGGATTGGTAACCAGCGGTTAGCCAGTTCTTTAAATCCTGTTTCTACCAGCCCTGCAGGACGCTGAGGCCATGGATATACGGTATGCCACATCAGTGCACCACTGAAAGTAGCGTGCGCATTTAATCCGAGGTTTTTGCTGGCTTTAGCAGCATATTTCAGCTGATTGACCGCCCATTCGGTACGGGCAGCAGCATTCCCTCTTTTATCAGCAGGCGCGAAGCCGTCAAACAGTTCGTTATAAGCAGGGTGGGTAGCAACCAGCTGTCCTTGCAGGTGCGTAGACAGTTCGGTGATTTCCAATCCTGCGGCATTTACGATGCCTTTTATTTCATCTGCATATGTTTTGCTTTCAGCAGCTTTCTGCAGATCTATCATACGTGGATCCCAGGTAGGTATCTGCACACCTTTAAATCCTAATCCGGCTGCCCATTTACAAATACTATCCAGGCTATTGAAAGGCGCAGCGTCTCCGAGGAACTGCGCCAGGAAAATACCAGGCCCTTTGATGGTCTTCATATTCTAAATGCTTTTAAAGTTCAAATGTTGTCCATTTCTCTGTACTCTGGCTGGATTTCACAACGTTATCGATGAATGCCATACCACGGATACCTTCTTCTACACCCGGGAAATCCAGTGATTCAGGAGATGGGGTCTTACCATCGATCTTAGCCTGCAAAGTTTGTGCAAAATTGCGGTAGAGGTTACCGAATGCTTCCAGATATCCTTCCGGATGACCACCCGGTGTACGGGTATTGTGGATAGCATAGCTGCTCTGGTAAGAGCCATAGCCCGCGCCGGCACGATAGATCTCGGTTGGTTTATCCAGCCATTTTACCAGCAGGGTATTGGGTTCGTGTTGTGCCCATTCCAGACCGCCATTTTCACCATACACTCTGATTTTCAGTGCATTTTCTTCACCAGCAGCTACCTGAGAGGCCATAAGTACACCTGCAGCACCATTATCAAAACGCAGCAGTACGGCGCCATCATCATCCAGTGCACGATTTTCTACGAAGATGTTCAGGTCAGCACACAGTTTTTCTATTTTCAGACCACTGATATATTCAGCCAGATTCGCAGCATGCGTACCGATATCACCGAAACAACCGCTTTTACCGGAACGTTTAGGATCTGTTCTCCATGCAGCACCGGCACTATCTTTTTCAGTAGCACGGCTCAACCAGCCTTGCGGATATTCTACCCAAACCTTACGGATCTTACCCAGTACGCCATCAGCCACCATACGACGGGCCTGTTTTACCAGAGGATAACCGGTATAGGTGTGCGTGAGCAGCAGGGTCAGACCTGTTTCTTCTACTTTAGCCTTTATTTGTTTGGCTTCGTCGAGTGTAAAGGTGATCGGTTTTTCGATCACGACGTTAAAGCCTTTGTCCAGCGCCAGCATCGCAGGTTCGAAGTGTGCGAAGTTGGGCGTAACGATCGTTATAAAGTCCAGTCTTTCACTTTCAGGCAGCGCCGCTTCCTTCTCCAGCATCGTCTTGTAGTCAGTATAGGTGCGTGCAGGGTCCAGAAATAATATCTTCCCGGATTCAATCGCTACTTCAGGATTTACACTCAGCGCACCAGCTTTCAATTCGATCAGGCCGTCCATATTGGCAGCGATACGGTGAATAGCACCGATGAAGGCATCCTTACCGCCTCCGATCATTCCCATTCTTAACTTACGGTTCATTGGCAAAACGTTTTATTCTTTATAGGTTTTGAGTTGTCTTACAGACATAGTAACGTGGAACAAGCAAGGAGAGTTGATTAGTTTTTCACACCGTCGTACTCACTCCACATTGGCTTTTCCGGGGTCTAATATATAAAAAAGTACAGGCAACCGTCAATATAACAGCAAAATGACGACTTTCCAGGAGGATTCCCCCTGTCGCATTCCTGTTGAGCGAGACCTGTACGCTTTTTTGAACCAGACTATTCCACAAAACCTTAAATGTAGAAAACTCCACGCACATTTTCGTGTGATATTTTGATAAACGGATTAGGTAGGAACACTCATAAACTGTGCACCAAATGTCCTACTAAAGTGTTACAATTGACACTTTCTGAGCTAATAAAGGAGTAAAAAAACGGGAAAAATTGTAATACAAAGGGATGCTAACAAGGTATTCAGGTACAGACTTTTATAAAAAAATAAAGAGCCAAATAAGACTATCCGGCTCTTGTTTTACTATCCTATGAAAACCCTAATAATGTAAAGGTAAAGTGTTGTAACAAATGATAGTGTTAAACGGTCGTTAATAAATTAATTATTTTTCCAAACGAGCTGTGGCACTATTATTTTTTTTCTACATACTTTTTTTGCTTCTTTGCACCACTTTACGGCGATATAGCCGCAGAGAATGAAAATTGTCAATATGTCACAGTACTTACTTTCCGTGATCATCCCGGCCTATAACGAAGAAAGATATATATATGATATCCTGGAAAGAGTCCAGGCGGTTTCGCTTGCCGGCGATGTCCAGAAAGAACTGGTCGTAGTGGACGATTTCTCCAAAGACAATACCGGTGGAGAAGTGGCCCGTTTCCAGTCAGCCTATCCGAATGTAAAATTGCAGTACGTTCGTCATGAGGTGAATAAAGGAAAAGGCGCGGCTTTACGCACAGGTATTCAAAAAGCAAGTGGTGATTTCACCATCATTCAGGATGCCGACCTGGAGTATAACCCGGAAGAATATAACCGTTTATTGAAACCTATGTTGCAGGGTGTGGCCGACGTTGTATATGGTTCCCGTTTTATGGGTGACGGCCCTCACCGTATCCTGTTTTTCTGGCACACCATCGGGAATAAGTTCCTGACTTTCCTGTCCAATGCGCTGACCAATCTGAACCTGACAGACATGGAAACCTGTTACAAACTATTCCGCAGTCATATCATCAAACAGATCGATCTGAAAGAAAACCGTTTCGGGTTTGAGCCGGAGGTTACTGCGAAGATCAGTCGTGTGCCGGGTATCCGTATTTATGAAGTGGGTATCGCTTATTATGGCCGTACGTATGCCGAAGGTAAGAAGATCAACTACAAAGACGGATTCCGTGCGATTTACTGCATCCTGAAATACAATATCTTCAGCAGACAGAAAAAAACTGTCGATATCAATAAATAATCAACTATGCTGTTCCTGTTCGTTAAGTTCCTGTATATCATTATACTGTCTTTCCTGTATGGATATACGTTGCAGCGATTCCTGCAACACCGGATATTAAAGAACAGTGAGGCGCATCCACATTTCGCGCTGGTTGCACTGACCGGCAGTCTTGTCATGACCATACCCGCCGCCTGTCTCAGCTTCTTTATGCCATTGGCGGGCGTTGCTCATGGTATACTACTGGCGGGAGGGCTGCTTTGTTATCTTTTACAGCGCATACCTGTTCATCAGCAGATATCGGTTTACGTACGGGCGGCAAAAGCGGCTGGTAAAGGCAAACAGCTTTTCATGGGAATAGCTGTGTTGTATGTACTGTATATTTCTTCGCAGCAATCGCTTTCTTATGACGAGGGACTGTATTATGCACAGTTCATTAAATGGATGCAGCATTTTAAGATTGTTCCCGGACTGGCAAATCTGCACGAGCGTTTCGGATTTAATTCACACTGGCATGTATTGTCGGCTGTTTTCAATTTTTCATGGCTGACTGGTGTGGCGGATAATCACATCAATGGTGTGGTCTACCTGCTTACTTTATTATATCTCCTGCCGCGTGAGCAGGATAACAGATTTTTGACGCTTTTAAAAGCGGGTATGCTGGTGATGATCAGTATGCCGCAATTCTGTGTGTATAATACAACTGCGCCTGCGGCGGATATGGTGGTGTATTATATCAGTTGTCTGCTGATGGTGGTATGGCTGGAACATAGTATTAACGGGCAATCACAGCTTGCAGGAGATAACAGTGTGTTTTTACTGCTGGCGCCTGTATTCCTTGTAACCGTAAAGGTTTCTTCTATTCCGGTATTGATCATCACCGCGGTGTTGTTATGGCAGGTATTGCGTGAGAAAAAATACCTGCAGTTGATTGTACTGTGTGGGACGGGCGCTGTGATATTGTTACCATGGCTGGCCAGAAATGTGATGCTGACAGGTTATATCCTTTTCCCGATTGCCATGCCGGATTTCTTTCAGCTGGATTGGGCGGTATCTACAGATGTCATTTCAGCCACTACAAAGGATATTCACATTTTTGCCTTTTATCGGGTGGTGGATGCGTCACGATTTGCTTCAGAGAGTTTTGTACAACATTATATCAGCTGGTTCAAAGAGAGTGTACGCATATACGATAAGCTGCTGATACTGGCGGCATTTGCGGCGGTACCGCTGATTTCCTTCAGGAGAAAACGTTTGCCGGCGGGTACTTTACCGCTGTTTGCATTCCTGTTAGCCGGTTTAATTTACTGGATATTCCAGGCGCCTGATCCAAGGTTTGGCTACAGTTATCTTGTGCCGCTGGTGATCATAGCGCTTGCTTTATATGCTCCTTCTTTCAGTTTTAAACAGGTCAATCTGGCTGCGCTGACGATCACATTTGTGTTTATGATTGGTACTATCGGATTGGGACGTCATCTGCTGAAGGCATTTGTTAATGATAAACTGGTTGAAGTTGTGCATCATGCTGACTGGTGGCTGACACCTATGCCTTATACGCCGACGACGACGGTCATCGCCAATACGGCTGCGCCTCTTTTAACAACGACCAGTCACCTTTGCTGGGACAGCGAGATACCTTGTGTTTCCGTTATTCCTGACAATGTACAATTGAGAGGTGAAACCATTGAAAAGGGTTACAGGTGTTTCCGACGTGCATCTGCATCGTATAAAAGAAGGGAAAACTGATCACCCACGCGATTAACGGTAAAATAATATCAGTAGTGCTATTTATTGGGCTATGTTCAGATTCGTCGCTTATTCGTCGCAGATTCGCCACAGATTCGTCGCTTGTTCGGCCGTAGGATAAACGGCCTTTTTCTTCCCAAATTCTCCAAAAACAATACTTTTTTCTCCTTTTTCTGTCCCTCCATCTTCTTCCACTTATACTACGCTGTCATTACTCCGTTATCTGATCGTTATTTCTTCGTTCACAAGCGTATCAGTAAGGGCTTAATGAGGAGATAACGAGGAGTTTATGCAATGAATTGATACTGTATGACCTCATCAGTTGTCCTTCTCTTTTCAAATGACATTGTCAACTATCCGTCACAGGTATACGAAAGAAGTAGTAATTATTCTACACTGATTTCTCAATGGAAACATTTTGTACATTTATTTAATATTTACGTAGACCTATGAATAAAATCCTATTATCCTTATCGCTGGCAAGCGTGATGTATGGCTGTAATGCAGCAGGCAGGGAGAAAAATCCTTTACTGCAGAAGGACTACGCATTAGCTGACACCTTACACTATGATCACGCGGTCATTGACGCATTGAGAGAAAGCATATCCGGTAACATCATCAGATTAGCACCAACATTACGTGAACTGAATGGGGCAGCGGGACTGGAAGACGCGTTACAGTTTGAGTATGATGTAACTGCGGAAAACAGTGGTGATTACGAAAAGTTAAGGGCAGTCCTCAAAAAGCAGGGATATCTTTTATTTAAGTCGGAAGAAAACTTCGGTACCAAACCGGACAAGTATGCAGTACTGAAAACCAACAACCAGTTTGATATCATCCGGTTCCGGGCTACTAATGGTGCGAACTATGATATCAGCAACGACAGTATTATGCGGAAACTGCATCATCTGTATGAAAAAGAAGCGTTTGAGATAACCGGTGCAGATATTGACTGGGTAGAGGTACATCTGAATAAGTTAAATCAGGCGGATGCGATGACTTTCGCCAGTGATGTTTATGAGTTTTGTCCGGATCTGGCAGAGCAGGGAACGGAGACAGTGGAAAATCTGGCAGCTGAGATATTGGAGACAAAACAGCTCTTCCTTTGGTGGGATTAATAACACTATTTTAACATTTGAAGCCGCCTCGTCCACAACAAGGCGGCTTTTTTGCACCCGTATCATACTTTGCAAGTACCCAAAGCCCTTTCCCATGCTATATTCCAGTTAAAAATCCATTCCTGCTGCCACAATACCGCATTTAGCCTTCACTATGTGCAAATAATTCCTAATTTTACAGGCCTTGCCAATGCCGGGAGAGCCTGACAGCTTGTCATCGGATGCTATGTAAGCATAATATTTGGGTAGGGAAGTCCGGTATCGGAAAGACTTCGTTCTGGACTGTACAACTGTTTTAACAATCATTCGTAATAAACTCAACATGTTAGGTTTTTTAACTAAACTTTTTGGCGGGCACAAGTCGGAGAGAGATATCAAAGCTATCGAGCCTATTGTGAGGCAGATCAACGCGGAGTATGAAAAACTTCAATCCCTTCCTGTAGACCAGCTACGTAACAAAACGCAGGACTTCCGTTTGCGTATCAGCACTCATCTTGCCAAAATTGACGAGACCATTGCTGACAAGAAAGCAGACGCAGAATTTGCGCAAGACGTAGCCCAGAAAGACGTTATTTATCAGGAAATAGATAAACTCAAGAAAGAACGTGATACACAGCTGGAAGGTGTACTCAAGGAGATTCTCCCTGAGGCATTTGCAGTTGTAAAAGAAGCGGCCCGCCGTCTCTCACAGTCACCAACCATCACTGCAACAGCAACTCCGCTGGACAGACAGCTGGCTGTCAGAAAAGATTATGTGACAATTGACGGTGACAATGTGACGTGGAAAAACAGCTGGACTGCTGCTGGTAATACTGTAACCTGGAACATGGTACATTATGATGTACAGCTCATTGGTGGTATTGCATTGCATCAGGGTAAAATTTCCGAAATGGCAACGGGTGAAGGTAAAACCCTTGTATCTACGCTGCCAGCCTATCTGAACGCATTAGCCGGTGAAGGTGTGCACGTGGTAACCGTGAACGACTACCTGGCTCGTCGTGACTCTGAGTGGAATGGTCCGCTGTTCGAGTTCCTCGGTATAACAGTTGATTGTATTGATAAACACCAGCCTAATACTGCTGAGCGTAGAAATGCCTACCTCGCGGATATTACTTATGGTACAAATAACGAGTTCGGCTTTGACTACCTGCGTGATAACATGGTGCATAGTCCGGATGAAATGGTACAGCGCAAACATCACTTCGCCATGGTCGATGAGGTGGATAGCGTATTGATCGATGACGCACGTACGCCATTGATCATTTCCGGTCCGATCCCCCGTGGTGACGAACAGGAGTTCCATGCATTGAAGCCGCGTATTCAGGCACTGGTAGAAGCACAGCGTAAGGCAACCAACCAGTATCTGCTGGAAGCGAAGAAGCTGATCTCTGAAGGTAAAGACGACGCGAAGACAGGTGGTATGGCGCTGATGCGTGCATGGCGTGGTTTACCAAAAAACAGTGCGCTGATCAAGTATCTGAGCGAACCGGGTGTAAAAGTATTACTGCAGAAAGCAGAGAACTATTACCTCGCAGATCAGCAGCGTGAAATGCCGAAAGTAGATGAAGAACTGTACTTCACTATTGACGAGAAAAACAACAGTGTTGACCTGACTGAAAAAGGTATCTCACTCATTACCCGTACGGGAGAAGATCCTCACTTCTTTATCCTGCCGGATGTGGGTTCTGAAATAGCAGAGATTGAAAAGAGCGGTCTGACTGCAGATGAAAAACTGCATCAGAAAGATATCCTGCTCCAGGACTTTGCACAGAAATCTGAACGTATCCACTCCATTCAGCAGTTGCTGAAAGCATACACCCTCTTCGATAAAGATGTGGAGTATGTGGTAATGGATGGTAAAGTAAAAATCGTTGACGAACAGACAGGTCGTATCCTTGATGGTCGTCGTTATTCTGATGGTCTGCATCAGGCGATTGAGGCAAAGGAAAACGTAAAAGTGGAAGCTGCTACGCAGACATTCGCTACCGTTACCCTGCAGAACTACTTCCGTATGTATCACAAACTGGCTGGTATGACCGGTACAGCGACAACAGAAGCGGGTGAGTTCTGGGAAATCTACAAACTGGACGTGGTAACCATCCCGACCAACCTGCCTATCACCCGTAAGGATGCGGAAGATCTGGTATACAAAACAAAACGTGATAAATACAGAGCGGTAATAGATGAAGTAAAGCAATTACAGGCTGCCGGTCGTCCGGTACTGGTGGGTACTACTTCCGTAGAAGTATCTGAATTGCTCGGCAAAATGCTGACCTTCGAAAAGATCCCTCACAATGTATTGAACGCGAAACAGCACGCCCGTGAAGCGCAGATCGTTGCAGAAGCTGGTCTTCCGGGTGCTGTGACCATCGCTACCAACATGGCAGGTCGTGGTACGGATATCAAGCTCGGACCTGGCGTAAAAGAAGCTGGTGGTCTGGCGATCATTGGTACTGAGCGTCACGAAAGCCGTCGTGTTGACCGTCAGCTGCGTGGTCGTGCCGGTCGTCAGGGAGATCCGGGAACCTCTCAGTTCTTCGTGTCTCTGGAAGATGACCTGATGCGTATGTTCGGTTCTGACCGTATTGCTGGTCTGATGGACCGTATGGGCTATAAAGAAGGTGAAGTGATCCAGCACAGCATGATCACCAGATCTATCGAAAGAGCACAACGTAAAGTAGAGGAAAATAACTTCGGTATCCGTAAACGTCTCCTCGAATACGATGACGTAATGAACAAACAACGTACTGTGATCTACTCTAAACGTAATCACGCACTGTTTGGCGAACGTTTGTCTATCGATATCGATAACTCATTCTACGATGTAGCAGAAAACCTCGTTACTACACATAAAAACAGCGGTGACTACGAAGCATTCAAACTGGATGCGATCCTGAACTTTGGTATCGACACAGATATCACACAGGAAGAACTGAACCGTACAGATACCACTGCGCTCACTACCCGTCTTTACCAACAGGCAAAAGATAACTACGAGCGTAAGACTTCTGAACTGGCACAGCAAACACTGCCTGTTATCGAGCAGATCCACCGCGAACAGGGTCATCATATCGAAAACATCTCCATCCCATTCACTGATGGTAAGAAAGGTATGAACATCCTCGCAAACCTGCAGAAAGTAGTTGACACGAAAGGTTTCGAAACCATCAACGCACTCGAACGCAGCATCACCCTGTCCCTGATTGATGAGGCATGGAAAGAGCACCTGCGTGCAATGGATGATCTGAAACAATCCGTTCAGAACGCCGTATTCGAACAGAAAGATCCATTACTGATCTATAAATTCGAAGCATTCAATCTCTTCAAAGACCTGAATGCAGAGACTAACCGCGAAATAGTATCCTTCCTGTGCCGTTCAGGTATCCCTGTTCAGGAAGATAACCGTCCGCAGCAACAGCAGCAGGAACTGCCACAGCAACCGGCACCACAACCACAGATCCGTGAGGGTCGCGAAGAAAAGACTGATATGAGCCGTATGCGTGCGACACATCAGGAATTTGATGGTGGTGATGCAGCCGTAGCAGAAGATTTCGCTTCTAATGCGGAGCAGATGAAGCAGGAGCCTGCGAAAGCGGGTCCGAAAGTAGGCAGGAATGATCCTTGTCCTTGCGGAAGCGGTAAGAAGTACAAACAATGTCACGGAAAAGATTTTTAGTCTTTTAGAGATATGAGGAAAGGGTTCGCTTACAGCGGACCCTTTTTTGTTGCGGATATGTCCATTTCCAGATTTCCCTTACTTTCGCACACGAAACCTGTCACAATGAAACTCAACAGATACATCGACCATACCGTTCTCAAACCTACCACTACCCTTGAAGATATCAAGACCCTTTGTATGGAAGCGGTAGAATACGATTTTGCTGCGGTATGTATACCTCCTCCCTTTGTAAAAATGGCCAAAACCTTTGTAGGGAATACCACAACGAAGGTGGCGACTGTAACCGGATTCCCGTTTGGTTATTCTGCGATTGAGGCAAAGGTGGCGGAGACCATACTGGCGATTGTGGACGGTGCTGACGAGATTGATATGGTGGCCAGCGTTTTGGCGATCAAAAATAAAGACTGGGCATATCTGGAAAAAGAGATCGCGACGATGATGGCGGTGATCCGTCAGCATGGCAAGGTCATTAAAGTGATCATTGAAAGTGGCATATTATTGGAAGAAGAGATTGTACAGTGCTGCGAACTATACGCCAGATATCAGGTGGATTTTGTAAAGACTTCTACCGGGTATGCCGAAAAAGGGGCGACCGTTGCTGCAGTATCACTCATGAGGGCAAACCTGCCGGCAAATATTCAGATAAAAGCTTCCGGCGGTATTCGTACCTTTGATTTTGCAAAGGAGTTGATCGACGCAGGCGCCACAAGGATCGGGACGAGCAATGGCGTGGCCCTCATGAAGGGATAAAAGTATGAATATGAAACACTTAATATTATTATTCTCCGGACTGCTGATCGGAGGCCTGGCAATAGCCCAGGACGGACCTATTGCCAGCAGCGGCGGTGTGAAAGTCGTAAAAGACAGTCGGCTGGACCTGCTGATCAGAAAACAGATCTACATCAACACCCTCGCTATCCGTAATCAACCGGGATTCAGGGTACAGGTGATTTCCACCAATAAAAGAAATGAGGCCAATGATGTAAAGGCACGCGCCATGCAATTATACCCTGATTACCGTACTTATCTGGACTACCAGGCCCCTTACTTTAAGGTGCGCATAGGTGACTTTAAAACCCGTGAAGAAGCGACTGATCTCAGAGAAAAAATGAGTGCCAGCTTCCCGGGAGGCGTATTTGTTGTACCTGCCATTATTAATCTGTCACCTGAGAAAGAAGCTGGTAATGAAGAATCGTATTAAAGAACTGGCGCATCAATACGCGCCGGAGTTCGTTGCTATCCGCCGTCATATTCACGCTCATCCGGAATTATCCTTTCAGGAATACGAAACATCTAAATTCCTGCAACAGAAACTGGACGAATTTGGCGTATCCTATACAGCTGGTATTGCCGGTACCGGCATTATCGCTACCATAGAAGGTAAGAATCCATCTTCCAAAACCATCGCTTTAAGAGCTGATATCGATGCACTCCCTATCACCGAAGCGAATGATGTACCTTATAAATCACTTAATACGGGTGTTATGCATGCCTGCGGACACGACGTACACACTACCTGTGTACTGGGTGCTACCCGCATTCTGCAGCAACTGAAAGACGAATTTGAGGGCACAATCAGAGTACTGTTTCAGCCGGGTGAGGAAAAACACCCGGGCGGTGCCAGTCTGATGATACAGGAAGGAGCACTGGAAAATCCCCGTCCTGACGCGATACTGGGTATGCACGTGCAGCCGGGTATGGAGGCAGGGAAACTGGGTTTCCGCGCAGGACAGTACATGGCCAGTGCGGATGAAATCTATATTACGATCAAAGGAAAAGGCGGCCACGCAGCTTTGCCTCACCTGACGGTAGATACCATTCTTGTGGCATCTCATCTGGTGGTAAGTCTGCAACAGGTGATCAGCCGTAATAATAATCCGTTTTCACCTTCCGTGTTGAGCATCTGTGCTTTCAACGGTGGTTATACGACAAACGTCATCCCCAGTGAAGTAAAGCTAATGGGCACTTTCAGGGCGATGGATGAGACATGGCGTTTTAAAGCACATGAGATCATCAAAAAACAGGCGACCGAACTGGCGCATGCGATGGGTGCAGAGATCGATATTGAAATACTGGTAGGTTATCCCTGCCTGTACAATAACGAGGCCGTAACCGGTAAAGCACGTGGTCTGGCAGAAGATTACCTTGGTCTGTCAAATGTAGAAGATACAGAAGTACGTATGGGCGCAGAAGACTTTGCCTTCTATTCCCAGATCGTTCCGGCCTGTTTCTTCCGTTTAGGTACCGGTAATATATCCCGTGGTATCACTTCCGGCGTACACACTCCGACCTTCGATGTGGACGAAAGCGCGATTGAAGTAGGTATTGGTACCATGGCATGGCTGGCTACCCAATTCTGATACAATAGCTTATTATATTGAGAAAAGCCGTTCGCATATGCGGACGGCTTTCTTTTTATTTAAACTAAAGTAACCAAAGAGGTCCGCTGGAAAGCAGACCTCTATCAACATAGCCTTTTTGTCTTATCGTTATAAAAAAGTTTATCTGATCTTTTTGATAGCGGATGCGGATACTCCTTCCATACGGAATACAGCCAGCGTCTCGATGTCCATCTGTACATCCTGATAAGGTACGTTGTAAGACTCTACAGCACTGTTTTTCCCTAAAGCGACCTGTAAAGAGTCTACTTTACTGTAATCACCATGCATTTTTAGTTCGCAGGCTTCTCCACCACTAACAGTCAGCTTGCCCAATTGTACATCAGTAAGATCAATACCACACCCTTCCTTTGCATGGATGTTCAGTACTGGTTGATTAAACCGTTGCAGGAAAACAGCACCTTCTTTTATCACTACGTCAGTGAGATCGGTACACTCCAGGATGCTTACGTGATAGTTCTTCAAATTGAGAAACAACGTATCATTATGAAATGAGTACATAAACTTGCCGTCCTGATTTTCTGTAAAAACAGCCAGATTTTTGTCACTTTTCATAACTGGTAACTGATGGTCCCGTGCCCCTTCCAATACCAGCACTTTGAATGGCTTTAAATCCTGTCCTCTTCTTGGCTGATTTACCTCCATTCTTATAGCTTCTTTGCCATTATAGCCCTTTTTATAATTTGCCCATATCACACTATCTGCTATCAGCATCAGCAGTATGAGCAGGCCTGCAAAAGCGATTAATAATTTATAACTGGTCTTCATGACTACCGTTTTAATGAATTACTTGAAATGGGATTTCTTAAACTTCTCGTAATGCGTCTTTAGTTCGTCCAGCTCAAGATCCAGCAGATAAATACTGCGGAAGAACTGTGGCAATTCATTCGCCAGGAACTGCTCCTTTTTTAGTTGCTTGATCTTCTTAGATGCACCACCTGCAACAAAGTAACCGATCCCTCTTTTATTATAGATGATCTCGTATTGCTGCAAATATTCACAGGTGCGCATCACCGTATTGGGATTCACTTCCAGCTGTACCGCCAGTTCTCTCACCGAAGGAATCCTGTCCTCTGGTTTCCACTTGTCGAGCAATACCTGCTCACACATGTAGTCGGCAATCTGGAGATATATAGCCTGCGTGTCTTTGAATTCCATAAATGATCTTTTTAAACCGATACTCCTGATTATATTTCCTTGTCTCTTAGCCGTGCATATGCCAGGGTCCACAGCATAGGCGGCAATAAGTATGTAGCTGTGAATATGAAAATCTTCTGCAATGTTTCCGGTATGACCAGTACATCATGGATTTCTCCTATAGAAGTTGCACCTTTTTGGATCTGTACGACGATGAACGGAAAATGAGAATACCATTCATCCAGAGTTTTACCAAAGAACAACATTACAAAAACAGTATTCAGGAGGTACAGGCAGAACAGAAAAACAGCCAGCAGAAAAATGGTTTTAATGAAACTATATTTTTGAAAATAAACAGCTCCCAGTAACATAAATGCCTGTGCGACGAACCATACAACATAGAAGTATTGCCACGGCATATCAGCTGTGAATGTTTTCAGGTCATTCACAATATGCACATGCTTCCTTGTATAGATGATCAGATCCATCGTCTGATAAGCCAGGTAAAATGCCACATGATAAAAGAGCAGAAAACCTACAGTAGTTACCAGCAAAGTGCTGATGAATTTTTCCATATGTGAGGCCGGGAATAACAGGTAGTCGATACCCTGCTGTTTATTACCTAATTCACTAAAACAAAGGCTGGTGAAAATAAGACCGGTAGCATACATCCCTATAAAGAACAGGGGCATTAATCCACTGGCTTTAATGGAAAAATTATCAGTAGAAGACACCAGCAGTAATATGAGCAACAGTACTGTCAGCACAATAACAGACATACCGTACAGCCGGAAGTTATCCTGAAAATGTTTTCGCATATACCACCCGAAACGAACCGGGCTAAATAAATTATTCGCTTGCATAAGGGTTAGTTGAAGATTTGTGTGATACGCTCGGGTTTATCCAATACAGCATTAAACAGCAGTTCCATGTCTATCTTGCTATGCTGTGCTCCTTCATTCGGGGTGATAACAGCATGGCCACGGATAGAGCTGTCAGAAAACAGTACTTTGTTAGTATCTACAATGTTGGCAACTGTGCTGAATAACAGTCTGTCGGTTACTGTTTCAACGTCCTGTCTGAAGATGATCTTGTGATTATCGATGATCACGATACTGTCGATCAGATTATCCAGATCACGTACCTGATGCGTGGAGATCACGATACATTTTTCATCGCTGACAGCTGCTGCAATCACTTTACGGAACTGGCTCTTGGAAGGGATATCCAGACCATTCGTCGGTTCGTCGAGGATCAATGCTTTTGTGTTGGATGCCAGTGCAAAACTGATCAGCACTTTCTTTTTCTGACCATAGGACATTTCTGTCAGTTTCTGGTCCATGGGGATCTGGAATTCTTCCAGATAATTGTAGAATGCCTTCTTATCAAACAAAGGGTAGAAAGGGGCATAGGTACTCAGATAGCTTTTGATACTCACCTGTGGCAGATAAAACTCTTCCGGTACCATAAAGATGTTCTGCAAAAACGCTGGTTGGCGATAACGGGAATCGAAGCCCAGCACCTTACAGTGACCGGCTTTAGGGAATAACAATCCTGCAATGTGCTTCAACAGACTGGACTTACCTGCACCATTCTTTCCCAGCAAACCATAGATGTGACCAGCCTCCAGCTGCAGATTCAGGTTATCGAACAAAGGCTTGTTCTTCCGATAGCTGAATGATAGATTCTGGATGGATATCATAGATTAGTGATTTAGTGTACTACATAACTAGTACACTGTAAAAGTAGTAATGATTTTGAAACTGCAAAATGTTTTTTTTCACGGCCGGGAGCAATGGCGATAAAACTGATTGGTATTCAGTGGCTTCACAGGCAAGTAATTTTTGGAGCCGGGATATTCCGGGATGGCAGGAATCGTATTACTCAATAATAAGGCATACATAATGAGTAAATACTGATTTAATCTTGACTTTGTCGGTTAAATTCTACACATTAAGACTTTTTTATAAGCTATATTTGCTTCAGTGGTTTACACTTAAATCTATCCCCTATGAAAGGCCCTATAGCAGCCGTGCTTTGTTTAAGCCTTTTATTTTCAGCGATTACGGCATCTGCACAGTTCGTGAAGACGAAAGACCTGGAGAAGATGAAAAAGCGAACAAGAATCATTGTGGTGAAAGAAAAACCTGATAAGAAGATCCTACAGCAACTCGCCCGTACTTCCCCTGAAATGGCAAATGCTTATAAGCAGGCGATCAGACAATTAAATCAGGACTTCCCTGAAACAGTCAGACAGTTTTGGACAGTGAACGGTGGTGCTACTATTGAAGTACGTACCGAAAAAGAAATCGGGAAAATCCGTAAGAAGGGTGACAGAACCAGTATTGTGATGGATTGCCAGTCACTACATGTGAAGCCTGGAACGAAAAGCCGTTATTCCAAACTGACCCGCACCTACACATCCGGACTAACATGGCAGAAAGATCCGAAGGACCTCAGTATCCCGGTTATCAGTATGACCTTTATTGAGAATGATCTGCAGTATCCTTTCTACATCCAGAACATGTCTGATCAGTTCCCGGATTATATTGATCTGGCGGTTGGTCTGCGGCTGGCTACTTTTGTATTTAACGAGCAACTGGATGGGAAGACGTCCACTGTTCTTCAGAAAGAGATCAAACACAATGCGGTATTGATGAAGGGCAAGACCTTGGTACTGTGTAAAGACTGGCTGGATGAAACATTCGAGGCCAATGTAGCGAAGAGTGACTACCCTTTCCCGATAAAATATGTGAGTCTCGAAGAACTGGAAAATCTGATCCGCAAAGACGTGTATGACAGCACTGTTGTCGCTTATGTCCCTGCCGGCGTATTCTCTACCTTCGACAAAAACGCGCCCAGTATGGAGGTCCATGTACCGGTTGTTTTTGATCCGGCGAACGGGATGCCGCTTTGCCACTCTGATATCAGTCATGAGATGTTTCAGGCATGGGGTTTCTCACTGATCCCAAGAATGGGTAAGACGGTAGTGGGTTTTAAGAAGATCAGGAATGAAGATATCAGGCACTTTGCGAAGTCAATTACAGAAGGAGAAGAGCAGGAGCAGATGAGTCTCAACAACTAAACATCCGGCCGTTTTTCCGGCCTGCACATCAATAAAAAAGCTGCGGAATGACCCGCAGCTTTTTTTTATGTTACTTACTAACCATTGTTTTAAAGTCGGAGGGATATGCATCCCGTATTGACTATAGTTCAGGATACAGTACAAACTGTTTCATGAAATCATTCACTGCACCTCTTACGCTGGTGATACGTGCTTCATTGTCAGCATCCATCAGCAGTTCATCGATCCATGCTACTACCTGACCCATGTGTTCTTCTTTCATACCACGGGTAGTGATAGCCGGAACACCTACACGGATACCGGAAGTAACGAAGGCAGATTTATCATCAAAAGGAACCATGTTTTTGTTGACAGTAATGTCAGCTTTTACCAATACCTGTTCAGCTTTTTTACCGGAGATGTTCTTATTACGCAGGTCGATCAGCATCAGGTGGTTGTCAGTACCGCCAGAAACGATCTGGTAGCCTTTCTCCACAAATGCTTTAGACATTGCCTGTGCGTTTCTGATGATCTGTTTAGCATATACATCATATTCGTCAGACAGGATCTCGTAGAAAGAAACTGCTTTCGCCGCGATGACGTGCTCCAGCGGACCACCCTGAATACCAGGGAATACAGCTGTATCGATCAGAGAGCTCATCATACGGATTTCACCTTTTGGTGTTTTCAGACCAAATGGATTCTCGAAATCTTTACCCAGCATGATCATACCACCACGAGGACCACGCAGTGTTTTATGCGTAGTAGTGGTTACAAAATGACAATGTTCAAACGGAGAGTTCAGCAGTCCTTTTGCGATCAGACCAGCCGGATGTGCGATATCAGCCAGTACGAAAGCGCCTATCTGGTCAGCGATCTGACGGATACGTTTGTAATCCCAGTCACGGCTGTAAGCAGAAGCACCACAAACGATCAGCTGTGGTTTTTCTTTCAGCGCGATCTCTTCCATCTTATCGTACTCGATCAGCCCTGTTTCTTTATTTACGCCATAAGAGAATGGCTCATATAATTTACCGGAGTAGTTTACAGGAGAACCGTGTGTCAGGTGACCGCCCATGCTCAGGTCCAGACCCAGGATCTTGTCACCCGGTTTCAGGATTGCCAGCATTACAGCAGCATTTGCCTGTGCACCGGAGTGCGGCTGTACGTTTGCATACTCAATATTAAAGATCTGTTTAGCTCTGTCGATCGCCAGTTGTTCACTCTGGTCAACGATCTCACAGCCGCCATAATATCTGCGTCCCGGATAACCTTCTGCGTATTTATTGGTCAGAACGGTCCCCATAGCCTGAATAACCTGCAGGCTGGTAAAGTTTTCCGAAGCGATCAATTCTATACCATGACGCTGACGTTCCAGCTCCTGGCTGATGATATTAAATATTTGCAGATCTCTTTGCATTGTATGAAACTTTGAAAATTTGCTGCAAAGGTAATCGAATTTGTGAATAGTGCATAGTCAATATCAGCTATTCAATAGTTTTTTTTCCTACAAAAAGACAATACGACAGTCATAAAAACTAGGAAACTATATTTGTCATAGACAATAATTATTATATCTTATAACAGGCCGATGATTTTTCTAGCCCGATTCTGCCTAACATCCTGTACTTCAGCCCTATGGACTATTTTCATTTTTTGTTCTACCTTCACGCCCTCGGTACGAGAACGAGATTATTAAACCTAACCTGCGTACATGAAGGCCATAATACCTGTAGCCGGTGCCGGCACCAAGCTACGACCTCACACATATACACAGCCGAAAGCATTAATTCCCCTCGCGGGCAGAACGATATTAAGTATTATCATTGACCAGCTGGTAGAAGCCGGCATCAACGAATTTGTATTTGTCATCGGATATCTGGGCGACAAGATCCAGCACTATGTGCAACAGAAATATCCTCACCTGACCTGCCATTTCGTGCAGCAAAACAGCCGTGAGGGTACCGGACATGCCATCCTGCTGACCAGACAGGTGGTACAGGATGATGAAATCCTGATCGTATTGGGAGATACCATCTGCGAAGGCAATTTTCAGGAACTGATCGCTGCACCGGTATCTATGCTGGGTCTGAAAAAAGTGGATGACCCACGTAACTTCGGTGTTGCCGAACTGAATGAAGAGAATAATATCATCCGGGTAGTGGAGAAGCCACAGATTCCGAAGTCAAATCTGGCACTCGTAGGGGTCTATAAGATAAAAGAGACCCCACAGTTATACGACTGCCTCGAACAGAATATCCTGCATCAGAAGAAGTCGCACGACGAATTTCAGCTGACTGACGCCCTGCAGTGTATGATCGAACATGGTGTGACCTTTAAGACCTTTAAAGTCAACAACTGGTTCGATTGTGGCCGTAAAGACACCCTGCTCGAAACAAACGCCATTCTGCTCAGCAAATACAAAATGGATAATAATCCGGCTCAGGCTTATGAGAATACGATTATTATACCGCCTGTGAGCATTGCAGAGGGCTGCAGTATCAAAAACTCTATCATTGGTCCTAATGTGGCCATAGGCGATAACACTGTGATCAATTACTCCATCGTAAAAGACTCTATCATCGGCTCATTCAGTAACTTGTATGAAGTAGTGCTGAAATCGTCGCTGATCGGTAGTGATGCGAATATCCGCGGGTTGAGCCAGAGCCTGAACATCGGGGATAATACGGAGATAGATCTGGGGTAAGCCCCCTACTTCATCACAGGCTGATAGTAATGGCCTCTGTCTACCATCAGCCTGTGATTTTTCCTTATTTTCATTCCATGAACCGTATCACCCAACTATTCCACATTCAATACCCCATCATCCAGGCAGGTATGATCTGGGCCAGCGGCTGGAAACTGGCCAGTGCTGTCAGCAATGCAGGCGGCCTCGGATTAATCGGCGCCGGCAGTATGTACCCCGACACACTCAGAGAACACATCCGGAAATGCAAACAGGCGACAGATAAACCTTTCGGTGTAAATATCCCGCTCCTCTACCCGGATATCAATCAGTTGATTGACATCGTTATTGAAGAAAAAGTACCCATCGTTTTTACTTCAGCAGGCAATCCAAAAACCTGGACACCTATCCTGAAAGCAGCAGGTATCACTGTCGTACACGTGGTATCCAGCGCCTTCTTTGCAGCCAAAAGTGAAGCAGCCGGCGTAGACGCTGTAGTAGCAGAAGGCTTTGAAGCCGGTGGACATAACGGAAGAGAAGAAACTACGACAATGGTATTGATTCCTGCCGTATGCGAACAGGTAAAGATCCCGGTCATTGCAGCAGGCGGTATTGGCTCCGGAAAAGCAATGACAGCTGCATTCGCATTGGGAGCAGAGGGTGTACAGGTAGGCAGCCGTTTTGTAGCAACGCCGGAAGCATCTTCTCATGAGCAATTCAAACAGGCGATCATTGATGCCAAAGAAGGTGATACCATGCTGACCATGAAAAAGCTGACACCCGTAAGGTTATTGAAAAACAATTTCTTCCAGAGCGTTAAGGAGGCAGAAGACAAAGGTGCCGATCCTGAAATATTAAAGACTTTGCTGGGTCGTGCCCGCGCCAAAGCGGGTATGTTTGAGGGTAATATGGAGGAAGGTGAACTCGAAATCGGACAGGTAAGTGCATTGATTCATACACTTAAACCTGCCAGAGAAATCGTTATAGAAATATGGGAGGAGTTTAATCAGACCATCCGTCAATTGAATAGCTAACGCTATGCATTATGCCTTTCTGCTTACCCATTTCAGCGCCTCTTTCCAGGTAATCTTCTTACCATACATCAATATACCGGTACGATAGATTTTACCCGCCATCCATGTGGTAAACAGAAAACCTACGATCAGCAAACTCATTGACAATCCCAGCTGCCAGTACGGCACTGTTCCCGGCACGCCATAAGGGATACGTGCCATCATCACCATCGGAGAGGTGAAAGGTATAATACTGCCCCAGAAAGCCACCGGTCCGGATGGATTTTGCACCGAGGAGATCATCACCATAATACCAATAATGATGGGCAGGGTGATCGGGAAGGTCAGTGCCTGCGCATCTGTCGGATCTTCATTCACCAGACTACCTACGGCTGCGAATAATGCAGAATAAAAGAGATAACCGCCGAGGAAATAGAATATAAAACAGGTGATCACAGCTGTCCAGTTCACGCTGCCCACTACAAACTGGATCTTTTCGATCGCTTCAACCATCGCAGCATTGCTACCGCCCTGCATCATGGTATTACCATCATTCATGGCAGCAACCGCATCACCGGAAATAAATAACGGCAATATGAGTTGTATGGTGGCGATCAGCGCGACCCATATCAGGAACTGCAGAAGTCCGACTGCTGCAATACCAATAATCTTACCCATCATCAGCTGGAATGGTTTTACACTGGAGATCATCACTTCGGCTATACGACTCACTTTCTCTTCCATTACACCACGCATAACAGACATACCGAAAAACATCAGGATGATATAGATAATGAAACCGCTGGCATATCCTACACCATAGGCAACAGCGGCACTTCCTTTCTGTCCTTCGTTGCCTGTTCTGAATTCAATACTGATATCTGCTTTTACGGCTTTCAGCTGTTCTGCGTCAATATTGGCTTTCTTTAAGCGTTCTTCTTCTATCAGGTCATTTACCCGGCGTGTCAGCTTGCTTTCAACAGAAAGACCCGGCTGGGCATCGCTATAGTAAGTAACACCAGATGGACGGTCAATGTCGAGCTGTGGAATATACAGCAGACCGGAATAACCATATTCTGCATATTTAGTCTGAAAAGAGTCAATACTTGTATTCTGCAGATATTTATAGTACACGCCTTTATCATCCGGAAAACGGTTCAGGAACAGGTGACTGTCATCGATCACTGCTATCCGTTTTTCTTCTTTTGAGTTGGTGGCTATCAGGATCGGCACAACGATCATGGCAGCGAAGAATAAGGGCACAAGCAGAGTAACGATCAGGAAAGAACGTTTCCTTACACGGGTAATAAATTCTCTTTTTATAATGAGCCAGATTTTGTTCATAAAAACAATCGGGAGTTGCGATGAGGAAATAGGAGTTGTAATGTAATTAAGCTACTATGATCAGTTGTTGGTGAAAGCCTTTGAACTTTCATCTATACCGGCAACCTGAGGCGGTTCGCCGGTCATGGAAGTCACCTGTTGAATGAATACCTCATTGATAGAAGGCAGTATCTCCTGAAAAGAAGTAATAGGCACATTATGACGGATGAAATGCGCCAGTATGTCGTTGTTGGTACTTCCTTCTGTAAGTTTTACAGTGTAAGCAAGCTGCTCCTGTTTAATGATAGAGAAGTGATGCGTAGCTACCTGTGCGAAGTTAGGCATCACACCAAAACCAATGCGGAACAGGTGTTGTTTAAAGTCCTGTTTGATCTGTTTAACTTCTCCATCCAGTAATTTCTTACCCTGATTAACCAATACAATACGATCACAGATCTCTTCTACCTGCTCCATTCTGTGGGTAGAAAAGATGATAGTCGTACCATTCTTACTGAGGTCAAATATCTCCTGCTTGATAAGGTTGGCGTTGATAGGGTCCAGACCTGAAAATGGTTCATCTAATATGAGCAGATCGGGACTATGCATGATCGTAGAAATAAACTGTACTTTTTGTTGCATCCCCTTACTCAGCTCTTCCACCTTCTTATTATACCAGCTGTTGATCTCAAATTTATCAAACCAATATTTGATCTTGTCTTTTGCATCCCGCTCTGACATGCCTTTCAGCTGTGCCAGGTACAAGGCTTGTTCCCCCACTTTCATCTTCTTGTACAATCCTCTCTCTTCCGGCATATAGCCAATGGAATGAATATCCGTTTGTGGATCGAACGGACGTCCATTGAAAAGTATCTCCCCATTATCCGGATAAAAGATACCGGTGATCATACGCAGCAACGTCGTCTTCCCCGCGCCGTTGGGACCCAATAATCCGAATATGCTTCCTTTGGGAATCGCAAAGCTGATATCGTCTACAGCTTTATGGGTGGCATAGTGTTTATACAGGTGTTTTATTTCTATGAGGTTCATAGATTAAATGTAAAAAAATTATATGGGATTTCTCACCCAAATATCTCTCCTACAGCCAATGCATAAGCCGCTCCTATGCTGATAGCGACACTTCCTATATATACTGCACTCCTGTCCACCTTATCAATCTTATTATTAGCAACGATAAAAGAGCGGTGTACTCTTGTAAATTGGGCCGGGGGTAACAAGGCGAGGGCTTCCTGCATAGACAAACGCGACAGGATACGTTTGTCTTTCAAAACAAAGTTGATATAGTTGCCGGCACTTTCAAGGTAAAGGATATCATCCAGCATGACTTTATACTGTTCATATCCGCTTTTAAGCATGATATGAGCAGGCACATCTGACTTTGATCGCTGACCTATTAATACCTGCAATGCTTTGGCTTTATTGCAGGCTTTGAGAAAGCGTTCAAAGGAAAATGGTTTGAGCAGATAATCCAGTGCATCCAGTTCAAAACTTTGTACGGCATGTTCGGAGTAGGCGGTGGTAAAGATCACCATGGGTGCACCGGGTACAGTCGTCATCAACTCCAGACCGGATATATCCGGCATCCGGATATCCAGAAACAACAGATCGACCTTTTCCTTTTGCAGATACTCCAACGCTTCAAAAGGATCAGTGAAATATCCCCTGATATCCAGAAAGGGAACCTGTGCCGCATGCGTACGTATTACTGACAATGCGACCTGTTCATCATCTATCGCGATAGCGGTTAATGTCATACAATCTGAATAGTAAGATGGACAAAATATTCTGTGGTGGTTTCGCGGATGCTCAGTTCATGTTTACGTGGATAGAGCAATGCCAGACGCTGCCGTACATTCTGCAGACCGATACCCATACTGTCATTTTCTATTTCACCTGCTCTGCTGGCATGAACAGTATTATATACATCAAAGAAGATCTTTTCCGGAGTACAGGATAATGACATGGTGATACGTGACTTGTTACGTGAGCTGATACCATGTTTAAACGCATTTTCTACAAATGGGATGAGCAACATGGGTGCTATTTCGTGATCACAATGTGTATCATCAATATTAACTTCTATACCGATGTCAGAAGAGCCTTGCGTACGCAAACGTTGTAACGCGATATAATTCTGCAGATAGGCTATTTCTTTTGAAAGGGAAATACGCTCCTGCATGTTATCATGTAACATAAAGCGCATCATGTCTCCCAGCTTTTGTATGCCTTCGCTGGTGGCAGGCGCTTTCTCTGTCAGGGCAGTACCATATAAAGTATTGAGTGCATTAAAGAGAAAATGCGGGTTGATCTGCCAGCGGAGAAAGTCCAGTCCGGTTTCAGACTGATCAAGTGCTTTACGCAATCCTAATATAGTATCACTACGGGACTGTCGCAAATAGAATATCCAATATGATAATGGTAGTACAACAAGCACTGCACCTGCGAATAATGCCAGACAACTAAGAAGCGCATCTCTTGAATGATGCGGCATCAGTATGAACAGCAACACCGGTGACAATGTAAATATCATCAGATAAACAAAAGCGGCATCTCTTACCAACAAACGACGATCCTGATGCAAATGATACCGGGGTAGCAGACGGTACTGTGAAACGAAGTACACAACACCATAATAAAATCCGATAAGCCCCAATATGGCCACCTTCGCGATGTTATTACCGGGCGTTACTAAAGTAAAGACTACAATCAGCAGTAGTATAACAATCGCTTCAGCTCTGATCTGTGCAAACCAGGGTTTGCTGACAATTTTCGGATGCAGCTGTTGAAAATAGAGTTGTTTGACCCCATAATATAAAGCGTACAGTGTTATGTAGAATATTGTAATGATAAAAGCTGACTTTGCACAATGCATATGCACGCCCTTACGTGTACTGTACACACCAAACAGATATCCGTTATACCACGTGGAAGCCGTCATTATGACCAGAAATACTGCTCCGCAGGTCGCGATTAACAACAAAGTGCCTATTTTCCATTTGCCCTGCTCGTAGAACGCTGGCATGATCCAGCTGTTGATACTTACAAAAGCGAGATACACAATTGTAATATGCGCCAGTAATGGTAACAGGTAATGTTTATAATAGTCAAATACCTGATCGTATCTGGCGAACTTATAACCATATTCATGTTGCAGTTCAAATACGTTGTAGTTAACGCTCTTATACAAAAGAGCGAACAGGAGCAACAGGAAGATTGCTGTAGCAACACCGAGTTCTATTTTTCTGAGCTGGTTCATAAGGATAAAATCTTTCAGCAATGATAGTTATCCCTTCCACACTTTTCAGAAAAGTGTGATAAAACGGATATTACCTGTGATAGAAAGCTATAATACGCTCTGCGACGCGTTCTCCGTCCATTGCTGCTGACACGATACCACCTGCATAACCGGCACCTTCTCCACAAGGATAAAGGCCGCTGATCTGCGGATGCATCAATGTTTCGTCTTCACGCGGAATACGTACGGGAGAGGAAGTGCGGGATTCAGTAGCTACCAGTATAGCATCTGCTGTATAATATCCTTTCATCTTACGGCCAAAGGCCTTGAAGGCTTCTGACAGACGGCTGTGCACACTAACTGGAAGGACATCACGGAGATTGGTGCTGTTTACACCGGGTAAATAAGAGCAGGAGGGTAAAGTTGTGGAAACCTTACTGTGGACAAAATCCGTCATTCGTTGAGCGGGCGCTACAAATTGTCCCCCGCCAGCAGTAAAGGCTGTACGCTCTACCATTTGTTGATAGTACATGGCTGCCAACGGGCCTTTATCAGCAAAGATCTGGAAATCAGATTCATCTACGGTCACCACCATGCCTGAATTGGCGTAGGGGTTATCACGTCTGGATGGTGACCATCCATTGACGACCAGTTCTCCCGGATCTGTGGAGGCAGGTGCGATGATACCACCGGGACACATGCAGAAAGAAAAAACACCACGTCCTTCTACCTGTTCTACAAGGCTGTAGCTGGCAGGCGGGAGGTATTCATTTCTGGTCGGACAATGATACTGTGCACTGTCAATCAGGGCCTGTGGATGTTCCACGCGTACGCCCAGCGCAAATGGTTTTGCGGCGATCAGTATATTTTTCTGGTGTAAGAGATGGAAGATGTCACGCGCGGAGTGGCCAGTAGCAAGAATGATCTGAGCAGCTTCGAATGTTTGTCCGCCGGCCGTTTTCACACCTGTCACCTGATTATTGGCAGTCAGGATATCAGTCACCTTTTGTTCAAACAATACTTGTCCGCCGCTGTTGACAATCTGCTCACGCATAGCCACTATGATATGCGGTAACTTATTGGTACCTATGTGTGGATGTGCTTCATACATGATCTTTTCTGTAGCACCAAAGTGTACGAAGATGCTGAGTATGCGGTTGATGTCGCCACGCTTATTAGAGCGGGTATATAACTTACCATCAGAGTATGTACCAGCTCCCCCTTCACCGAAGCAATAGTTGGACTCCGGATTGACAACACCTGTTTTATTCAGTGCTGCAAGGTCTCTTCTTCTTGCACGTACATCTTTCCCCCGCTCAAGTACAATCGGTCTGATACCTGCTTCTACCAGGCGCAGGGCAGCAAAGAGGCCTGCAGGCCCGGCCCCTATAACGATGGCCTGTGGCGCGTTTGCGGGCAAGGCATCATATATCGGTATGATGCGTTCTCTATCCTGAAAAGGTTCGTTCACAAACACCTTGATGGTGAGCATGAAGTACGCCTGACGGGAACGGGCGTCTATAGAGCGTTTGAGCAGATGGAAGCCAGTAATGGCAGCGGGTTTAACACCGAGGGCGGCCGCAGCTTCCGTGATAATGCTGCTATCAGAAGCTGCCTGGGATGGCAGCAATTTGAGCGAGAGTTGTTGTATCATGACACGAATTGGTTAGGTAGTTATCCCAACAATTGAAAACGGATACCCGTATTTCAGGTATCCGCTTTCAGTTATTTTGTTAATGAGTTGTTATTCTCAGAGCAATTAGAATGGTAAATCATCTGCCTGACCACCAGAAGAAATTTCCTGAGAGGTGTTATAATTTGGCATTGAATCAGCCGAAGGACCACCTGCTACAACAGACTCCATGCGCCATGCGTCCAGATTGGTAATGTAGTTCACTCTACCATCTTTTTCCCAACGAGTACCTTTGATATTGAAGTATACCTTCACAGTTTCACCTTCGTTGAAGCGATCTACAATTGCAGTTCTGTCCTGTACCGCCTGGAACTTGATGTAGTTGTTTATAACGCGGCCGTTGATATCATCGGATTTTTCGATAACGAACTCTCTGGTTTTAAAGGTTTCGCTACGCTGCATCGTATTGTATTTCACAATCAGTTTTCCGGTTATTTCAAAACTCATATAAAAATTTTTAGCTGTTCAGAGGGCCAAAGATAGGTTTTTTAGCAGCAATCCGATACAATAAAATTTAAAACAGGCAGTTATAAACAGGGGCACGTTAACGCACGGGCGCGTATATAATAATTTTGCATGGTATTTGCTAACCTAAAGGACATTTTTTTAAATGCAATTACTAACATAGTTTTGCACCCCCGCGATGAAATTATCAACATTCCGGAAGATCAGAAAACGATCACAAAAGGTGATCAGATGAGCACTTGAATTTGCATACAATAGTATTTTATCAGTAAGTACACATATCTATGACAAACAAGTTAATGTCAACAGGAAAGGCCTGTCTATCAAAGCAGTGCAGTACTGGCTTTCATCATATTATAAAAGCAGAAAAACAAGCGCTTAAAAGAGAATAAAAACAGCAAAAAAAAACAGGCGACAAACTGTTATCAGTGAAATAAAAACAAGGGGAGATAAATTTTTTTTTCAACATTTTCTACTGATATTCGTCGTCCTGTCTGAAAATCTATCAACCCCCCACGTTGGTTAGATTTACAATTCGAGAACAATCCTTAATTTAAGAACAACATTAATTTACATTAGCTCAATGAATAAAACTTGCGAACAAGTTTGGGAAAGGTGTCTTAATATAATTAGGGATATTGTGGAATGGCAACCATTTAAAACCTGGTTCGAACCGATTAAACCCATCCAACTTGAAAACAATGTTTTAACCATTCAGGTACCAAGCCAATTCTTTTACGAATACCTTGAAGAACATTATGTGGGACTATTGGGTAAGACAATCAAACGCGAACTGGGAAAAGACGCAAGGCTTGAGTATCGTATTGTAGTGGAAAACGGCACACCTCATCAGCATCCAAAAACTGTAAACATGCCAGGGCAGTTTACCAAGAGTAAGAAGGACAGCGAAGTAGATTTTCCGTTAACTATACAGAATCCTGTAAAGAATCCGTTTGTAATACCGGGAATCAAACGTGTACAGATCGATTCACAGCTGAATCCTCACTACACTTTTGAATCTTATATTGAAGGTGATTGCAACCGTGTAGCTCGCAGGGCAGGTAAAACTGTGTCTGAAAAACCGGGTGGTACTTCCTTTAACCCACTGGTTATATATGGCGCTGTAGGTCTCGGTAAAACACACCTTGCACAAGCGATCGGTAATGAGGTTAAACGTATACATCCGAACAAAGCGGTGTTATATGTGAGCGCAGAAAAATTCATCAATCAGTTCATCGATCACTCGAAGAATAGTATCATCAATGACTTTATTCACTTCTATCAGTTAATTGATGTATTGATCGTAGATGATATACAATTTTTTGCGCGTGCAGAAAAAACTCAGGATGCATTCTTTGCTATCTTCAACCACCTGCATCAATCCGGTAAGCAACTGATCTTAACTTCAGATAAACCACCTAAAGACCTCGATGGTTTGCAGGAAAGATTACTGAGCCGCTTCCGCTGGGGCCTCAGTGCTGACATGCAGATGCCGGACTTCGAAACACGTATGGAAATCCTTGAGATGAAAATGCGTAACGATGGTCTGGAAATGCCAAAAGAAGTAGTGAAATATGTTGCTTATAATATTCAGAGCAACGTACGTGAACTGGAAGGTGCACTCATCTCTCTCCTTGCGCAATCTTCTCTTAACAGAAAAGAAATTGACCTGGAACTGGCTAAACGTGTACTGAAGTCTTTTGTAAAAACTTCATCAAAAGAAATCACTATCGAAAGCATCCAGAAAATGGTATGCGAATACTTCGATGTGCCTTATGATAAGCTATTGCAGAAAACACGTAAACGTGAAATTGTACAAGCCAGACAAATCACCATGTATCTGGCAAAATCATTTACAAAGAATTCACTGAAAACCATCGGAGAACATTTTGGCGGACGTGACCACACTACCGTGATCCACTCCTGCCAGACAGTAAAAGATCTGATGGATACAGATAACGCATTTCGCGATAATGTCATTGAACTGCAACAGAAAGTTCAGCTGGCTGCCATGTAAAGATGCCCCCTATACAATCAAGCTCTTAGTCCCGGGTAACTCACCCGGGACTTTTTATTTCCCGCTGCTTAACAATTTCATAATTCACGGCAGATACAGCAGTTCGTAACAACTAATAACTTTGTGCCACTGTACAATATGCCACAAGAAGGTCAATACACTTTATGGAGTGCTATCAGGCAAGGCAATGAAAACGCCTTCCGCCAGCTGTTCGAAGAATGCTGGGAGCCCTTGTTCACCTATGCCAGTCGTATTACTATCGACCACTCTCTGGCCCAGGATAGTGTACAAAGCCTCTTTATACATATCTGGGAAAAACGTGACAGCCTTCCCGATGTTACTGCCATCCTGCCATATCTGCGCAGCGCGCTTAAAAACAGATTACTGAATGCCCTCCGTGATGAACATGTCTATCAGAAACATGTGGACCTCTTCACGCAGGTTATTGACACCAATTCCCCTTCTTCCGCAGAACCGTTACACCTCAAAGAAACAGAACAACAATTATTACAGTCCATTAACCGCCTCCCCGGAAAAATGAAAGATGTCTTCTACCTGCACCGTATAGAAGATCTCTCGGTTGCCGAGATCGCCTGTAAACTGGGCACCTCTCCACAAACAATCAGAAACCAGATCAGCACTGCAATACAACGCCTGAAAACAAGTATTGGATAGTAAGCAATTGATTAGACTTCCTTACGATATATGCTTCAATAAAATATTGATGCCGGTCGGATTATAGTGTTGGTTAACAAAGTATTTATTCACTTGCCTGCTTTATATAATTCCGATTGTAACCTCTCACATTTCTATTTTCTCATTCAACAATTCATCTGGCTATCCTGACTATCCTGACTATCACTGTATGTACTCATCTATCCCCCCACAACTCTCCCCTGCATGATAATTCCTGATTCCTTCCAACGTTACCAAATTGTTAAGCCAAATTTTGCGATAGTTATTCCATTCATTACCCGTGTCTTACTATCAAACCACAGAACAGTTTGGACAAAGGGACATTATTATTACTATTGGAAAAATTCCGGCAAGGCGCCTGCTCTCCCGAAGAAGAGGCACTGCTGTACAAATGGCTGGACGCACTGGATGCAGCAGACACTCTGCCGGCATTATCTGCTGATGAAATGCAAACGATCAAAATGAACATGCAGGAGCAGATATGGCCGAAGACTGTCAACCGCTACCGCCGCATTGGTCTGCGTATTGCCAGAGTAGCCGCCGTAATAGTCCCCCTCGTCATCTCAGGATACTTTGTACAAAGGTTTTTCAATCGTAACCAGCGATTAGCACAAACTGGCTTAGCATGGCAGACAGTGAAAAATAACAGTGGACAATTACAGAAAATAGTATTACCGGATCAATCAGTAGCCGTAGTTGGTCCTTACAGCACAATCGAATATCCTGCGCATTTTCCTGATGACGCAAGACCCGTAAAAATAAGAGAAGGAAAAGCCTTCTTCGACGTCGTTAAAGATACACGCCCCTTCAGCGTAGAAGACAACAGCGGTGTCCGTACCACAGTACTCGGTACCTCCTTTACAGTAGAAGCCAGCAAAAGCATGCACATCTCGCGGATAGCAGTCGCTACCGGTAAAGTACAGGTAGAACAAAAAGGCATCGCCAAAGCAGTACTCGGACCATCGCAGCGACTCACATTCCGGGAACAATCAATTGAAAAAGACAGCATCGCAGCAACCGATCTGCTGGCATGGACAAAAGGAGAGATCATCCTGCGCAATGCAACTTTGCAGGAATTATTACTGACCATAAAAAACCAATACGGCATTACAGCTACCACCGCATTGAATACAGAACAGGGCAATTACAATTTACACATCCCTGCTACAATGACCTTGCAGGAAGTCCTGGACATTGTCGAGAAAATCAGTTACAGACCAAAAATTCAATTTACAATGCAAGACAAACAACTTATAGTCAATTAAGAATTATCAATTAAGAATTAAGAATTGCAGTTTTTAACCGCTTTAGGCGCACAAAAGGAAGCACCAATTCTAATCATCATACCAGTCAATGCTTAATTTTTAATTCCTGATTCTTAACTCCTCCATAGGGCGTCCTTTCAAAAAAGGGCCTGACATACTATTGCCTTTACCTTAACACAGACATATATGCAAAAAGACAAACTACATTTCTCTTCACGACTTCGCTCAGTATTCCTCACGGGACTGTCGATGCTCGTGCTGGCATCTACCTCCTTCGCCCTGCCAACAGGTTCTCAGGCATTACAGAAAATCCTGCAACGTTTTCAGGTGAAACAAGGTAGCCTCTCTGCGGCACTGAAACAACTGGAATCAACTGCACAGATCAGTCTCGCTTATGACGAAGCTGCGCTCCAGAAAGTACAGGTACACGCAGAAACTTATCAGAAAAAGTCTGTTATCAGTATCCTTCAGGATCTGTTAAGTCAATCCTCTCTGAAATTCGAAGAAAAATATAATACCGTATTGATCTATGACAGCGCGGCTGCTCAAACAATCAGTGTGGCCACTCAACAGGCACAGGAAAAAGTAACCCTGATCGGTTCCGTATCTGATAAGAACGGTCCGCTGATCGGTGCTACTGTAATGGTAAAAGGCACCTCCAACGGTACTGGTACAGACGCTGCCGGTCAGTTCAAACTGTCAGTTGCACAACCGGTCAATAATCTGGTACTGGTTGTCAGCATGATCGGTTTTAAAACACAGGAAATCGTTGTTGGTAATCAACATAGCTTTCAGATCGTGCTGGTTGAAAACAGTCTTAACCTGAACCAACTGGTAGTAGTAGGTTATGGTACACAGCGTAAAAGCACTGTATCCGGCGCTATTGCTGACGTACAGCTGGATAAACTGAACTCACGTTCCCTCGGTGATGCAAACGAAGCTTTACAAGGTAAAGCACCGGGTGTAACCGTGCAGAACAATGGTGGTGATCCTACCTCTTCTCCAAAAGTATATATCCGTGGTATGGGTGGTATCAACGGTGAGTCTGCACTGACGATCGTAGATGGTTCTATCTACACCGGTGGTCCGATCAACCCGAATGATATCGAGTCTATCAACGTATTGAAAGATGCGGCTGCTGCCATCTATGGTGCAAGAGCTTCCGGTGGTGTGATCCTCATTACTACTAAAAAAGGTAAAGAAGGTGCTGCAAGCGTATCCCTCGATGCTAAAATGGGCTGGCAGTATGCTGCTAAAAAACTGGATGTACTCACCGCAAAACAATTCGCTGATGTAGAAAACATCGCTTATGCTGCTGCTGGTACTCCTCTGGCAGACGCTTTCAACGCTACAAAATACCCTGATGGTCAGATCACCCGTACTGACTGGCAGGACGAGATCTTCCGTACCGGTAAGATCAACGATTATAATGTGAACGTGAAAGGTGGTACTGATAAAAGCAGATATTACATGGGCTTCGGCTACCGTCGTAACGAAGGTATTCTGTTGAATACACAGGCAGAGCGTTATACCTTCCGTATGAACTCTGACGCGCTGGTAAAACCATGGCTGAAAGTAGGTGAGAACCTCTCCTTCACCTATACCAACGGTAACGGTGCTAACACAACCAGTCCTTATACAGGTGCCATCTTCACCGCATTGGGTTATCCCCGTCATATCGCGCCGCGCACTCCTACGGGTGCTTTCAGTGGTATGCCTGTTGATTATGCAGGTTCTTATGGTGACCTTGCCAACCCGGTTGCGATTCTGGAAAGAATGGATAACAAAACGCCGACTACCAACATCAATATCAACCCGTACGCTGAGATCTATGTAACCAAAGATCTCGTGTTCCGTTCCAACTTTGCTTTCACAAAATCCCTGAGCGATCAGAAATCATTCACTACCCGCGCACTGGAGATCGGTAAGATCAATACCAGCAACGGACTGTCTGAATCAGTGAACAATGGTACCAACCTGCTGGCAGAGCAGACATTAACGTACACCAAAACTTTCAACGGCGTACACAACATCAACGCAATTGCCGGTTATACTTATCAGCACGACGATAATACTTATCTCTATGTATCTGCAAGCAACTTCGGAGATGAAAGAGACGTATATCGTTACTTTGATAACTCCGGTACCTGGGCAAAACCATCCAGCGGCAGATCACAGACAGCACTGGAATCATTCCTTGGTCGTGTGAACTATGACTATAAAGGCAAATACCTGTTCACCATATTGGGTCGTCGTGATGGCAGCTCACTCGTAGCACCACAGAACCGTTACCAGAACTACTACTCTGTATCTGGTGGCTGGGTACTGACACAGGAAGATTTTATTCCTAACAGTTCCGTACTGAGCTTCGCAAAACTGCGTGCGAGCTATGGTGTACTGGGTAACCTCGGTAGCTTACCGGCTAACGCCATCAACATCAACCTGAAATCAGTAAATATCTACACTGGTGCTAATGGTAATCAGACAACCGGCCTTGCTGAAGATGCACTGTCTAACCCGAACCTGACATGGGCTGATTCCCGTCAGATCAACGTTGGTACTGACCTCGCCTTCTTCAAAAATAGCCTGTCCGTTACTGCTGACTATTTCATCAAAACTACCGAGAACATGATCCTGCAGGTAGACCCACCAAGTACTGCAGGTGTTAGCACCGGTATGTTCAAAAACATGGGTAAAGCCCGCGATAATGGTATCGAACTCGGTATCAACTATAACGGTCGTGCTGGTAAAGACTTCACATATGGTATCGGTGCCACACTGACCAAAGTGAACAACAAGCTGCTGGAACTGGAAGATGGCAGAAACGAAGTGGTATCTTCTTCCAACATCAACGTACGTAGTACTCTGAATCCGATCGTAACCCGCGTAGGCAATCAGATCTATGCATATAACGTGATCAAAACTGCCGGTATCTTCCAGACACAGGAAGAGGTTGATAATTATAAAAACAAAGATGGTCAGCTGATCCAGCCAAATGCAAAACCCGGTGACCGTAAATTCATCGATAAAGATGGTAACGGTACGATCAATAACAATGACAGAGAAATCGTAGGTAGCCCATTTCCTTCTTTCTCTTATGGTCTGAGTCTGAATGCTGCTTATAAAGGCTTCGATGTGAACGTATTCGCACAGGGCGTACAGGGTAACAAACTGTTCAACGCACTGAAATATACCAATATGAACGCGAGCATCGGTACTAACTATAACATGCTGACCGGCATCCTCGATGCATGGACACCTACCAACACCAACACCGACGTTACCCGTATCATCTCTACCGACAAAAACGGTAACTATGGTAACACATCTGACTGGTACATCGAAAACGGTTCTTACCTCCGTATCAAAAACATCACACTGGGTTATACACTGCCTGCATTGCTGAGCAACCGTGCACACGTAGGCGCTGTAAGACTGTACGTAACAGCTACTAACCTGTTCACCATCACTAAATACAAAGGATACGATCCTGAAGTAGGTATGGACGAATTAGGTATCGATAAAGGTCGTTACCCACAGGCTAAGAATGTTCTGATTGGTCTGAACGTTAATTTCTAATCAACACAAACTGACGATTACAATGAAGCAACTCATAAAAAATATTACCCTCTCCCTCGCAGGTATTTCCCTGCTGGCGGCTTGTAACAAAAAGCTGGATATTACACCGGAAGGTGCGCCTACCTCCGGTAACTTCTGGCAGACTGAAACCGACGCTATCTCCGGTGCTAACGCGATGTACAACCTGTTTGACGATGAAAACTTCTACGGTCGTGGCTACTGGTGGTTTATCAACGCCAGTGATGACATGGTAACAGGTCGTGTAAAAGCGGAAGGTGACAACATCAAGAACTTCAACAGCAATTTTATCGGTGGCTCTTATACAGAAGGACAATGGAAGATGAGATATATCGTGATCAAACGTGCCAACGATGTGATCATGCATGTACCTGCTATCCCAATGGATGAGAAACTGAAAAACCGTATTCTGGGTGAAGCGTACTTCCTCAGCGGTCTGATGTACTACGAACTGGCTTATACCTATGGTGATGCCCGTGCCGGTGTACCTATCGTAAAACGTGACAGTCTGACCGGTGACAAACCAATTCCCCGTTCTGCAAACGTAAATCTGGTATATGATTACGTTGAACAGGAATTGAAACAGGCGGCTGCACACCTGCCTTATTTCGATACTTATTCTTCTGATATTTATGGTCGTCCGCACAAAACAGCTGCTTTCGCATTCCTGAGCAAAATGTTCCTGTACAAAAAGGACTATGTAAATGCAGAAAGATATGCTGACTCAGTCATCCTGAGTGGCAAACACAAACTGCTGGACAAATTTGCAGACGTATTCACCATCGCTAACAACTGGAGCAGCGAATATATCTGGTCAGTATACTCTAACTCACAGGGCCCGGGTGGCTGGGGTAGCATCCTGCCAGGCGTAATGCTGGAAAACAAAGGTTGGGGTAAATACAATGGCTGGGGTTATTATATGCCCACCAAAGAGCTTTATGACTCCTATGAGGAAGGCGATCTCAGAAGAGAAGCAACTATCCTGAAACCGGGTGATCATTTCACCTTCTACGGAGAAGACAATACCTATGCTTCTACCAACAGCTTGTCAGGTTATCAGTTCCGTAAATACATGGAACCATTCTCTTATCCTGCGGGCCAGCACCTGAGCCCTAACGGAGACCATCCTACTACTGACCTGAACCTGCCACTGCTGCGTTATGCAGAAGTACTGCTGATCAAAGCGGAAGCTGAACTGATGCAGGGTAAAAATGCAGATAAGGAAATCAATATGATCAGACATCGTGCTGGTCTGAAAGATGTAACCGGCGCTACCATGACTGAACTGAAAAAACAACGTCGTTCAGAACTGGCCGGCGAATGGGCAAACCGTCACTACGATCTGGTACGTTGGGGAGATGCACAGGCAGCTTACGCGAAAGCATTACACGGTTTCGGTGGTGCTGAGATCTGGCCTGCACGTAGCTTCAATCCTGCTATTCACAATGTATGGCCTGTACCAAGAAGTGAAGTGACCAGTAGCAATGGAGTTGTAAAACAGAATGGCGGCTGGGAATAATCAGCTGACAGCATAAAGAACGAATGAATTACGAATTGCGGACTACGGATCATGATCCTCCGGTAAGCTAAATTACCAATGGATGCAGAAAACGTAATCTGTAATTCGTAATTTGCTTTTTATAATATATTGAAATACAGTAATGCTTAGATCCTCATTCCTTTCTCTCTCACTGCTCGCCGCTATGACAGCCGGCGCGCAGACCAGCAGCTATGCACCGATCAATGCACATTCGCATAATGACTATGAGCATCCTATTCCGTTTCTGACCGCTTATTTTCGTCATTACGGATCAATAGAAGCAGATGTTTTTGAACGTAACGGTCAACTGTTTACCGCTCATACCGAAGAAGCGATCCGTCCGGAACGTACACTGGAAAAGCTGTATCTGCATCCATTGCGCGAGCAGATCAGACAGAATGGTGGTACTGCCTATAAAAACAGCAAGGACACTTTACAGCTGATGATCGATTTCAAGACCACCGGCGTGCCTACCATAAAAGCACTGATAAAGATCCTCGACCGCTATCCTGATATCACAAAGAATCCTACAGTGGTGATCACCATCAGTGGCGACCAGCCGGCATTGGCACTCTGGGCACAATATCCGGACTACATTCATTTCGACGGGAAACGCGGATTTACCTACACCGCTGCACAGGAAAAACGAATTCCGATGTACAGTGTGGATATCAAACAATTTACCAACTGGAATGGTAAAGGAATCATTGTAAAAGAAGAAAGAGCAAAAATTCAGCAGTGGGTCGATAGTGTACACATGGCTGGTAAAAAAGTGCGTTTCTGGGGCATGGCTGACAATGTGAACACGTGGAAAACCCAGATGAATATAGGGGCCGATTATTTGGGCACCGACCTCGTGGAAGAGATGGCTACCTTCCTGAGCAACAGACAAAATCTTGAATACAACGGCACCGCCGCTCCTCATACACTGTACAATGCCCGTTATGTAAACAATGACAGCATGGGTAAAGTAACCAATGTTATTCTCCTGATCGGTGATGGTATGGGACTTGCACAGATCTATGCGGGTTTCACCGGTAATCACGGTCAGCTGAATCTCCTGCAGATGAAGAATATCGGCTTCTCCAAAACCTACTCTTCTGATAGTTACATCACCGATTCAGCGGCTGGTGGCACCGCCATGGCGACCGGCAAAAAAACAAACAATCGTTATGTAGGTGTAGACGCTACTGCAGTGCGTATTCCAGCCATTCCTGATATCATTGCACCAAAAGGATACAACAGTGCACTGATCAGTGCCGGTGATATTACAGATGCTACACCAGCTGCTTTCTACGGACATGTACCTGAAAGAAGTATGGAAGATTCTATTGCTGCCAATTTCCTTAATAGTCCGGTAAGTATCATGATCGGTGGTGGTGCAAAACACTTCAATCAGCGTAAAGATGGCAAAGACCTGCCAAAATTGCTGCAGGATAAAGGTTATACATTCAGTACCAATCTCGATGAACTGAACAGTATCCAGTCTGATAAATATCTGGTACTGGACAGCCGGGCAGAACGTTCCATGTTGACCGGAAGAGGCGAATTCCTGACCCTGTCACTGGAAAAATCTATCGCTTCCCTGCGTAAGCAAAACAAAGGCTTCTTTATTATGGCGGAAGGTGCACAGATCGACTATGGCGGTCATGCGAACATTGTACCTTATGTAGCCACAGAGATGATGGATTTTGATAAAGCGATCGGCGCTGCCATGAAATTTGCAGACGAAGATGGTCATACATTGGTGATCGTGACAGCCGATCATGAAACAGGTGGCTTATCCTTACTGGATGGTAATATCTCTAAAGGTTATGTAGATGGACATTTCAGTACGAATGATCACACTGCGGTAATGGTGCCTGTATTTGCCTATGGACCGCACTCACTGGATTTCAGAGGGGTATATGAGAATACGGAGATCTTTGCGAAGATTATCGCATTGCTGCAATAATATGACATGTTTTACGGCTGACTAAAAAGGCCGCCTGAATATAGTCTGACTATACTTAACATACGTTAATCCTACCTTAAAAACGTAGCATTAACGTATGTTAAGTATAGTCAGACTAATAACAAGCTACTTATCTTCCTTTTTCATAAATTTTTCCAACACTCTTCTTCTGTCACCGGGATTTCCTTCCAGATATTTCAGCACAGCTCTTTTGACAAACTTCCGCACATCTTTCTTCAATCCCGGCATATCTAATTTATCCTTGCTACGTCCTTCATACGTCACTGGTTCTCCCTTTACAGCAGCAAACAGTACCAGCATTTTTCCGATCCGTTTCTTGTTGACTTTCAGCACTGCTTCTTCTTTTTCACCCATTTCCACAAAGGCATCTTCCAGCCCTTTTAACACACCATCGACCAGTGAGCCATGGCGTTTCGTACTTTCATTATTTGCAAAGGAACGTATATATGGTGCAGGATGAACAGTATAGATATGATGATATCTGAGAATAATATGGAAGATATAACCGTTGATAGCTGTTTTCAGTTCAATTGGCAGCCATGCATTCATGCTACCATAGTCGTGTTTATCCAGCAGGTCATTGAATAGTTCGGAGATGCCGGTTCTGAAATAAAACACATTCCGCTGCAATTCTCCCCGGTTATCCACACTGATGATCTTTAATCCCGCATTCAGATAGGCCAGCTGTTGCAGCATGATATTCATCGGAATATATGCTACCTGATTATGTTTAAAAATGGATTCTTCCAGCTGAAAGTCCAGTTTAATGCCATTCGGTTCGCCATCTGCGGGATGCGTTTCAATTTCGTATATACCCGCGTGAGAGGTGACAGAATGTATTGCTCCGTCTACGAAAACACGGACGAGTAAAAAACGGCTGATAGCAACCAATAGTGCAATTTTGAAATTCTTACCGGAAGTTATCTCCTGCAAAAAGGCGACCTCATGTAATAATTCATCGGCCGGAGCGCCTGAAATAACCACACTGACAAAACTATCGGGGTTGAACGTGATCTCTATTGTGGATAAACCTGTTACATCTTCCAGATAATCAGTGATCAGCATTTTCATCAGGCGTCTGATGCCGTAGCTGTTCACCGAACCCAGGTACATTACCGGTCGATTGCGGATAGATTCAATAACAGGAAGAGAAGGCCGTCCGTTCATATTTTTCTGCTTTACTTCCTGCAAAGTAACGCAATCATTTCACACCACCACCAGTTTGTTCTTTATCGCATACAGGACCAATCCTACGCGTGTGGAAACGTTGAATTTTTTGAACAATGCTTCACGATATCCATCGACAGTACGCTCGCTGACAAACATCTCTTTTGCAATCAGCTGATAGCTTTTTTCACTACAGGCCAGACGCAGGAATTCCATTTCCCTGTCACTGAGTTTTGCTATTGCATGCAGCGCTGATTTTTCGTCTATGAGTGCATTGATCGACTGCATCACTTTACGGGTCACCATATCATTGTAGTAATATCCCAATGCGAGGATATCATCAAATGCTTCTTTCAGTTCGCCGGGTTCTGCATCTTTGAGAATATAGCCTTTTGCGCCATGCCGGATCATTTTTATGATGGCCGTTTCAGCATCCATGGTACTTAATGCCAGTACTTTGATATCGGGATGATGCTGACGCAACCATTCGGCGGAGGCGTAACCGTCCATATCCGGCATATTCACATCCAGTAATACAATCTCGGGCAACTGTCCGCCGGTCATTTTTTCCATCAGTTCTTTCCCACTGGCAGCTTCAAACAAAACTTCATAATTGGGGAACAGGTTGATCAACACCGAAAGTCCTCTACGGAACATGGTGTGATCGTCAACAACAGCAATGAATTTTTTTTCAGACATGGGGTATGGTTATAGTAATGATAGTTCCTTTTCCGGGATGACTGGTAATGTTGGCCTGTCCTCCCAATACGGCGGCCCTGTTGGTAATATGCTGTAGTCCGAGTCCGCTTTTTTTGCTCAGGGCTTCTGCTACGTGGAATCCGGTCCCGTTATCGCAGATACTGACATACAATTGTGTATCCATATAGCGGCAGGTGATCTCCACTGCTGTTGCCGCTGCATGCTTGAGTACATTTTGCAGGGATTCCTGTATGATGCGAAAGAGGATCAGCTTTACCTGTTCTTCCATGGGTCTTTCTGTTCCTTCTACCAGCAGACTGACATGCGTGACACCGCTCCGGTTAATCCGTTCTATTTCCTGATCGATATTGCCTGCAAAGCTGAATAGCTGCACCCGCTCTGTACTTAATCCTTTGGCCACATCCCGGAGAATGCTCATGGCCTGTCCGATTGTATCTTTTACTTCATGTAATCCGGTGTCAGGGTGTTCTGCCCGTTGCCCGATGATATTGAGCTGTACTTTCGCCAGACTTAACAACTGTCCTACGTGATCATGCAATTCCTGACTGATATTATTGAATGTTTCTTCCTGAATTTCGAGGGTAGCCTGTAATAACTGCCGGTCAAACGCATGTTTCATCTGCATTTTCTCTGCCGCCACCTGTTGCTGGCGGTTATTATAAGCCCAGATCATAATCAGCAATAGAATACCCAGAAACAGTAATACGGCGATTACTGCGATGATGATAATAACAATCTGTTGATTCGAATCCTGCATAATACAAATGCGACGCAATAAGAGGAATAGAGAATGATATTTACTACAGGCAAAATCGCACGATACAGGCTGGTGTTACCAATCACAATATTATTACTTCTTATATATTGCTGTAATCCGAGCAATACAAGCGTAATGAGGCCAAACAGGAGGTTAGCGGCGCTTATCCAGGAATAAGGGTCTTTAAACATACCTAACTGTGTATCTCCATGAAGCGCTAACCTCAGTAACACAAAGCAAGAGAAAACAATATTAAGGATTTCGATCAGAATAACAGAAATATTATTGAACTGCCCTTGTCCCTGCAGGAAGAAAAAATTGATAAAAATGAACAGGATGGAAAGCAGGCTAATGATGATATAAATAGGCTTTTCATTTTGCCGGAGCCGCAGCATAATACCATACAGATAGAGATTCATCGGGGTAGACAGCAGGATGTACCAGTTATAGATAAAGTCACTGCGGGTCCAGCCGAGCATGCGGTAATTGGTGCCAACTATTTCTACTATATTGGTTAACAATAGCAGAGGGATAAACAGGAGGAGCCGGCAATGAGAGAGCCCCTTGTAGCAGATGACTGCTACAAGGAGGCTTAACAACTGGAAATACTGAAATAGGTCTAATGTCATGGTATATCAGGGTTGCAGGCTGCCAAAGTCGTAAACGATCGGTGGTTTATAGGTAGCACCATCTGCTGATTTAGCATAAGGTATTACAAATATTGCCACCCGGTTTATCTTCTCCTTTATTTCAGGCTTTGTAACATCATATTTAAATTTTTCAAGGATCTGGACTGTGTATATGCCCAGCGCGAGCTTAAAATAATGCTTCCAGGTTGGCTTATCGTCTAAGGCCTTTCTGGCATCCTCCATAAATGTTGAAAAATCCGCTGCATTAAAATCTACAGACGCGGTCAGTTTACGAGATGCCGGAAGGGGTGCGTTAAATATATCACCTTCATTTCCGGTAAACCCATGCCTTCCCATTACATTGATATACTCGATAATACACAATTCTGCCATTTCCGGATCAATGCGCTGTCCTTCAGATTCCGATTCTGAAAGCACAACGGTTTCAATAAATTCCTTTTGCTTGTCAGCAGACCAGTCTTCAAATCGTCTTTTAAGCCCTTGGCTTGCTTCTTTAAATTCGCGTAAAAGTTTGCTAAATAATGCTTCTGTTGTGGACATCGTTTTGGGATTTTGGTTTGTTATTGAGGTTAAATTATCACAGGCAAGTTAGCCCGCTGAAAGCATTCAACGATACCCAACTAACAAAAACGGGGAAAAGAAGTTTAGCCCCGGGGAAAACACCCTCCATACACCGTATTAATTCTTAATACATAAACAGCTATAATATGTCAATAAAACTTGTTCACATTCCGCCAGTAGCGTAATTTTATAATCAGATACAACACCCCAGACACTAGCTATAAAGAAGGATCATTTCAACAGCAGATTTTATATATATACCCCAAACAGCAATAAATGTATAACACCATTATGCAGATCGTACCGGTATTCCTCCCGGACGCTGCACACATTATTCTAACAGCAAAATCAGTAACCCCATGGACCCTCAGATTGTAATATCCGAAACACCGCCTTCTGCCACTGACCTGTGTGAAGAGGCTATCAATGAGAATCTGTCCAAAGGACTACCTGTCAATGAAGAAGACTATGCTGTCATCGTGGGCGTCAGCCATTATATCAGTCTCGCCCCTTTGAATGCACCTGTTACAGATGCCTGCCGCCTGAGAAACTGGCTGATAAAAGCCGATGGTGGTAACATGCATCCCAATCATGTATTCTTCATACCATCTACGGCCGGCAGTAACACGCCTGACCAGCTGGCCATTGACAAAGCATTATCAGACATCATCCAGATGGCAACAGCTAAACCTGCACGCCGTCTTTACTTTTACTTCTCCGGTCATGGCTTCGGGTCTAACTGGGAAGTCAACGGTATGTGTCTGCCTATCTGGTCACCCAGTTTCTATAACGCGGCCCTTTCCTCAAAAGCCTATCTGGATTTACTGGTGGAGCAGGACCTGTTTCAGGAAGTGTATTTCTTCCTCGACTGTTGCCGGGACAGGAAGATTAACACCAAACCTTTACACTCCATGCTGGGCGGTGACCATCCGGGTGGCGCCAATACGATGGCGGTTGTACTCTACGCTGCAGAATACGAAAATCCGGCGTGGGAGGGGATGATGAACAACAATGGTAATCTGCAGGTACATGGTTACTTTTCGCGGGCCCTGATGGAAGCATTGAATGGCGGCGCTGTCAATAACAATGGTGATATCACGATCACCAGTTTCATTGACTACGTCCGTGAAAAGACAGAATCTTATGCACAGGAACGCAATCAGACACAAACCGTCCGCTCCGATATCAGGAACAACAAAAACGGCCTGAATTACGTCTTCCACCGCACAGGCAAAGTGCCCGGTACAGTGCTGACCATTACATTCAAAGCTGCCGGAGAAATTACACTGGACGGCCCTGATCTGAACAACATCAGATCAGGCATTGTACAGACAGGCGATTCGTGGCTGGTACCATTGGGTAAAGGGTATCATCAGATCACGAATAAAACAACCCGGTCTTCTGCATTCATCACAATAGATGGTACACTTAAAACCATGAACTATGACTTCTGAGACGCCCACCTATAAACTTACCGTCTCCGCTGTCGGGGTGATGTCAGACTTTGCGCATCTCACGGTATACAACGGTTTTCTGGAAGATATTGCCAGAGGATATGAACAACTCAATCTGGTGCTAAAGCCCGGCTTATACAGTATCACACTTAAGCTGGATGGCAATATTATCAAAGAACATGTGCGTCTTACACAGGACATGGATTTCCAGATTCCCACACCGCCTGTGTATGCATCACTGGTAGCGGACAAGTTCAAATCTTCCCACGAATATTATGCAACCAATGCACATAAATACAGTCTTGAAACTACCACGGGCAATGCATCGGAAGAAGGCGGCGCCATCTTTCTCTTTTTCAGATATACAGATGTAGAGAAAAGGAGAGAATTGAACAACGAACAGCAATCCCTTGGTCAGGGCTTTTCTCTGCTCGATGCCGGTCGTCAGGTCATATATACACTGGAAGGCAATAATATCAGGGAAGACACGGATGCCGGCTGGCTGTCCTTTCATGCGGTATTGCCAGCAGGCACTTATTACCTGCATTATACCGGACATCAATGTAAAAACGACATCGGTGAAGAGCAACATCTGCCCGCAAGGAATACCTATTCAGGTATTTAAAAGCGGTGATCAGCTGAAAGGACTGTCAGGGGAATGTTGGCAGACGCAGGTCTTTCTCACTTTTGGTGATGGTCCCATCTTTCCGTCTATGAGCATTTTTATTGCGCCGCGCAAACAGGGATTTGTCAATGATGATGAAGGGAACTACCGGATAGACGGTCTCCGGCATAAGTTTCACAATGGTGTGTATATCCTGCCGGAGAAGGTACTACTTGAATTCGAACAGGGGCAATGGGCATCTCCCATGAAAGGATTACTGGCTGCCTATGTCTATTTCAGTAGTCCGGAACTGGATAATGAAGAATTATTCCGCAATGTCACACAGGATATCCCCGTTCTGCTGGGACAAGACACACCGGATGTGAAGGCACTACAGATCATGGCAGCCCAATACTACCGGGAGCCGATCCCAGCGATTTCGTTAAGTGAACCCTGTATGTTTCTGGCAGGTATCCGGGCTATTATCAGGGCCTCTATCAAGGCGCCGGATGTGATTGTGGATGATAGTCTGCTGGAAGATATTACCGACAAACTATACAACGATATGGTCTGGACCTCCTATCTGCCGCCGCCATTACCGGAGCCGGTACAGGCATCCATCTCAGCACCACAAAGTGAACTTACTTCAAGTGTTGTCAGTGCTGTGGAAAAGATCATCGGGAATGAAAATCTCCGGAAGAAATCGGTGAACGTTTACTCAGGTCTCAGACGGTAAGTACTTTGCTTTATTACATCGACAAACTGGATCGTGAGCTGGATGTGAATGATCTGGCTACCCGACTACAGATTCCACCCAATGTAGTGCGCAAAACAGTACAGCATATTCTTAATTTTTCCGAAAACATCAAAGATACGGAGAGCAAACCGGAGCAGTTCTCGGTCCGCAATATCAACAAATTAAAAAACATCCGGTAATACCCCTTATATGACACCACAAAGTTATGCACTACACATCGGTCTCAATGCCGTTAATCCGGCAGTTATGAAGGCTGGAACGGAGAATTGTTCGCCTGTGAAAATGACGCTGCGGTATACAGATCAATCGCAGAGAAAGCAGGCTTCGGGCAGATCTTCTCTTTACTGACAAAGGAGGCGACGGCTGCCAACGTCCTGCAACATCTGCAGACGGCAGCCGGACAGTTACAGTCAGGCGATATCTTTCTTTTAACGTATTCCGGTCATGGCGGCGTGTTGACAGACACCAACAAGGATGAGACGAATAACTTCGGCGAAATGGACGGATTTGATGAGACATGGTGCCTGTATGACCGGCAACTGATAGACGACGAATTGTTTGCCTGCTTTGGTCAGTTCAAAGAAGGGGTACGTATCCTGATCTTTTCGGATAGCTGTCACTCAGGATCTGTTGCTAAAATGCCGTTCCGGTGGATCTTAACACGCGCATAGATCCTGCGACTTACACCCGGGCAAGATTTGCGCCGCTGTGGGCATTGATACGCACGTATAACGCGCATAAGGCTGAATATGACACGATACAGGCTCCCCTCACACAAAACCTGAAGACATCAAGGCTTACGTCATTCAATTTGGTGCCTGTCAGGACGATGAATTAGCGATGGAAGTCTGGGGAAATGGTATGTTTACCGCCAAACTACAAAAGGTCCTGAATGAGCCTGTAAATAGCTATAATGATTTATTCGCTGCTATTAACAGAGGATTTACCGCCGAACAACATCCTAATCTGTTTCACTACGGCAACAAAGCATATGAATTTCTTTCACAGGTACCGTTTTCTATTCAATCGGAGACGGGTGTAAAAGCGGAATAAGGTTATTGTTGCTGGAAGGTAAGACGGACAGTCAGTCCATGATTACTTTCAATCTCCAGCTGGCCATCCAGTTGCGCGGCAAAGGTTTGTATCAATCTTATACCAGTGACTTCCCTTCTGCGAAATTGACGTCGGAGGGAAGTCCCTTTCCATTATCAGCAATGATCAGCAGTAATTTATTACCGCTGATATATCCAGTGAGATGGAAATGCTGCCTCCTTTTCCGTTGGGAAGGCGTATTTAATGGCATTGGTCACTACTTCACTTAATATCAATCCCATGGGCACTGCCTGAGAAACATCCATTTCTACCTGTGCTATATGCAGGTCGAAAAAGATATGCCCTACGCCCCGGTAGCTATCTTCCAGATAATGTACCAGTTCATGGATATAGGATGGCATACTGACAAGGCTCAGGTATTCGGACTGGTATAATTTCTGGTGAATGAGCGATATGGATTGCATGCGATGAGCGCTGTCTTTAATAGCTGCCAGTGCTGCTTCACTTTCCAGAAAATTGGACTGTGTGTTCAGCAGGCTCATAACAATCTGGAGGTTATTTTTTACCCGGTGATGCACTTCTTTTACCAGCCATTCTTTTTCCTCTACTAATCTTTGCAGGGAGTTATTTTTAGCTGTGATCTCTTTCTGTTTAATAGCCAGTGCGCGTATACTCCTCTGCTTGAGGCGATATCGGTTTTACGCTGAGTATTAACAGTATACCAACAGTATAATGCTACCAAAAGTGACACGTTTCAAAAGGTTAGATTGTCTGATCTGCTTCTGCTGCATCAGGCTTTGCTGGCGTAGCGCAGCAATATCTTTTTCTTTCTGACTGGTTTCATACTTTACCTGTATTTCTTCCAGTTCTGTCATATGTGTGGCGCTATAAATAGAATCAATTAATAACTGGTAGGCGCGCAGATGATGGATGGCGGATGCGCTTCTGTTGAGTATAGAATCTGCCTGAAACAACATCAGGTGGATGTCTTTCACCATGGTCACCGGTGTACGGCCGGGCATGATGGCTAAAGCTGTATCCAGATAAATCGCTCCTCTTTCATATTGTTTCCGTTCGAGATAGAATTTGCCGACGGAATAATAGGTGATAGCTGATATTTCATTACCCAGCCGGGTACGACTTTCCCAATACAGCATTTCCTGATAATACTGCTCTGCTTTCCTGTATTGTCCCATCACTGTATAACAGGCGGCATATGCGCCTGCCACCAGTTCTTTGTTGAGATGATGTACCGGCGGAAAATACTTCATGGTACGATTCAGCATGGCCAGTGCCTCGGCGGTCTGTCCCTGTCTGATCAGTTCTTTTGTAAGGTAGTAGTTAATTCTGGAGACAGGTCCTTTGTCAAAATTGCGCTCATAAACGGTGAGTGCCTTCCGATACCATTCAATGCTACGAACGGGATCATTCAACTGACTGTATATGGACCCTATTTTCTCATAGGTCATACCTGCCATTGCACTATCTCCGGATTCGTCAATTGCCTGTACACAGGCCAATCCATACCCCAATGCTTTATTCAGATTACTCCTGAACAGGCTGATATCCATCAGTTGGATATAGTTACGCGGCAGATATTTGTCTCCCTGCGCTTTTTCCATTTCGAGTACCTTTAGCAAACCGGCTTCTGCCAGTTGTAATTTCCCTTGCCGGCGATATACTTCTGCTCTGGCTCCCCATACCCAGATCTGCCGTGGAATATCTTTGAGGCGGATATAGATGAGCAGTGCATTGGTCATGTATTCTGCCTTTGCCGTAAAAGTGCTGTCATGATCAGGAATACGATATCCCAGATCAATCCACCAATCTGCCTCATCGAGGTAATTATGTTCGGCGTGTAATTCATTAATGACTGACAGGTACATTTCTTTACCGGCTTTGATATTATGGGATTCAAAATAGTGTCTCCCAAGCAGGCGGGTAGCCTCCCGTTGTCCTTTTACATACCTGATTTTCCGGCTTTCATAAAATGCCTGACGGAACCAGGTACCGGCGGTGTCCATGTCTGCTTTATTACTATAAGGCCGTTCCAGATAGCTTATTCCAACCAGCATTTGTGCGTTGACTACGAACACTTTATCAGGTGAAGTACGGATCAAGTCCACCACATGTCCGGGTTGTCTGCCTTCCAGATACGCCTTTACCGCCAGCAGACGGGCTTCCATATACCCGTTCTGGTAATTGAGGCGGTGAGCCAGTTGCTTCGCTCTTTCGGACAAAAGAAGTGCTGTATCCAGATGCACGCGTAACTTTTCAGGCATCCAGACATAGTGTTGTCCCTGTTCGATCATCAGATCGACCAGATTACTATCCTGCGCAGCACTATTGATCAGGGCCCAACGTTCCTGATTGGATATTTCTTTTTTAGTCGTGGCTGTGCTCCTGCATGCAGGCATAACAGTAAGGAGAAAAGTATACAGATGATACTTCTGATAATGCTCATTCTGGTTGATTACCTTACAAAGATGATTAAGATTCTTTGATCTTCCTACTGGAAATAAAAATCCGGAAGCCCTGTCTAACGGGACTTCCGGATCATCAGCTATTTATAATAACTGCTATCTTTTTGCTTTGAATTCTGAACCTTCTTTCCATTGCGGGAACTTATCTTCATTGGATAAGGTGAGGCCTACATCAAAGAGGAAACGTACATCTTCCACCATTCCGGACAATTCCCAGCTGGGATCCAGTTGGTCGAACGGAGAGTGGTAGTGATCACGGCCGTACATGGCGGCATGATCCGGCGCCCAGGTGGAATCATGATACAAGGACTGATTGCCGCTACCCGGATACAATGCAGGAATGCCGACTTTGGCGAAATTAAAGTGGTCTGAACGGAAGAACCATCCACCAGAAGGATTGGCTTCAGGTATCAGGAAACGGCCTTGTTTTTCGGCTGCTTTTGCTGCGTAATCATCCAGCTCAGATTGTCCTTTTCCGATAATAGTGATGTCTTTTGTACGCCCGAAGAAGTTAAGTACATCCATGTTGATATCGGCAACGGTGGATTTGATCGGGAATATGGGATGCGTTGCATAGTATTCTGAACCCAGCAGGCCTTGTTCTTCACCAGTTAAAGCGAGGAACAATACGGAACGTTCAGGCGGATGTTGTAGTTTCTTAAAGGCTGTTGCCAGTTGTAACAGGCCTGATACGCCGGAAGCATTATCGAGCGCACCATTATAAATAGTATCTCCTTTTACGGCTTCCCCTACGCCGAGGTGATCCCAGTGAGCGGAATAGATGATGTATTCATCTTTTCTTTCTGTTCCGGGCAGGAGTGCAGCCACGTTGTGGGAAACAGATTTACGGGTTTTATTATGGAGGGTCAGGGAAGCGCTTACGCCTAAAGATACCGGCTTGAATCCCGGGCGTTTTGCCTGATTCATGATCGTGTCAGATACGCCTGCCAGCTGGAATAGCTTTTTGGCGGATTCCTGTGTGAGCCATCCTTCAATAGCGGCACGGCTCATGTTGTTATCGGCAGTCTGCAGATCCAGTTTGGGTTTAGACCAGCCACTACGTACGACGGTCCAGCCGTAGCTGGCGGGCAATACATCATGGATGATGAGAATACCGGCGGCTCCCTGACGGGCAGCTTCTTCAAATTTGTATGTCCAGCGGCCGTAGTAGGTCATGGTACGGGTCTTTCCTTTGAACAGGGTACTGTCATAGAATCCCGGATCATTCACCATTACGACAACGGTCTTGCCTTTCACATCCAGTCCGGCATAATCATTCCAGTTATATTCCGGCGCAACGATACCGAACCCGGCAAAGATCATTTCGGAGTTATTGATAGATACCTGATCCTGTACACGTTTGGTACCGGCTACATACTGGTCCAGATAGGTGAGTTTCAGGTCACCCTTCTTTCCATTGATCCGGAGGTCACCATCCGGATTGGACTGGATTTCTACCATGGGTACGTCCTGCAGATAACTATTACCGTTACCCGGTTGGAGGCCGATTTCCTTAAATCGCTTTTCCAGATAGGCGAGGGTTTTTTCTTCACCGATGGTAAAGGGTTTGCGGCCCTGAAATTCGTCGGACGCCAGTACGGAGATATCACGCATCAGACCGGCGGAATCGATGGCTTTAATGGCGGTGGAGTCGTCTTCCCGGCCCGCCTGCTTTGTGCCTGTATTACAGGCGGCAGCCAGCGTAGCCAGCAATAAAAGAGAACGCAGGTCTTTCATGAGCAAGTTGTATTTCCACTAAAGATATTAAATTCATGAAAGGTCCTCCCTGCTGATGTTCTCTCTTTGCGTAAATAATTATATGTTTGCCGACCACACCCCTCCCTAAATCTAAACTGTATGCAATATTTCGGAGAACGATTAAAAGCCGCACGTAAAATTAAAGGCTGGTCCCTGCAGGACCTGGCCAATCAAACCGCAAATTCCATTACCAAACAGGCGCTGAGTAAATATGAAGCTGATGTAATGCATCCCTCCCGTAAAATCTTATTGTTGTTATCAGCTGCATTGGGCGTAAAACCAGGTTACTTTGAAGGACAACCGGCATTCAGACTGCCGGATTTTGAATTTCCACGTAAGGGGAACGTACCATCTAAACAGATCGACAGTATTAAGGAGAAGGTGAAAGGCGTACTGGAGCGTTATCTGCAGGCAGAATCATTACTCAACATGCCGGTCAGATTCAGTCATCCACTGAAGACATTTCCGGTAGCGGATGAGACAGCAGCGGCTGCGATTGCTGTCAGACTACTGGACAAATGGGACCTTGGCAAAGGCCCGGTTCACAACATTACAGGGATGCTGGAGGAAAGATCTATCCGCGTCATTGAAGTAGATGCGCCTGTCACATTCGATGCGCTGGGCACCTGGATTGACAAGGTACCGCTGATCGTACTGCATCAGGACAGGCAGGCTGACATCAAGCGTTATTACGCATTGTATGAATTAGGCCAGCTGTTATTGACTGTTCCGGAGACGGCAGACAAGGACCGCATCTGTCAAACCTTTGCAGCGGCGATGCTGCTTCCCGGCGATACGCTGGAATCATTATTGGGGGCTAAAAGGACGGCTATTGCACCCGGAGAACTGATCTGTATCAAAGAACAGTATGGTCTTCCGATGCAGGTAATTATGAAACACGCCATCTTCAAAGACATCATTGACCGGAAAGAGACCGGGGCATTCTTCCGTATGATCATGGATAACAAAGACGAAATTGGTCTTGGATGTTATACAGGTCAGGAAAAGACCGGCCGTTTTGACAGGATGGTGCGCAGGCTGATGGCGGAGGAAGTCATTCCTGCCCAGAAGGCGGAAGCACTGACCGGCATCCCGGAAGAAGCGCTGAAAAAGCAACTGGAAGTATTTGCGGTTTTATCCTGAGTACCGTAAAAATTTTATGGAAAATGCCTTTTACGGAATTCGTAAAAGGCATTTTCATTTGTTATCACTCCCATACGGGAAAATTCCCCCCATCGGAAACCGTGTATTTCCCATTGTCCGGCACCTTGCTACAGGACTACATTTGTATCGTACAAACAACCCCGTCACCTTAATCCGTACGATCATGGACCCCGCATTACTTACACACCATCTGGAACAGATTGACAGAAAGATTGTGAGAAAAATAATTGCTGATGCCGCGAAAGATCATCTGGCGCCTATTCATCCCGGCACGACCGTTTCCGGTGCTAACCCCAATAAGTATACAAACAAAAGGAAAGCGCCCCGGTGATAACCGGAGCGCTTTCCCGTGTATGTGGGCTATTACTACGCTTTGTTAATGTCCGGCAGCATCGGCCACCATTTTTTGTTCTGTCTGTGCATGATGCACTTTCTTGTGATGCTGTTTGTTGTGTCTGTTATCCTTCTTCTCTTTTCTTCCTTTATTCCACCACACCAGAAATCCGGTAACGGGTAAACTTGCGCAGATGAGACTCGCAAAGAAAGCGAGGATCTTTCCTGGCAGTCCGGCGATAGCGCCGACATGAATATCATAGTTCATACCGATCAGTTTTTCACCGGCATTTTTATCTTTTGCTGTTTCGTGTAACAACAGCTTACCTGTTGTTTTATCAAACTGCAGGGCATCATAATCATAGTACGTCTCTTTTCCCCAGTATACGAACATACGTATCGTCGCTGTGTTGGCGGCAGGCGTTTCGCGTACGCCGATACGTTTTGCTTTCGGGAACTGCTTTACGGCAGTAGCGTAGGCGATGTCCAATGGTTTAACATTGGCCGGCGGCAGTGCCAGTGTATCAGAGGTAACCTCTTTATGTTTTGGCGGTGTAACGCTACGGGAAGCGACCACATAAACGGTTGTCTGGAACCATTTAAAGGCCCATACCATTCCTGTGAGGGCGATCACGAGGGCTACGACCATGGCATAGAAACCTAATACGTTATGCAGGTCGTAATTGACGCGTTTGAAGTTGCCTGACCATTTGATCTTAAAGCTCTGTTCGCGGGCTTTTTTGGACCACTTTTTAGGCCACCAGAGGATTAGTCCGGTAATCAGCAGAATGACGAATATAAAGGTGCTCCAGCCTACGATCGGCTGACCATACTTATCATTCAGCAGCAGGCTCCAGTGCAGGTATTTTACAATCACGAAGAAATCCTTCTTCATATCGCGTACCGCGGTCACCTGACCGGTATATGGGTTGACATACGCCATTTTATAGTAGGCGGTGGTGCCAAAGAGGGTCAGGGCGTTTTCGTCGCCGTCCTTATAGGTAATGAATTCCCATGCGCGGTCGGGCTGACGGTAGGTAAAGGTGCTCAGCACCGGAAATTCCTTTCCGAGAGCGGTCTGGGCCTTTTCCTGTAGTATGGTAAGGGGGAGTGTCGGTTGTTGGGTGGGTGTGACAAACATGATATCATGATGCACCCATTCATTGATTTCTTTCTGGAATACAAAAATACAGCCGGTCAAAGCGACGATAAATACAATGATTCCGGATGCCAGTCCCAGCCAAAGGTGTAGCCAGCCGTTCAGCTTTTTTCTCCAGGACGGGCCTTTTTTCTTGCCGTTTGCTTGCGTATTGTTCCCCATGTGGCAGACAAAATGTTAAGAAATGAATTGCTTCCTTACGGTAGGGGCCGGTCACATTAGTCGCATAGGGTCTCCTTACCGAATCAGGGGACAAAAGTCGGGGAGCTAAAATGGAAAAACCAGACGAAAAGGGAATTTTACTTACGCAAAACGGAAAAAATAAAAATTGAGCACTGGTAATGAGGCTGCAGTACCGTTCTATAATTTGGTAGTACGATGACCCTACCATTGTCCATTTCAACCCAAATAGGGCAGCCGATTTTGTTTACCCCCGGCCTGCCTGAGGCCTATTCCAGCTACGCGCTGCAGGGCACGAAGCCGTTTTATGCGGTAAGTGACAGCTTTGGTTGTATCCTGTTCCAGCAGGTGGCCAATCACAGCTATAAGGCGTGGATGAGTCATTATATCATTAACAAACCGACAGCATTCAAAATAAAAGGAAATGTGGACGACCTGTTGCTCCACCATACGTTAAAGGGGAACATGTTTTATGAGCTGAATGGCCACGAAAGCGAAACTTTCCAGCATCAGATGAACATTGTCGTAACACCGCGTCTCAGACACCTCGTGCGGTTTAAATCACCGGGGCTATATGTGGCACTGGAAATCCAGATCCCGATAGAAGAGCTGAGAAGTTATCAGGAAAGCTTCCCCGTTGTACAGGAATTACTCAATAAATTATCGAACGAAAATACCATAACTCTCCTGGATCAGAACATGATAGCCCATGAGCGGCTGCGCAACATTATACAAGACATAACAGAACGTCAATTACCTAAAGCTGCCAGCGAAAAATACAGAGAACAGAAAACAGGAGAATTCATCATTGAATCACTTGATATGCTTACACGTTATTTAACAGATGCCAACGGCCTGAGTGCCGCCGACCACGAAAGAGGCGAGCGTACAGAAGTACATCTGCTGAAACATCTACAGCAGCCATCACCTCCCACCCTCAAACAGCTTGCAAGATTTGCCGGTACCAATGAAAAGAAACTGGAAGAGATCTTCCGGAGCCGACACGGCATTACGGTGTATGACTTTTTTCAGAATGCCCGGATGCGTATCATTTACCGCAAACTCACGGAAACGGCTGTACCCTTACAGGACCTTGCAGAGGAATTCGGTTACACGGATTATTCGAGCTTTTCCTACGCTGTAAAAAAGCGGTTTTCACTGAGCCCGAGAGAGCTTCGGAGAAATAGTAGTATTAACTCGTAAGAGAAATTCTTTTTTTCCAAAGTTCGTCGTCCAACTCCTAACATGAACCGTACAAGCATGACGTAACTTTAAAACAGAAAGAACAATATTATTCGTTTTCGTTGCCATAACGACCTATAATACGACAAGAACATTTAATGGTATATTGAGGAAAACAACGTCCTGGCTGTCTAGCCGGGACCCTTTTTCTTACAATGTTACCATTTCAATTATATCGCAACATATACCAATTGTAATATGCCAATTAAATTCTCTTTACGTTGATTACACTCCCATTAAACATACTTAACCCAGGTACATGAAACCGTTTAAAAGCACGCTTTTGTTTGTTACCCTATGTTTCCCCTATTTCCAGATCGCCCTTGCCTTTGGTGAGGGCGATCGATTTTCGGAACGCTGGTCCATGCGACCGGTACCGGTCCAGACCCGATGGGCAACAGCCGTCTCTCCGGATAAAGTCCTGTCGGAATATCCACGTCCGCAAATGGTACGTTCCCAATGGCAGAACCTGAATGGCCTCTGGGAATATGCTATTACACATTGGGATACGGGTATTCCGGATAAATTCGACGGGAAAATACTGGTTCCTTTTGCTATTGAATCGGCCTTGTCCGGTGTACAGAAACAGCTATTACCGACGCAAAGACTCTGGTACCGGCGGAATATCCGTAAGCCGGACACTCAGGGCGGGAAACGGGTGTTACTCCATTTTGGAGCGGTTGACTGGCGCGCAGCCGTCTTTCTGAATGGTAAACTTATCGGGCGGCATATGGGCGGTTATCAACATTTCTCTTTTGATATCACGGCTTCGCTGCAGGAGGGAGATAATGAGCTGGTCGTCACAGTACTTGATCCTTCCAATATGGGGCCTAATCCCTGCGGGAAACAAAGTCTGCGGCCGCGGAAGATCCTGTATACGGCCGTCAGCGGTATCTGGCAGACTGTCTGGATGGAAACGGTCCCCCCGACCTATATCACTGATTTATACTCCACACCGGATATCGACGCCCATTGTCTGAACCTGCGGGTCAATACTTCTGATACCACCGGTGTTACTGTTGATGTGACTGCCTATGCCGGACAGGTCATTGCCGGGCATACGCAAGGCCGGGCAGGCAGTATGCTGGATCTCGGTGTACCCTATGCGCATCTCTGGAGTCCTGCGGATCCTTTTCTCTATCATATGACCATCCGTCTGCTGCGTGACGGACGTGTCATTGATTCGGTAAACAGTTATTTCGGGATGCGGAAAATTAATGTGCAAAAGGATAGTAGTGGCATGCCCCGTTTATTTCTAAATAACAGATACACCTTTCATCTGGGCGTTCTTGATCAGGGCTACTGGCCGGAAGGGTTATATACAGCTCCTACTGATGCTGCGCTCTTATACGATATCAAGACCATCAAAGACATGGGCTTTAATACGATCCGTAAGCATGTCAAACTGGAACCAGACCGCTGGTATTACTATGCGGATAGTCTTGGAATGCTGGTCTGGCAGGATATGGTTCCCTGTGCTGACGCCGACTATTACGCCACCTCTCAATTTGAACAGGAGAATGTGGAGAACCTTCGTCAGTTGCATAACTTCCCTTCTATCGTTATGTGGATCCTGTTTAATGAAGGATGGGGGAAATACAATCAGTCAACGCTTACCGACTGGATGAAACAAAGTGACCCTTCCCGTATCATTAACGGTCATTCCGGTGAGAATCTGGATGAATATAGCGATACGCCTGTCAGTGACCGCTGGATCAATAGTGATGTGGCAGATGTGCATTATTACCCCGGACCTTATATCGCGCCGGCGCTTCCCGGCAAAGCGAGGGTATTGGGAGAATGGGGCGGCGTACGCGTACCAACGCCGGGGCATCAATGGGCGCCTGCTACCAGTTGGGGATATATTCAGGTAACGGCAGATCGCTTTGCACAGCGTTATAGTTATATGATGGAACGGTTGAAGAAATATGAGCAACAGGGTTTATCAGGAGCGATATATACACAACCCTATGACGTCGAATCGGAGGAGAACGGTTTTATGACCTATGACAGAGCGGTCATGAAGATAAAAGTGGAAGAAATGCGGAAAATAAATCAGACAGTGACCAATGAAACAGCCGGGCGTTGATTGTCCCGGCTGTCATCTCTTTCATTAAAATGCGGTAGTCAGATAAGTTGTTGTGACGGAACAAGGCTGATCAGCGATCGTGATCGCTGCACCGTTTGGCGCCCTCAGGGTGATGACGCCGGATGGTGTACCCACACTGTATAAAGTAGTACTATACCACGTACCTCCGTTAGAGATGTAATAGACATCTGCCAATGAAGTGCAGAAGAAAGTAGTTGTATAATACGGTAAAATGCCGCTTCTGACCATTGTCGTATACTTCCATGCGGAAATACTGGTGAAGCGGTTTGCCTGAAATGATAATATGCCTGCAATAACAGTTACTACAAGCAGTGTGGCCAACAAAAGCTTCGCTTTTTTCATACCGGGATTTTGTGATGGTTTAAAATGTGGAGACGCTTGAAGATACTGTTAATAGGGCAGGCTTACTTTGGATACAGAGGATAATAAAGCACAGGGCCTATCAGCAACGATAAGCCCTGCTTGATCCTAAATTATAGTGGTTGTTCGCGTATATGTCGTTACACAAGGATAAAAAGGTAGGGTCATGGTCAATGTTCCACCTACCTGTGTTAATGTTAGTGTAGTATATGGAACCGTTAGCAGATGCCATACTGTTGCGGATACACCCAATTGCGTATGTATCCATCTGTTGGTAGAAGTACAAAGGTTACCTGTGACGTAATAAAGGATGCCGTTTCTTACCACAGTAACACTAGATGTCGTAACAAATACCTGATCGCTTGTAAATCTTGCCTTAAATGCCAGCATACCTCCGGCAACAGCAAATAATGCGATCAGCACAATGATGATCTTGGCTTTCTTCATATAGAGGGATTAAATCATTCTCAAAAGTGCCTACTCTTTTCTGATGGTTTTCGGCATACCCATAAAGCCGGCCGGCAATATTTTAAAGTAAGATGAAATGGAAATGAAAATTATTTAGCCAGGATGATGTACAGATATAATAGAATACAGGTCTTCTCAAAATGTTCAGTTATTCAAAGGTGATTCATTTATCAGAACAATCACATAGGACTGAGGTATAATAATTGCTATGAATTATCTCTATCTACTAAGCTATATACGACCTCTTCAAGTTATTTTAAAGTGACTCCATCATTATGAAATACTTATTTATCCTGTTGTTCTTTTGTCAGGCCCCTGTAGTACATGCCCAGAAACCTGCTATCACGAATATGACTTACAAGGGATGGGACATGTTATTGAATTATAATATCGCTGATAACGGGAAATATATCTGGTATACTTATGGGTCAGAATTAGCAGGTACTTCTCTTGTAGTACGATCTGTGAAAGGTAATTATAGCCGCATATTTACCGGCGTAATGGATGCGGCGTTTACTGCAGACAATCAACACCTCGTCTTTTCTTCTCCACAAGGTCTGGGGATATTAACACCTGCAAGGAATATCATCACGTATGACAAGCGCCTGAGCAACTATCATCTGCCCATGAAGGGAAATGGCAGATGGCTGACGGCAAGTGCTGCGGATACGCTGGTATTAAAAGATCTGCATAGTGGCAATGATTATACTTTTCAGGGTATTTCAGCCTCTTTGCTTAATCAATCAGGCACTGTGTTATTACTAAAGTTCAGGGATAGTCTCATCTGGCTGGATTTAACAACGATGCGTCGTCAAAAAATTGCGTCGGGCAGTAATATAGACAACCTCACATTTGCGCATGCTGATACTGCGATTGCTTTTACAAGCGGAACACCACCAGAGATGCAGTTGTATCATTTCTGTAAAGGAGCTGATAGTGGAAGAGCTGTTATTAACCCGCAACTTCCTTCCTTAGCAAATATGCCCTTGCAATTCAGCAATGATGACCAACTGTTATTCTTTAAAACAGTCAAGCTGAGAGATCAGACAGCGGAACCCTTTTACAGCAAAGTAAGCGTCTGGGACTACCGCGATGTACGGCTGCAATCGCAGTCCGCCCCAGACCCATACGAGCCTTATACGGCAGTCGTTCCGGTTGCCGGAGGCGTTGTCAGACACCTTGAGCATATTGACACAACACTGATCGGGATACCCGGTAACAGATATGCGCTGGTCTCAGATGTAGTGAATGTGGAAGATGGTTATTGGAACAATCAACAAATCAACAGCTATGATCTGATATCACTTACAGATGGCGGCAAAAAACAGCTGATCCGTGCACCGGAGCGGGTAACGGACATCAGTTTATCTCCGGGAGAACGGTTCGTTATCTGGTATGATGTTGCGGACAAACAGTATGTCAGTTATGAAACAGCGACCGGAAAAACGCGGCACCTTACGCAATCACTGCAGACGTCACTGATACATGAGCGGATCAACCGGAAAGAAATATTCACTTATGGCATTGCGGGCTGGCTGGCAAATGATGAGCGGGTATTAGTATATGATGCATATGACATCTGGATGCTGGATCCATCGGGAGTAGCTGCCCCGGTGAATATTACCAGTCATTACGGTAAGCGACACCAGACGATATTGCGCGTTGTTTATCCACAGCAACTACCCACACTTTCAACCGGAGCACCTTTGTTAGTAACCTGTCTGGATAGTAATAAAAATAATGGGTTCATGCATATTACGCTGGGCGCAAATCCGATAGCGGCACCAGTAAGGATGGATCCGGTTGTATACCATTTCCCTTCGTTGGTAGTATTTGAGCCACCACCACCCATGAAGGCAAAGAAGGCTGATATATACCTGTTACAAAGGCAGAGTGCCACGCAGGCGCCTAATCTTATTGTCACTACGGACTTCAACCTATTTTCTTCCATATCGGACATACAGCCACAACATAGTTTTAACTGGCTGACTGCCGAACTTGTACATTGGCCGGTATCGGATAGTCTTATTGGAACAGGGATCTTGTATAAGCCTGAAAACTTTGATAGTACAAAGCGGTACCCGGTTATCTTTACTTATTATGAAGAACGAAGTAATGAATTAAACATCTTTCCGCATATCCGGCTGAGTACTGGCACGCTGACTACGGCGTGGTATGTCAGTAACGGATATCTTGTTTTCATTCCGGATATCTATCGTCCTACGGGAAAGAGTGGCGCTGCCATTCTTAACACCGTCGAATCAGCTGCAAGGTATCTGTCTCTCCGGCCATATGTAGATGCTGCTAAATTGGGCTTGCAGGGACATAGTTTTGGCGGTTATGAAACCAATTATATTATCGCCCATTCAGATCTGTTTGCTGCAGCGCAGTCATCTGCCGGGCCGGCTGAATTATTCGGACTGCATGGCGGATTGGGTTTCAGCGGACGTAGTTATCACTTTATTTCAGAAGTGGGACAGATGAATCAGGGTATTGCGCCATGGGAAGATCCTTCGCTGTATATACAGGGATCACCTGTATTATTCGCAGATAAAATCAACACTCCTTTGTTGATGATGCATAATAAAGAAGATGGCGCAGTACCGTTTTCACAGTCAGTAGCGTTATTCACCGCGTTGAGGAGATTAGGAAAACCAGCATGGCTGTTAGAATATAAAGGAGAAGGACATGTGTTGTATGACTGGGAGTGTCAGCTGGATTTCACGAAGCGGCAGGAGGCATTTTTGAGCAATATCTGAAAGGAGAGAAAACAGTTTTCAATAGCAATGCTCAATCGTCTAAATAGAGAACCATTTACACGATTGAGCATTTATATATGGGCATAAATCAGCCTTTTATTACCTTCTTCAAAGAATCTACACTTACTCCGCCGATAATAATTTCTCTGAATTCTTTCTTCTTGTCATACACGGCTAAGTATGGGAATCCCGGTGCTTTATAGTAACTGAAGAAAAAGCCATTCATATCCTTTCCAATTGTCACGTTTTTGAATTTATTCAGCTTGAACAAAGTATCATACATCTGGATCTCTTTGAAATCAGCTACTGTCACGAGATAAAACCGGGTATCTTTCAATTCGTCCATACGTTTTGTCAGTTCTCTTGTCATTGCCTGACAATACGGACAATCCGGGCCAAAGAAGAACAACACCACTGGTTGTCCTGTCGGGATAGTCGAAGTATTGAGTTTAACGGTAGTATCCAGTAACTGGATATTGAAATCGGGCATTTTCCTGTCGATTCCCGGTGGCAAAGGCCTTTGTCTTGAGCAACTGATTATTCCTATTAGCAGCAAGGCTACAAACAATACTCTCATCTTTATGATATTTTATTATTGGCTGCTTTCCAGATATAATCTATCAGTAGCAGTCCGAAGGAGAAAAATATTAGTATCGGCAGCATCTGGAATCGCAGGGCGATCTGTGAGGCAAACACACTGAATCCAAAGTTGATGATCCATAAACCGAAGGCCAGCAGCAGGCCGACAGACAATGCTTTATTGTACCTGAATCCTTTTAATAATACAAAGCCAAACAGGCTGAAGATGAAGACCACATTCATCATCCCTACGAGGATGGGATAGAAATCGAGCATAGTCACTTTGAGGTCTTTGAAATGGGTTTTCAGCTTACGCGATTCAAACCCAAACCATTGTTGACCAATAGGCGCAATACTGTCTTACCCATATTATAGGTATCGAGAAACTCGACGGGAGGTGCGTAGTACTTCATTGTATTGGGTACCAGATAATATTGTGTAAACGTTACCGGGTACTGTTTAATGAGGTAGGCGCCATATTCAGAGAACAGAGGTCCTACGGAGGCCCACTTTTTCAATATATGTGCGGTGGAGTCTTTTTTAAATTTCTGAAACATGTATTGCTGGAGCGGAGATTTCGGATCCCACATATACCATGTATTTGCGATCATCATTTCCTGCTGGTGCATAAAAATATTGCGCGTTGTATCAAAGTAGGTTCGCACCATCTTGTCCAGCTGCTTAAACTTCGCGGGCATGGGAGGAGGAGGTTCATCCTGTACGAAGCGATAGGCATACAAGGCATTATTGGCCATCTGCCAGCCGCTGAAAGGCGAGAACTGGCGGATCCGGTGAGCCGGTCGTATTGGTTACTTGTATGCCAGACAAACCCTGCTATCAGGATCAGACTGGATAACATACCGACTACTTTCATTCTCCATGGCTGCCGGCTGATCACAAATGCGATGGCGGCTACGATGGGATAAAACAGGGCGTTATATCTTACGGTAAAGGCCAGCAGAATAATGATGGCATGCCAGATGATCAGGCTTTTATTGGGCCGGTGTAATATCCATAGCAGTAGTGTAAACCATACGAGGCTCAGGCTCAGAAACAGTGCATCACTGGATACATAGTTGGCAATGAAAAGGAACACCGGATTAAACACCATTCCGGCAAATAACAATCCGAATATTACTTTACCGGGTTGTAAAAGTAAGCCAAAGTTAATATCAGCATCAGTGCGCTGGACTGCAACAGCAAATATTGGAAACCGACCAATGCAGTATCCCATATTGTGAAGGTGCTGAAGAATCGTAAAAACTTGGAGTAGCCGATCGGATAAGTGTTGATACTAAAGTTGCCAAATGCTGATTCGAGGTAGACGTAGGAGTCACCATCAATAAATCCGGCGGAGGGATAGAAATGTTTAAATATCAGGAACTGTAGTATGACTGCCAGTCCGGCAAACCAGATCAGTGCTTTGTTCCATGGCTGATCCCATATAAATTCTTAAATGAGGGGATTCTTTCCGGCAGTGCGGCAACCGGTGTTTCGGCGCCGGATTTCTCTTCATGATATTCCTGTTCGGTATTGATTGCCCAGATATTTTCTTTGGAGGTCACGCCATTGATGATGTTATCTACGGCGACCATGGCGGTGAGCATGGAGTGGTCTGCATTATTATACTTATGCATACCGTTGCGTCCTACGAGGAAGATATTCTCCAGTTTATCTGTATATGCTTTTACTGTATCAAATTGCTCATAAGCGCCGAAGTATGCAGGATATGTCTTTTCTACTCTCAGGACGGTGCTGTCCAGTACATTATCAATGGAGGCCAATCCTATCTTTTCCAGCTCACGTATAGCCAGGGCGGCGATTTCAGCATCGGGCAATTTCCAGAAGTCGTCAGTTTCATTACAGAAGAATTCCATGCCTACCCATGCGGTGTCGGGGTCTTTTACCATATAAGGGCTCCAGTTGTTAAACAACTGCAGGCGTCCTACTTTAACATCTTTTTCCTGTATATAGATCCAGGTATCTTCGAGTTTCAGGGGTTTCCATTCGCCGGTCTGTTTATCCAGAAATGACAGTTTCCTTAATAAGATCCCTACGGTGATAAAATCTCTGTATTGTAGTCTGGAAGCGATATCTCTCACCTCATTGGGTACATCACCTACGATACCACTGATCAGTTCTTTCACGGGCATTGTACTGAAGAAATAATCACCCGTTAATTTCATTTCTTCGCCTGTCTGGCTATTGACTGCGGTGATGGCTGTCACCTTATTATCTTCTGTATAGATATGCTTTACGTCACAGTGCATATGGATGATGCCACCCATCTCCTGTACTTGTCTGGCAACTTCTTCCCATAGTTGACCGGGGCCGAGTTTAGGGTAGAAGAATTTTTCAATCAGGCTTGTCTCTGTTCCTTTTTGTGCGATATCGCCCTGATTTTTTGTCTTCTTTTTTGACAACTCTTGTATGGCGTGTTCGATTGCTTTGCGGATGCTTACCCCTTTTATACGTTGTGCGCCCCATTCTGCGGGGATTTCATCACAAGGTACGCCCCATACTTTCTCGGTATAATCTTTAAAGAAGAGCTGGTATAAAGTTTTGCCAAAGCGGTTGATCATGAAATCAGCCAGACTTTTCTCCGGTTTCTAGGAAAGAGCTGTGCCCACAGATAGGAAACAAGAATGGCGATGGTGCGGCCACCCCCCAGTTTGCGCAGGGTATCTACAGACAATGTGATGGGTAAGTGAAGAACCTGCGTAGAAAGTAAATTCTGGATAGTCTGTTACGCACCAGCATCACCTTGTCAGGGTCATCGCTTTTAACGCCAGGGAAGTCTTTCCGGTTTACTTCTCTTGTTTATGCTGATAGGTGATCTTATGAATATCATTTCCTTCTTCCAACGGCAGTATATTCAGCCACCATTGCATCACTCTGTCTGACTTGGAGAAAAACCGGTGGCCACCGATATCCATGCGGTTGCCTTTATAGTTAATCGTTTTTGAGATACCACCTATATCTCCGCTTTTCTCTAATATAACAGGGATAATATCCGTACGCTGTAACATTTCATAGGCAGCAGTCAATCCGGCAGGACCTGCTCCGATGATAATGGCTTTTCTTTTTGACTCCATAATGTGGTATTGATGAATGTGAAACAGGGCGCCTCAAGAGGGTCATGGTTAACTATTCTAAAATACCACAGTATTTATTCTCATTTGTTAGGAGAAAGCGGATAATTATATGGCGGGGTCAGGAAGCGGGTTTTCCTCAACGGGCTTTGATTCCTGTCGGCTTTCCTGAATGACAAAGCCCAGCAATAACACTGCGAAAGCCAGAGTAAAGATAAAAGGGAATGCCTGATATCTGAGTACTATTGGCGAGGCCAGTACGCTGAAGGCGAGATTGCCGAGCCATATGAGTAACATGACCCATAAAACTTTCCGGTAGTAAGGGCTGACTTTTGCGAAGCCGCCCAGTATTGTAAATCCGATGAATCCGAAGAAAAAGACGACATTGATCATGGCCAGCAACAGAGGGAAAACGGCTGTGAGTATGATATTTTTGTTCTTAGAGAAATGGTGCACTTTATTGGATTTGTATCCAAACCATGAGACGGCGCCGGGATCAACGGTATCGCTGCCCATGTTATAAATGCCGAGGAATTCCTGTGGCGGGGAGTAATAGTTTAAGAAATTGGGCCAGATATAGTGTTTCAGGAATGCGCCGGGGTGTTGCCGGATTAACCACGCACCGTATTCCCCATATAAAGGCGATACAGAGGCCCAACGCTTCAGATAGGGCGTCGTACTATCTTTCTTGTATTTATCAGCCAGATAAAGCTTTAAAGGCGCTTTTTCATCCCACAGATAATAGATACCTAATTCTTCGTCCGGGCGTTGCTTCAGCCGGTTGAGGGAATCCATGTGTTTTATTGTGTAATTGTGCAGCTTTATGAATTGTCTGGGCACACCTGTACGTTGTGGCGGCACATGCGCGTACATAAAGAGTCCGTTACTACCCATTTGCCATCCTCCGAAAGGAGAGAAAATAGCCACCCCGAGTTTTTCTTTAAAGGTAAAGGTGGTGTAGGTGACGAACCAGGTTACGGGGAGTAATACGATAGCTATTCTCAACAACTTTTCCTTTGGCAGGCCCTGCGTCATGACGACGACCAATATGCTGATAATGGGATAATACAGGGCATTATAGCGCACAGAAACACAAATGCCAGTATGAGTGCATGTGCGACAAACATACGTGTATCAGGCTGATAAATGAGCCAGAAAAGGGTGGTCAGCCATAATAGGCTGCAGGTGGCAAATAAGGCATCACTTGAAACGAAGTTGGCGATATATAGCCACAGGGGGTTTAAAACGATCAGGGCGAACAGGACCCGCATGAGCCATTTGCCGGGGTTCAGCAGATAACTGATTGAAAACAGGAAGAATAGTATGGAAAATTGCAGGAGTGCATACTGTACAATGACCAATCCCGTACTAGACCTGTTGAAGACACTGATAAAGCGGAGAAACTTTGAGTAGCCGACCGGCCACATATTGATATTGACATTATTGAAAGCCGCATCTATATATGAGTAGGAATCTGGCAGGAAGTTGGGGTAGGGATAGAGTTGCAGGATGATGATGATCAAAACAACGGATAGTATTATTGAGCTGATCAACAACCATCTGTTTTCCCGGTTATACCAGATACCCCTGAAAAAATCGCTGGGGCGCAAAGGATCTTTAAATGTCATATCTATTCAGGTTAACATATAAACTTGAGACAGGAAGTTAACTAAGGAAGCAGACTTCTAACTTATGAGATAGCGAATTATTTTATACGGGGGGCTTATAGCCTTACAAAAAATCCATATCTGTTAACACCGCATTAACTTCTGATAATCGGGGATTCATTAGTTTAGCAAGCGTACAAAATACAGTTCATCGTTGTCTGTGATCCCTCCAAAATAATTATTATCCCTTGAATTCCTTATACAGGTCATTGTATAATTATTCATTCTGATATTGGTATGCATGTATTAGACGGTTACAGCGATGAACAGCTATTCGCCCTTCTACAGGATGATGATGAAATCGCCTTCAGCATTATATTCTCCCGTTACAGCCGTCGGTTATATGTAGAAGCATTCAGCAAACTACAGGATGAAGATGAAGGCAATGATATTGTTCAGGAAGTATTTTGCTGGTTATGGGATAAACGCCGGGTATTGAGTACGCCTAAATGCCTCAAGGCTTATCTTATACAGGTCGCCAGAAACAAATGTGTCGATCTGATCCGTAAAAAGACCAGTACCAGAGGGAAAAAGCAACAATATGTATGGCTGGTGGATACATTTACCACCACCTCACCGATAGAAACAAAAGAACTGGGCAGGCAACTGGCCATTGCTATTGATAACATTACACCTGCCAGCAGACAGGCTTTTGAGCAGTCATATCTGCATAAAAAGAGTCTGAAGGAGATTGCTGACCAGATGGACATCAACGTTCAGTCGGTAAAGAACCACATCCACCGCGCACTGAAAGTCCTGCGTGAGAATCTGAAACACAACTTATCATAAGTACCTTTTGGGGGTCTTTCCGACTCTAAAAGTACTATGATAGATGAAACCCAGATTGAACAATTGATACTGGATGAATTAGGCGGTATCATAAGCCCGGAAGACAGCGCCACCCTCAAAAAACTGCTCGAAGAAGAACCGGAAGCCCGCATTATCCGAAATCTCATCTACGAACAGTTTTCTGGCCCTGAGGAACAAGCTTTTCTGGCTTTGTTACCTGAACATTTGCCTGTCGAACAAGTATGGGCAAAGATCCGGAAGAGGATATGGATCCGCGTCATTGTACGCACGACACTGACTGTTATACTCCTGGCACTCGCGGCCCCGGGTATTTATATATTATTCGTCAAGCCGGAAATGCTGCATAAGCGCCCGGCAAACGTCCATGGATTGTCCCTGAATACTGTTGTCCTGCAGCTGCCCGATGGCGAAATCGTCAAGCCGGGCAGCCAGCAGCAACAAGTAAAGATCGGTAACGTCACCTTTCATGCACAGGCGGAGTTACTTTCTATTGAAGGTTATACTGCCGGAAAAGATATTGCCACGCTTATTGTTCCACCGGGAAAAGATTATAAAATACAATTCGCTGATGGGACAACGATACAACTCAATGCTGATTCGAAGATCTCATTCCCCGTGGCATTCGGCAACAAGACACGTGAAGTCACTATAGCGGGAGAAGCCTATCTGTCTGTTGCCAAAGACACCCACCGCCCCTTTATCGCTCATCTTCCTAAAAGTACATTGTACGTACTCGGTACAGAATTCAATGTCAATACCTACAATAATGCATATGAAGAAATCTCGCTTGTAAAGGGTGCGATCAGACTAAAAACCGATTCCTCCACCCTCATATTGCAACCGGGATTCTCAGTTAAACACCAACAAGGTCAGGAAATGAAGATGACACGTTTTGATCCGGAAGAAATTCTGGCGTGGAGAATGGGTACTTATGTATTCCGGGCTACGACTATTGCAGAATTGTTTAAGGTAGTGAAGAGATGGTACGGAATAAATATCATTTGTGACAATCCCGATACCGGCCAACGACGCATTACTGGTTACATTGACAAATCCATGCCCCTGCAGCATTTTCTGGACAATCTGGCGTTCACCGGACACCTTAATTATTATTTTGACAATGATGGTGTCTTACATATAAAGTGACGCTGCAGGATATTTATTTTTTGTTATGCAGTTTTGAATCTAAAATGATGTTATTTCACGAGGAAGAATTATTATTGTCAGTGAAAAACGGGGATGCAAACGCTTTTGCTACACTCTACGAAAAATATCGTCCGCAATTGCTGACGGAAGCCTACCACAAAGTACGCAACCAACAAGAAGCGGAAGATATGGTACAGGAGATTTTTACTTCTTTATGGCAAAGACGCAGACAATTGACGATCACCATTTCTCTGAAACACTATCTCTTCAGAGCTGTGCATCTGCAATATGCCTACAAATGCCGCCGCAATGAAGTAGCACGTAAGTTCGTAACACACACGTACTACACAGCCACGGATGCTGCCCTTCCTCAAAACCTTGAGAACAAAGAACTGGGGCAACAGATCCGCAAAGCCGCTACTTATGTATCGGCACCCGCCTGCAGAAAAGTATTTGAATTACTCTACCTGCAGGACTGGAGTCATAAAGAAATCGCACAAGATCTGAATATCCAGCCACAGGTCGTAAAAAACCAGGTAAGCCGCGCACTGAAAGTCATCCGTACCCGCCTGAGAGAAGTAGTCTGAAAGTACACATCCCGTCTATTTACAGACGCTAAATAACCATATATGGGTACTGCACTTTCCGGCACGGACAAGCTACTTCTATTTGAAAGACTACGCCCCTCCTATGTCTCGCCAACCTATATCCCGGAGGAATATGCATCATTGATCATCCCTGCAGCAGGCGCTTATTTCCGGGGAGATGCAGAAGCAGAAATATTATCCCAGCACATCAACTTTGGCCCCTTTACGCTCTGGATACATGATATACTGGCAAAAGAAAATATTATACTCTGTCCTTTTATCCCTTCTCACATATGGTCGCTACATGGTCTCTATGAAGATAGTCTGCAGCTGGAAAATCTGAATACGCCCAACTATCTGCTGGAAGAAAAAGAATTTAATCTCTTCAATCTTCCGGCCGGTTTACATCGCATACCCATGGTTGCAGGAAAAAGATCCTGTCCGTACACATCAATGTAGAGCAGGAGGTATTGAAAGCAATGGCAGAAGAATTTCCGGGGCTGGATACTTTAGCAAAGCTGCAAAAGCAAGAGGCAGGTGCGCTGAATACATTCCCATACAACAGTAATCCTATCTGTGATTTCCTGATGGAGAAAATGTTATCCTGTAAATATCCTATGAAGAGAGCGTATCCGTATATTTTCAGGATCTGTATTGATCTTCTCAGAAATATTGCCACACAGGAAGCCAATGCGCATCAGCCATTGCTGGCAGACAGCGTATTGAACACAGCCAGTACACATCAATTATTCAACTACATCAGGGAATATCCTTTTAAGAAAATACTGTCACGCAACTCGGTTACATGTTTGACACCAGCGGAAAGAAACTGGCATTCGAATTTAAACAGCATTTCGCCGTCTCAATCCATGACTTCATGCACACCGCCAGAATGATGATGATCTATGACATGATGCAGGAGCAAAAAACATCAATAGATGAAATTGCCAGAATCACAGCATTCCCCAGTGTCATGAACATGATAATGCAGGTAGCCGATTATTATTCCTGTAACAGAAGCGCTACTTATCAATGATCGCACGTACGGTATCCAATGACAATGCGCCAAGATTCGCACGTTTAATCTGTCTGTTTTTATCGTAAAATACAAGCAGTGGATATGCCTGTCCGCCGTAATAGCGGAAAAAAGTGTTATTATAATCCAGCCCCAGTTTCACATTTGGAAATTTCTCCACATTATATCGCTCCTGATACAATTTCACATCATGGAAACTACCCGCACTGATGAACAGCAGATTAATATCTTTCAGGGTATCCATCGCAGCTATCATTTTCTGCGTGAATGTGTCGCAGGGCAGACAACCGGGACCATAGTAATACAGTAAAGTTGCGCGCCCCTTCGCCAGACTGTCGGTACTGAACTTCGACACCGTATCTCCTTTTAATAACACAATAGGAGGTAAGGCTTTGGGATCTTTGGGCATATCGTCGGCATGAGGAGCGGAAATACAGCTGGCGAGCCCCAGGGCAAACAAAAGGAGTAGCTGTTTCATATCGTATAGATGGTTAACGGCGGGTAATATAACTTCATTCACCGGGATAATACTTAGGAGATAGCGATTATCAGAAATTGTCCTTATCTCCTAACTATTCCTCCCAACGTACCACCTACCTTTAAAAGACCCGTTAACCACAATCAGTCCCCCATGAGTAACCCGAGCCTCAAAAATTACATATTCAAAGACCCCAATAACCGCCCGTATGTATGGACTGCCATTATCGGCATTGTCCTGCAGTTGTTATTCTTCAAGTACTTATATCCTTTTGCCAGTTATATCAATGGGGACTCTTATGCCTATATGGAAACAGCCCATATGAACATGTCCATCAATACTTATCCTGTGGGCTATTCAATGTTCATCCGGCTGTTTAGTGTATTTACCCATTCAGATACGGCGTTGGTTGTCTTTCAGTATCTGATGTTACAGGCAAGCATTTTATCACTTGTATTTACTTTATTCTATTTCTATCATCCGCACAGGTATACCAGAATAGGATTGTTCGGCTTTATGTTATTCAATCCGGCCTTTTTATATCTTGCTAATTATGTATCCAGCGATACATTATTTCTTTCCTCAGCCTGACCTGGTTCACCATCCTGTTGTGGATCATTTACCGGCCTTCCAGAAAGCTGATGATCTATCATGCATTGGTATTGTTTCTTGCCTTTACGGTGCGGTACAACGCCTTATATTATCCGCTTATTGCCGGTATCGCGTTCCTGCTGTCCAGACAGCCGTTGCTGCAAAAGATAGCAGGGCTGACAATCTGTGTGATCCTGATCGGCAGTTTCATTCAGTATAACAAACAGAAATACTACGAACTGAGTAAAAAGAGCATTTTTACGCCATTTACAGGCTGGCAGATGGCCAACAACGCAATGTATGCCTATAAGTTTGTGCCGAAGGAACAGCGCAAGCCCGTCCCTAAAAAGTATCAGGTACTTGACAGGATGATCAGGGAGTATTTTGACAGTACTGTAGGGAATCCGAGACACCCGGAAGAAGATCTGGTGGCCAGTACCATCTATATGTGGACGCCCGGTGCACCATTACGGACTTATATGCAGAACCAGTTTAAAATTGACAGCACTGCTCCTGAATTGAAGAGATGGGCCAGTGTATCGCCGCTGTATGAAGAGTATGGGAAATATATTATCAAACAATATCCCCTGACATTCGCTCAATATTATCTGCTTCCCAACGCGCTTAAATACTACGCTCCGCCTATTGAATTTCTGGAATATTACAGTACAGGGCAGGAGACTGTACATCCCATTGCGCAGAACTGGTTTGAATACAAAAGCAACAAGATCGAAACGAAATTCAAGGATTTTAAGGTCGATATCCTGAACTTTTATCCCATCCTTGTAGGGACAATGAACGTCATCTTTTTCCTTGGCATGATCGGATTTCTGTTACTGCAGGGATATAAGCAACAATCCCTCATGGGGAAAGGCCTGTTATTGGTTGTCTGCCTCTGGCTGACCAACTTTGGTTTTAGTGTCTTTGCCTCACCTATTGCACTGCGATTCCAGTTATTCCCGATACTGGTGATGACTTCCTTTGCATTTCTCTTTATGGAATACCTTATCAAAGAGGCTACAAAGAAAGAATAATCCGAACCATTAGGTGATGTTCCTTGTTATAGAGCAAACCACCATCAAATGTCAGCATTTTCACATGGAGATGCGAGGTTACTTCCATTGGAAGGCAAGCGTATTGGTAATACGAATACCGCCCGAATACCCGAAGAGTATCTTCAACTATTGCTTCCCAATGCCAATGTACATTGTTGGCAGCAAGGCCAGGTATATGTGCTATCCCAGCATATGGTGCTCGGGCCTTATTCCCTTTGGATCCACGATGTTGTAGCTGATGGCGCACAGGACATTCTTCCTTATGTACCGCATCCGCTCTATACATTGCATTATATGTTTGAAAGCGGACTGGACATCAGGGTGCCTGATGCAGAACCTTTCCGGCTGGAAGAAGAGACCTGTAACCTTTTTTATCTCGAGCCCGGCGTAGGCCGGCTGCCTTTAGAAGAAGACCTGAAGGCATTATCTGTATTGATCAATATATTACCTGAGCATATCTCTGCACTCACTGCTAATTTCCCGGATCTTAATAAGCGGCTTCAGCAGCACCGTTCAGGCAATCAGGTTATCAACAAACAACCTTTTACGGTAACGACGGTCAACCGGATGCTGATCTCCAAAATATTGACCTGCAGGTATCTGCGGAACGATGCTGCCGTATTTCTTGAAAGATGCTGCGCCGATCTCTTCCGTATATTCTGTCGCCAGTATATGTGGCGATGGTGGTCGGTCCGGCGGAAAACGACAACTATAATAAAGTATTCGAATACATGCGGGCCTATCCTCATGCCCGTTGCGATCTGCGGTATTTTTCACGGATGTTTCATATACCGGAATACGAAATTGAAGCAGGATTCCTGAGTTATTTTGCTATCAGCATACACGATTGCAGTCATATGCTGAAGATGATGACCGCGTTTGATCTCATTATACAACATGGTCAATCTTTTGGCGATATAGCAGTCGGGTAGGGATGGAAACGGAAAGGATGATTCAGGCGATTGAAGCCTTACAATATAAGGTTGCGGCACAAAGAAATTAAAAGAGAAAGCCTCCGTAAAATTACGGAGGCTTTTCTCAGCATATAACAGTCACGATCTGCCTACAGCTCTACTTCTTCATCCCTTCATTACCGGGTGTATCAATAGCAGTTGCTCTGATCACTGTTTCAGCTAATGTCGCATTTACAGCGGTGGTGGTGTACAACCAGTCCAGCCCATTTGCCTGCAATACAGCCTCGCCTTGTTCGACAGGATCATCAGCAGCCGTGCGGATACTCACCCTGACTCTGACTACTTTTACGTTATCTACTGCGCGGATAAAAATTCTACCACCAATAGCTCCTGTATAGTTTTCGGTATTGATACTGATCACTTCCGGAGATTTTACTGCATCTTTCAACGCGATATTATATGCACTCTGGTCGGGGCCTGCCAATGCCGCATAAAACGCTTTTCTTACCGGATCCAGCAAAACTGCTTTTGCGTATTGAATACCCGATTTAAACCGCTCCGGTACCTCTAACTGTGCATCAGTTGGTGCACTGCGGCTGCGCGACGCTTCTTACCCATATCAGTTGTCCTGAACGTTTACGGGTCAGAGTTAACATATCCCGATGGTACCGAATGCTCCTTTTAATATGATATATCTGATGATTTAGCCATTATAAAAATTTTAATGTTTTAAAAGACTTGCTGGCAGGTAGTTTGAACGATGCTTATTCGTCGCAGATTCGTCGCTTCGCCGTCG
>NZ_VOHS01000006.1 GCF_007896845.1 Chitinophaga pinensis | reverse complement strand
TGACATGAGCCTTGGCAAATTCTTTAAGGCCCTCAGGGACCTTCGGCTCATCCAACAGAAACGGCAATGGATTTGCTGGTTATCGCCGCAATGATGTATGGTGCTGATACCAGGATAAACCGTGAAGAGCAAGGTGAAGATTCCTGGACCAGAATGATCGACCTGTATGTACCGGTTAGCGATCCGGGGCTATGGCAGCAGCAGGCAGATAATATACAGAAGATCTTCCGGTTCCTAACCGGTGACATTTGGACCTTAAATTTTAGGCCCCGCCATGCAGATCATATGGCCATAGCACCTCAGCCTAGTAGGATCCGTCGATTTCAGATGCCATATAAGACCGATACCGTCTGTTTATTCTCCGGTGGGATGGATAGCTTTATTGGCGCCATTGATCTCATAAGCCAAGGGATACGCCACTATTGGTGGGCCATTCAAAAAGCAGCGACGTGACCCCATTCCAGAAAGAGTGCTTCGATGCCATCAATGGAGCGTACCCGCCGGCACAGAAGCTGGCCCGCGCTACTCTTTCATTAGAATTCCCAAGCAAAACTTGTTTGGTAGTGAGGACCATACAGAGCGGGGACGCTCATTCCTGTTCCTTTCGCTCGGGATGATTGTCGCTTCCTGCCTGGACGCAGCCTCCCGGTTAGTGGTGCCAGAGAACGGCATGATTAGCTTAAATCTCCCTTAACCCCACTTCGCATCGGTTCCCACAGTACCAGGACGACCCACCCTCACTACATGGAGATGATGCGCCAGCTATCCCGCAATATTGGGCTTGGCGTACAAATTGAGAACCCTTATCAGTTCAAGACAAAAGGAGAGATGTTGCGCGAATGTGGTAACATCCCATTGGTTCAAAGCACCAATACGATGTCCTGCAGTCACCCCAGTGGAAGATTCGCGGGCCAGGGAAATGGTCATTGTGGGTATTGTGTCCCCTGTATCATACGGCAATCCGCTTATCTGGCCGCCAATGTTCAAGACCGCTCCATATACAGGGTGCCAGTTATTGGTCAAACGGTAGCAATAGACCGGGCAGAAGGGGCGGATATATTAGCATTTAAATACATGATTGAGAAGACTAGCCAAAATCCGAGCTATCTTACAACGGTGATTCGGTCTACGGGCCCCCTTGGAACAAATATTGATCCCTACATAGATATTATACAAGGGGTTTACGTGAGGTGGACCAGATGGTTAGTCAAATTCAACTACGATGATAGCATTAGTTGACACACATTGTCATCTTGATTTATTCGAAAACATACAAGGAAGGGTTATTGAAGAAGATCTCCTGGGAATTAAAACGATTACTGTTACAAACGCGCCACGTTTTTACAGGCCCAACCAGGATTTGTTTCGCGAGTGCGGTAACATACGGGTGGCGCTTGGATTTCATCCTCAGCTAGTACAACAGTATAAGGACGATCTCGGCATATTCGAAAGCCTGATTAGTCAGACGAAATATATCGGTGAGATTGGCCTGGATGGCTCCAAGGAGTATCAGTCCACCTATACCATACAGCTTGGCATATATAAGGGAATTTTGGCTGCTCTCGCAAGGACGGAAGGCAAAGTGGTTACTATGCACTCACGCAATGCCGCCGCAGAAGTAATCGAGCTGTTGAATAAGCAGCAGGCCAGGACTAGAAACAAGTTTATTCTCCATTGGTTTACCGGTACATTAACCGAGCTGCGGCAAGCGATCAAAATTGGCTGCTATTTTTCCATAAATCACAAGATGATAATAGTGAAAAGGCAGAAATTTAATCAAAGAAATACCACTTGACAAGCTTCTTACTGAAACTGACGCTCCGTTTACTTTTGCTGGAAATTTCCAATCACGGATAAAAAGCCTAGAGGCCACTATTAGTGGGCTTTCGGTGATATGCAAAACAACTCCAAGTGAAATGAAAGGTATAGTTTATGAGAATTTACGTTCAATTATTGTTTGAATCCAAATAGTGAAGATGCTAGCCACTATTGTATGCTGTAAACGGCTTCATTGCAAGATCAGTCGTGCTGTTCAATAATATTTATATTATCAAAATACAAGGCCAGCGACTTTAAAATCAAAACACCAACTGGATTAAATAATGTCTGTTTTTATAGACTTCCAATTATTTGATGCTTGTTTGTTCTCCACCTGGAAAGTGCGCAAGTACAAAACCAATTATGAAGCAGCATTTCTTTCATTATATCGCTTGTTTGCCGTTTCGATCCTAGAAAAAACACATTCAAATTGTCGTGACAGTAGATTGGATATAATCTTCGAAAAGACTTTAAGAATATTGCTTATGTCAGAAGGCTCATCTATCTTTTTAGTAATAAAAAATAGGACACCATTTGAATCGCCATTCTCACATACCATAGGAATGCCAATAGAAAAAATCGAATAGTGAGCTCCTTCGATTTCAACTACAACATAGTCATAGTGGCAATTGTTAAACGCGGCTTCTAAAGAGTGACGAATCTTTAATCTTGCACCGTTAACTTGCGTTTCAGTTAGTAATCCTTTTCCAATGAAATCTGACATATTTAGGTCATCCTTTAAAAAAAATATCCCAGAATCATAGCAGCTATTGACATCAATTGGAAGGTTATTCCAGTCGGAAGGCGGGACTAAAAAATTTTCCACGTACATGCCTACCGTGAATAAACTATGGCTAGACTTAAATATGTATTTCGAATTTTCTATAAGAGGATTAATACTTCCAGATAGGTTGGAGATTAAATCGTTGCTACAAAACGAATCCTGAATCGCCTCGATCTCCTCTTGAGTCCTATTCAAATTACACGTTTGTTCGTTTAAACTTCCGATGGCATCGGCGACATAACCGTATATCTCAGTTCTTCTACTGAGTTCTAATTTGGTTTCTTGCAATTCAAAATGTGCTCTCAAATCATCTGCATAAGTCTCGGGAATTAGCAACGAACTTACCTGCAGTATTGCGATCAAAGTATATAGTAAACTTAATATTACTGTTAGCCAGATCCAACCACTAGGATTATTGTCACCCGTCATTTTGTTCGTTGCGATCCCTATCCCAATAACAAAAACTATTTCAAAAAACTTTAGTAGCAATAAGGATGTCCTCAAGGTTTTCAATAACCTAGTGAGCTTAATTACTAAGTTCTCCATAATATTTAAATTAGAGGTCAAATCTCATAAATTGCATTAGAGATTCCATTTAGTTGATGAAAATATGAAGAAAATAATAATAACACCAATATAAATATCAAATCCTTGCTTGATTTCCTCCCGTAGATTAACTGCAAATTCCTTTACTTCATGTGCAAAATATGTATTCAGTTGATCTCTACATCAGGGTAAGCACTGATGAACAAGCCGACAGAGGCTTTTCGCAACGCTATCAGGAAGAAGTGTTGAAAAGGCACTGCGAATTAAACCAGATACAGGTAAACGCTGTGCTCTTTGATGACCACTCTGCAAAGGATTTCAATCGCCCTGAATGGAATAGGCTACTTCGGTTGTATAAGAAAAGTAAAAAGGATAGGCCCAGACAAATTCTCTTCACAAAGTGGGATAGATTTAGTAGGAACACCGGTGATGCATATTCCATGATCCGTACCTTAGAAGTGCTGGGAATAGGCGTTACTGCAATTGAGCAGCCACTAGATCTCAGCATTCCCGAAAACAGGCTTATACTTGCTGTATATCTTGCAACTCCTGAAGTCGAAAATATCAGGAGAGGACTGAATATTAAGCAAGGAATCCGAAGAGCGAAAAAAGAAGGGCGTTGTACAGGAATGGCCCCTGTTGGCTTCGTCAACATGACTATGGAAAACGGGCAGAAGTATATTACTCCAGTTAACCCATTAGCAGATATCATGCGCATGGCTTTCGAACGGATTGCTGCAAAAATTAACAATATCGCTCAAGCTTACCAATTTGCAGTCGACAACGGATTTAATAAAAGCAAAAACTGCTTCTGGCGTGCAATCAGAAATCCTCTATGCTGTGGTAAAGTACTCATCCCAGCAACTGAAACAGAAATAGAGCGATATGTTAAAGGTATCCATACTCCAATAATATCTGAAGCGACCTTTTTTAAGGTTCAGCAGATTATCAATCACAAAAAGCAGAAATCTCGTAAACGATCGCAAAATGAAGATCTACTGCCACTAAGAGGTTTTCTTATATGTAAGAGTTGTGGCAAAATAATGACTGGGAGTGGCTCACAAGGGAAAAGTAAAAAGTACTTTTATTACCATTGCCGGTCATCTTGTGGCTATCGTCTGCGGGCTGACAATGCACATCAATTGCTTTACGACGTATTACGGTCCTTTCAGCTTTCCGAGACATATTTACCATTTTGTGAGAAAGTTCTGAAGCAAACTATTGCCAAGGAACAGTTATTCAAGACTCAAACAGCCTCTCACCTAACAAAGAGGATTAATGACCTAACTGATAAAATAAACCGATCAAGAGAGTTGTTACTTAAGGGTGATATTGATGGAAGCGACTACAAAAGGATTAAGTCAGACTGCGAAACAGATCTCAAAATCTTGACAGAGAAACTCGCTATGCAGCAAACGAAAAGCCGGCAACTTTCTAAAGATGTAAATGCAGGCCTAAAGTTTTTTTCGAAACTTCACCAGATTTACGATGAGGGGGATATACAAACAAAACAATTACTTCTTTCAGTGATTTTCAAAGATTACTTGATATCTGATGGCGGCAACATCTTTCAGACGAAGTTGAGCAATACAATGAATATCCTTTACGACCAGAACACGGCGTTCACAACACCTTGCTCTTGTATTAATTTTCGAGAAAGAATTTTTCCCTTATTTAGTTTAGAGGATCAATCAGATTTTGGTTGGCAAAACCATATTGCGCTACCCAATTAGACACTAGTAATAAAAAAAATGCTGAAAATCACCGTAAAGATGTTGCGAAATTCATTCAGTGGTTAGCAAGCTGCATTGTCGTTCACATAAACAAATTTCATGTATCTAACTAAAACAAAATAAAGTATATACAAATTACAGATTTAAATATTAATGTTCGACTCCCACCATCTTCCGCTAAAAATCCATAAAATCTGGCCCTTATTAAAGGAAAAATGTTAGGAAAGCCGATCAATTTTTGGCCTACTAGCAGTTTAGGTCTTTTATTAAAAATGAGCGTCTCAGACTTATTTAATCTGAAAATCAGTCAATTATGGACATAAAAAAAGACAACTTTTAAAAAGTTGTCTTTTTTTATTTTTTTCCCAGTTCTTCGACATGGGAAATCTGGCCAGTGGAGTCGGCGGGAATCGAACCCGCGTCCAAACATATCCGCCGAAAGCTTTCTACATGCTTATTTACGCATTAGTTTGTCGGGACCTTGCCAGGGGCGCAACTAACCAGCCTGGTCCGTATCCGTTTAGTTTCAGTACTCACTCACAGAAACCATGAGTACCTATTCCGCTAAAGTTTTGATTAGGCGGCGGCAGTTCTAGCAGACAGCAACTGCGGCGGCCAAAATGGGTGCGCTAATCGCTGATTAGGCAGCCATGGCGTAGTTAGATTCGCCAATTAAAGGTTGTATATTCAGATTTACGTGCTAATTATACAACGCACGACATGCTTACACTTTCAAAGATCTATGCTGTCAAAACCAGGCGACCCCAGTTTGCTTTCGCAGCTTACAAAGATATGACTATTTTATGAAATTTCAATAACATACTTATACTATACTCATCTTACGCTAATGCTACGTTCAAAACGTAGCATTAGCGTAAGATGAGTATAGTATAAGTACTAAAAAAGAGGCCATAAAGGCCTCTTTGATATAATCAAATGATTATCAGCTTATTTAAAAACACTTCGCCAGATATCCAGTCCGTTTGCATATAACAGCAGCCCGAACAGGATGATCATACCAACGATCTGTGCGTATTCAAGGAATTTCTCGCTTGGTTTACGGCCGGTAATGATCTCATACAGGAGGAACAGTACATGACCGCCATCCAGTGCCGGAATCGGCAGGATATTCATGAATGCCAGGATAATAGACAACAGTGCGGTCATTTCCCAGAAAGCGATCCAGTCCCAATGAGCAGGGAACAGGTTACCAATACTGATGAAACCACCCAGTGATTCATTGGCTTTTACTTCTTTGGAAACGAAGATCAGGCGCAGTTGCTGTACATATTTCACCAATGTATTGATACACTTGGAGAAACCTGCAGGAATGGCCTGTAATAAAGTATATTCTCTGGTAGCAAATTTGAAATCTTTCTCCGGATTTGCGGGAGCCATACCCACGGTACCATTTTCGGTCACATGTGGAAATAACTTAAGCGTATCGCCATTACGTAAAACCTCTACAGGAACGGTTTTATTCTTGTAATCCTGTAATACCTTTCTGAATTCGTGGAAATAGCTGGCAGGTACTCCATTCACAGCTAAGGTTTTATCACCTTTTCTGAAACCGGCTTTTTCCGCTGCAGATTTCGGTAATACCGTATCTACTACAAAAGGAATACGTACATCCATCAGGATGCCTTTTCTTTTGATCATTTCACGGATAAAACCAGCAGGGATCTTGATGTCAACAGGTTTACCATCACGCTCTACCTGAATGCTGGTCGCTTCGCGAAGGATGATCTCAGCAGGAATAGAACGGAAGACTTCAACCGGTTGGTTGTTCACAGATAATACCATGTCTCCGTCTTTCAGTCCAATGCTGCCAGCCAGAGAATCAACCGCGATACCATAAGTCAGGTTTTTGGTTGGCAGATAGCTTTCGCCCCAATGCCACAGCATCATCGCGTAGATCAAAAATCCGAGTATCAGGTTCACTGTCACACCGCCGATCATGATGATCAGGCGCTGCCAGGCTGGTTTGGAACGGAATTCCCATGGCTGTGGCGGTTTTGCCATCTGCTCACGGTCCATGCTCTCATCCACCATACCGGATATTTTTACATATCCGCCCAGTGGTAACCAGCCGATACCATATTCAGTATCTCCTTTTTTCTTTTTAAACAACGAAAACCAGGGGTCAAAGAACAGATAAAATTTTTCAACCCTTGCTTTAAAAAGCTTGGCGGGGATAAAGTGCCCAAGCTCGTGTAAAACGACCAGTATGGATAGTGACAGTATCAACTGCCCGGCCTTTACCAATATTTCTTGTGTGGTCATGTAGATGAATCTGACAGTAAATATATAATGTTATTAATCTATAGATAGTCCGGCAAATATAGGCGGTTCAACTGCAGTACAGCGTTAATGTAATATTAAATCACAATAGCATTGATCATGGAATTCGCGTATTCCCTGGCAGCCTGATCACTTTCGTAATAGTCGTGCAATGTAGGTTTTTCCACAAATGCCACCTTCGCCATTGTCTCTTCTATCACCTCTGTCATCTGCAGGAAACCGATTCTGTTCTTCAGGAAAGCGTGTACCACTTCTTCGTTCGCAGCGTTCATTACACAGGCAGCATTTCCTCCCTTATGCATTGCCTCAATAGCAATAGCGAGGTTGCGGAAAGTCTTGGTATCAGGCTGTTCGAATGTCAGTGTAGGATTATTCTTGAAAGAGAATTTCGGAAAATCGTTGGCTAATCTTTCCGGAAATCCTAATGCCAGTTGAATGGGTAATTTCATATCAGGTACGCCCAGCTGTGCTTTCAGCGAACCGTCTACAAATTCAACCATAGAGTGAATGATAGACTGCGGATGGATCACCACCTCGATCTTCTCAGGAGGCAGATTGAATAACCAGCGGGCTTCGATCATCTCCAGACCTTTATTCATCAGTGTTGCACAATCAATGGTGATCTTCGCCCCCATTCTCCAGTTAGGATGCTGCAACGCATGATCTTTTTTCACATTGATCAGAAAATTAGGTTTTTTACCGAGGAAAGGACCACCGGAAGCAGTCAGGATCACTTTATCCACTTTCCGCAGGTCTTCACCTAACAGACACTGAAAAATAGCTGAGTGTTCAGAATCTACTGGTACAACAGGTACGTTTCTCTTGTTGGCTGCTGCCATCACGATATCACCTGCAACCACGAGTGTTTCTTTATTGGCCAGGGCAATCGGGGTACCCTGTTCAATGGCAGCCAGTGTCGGCGCCAGACCGGCGAAGCCCATTACGGCCGCCAGCATCATATCAATCGTATTCCAGGCAGCTACTTCCACCATGGCTTTCGCACCCGCAAATACCTTAATACCTTTATCGAATAATGCGTCCTTTACCTTCTCGTACTGTGTTTCATCGGCTATTACCACCGCATTCGGACGAAATTTTAAAGCCTGTTCTATCAAAAGGTTGGCATTCTGCCCCCCTGTCAACACTTCCACGCTGAACTTGTCAGGATGTGCTTCAATCACCTCCAATGCCTGGATGCCAATAGATCCTGTGGAGCCAAAGATGGCTATGTTCTTCTTACTCATTGCTGCAATAATAAGGGAAATAAGACAATTAGGAATTAAGAATTAAGGATTAAGAATTATTCTCAGATATCACTGCAAATAATTCTTAACACCCAATTTTTATGTCCTAATTATAAAAGAAACTTACTCAGTTCATCTGCCAGTGTCCGGTCATTACTCAGACGCGGCACTTTGTTTTGTCCGCCGAGTTTACCAACCGACTTCATATAATCAATGAACCCATTCTTGCGTACCGGTCTGATTTTCAATGGCTGCAGGATAGCTCCGGTCAGCAGGTCATTATAATAAATGTTCTTCTCCTGCATATAAGCGTCTACCTTTTTCGCAAAGGCACTCAGATCGGCCGGCTGTTGTTCAAACTCTACAAACCACTCGTGGAAAGGCAATTCTCCATCCGGAGCAACCATCGGCGCCACAGTAAATTCAGTGATCTGCAGGTTTTCTTCTTTCGCCGCGCGCATCAGACTGTACTCCACTTCCTCTCCGATCACATGTTCTCCAAATGCGGAAATGAAATGTTTGATACGTCCGGTTACAAGCAGACGATATGGGTTAGTGGAAACAAATTTTACAGTATCTCCAATGTTGTAAGACCACAAACCGGCATTGGTGCTCACCACCAGTGCATAATTGACACCTACCTGCACATCACGCAGTGACAAACGGGTAGGGTTCGCGTCAAATATTTCATTGGCAGGAATGAATTCATAGAAAATGCCGGAATTGGTATTCAGCAGCAACCCTTTGTGCTCCTGCGTATCCTGAAAAGCAAAGAAACCTTCTGATGCAGGGAATGTTTCAATGGTGTTGATCGGACGACCAACAGCCGCCATCAGCTTCGCACGGTAAGGTTCAAAGTTTACACCACCATATACCAGTACATCCAGGTTTTTGAACAGCTCTCCGACAGATTTTCCACTTCTTTCAATCAGTCTGTCAAAATACATCTGCATCCATGGTGGAATACCACTGATCAGACGCATATCTTCATTGATAGTTTCATCAACGATCTTGTCCAGCTTGGTTTCCCAGTCTTCTATACAGTTTGTTTCATACGTTGGTAACTGATTCGTACGCAGATAACGGGGTACGTGGTGATTCACGATACCACTAAGACGACCATATGGAATACCACCTACCCTTTCCAGAATAGGAGAACCGGATAAGAATATGAGTTTACCATCTGCAAACTCCGTTCTGCCTGTTTCTGCCATATAGTTCAGCAGTGCATTACGGGCAGTATCTATATGATTGGAAATCGAGTCCTTTGTAATAGGAATATATTTCACACCACTGGTGGTGCCTGAAGTTTTGGCCAGGTAAATCGGCTGTCCTTTCCACAATACATTCTGTTTGCCATCCTTTATCTTATTGATATAGGGCTTGAACTGTTCATAATCCCTCACAGGCACCGCCTGCTTGTAATCATTGTAGTTATTGATATTTCCGAAATGATGATCGTTTCCGAACTCAGTTTTCCTGCCTGTTTTAATCAACTCCTCCAGGATGGCCTCCTGGTCTTCTACCGCCCGTTGCATTTCCTTCCTGATCTTGTTGGCAACAATGGAAGCAAATGGTTTGGCAAGCAGTGATTTAAGCTTCATGCCCTTTTATTTTAGGATAAGAGAAAGGACAAATGTATAAAATAAAAATTGTTATAATAGTTGATATTACAAGGGTTCAGCAAGGATTGAGTATTAAGCGGAACATCAATACTGACACGGATTACAGCGAAATCAGCCGTGTGCGCAAAGATTGTAATTATCTATATTAAAATAAAGTATGTATCTTTGAAAATATAAATTGTATTTCTCAGTGGAATCAGCCTGTTTTCAGGTCTGATGGCAAAAAGCTGAGAAAACTTTGTCAATTAGAAAACAATTCCTAATTTTGCAGGAAATTATTTTTGGATAACTATGTTTGCAGTTGTAAAAATCGCAGGTCAGCAATTCAAAGTACAAAAAGACCAGGAAATCTTTGTACAACAGTTGCAGGGAAATATTGGAGATAAAGTGCAGTTCTCTGAAGTGTTGTTAGTAGATAATGGTGGTAAGCCGACCGTAGGTACTGATGTAAAATCAGTGGTAAAAGCAGAGATCCTGAGCCATGTTCAGGGTGATAAGGTAATTGCTTTCAAAATGAAACGCAGAAAAGGTTTCAGAAAGAAAGTTGGTCACCGTACACACTTTACAAAGATCCGGATCAACGAGATTGCTTAATTTTTATTTGATAAAGTTCTAAAATCGTACATAAGAAATGGCACATAAAAAAGGTGAAGGTAGCGTTAAGAACGGCCGTGATTCCCAAAGCAAAAGGCTGGGAGTAAAAATTTTTGGTGGTCAGGCAGCCGTATCTGGTAACATCATTGTTCGCCAGCGTGGTACCGTTTATCACCCAGGAGCTAACGTAGGAATTGGTAGAGATTTTACCATTTTCGCAGTTGCTGATGGTGTAGTTGAGTTCAGAAAAGGACGTGAAAACAAAACCATCGTTTCCGTAAAGTCAATTGACACCACTGCTCAGGCGTAAGTCTGGAACAGTGTTTGCCATAAAGTTTTTTCTAATACCCAATTTTAATTACTAACCCAAAATTCAAAAAACAATGGCAACAATTAAAAAAGCGGCTAAGAAAGCTGCTCCTAAAAAGGCTGCTGCTAAGAAAGCCGCTCCTAAAAAAGCTGCTGCTAAGAAAGCCGCTCCTAAAAAAGCTGCTGCTAAGAAAGCTGCTCCTAAAAAAGCTGCTGCTAAGAAAGCCGCTCCTAAAAAAGCTGCTGCTAAGAAAGCTGCTCCTAAAAAGGCTGCTGCTAAGAAAGCTGCTCCTAAAAAGGCTGCTGCTAAGAAAGCTGCTCCTAAAAAGGCTGCTGCTAAGAAAGCTGCTCCTAAAAAAGCCGCTGCTAAGAAAGCTGCTCCTAAGAAAGCTGCTGCTAAGAAAGCCGCTCCTAAAAAAGCTGCTGCTAAGAAAGCTGCTCCTAAGAAGAAAGCTGCTGCAAGGAAAAAAGCTACTAAACCAGCTGAAAATCCAAACTCAACTCCAGCGACAACCATCGCTCCAGAGTTGTAAGCTCGACTTTACAAACTGTAAAATAAAAGGTCCTGGCTACCGCCAGGATCTTTTTTTATTTATATATACCCCACCCTCAGTAAATTCGCATTTCAATTCTACTTATGCTCGATAATTACACTATTGCCGATAATTTCTCCCTGATCTCCAAACTAATGGACATACAGGGTGATAATAGTTTTAAAGCCAAGTCTTTCGCCAGCGCCGCATTTACCGTGGAGAAACTCCCCATGCAATTGCAGGTAACACCGCCGGAAGAAATTGCTAAGATCAAAGGCATTGGTGACTCCATCAGCAAAGCGATTCAGGAAATGCTACAGACAGGCAAATTTGCCGCCCTCGAAACATATCTCCTGAAAACACCTCCAGGCATTCTGGAGATGATGAAAATAAAAGGACTCGGACCCAAAAAAATAGCCACCATCTGGAAAGAACTGGAAGTAGAAAGTCTCGGTGAACTATTATACGCCTGTAATGAAAACCGACTGACCTTACTAAAAGGCTTCGGACAAAAAACGCAGGACGCTGTTAAACAAAGCATCGAATTCTATTTCAGCAATCAGGGCCGCTATCTCTATGCACAAGCAGAGGCATTGGCACTCTCCCTCGAAAAAGAATTCAGTCAGCTGCTGGCACCTTCCGCCGTTTCATTGACCGGACAGTTCCGTCGCAACGAAAATATTATCGATGAGATAGAATTTGTAGCAGCACTCCCCACTCCTTCCATACAGGAAAAATTGTCCATACTGCCGGCATTAACTGCTGTTACTTCCAGTGAAGAAGCACTCGTTTGGCAACACGAACAACACATAAAAATCAAAGTCTATCCTGCCACAACAGAAGACTTCAATAAGACATTATTCACCACGACTGCTTCTGCTTCATTTCTGGAGCATTTCAAGGCATCACTTGACCTGAATAGCATTCCTGCCAATGCTACAGAAGAAGCGATCTTTACACAGGCAGGAATGGATTATATTGAGCCTTGTCTGCGTAACGGCGGATTAGCTATTGATCTCGCAAAAAAGAAACAACTGCCGGTACTGATCACACACAAAGACATCAAAGGCATCATTCATAGTCATAGCACCTGGAGCGATGGAGAACATACTCTGCAACAAATGGCTACAACAGCCAAAGAACAAGGCTTTGAATATCTGGTAATCAGTGATCACTCACGCTCTGCCTTCTATGCAAATGGACTCAGCATCGAGCGCATACAAGCGCAACATGCAGAGATCGATGAGCTGAACAAACAACTCGCACCATTCCGTATTTTCAAAAGCGTAGAAGCTGATATACTCAACGATGGTAGCCTCGACTACCCGGATGAAATACTCGCCTCATTCGATCTCGTTATTGCATCTGTACACTCCAATCTTAAAATGAGTGAAGAAAAAGCAATGGCGCGACTCCTGAAAGCAATAGAAAATCCTTACACCACTATACTCGGTCATATGACCGGACGTCTTCTACTCAGCCGCAACGGCTATCCTGTCAATCATCAGGAGATCATTGATGCATGCGCTACACACAATGTGGTTATTGAGATCAATGCACACCCACGTCGTCTTGATATCGACTGGGAATGGATTCCATACGCACTGGAAAAAAATGTATTGTTATCCATCGATCCGGATGCACACAGCACTGACGGCTTCCATGATATTTATTACGGTACACTCGCTGCACGTAAAGGCGGACTCACCGCTGCACATAACCTGAGCAGTTTCACCGCCGCCGAACTGGAAACATTCATCAGCAAAAAGAAAAAATAGCGCAGAACAGCCAACTAAAAACAAGAGAGCACATCATGAAACTGATCTATATATATGACGCATTATGCGGCTGGTGTTATGGATTTACACCTGTTATCGAGCAACTACTACAACAACTCGGACCTGAAACAGCAATAGAAGTACTCTCCGGAGGAATGCTGCTCAGCTCCAATCACAGACCCGCTTCTGCCATGTATAACTACATCAAAGAAGCACACAAACAAGTAGAAGCTACTACAGGCATACAATTCGGACAGGCATTCCTCGAACAATACCTGCGCACCGATGATATTATGGACTCAGAAAAGCCAAGTATTGCCCTCACTGTTTTCAAACAATATCTGCCACAGAAAGCATTGTCTTTTGCACACGATATGCAAATTGCACTGAACTATGAAGGCAAAAGTCTGAATGAAGAAGCCACCTACCGTGATCTGATTGCAAAATATCAGTTGCCGGTAGCCGAATTTTTGGAAAGAATGAAAGATGATGCCAACAGATATGATACGATACAGGAATTCAACCAGGTTGAACAATGGGGCATCACAGGGTTTCCTGCAGCAATCTTCGACGATGGGACGCAATATTATCTTATCGCAAAAGGATACACTCCGCTGGAGAGCCTGCTGGAAGTGATTGAAAAAATTAAACGCGGAAATTAAGGAACTGAACATGTATAAAATAACGTTAGCAAACGTAAACGACATACCCGTTATCCAACAACTCAGAGATGAAATCTGGCGTCCTACATATAAGGACCTGCTGACGCCTGAACAGATAGATTATATGTTGGAAATGATGTACAGCACCGCTGCATTGACCAGCCAGATAACAGAGAAAGCACACACGTTTCTGTTGTTATATGACGACCAGCGTCCTATCGGATTTGCATCTTATAGCACCACTGATGAAACAGGTGTTTTTAAATTGCAGAAAATATATCTGCACAGCGATTATCAGGGAAAGGGTGTAGGAAAACTATTGCTGGATAATGTAGTGGAAAGAGTACAGGCGGAGAATGGCAGCATTCTGGAACTGGATGTAAAAAGAGATAATAAAGCCAGATTCTTTTATGAAAAACAGGGTTTCACCATTTTTAAAGAGAAAGACACCGATATCGGTAATGGCTATTGGATGCTTGATTATGTAATGAGAAGACCGCTATAAAATAATCCAGCCTGGTAAAAATACCAGGCTGTTTCCCAAGTTAACCATTAAAAGACACAACTTTTCTAATTAAAATTCTTTAGGTGTATCCGGAAAAGAGTTTTCCTTCTTCACCTGTCTATAAATACTTACGATAAATGTTTAAACACGGATTTTAAGATTTTCTTTTTTTGAAAAAAAAACGATCTTGTTTTTCGTTCATTATCAACAAGATATACCGAGAAAAAAAATCCCGCATAGAAAATGCGGGAAATTGATAAATCAGTATGTGTTTTCGGTAATATTAACTTATCACTAGAATACGCGTGGGATGATCTCATGATCAACACTCCATCCGAAACGAAAGTTCAACATCAGCTCATGAGATACTGATTGTGCACCTTTCAGATTTGATGACATTGGCGTATCGTATGAATAACCTATCTGAAACTTCTCTCCCAGCCTCGCCTGCACTAATCCGGTCACTGTCTTTTCTGAACGCCAGGAAACACCCAACCAGATCACCTCTTTTAATAATACACTGGTATTGATATCGTATTGCAGACCACTTCCCTGAGCCTGTCTCAACAATATGGAAGGCTTCACAAGGAAATCATCATTTACTCTTGCAGCATATGCAGCCTGTAAATACATGTGTGAAATTGCCTTTACTTTATTTACACTGTTGCCAATATCAAAGCTTTTGAAAGCCGGTGCAGACAAACCGAGGTAAAAGTTTTCGGAGAATAATGCAAAACCGAAACCAACCTGTGTTTTCCAGTAGGCCAGATTCGTTGCAAAAGATGGATCTGTGGTTGTCAGCTGGCTGTTATTCTCCTTATACTGTGACATACCAGCCTGTAATCCCAATGCCAGCTTCACCGTTTCACTCAGGTTTACACTCTGTGCTGCCAGTACATTATAATCAGTACGTGATTGTACAGTGATTGATTCCTTCATGGCAGAGAAACCCAGATGAGTTCCTCTTTCATTCAGTGGTGAGTAGAAACTCATGGTTGCAGTTTTTGGTGCGCCATCCACTCCTACCCATTGGTTACGTCCCACTACGCTCAGACTCGCTGATTCGTCTGTACCTGCATATGCCGGATTGATCACAATTCCGTTTAACATGTACTGTGAGTAGATAGGGCTCTGCTGTGCCTTTACCGGTACATAACAGGCGGCAGCCATCAGCAAACCCAAAAGGAATTTCTTGTTAGCAATCATCACTATCGTTTTATTACAATGAATCCTGTGTAACGATCTTTGTTACCACTTGCATCTTTCGTATGAATAATAAAGAAGTAAGAACCATCCGGAACATCCTGGCCTTTGGTCGCACCTACGTTTCCTTTACCATTAAAGTTGTTCGTCTGGTTATGATAGTTCTTCGTTGTAAACACAGTACCACCCCAGCGGTTGAATATTGTTACTTCGTTATCAGGATACTTGTCAATGTTTTCAATCTCCAGTGTTTCGTTACCCAGTCCGTCATTGTTAGGAGACATAGCCGGATGTACGCGTAAGCCACCATTGTTGTTATCTCTCCATCTGCCATCTGTGATGAAACGCTCTACATAGTCAGGTACACCGTCGCCATCCACATCACAGTCCATACAGATCTTAATCAGACCAGTCGCTGTCATGATAGAATCAAGTGCCGGTACGTTCTGATTAGATGATACAGTCGCTCTCAACAAACGCATACCGAAGATCTTGTCTTTCTCCACACTATTCACTGGTACTGGTATATCGATCATTGTCTGACCCGGCAGCAATAATATAGGGAAGATAGTCGGATCGTAATCTTTCGGTGCAGCCGCCAGCAATGTATTCGCCGGGATTTCCGTTGGTGCCGGTGTATAGAATTCATAATACACAGTTACTATACGGGAACTTGCACGGTTGAATCGAACTGTAAATGGTAATGGTTGTCCGATCGTATCAAAAGCTACTTTCACTGCATATTGGCTTTCGGTAAAGGTCAGTTTCATGGAATCATTATCACTCACCGTATTTGATACCTCACTTGCCAGACCTGTATAGTAAGCAGGGTTACCGCTATTCAGATCGAAATCCCTTACCGCTGCTTTCACCCAACCATCATCATCATTCAGCTCATTCTCATTTACTTTCACTTTAAAGCTCTGCTCTTTGGATCCTTTTGGTACTATTACAGTTACCGCTTTACCGTTGACAATACCACCTGAAAGCGTCAGTGTGCGATAGATGTCGTTTGTAATGTCTATGGTGATCGGAATGTCTACTGTGATAGCACGGCTCAATCTTACAAAGAATTCAGCCTCATCTCCTTCTCTCAGCTGACTGGTTGCTGCAAACAGGTTCACAGTCGGCGTATCAATATTGTGGTTATAGATGATCAGTGTCGCAACAGGATTATCTACAAAGCTCCAGTTCACATTTGGCAACGCAGCAGATGCGTCCATCAGTGTAGCCTGTACTGTTAAATCTGGTCCTGCATAAGTAATACCAGCCGGATTCACATTCACCATTACTTCGCTCTCTCCTTTAGGGATGATCGCGTAGCCGGGCAGAATCACATAGTCAGTACCGGCAGTCGCTGTACCCGCCAGACTATATACCACTTTCACATTGTCAAAAGCAGTCAGTGCAGGATCCTGGAAACGGATCTTAAATGAACCCGCTGTAGCTGGTTGTGTAGCGTCAGCAATACGCTCGATCAACAGTTTACGTGCATCTGCTTTAGGACCGGTAGTAGCATTTTCATCATCAACTACAAGGATCTCAGCAGGTCCGATGTCTACTGTCAGATTAAGCGGATTACCACCGTTTTCAGCCACCGCACTGGTCAATGTTACTTTTAATGTTTCATCACCCTGTAGTATCAGGTCATCTTTGATACGTACAGGTACCGTGATCTCCTTCGAACCTGCAGGTATGATAACTGCGGAAGGAAGCGGTTCAATATTGGTACCGTTATAATCTACCCTGAAGCTTACTGTTACATCTGAAGTCGAAGCAACCGGCATCTTAATAATAAAGGCGCCATCTTTTGCAGGTTCAGCTGCATCGCTTACTTTCTCTACTGACAATGCCTGACCAGCGATTTCCAGAATCTGTAATGGCGGCACCGGCAGCACAGTATAACCAGCTGCACTTGCAGCAAACTGTAATGTCTTGTTACCTTCCACCACATGATTATCTGGTACGCTCAGGAAGAACGTTACTTTATTACTGTCCTTCGGTAAGTTTACTACCGTAGGCAGACCTACGTAATTAGTGATGTCAGCAGTAGAAGAAGGATCTGGTGTAATATTAATTGTGATTGGCAGTTCTGAAGTCACCAGTGGATCTGCAAAACCAACCGTTACTCTGGTAAACCCTAAACCTTTGTGTATACCGCTGGAGTCAAATGTGATCTTCAGCGCTGCAATAGAAGGATCAGATGCAGTCGCATCATCTATATACAGGTCGAAACTATCCACAACGATCATTGGCAGTAAGGTTACAGCACCGCTGAATCTTACCAGCTCAGGATTTTCAATCACTTTATCAGTCAGTGCAACGATATCGAAATCAGCATGATTCACACCCGGATTCATGGTGAAGGTCGTTGGCAGACCGGTATAATCAGCGCCCGTAGCTACGGATGCTGGTGTAGCAGCCACCTGTACGAACAATGATTTCGCCGCAGTTACTCCCGGAGGGAAACTTGCACGGACAGTGAATGTATTACCTTCTTTCACACGGTTACCCTGACTTACAGGTTCTGGTGTGAAGTGAATTTTAGTATTTGCCGGATCATTGATAGTCACATCAATGATGTTGAAGGTAATTGAGTCTGCAGGGTAGCCCTCTGTTTCTACTACCACTACCAGTTGATCATCATCAGCCAGTATGTTATCAGAACTTGCAGCTACAGGTACCGGAATGGTGACAGAGTTGCCACTCAATGTTATTGTCTGTGGTACGCCGGTGAAACCTGAAGTAGCCGGAGAGCTCAATCCTCTTGTTATTTTCACCGTCAGCGGTGTGGATGGAACAGCACCCAAAGGCATGGTTACAGTGATGAAAGCACCAGCACCACCCTCTATCAGGTCCGTTCTGTCAACAGTCACCTTTGGAGCGGACATCTGCGTTTTATCTTTTATGATCACTGACGCTGGTACGACCTGCACACCACTCAATGCTGTAGCAGCGGTACCACCCATTACCATAATCTCATCGCCTTCTATAACCAGATCTGAATTGATCGTAACACCAGTTGATACCGTACTACCACCATTATCGATGGTCAGCTGTGTGCTGTCCAGCAGATAGTCATCCGCAATGGTAGTTGAACCTGTCATCAGTGCCGGCGTAATGATAATTGGTATTTCAGTTGTATAACCTGCAGGCAGACTATACGTAAAGCTATACCCTGAACCACCTTCATCCATTTCCGGATGACTGGCAGTAACTGTAATCTTTTTATTATTTGGATCATCACCGGTTGCATCCAGTACTGTACCATTGAAACCTGTTACTGTGAGTCCGGCGATAGTAGTAGCAACACCTGTCACTTTCACTGCTTCGTCTGATTCGAGGATCTTATCAGCAGTCGCAGCGAATGCATCATCTACGGTATAGGTATTCAATCCTGCTGGTAATGTGATGGTTGCAGGAATGGAATAATCTGTTGTTGCAGCTGCGGAAGTAGCATCATGTGACAATGTGATAGAGATTGGCTCCTCAGCAGTCAGTGTGCTGTTTACGAAACTGATTTTGATACCGGTTGTATTACCTTCTTTCAGATCTGGTGTTACCATTTCGATCTTCATGTCTTTGTTACCCGGTATTTCACCTGTTACATCCTGAATTGTGATCAGGGATGAATCCACAGTAAATCCATTTGGAGTGGTAACAATCCAGAGACTTTCATCTGATTCCAGTACGTTATCTGTTTTCGCTTTCACATTGGCAGGGAATGTCACGGAGTTCTTACCTGCTTTAATGACTAAGTTGGTTGGTAACGGACTTTCCAGATCGAGATCAGTTGCTTTGGAACTGAGACCTCTTGAAATGGTTACCGGCACATCATATAAAGAAACGATATCGTCAGGGAAGGCAACAGTAACCGCGGCACCGGCATCTCCTTCTTTGATTGTATTTGGAGTGGCCGTTACTATCAGTTTCATACTGCTGTCGGCATCCACATCTTTGATAGTGATAGCAGGTCCTACATAATTATATACACGACCAGCACCCACATCATCAATAACAAGCATCAGCAGATCAAACTTTTCCGGTACCGGACCTTCCATCACTTTGTCTGGAAATACGTAGAAAGGAATTCTTGTTTCCGTCGTACCCGGTGTGATCTTGAATTCAAGACCGGAATAATAGTTCAGGTCAAAATCCACCTGATCTTCTGCTGTTGCATTATCCCAATCCACATACACATCCAGCATATTGATCGTTACCTCTGAGGTAACACCTGGCGGCAGGTGCAGGGAGAGATACCCGTTATATCCTTCAGGTACCGGCCTTGGTGCATCCGGAGATACGCAATCGGCCATGATCTGTGAATAATTGGGATTGAGGAAGGTACTATCCTTGATCTGAATATCTTTTTGGCTGGCAACACCGATACCGAGAATTGTACCCTGAAAGCGCAGGGACAGGTTTTCAGTGTTTTCCAGTACTTTATCTGCTTTTGCGCTGAAGTTAAAGATCGCTGTACCTGTCTGGTTAGCAGGGATCACGATATTGGGCGGCACTACGTAGTCAGTATCACCGGCAGTAGAAGTAGCTACACGGGAGAAGCTGATTACGATATCTTCCGGACAGGTAATACCAATTGGCAGTGTTATTCTGGCTTTGGAAGAATTACCTTCATACAGGGAAGTGCTGTCAATGTTCATAGTGAGCGTTCTCGGCTCATCATCAACGATGGTATAATCCACCTCTGAAGTACCGGAAATACTCAACAGGGAAGTACAGGTACTTACGAGTTTCAGACGTAAGGTACGGCTATACTGGAGCTGATCGTTTCCGACAACATGCAGGTTAGGGATGGTAACCGTCTTAGGAGTGGTATAGTCACCGGCAGGCACGAGGAATGCTTCCTGTGTGAGTGTAAAGTCAGTACCCGGAACGGCAGGATGTGCATAATTGGATGCATATGCTGCATCATATCTTACCAGTACATAGGCAGGAGCGTTCAGCTTACCACCAGATACAGTCAGAGTCAGCCCCTGTGCAGGCAGTTCACCGTCTACCGTATTTCCTTCATTACCAGATAATGTACCGTTGGAGAATTTGATGTTTACAGCAGCAAATCCCGGAACAGGGATTGTATCGATCATCGCCTTTACGGTATCGAACTCCGTCATGGTGGTACCATAACCGGAGAGGAGACGGTAAGTTTTGAAGTTCATCGGATCGGGATCCAGTGATCCATCACGGAAGATAGCGCCCAGAGATTTCATGATACCCATGGAACGCCCGTTACCATCGATACCGTCGGCAACAGTATTATAAGGGAAAGAACCCGCATCATTAATATAGAAACGGTGACCAGGCACAGAAACCTCCCATGAATCGAATTTACGCAGAGCACGGTATACGTGGCTACGTGGCGCCTCAGGAGTGGTGGCACAGCTGGCATCACGATATACGCCGACGGTTGTTCCGGCAGCGTTCATAAATCCATATGCACAAGGACTGGCCGCATCAGGATCATCTCCGGCAGCAGCACCCATCACAACCTGTTCTGACTGATATAGCATGGCTTTAGTGAAACCACTGACCTGCGGCATGTGCAGTACATAGTCCATGAAGAAGTAGTTGGTATTCTTCACGTAAGAGACGATGATGGTAACCGTACCGGTTTGTCCGGTAGGATAGTTTTTATACCTGTCTACGATAGTACCTACGATGTGTACTTTATAAGGATCCCAGTATTCACCGGTTCCGGATACGGGAGAGATATAGCAGACAGTCGGACTTTTCAGATTAGCACTGGCCAGATAGCCGCTATTCTTAAAATCTAAAAAAGCCCTCATACCCTGAGAGCTGTCTGTTCTGATATAACTTTCGAGTAAACCTTTGCGTGTGACCTTAATACCACCATCACTGAGCACTTCTATCTTCAGGTCATTGAATGCAGGTGTACCTCCGGTGGGATTTATCACAGCTTTAACAGTCTGTGCATTCACCTCACTGCAGATAAACAGTAATAATAATAATGGCAGCACTATCCTGCAAAGGGCATTCTGCGCTTTACTTAACGCAGCTGCAATGCTACGTCGCATAGGATCGGGAAGCTTCAACATAGTACGTGTTCAGTTGTATAATCCATCAAATACTTAATAGGTCATTGTTCAATAAAGATGGCTATCCTGGACACAGGTGATGGCGCCAGATTTTTTTGGCAGTTCATCAAACAATTTCACAATCAGGTCCTCCCCCAGGAACCACCTCGTATTATCTGATAAAATAAAAGACAATACATATATATTAAATACAAACATATTTGTTTTTTGATACTTACACAAACTTATTTATGTGTTTTGTGAATATATCGGGGTTCGAAATGTGGATAAGCCATCCTATGTATTAGTGCTCAGCTTTTTGCAAATCCACATTTTAGGTGGAAAAACCATTATTTTTTTGTTTAATAAGAGTGGTAACATGTAATTAAAGACCGGGAATGTCAAAAAAGAGGGGGCTAAAAGTACAGGTGTTCTGTTCGCAGAAAGAAAAAAAGAACAAATGCATAGTTTAAACCCATAAAATAACACTAGATTTGCAAAAAACAAGAATAAATGTCTACAGTAGCAAACTCTAACATCGACTTTAACCTTGCCTACAAGGTAAAAGATATGTCTCTGGCTGAATGGGGACGTAAGGAAATTGAACTTGCAGAAGCCGAGATGCCCGGTCTGATGTCTTTGAGAGAAGAATACGGTAACACCAAGCCTTTACAGGGGGCGCGTATTGCCGGTTGTCTGCACATGACTATCCAGACAGCTGTACTGATCGAAACCCTGGTACACCTCGGTGCTGAAGTACGCTGGAGCTCCTGCAATATCTTCTCCACTCAGGATCACGCTGCTGCTGCTGTTGCTGCTGCAGGTGTACCTGTATTCGCATGGAAAGGTCTGAACGAGCAGGATTTTGACTGGTGTATCGAGCAGACACTGTTCTTCGGTAGCCCTGATCGTCCACTGAACATGATTCTGGACGATGGTGGTGACCTGACCAACATGGTATTCGACAAATACACTGAGCTGATCCAGCACATAAAAGGTCTGAGTGAAGAAACCACTACTGGTGTTCACCGCCTGTACGAACGTATGGAGAAAGGTACCCTGCCTATCCCTGCGATCAATATCAACGACTCTGTTACCAAATCTAAATTTGATAACAAATACGGTTGCCGTGAATCCTGTGTAGATGCGATCCGTCGTGCTACTGACGTGATGATTGCCGGTAAAGTTGCTGTAGTTGCCGGTTTCGGTGACGTAGGTAAAGGTTCTGCTGAATCTCTGAGAGGTGCAGGTGCCCGTGTAATCGTTACTGAAATTGACCCAATCTGCGCACTGCAGGCTGCAATGGAAGGTTACGAAGTGAAAAAGATGAACGACGCTGTTAAAGAAGCTGACATCATCGTTACCACTACCGGTTGTCGCGACATCATCACTGGTGAGCACTTCAAACTGATGAAAGATAAATGTATCGTATCTAATATCGGTCACTTTGATATCGAGATCGACGTTGCATGGCTGAACAAAAACTACGGTAATACCAAAGTTGAAATCAAACCTCAGGTAGATAAATACACTATCGATGGTAAAGATATCATCCTGCTGGCTGAAGGCCGTCTGGTTAACCTGGGTTGTGCTACCGGTCACCCATCTTTCGTGATGAGTAACTCCTTCACCAATCAGGTACTGGCTCAACTGGAACTGTGGCTGCATGCAAACAACTACGAAAACAAAGTATACGTTCTGCCTAAGCACCTGGATGAGAAAGTTGCCCGTCTGCACCTGAAGAAAATCGGTGTAGAACTGGATATCCTGACTCCAACACAGTCTTCTTACCTGAACATCCCTGTTGAAGGTCCGTTCAAACCAGATTACTACAGATACTAATCTGATTAATCATTATATTAGCAATAGCCCGTAGCTGAACAGTTATGGGCTATTGCTTTTTAGTTGTATAACCCATTATCTGTCACTATGGAGTATCCACGTAATTCCACTAATTTTGCACTATGACCAAGCTAAGCGTAAACATCAACAAATTTGCTACTCTCCGCAATGCGCGGGGTGGCAATATGCCGGATATTCTGAAAGTGGCGCAGGATTGTGAGCGTTTCGGCGCAGACGGTATCACCGTACATCCAAGACCGGATGAAAGACATATCCGCTATCAGGATGTGATTGACCTGAAACCATTAGTAACTACAGAATTCAATATCGAAGGTTACCCTTCCAAAGAATTCATGGATCTCGTACTGTCCGTGAAACCACATCAGGCTACCCTTGTGCCGGATCCACCAGACGCCATTACTTCCAATACCGGTTGGGATACCATTCAACACCAGTCCTTCCTCCGTGAAGTGATCGGTACACTGAAAGCTGCCGGTATCCGCGTATCTATCTTCCTCAACGCAGAAGTCGATAAAGTAGAAGCAGCAAAAACTGCCGGTGCCGACCGTATCGAACTCTATACCGGCCCATATGCGGAAGAGTATGAACGTGCCCGTACCCAGCCACAGAACCTGCAGTTATTCAATGCCTATAAAGACACTGCCCGCGCAGCCACCGCTATCGGACTGGACCTGAATGCCGGACATGACCTGAATCTTGATAACCTGCGCTTCTTTAAACTGCATATTCCGCAGTTAAAAGAAGTTTCTATCGGACATGCACTGGTTTGTGACGCGCTTTACCTCGGTCTGGAAAATACCATCCAGCTGTACAAGAGACAACTCACAGAAATAGAATAGTCATTGATAATAATGATCTTATAAAAAATGGGATGACGTTACTGTCATCCCATTTTTCTTTTATGCTCTAGTATCGCCATTCTTTTAAGGGTAGATTGATACCCAGCTGATTGAGTGCCTCACTCCGCTGATACCACGAACGCGCATATCTTAACTGTAACCTTCTGGTTATAATCCCTACTCCTCCGGAAAAACCACTCATCCCTTTCTGCTGCGGCATCCCCAGCTCCTGCCGGCGAAGATGATTATATGCTGCTGTCAGCTCAATATACCGTCCTATCTCCCATTGCGCAGCCAGTACAAAATGCCGGAATATCTTATCAGCGGTTCCTCCCGTACTCGCCGTATCGCCATCGGAAATAACAGTTCCCTCCTGAAAGTCAGGATCTGCATAACGCACATCAAACTGATGCACATGGTGGATAGTCGCTGAAAACTGTAAAGGCGCGCTTTCCAGCTTCTTTGAAACACCTACCTGCAGATCAAATGGTAATGGCTCCTGATTTCCCTTGGTATAGGTCTTCAATTGTACTCCCATATTGCGGAACACCAGACCTGCCTGCCAGTGATGTGTTGTATCCTGATAATTCAATCCCACATGAAATGCCAGTCCGGAAGCCTTGTATTGCTGATAAGCAGAATGTACATACTGCATGGTAATACCATAATACCAACGTTCCAGATAACGGCGGGAGGCTGTTACCTGAATCGCCATATCCCGGGGCCAGAAAGTACCCTGTGCAGTGCCGGTAGCGTCTGTTTCCGTGATTCTTCCGTAATTGATATATTGTATACCACCCGCAAAAGTCGTCTGGTATTTCTCTGCATGGTAACCAAAAAGAGCATGAGCACACTGTACGCCCCCGAAATAGTTGGTATAGTTCACCTGCAGGTGCTGATCCATAGATGGACGGAGTAAAGCCGGATTGAGCGCCGATAAGGCAATATCGTTGTTCTGCAGACTCACATTCGCACTACCCAAAGCAGCAACGTGTGGCGCTACCGGAAGATCAAGGAATGAAAAGACATTTTTCCCGCCCAGCACCTGGGCTTTGGCAGATGATATCAGACAACATAGGTATGGTAATGCGAGCAATAGCGCAACAATGTTCTTCCTCATAGGAAGCATAAAGCTAAAAAAAATACCGAAGCCATTCCCGTCATCTGGAGAATGGCTTCGGTTTAAACCCTTAAAACAATCAACATTAGTATCCATTGCCGGTCACAACTGTTAAAAAGACCGACAGTGAAATGTTACTTCTTTAATAACGCTATATCGACAACTTGGTTCATTTCTTTTACAAAATGAAATTTCAGGCCTTTGATATAGTCGGGATTGATTTCTTTAATATCCTTTTCATTCTGCCAGCACAGGATGATTTCCTTGATACCCGCCCTTTTGGCAGCCAGGATCTTTTCCTTGATACCTCCAACCGGCAGTACCTGTCCACGCAGGGTGATTTCGCCCGTCATTGCCAGATAAGACTTCACCTTTCTACCAGTGAAAGCAGACGTCAAGGCCGTCAGCATGGTAATACCTGCACTCGGACCATCCTTTGGTACCGCACCTTCCGGTACGTGTACGTGAATAGTACGCTGTCCGAATAACTTCGGATCGATCTTGAATTCAGCCGCATGTGCCTGCAGATAGCTCAAAGCCGTACTTACAGACTCCTTCATCACATTACCCAGATTACCGGTCAGTTTCAGTTCACCTTTTCCTTCACTCAGACTGGTCTCGATAAACAGGATATCCCCACCTACATATGTCCATGCCAATCCTACGGCTACGCCGGGAGGATTACCTACTTTATAGATCTCATTGGAATAACGGCCTTTGCCCAGTATGCGTTCTACATGCTCTTCTGTCAGACTATCCGGAATCTCTTCTTCCAGCGCTACATCTTTGGCGATAGCACGCATGATAGAAGCCAGCTGTCTGTCCAGCTCACGCACCCCGCTTTCACGGGTATAATCCTGTACGATCCTTTCCAGCATACCATTGCTGATACGCATTTTCAGGGATTTCAGACCATGCGCTTCCTTCTGTTTAGGAACGAGGTGACGTTTTGCGATCTCCACTTTTTCTTCAATGGAGTAACCGCTCAGGTCTATGATTTCCAGCCTGTCCCGTAAAGCAGGGCTGATTGCATTGATATTATTCGCGGTAGCGATAAACAACACCTTGCTCAGGTCATATTCCAGCTCGAGGTAGTTGTCGTAGAAGGTACCATTCTGTTCAGGATCCAGTACTTCCAGCATGGCTGAACTTGGATCTCCACGGTGATCATTACCTATTTTGTCGATCTCATCCAGTATCATTACCGGATTGGATGTTTTCACCTTACGGATCGACTGTAACAGACGGCCCGGCATAGCACCGATATAAGTCTTACGGTGACCTCTGATCTCGCTTTCGTCATGCAGACCACCAAGGCTGAGTCTTACATATTTACGACCAATAGCGCTGGCTATGGAACGACCCAATGAGGTCTTACCAATACCCGGAGGACCTACGAAACACAGGATCGGCGACTTCATGTCTCCTTTCAACTTCAGTACAGCCAGATATTCAAGGATACGTTCCTTGATCTTATCCATACCATAATGGTCGTTATCCAGTATTTTTTTTGCTTTTTTCAGGTCGTAACTGTCTTCTGTATAGTGCTTCCATGGCAGATCCAGCATCAGATCAAGGTGATTATACACCACTGAGTAATCTGGTGTGCTGGGATGCATACGCTCCAGTTTCTCGATACCCTTACGGAACAGTTCAGCGGCAGCTTCTGTCCATTGCTTGGTCTCCGCCTTGCGCTGCAATTCCTTCACTTCACGGTCGTTGGAATCGCCACCCAGTTCTTCCTTGATGGATTTCAGCTGTTGCTGCAGGAAGTATTCACGTTGTTGTTTATCGAGATCTGCCTTGGTTTTGTTTGTGATCTTGTTTTTCAGCTCTGCTAATTGCAGTTCCACCTGTAACAGTTTCAATAATAACTCTGCACGGGTGCGCAGGTTATTGATTTCCAGCAGTTGCTGTTTATCTTTCAGATCACAGTTCAGGTTGGACGATACGAAGTGCACCAGAAAAGATTCATTTTCAATGTTCTTCAGGATGATGCTGGCTTCGGACGGCAGATTAGGTGACAACTGAATGATCTGACCTGCCAGATCTTTGATGGAAGAGATATATGCGTCAAATTCCGGATCATCTGTCACTATTTCGTCCTGCAGCAATTCGATGCGGGCTTTGAAATAAGGATCTTCCGATACTACTTCACTGATTTTGAAACGCTTACGGCCCTGAATAATGATGGTTGTGCCACCATCCGGCATTTTTATCAGTTTGACAATGCGGGCTACGGTGCCTACATTGGAAAGATCTACAAGGTTGGGATCCTCAACGGTACTATCCTTTTGTGCAACCACGCCGATCAGCTTATCTGCCTTATAGGCATCATTCACTGCCTTTATGGATTTATCTCTGCCAACCGTAATTGGCAACACTACGCCAGGAAAGAGTACTGTATTTCTAAGTGGCAATAACGCCAGTTCATCAGGTATTTTATCATCTTCCAGCCCATCAGTCTCCTCGTTCAGAGGGATAATCGGCATGAACTCCATCTCTTCTTCCGAGTTTGCAAAATAGAATTTATTCATCTGCGTAATTTAAATAGAAAAGCGGCCAATTTGTCAGCCTGCGACCCCTTTTCCTTTCTTTTTTATAAGCATAGGTATATTGTCAAGATTAATGCCACGAACAGAAAAAGCTAAAATTAAAAAAGTCACCCCGCTTTTTGACGAGGTGACTTGCAATATGAGCTGACCAATATCTTATAAAGTCACACCTACACCCAGCTGGATGCTCTGGTTTTTCCAGTTACCTCTGTCTGTTACAGTATTTACACCTTTAACGTCAGTGAAACCAACGATATAACGGGCACTGATGTTAATGATAGGCAGTTGCAACCACAGACCTGCTACGCCGGATACATCTCCACCTTTGAAGGCTTCGTCTGCACCTTTGATCACATTCTTGTCGCTAACCAATGCGCTGAACTGAGGACCAACCTGCAGTTTCACACGAGGGCTACCCAAAGAAATGTTCGCCAGCAATGGGATGCTCAGATAGTTCAGTTTAATTTTTTTGTCGTTGTTGGAAGGATCATTCAGGTTGTCTGGATTGATTACTTCGTTGAAATTGTCTGTAGTTTTTACAGTAGAAGAAGAGAAGATCAACTCACCCTGTACACCGAATCCTTTGGAAAGATTTACCTGTGCAAAACCACCCAGGTGATAACCGAGCTTGAAGCCATCTTTGTAACCCTGACCGTCCAGTTTACCCAGGTTTGCACCACCTTTAAGACCGAATCTTAAGAATTTTGTCTGAGCATTTACAGTAGAAACGGCAGTCACGCTGAGTACTGCGATCGCGAGAAACAGTTTTTTCATATAGTTGTTTTTTTTCGAAGAGGATGAAAATTGTATTGTTATTAAAGGTTTTTCCAGATCTGATTATATATAACGTTCCTCACAAAGCATACCCCTAAATAACACGTAGCAAATTACGTGCTATTTTTATTAACACGTGGCAACGTGTGGATAATAAAATAGGAAATTTAATAACGTGAGAAGTACAGGTATTATTTGAAGGTCAGTCCTAATCTAGCGGTAAAATACCCGATCAGGCTTTTATCCTCTCCCTGAAATGGCTTGAAAACGGTATAGGCCGGGGATATCGTTACTTTTCCGATAACATAGGATGCATTGAGGGTCAAGTCAACAGCCCTCATTTCAAAACCTGTTTTAGTAGAAGAACTCAGGAAACTCCTGACTGCATCGGCAGATGGTGGTCTGTCGCCTCCCGGTGGATTTCTGTTCCACTCAGAATGAAGTTTAGGCGAACGGGATATATATTGGAAAGCTTTGAGGTTACTGTAATAATTGGCGGTTCCTGCGGTTACACCGATCGATGGCGTCAGCAGCACTGCATCATCATGCTTCAATACATCGAGGAAAATGAAAGGGTGACGTACGGCACCTACGATATTAAAGTCTGTTCCAGACAGCGCTCTGCTTAAACGGCCACCGGCGAAAGTTTCTTCGGCACTGCCCCATCCGAGATCCAGACTGATACCCGGCTGTAACCACCAGTCGCGATAATAGAAATAAGCGAACAACTCATTGTTGATCGGTGTAACCGGAATATCAGAAGAGTCAGTGAAAATATAGCGGGTATAAGAAATACCAGTGAGGAATTTCTTGTTTTTTGAATAATCATACCCCACAGAAAGGTCCCATTCAAACCATGGTTTACCTATTGCCTCAAAAAGGTAATAAGAGCTGGCGCTTGCAAAGAGTCCTGATTTATGATAATAGGAAAGTGTGGGTGACAAAAATGGCTTCATGATGACAGGCGTCTCATAGGTCGTCGTTTTCTTGCCGTACGCCGGACTGTTTCCATAGCCAATCCCCACGATCAACTCACTTTTCTCCCGTTTTCTCAACAGGGAGTCCAGTTGTTTTTCCAACTCGGCTAGGGACTGACACATAGCGGCCTGACTACATAACAGAAATAAGATGATAAAGCAGCAGCGCATGCATGGAGCATTTTATACGCCTGCAAGATAACGCAAATAGTCGATAGCCCCTAGCTGATAGTCGATGGAAACCGGCTACCTGTCGGTGATTATGGTGTCCGGAGCGACCGGACACCATAATTAATTAAGCCAATTCGATAACAGTGATCTCCGGGAGGATACCCACGCGGCCGGGGTAACCAAGGAATCCAAAACCTCTGTTGACATACAGGCGCTGATTACCTTCTGTATACAGACCAGCCCATTCCTTATAGATAAAACGGGCGGGGCTCCATTTAAAACCGGGTATTTCCACACCGAACTGCATACCATGGGTATGACCCGCCAGCATCAGGTCAATATCAGGGTATTCTGTCCTGACCTGTGCATCCCAATGGGTCGGATCGTGTGACATCAATATTTTAAAGGGCAGATGTGAAGCGCCGGCATATGCTTTTTTCATGTCGCCGTATTTCGGAAAACGGCTCATAGCACTCCAGTTCTCAATCCCCAGTAAAGCAATTTCCTGTCCGCCACGCTCCAAAGTCACATGTTCATTCATCAGCAGCCGCCAGCCCAATTCACCATGCACCTGTTTCAGTCTTTCCAGATTCTGAGTACGTAATACGCTGTAACCATTGGCATCTTTATCCGGCCACGCGTAATAATCTCCATAGTCATGGTTACCCAGCGTAGAATAAACACCCATAGGAGCTTTCACCTGACTGAATACTTCCATGAGGCTATCCATCTCGGAGGCACGGTCATTTACCAGATCACCGGTAAAGAGTATGATGTCCCCTTTCTGGGCATTGATCATCTCCACCCCTTTGATCACGGCTTCCTTGTCGGTCAGACTACCAGAATGGATATCAGATATTTGTACAATCCGGAGCCCTTTGAAAGCGGGGGGCAGATTTTTAAACGAAAGTTTCAGTTTATGTACCCGGTAATTGTATTTGTTGGAGAGTCCGTAGATCAGGGTAGCAAACATACCTCCGCCCAGCAGCAGGGCTGCCTGAGAAAAGAAGCGGGAACGGGAGATACCACCCGGCAGGGAAGTTGCACGCTCGGATCTTTTGGTAAAATAACTGACAATCCATTGAATACCACGACGCAGATCGTCCAGCAGCATAAATACGGCTGCCAGTACTTTGGCAAAAACGATCCCGAAGAGGACGGTCAGGATATAGGACCGGGTATTGGCCGGCCAGTCCTGCCAGTTCAGGTAAGGTAAAAGAGCGATTGTAATGATAACCAGTGCGGAAATCGTCCAGTAGGCACCAAATGCAATATTGCGGACGCTTTTGGCAGAGCTCTTAAAAATGGCCCTGATGGCCATGAAAACATAAAGATCCAGTAATAAAAGTATGAATATCAGTACTATCGAATTCCATCCGGTGCGCATATGATTGATTTGTCCTTGCAAAAATAATCCCTTCGGTACAGCTTACATTTTTTTTGGTACCGAAGGCAGTATCCTGTTATGACGTATGGGCATTATGGATATTGTACGGAAACGCAGAATTTGGATTTACTTTAACAAATTTTATTAAGTGTTTCATTTTTAAGTAATTAACAAGTTATTTATATAAGTGCTGTGAATAAATAAATAGCGGCTTAGACCTTATTATAGGCTATTCGTTGTACTTTTGTACACTTGGTTAGTTATATACTATTGTTCATATAGATACCTGCAGGATGAAGTTTACCTATTACGGCCATTCGAGTTTCGGGATAGAGATTAAAGGAAAGAAGATTGTTTTTGACCCGTTCATTACACATAACGAGTTGGCAAAAACAGTGGATATCAATAAGATAGAAGCAGATTACATCTTTTGCTCTCATGGGCATGACGATCATGTAGCTGATCTGGTAGTGTTGGCAAAACGTACAAATGCAACTGTTGTTGGTGCGTTTGAACTGACAAGCTGGGCAGGCAGACAGGGTCTTGAGCGGGTACATCCGATGAACACCGGTGGCAAGTGGCAGTTTGACTTTGGAACAGTGAAATGTGTGGTTGCCCATCACTCCAGTGGTATGCCGGATGGTTCTTATGGAGGTAATCCGATGGGATTCGTATTTACAACTGACGAAGGAAATTTTTATTTTGCAGGAGATACGGCGCTGACTTTAGATATGCAACTCATACCAAAGTTTGCTAAACTGGATTTTGCAGTTTTACCAATAGGCGATAATTTCACAATGGGAGCTGACGATGCAATTGTGGCGGCAGGGTTTGTTGAGTGCAAACGTATTATCGGGGTTCATTATGACACCTTTGGGTACATCAAGATAAATAAGGAGAAAACGCAGCAACAATTTGCGGCCGCAGGCCTGGAACTGTTACTGCCGGCAATAGGAAGTAGCATTGATCTTTAGCAAAAGCATATTCTTTCACATGGTGAACGGGTCTTCGGGACATCCTCAGCCATGCCTATTTATTGTCCTATAGAAAACCTAAGAAATACCTAATCAACAATGGCAAGAGTAATTGCAATCGCTAATCAGAAAGGTGGGGTAGGAAAAACTACCAGTGCTATCAACCTGGCAAGCAGCCTGGCTGTACTGGAGTATAAAACATTGCTGGTAGATGCGGATCCGCAGGCTAACAGTACCACCGGTTTAGGTTTTGACCTGCGTAATATACAGCAGAGTTTATATGACTGTATGGTGAATGACGGGCAGGCCAAAGATGTGATCCTGGAATCGGATACACCGAACCTGAAAGTGCTGCCTTCCCATATTGATCTGGTAGGTGCAGAACTGGAGCTTATCAACCACCCGAACAGGGAACAGGTGATGAAGCAGGTGATCGATGCTGTAAAAGAGGACTATGATTTCGTAATAGTAGACTGCTCCCCTTCTCTGGGTCTGATCACTGTAAACGCACTCGTGGCGTCTGACTCCGTGATCATCCCCGTACAGTGTGAGTTCTTCGCACTGGAAGGTCTGGGTAAGTTGTTAAATACCATTAAGATCGTCCAGAGCCGTCTGAATACCAATCTGGCTATTGAGGGCATCCTGATGACCATGTACGATGGCCGTCTGCGTCTCAGCAATCAGGTAGTAGACGAAGTAAAACAACACTTCGAAGAAAGCGTATTCAACACGATCATTCACCGTAATACCAAACTGGGTGAAGCACCAAGCTTTGGTAAATCCGTTATCATGTATGATGCGGCCAGTACCGGTGCGATCAACTATCTCAACCTGGCAAAGGAAATTCTGCAAAAGAATAACTTTACACGTATTAACCTGGAAGATAAAATCTTAGCAATTAACAATGAGCAATCAGAGTAAGGGCAATCCTAATAAGAAAGAGGCGTTGGGTAAAGGTATCCGCTCGCTGCTGCAAAACATTGATACTGACCTGAAACAGACCACCAGTGCACTGGGCGAACAGGTCGTGGCACAGGCTACCGGTATGGAGCGCATCCCGCTCGATCAGGTAGAGATCAATCCGAAACAGCCGCGTAGGGATTTCGATGAGAAAGCTTTACAGGAGTTAAGTATGTCCATCTCGCTGCACGATGTAATACAACCTATTACCGTGTCCCGGATCGGGCCTAAGAAGTATCAGCTGATAGCAGGTGAAAGACGTTTGCGTGCGAGCAAAATGGCGGGTCTGAAAGACATCCCGGCATATATCCGTCAGGCAAATGATCAGGAACTGCTGGAACTGGCCCTGCTGGAAAACTTACAGCGCGAAAATCTGAACGCGATAGAAATCGGCCTTAGCTACAAACGTCTCATGGAAGAGTGTGTACTCACCCAGGAACAGGTAGCTGACCGTATGGGAAAAGAAAGAAGTACCGTTACCAACTATATACGCCTGCTGAAACTGCCACCTGATATTCAGGTTGCCGTACGCAATGGCCAGATCAGTATGGGTCACGCCAGAGCGCTGATCGCTGTGGAAAATGTAGAAAAACAACTCTTCGTTTTCAATGAGATCATGCGGGACGGACTGTCTGTACGCCAGACAGAAGAACTGGTACGTAAAGCTGCCAGTCTGGACAAAAACAATATTAAAAAGGCTGCCGGCAAAATCACTTTACCGCCTGCTTATCAGAAAATAGAAGACAATCTCGCGACCCATTTTGCAACAAAAGTGAAGCTGGACAGAAGTAAGAATGGAAAAGGCAGCGTGACCATCGAGTTCTACTCCGACGAAGAACTCGACAGCATCTTAGAAAAAATAGACTTATACGGTGGCTAGAACGTCCGGGAATATTTTCTCCTTTCATTTATCACGCATCTGTTTACTGGTAATTCCGGTTGTTATTATCTGTATGCCCATTTCCCTGTTCGCTCAGGACAGTCTGAAAGCCGCATACCTGCGTAAACAACAACCCGATAGCCGTGTGGATTCAACTGAACTGTACGTTAAAAGAGACTCAGTTCCACCAGCACCGGTACGCAGTCCGCACAATCCGCGAAAAGCAGCCTTTTACTCCGCTGTATTGCCAGGTCTGGGACAGATCTACAACCGCCAGTACTGGAAACTGCCGCTGGTATATGCTGCATTAGGTATCACTACCGGTACCTTCATTTTCAACATGGATAAATACCGTACCTACCGCGATGCTTACCGCATCCGTATGGACGGCAATGACGATACCAAAGACCAGTTTGAGAATCTGTACCGTAATCCCAATTCCCTCAAATCACTGAGGGACGCTTACCGGGAATACGTCGATTACTCCGTACTCGTATTCGTACTGGCCTACGGCCTCAATATCATAGATGCCACCGTATTCGCCCATCTGAGAGACTTCAATATGTCAGATGACCTCAGTATGAAGATCGTTCCCACTGTTATCAACAACCAGGCACTGGGACTCAGTCTGCGTGTGAATATCGGCAAGAAAAAAACTTACAGCCGGGGTTTAGCCCTTGGCGCAAGATGATCATCTCCCCTTCGACTAATAGAATATCATGAAAATAGCGCTTATCGGTTACGGAAAAATGGGAAAGGCAATTGAGGCAATCGCCGTTGCCAAAGGACATGAAATTGTTCATCGTATTGACCTGAGTAATCTGCACCTGCTCGAAAAGGAAGAACTGAGCAAGGCAGATGTGGCCATCGAATTTACCGGTCCGGAAACTGCCTATAGCAATATCCTGAAATGTTTTGCCGCTAATGTACCTGTCGTTTGTGGCAGTACCGGCTGGCTGGAACATCTCGCAACAGTTAAATCTTTATGTCTGGAACAACATCAGGCATTCCTATATGCCAGCAATTTCAGCGTAGGTGTGAATATCTTCTTTGAGATCAACAAACGCCTCGCAGAACTGATGGCTAACCAACCTCAATACGGTGTGAAAATGGAAGAGATCCATCACACACAGAAAAGAGATGCACCAAGCGGTACCGCTATCACACTGGCTGAACAGGTAATGGACAAGGTACATCGCAAAAAAGAATGGGTAAATACAGAAGAGGCACAGCCTGAACAACTGTCTATCGTCTCTAAACGTATCGACCCGGCTCCAGGTACACACAGCATTACCTATACGTCCACCATAGACGATATCAGTATCACACATACCGCTCATTCCCGTGAAGGTTTTGCCTCCGGCGCTGTTGTGGCTGCGGAATGGATACTGGGAAAACACGGTGTATTCGGTATGAAAGACGTACTGAGCCTGTAAGAGAGAAAAAGCTGTTATCTTTGCAGTATTATTCTTAGATCATCTGGGAGAATCGATATGTTGTCTAAAAAAACGCAATACGCTTTTCACGCGCTCATACACCTGGCAGAGAATGCAGATAAAGGACCTATTCTGATATCTGAAATAGCACAGGAAAAGAGCATTTCCATCAAATTCCTTGAGAATATCCTGCTGGAGCTGAAAAATGCCGGAATTCTCGGTAGTAAAAAAGGTAAAGGCGGTGGCTATTACCTGCTGAAAACACCAAAGGAAATTCCCCTCGCGAAGATCATCCGCCTGTTGGATGGTGCAATTGCGCTACTCCCCTGTGTAAGTCTCAACTATTATGAAAAATGTGAGAATTGCCGGGATGAAGCAGTGTGCGGCCTGAACGACGTAATGGGGAAAGTAAGAGATGCAACGCTGAAAATCCTTGAGACCAAAACACTGAAGGATATATTGACCAGAAATGTCTCAATATTATAGCTGAAAGGCCGGAGTTCACGCTCCGGCTTTTTTTATCCGCCTCCTATGCTTCCCATCCCCGCTAATCCTCTCACCAGTTCCCGATATACCTGCACATCTGTGATTTTCTGCCCCCCTCAGGAGGCTTTAAAACAAACCCGGCCTGTTAATTGTCTGCCTCCGCTAAAGTGCTTTCAATACCCTCGTGGCTTTTTTGATCTCCCTCCTCTCTACAGTGTCTTAAAAATATAAGTAAATAATAATCAACTCTTAACACACACTCCTTTATTGCCATAAATTGCATTTAAAAAAAGCCTATCTTTTTTATAGAGTTTATGTATTTTTGTATACAACACCAGTTGTCAATTATAATTAAAGGAAGTATCACTGGCATTCGCAGGCAACTACGGATGAATGTCAGTTTATTGAGATAGATCACATGGAGAATATCAGTACAGCACTGGAAGGGCTAGATCCAATTGCTGCCATGCAGTATCTGGCAGCAGAATTTCCCGGAGCGGTGGCCTTTTCCACCTCATTTGGACAGGAAGATCAGGTGATTGCAGACATGATTTGGCGTGCTAACCTGCCTGTCAGGGTCTTTACACTGGACACCGGCCGTTTGTTTCAGGAAACCTATGACCTGATGGACCTCACCCGCGCCCGCTACAAAAAGACATTTGAAGTTTATTTCCCGGAAACTGCTTCAGTAGAGAAATTACTGCAGGAAAAAGGTCCGAACAGTTTCTATGAATCTGTTGAAAACCGTAAAGAATGCTGTAATATCCGTAAAGTCGTGCCGCTGAACCGTGCACTCCAGGGCGTAAAAGTCTGGATCACCGGACTCCGTGCAGAACAGTCTGAAAACCGTCAGGCACTCCATGCGCTGGAATGGGACGAACAACGCCAGCTGTACAAATACAATCCACTGATCAACTGGAGCTATGACGAAATGATCGGCTACCTGAAAGAGAAGAATGTGCCCTATAACACGCTTCACGATAAAGGCTTCATTTCTATCGGGTGCGCTCCCTGTACCCGTGCCATCGAACCGGGCGAACATCCCCGTGCCGGCAGATGGTGGTGGGAATTGTCAAAAAAAGAATGCGGCTTACATGGCTGATCTGACATTCCCTTTATAACTTGTAACTGAATTTGATTCATCTGGTCCCCGAGGGACATTTAAATAAAAAGACTTATGACCAATAAAATACAGTGGGAGTTTCCGCAGGCACTGGAAGACGAGGCCATCTATATTTTACGTGAAACAGCTGCACAGTTCGAACGCCCTGCTATCCTGTTCTCAGGTGGTAAGGATTCTATCACCATCGTGCGCCTGGCACAAAAGGCATTTTATCCCGGTAAAGTTCCTTTTCCATTGTTACACGTAGATACCGGCCACAACTTCCCCGAAACTATTCAGTTCCGTGACTGGCTGGTGGAATCACTGGGTCTTGATCTTAGAGTAAGATATGTGCAGGATAGCATCAATCAGGGAAAAGTACAGGAAGAAACTGGTAAATACGCCAGCAGAAACGCCCTCCAGACTGTCACCCTCCTTGACGCTATCGAAGAACTGAAATTCGATGCCTGCATCGGCGGTGCCCGTCGTGATGAAGAAAAAGCACGTGCGAAAGAAAGAATATTCTCCGTAAGAGACGAATTCGGTCAGTGGAATGCTAAAATGCAACGCCCTGAACTGTTCGATATGCTCAACGGTAAAATAGGAATGGGTGAAAACGTACGCGTATTCCCTATCTCCAACTGGACAGAACTCGACGTCTGGAACTATATCCGCAGAGAAAAGCTGGAAATCCCATCCATCTACTTCTCCCACGAAAGAGATATCATCGAAAGAGATGGCATGTACTGGCCACACTCTCCATTCCTCAATACAACAGAAGAAGAAACACCTTTCCGGCAGAAAGTACGCTTCCGCACAGTAGGCGACATGACCTGTACCGCTGCTGTTATTTCTGAGGCAGATAAACTGGAAGATATCATCTCCGAAATACTCGAAGCCAAGATATCTGAAAGAGGCGCCCGTATTGACGATAAACGCTCTGAAGCTGCAATGGAAAAGAGAAAACAGGCGGGATACTTCTAGTCCTTCCGGCCCGACACGCACTTATTAACTTGTATAAAAATTATGGTAGTGCACCACCCTGCACTATCAGTCAAAAAATATAACATGGAGGTTTTACGTATAACCACTTCCGGCAGTGTAGATGATGGTAAAAGCACCCTGATAGGCAGACTGCTCTACGATACTAATTCTATCCCGCAGGATAAAATGGAAGCTTTACATGCTGCCAGCAAACGCAAAGGACTTGATTTTACCGACCTGTCATTGCTGACAGACGGCCTCGTGGCTGAACGTGAACAAGGTATCACCATTGACGTGGCACATATCTACTTCTCCACTCCTACCCGTAAATACATCATCGCCGATACGCCAGGCCACATCGAATATACCCGTAACATGGTAACCGGTGCCTCCAACGCACAGGTATCACTGATACTGATCGATGCACGTAAAGGTATCGTCGAACAAACCTACCGCCACTTCTTCATCGCCTGCCTGCTGCGTATTCCGTATCTGGTAGTATGTGTGAATAAAATGGATCTGGTAGAATATAGCGAAGCACGCTTTAATCAGATCGTGGAAGACTTCCAGCAACTGATCGCTAAAGCGCCTTTCAAAGCGCCTTCTATCAAATACATCCCGATCTCCTCCATCTACGGAGAAAATCTGGCTACTCGTTCAGAAAAGATCAGCTGGTACTCCGAAGAGTCCCTGCTGGAATATCTGGAACAGATCACTTTTGATCATGCAGACAGCAGTCACCCTGCCCGCTTCAAAGTGCAATCAGTGATCCGTCCGAAAACAGATGCCTATCACGATTTCCGCGGTTTCGCCGGTAAAGTGGTAAGCGGTCATTTCAACGTAGGTGATGAAATCATCTCCCTGCCCTCCCTGCAGAAAAGCCGTATCAAAACCATCGAACAGTTCGAAACAAAACTCACTACTGCGGAAGCACGTCAGAGCGTTGTTATCACACTGGAAGATGAAATTGATACCAGCCGTGGCAGCATGCTGTCCAGACCAGAAAATGCACCTTCCCTGCTGAAAGAAATTGACGCACAGGTGTGCTGGATGGATCAGACAAGACTGGTGCCCGGTAAAACTTATCTGCTGCAACATGGCGTAAACCGTGTGAAAGCGAAAGTACAGCAGATCCAGCATGTGATCGACGTCACCTCCAATACCATTCTGGAAGACAAAAAAGAACTGGGATTAAATGATATTGGAAAGATTACACTGAAAACTGCACAGCCGATATTTGCAGACAGCTATGATGCCAATCCTGCAAATGGTGCATTCATCCTGATCGATGAAATGAGTAATTCAACGGTTGCCGTTGGATTCGTAGCATAAAAATCTCAACTACTCAAAATAGAAAAGACGAATGCAAATTGCATTCGTCTTTTTTTATGTGGCTGTTTTAATGAACAGGTCTGAACTGTGGTCGCCCGATCTTCGCATGAATACATGCATCTATCTCTGCTTCCGTCTTAGCTGCACAATCAGGTTGTACGCCCCGCTGCTCCCAGCTGTCTGTCGTATCATGCCAGACCGGCGCCATTTCCGAGACAGAAATAAAAATGTCCTTATTCACCGGTAACCAGACATTCATATTCGCAGCACCGGCAGACGCTTCTCCGATCACAGTCGCTCTTTTCATTTTCTGCAATGCAAACGTAAATGCCTCTGCAGCGGATGCTGTCTTATGATTGATCAGTATAAAAACAGGATGCTCATAATGCGGCTCTTTTAGCCACGCCACCGTGCTATCTGAGGTATGTTCACCTGTACGGCTGGTAAAGGTCAGCAAAGGCGTTTTTGGTGGCAGAAAATAGCTTTCAAATACGGCTCCGGTATCACTTCCTCCTCCACCGTTATTCCGCAGGTCAATCACCAATGCCCTTGTATTTGCGACAAATGCCATGGCTGCATATAATGTAGCAAGACTCTTACGGGATATGTTGATCTCTGTCAGGTGCAGATAACCCACATTATCTCCGGATATACTTACACGCTCAAAACCGTAGTTATGATCCGCGGCCACCGGACTATAAAAGAAAGGATCTTCTCCGGGTATATCCCCAGCTGCGGAAGGCAATGTTGTTTTATCCACTGCTAATAACTCCTGACATCTCATCGGGTCATTTCTTACATACAGATGTCCGTCATGACTAAAGTGCTGCAGACTTTGCGTCGTCAATTCCGCAAACTCTTTCCAGCTTTTTGCAGCAGCAAATCTACCTGCCTTCCAATCGGCCTGTAACTGAGTGGCAATCGCTGATCCTTTCTCTGCTGAAACATATCGTTCTTTCAGCAGAACAGCCATTTTATCCACCGCATCGGCCATCTCCCTTTTAGCAGGAGTCTGTGCACCGGCGACGATACAAAAAACACTATAAATAACTGTTAACCAGATACCCCGGAAATACATATGCTTTCTTTTTCTGTAAAGTTCAATGATCCGGTGCGCTTAAAATTGGATGAATTTAGCGGGTCAGGGGAAGCTGACTATAATTTCCTGAATGCTTTGGGAAGAAAACCCGTCTGTGCTTTAAAAGCGCGTATAAAATGACTCTGATCAAAGAATCCACACTGATACGCTATTGCTGTTAATGATAATGCAGGCTGTCTGACCAGTAAAAGGGATTTTTCCACCCTGATCCTGCGCATGTATTCACCCAGTGAACAATCAAAATAAGCGGTAAAATGCCGGGATACAGTAACCGGGTGTAAGGCTGTGGCTATACTGAGATCCTGCAAAGAAATGTTTTCATTCCAGCGGTCATGCAGCAATTCGATGACTTTATCCACACGTCCGCCGAATAATTGTTTTGTTGTTTTTTCACTCGTTCCGGCTACCTGCAACAGCGATAACAGCTGTTGATGAACAGACAGTGTACTATGTTGATCTGGCGACTGACAATCATGATAAATGCGGAGTGCAGTAAGTTTTGCCCGGGTCTGGAAGGGCGTATTATGTATGGGAAAGAAGGACTGCTGCAGGTCCTGCATGGCCTTAAAAGCATTATGAGACCCGACAGTAAAGCAGGCCTCATAATGTTGTAAAAAATGATCTTCTATTTCAAGATTAATATTCTGCGAAGGATGTTGTGTATGGCTGTTGCGATGCCATTCACCAGCAGGATAAAACACCATATTACCGGGAAGCAGCACATGATCTGTCTGTTTGCGGTATTCACGGTTGCCTCCTTCGAGGATAAATGAAAGATGGTTGTTCTGATGAAAATGCCATCCTTCAAATACCTTTTCATGATAGGTGGTCTTATTGATGATAAGTCCGCCGGCATGAAAAGTACGGCTGTTTTTACCCAGATATTCCCCGTTCTCCAGCTTCATACGCGAAAATTTGAAGGTTTGCGTTGAGCCAAATGTAGGAATAAGCGCTTACTTTTTAAGGTTCTTCAGCATATCCACCGTCATATTCTCCAGATTGTATTCTGGTTTCCATCCCCAGTCCTGACGGGCCAGGTTATCGTCCATGCTCTGTGGCCAGCCATCAGCGATCTGCTGGCGGTAATCCGGTTCATAGCTGATCGTGAATTCAGGGATATGTTTTTTAATTTCAGCAGCGATCTCTTTCGGAGAGAAACTCATACCGCCGAGGTTATAGGAAGAACGTATTTTGACTTTATCTTTATCAGCTTCCATCAGTTCGATGGTAGCACGGATAGCATCCGGCATGTACATCATTGGCAGGTAGGTGCCTTCTGACAGGAAGCAGGTATATTTCTTTTCTTCGAGAGCTTCATGGAAGATCTCAATAGCGTAGTCGGTAGTACCACCACCCGGTGCTGATTTATAGCTGATCAGACCCGGATAACGCAGACTACGGACGTCTACATTATAACGGTGGCTGTAGTATTCGCACCAACGCTCACCGGCAAATTTGCTGATACCATAAATGGTCGTCGGCTCGATGATCGTGTGCTGAGGTGTATCCTGTTTTGGAGAATTAGGACCGAATACCGCAATGGAACTTGGCCAGTATACTTTATCGATATTTTCTTCTTTCGCAATATCCAGTACATTCAGCAGGCTCGCCATGTTGATGTGCCATGCCAGCAGCGGGTTCTTTTCACCGGTAGCAGAAAGGATCGCAGCCAGCAGATAGATCTGCGTGATATTATGACGGATAACCAGTACGTGGAGCATCTCCTTGTTCATGACATCGAGGGATACATAAGGTCCCGTACCCTTCAGCAGGTCGTGTTCTTCGCGAAGATCAGATGCGATCACGTTTGCATCTCCGTACATCTTCCTTAATGCGAGTGTAAGTTCAACACCAATCTGCCCGCAGGCACCGATTACCAGTATTTTATCTTTCTTCATGCTATCTCGAATGAATGGCTTTTTTAATTAAGACGTAATATTAACAGCTTCCGTAGTAATTCAGAGCAGCAGCCCTCAGCGCATGACAATGCGGTAACAATCCGGAAAATTACTTTGTAAGAGAAGCGCGCCCAGCGAACATTCCACTGTTTTACATTACAATATTATGACAATTACATAAAATGGCCTGCATACTTCAACTGAAAAGTAATCCCTTAGAATAGCGTAACTTTGCGATCTCAAATACAAAAATCATGTCAGCAACAACACATCTGAAATCCCTTTTTAAGGATCAATACAATCCTGACAACTTTTTTCTGATAGCCGGTCCTTGTGTAGTAGAGGATGAAGCGCTGCTGATGCATGTAGCTGAAAAAGTTTCAGGAATCTGCAAAAGACTGAACATCCCATATATTTTCAAAGCGTCTTATCGTAAAGCGAACCGTACAAGCATCAACTCCTTCGCGGGTGTTGGTGATGTGGAAGGACTGGACCTGCTGCAAAAGACCAAAGAAACATTTGATCTGCCTGTTACAACAGATATTCACTCTGCTGCGGAAGCGGCGATGGCTGCTGCGTATGTGGATATACTGCAGATCCCGGCATTCCTTTGCCGTCAGACTGATATTCTGATCGCAGCTGCGGAAACCGGCAAAGTGGTGAATGTGAAAAAAGGCCAGTTTGTAAGTGGCGAAGCCATGAAATTTGCTGTTGAAAAAGTAAAACAGGCAGGGAATGATAAAGTTTGGTTAACTGAGCGTGGTACCACCTTCGGTTATCAGGATCTGGTGGTAGACTACCGCAATATTCCGATCATGCGTGAACATGGTGTACCTGTTATCATGGATTGTACACACTCCCTGCAACAGCCTAACCAGACCAGCGGCGTTACCGGTGGTAATCCGAAACTGATCAGCACTATCGCCAAAGCAGCTATTGCTACCGGTGCAGATGGTCTGTTCATCGAAACACATCCTGATCCATCCAAAGCGAAATCAGACGGCGCCAATATGCTGCACCTTGATTTACTGGAAGGATTGCTGGAAGATCTGGTAAGAATCCGTGAAGTAGTAAGATAAGGGACCGTTCCCGGTATTATAGCTGATAGTCCATAGATGATAGCTGGCCTGTCTTTTGTATAAAAACAAGACAGGAAAAAAGCTATAGTCTATGGACTATTTCTTATCTTAGGATAAGACTACGACCAACTCTTTTTCAGACTATAACTATAATACTAAACACCCAAAAATTTTACTCACCATGATCAATTTACATGACGTAAAAGCAGGAGATACAGTTTTAGTGGAGTATGAAGGCAAAACGGTGGAAGGTCAGGTATTGGAAGTTAACCGCGAAGACAAACAGGTTTGTGTATTAACCGGAGAACAGGAATTCTGGTATGACCTGCAGGACCTCTATTCAATTCCACTAAATGAAGAACAGTTACTGAAACTTAAGTTCAAAAAGGACGAATCTCTCTCAGTGAACGGCGGCGGCGAAATTTATGTACGCGGGCCATTCTCCGTAAAACTGCACACCCTTGATGACGGTCATCCGGCTACCAGATTGGATTACCGGGATGAACACAGAGAAATTAAAGGTGCAATCACTGTGAATCAGTTGCAGAACCACTATCACGCAATGACAAATTTCCATCTGGATTAAGATAAACACGCAACAAAAAATCCATCCGCCAAAGCAGATGGATTTTTTGTTTATGCTTGTCTGTAACAGATATCCACTACTATTACCGAATTAACGTCAGTGTATCTATTTTCGTTATTTTACCTGTTTCTACGACAACACTTTGTCTGATGGCCGGTTGCAGCGTTGAATCAACAGAAATATAATGCAGTGAATAACTGCCTGCAGCGATTCCCTTGAGGAAATAAGCACCGCCAATACCGGAGTAAGTACTTGCTATCGTATCCTGTCCATTCAGGACCAATACTGCTGAAGGTAACACTGCCGGTAATACTACGCCCTGAATACTTCCACCTTGTGCTTCGAGTACAGTTCTGATAACAGGTTTCAGGATATATTTCCCTGAATTGCCCGCTTCGTGTATAGATTTTGCCACATCGAAATCTAATAACAATTTGTAAAGAATACCACCTGATACCGGCATATTGATCTTCAGTTTTATACCGGATGACTGTCCGCTGGGCGTCTGCAACTTAACAGAATCACCATTGTTGGTCACTACCCAGTTATTATCCCCCAATACCAGTCTGATTTCCTTGATAGTACCGGAAGTGATTTCCGCATCCGCCAATACAGTATCCTTATCATTGACAAGGGTCAGGAGGTTATACCGTCCTTTTTTCATGCCGGGTAAAGCCTGCCATCCATTATCATCACTGTCATTGTAGTTGACGTTCACTTCCTGCACATCGATGTAAACAGCTTTAAAATCTCCGGGATCATCGGTCAGTGCGACCTGAATACGGGCTTTGCCCTGATTGTCGTCTTTCGAACAGGCAGACATTAATAACGCGGTACTTAAAAGCAGCATACCACTTGCCACATGTTTCAGTGAAGGCATTTTCATCTTTATCGTGTATTTGGTTAAAATTTTATGGCAATTATAAAGGCAAGGTATACCCGGATTCTAAAGACATATTGAATTTAAAGAAGTCTCTGAGGCCTGAAGATTATAATCAATTGAAAATAAATAAGAAAAAATATAAAAAATCTCCTCTTTTAACGTTTTTTGTGTGTACAGCAGCTATTCACATGCACAAAGGGTATCATATAGTGTATAATAAGTTAACACCGTGGACATTATATACCTGCTACGTTCAAAACACCCTTAAATAATTAGTTTATAGTCGGTTACAACAAATCTCTCCGTATTACAATGAAGGTATACCGCGACTACGCCATTATCTATCCGTTCATAAACGAATAAATGACGGTGTAATAGCGGTGTAGTCAGCTTGTACTTCGAAACAACAGATAATAACAGCTATGGGCTGGATATCCTCCCTTGATTCCCTGCATGTATGAAAAAGGGATGGCCGTTTCCGGTGGAATGCGTGCAGCAACGCGCAACAGACATAACAATATATTGTACATATTATCGCATAAGATGCCAATAACATGTCCCTGAGCGGGATGCATCTGTCAATTATTTAAATTGCCCGAGGTTAACTGATAAGCCTAGATGGAAACTATAAGTACCTAAGGGGGTTTCTGCGGGCATTCAGGATATAATTTTTCATATTCACCCAGAAAGCCATGATCATATAGACGATAAGCGGAGAGCCCATCGTAACGAATGAGGTATAGATAAAAAACAAACGGATACGTGAGGTAGCTATCCCAAGCTTATTGCCGATAGCTGTACAGACTCCAAAGGCCTGCCATTCCACGAAATCTTTAAATCGGTTCATATATCAAATTTATTACAATCCCGGGTCAAAAACAAGTCCAGGTTTTGCCGCCGGAGTTGACTGATAGTGCGTTGGCAGTGAATTAGTGGCATTTACTTTGTGAACCGGTAGGGTAACCGGTTGTCTATGAGCTCAACTTGCAGACAGTCGCCTACATGTCTTTTATAAACTGGCTTAATTTAATTAATTTTGCGATGCATTTTCTAATAGGTCATAAATTTTTTTTCCATGGTGTTTGATATCGAAATGATTAAAAAAGTGTATGCGGCACTGCCGGGTAAGGTGGAAGCTACCCGTAAAATGCTAGGACGCCCGCTCACACTGTCTGAGAAGATTTTATATGCTCACTTATATGCTCCGACCACTACAGCGTTTGAGCGTGGAAAGTCTTATGTGGAGTTTGCACCCGATCGCGTAGCGATGCAGGATGCTACTGCACAGATGGCCCTGTTACAATTCATGACCTGTGGTCGTGATAAAGTAGCAGTCCCTTCTACTGTACACTGTGATCACCTCATTCAGGCAAAGACAGGCGCTGCAGAAGACCTGGCGACTGCTGTGGACACGAATAAGGAGGTATATGACTTTCTGGCTTCTATTTCAAACAAATATGGCATTGGTTTCTGGAAACCGGGTGCTGGTATCATTCACCAGGTTGTACTGGAAAATTATGCTTTCCCGGGCGGTCTGATGATCGGAACAGACTCACATACACCCAATGCAGGTGGTTTGGGTATGCTCGCTATCGGTGTGGGTGGTGCTGACGCAGTAGACGTGATGGCAGGCTTACCATGGGAGCTGAAAATGCCAAAACTGATCGGTGTTAAATTAACTGGTAAACTGAGCGGCTGGACGTCTCCAAAAGACGTTATCCTGAAAGTTGCAGGTGTACTGACCGTAAAAGGTGGTACAGGCTGCATCGTTGAATACTTCGGTGAAGGTGCTGATAGCCTGAGCGCTACCGGTAAAGGCACCATCTGTAACATGGGTGCTGAAATCGGTGCAACCTGCTCCGTATTCGCTTATGATACCAAAATTGCTGCATACCTGAATGCTACTGAGCGTCAGGAAATCGCTGCACTGGCTGATGGTGTAAAAGAACACCTGCGTCCTGATACAGAAGTATACGCAGATCCTTCCAAATATTACGATCAGGTTATTGAGATCAACCTCGACGAACTGGAGCCACATGTAAACGGTCCGTTCACGCCGGACTTAGCATGGCCTATCTCCAAATTCGCACAGGCTGTAAAGGAAAACAACTGGCCGGAAAAACTGGAAGTTGCCCTGATCGGATCCTGCACCAACTCTTCTTACGAAGATATCTCCCGTGCTGCTTCCCTCGCGAAACAGGCGGTTGATAAAAACCTCGACGTTAAAGCGGAATATACTATCACACCGGGTTCTGAACTGGTACGTTATACCATCGAAAGAGACGGTCTGTTAAATACATTCGACCAGATCGGCGGTATTGTACTGGCTAATGCCTGCGGTCCTTGTATCGGTCAGTGGGCTCGTCACATCGATGATCCTAACCGTAAGAACTCTATCATCACTTCCTTCAACCGTAACTTCGCGAAGAGAAATGATGGTCTGGCCGCAACACATGCTTTCGTTGCTTCTCCGGAAATCGTTACAGCTTTCGCCATCGCTGGTGACCTTACGTTCAACCCGCTGACGGATAAACTGAAAGCCAAAGATGGTCAGGAAGTAATGCTGGACGAACCTACCGGTTTCGAACTGCCCGCAAGAGGCTTCTCAGTAGATGATCCGGGTTATCAGGCACCTGCTGTTGATGGTAGCGGTGTACAGGTAATCGTATCCCCAACCAGCGATCGTCTGCAACTGCTGGCGCCATTCGCTGCATGGGAAGGTACTGATCTGAAAGGATTGAAACTGCTGATCAAAGCAAAAGGTAAATGTACTACTGACCACATCTCTATGGCCGGTCCGTGGTTAAAATACCGTGGTCACCTCGACAACATCTCTAACAACATGCTGATCGGTGCGGTGAACGCATACAACGATAAAACTGATACCGTTAAAAACCAGCTGACAGGCGAATACGCAGGCGTACCTGTTGTACAGCGTGCTTACAAAGCGGCGAACATCGGTTCAGTAGTAGTAGGTGATGAAAACTATGGTGAAGGATCCAGCCGCGAACACGCTGCTATGGAACCACGTCATCTGGGCGTTCGTGCTATTCTGGTGAAATCTTTCGCCCGTATCCACGAAACAAACCTGAAAAAACAGGGTATGCTGGGATTGACCTTCGCCAACAAAGAAGACTACGATAAGATCCTCGAAGATGATACCTTTGATATCAATGGTCTGACCACTTTCGCTCCCGGCAAACAGCTGACTGTCGTGGCTAACCACAAAGACGGCAGCAAAGACGAAATACTGGTAAACCACACCTACAATGAACAACAGATCGAGTGGTTCAAAGCGGGTGGTGCACTGAACGTAATCCGCGCACAGTTTGCTAAAAAAGCACAGTAGCCTACGGCTATAAATGATAAAGAATCCCGTCTGCTTCTGCAGGCGGGATTTTTATTTTTACCTTTACCCCTATGCAGATAGATACTTTAAACAACGTCTGGAATCAATTGCTGGAACCATATACCAAAAGCCAGGCACTGATAGATCAGGGCTTCGAACTGATTATCAGGCACTATTCAGCCACAGACCGTCATTATCATAACTTACACCATCTCTATGCCCTGTTGCAGTTACAACTGGAGCATAGCGACCTCATTGCAGACAATGAAAATTTTCTGCTGGCCATCTTCTTTCATGATCTCATTTATGATGTAAAACGGGCGGATAACGAGGAACAAAGCGCCATGGCTGCTGCTGAATACCTATGGCAGACCAGCTATCCTGCGGCTGATATCGAAGGTGTGATGCACTTCATCCGTGCCACCAAAACGCATGTCAACGCAAACGCTCATCCGGATCTGGACTATTTCCTCGATTTCGACCTTTCTATACTGGGCACAACAGCAGATGTATATGCAGGTTATGCAAAGCAGATACGTGAAGAGTATCATATCTATACTGATGATGTGTATAATGCAGGCAGAAAGAAAGTATTACAGCATTTTCTGGATCAGCCTTCCATCTATAAAACCGAAGGCTTCCGCGAACAACGCGAAACAATTGCCCGTCAGAACCTGCTGACAGAGCTACAATCGCTGTAATCGGTTTTAGAACAGCTGTTTCTTCAGTGTAAATCTTCTGGCAAGGCTGATACGGAAGTTGCCCGCCCCCATCGTCTGATAAGTATCAGGCACGGGCGACTGACTCCGTGTGGTCAGGTATACGTAATGAATACCTGCAAAGTAACGGCTGGAATTATATCCAAGGGAAACACGGATATTGTTGTTGAACTGGATACCTGCTTTTTTCAGATCAACCTGATTGATCCGGTTCATCACCGTATAATTCACCCCCAGACTGCCACTGAAAGACAGGGTGGTGAACCAGTGCTGTTTATATACAAAAGTATGTGCATAACCCGCATTGGCTGCGCCGCTGAAGATACGGGTCCTGTAGAAGTTCTCTCCGTTGAAGAAACCGGTTTTCTGAATATAGGAAGGAATCAGGCCTGAATCACCTTTCATTCTCACGCCGAAAACCTCTCCACCCACGAGGAAGGAACCGGCACTCTTTTTCTGGTAATCGTTTTGCAGATAAGCAGCACGGTAGGAAAAGCGTTTCGCATTAAAGACATACTGCACGTTCAGTCCGAGATTCACGTTTTTTGCATCCGGGCGGATCATTTCCACGTTGTTGGATCCGGCATTGGATCCGAAGCTATTGATCAGCCTTCGGGTATTGGCGATGTAGTACCCTTCATATATCTGACCATAAAAATCAACTACCAGTTTACGGGTGTAGATATGCGTCTGGAGGTCCAGCATTTTGGTCTTGCCGTATTCACCTTTGTCTTTGTTGATGGCGGGCAGGTTAAAGGCAATATTCACCGCAATAAAGCGGTAGTTGACACCTACACCCACGTTAAAGGGGGTATTGGGGCGATATAAGACTTCTTTTGAGTTTTTAGAGTTAACGAGGCCATTATCCGTAATACTGCCGTCTACGATGCCGTTATCCACGATATCGTAGTTATTGTATTTACGGGAGCCGAAAACGCGAAATGTGATATCCTTTGTATGCTCTTCGATATAATTGGAATCATTTTCCGCTTCCAGCCACCGGGTGGCCTTTTTAAACAGCGAGGTTTTCTGTTGTGCAGAAACAGCTACACAAAAAAGCAGGCACACCGGCAATAAAGTTAGCCATCTCAGCATCATTTGACAGTTCTGAATAATATTACACATTGCATTCCGCTACTTAGGCAGCTCAATAACTTCGAGCTGACTGATATTTCCTTCTGATAAATCGAACCGCACCAGGGTTTTGACTTTATGCCATCCCTGTATACCGCAGGCTCCCGGATTGATATGCACCAGCTGCATAGCGGGGTCGGGCATTACTTTTAGTATATGAGAATGCCCGCAAATAAATAATTTGGGTGTATGCTCTTTCAACAGATCTTTGACCCCGGGCGCATATTTGCCCGGATATCCGCCAATATGTGTCATAAAAACTTTCACCTGTTCCACTTCAAAGGGCAGATGCAGCGGATAGCGGACACGTAAATCAGCGCCATCAATATTCCCATATACCGCACGGAAGGGCTTAAAAGCCTCCAGTTTATCCGCCAGTTCCACGTTACCAATGTCTCCGGCGTGCCAGATCTCGTCAACTTTTTCGAAATATCTGTATACGTCCGGATGGAGATAACTGTGCGTATCTGACATCAATCCTATCTTCTTCATGCGTCAAAATTGGGCCAAAAGTAAAATAACATTTAGTATTTTACTGAGAATATATATACCTATTTTTATGCAAACCGATATTACCGGCAGGTTGCTCATCTGCTGTCCTGACCGGCCCGGTATAGTTGCCGGGGTGTCACAGTTCCTTTTTACCTGCGGTGCAAACATCCTCGATGCAAGCCAGCACAGCACCGATCCGAAGGAAGGCCTCTTCTTTATGCGTATGGTTTTTCATCTGGAAAATACCCTCGTTACCATGGAAGAACTGGAAAAACAATTCCAGGACAAAGTAGCCGCTCCCCTGAAAATGGAATGGCGTATAGATTACACTTCTCACCGTAAGAAAATGGCAATTATGGTGTCCCGCTACGACCATTGCCTCATGGAATTGCTATGGCGCTGGCGCAGCGGGGAATTACCCGTAGACATCCCACTGGTCATCTCCAACCATGAAGACCTGAGAAAATTGACAGAGGATTTCGGTATTCCCTTCCATTATCTGCCCGTAGATGCCGGTAATAAGGCCATAAGGGAAAAGGAAGCCATTCAGCTGATACAGGACGCAAAAGCCGATTTTACCGTGCTTGCGCGTTATATGCAGATACTTTCTCCTTCATTCGTCAGCACATTCCCCGGAAAGATCATCAATATCCATCATTCCTTCCTCCCTGCTTTTGCTGGCGCCAATCCCTATAAGAATGCCTATACACGCGGCGTGAAGCTGATCGGTGCCACAGCGCATTATGTCACCGACGATCTGGATGAAGGGCCGATCATTGATCAGGATGTAGCGCGTGTGAGTCACCGCCATGCCGTCAATGACCTCGTGATGCTGGGACGTGATATTGAAAGACAAGTACTGACAAGGGCTGTAGTGGCCCACGTGGAAGACAGGGTGATTGTACACGGTAACAAGACGATCGTATTCTAAAATTAAAAAAGCCGCTATATTAGTAAGGGTGCCGTTATTCAAGTCTGAATAACGGCACCCTTACTAATATAATTTCAATCAATCAGAGAACTCAATGCTTAATTCTCTTCTACTTCCGCACATAACGACCAAAGGTCCTTCCTGCCATCGCATATGACTCCGTAATACGTGCACCGGTGTCAAAGTCCATTCCGAAGGCAATTCTGCCGGGTGCTTTATCCACAGATACCTTTGCTACCACTTTACTTTTATCAGCCGTTTCAACGATCCAGATCTCTCCGTTGATATAAGAGTTTTTGCGCATCACCCCTACATTGAAGCCGGGTTCAATAAAAGTGGTCTTAAAGATCAGGGTATACTTCGCAGCAGGAAAATTACCTGCTTTGATACCATTGGAACCTTCAGTGAACATTTCATTAAATCTGGGAGCAAAACGGGACTCTCTGTCCGCTTTCCACGCAGTAGCCCATGTATCTCCCTTCCCAGCTTCTTTTTTGTTGTAATCGTCTTTTTTCTTCTGGATATAATCATCCTCATTATCGAACTCGCCCACTTTTACATTGTCATAAGTGAATTCGGTGTTAACCTCAGTCTGTTCTTTTAATACGGTGACATCGCCTTCCTGTACTTTAATTTTCTGGGCATCTGCCAACAGTGTGGAACATAACATGACCGCCGCTATCGCAGCTGTTTTGGGGATCAATTTCATGGCAATTTTGTTTTAATGTTCCAAATATAAAAAAGCCATGTAAGAAAAGACAATCCCCCGGAAAGAATTGCGGGAAATACGCAGCACTTTACGGGGGAAAACGACAAGATATTGCAGACAGCAATTATATGTTACTATTAGTGGTAATGCAGATTGCTGATCATTTCAAATAAGAAGGCAGCGCCCAGTTTTGCAGTACGGTTATCCACATCAAGAGAAGGGTTCAGTTCTGCGATATCAATACCTGCCAGTTTACCACTCTGAAGAATATTACGATAACATTCCAGAAACAAACCATCAGGTCTGATACCATTATAGGCAGTGGCACTCACCCCGGGGGCAAAAGCAGCCGAAAAAACGTCCAGATCTATTGTCAGGTATACATGGTCCACATCTCTCAGAAACTGACCGATAGCGGCATGTAAAAGCGCTTTATCCTGCAGATGAAAAGCGTCTGCATCCACATACTGTGCATCAAGGTCACCTGCGATACGAAACAGCTGCTGTGTATTACTGTTTGCCTGAATACCCAGTGCCAGATAATGAAATGGTACGCCTTCCAGATTACAGTCCTGTGCCAGTTGCCAGAAACCTGTACCGGAAGTACTTCCCTCCTCTCCTTTCATACGCAGATCAAAATGCGCATCGAAATTCAGCAGCCCTAATTTCTCTCCACGTTTACGCAGACGCAGGTGTTCATAAATACCATGTGCATGTCCATAAGTGATCTCATGGCCACCACCCAGTAATACCGGCAGATAACCGGCCTTGCGTATAGTCAGTACAGTATCTGATAATGTCTGTTGTGCTTCTTCCAGCAGCTGATTCTTACATATCACATCTCCTACATCTGCCAGTACCAGCTCACTGTCAAAATGAACAGGAAAATTGCTGGCTGCCTTTCTCAGTGCCGCCGGACCTTCAGCTGCGCCTACACGGCCCTTATTACGGCGTACACCCTCATCGCTTGCAAATCCAAGAAATGCAATACCCTGCTGATGCGCCTTTAATGATGGCAATGATCCTGTCAACAGGTTCACTGGTGTGATACGCTGGTGCCAACGCAGTAATTCTTCGTCTGTACCATCTATCCGTCCTGTCCATGCTACAGGCTGTCTGTAAAATTCTGGATTCATCATAGAATACAAAGTTACTAATTCCTTCCATGATCCATATTTTTTACTATATTGCGCAAACGATTGCATAAAGACCTGTAGCGACTGAACAGCCTATAACCTGTAGTAAAGACCTATGTAGTAACCATATCAATATCCACAGTATGTAACCATTACAATATCAACATAGTTTTTATTTTTTATCACCCTCAAAACAACTATCCAAATGAAAAAGAACGGATCTACCCATTCTTTCCGGCTGGCTGCATTATTACTATGCCTGCTGGGTTTCAGTTCACAAACACACGCACAGACGCCCGTTCAGAAAAACGGTCAGTTGCAGGTGATCGGCACCAAATTATGTAATCAGTATGGTAACCCGATCCAGCTCAGAGGCATGAGCACACACGGTATCCAATGGTATGGCTGGGGAAGCTGTCTGACAGCCGCTTCACTCGACGCGCTGGCATACGATTGGGGTGCTGACATCCTGCGTATTTCACTCTATGTACAGGAGGGTGGTTATGAAACCGATCCTACCGGCTTTACCAATCAGGTGAATCGCCTGATAGAAGAAGCTACCACACGTGGTATGTATGCACTCGTTGACTGGCATCAGCTCACTCCCGGCGATCCTAACTACAACCTGGCAAGGGCAAAGACCTTTTTCTCTGCTATCGCCAACACACACAAGAACAAAAACAACATCATCTACGACATCTGTAATGAACCTAACTCAGGCGCTACCTGGGCAAAGATCAAAACCTATGCTGATCAGATGATCCCATTCATACGCGCCATTGACAATGACGCTGTCATACTGGTCGGTACACACGGATGGTCTACGATGGGACTCTCCGGTGATGGTTCCCTGCAGGACATTTTCAACAATCCACTGACGCAGGGCAACGTGATGTACACCTTCCATTTCTATGCAAAAGATCACCGCACCGCTTATCTTAATCAGCTGAACACTGCTTCTGACAGACTCCCTGTTTTCGTGACAGAATTCGGTACACAGGAAGCCAGCGGAGACGGTGCCAATGACTTCACTATGGCGCAACAATACATCGATCTGATGGCGCGTAAGAAGATCAGCTGGACCAACTGGAACTACTCTGATGACTTCCGTTCGGGCGCTGTATGGATAACAGGTACCTGCTCCAACGGTCCGTGGACAACCGCCAGACTCAAACCTGCCGGTGCATGGATCCGTGAACGTATCCTGAATCCTGCGGATGATTTCCCGGGTGGTAATGTATGTGTACCTGTTTCTGCCAGTGCAAACGATGGTAACATACCGGCCAATGTACAGGACAATGATTATAATACCCGCTGGTCAGCAGAAGGTGATGGTCAATGGATACAATTCTGTCTGGACAATACCACTACTGTAAGCGGTGTCAATATTGCCTTCTACAGCGGTACAGTAAGACGTACTTTCTTCGACATCCTGACCAGCACAGATGGCAGCAACTGGACATCTGCAGCCAGTGGACTGCAAAGCAGCGGTACGTCCAATGCCCTCGAATCTTTCACATTCACACCACGCAGCGCAAAACATGTGCGGATCGTGGGTCATGGTAACAGCGCAAGTGCATGGAATAGTCTGACGGAAGTACGTATCATCACCTCTTCATCCACACAGCAATCCACACTTGCACCTTTACAGGATGCCTATGTAAGAAACGGCGACTACGCAGCTATTACACATGGTACTACTGATGCGTCAGTACTGGCGTCTAAAGTGAATGCCACTGCTACCGCAGGTTACGACAGACAAAGCTTCCTGCGTTTTGACCTTAGTGGTGTTAATAATATTTCTTCTGCCGTATTGAAAGTATATGGTAAAATCGAAGATACCCGTGTTACTAATCTGCCGATAGGTGTATACGCTGTAGCCAACACCAGCTGGACAGAATCTGCTATTACATGGAACAACAAACCGGCAACCGGTACAACAGCACTTCAGACAGCAGTTGTAACAGATTCTGTGGGCAGATACTATTCATGGGATATCACCAATTATGTGCAGACAGAAAAAGCAGCAGGACGTAATGGTATCTCATTGGCTTTATTAAGCAGCACCGGTGCAGATCCACGTGTCATCTGGAGATCTAAGGAAGCAGGGCTGACAGCACCTCAGCTGGTCATCTCATCTACCACAACTGCCGCTAAACTGGCAGCTAGTACACCAGAAAAAGCACCTGTAAAACTGGCTACCTCACTGACCAGTTATCCAAACCCGTTTGACGATAACAGTACAGTAAGTTTCTTCCTTGAAAAACCGGCAGATGTATTACTCGCAGTATATGACATCAATGGTAAACAGGTAGCCATACTGAAACGCGGTCGTCTGGATGCAGGTCAATACAATACCAGTCTTGCAGCCAGTCATCTGCCAAAAGGTATCTATACACTGAAGCTTACTTATGGAGAAAAAGCGATTACAAGAAAGGTAGTTAAGCAATAGGATTCATTAAGAATTGATGATAAGTGCCCTTCTATTATCTTAATTTACTTTCTTAATAAAAAACGAAATCGCCTGATCTGATTTTAGATCAGGCGATTTCATTTATTGTCAGCTGTAACAAACAGCTAATTCGTAATTCTATTGACCACCTCTCCTTCTTTCCAGACTTTGATCGGTTTCATCTTACCCTGATAGTATAAAATATCCCGGTAGTCTGCAGTCGGATATGCCTGCATATCTGCAATAAAACCAGCCGCCAGTTGCCCTACATTATTTAATTGCAAAGCTTTGGCCGCGCGGCTTGTCATTGCTGCGAATACTTCTGCTGCGGACAGTTTTTCTGCTGCACTTAATACAGCTGCCTGCATCAACAGATCTCCCATTGGAGCAGAACCCGGATTCCAGTCACTCGCAATAGCCAGTGAAGCGCCCGCATTCAGCAAACGTCTTGCAGGTGCATAATGCATGCCCAATCCTAAAGAAGCTCCGGGTAATACTACTGCTACAATATCTGCGGCAGCCAGTAAGGCAATCGCAGCATCATCACTTGCTTCCAGATGATCAGCAGACAAGGCGCCGGCAGCAACAGCGACAGCAGCACCGCCGGTTGAAAACTGGTCAGCATGTACCGTAGCTGCAAAACCCATTTCAGCAGCTTGCTGCAGGAAATGTTTTGATGCAGTTGTTGAAAACGCAGTTTCTTCTATGAAGATATCCACACGTTGCGCCAGTTGTTCTGATTGAATGATGGGCAGCAGGGAGTGTAATACCCATTCAAGGTAGGCTTCTTCTGTACCTTCGAAATCTTTCGGCCGCATATGTGCTGCCAGACAGGTAGGAACGAGTGTCGCTTTGGTATGACCTGCAGCAGATTGAATCGCACGCAGCATATTAAGTTCACCATCCATATTCAGTCCGTAGCCACTTTTCACTTCAATGGTTGTTACGCCCTCGTGCAGGTGTCTGTTGGCACGTGCGGCTGTATTCATCACCAATGTCTCATGATCTGCCATTCTTGTTTTGGTAACGGAATCCCATATACCACCACCTGCACGTGCAATATCGAGGTATGATTTTCCGGCTATACGCATGGCATAATCACGGTTGCGGGTACCATCAAAACAGATATGTGTATGGCAGTCAATGAAACCCGGCATCAATACAGCAGGGACAGTAATATGGGTTACATCACAGTCAGGATATTGATGCTGCAATGCTTTGAAATCGCCTGTTGCGATGATCTTGCCACTATCGATGACAACACCACCATGTGCTATAATGGTCAGTTGTTCATCCTGCAAAGCGCCTTTTAAAGGTAATGCAGTCAGCGGTAATATCTGTGAAAAAGGGCCTATCAGTTCCATAGATCAGATATTGAATTTTCTGGCAGTTGCTTTTGCTTCTTCATAACCTGCATCCGCATGACGGAAGATGCCCAATGCAGGATCATTGAATAATACTCTTTTCAGACAGGCTTCTGCACGTTCAGAACCATCCGCCAGCACAACCATGCCTGCGTGTTGTGAATAACCCATCCCTACACCACCACCATGATGGAAAGATACCCAGGTAGCACCGCCACCAGTATTGGCCATCAGGTTTAACAGGGTCCAGTCAGATACTGCGTCTGATCCGTCTTTCATCGCTTCTGTTTCTCTGTTGGGAGATGCGACAGAACCACAATCGAGGTGATCACGACCGATGACTATAGGTGCTTTCACCTTACCTGTTCTGACCAGTTCATTAAAAATAAGACCGGCTTTTTCTCTTTCACCCAGTCCCAGCCAGCAGATACGCGCCGGTAATCCCTGAAAGGCTACTTGTGCCTGCGCCTTTTTCAACCAGTTGATCAGGGCTGTATTCTCCGGAAAAGCTTCCATCAATGCCTTGTCGGTTGTATAAATATCTTCAGGATCGCCGGATAAGGCTACCCATCTGAAAGGGCCTTTTCCTTCGCAGAATAAAGGACGGATATAAGCAGGTGTAAATCCCGGGAAGTTAAATGCATCCGGTTCTCCGCCTTCACGTGCAAACTCGCGGAGGTTATTACCATAGTCAAAGGTAATTGCGCCTTTTTCCTGTAAAGCCAGCATAAAAGCGACGTGACGCGCCATGCTCTTCAAAGAGCGGACTTTATAATCTGCCGGATCCTTTTTACGTAATGCAGCAGCTTCTTCCAGAGAAAGACCATTCGGCACATATCCATTGATAGGATCATGTGCGGAGGTCTGATCTGTCAGTATATCAGGAATAATATTGTCTTTCAGTAAACGTTCCAGCATATCTCCCGCGTCACTTACCAGACCGATAGACAATGCTTCACCTTTGGCCTTAGCGTCCATAGCCCATGCAATTGCCTCTTCATAGGAGTGTGTAATACGATCGATATAACGGGTAGCGAGGCGTTTGCGGATACGTGATTCATCCACATCTGCGCCGAGGAATACGGCGCCTGCCATGGTTGCTGCCAGTGGCTGAGCACCACCCATACCGCCGATACCGGCAGTAACGAGTAGTTTTCCTTTCAGATCGCCATTGAAATGTTGACGACCACAGGCTACAAAGGTCTCATAGGTACCCTGCAGGATACCTTGTGTGCCGATATAGATCCAGCTGCCTGCTGTCATCTGACCGTACATCATGAGTCCTTTTGCACGCAGTTCATTGAAATGCTCCCATGTAGCCCATTTCGGCACCAGATTACTATTGGCCAGCATGACGCGGGGCGCCTGCGGGTGGGTACGTACGACACCTACCGGTTTACCTGATTGTACGAGTAAAGAATGATCTTCATCCAGTTCCAGCAGTATTTCGATGATTTTCTGCAATGCTTCTTTGTTACGGGCAGCCTGTCCGATACCACCATATACCACCAGTTCATCAGGATTCTCCGCTACTTCCGCATCCAGGTTATTCAACAGCATACGTAAAGGCGCTTCTGTCTGCCAGGATCGGGCATGCAGCTGATTGCCACGAGGTGCTTTATAATGCGGGTGTGCCGCATACGTCTTAATAAAGTCCGAACTGTTCATGATAAATACCGTTTAGAGAAAGGTGATTGTCAAGTGCGGCATTGTTTGCCACGTTCACTAAAGATTGATTGGTGATCAGCTGATGCAGCTGTTTGATATCATAAGCAAAGATCCTGTCTTTGGCTGCGAATGGAACGGTTTCGCGTACAAAGGAATGTACGGCTTCCAGAATAGGACCTGATTGTAAAGGTCGTCTGAAATCAACCGCCTGCGCAGCATACAGTAGTTCTACTGCCAGTATATATTCAAGATTGTCAATAACCTGATGCAGTTTACGACCACTGATGGAGCCCATGGATACATGATCTTCCTGTCCGAGAGAAGTAGGCACACTGTCAGCGCTGGCCGGGAAACAAAGGGTCTTATTCTCAGTTACCAGAGCAGCCGTTGTGTATTGCGGTATCATAAAACCGGAATTAAGTCCGGCGTCTTCGATCAGGAGTTTAGGCAATCCATAGCGGCCTTCAATCATCATATAACAACGACGATCGGAGATATTCCCCAGTTCAGCTGCGGCTACGGTTGCATAGTCCAGTGGCATTGCCAGCGGCTGACCATGGAAGTTGCCTCCGCTGATGGTATCTTCTGCGCTGAAGATGATCGGATTGTCTGTCACTGCGTTCAGCTCAATCACAGTTAGTTCCCGCAGGTGATGCCATGCTGTCCGGGAAGCGCCATGTACCTGTGGCATACAACGCAGGGAGTAAGGATCCTGTACACGGCCACAATCAACGTGGGCGGCCATGATACCGGAGTTTTCCAGCATCGTCTTTAATCTGTGTGCTACCAGCTGATTGCCCGGGAAGGGTCTGATCGCATGTAAGCGCGGATCGAAAGGACGGGCAGTACCCATGAGTCCTTCGAGCGAGAGCGCACCGATAATATCAGCGGCCTCCAGCGCATTGTGCATACGTTGCAGGGCTGTCACTGCAAAGGAAAGAATGAACTGTGTACCGTTAATAAGCGCCAATCCTTCTTTTGGACCTAATATTACCGGTTCCAGTTTTTCTGCCTGTAAAACAGCAGCTGATGGCTGGCGTTGTCCTTTGTAGTATACTTCTCCCAGACCGATAAGCGGCAGAAAGAGATGCGATAAAGGTGCGAGGTCGCCGGAGGCGCCAACAGAACCTTTTTCGGGTACTACCGGTGTTACGGAGTGTTCGATATGCCAGATGATGCGTTCAAGCGTAGCCAGTGCTACCCCTGAATATCCCTGAGCCAGTGCCTGTACTTTGGTGACCAGCATAACGCGGGCTACCAGTTCGGGGATAGGGTTGCCTACCCCTACGCTATGGCTTTGGAGAATATTGTATTGCAGGGCGCGGGTATCTTCTTCGGATATTTTGGTATCACAAAGCGGCCCGAAGCCTGTATTGATACCATATACGGTGCTGTGAGCGGCGACAATAGTCTGCACGTGGGCGGCACTGGCTTTGATGCGTTCAGTCACTTCCGGTACCAATATACCGGAGAGCTTTCCTGCCGCAATATCCAGCGCCTTTGCCACGGTGAGCTGATCAATACCGTACTTGAATTGGTGTATCATTGTTGATTGGATTGAGTCGTGATCAGTTTTTCATAGACGCCTGTATCCTTTCGGACAGGGACGTACCCTGTACAGCGCTTTCCACCTGTCTGATGGCTTCCAGCAGCTGTTTGCTTTGTTTGTTCTCTTCTGTCAGTTCCTGCATGGCCGTAGTAATGGCTTCCCATATGGGCTGTACCTGTTGTAACAGTTCTTCTCCTTTGGGCGTAAGCATCACCAGCTGCCGGCGTCCATCATCAGGACAGGGAGCGGTGTTAACGAGTCCTTTCTTTTTCAGGTTGGTTATCAGCTGACTGATAGCCGAGTGAGAGACTTCCAGCTGTCCGGCAATGTCAATCAGCGGGATGTTCTGCTGACGGGAAAGGATATAGAAAAGCGGGAACCAGCTGGCGTCAAAGGCAATACCAGCTTGTTCATAGACCTTATTCACCTCCATGAGGAAGTATTCACTCAGCCGTCTGAGGCGGCTGCCAAAAACCAGATATCCCAGTGAAGCGTAGAAACTCATCGTAAAATTATATAAGTGCTTATATATTTTGATACAATAATAAGGAATTTCTCAATTCCTTATTTATTTCTTCGGGAAAGGCGATGGGGCCTTATTCCCGGCTATTTCTTTCTTACATCGAACCATACAGGCGATGAATCAGTCACATCACCGTTATAGTTGATACAGAGTTCCTCTCCCTTTTTAATCTCTCTGCGGGTGATGATACTCATGGTTTCTTCTTCGAAGTCCATTTCGTACACACAGTTTGGATCGTAAGAGTGGTTGTAGATGGAACAGAGACCAAGCGCAATGCAGGAACGGGTTTCACGAACACCCCATAAGAAGATGTAATTGTGCAGTTTCGTTTTATCGACAATCTCGGTATCGTCATAGGACAAAACAAGTACAGGCGAGGTTTCTATACGGGTGCCAGCTGGTATTCTTTCTTTTGTAAACACTCCGCGGCCCTTGCCTTTTGTCTTATCGACGTATAAATATGGCTTGATCATAATATAATGTAAGGAAGCGTAAAATAAAGGTAAAGCAGGAAGTTATCAAAATCATGTGTAAAATTTTTAGGTTTGCGAAAATGTATACACTAATAATATGATTGATTACAACCCAAAAGCCTGGTTCACTTTTATCTTCCGCTTCCACAAGGCAGACACTGTCCGGAAGCTGTTTCCTATGTTTATAGCCCTGTCTGCCTATTCTGCACTGATCGCATTTCTGGAACTGGAACTACTGCATCTGTCCCCCAACAGTGACCTGAAACAGATCACGCTCATTCATTCGTTGCTGGGTTTTGTCATCTCCCTTTTGCTTGTATTCCGCACTAATACGGCCTATGACCGCTGGTGGGAAGGACGTAAGCTGTGGGGAGCTCTGGTAAACAACAGCCGTAACCTGGCGCTTAAACTGAACGCCATGCTGCCGGCTTCGAATACTGCTTCCCGTGAGTTCTTCAGGGTAATGATCCCTAATTACGCTTTTGGTCTGAAGAACCATCTGCGTAACCTGTATCAACCCGAAGAGTTTCAGCAGTCAGACAGCATGCAATTAAAGCAGGATAAACATGTACCTAATCAGATAGCCGCACAGATCATGGCGCATGTACACGAACTGTACCGTCAGGGACAGATCAGCGGGGAGCAGTTGCTCAGCCTCAACCCTGAGCTGCTTTCCTTTACGGATATCTGCGGCGCCTGTGAGCGGATCAGGAATACCCCTATTCCTTTTTCCTACAGTGTCTTCATTAAAAAGTTTATCTTTTTCTTTGTAATGACTCTGCCTCTGGGCTACGTATTTACCCTGCACTATCTTATTATACCTGTGGTGGTATTCATTTTCTACGTACTGGCCAGCCTTGAGCTGATCGCTGAAGAGATAGAAGACCCCTTTGGATTTGACGCGAATGACCTGCCTACAGACACGATTTCTGCCAATATCCGCAAACATGTAGGAGAGATATTGTAATCTGGACCTCAACTTTCTTTAATTTCGCCTCACTGACAGCATTTGGAATATGGAAAATGAAGTATTACTGGAAAAATTTGAGACGCTGGTCGCTGAGCAGAACTTACCGGAACTGAAAGTGTACCTGGATGACCAGCTTATCACAGACATCGCCGAGCTCATTCACGAGCTGCCGGAGCATGCTGACGTGATCATGAATCAGTTGTCCATAGGCCGTGCTGCTGCAGCTTTCAGGATCCTGGAGTTTCATATACAGGAAGAGGTGATCCGGGAGCTGCCCGCTGCGAAAGTCGCTGAGCTGCTGAATGAGCTGCCGGCGGATGACCGTACTGCCTTCCTCGGAGAGTTACATAGTGACGTGGTAAAAGAGCTGATCAAGCTACTTGACCCGGAAGAACGCAAGATCACCCTTAGTCTGCTGGGCTATCCGGAAACCAGCGTAGGGCGTATCATGACGCCGGAGTACATAGCCGTTCGTGAAGAATGGACGGTCAAACAGGTACTGCGCTATATCAGGGAGTACGGTAAAGACAGTGAGACCATTGACGTGATCTATGTAGTAGACGAAAAGGGCAAACTGATAGATGACTTCCGGATCAGGGAGTTCCTGTTGGTAGCGCCTGATACTGTCGTACATACTCTGATGGATGATCGCTTCGTAGCTCTGCATGTCAGTGATGATCAGGAAGAGGCCATTCAGGTATTCCGCATGGAAAACCGGGTGGCGCTGCCGGTAGTAGATGATGCAGGTATTCTGCTGGGTATCATCACCATTGATGACATCCTCTGGATTGCTAACGAAGAACATACAGAAGATATCCAGCGTATCGGTGGTACTGAGGCACTGGATGAGCCCTATCTGGATATTCCCCTGCTTAAGCTGGTGAAAAAAAGGATCGGCTGGCTGGTTGTACTCTTTATCGGTGAAATGCTGACGGCGACCGCTATGGGCTTCTTTGAAGACGAAATAGCCAAAGCCGTGGTACTGGCACTCTTTGTACCGCTCATTATATCCAGTGGTGGTAATAGTGGTTCTCAGGCATCGACCCTGATCATTCAGGCGATGGCGCTGGGTGAGATCAGTATTGCAGACTGGTGGAATGTGATGCGCAGGGAGATTATCTCCGGACTGTTACTGGGTGGTGTGTTAGGCTTAATCGGCTTTATCCGCATCCTGCTGTGGAATACCTTCTTTCATACTTATGGTGATCATACCATATTGATTGGTTTAACGGTAGGAATATCGTTGATAGGAGTCGTCTTGTGGGGAACGCTTTCCGGCTCTATGCTGCCATTGCTCCTGAAAAAGCTGGGTGCTGATCCGGCTACATCGTCTGCCCCTTTTGTGGCTACGCTGGTGGACGTTACCGGTTTACTGATCTATTTTTCAGTAGCTTATACCCTGCTGAAAGGGGTTATGCTCTGATGATCATTCCGGACAGGTACGCATCAAGTCCACCTCATGTCCATAACAGCTTCAGGTACAATGTGTTCCAAGGGCTGCCTATCGTCCGGCCAAACACATAACATCCACTATAGCAATAAGTTATTAAATCGTCATAACGTTACCAGACCGGAATAGCAAGGAGTATTGACAGCTCCTTCCTGTTCCGGTTTCTTATTTCAATAGTTCAGTCTTTTGCAACGTACACTATCCTTATACTTTCTGACGATAAACAGACTGCTGTAATCTTTGCCTGCAACAGAATCGATCTTAGGCTTCGCCTTCAGGGAGTGCATGATGGGTACCAATGCGCGGTTATTCCCCACCACCAGCAGTTTCTTTCCCCAATCCTTCTCACGGGTAATTTCATATAACAGCCCCTCTCCGGAGGAATCAGCTACATAGGAGACGGTATCAAGGCTCAGATACTGAAACATGGAATCTGCCATGTCCATACTGCCGGGATAACGGGTAAAATAAATCTTCTGGATACCTGAGTCCTGCAACAGCCGGTAAAGCGCTCCTGCCTGCTCATGCCCTGCTTCTACCAGTGTAGAATCTACTCCGGTCTGCTCAGCATGACGCACCAGATAGAAGGTGCCGGTAAGAAAGGTGCTGTCTTCCGCAACCGGAATGGCTTGTTTTTCAGGTGGCGCCTGTTCACATGCCAGGCAGCTTAGTAATAGTAGTATTACATATCTCATAGGACCTCATGTTCGGTTAAGGGGGACAAATTACGAATTTTCCACGCAGGCATACAATTTGATGATGGTGAGTGGCTCAAAATGTATAAGTAATAGTACCTAAAGAATATTTTAACGACTAACAGCGTGAGGCTCATTTTGTTATTCTGGGCCATAATTCGCAATCTTTTATACGTTTTTCACATTTTTTATACAACTTGCACGCTTTATCCATGTAAACTGAAAAACATTTTATGTGCGGAATAGTCGCTTACATAGGCCAACGGGAAGCCTACCCCATCGTATTAAAAGGACTGAAAAGATTAGAATACCGCGGATATGACAGTGCTGGTGTAGCACTATTAAATGGAGAACTGAAAGTCTATAAGAAGAAAGGAAAAGTAGCAGAACTGGAAGACTTTCTCAGCGGTAAAGACACACACAGTCACATAGCCATAGGACACACAAGATGGGCTACGCATGGCGAGCCCAGTGATCGTAACTCTCACCCTCATACATCCGGCAATGGCAAATTGGCTATGATACATAATGGTATCATAGAAAACTATGCACAGCTCAAACAGGAGTTACTGAAGAAAGGCCATGTCTTTAAAAGCGATACAGATACTGAAGTACTGATCCATTTCATAGAAGAGATACAGACAAGCAATCAATGCGGTCTGGAAGAAGCACTGCGTATTGCTCTGAAAAGAGTTGTAGGTGCTTATGTGATCGTGCTCGTTGATCAGGATAATCCGGATACACTTATTGCTGCCCGTAAGGGAAGTCCGCTGGTGATCGGTGTTGGTAAAGGAGAACATTTCCTTGCTTCTGACGCCTCTCCTATCGTGGAGTACACCAAGGAAGTCGTGTATGTGAACGATTACGAAATTGCCATTATAAAATCAGATGAACTGATCCTGAAGAATATCTCCAATGAACGTCAGACGCCTTATATCCAGAAGCTGGATATCGAACTGGCTGCCATTGAGAAAAGCGGATATGATCATTTCATGCTGAAAGAAATATTCGAACAGCCGCAGACAATCTTCGACAGCTTACGTGGCCGTCTTGATGCGAAACGTGGTACACTGACACTGGGTGGTATCCGCGAACACGCGTCCCTGCTCAGTAAAGCCAAACGTATCATTATTGTTGCCTGTGGTACCTCATGGCATGCCGGACTGGTAGCCGAATACATGATCGAAGAGTTATGCCGCATTCCTGTGGAAGTAGAATATGCTTCCGAATTCCGCTATCGCAATCCGGTGGTAGGTGAAGGAGATGTGATCATTGCTGTTTCGCAATCAGGTGAAACCGCAGATACGCTTGTCGCTATTGAAAGTGCCAAACAAAAGGGCGCGATCATACTCGGCGTTTGTAACGTGGTAGGTTCTTCTATCGCGCGTATCTCTGATGCCGGCGCGTATACACATGCCGGTCCTGAAATCGGCGTTGCCAGCACCAAGGCATTCACCGCACAACTGGCCGTACTGTGTATGATAGGACTGAAAGTCGCACAGGAAAAAGGCAGCATCACCCAACAACGCTTACAGCACCTGATCGATGAACTGGACGCTATTCCTGATAAAGTAGCAACCGTTCTTAAACTGAATGACCAGATCAGACAGGTAGCAGATAAATATAAAGATGCACGCGACTTCCTCTACCTCGGACGTGGTTATAATTTCCCGGTAGCACTGGAAGGTGCGTTAAAGCTGAAAGAAATATCTTACATACATGCAGAAGGTTATCCTGCTGCTGAAATGAAACACGGGCCTATCGCACTGGTGGATGAAAACCTGCCTGTTGTTTTTGTTGCTACACGAGACAGCTATTACGAGAAAGTAGTATCTAATATTCAGGAAATAAAGGCGCGTAAAGGGAAAGTGATCGCGGTCGTAACTGAAGGTGATCAGACCATCCGTGGTCTGGCTGATGATATCATCGAGGTACCTGCTGCTGACGAACTGGTGGCGCCTATTGTATCCGTTATTCCCATGCAGCTGCTTGCATATCACATCGGTGTACTGAAAGGATTTGATGTGGATAAACCGAGAAATCTGGCAAAATCAGTAACCGTAGAATAATAAAACCTCAATTCTTTTTTGATGAATGTAATACAGAAGAAGCCACTCACCGAGTTAGGCTACAATTTTGTAGCGGCTCCTTATTTGCCGGAGGGCAAAGACGAGTATTACCTGCGGAACAGGCAACTGGGCAAACAACAAACCAATTACCGTAAACTCACTGCGCTTGAGATTGAAATACTGGTGCGTAATGACAATACTTCTGATGATTGGAATAATATTTTTGTTGCCAACGAATTTAATCCGCAACTCGTAAAACACTGCCACTTCTTTGGTGTGGTACGTATCGGGAAACTGGAACCTTATTACCTCGAATTTCACAACCTTAGACTACCTGTCGGCCTGTATAACAGCACGATCTCCTCCTGCGATTTCGGCGATAATGCTGTCATTCATAATGTCAACTATCTCTCTCATTATATTATCGGCAATGAAGTGATCATCTGTAATGTCAACGAAATGACAACAACTGATCACGCTAAATTCGGTAACGGTATCGTGAAAGAAGGCGAGTCAGAATCACTACGTATCTGGCTGGAACTCTGCAATGAGAATGGCGGCAGAAGCGTCATGCCTTTTGATGGCATGTTACCCGGTGATGCATGGCTCTGGACGCGTAATCGTGATGATGCTGCCCTGCAACAACAATTCAAGACATTCACAGAAAAACAGTTTGATAAAAAACGCGGCTACTATGGTATGGTAGGCGACCGTAGTGTGATAAAGAACTGTAAGATCATCAAAGATGTTACAATCGGTACCGACGCTTATCTGAAAGGTGCGAACAAGATCAAGAATGTAACGATCAATAGTTCAGCGGAAGCAACCAGTCAGATCGGAGAAGGCTGTGAACTGGTAAACGGTATTGTGGGTTATGGCTGCCGCGTGTTCTATGGCGTGAAAGCAGTGCGTTTTGTAATGGCCTCTCATTCGCAGCTGAAATATGGCGCGCGTCTGATCAACTCCTATCTGGGTAACAATGCTACGATCTCCTGTTGTGAAGTATTGAATTCATTGATCTTTCCGGCGCATGAACAACACCATAACAACTCCTTCCTGTGCGCAGCACTGATCATGGGACAGAGTAATATGGCAGCTGGTGCTACGATCGGATCCAATCACAATTCACGCGGCGCAGACGGAGAAGTCATAGCAGGAAGAGGTTTCTGGCCGGGACTCTGTGTCAGCCTCAAACACAACTCGCGCTTTGCCAGCTTTATGCTGATCGCCAAAGGCACCTACATGTATGAAATGGATGTGCCTTTCCCATTCAGTCTGGTACTGAATGACGAACAGCACAATACCCTCAGGATCATGACAGGCTATTGGTTCATGCATAACATGTACGCACTGGCCCGTAACTCGTGGAAATATATTGACCGCGACAAACGTACAGATAAAACACAACTGATAGAATACGATTATCTCGCGCCGGATAGTGTGGAAGAAATGATCCATTCAATGGCACTGATGGAGATTGCTACCGGTCAGGCATGGTACCTGAAACATGAGCATGATGCAGGCGCCCTGTCTGTTCATGATTTTCAGGAGAAAGGAAAAGATCTGTTGTTACATGATCCTGAAGAAGCAGGCAGACTACAGATCTATGCTTCCAATGTAGAGAACAGTTCGCGGAAAGTGCAATTGCTGAAAGTACACCGGTCATATCCACTCTTCAAAGAACTGATCAACCTCTACGCCGTAAGAAATATTTTCAGCTATATATCACAGGATGAAACGCATACTTTCACTACACTGCGTGGTATTGTTGAAACAGCAGAACGCGGTCCATGGCACAATGTAGGCGGACAACTGATGAAGGAAGAAACGCTGACAGATCTGAAAAATCAGATCCGTACAGGTGCCATCAACAGCTGGTCTGTATTACATGAAAATTACAAAACCATCGGTGCGCACTATGCAATGGATAAATTGCAACATGCGATTGCATCCCTGTTACATGTAGAAGAAAAGAAGGCAAGGGATTTCACACCTGCTTTCCTGAAAGATTGCCTGTTGCAATCTCTGCATATGCAGACCTACCTGACAGAAAGTATCTATCATTCCCGTGCAAAAGATTATCAGAATCCATTCCGTCAGATGACTTATGAAAATGAGGCAGAGATGGAAGCGGTGATCGGTAAACTGGATGATAATAATTTTATTCAGCAGACGCTGGCAGATCTGGCGGCATACAAACAGCAGGTCAGCAGAGTGATAGAGCAGTGGAAACTGTAGTATCAGTCAGTGATCAGTATCTCGCTGAAGTCCTGATTCTTCAGAAATTTTTTATCGGTTAACGTATTCAGAAACATATACAGCTGACGCTGTTCTTTCGGATTCAGGGGAATACCGTTCTTCACAAGAGGATCAATGGTATTCCCTTTTTCCTGCCCGTGATCGTACATATCAAACACCTGAAAGATATCAAAGAAACGGCCGTCATGCATATAGGGAGAACTGACCAGTACATTGCGCAGCGAAGGCACTTTAAACTTCAGATAATCGGCGGTGTTATTGGTGATACGCATACGCCCTACGTCGTTCATGGAAGGCAGATAGGGCAGTCCGTTATTCCGCAGACTATAATCAGTAAATAAAGGCGGTTTATGACAGCCGGCACATTTCTGCATGAACGTCCGATATCCTCCCTGCTCTTCTGCTGTAAATGTCACACCCGGCTCCCGGCGCATCACACTGTCATATTTAGACTCAAAAGAAAGCATGGTTGCTATGAATTGAGACAGGGCCTTGAACATACGTTCGCTGGTAACCTCCTCCGAACCATAGGCAGCCTTAAAAAGCTGTTTATAGGTCTGATTTCCCTGTAAACGATCAATTAACGCCTTAAGATCCATTCCCATCTCATTCTCGTCTGTAATAGGCGTTAAAGGCTGAATATCGAGATGATTGACGCCACCATCCCACATAAAATCCTTTTGCCAGATCAGGTTGAACAAGGTAGGGACAGAGCGGTTACCCGTTCTTCCCAATACCCCATGACTGAGGGCATGGTCGTAGTGACCAAAACCTGCAAACTGCTGATGGCAGAAACCACAGGAGATAGAACTATCTACGGAGAGTTTGGGATCATAGAAGAGGTGCCGGCCCAGCGCGAACCCTTCTTTGGTGAGTGGATTGTTTTTGAAATTGTAGACTGGCGGAGGCAGGCTGTCCGGTATTTTCAGCTGGTAGTATTCCACTACCGGCGAGTGAGCCGTCAACGTATCACGGTCTCCTCCCATGAGCCAGTACCACAGGCAGAAGGCACAAAGCAGATATATCACTTTCCGGATCATGCGCCTTTACTGATTTACTATTTTCTTAACGGAAAACATATGCTGATAATTATCCGCGATCCTGTCCGCCGCTGTACCCGGGGTCATAAATCCGGCTAACTGTCTGAAACTGACTTTATAAGCACCGTCAAACCAGCTGGCAGCATCTGCTACCAACGACAACTGAGGCGTCTTTCCTGCACGTATTACCAAAGGTTCGGGCAGTGTCAGGGTCACCATGCGCTGTGTGACATGCGGTGCCCGGTAGCCACCTATGTGAAACTGGATCATATGATTGGGCAGGCGGGAGGAAGGAGAATTACCTTCGAGTTTGGCCATGATATAGCCACTATTCCATGTCCAGAACATACCGTACATCGGATCAAGCGCGCCGGATTGTGGTCCGCTGAAATTCAAAACACTATCCACGCCTATCATAAAAGTCAGCTGTGTATAACGCCCTTCCGGACACTGCTGCAGCAGTATTTGTCTGGATCTGGTACTATCTTCGCTGACAAGAAAATAAGCCTTTTGTGCAGCCACTGTCTTTCCGGTTGCATCGGAGAAAGAGAAATTACTCAGGTAATATCTGAAGAGCGTGATATTGAAGGTATCTCCTGCGGCATTGTTGTAGGTAGCCGTTTTGAGTTGCATTGGCAGCCCTCCTACTACATGGCTGATATCCAGCTGCACCTGTTGTGCGGCTGTGCCCGTACAGGTAAACAGGAATATCAGAGATAACAGGCGCTTCATAATACCGAAAGTAAGTGATTTTTTTTATTACCTTGTTGAAAGACCTATTAATAAACAGCTCATGACACAGGACATACTCCAGCAATACCCTGACCACTATCAGTACATTGTTGACGCAACGAACGCATCTGGATTTACGATGGCTTCTGACCCACTGACATGCTCCCTGCTCCGCAGCCTTGCGGCAGCTAAACCCTATGGCAGTTTTCTTGAATTAGGTACAGGTACCGGACTGTCTACCTCATGGATACTGGATGGTATGGATAAAGAAAGTACACTGATATCAGTTGATAATGCGCAGGAATACCTGGATATTGCGATCCGCTTTCTGAATGATGACAGCAGAATCAAACTTGTCAACGCTGACGGAGGAGAATGGCTAAAAGAGAACAGACGCCGGAAATTTGACTTCATCTTTGCAGATACCTGGCATGGAAAATACCTGATGCTGGAGGAAACGCTGGCCATGCTGAATAAGGGTGGCCTCTATATCATCGACGATATGCTGCCACAGCCTAACTGGCCGGAAGGGCATCAGGAGAAAGCGACACAGCTGATAAAAGACCTTGAGGCAAGAGAAGATCTGGTGCTGACAAAACAGGTATGGGCGTCGGGAATTATAATTGGTGTTAAGAAATAAATCTATACATTTGCAATGTCTACAAAATAAGTAGACTTATAAAAACCGCCAACCAATCCTCCCCTTCTGGTAAAAAACCTATGTATTTCACCACCCAATACAAGCGTGTTTGCCGGGACAGGAATTGTTATACAAACCCAGGCTATTAACTGGCAAAACGAAATCATGAAATACAAACAGTTACTATCAGTTGCGCTGCTGCTTGCAGGCATGAGTGCTGGTGCACAGACAACCCAAAAACTGGATCTGCAGGGTGAGACACCAGTTATTGCAGGAACGGTCTATTTACAGCGCTTTGACAATAAAACATTCAATACCATAGATTCTGCTAAAATCAAAAATGGTAAATTCTCATTCCGTACCAGTCTGAAGTTGCCCGAACTCTATGGTTTAAGTCTGGATACTACCGGACCAAATTTATATGTGTTTCTGGACCAGCGCAAAGTGAAGGTCAAACTTGATTCGGCTGCCTATTACAGTCATTCTGAAGTATCCGGCTCTGCCCTGCAGGACCAGTTCAATGCGTTTAAAAAACTGGAAGACGTTAATATCAGTGAGTATATCAAAGACCATTCAACATCATTGGTATCTGCGTATCTGTTATACAGAAACTATGCTTACCGGCTGACTCCCGATGAAATAGAACAGAATATACAGTTGCTGGACACATCGCTGCATCATACGCCGTACGTGAAGACGTTGCAGGCGTATAAAGAAGTGCTCAGGACCGTGGCTATCGGGAAAAAAGCACCTGACTTCACCGCCAACGATCCGGAAGGTAAACCGGTAAAACTATCTGATGATCATCACAAATATGTACTGATTGACTTCTGGGCATCATGGTGTGGACCATGCCGCAGGGAGAATCCAAATGTGGTAGCTGCTTTTCAGCAGTACAAGGATAAAGGCTTCGCGGTATTTGGTGTGTCACTGGATGAAAGTAAAGAGAAGTGGATAAAGGCGATAGAAAAAGATCAGTTGCATTGGACACAGGTTTCTGATCTGAAGTATTGGAAGAGTGAAATTGCAAAGACATATGGCGTGAGGGCTATACCAGCTAATTTCCTTATAGATGAAAATGGAATTATTGTAGCAAAAAATCTGCGCGGCGAGGAATTATTACAAAAGCTCAATGAGTTGCTGAACAAGTAATAAAATCAAAGAGGTTGTTTCAATGTACTTCAGCGGTACGTTTGAAACAACCTCTTTAAATAATATCACGAATCAGCTAGTGTGCTTTATCCAGCTTGTATCCTTTTGTACCAAACCATACCACTACTGCAAAGCAGATCAATGGCAGGATATAGGCCATCTGGATATTGGAATTGTCGGAGATCAATCCCATCAGCGGCGGGAAAATCGCACCACCTACGATAGACATGATGATCAGTGAAGAACCGAATTTCGTATCACCTCCCAGACCTTTAATACCCAGTGAGAATATTGTCGGGAACATGATAGACATGAAAAACGGTACAGCCAGTACTGTCCAGACAGCAACCTGACCTTTGGTTGTCATTGCGATCAGGATCAGCGCCACATTCACCACACCATAGAGCGCGAGTAATGTCTGCGGTTTGACGGTGCGCATCAGGAAAGTACCAAAGAAACGACCGATCATAAAACCTAAACCTGCTACTGAGCCCAATAATACAGCAGCTTCTTTTTCACCGATACCCGCGGTATACTTCGCAAAACGGATAAAGAAAGCATTTACGCCTACCTGTCCGCCGATATAAAAGAACATCGTCACCACTGCCGCGATCAGGTGTCTGTGTCTGAAGATACTACCTTTTGTACCTGCTGTTTCATCAAATTTCTCATCCTCCTGTTCAACTACTTCCGGCATTTTCGTCACAACAAAAAGCGCTGCAATCAGTAATACCACTATGCCAATCACGAGGTAAGGGATCTTTACTGTACTGGCTTCTCCTACGAGATATTGCTGTAAAGCATCCGGAGACATTGCAGCCAGTTGTTCTTTAGAAAGTTCCGTACCGGAAAGAATAAATTTTGCGCCTAATATCGGTGCAATCATCGCACCCACTCCATTAAAGGATTGGGCAAGGTTCAGACGGGTAGTAGCTGTCTCAGGACTGCCCAATACTGATACATAAGGATTTGCAGCCGTTTCAAGGAAAGTAAGACCAGTAGCGATAATAAACAAAGCGCCCAGAAAGAAACTATAATCACGGGTGCTGGCGGCCGGAAGAAAAAGGAATGCACCCAATGCATACAGGCAGAGACCGAGAATAATACCCGCCTTATATCCGAATTTTTTCATGACCGCACCTGCAGGCAGCGCCATCAGGAAGTAGGCAGCGAAGACCGCAGAATCAATGAATGCGGACTGCATGTCTGTCAGCTGACAGGCCTTCTTCAGGTGTGGAATAAGGATAGGGCTCATATTATGGATCAGCGCCCATAGAAAAAATAAACTCGTTACCAGTATAAAAGGGAACAGGTAACTCTTCTTTGTATCGATGTTTGCCTTAACTGTGGAAGTGGGCATTGCGGCTCCGGCCATAAGTATAATTTATATGATGAAGATTACTGTTGGCAACTAGCTGATGGATCTGTCCAGATGTGTATAACCACCATCCACGTACACGATCTGGCCGGTGGTATGGGATGATACGCCTGATAACAGGAATACGGTCATATTCGCTATTTCCTCTGAAGTGGTCATACGTCTTTCGTAAGGAATTTTGGCAACGATAGCGGCCAGTTTTTCCTCCGGATTGGGTAAAGAGTTGATCCATGTTTCATACAGTGGCGTCCATACTTCTGCAGGGATCACTGTATTTACACGGATACCATAAGGCAACAGTTCTACTGCCCATTCACGTGTCAGTGCATTGATACCACCTTTGGATGCAGCATAACCGGAAGTATTACCCTGACCGGTATCAGCAACTTTAGATCCGATATTGACAATATTACCTTTTGTTTGTTTCAGGTACGGCAGTGCGTAGTGTGCGAGATTGTAGTAGTGGGAAATGTTCTTCTGCAGGGAAGCCATGAATTTCTCCGGACTACCGCTTTCCAGCCCCACGCCATCATTTACACCGGCATTGTTTACCAGTCCGTCAATACGTCCGAAGCGCTGTGCGGTGAATTCGATCACGCGTTTACAGGCATCCGGTTCACCCAGTTCGGCAGTTACTTCTACTGCTTGTCCGCCGGCAGCGATGATCGCTTCAACGGTTTTATTATTATCCTCTGTGCTTCTGCCGGCAACAACAGTAATACCACCTTCAGCGGCGATCAGTTTTGAAATAGCTTCTCCGATTCCTTTTGCTCCACCCGTTACTATAAATACTTTGTCTTTTAATCCAAGATCCATATCAATGGTTTAAATAATTTTAAATAAGCGAAGGCGCTACAATCCGTAGAACCTCACCGCATTTCCGCCCATAATGCCAGCTCTTTCCGTATCGGAAAGACGGCTGATATAATCGGTAATAATTGCTTTCACTTCTGTATAGCTGGCAGCCAGCTTACATACCGGCCAGTCAGAACCGAACATCAGTCGTTCAGGTCCGAAAGCATCCAGTGCAACATCGAGAAAAGGAGCAAAATGGGATGCTTCCCATTGCTGCCAGTCTGCTTCTGTTACCAATCCGCTGAGTTTACAGCAGACATTAGGTTGCTGTGCGATAGCCCTCATATGTGTTTCCCACGCGCTGATATCGCGTGTTTTGAAGTAAGGCTTGGCCATATGATCAATGACCAGCCGCTGATCAGGGAACTGTTGTACAAATGTTGCAACTGCGGGCAGTTGCACAGGGTACACGAGTATATCGTATGTGAAATCATGTGCAGCCAGAGCCCTTATTCCCTTACAGAAATCTTCTCTCAGAATAAATGAGGGATCAGGTTCTCCCTGCACAATATGACGGAAGCCTTTCAGTTTTTCGTATTGACGGTAATGAGTCAGTCTGTCGGAAAGATTTTCCGCACGAAGGTCCACCCATCCTACTACTCCTTTGATAAAAGCGTGTTGATCTGCAAGTTCCAGCAGAAAGGCGGTTTCAGTTTCCGACTGGTCTGCCTGTACAGCGACACAGCCGTCCACACCATTCTCCTGTAATACAGGTAAAAGGTGTTGTGGCAGGAAATCTTCCTGAATCACTTTCATATCATCGGTGATCCAGGCATCCTTTACAGGGTGATATTGCCAGAAATGCTGGTGTGCGTCTATAATCATTGTTTCATAACGTTTATCTTCCTTATCAGTGGCTATAAAGCTATACTTCTATACTGCAGTCGTCCTACAATTACTGTAGTGAAAAGATCCTGTCCATCATCACCCATTTTTCTCCGGGTTTAGCTACCGGCAGGGCCTGCTGATATTTCCACATCAGCTTTTCCCATTCCTGTACTTTCGGATTTGCTGCATCTGCCGCTCCTTTTGCATCAAAGGAGAAACTTTCGTTTACCTCCATGATCATAAAAAGACGGTCCATGATGCGATAGATCTCCATATTGGTGATACCGCTGTCAACGATACTCTTTCTTATTTCAGGCCATATCTCACGGTGATAGGCTTCGTATTCTGCTATCAGCACAGGATCATTTACGAGATCAAGTGCGAGGCAATAACGTTTCATAAAAATCAGGAATTGGCAATTAAGAATTAAGAATTGCCGGATAAGCATTTGAAGAGAAAGATCGGGAATGAAGTCATCTATGGAATATAATTATTGCTCCGATATAGACACTTCACTCCCAATGCTTAATTATTATTTCTTAATTCTTAATCTTTCAGTTATTTAAATGCAACAGCTGTCTGCTTTGAAGTACCCAGTCCGTCGATACCCAGTTCGATCACATCTCCGGCTTTCAGGTATACCTGTGGATTCATACCCAGACCAACACCTGCAGGCGTACCTGTAGAGATCACATCACCTGGCAGCAGGGTCATAAACTGGCTCAGATAAGAAACCAGAAAAGGTATTTTGAAGATCAGATTAGCGGTTGTACCGTCCTGCATGGTCTTACCATTTACGGTCAGCCAGAGGCGCAGGTTATCCACATCTTTCACTTCATCTTTGGTTACCAGCCATGGGCCCAGCGGAGCAAATGTATCACAGCTCTTACCTTTTACCCATTGTCCGCCACGTTCCAGCTGGAATGCGCGTTCGCTGTAGTCGTTATGTAAAGCGTAACCAGCGATATAGTCCAGTGCGTCTTTTTCTTCAACGTAGCTGGCTTTTTTACCAATTACAACTGCCAGTTCAACTTCCCAGTCAGTTTTCTCACTATTACGTGGAATGGTCAGATCATCATTAGGACCTACCAGAGAGGAAGTACTCTTGAAGAACACGATTGGCTCCTGTGGGATCTGTGCGTTGGTTTCTTTTGCGTGGTCAGCATAGTTCAGACCAATGCAAATGATTTTTGAAGGACGCTGTAAAGGAGCACCCAGACGGGTACCTGCCGGTACCTGCGGACAACTGCCACTGTTTTTTTCCCACCATGCAGCCAGACGTTGTAAACCGTCTGTCTCCAGGAATTTCTCACCAAAGTCTTCACCAAATGCACTTACATCGAATGTACCTGCTTCTGTTACGATACCTGGCTTTTCTGCTCCCGGTAATCCAAATCTGATCAGTTTCATATAAAAAATACTGTTTTTACTAAACGTTATGACCCTTTTTGAGGGCCGTCATACTATCTTGTTAATGTATTGATGCCGAGACGTCCGCCTTCTACTTTTATTTCGTAGGTATTGGTCAGCTTTCCGTCCTGTTCCAGCACAACAAAACATTTATCTTTTCCTGATGCTACAATACCTACTTTGTTACCGGCAGGTACTACCTGTGTAAGGGTTCTGTTAGCACCGGCAAATTCAGCATATACATGTACTGAATCTTTAGAAGATAACGGAACGACTTTTACGATAAAGTCGGCAATGATATTTCCGGACTTCAGGTTTGTTGTAATCGTCTGTTCGATCTGTGTTTCGCTGGTAGCGCTTACCTTACCCAATCCGAGTTTATTCTCTGCATATTGCCATACACCCGCTGGTGGAGTTCCCACGTGATTGATCTGCAGGTATCCTTTATCATCTACACTGGCATGATAGTAACGGGTGGTACGATTCTGTTTCAATACGCCGATATAACAGCTGTTAGGTTTGTCCCATACCAGCCGGTACAGGTCTTTTTCCTGTACATCTTTTGCCAGTGGCAGTTCGAATTTCTTCTCCTTTGTTTTACCATCCAGTTCGAATACCATTTTAATTTCGGTAGTATCAGTTACAGGGAAAGAAACTGTTACTTTACCAGCAGGAGCTACCGGTTGAAATGCTTCTCCGGCAGAAGTAGTATCATCTGCATCAGCAGCAGCATTTTTCTGGTTGGAATCACAGGCAAAGAATAATGTTGCAATAAGTAATAAAGACCAAGCTTTCATGGAATTATGCGTTGATTTACGAATGAGATTAAGAAATGTGCGTTACGAATATAACCAATCCATCATTCGTAAGCCGCATTTTACGATTCCTTAATTATTCAGCTTGATGAAGCCTCCATCCAGAGGATAATCACAACCAGTGATAAAGCCGGCTTCAGCAGAACACAGGAATAAAGCCAGTGTACCTACCTCATCAGGTTTAGCCATACGGCCGATCGGTTGTGTTTTAGACAGTTTATCAAACATTTCCTGCTCTTTGCCGGGGTAGTTTTTAGCGATGAAACCGTCTACGAATGGTGTGTGTACACGTGCAGGAGACACACAGTTACAGCGGATACCGTCATTGATATAGTCTTTCGCCACAGAAAGGGTCATGGTCAATACCGCTCCTTTACTCATGGAATAGGCAAACCTGTCCGGAATACCCACGCTGGAAGCAATAGAAGCAACGTTCAGGATCACACCACCTTTCTGTTCTTTCATCTGTTTGATCACGGCAAACATACAGTTGTATGTACCTTTCACGTTCACATTATATACCCTGTCCAGATCTTCTTCCGTAGTGGATTCCAGTTTACCTACATGTGCAATACCGGCACAGTTGACAAGTATATCGATACGACCTGCAGCAGCAATGATTTTATCTACTGTGCTGACAACAGCTGCCTGCTGTGCTACGTTACAGGCATGTACCTGTGCAGTACCACCTGCTGCTGCAATTTCAGCTGCTGTTTGTTTACCGCCTTCCTCGTTCAATTCAATAATATGTACATCAGCGCCCTGCGCTGCAAATACCTTCGCTATTGCCTGCCCTATGCCGCTGCCACCACCGGTGATCACAGCCACTTTGTTGTCTAATCTAAACAGGTTCATGTTTTCCTTAATTTAAGGGTTCTAAAATAACCCTTTTACCAAGGCAAAAACTATCCTTTTTTACCAGTAACTTGTACTTTATTACCATATTTCAGAATATTTAAATAAAAAACAGTTGAAAATCAATTACCGGACTGCCTCCAGGTCAGCTATTTTTCTGTTATATGTCATACTGACAAGCAATATTTTCACGGCCTCCGCGCAGGTGATTCCGTTGAATAAATATGGATTACCTGTGGTGAATACGGTGACCTTGTATAAGCAGTTGGCATCGGCAGATAGTAATCAGGTACTGGTGGATATCACCACTTACATTCCCGGTATATTGAAAGACATCCGCTATGCGACCAAAGTTAATTTTACCCATCAGCAACTATATCCCAATGCAGCCGTATACCTGCGGCTCCCTGCTGCCAAAGCATTGAGAGCTGTACAACAGGAACTCAATAAAAAAGGATTGGGCTTACTTATTTACGACGCCTACCGTCCATATAGTATTACAGAAAAAATGTGGGAGATCGTACCTGACGACCGCTATGCGGCAGACCCGCGGAAGGGCTCAGGACATAACCGGGGGGCTGCGGTTGATCTGACTATTATTTACTTACGTAGCGGCAAACCGGTTGCCATGCCTACTGACTTTGACGATTTTACAGAGGAAGCACACCACGATTATGCAGTTACTGATAGTATTGTAGCAGATAACAGACGGTTACTGCGGACAACAATGGAGAAATACGGTTTCACCGCACTCCCTACGGAATGGTGGCATTACTATCTGAAAGACTACAAACAATATCCGCTGATGGATATTCCCTTTAGCAGTATCAAATGAAAGAGCCCCGTCAGTGACGAGGCTCTTTCATTCATATCAATGTTGCTTAATAGATCTTATTCAGTGCATCTACATATGCATGCATAGAGGCATTCACAATATCAGTAGAGTAACCGTAGCCATAGTAAGACAGGCCATTGTGTTTCACACGCATGTTTACTTTACTTACATCTTTACTACCACCACGCATTGACTGGATATTGAATTCATCAATATCAATCTGATCTTTGATGATCTCGTGAATAGCATTGATAGCAGCATCTACAGGACCATTACCTGCGGAACTTGCTTCTTTCTCTTCGCCGTTGATCTTCAGTTTTACAGTTGCCATCGGGCGCAGCGGATCTCCACATACTACCTGCAGCAAAGTTACTTTGATCGCTTTATCATCATAGTTCTTATCATCACCATCACCCATCAGTTCCTGCAGATCAGCGTCGTTGATGTCTTTCTTCTGATCGGCCATTACCAGGAAGCGTTGATATACTTCATCGAGGTTGATCTTATCCATTTTATAACCCAGACGCTCCAGGTGATGCTTCAGCGCATGACGGCCACTACGTGCAGTCAGGATGATCGCATTGGATTCGATACCTACATCTTCAGGATTCAGGATCTCATAGTTTTCACGATGTTTCAGCACACCATCCTGATGGATACCGGAACTGTGTGCGAATGCGTTACGACCTACGATTGCTTTGTTAGCCTGTACCGGCATACGCATCATAGTCTCAACCATGTTGCTGATACCAAAGATGCGTTTTGAATTGATACCGGTATGATAACCCATCGCATGGTGCGTTTTCAGGATCATCGCTACTTCTTCCAGAGAAGTATTACCAGCACGCTCACCGATACCATTGATCGTACATTCTACCTGACGTGCACCGTTCATAACACCTGCAATGGTATTGGCAGTAGCCAGACCGAGGTCATTATGGCAATGTACGGAGATGATCGCTTTATCAATGTTGGATACGTTATCCATCAGGTATTTGATCTTCGCACCATACTGGTCAGGCAGACAGTAACCATTCGTATCAGGAATGTTTACTACGGTAGCACCTGCACCGATTACGGCTTCGATCATTCTTGCCAGATACTCGTTGTCAGCACGACCAGCATCTTCTGCATAGAACTCAATATCATCCACAAATTTGCGGGCATACTTCACCGCATCCACTGCACGTTTCAGGATATCTTCGCGGGTGCTATTGAATTTATATTTGATGTGCATATCGGAGGCACCGATACCAGTATGGATACGTTTGCGTTTTGCAAAGCGGAGTGCTTCAGCAGCTGCATCAATATCCATCGTATTGGCACGTGTCAGCGCACAGATAATTGGTTCGCTGACTGCCTTGGATATTTCAACTACGCTCTGGAAATCACCAGGGCTGGAGATCGGGAATCCAGCTTCAATAACATCTACTCCCAGCAGTTCCAGTTCCTTAGCGACCTCGATCTTTTCGACGGTTGTAAGCTGGCAACCAGGCACCTGTTCGCCATCACGGAGAGTAGTATCGAAGACGTATACACGATTTTTATCGCTCATCTTAAATTAATTGTGTTATTGGAGAAATTACTTTATTCAGGTAATTGTGTCGGATATAATCAGTTCAGATTTTCCAGCACTTTTGCACCCATTGCATCTGTACCCATTACGTAGTGATTTTCCGTATGCTTGTTAGCAATATCCATTGTACGGTAACCTTGTTTCAGGGTAGCTTCAACAGCTTTGATCACGCGCAGGGACTCGTTCTTCAGTCCGAAAGAGATATCCAGCATCAGTGCTGCAGACAGGATAGACGCCAGCGGATTGGCAATGCCTTTACCAGCGATATCATGCGCAGAACCGTGAATAGGCTCATAGAAGCCGGTGCTGTCTCCTACAGATGCTGATGCCAGCATACCCATAGAACCTGCGATCTGGGAAGCTTCGTCGGTCAGGATGTCGCCAAACAGGTTAGCTGTCAGTACCACATCAAAACGTTTCGGATCTTTTACCAGTTGCATAGCAGCGTTATCGATGAACATATGTTCTGTTTCCACATCACTGTATTCTTTGGCCAGCTCCTGTACCACTTCACGCCACAGACGGCTTGATTCCAGTACGTTTGCTTTATCTACAGAGCACAGTTTTTTACGACGGGAACGTGCAGCTTCATATGCTTTACGGGCGATACGTTCTACTTCATAACGGTGATAGATCATCAGGTCAGATGCCGTGTTACGGTCTTCTGAACGTTTCTTCTCACCGAAGTATACATCCCCGGTCAGCTCACGGAAGAACAGGATATCTGCCCCACGGAGTATTTCCGGCTTAATGCTGGATGCCTCCAGCAGTTCATCAAACAACTTAATAGGCCGCAGATTTGCGTAGAGACCCAACTCTTTGCGGATTTTCAGCAATCCCTGCTCAGGACGCACTTTCAGTGTAGGGTCATTGTCGTATTTCGCATGACCGATAGCACCAAACAGGATCGCATCGCTTTTGCGGGCTTTTTCCAGTGTTTCGTCAGGCAGTGGAGTACCGGTAGCTTCGATGGCAACATGCCCCATTATGCCTTCTTCAAAAACAAAATTGTGTTTGTAGTTTACAGCAATTGTTTCCAATACTTTCTGACCCCAGGCTGTCACCTCTTGTCCGATACCATCTCCGGGAATTACCAGTATCTTTTTGTCTACGCCCATTTAGTTTAGAGTTGATTTAAATTGATGTTTACTTCTTCGTACACCCAGTGGTCTACTTCTCTTTTGAAAAGTAAAGCTAAAGCACTGAAGTGAAATGTTAAAAATTAAACTCACGGCTGGCTTCGTATGATTCGATTTCTTTACGAAGGCTCAACAGGTAGTCAATATCGTCATAGCCGTTAATGAGGCAGGCTTTCTTGTACGGATTGATATCAAAGGATATTTCTTCACCGGTGGCAACAATCTTCAGTGATTGTTTTTCCAGATCAACTTCCAGCTGCGCAGCAGGATCTGTTTCAATCGCTTTGAAGATTTTGTCAAGGAATTCGTCAGTCACAGTGATTGGCAGAATGAAGTTATTCAGCGCATTGTTCTTGAAGATATCAGCAAAGAAACTGCTGATCACTACTTTGAAACCATAATCGCCGATTGCCCATGCAGCGTGTTCACGGGAAGAACCGCAACCAAAGTTTTTACCTGCTACAAGTACCTCACCTTTGTAGATCGGATTGTTCAGGATAAAGTCTTTTTTAGGCTCATTGTTAGTATCAAAGCGCCAGTCACGGAAGAGATTTTCTCCGAAACCGTCCCTTGTCGTTGCTTTCAGAAAGCGTGCAGGGATGATCTGGTCTGTATCGATATTTTCAATCGCAATAGGAACTGCGGTAGATACAAGGTGTTGAAAAGTCTTACTCATTATATTATAGCCTTCAGGAGAAGGTCTTTCATTTTAAAGTTAAAGATCTGTTTTAATTTTCTCTGCTTTTACGCGTAAACGCACATACTTCGAATACCATTTACCGTCGCGGAAGTTAGTCGCCCGTAAAGACTCCTGTACTTCCTGCAGAACAGGTAATCTTTCCTGCTCCGGTATCTGATCCAGCAAGTGCGATCCAAACATCTGCAGCCATTCCACAATGCCATTCTCCGGGTCTGCCAGTTCGGTTTCACGGTCAAAGTAAAGGACCTGGTTCACTCTGAATCCATATTCTTCCAGCAGCGAGGTATACTCACCTACAGAAGGAAAATACCAGAATGGTTTGTAAGTATATCCTTTGTTCTGCATTACTTTCTCCAGCGCACCGGTGATGTCGTCCACATTTCCTTTACCACCCATTTCCAGTACGAAACGACCACCGGGCTTCAGGTGCTGATGAATACGATCCAATGCTTTTTCCTGCTGGCGGATCCAGTGCAGGGTAGCATTGGAAAATACGGCATCAAACTGTTCTGACAGTGAGAAAGACGTTGCATCTGCTACCTGAAAAGTAACCTGTGGAAAATGCGCTTTCGCACTGGCGATCATCGCAGCAGAACTATCCAGTCCTGTTACTTTTGCACCGCTTTCTGCCACCTGAGCGGTCAGTTCGCCGGTACCACAGCCAAGATCCAGTATTTGTTCTCCTGCTGCCGGTTGCAGCCATTCGATCAGGTTATTACCATAACCGAATACAAAAGAGTGCTTTTCCTTATATAATTCAGCGTTCCAGGACATTTTCAGTTATATTATACCAGTTCTCTTACATCTGTTACTTTACCGGTGATAGCTGCTGCTGCTGCTGACAACGGGCTGGCCAGGAAGGTGCGGGCATTCGGACCCTGACGACCTTCGAAGTTACGGTTGGAAGTAGAGATACAATACATACCGGCAGGTACTTTATCTTCGTTCATACCCAGACATGCGGAGCAGCCCGGCTGACGCAGATGGAAACCTGCAGCTTCAAATATTTTATCAATACCTTCTTCCTTCGCCTGTGCTTCTACCTGCTTAGAACCAGGTACGATCCATACCACTACGTCTTCAGCTTTTTTCTTACCCTTTACGAAGTCAGCCACCATACGGAGGTCTTCGATGCGGGAGTTGGTACAGCTACCGATAAATACATAATCTACTTTCTTACCCAGCAGTTCGCTACCGGGTTCCAGCCCCATGTATTCAAGGGATTTTTTGAACGATGGTTTCTCTTTATCATCCACTTCAGTCAGCGACGGGATGTGCTGGGTTACCCCGATACCCATACCCGGGTTAGTACCGTAGGTGATCATTGGTTCGATATCAGCTGCATCAAATGTCAGCACCACATCAAACTCAGCATCAGCATCTGTATACAGTGTTTCCCAGTATGCCAGCGCTTTGTCCCAGTCAGCACCTTTCGGAGCAAACTCGCGACCTTTGATATAATCGAAGGTTGTCTGGTCAGGAGCGATCAGGCCACCACGCGCACCCATCTCGATACTCATGTTACAGATGGTCATGCGGGCTTCCATGCTCAGGCTGCGGATTGCCTCACCGGCATATTCCACGAAGTAACCGGTAGCACCGGAAGCAGATATTTTGGAAATGATATATAGGATGATGTCTTTGGAAACAACGCCTTTTTTCAGTTGACCGTTCACTTCGATCTTCATGCGTTTCGGGCGGTATTGCAGGATACACTGTGTAGCCAGTACCTGTTCAACCTCGGAGGTACCGATACCGAAAGCGATTGCACCGAAAGCGCCATGTGTACTGGTATGGCTGTCACCGCACACAATGGTCATACCTGGCAGGGTAATACCCAGTTCGGGGCCGATCACGTGTACAATACCCTGATAAGGGTGGCCCAGACCATACAGTTCTACGCCAAATTCTTTGGTGTTCGCTGTCAGCATCTCTACCTGTTTGCGGCTCAGAGCCTCTTTAATCGGCAGGTGCTGATCAATGGTTGGTACGTTATGGTCGGCTGTTGCACGGGTCTTAGCTGTGCGGAAAACCGGTATACCTCTTTTACGCAGTCCGTCAAAAGCCTGTGGACTGGTCACTTCATGAATAAAATGTGTATTGATGTATACTGCATCCGGAAAGCCGGGTTTGCTAACCACTACGTGGCTGTCCCAGATCTTGTCAAATAATGTTTTTCCCATCCGTAATTTTACATTTTGTGGCGGGCCGGGCAGAGATGATCGGCCCATTGGCACCAGCGAAATTGATAATTTTGTGCTTCCTAGTTTGTTTGTACCTTCAAAGCTAATGGTCAATGTTAATTAACATATAGCTAAATTTGACTTAATTACGATATATAACTACGCCTGACAAGCAATATCAATTTGATTGTCAGCTAATTATAACACATTATTAACGATGTCCAACAATCAGCACGACGCTCTCTTTATATTAATAAAAACACTGACGAAATCCGAAAAAAGGAATTTTCAACTTGCTTTTAATAAAAATAATACTAAAGAGGACGTCCTTTTCATTCAGTTATTCAATACCCTGGACAAGTTAAAGGAGTATGATGAGGAATTGATCCTCAAAAAGATACCCGCTATTAAAAAACAACAACTCAGTAATGTAAAGGCCCATTTATACAAGCAACTGCTGACCAGCCTCCGCCTGTTATACAAGCAAAAAGACCCCCTGATTGATCTCAGGGAACAGCTGGACTATGCACGCGTGCTATACAGTAAGGGACTTTATAACCAGAGCCTTCGCATTCTCTCCAAGGCCAAAGCAACGGCTATTGAGCAGGAGGAAGTGATGCTAAGCTATGAAATTATTGAGTTTGAAAAACAGATCGAGAGCAGACACATCACCCGTAGTCTGGAAAACCGGGCTGATGAACTCAGTGCAGAATCCCGTCAGATAGAACTCCGCCTCAGCAATATCAGTCGCCTGTCAACCTTGTCCCTCCGCATGTACGGCCTCTACCTCAAATTAGGCCATGCCCGGGATGAAAAGGATGCCAAAATGGTAAAATCCTTCTTTGAGCACGAATTGCCGCCCGACTGCAGCAAGGACATGAGTTTCTATGAGAAGATACACCTTTATCAGGCATACAGCTGGTACTACTATATCCTGCAGGATTTTGTCATGTTTTACCGCTATACCCAGAAATGGGTGAACCTTTTCAAGGAATACCCTTCTCTCCAGCGCACAGATGTGGAGTTGTATATCAAAGCGATGCACAACCTGCTGACCGCCCATTTTTATACCATGAACCATGACAAGTTCATGAAGGATCTGGCCGAACTGGAAACATTTATCACTGATAATCAGGAGAGTTTTAACGAAAATACCAAAACCTCCGCTTTTGTATATGTGTATACAGCGCGTATCAACCATTACTTTCTGGAAGGCACTTTCAGCGAAGGATTGTCACTGGTACCACAGCTGGAAGCCGATATCGCCGAGCATCAGCTTAAAATAGACCAGCATCGTGTATTGCTGTTCTACTACAAGATCGCTTGCCTGTACTTCGGTAGTGGCGACAATAACAAAGCGATCGTATACCTGAATAAGATCATACACCTCCGCATAGGCAATTTGCGTGCTGATATTCAGTGTTTTGCAAGAATATTACACCTCATTGCCCACTATGAACTGGAGAATTACAGTCTGGTAGAATACCTGATTAAGTCTGTCTACCACTTCATTGCCAAAAACAAAGACCTTGGTCAGATGATGGAGGAAATCCTCAAGTTCCTCCGCAGAAATATTTATGCACATCCCAAAGCGCTGCGCAGTGCCTTTGCTGATCTGAAGGAAAGACTGGTACAATTGTCGCAGAATCCTTATGAGCGCAGGTCATTCCTGTATCTGGATATCATCTCATGGCTGGAAAGTAAGATAGAAGGAATTCCGGTGCAGGAGATCATACACCGGAAATTCGTCCGGAAAGAAAAAAGAATCTGATCACTTATTCCGATGGTTCTGTTTTCTGATCTGTCAGATCTGTATCGGCATCGGTAGAAGAATCGGTATCATTTTGTGCAGTCTGTTCCCTGTCTTTTGGTAAAGGGTCTTTAAACTCTGCCTTGTCTTTTACGTTGAATAATGTCTTAAATACTTCTTCCAGTTTCTCAGACGCTTCTTTGGAAAACAGTCCTACCAGACATGCAATGGCCATCATACCATAAGGGTTCAACGGCACACTGTCTCTTGGCTGATTGGCTTCGTCACGGGTTGCCGCAGGTATCGCTTCATTGACTACAGGCGGACAATCAGGTTTTGCAGTATCTACCGGTGTAGCTGCCTGCTCCGGAGAATCCGGTTTCACATTCCCCTCCTGTACATTACCTTCCTGCACATTACCTTCTGCCACAGGCGCGGAAGAGGTATTTTCCGTGATCTGATTATTCTCCGGCAGTTGTGGTGCCACCGGCGGACTATAAGTCAATATCCCACCTCTCAGCAGCATATAGAAGAACATAGCCATACCGGCGCCGATGATAGGTCTCAACAGGTACCAGGGTATCCAGGTGGTAACAAACATACGGTTACCTACAAATGCTGTAAATGAGATGATGAGGTGAACATTAGCGCCCAGCGCACCACCAAGTACCATCAGTAAGAGGAAACGGTGTTCTGCAGTAATGGTATAAATGGTGCCGAACAGGCGGAAGGGGTCTTTGCTGCTGACATAGCCGGAAGGCCAGATACAAATGATGATGTAGAATAGCAGGACGGCTGTTATTCCAAACAGCGCGGTCAGGGTAATAATCCAGGCGCGTTCTCTTGGCGACTGGATTCTCTTGGTTTGGTTAGACATAGGTTCCTTTTAAAATAGTGTTACTGTTGGATAGTCTTATATCAAGACAGCCACATCGTTGTTTGTGGACAACGGTGTGGCTGCGCATATGTTTAATGTTGTTGCTTGTATGGTAAACTAAACGACTACTTTAACATGACTTTCCTGCCTTCCTTTACTGAAGTGCGGGCTGCTTCCAGTATACGCACAACAATCAGGTTGTTTTCCAGCGAAGAAAGATCATTATCAGGCTTCAGTGAGCCATTCAGTACAGCTGCAAGATATGTAATATTATCCGTATAGGTTGCTTCGGGAACTTTAAGCGGCTGATATTCACTTTTTTTCCTTTGTTGCAGATCATTTGGATTCAGCGCATGCAGGTAACCGGACTTACCAAATACCTCCCAGTCTTTAATGCTAAAAGGCCAGTTCCAGGAAGCTTCGATGATACCAGTCGCTTCCGGATATTCCAGCAAAATAGTGGCGTCGTCCTCTACTTTCGGATATACGGAAGGTTTGATATGGCGAGCTACCGCTGTTACTGAAATTGGCGCCTTACCATCCATCATCCAGGTCATCAGGTTTGCTCCGTAACAACCGAAATCCATCAGGGCGCCACCTCCGTTTTTCACAGGGTCGGTCAGCCATTTCAGGAAGTCTTCAGAACAACCTATTTCCCTTGGCCCTTCGTGGCCATCGTGTACAACCATTTTCCTTACCGGACCAACCGCTTCCTGTTTTTTCACCAGGTCATAAACATACTGGTTGGTATTGTACCAGGTTGTTTCGTAATTGGTCAGCAGGTGTATATGGTGCTTTCTGGCCAATGCTGCCATACGGTCTGCCTGCGCTACGGTAGTCGCCAGTGGCTTTTCTACCATGACGGAGATGCCCTTTGGGGCGCAGACCTCTACCACATTGATATGTTCTGCTACTGCATTGTAAGCCAGTACGGCATCCGGATGTTTATGTGCCAGCAAGGTGGCCAGATCAGGATAGAAAAGCGAGTCCGGCAACTGATAGCTTTTTTTATAACGGGCAATCAGCTGGGCGTCAGACTCCGCGATACCGGCGATGGTAACCTGCCCTTTTTTCCACTGGTGCATCAAGAGATGTACGTGGTCGTGTGTGAGGCCGGCAACGCCTACGTTCAATGGTTTTTGCTGTGCAAAAGTTGTAATGGCTGCGAGCAAGAGCAGCATAGTCTGGCTTAGAATCTTCATCATGACATGGATTATATGGACCTGTGTTTGTACTATTCGGCAATGTTTAATACCCGCCAGCCGTCTTTCCCCTTGAAGGTATAGATCTGCTGTCTGGCTTTTTCCCCACCCGGGAAGATGTAAACCTCCGTAATCAGATATAGTTGTTCTGTGATCTTTTTACGGTAAGGAAATGCACGGCGAATCCCTTTAAACATGGGAAATCCTTCTTTTTCCAGGCTTTTTATGAAAGAGGTACGCAGAATGTCGGCAGTAGTCTGCAGAATGTCATTACCGTTGTAGATATCATTCATCTTCATTAATAACAGTCTTCCTTCCTCTACAAAATTCTTACAGGCGATCGCCTTTTCTATATTATGCTCATCATAAGCATCTTCCAGGCATAGTATGGCTCCTTCCGGCGTGGAAAAGTCGTGTACAAAGTAATCAATTCCTTCATCAATGTAAAGTCCAACCTGACGATCAAATTCCGGCCATTCATGTGCAGGTTTCCCTTCACGGATAGCCCGGATGGTGTATCCGCCTATCAGGCGGCCATCTTCGATGATCATCCAGTCAGAAATAAAGCGCGGATCGATACCAATTTTTTGGTTAACAGACACAGAATTAACATAGACAGGCTTGTTACCCACTACGCCATACAGGTTTCCTTCATCATCAAAACTGGGAGAGGTTAACCAGAGGTGTTCGCGGTTTACGCCGTCGTCTATCAATACTTTTACGGAGAAATATTGTTGTACCGGTTCCGGTTGCAACAAACTGTTTTGAAAATAATGCAGAGTGGCATTTGCTTTTTCAATGGCCCAGTTCATCCTTTCGTCATCATCGGCTATGTGTACAACCGGCAATTGGTCCTCTAAAACAGCTTTGCTACGTTTACCAAAGAATTTTGATAAGAAACCCATAGGTGAATGGTTAAATATATTTTGTGCCTTCCTTATCCGCTGTCACAGCCTTTCGAACGAATATACCTATATTTTTATTATGATAATGAAGGCTTTTAATCCACTTTCTCCAATGGTGCCTCATAACGGTAATACCTATTGTAAAAAATGATCCCGGCCAGCGCCTGCATCCCCAGAATACCGTACCAGTAAATCCGGGCTAAGCCCATAAATAGTATGGCTACAATAATGATCAGTACCCAGCGGAAATACTTATCCTGGTCTATTCGTGGAAAGTACAGGATACTGCGGAACAGCATTAACAATGACAGGTTACTGGTTATTAACATCACCCAGTGTATAGGAGCGGCCTGCTGCCAGGTCTTGTATATAAGTAATATGCTTTCGGGTGCTATAAGGGCAAGGTATAATCCGCCCATCTGCAGATACCTTTTCCACAGGGGCACCGGCAACTGTGGTAACAGGGAGAGATAGAGATCGTCAAAACGCCTGTGATTATATACCAGTACACTTTGTGCCAATGCGCATACAAGTATCCCTACCAGCAACACACGTTCGTCGTATTTATCTGTCATAAAGGAGCAGGTCACTATGATGATAAGCGCTGATGCGATTTTCGCGATGGCCAGTGAACGCATATTATTATTGAGCAATTCATGTCCATAAAAAGACCAGAGCGGTTTCCGGATGGTCCTGTTGAACCATTGCTGCCATCTGTAGAGCATGAATACCGTACCCGGATGCTTCATCTTATGCACATATATCCACAGTGGAGCAATTACCATCAGCAGACTAAACAGCATGATAACAAGCGCTGCTATATGGAAGCCCAATTTTAAGGCTACGCCTGCCGATACAAGACTATAGATCAGCACGGGGGCGTATAAAGTCAGATGCAGCCATATCCATGTACGCCATCTTGCATTTCCCTCCAGTATTCCCAGTGTACCATATAAAAAGGAATGTTCTTTTGTTGATAAGATGTTAATGATGAATGCAATACACTTCAGATTATATAGTAACCACAGCAAACAGACAAGTGCCAGAAAACCGGGGCTGCCAGTAAAGCCCTTTATAAGGGTAAAGTGGTAAGAAGGTAATTGTCCACCGGGAACAATCCCAAAGAAAAAGTAAAAGATCACCAAAAAGAAGCCGGTGTTCTTCGCATAAAAGCGGGTTGTGAATATTTTGGATAATGCCATTGTGGATAACTTAGATTTTCACAATGTTTTTATCCTGAACCTGCAGACGGACAGATCCTGCTGTAACCGGCTGATGGGAAGTAATACAGAAAGTAACACCATATTGTTGGTGAAACTCTTCCACCAATGTGTATAACAATGGAAGTGATTGTGTATCAAGCGTAATCAGGGGTTCGTCCAATAATATAACTTTCGGCCGTCCTGTAAAAGCCAAAAGAAGGGATACCTTTTTCAGCATACCACTGGAGTAGCTGCTGACAGGTCGGTGGATAAACGACCCAAGTCCCAGTAAATCAATCATTTCCTGCACTTCCCTGAACCCTTTACCTTTTGTTTTCACATACAGGGCCACCAGATCACTGCCAGTAATAAATCCCGGGTACAATGGTTCGGCCTCGGCATAATTCACATATCGGCGATATTGTACAGGTTGTTTGTTACAACTGATAGTGCTGTCCAATAATATATCTCCCTGAAACGGAATCAGGCCTGCCATTACCTTCATAGAAGTTGTTTTGCCTGCGCCGTTACCCCCCAGGAGCCAATATACCCCATAATCCAGCTCCAGACCGGGAATATCGAGCACAACACTATCGTGATAACTTTTTACAACTTGTTGAAGATTAATAACATGTGATGCCATGAAAAGAGATATGATTTATTTGTAAATATGTGGATTAAATAGCTGAATTTCAGTTATCAACATTGGATTTAACAAAACTTTGCGGGTTTAGGTAGCGTTAAAAACCAAAAATTGGGAATTAAAATTTGCTCAAAACGGCTGATTGCCCTGTCACATTACCTTTCCAAAATTCATCTGCTCTTTTTCCACAGTCTGTTAAAAACTTAAAAAGGCACCCCAGCTATTCCTGTGTACATTTGTAACAGTTCGCGATACGAGTAACAAGTCTCCAGGGATATGAGCGCAACCCCGGTCGCCGGGTATGAATAATTCAAACCGAGCTGGCACACGAAATTTCGATCGGAACACACTCACGTATCAAAGGGTAACAGGAAAGGGTCCAATGAATAACTTAAAATGGGGATAACTTCTCCTTCATGTCCTTTCTATCTTCATACGTTAACCATATTAAAAAATTTATTGAGCGATGAATTTAGAGAATGAACTGCTTTTAAAGGAAAACAAAGACAGATTTGTATTACTGCCTATCAACTATCCGAAAGTATGGGAGAAATACAAACAACATGAGGCTAGTTTCTGGACAGCAGAGGAGATTGATCTTAGTGCAGATATGAAGGACTGGAATAATCTCAACGATGGGGAACGTCATTTCATTACCCATGTACTCGCATTTTTCGCAGCAAGTGATGGTATCGTTAACGAAAACCTCGCTGTTAACTTCATGAGTGAGGTACAGTTACCCGAGGCACGTTGCTTCTATGGTTTCCAGATTATGATGGAAAACATCCACTCTGAAACGTACGCATTATTAATAGACACTTATGTAAAAGATCCTGTTGAAAAAGACCGTCTTTTCCATGCGATAGAAACAGTACCTGCTGTTACTAAAAAGGCTAAGTGGGCACTCCGCTGGATCGAGAACGGTAATTTCGCTGAGCGTCTTGTAGCATTTGCGGCTGTGGAAGGTATCTTCTTCAGTGGTAGTTTCTGCTCTATATTCTGGCTGAAGAAAAGAGGCCTGATGCCGGGTCTGACTTTCTCCAATGAACTGATCAGCCGTGATGAAGGATTACATTGCGAATTTGCATGTCTGCTGTATGGCATGCTGGAAAATAAACTGCCGGAAGAACAGGTACATACAATTATCCGTGATGCAGTAGCGATCGAAAAAGAATTCATCACAGATGCATTACCGGTAGCATTGATCGGTATGAACAGCAAATTAATGAGCGAATACATTGAATTCGTTGCAGACCGCTGGTTAAGTGAACTGGGATATACTAAAATATTCAACACGGCAAATCCGTTTGACTTTATGGAGATGATCTCTCTGCAGGGTAAAACAAACTTCTTCGAAAAACGCGTGGGGGATTATCAGAAAGCTGGTGTAATGTCTGGTAAGGATACACAGACTTTCAGCCTTGACGAGGATTTCTGATAAAGGCATAATAATTGCATGCTATTGCAGAATTTGCCAACAACCACATTTTAATAAATACTTTACTCAACCTCTTAAATTCATTTAACCATGTTTGTAATTAAGCGCGACGGCCACAAAGAAGCTGTTAAGTTTGACAAGATTACTGCTCGTGTTGAAAAGCTGTGTTATGGACTGAATGCTGAGTACGTAGATGCCATAGACGTAGCCAAGAAAGTGATACAGGGTTTATATGATGGAGTAACCACCAGCGAACTGGATAATCTTGCCGCAGAAACTGCAGCATCGCTTACTACAAAACATCCTGACTATGCCTTGCTCGCGTCGCGTATCGCGGTGAGCAATCTCCATAAAAATACAGTGAAATCATTTTCCAAAACAATGGAGAGCCTGTATAATTATATTGATCCGAAAGTAGGCAAACCTGCTCCATTGTTAGCAGACGATGTATATGAGATCATTATGAAGCATGCTGCTATCCTCGATTCCAGCATCATCTATGATCGTGACTTTGCATTCGACTATTTCGGTTTCAAAACACTGGAACGTTCTTACCTGCTGAAATTAGATGGTAAAGTTGCAGAACGTCCACAGCATATGTTCATGCGTGTATCTGTTGGTATCCACAAAGAAGATATCGATGCAGTTATCAAGACATACAATCTGATGAGTGAACGTTGGTTCACACATGCAACACCTACCCTCTTCAATGCGGGTACACCTAAACCACAGATGTCCAGCTGTTTCCTGCTGACCATGCAGGATGATAGTATCGAGGGTATCTATGATACATTGAAACAAACTGCGAAGATCTCCCAGAGTGCTGGTGGTATTGGTCTGAGCATTCACAATATCCGCGCTACAGGTTCTTACATCAGCGGTACCAATGGTACATCCAATGGTATCATTCCAATGCTGCGTGTATTTAATGACACCGCACGTTATGTAGACCAGGGTGGTGGTAAACGTAAAGGCGCTTTCGCTATCTATCTGGAACCATGGCACGCTGATATCTTCGAATTCCTTGACCTGCGTAAAAACCATGGTAAGGAAGAAATGCGTGCAAGAGATCTCTTCTACGCACTGTGGGTACCAGATCTGTTTATGAAACGTGTAGAAGAAAACGGTGAATGGAGCCTGTTCTGTCCACACGAAGCACCGGGACTGCACGAATGTTGGGGTGAAGAGTTCGAAAAACTCTACACGAAATATGAGAAAGAAAACCGTGCACGCAAAACAGTAAAGGCACAGGATCTTTGGTTTGCTGTACTGGATGCACAGATTGAAACCGGTACTCCTTACCTGTTGTACAAAGATTCTGCAAACCGCAAATCTAACCAGCAGAATCTGGGTACTATTAAAAGTTCCAACCTGTGTACAGAGATCATCGAATATACTGATGCAAATGAAGTAGCAGTATGTAACCTGGCCTCTCTCGCACTGCCACGCTTTGTAATCGACGGTAAATTCGATCACGAAAAACTGTATGAAGTTACTTATCAGGCAGCCCTGAACCTGAACCGTATCATTGACAATAACTTCTACCCTGTAGAAGAAGCACGTAACAGTAACCTCCGTCACCGTCCTATTGGTCTGGGTGTGCAGGGGCTTGCTGATGCGTTCATCCTGATGCGTTATCCGTTCGAAAGTGAAGAAGCGAAAAAACTGAACAGCGAAATCTTTGAAACCATCTACTTTGCCGCATTGAATGCATCAAAAGACCTGGCTATCAAAGACGGCGCTTACGAAACATATGCAGGTTCACCAGTATCAAAAGGCATCCTGCAGTTTGATATGTGGGGTGTAACTCCTTCTGCACGCTGGGACTGGACTTCCCTGAAAGGAGAGATCAAAAAGCATGGTGTGCGTAACTCCCTGTTGCTGGCACCAATGCCAACTGCGTCTACCTCTCAGATCCTGGGTAATAACGAATGTTTCGAACCATACACTTCAAACATCTACACCCGTCGCGTACTGAGCGGAGAGTTTGTAGTAGTCAATAAACACCTGCTGAAAGATCTGGTGGAACTCGGTCTGTGGGATAATGATATGAAGAATAAGATCATTACTTCCAATGGCTCCATCCAGCACATTCCTGAGATCCCTTCACAGATCAAGGAACTGTATAAAACAGTATGGGAAATCAAACAGCGTACAATCATTGACATGGCAGCCGATCGCGGTGCTTTCATCTGCCAGTCTCAGTCACTGAATCTGTTCGTTGATACACCTTCTGCAGCCAAGCTGACATCTATGCACTTCTACGCATGGAAGAAAGGTCTGAAAACAGGTATGTACTACCTGCGTACACAGGCAGCAGCTCAGGCAGTACAGTTTACTGTTGAAAAACAGGGTGGTCAGCAGATCGAACCAATGGTGGAAAAGAAAGCTGGTGAGGCGAAAGCAGCTAAATCAGTTGACTCCAAGCTCGACGAAGTTGAATTTGTTGAGGGCGCAGTCTGCACCATGGAAGAAGGTTGTGTAACCTGCAGCGCCTGATGAAATAATAACCTATCATTATAGTAAAAGGGTAGTCTCGCAAAGACTACCCTTTTTTATTCCAACAACTGATAAAAACAGGCATTAATAATGCGGTGTATATCGCATAAACACACGACCGTATGAACGCAAAAATCCTTGTAGCGGGTGCAAGTGGGCATCTTGGAGAAAAGATCATCCGCGGACTGATTGATGAGGGCGCAGATGTCCGTGCTGTAATCCGTCCCAATACTGCATTGGAGAAAATTGGCACATTGAAACAATATGATATTGGTGTCATTCAGACTGATATGCACAATATCAATGAACTGACACTGGCCTGTAAAGATGTAGACTGTGTGGTATCTGCGCTGCAGGGCCTGGAAGACGTCATTATAGATGTACAATCGGCACTGTTGCAGGCAGCGGTTAACGCGGGCGTTCCCCGCTTCATTCCTTCTGACTATGCCAGCGACTTCACCAAACAGGCTGCCGGAGAGAACCGCAACTTCGATCTGAGGCGTAAATTCCACGAACAGTTGGAGAAAGCCCCCATAGCTGCCACATCTATACTCAATGGTGCCTTCGCAGAGATATTGATGCGAAATAATCCTTTACTGGACCTGAACAACAACAGTGTCAGTTATTGGGAAGATGAAAATAAACGCATAGACTTCACGACCATAGACGATGTGGCGACTTTCACGGCCGCAGCGGCAATGGATGCTACTACTCCCCGTTTTCTGCGAATCGCCGGTTTTCAGGTAAGTCCGAAGGAACTGGCTACCATCGCTGGTGAATTGAAAGAACAGGAATTCAAATTGATTCGTCAGGGTAGTCTGGATGACTTACTGGCAATTATAAAACGGGAAAGGGCCGGGCATCCTGAAGGGGAAAATGAAATATATCCCGCATGGCAGCAATTACAGTATATGAAGAGTATGTTCAGCACGGAATTGTTTCCGCTGAATAATCGTCGTTATACTGATATTCAGTTTACAGGTGCGAAAACATTTATAAGCGCATTGTTACAAACAACAGCGGCACAATAAAAATAAAAAAGCGGTAGTTTCTCAACTGCCGCTTTTTTATTTTTATTATTAAAGCCTGTTTAAGCGATATCATTCATTTTCCTTTGCTCCCATGCGATAAGCCATAACGGCGGTTACTATCGGTAATAGTAAATTTAACAGCACTAACTGGCACAATTGCAAGAAGAATTCCCTGAACTCCTTCTTCTCTTCCTGCAGATATTTTACAAATGCCGTTTTATCGCTTATCAGACTATCATTGACAGTCTCTCTATTAATTTGAGAAATAATCTTACTGATATCCGCTGATCCATCAAACGGTTTGACGAACAATAATGAGATCAAAATGATAATAGATATCAGAACGATCAACAATGTCATGAAGGTCAATGCAAATCTGAACTTTCTTTCTGAAGGGACGACTAATAATTCGTCTTCTATCTCCAGCTGGGTTAACATCAATGATCAATTTTTAGTTGGAAGAATGCTGTTCCGGTTTAGGAGCTGGTTTCACCTTTCTCAAAAGTGGACTGGTGATTCCAACATAGGTCCCTTGTTCCTGATCTAAGGAAACAATCTTTCTTCCTTTGATCATTTCATTCACTGCCCAACTGAATAAGGATATTCCTTCCCTTGCAATAGCGGATGCTTTCGGATTATCCAGCTTCTGCTGTAGTTCTTTCATAAACGCTCTTTGAATGTCTACAATAACGTCCATTTTGCATAAATTTTATTGCAATGGAAATTAGCATAATATCCCATTCAACCAATCTCACCAAAATGCCTCAACTCACATGTCTTCTTCCTGAAAGCCCCACTCCTCAAGCAATTCGTTGTATTGAGCGTCCGGTAGGTTTTTTTGTTCATAATGGCCTGCAATCGATTTTTGCCTCATTGCCTCATATATGCTCACTGCACAAGCCACAGAAATATTCAGCGATTTGATAATACCCACCTGAGGAATAATAAAGTTACCATCACACAATTTCCTGATCTCCTCACTCACTCCCTCCTGCTCATTCCCGAATACCAGTGCTACAGAACCGGTAAAATCAATCTCATACAGACTTTTCGAATCTGCCGCAAGATGCGTTGTATAGATCTTATCGTACTTTTCCCTTACAGCTGCCATACAGGTGGCTGTATCATTAAACTGATGGACAGTCAGCCACTTCGCGGCACTGGAAGAGCTCTTGTGTCCCCATCTCTTACGACGGGCAGTCTGTGTGTTCAGCACATAGACATCCTGGATACCCACAGCATCACACGTACGCAGCACCGCAGAAATGTTATGCGGATCAAATACATTCTCCAGGACAACAGTCAGACCTGCTTGTCTTTTATTTAATACGGATAGTAACCTTTCTCTACGTTCCGGCGTCATAATCAGGTAAGTATATATTTTAGAGCACAAATTTAACTTAAATCGGACTTTAGAATACCGCTTTTCCTTACTACCTTCATACATACTAAAAAACATCTATTTAAAAAATGCTCAAAAAAATCCTCAAAATTGTAGGAATTTTCTTGCTGGTACTGGTTATTGCAGCTATTGCCATACCATACTTTTTCAAGGGCAAGATCATGTCTATCGTCAAAACAGAGCTGAACAAACAACTCGTAGCCGATGTTGACTTTAAAGACGTGGATATCAGTCTGATAAGACACTTTCCACGGCTCGCGGTAGCCCTTGAAGACCTGAGCGTGGTAAACAGAGCCCCCTTCGCCGGTGATACCCTGTTTGCTGTTAAGAAAATTGATCTGGCACTCAATCTCATGAGCGTGATCAAAGGTGATAAAATGGATATCTATAATGTGGATATCGTAGCGCCGCGCATACATGCTATTATCAATAAACAAGGTCTGGTGAACTGGGATATTACCAAACCTGACACCACCCAGACGCCCTCTGCAGACACTTCCTCTGCCAAATTTGCCCTCAATCTCCAGCAATACAGCATCGAAGATGCCACTATCCGCTATGATGATGAACAAGGCGATATGGGTATGCTCATTGAAGGCCTGGACCATCAGGGTAAAGGCGACTTCACACAGGATCTGTTCACCCTGCAGACAACCACCCAGGCTGAAGGTGTTACCTTCCGCTATGGGCTTATCCCCTACCTCCTGCGCACCAAAACAACAATGGATGCAGACATTCAGGTAGATAATAAAACCAGCACCTATACCTTCCAGAAAGGTAAAGCCACACTGAACAATCTCGAACTGGCCTTTCAGGGTTTCTTTAAACTCGTAAACGACAGCACTTATGGCATGGATCTCACCATGAAAGCGCCTTCCACACAGTTTAAAGACATCCTCTCTCTCGTACCGGCTATCTTTATGCAGGACTTTGATAAAATCAAGACCTCCGGTACCGCTGCTTTCGATGGTTACGTAAAAGGTACCTACAGCGCTACCGAAATGCCTGCCTTCGGATTAAATCTGGCCGTGAAGGATGGTTTCTTCCAATATCCTGACCTCCCTAAACCTGTTAAAAATATTCAGGTAAAAATGAGCGTCAACAATCCGGATGGCGTACCTGATCACACCATTGTGGATATTCCTTCTGCGCATGTGGAAATGGATAACACGCCGCTGGATATGCGCCTCCTTGTAAAAACACCGATCTCTGATATGTATGTAGACGGTGCTGCAAAAGGTAAACTTGACTTGTCAAAAGTTTCTCAGTTCGTAAAACTGGATGCAGGTACCGCACTGAGTGGTATCGTAGATGCGGATGTTACTGCAAAAGGTAACATGAGCGCTATCGAAAAACAGGCATACGATAAATTCTACGCTGCCGGCAGTATCCTGATCAGCGATCTGCTGTACCGCAGCAAAGACTATCCGGATGGCGTTAAAGTAAACACCCTGTCCATGCAGTTCAATCCGAAGAACGTGACAGTGTCTAAGTTCGATGGACAATACATGGGTACCAACTTCCAGGCTAACGGTGAAGTGAATAATATGCTGGCGTATATGCTGAAGAATCAGCCGCTGGACGGTAAACTGGCTGTAAAAGCAGATCAGGTGGACCTGGATAAGTGGATGGGTACAACTGAAACCACAGCTGCCGCCACACCCGCAGATACAGCCAGCGCTCCTTTTGCTGTTCCGGCTAACCTGAACCTCGCTTTACAGGCACAGGTAGATAAAGTACACTACGATAAACTTGACATGTCTAACCTCTCCGGTAACCTGTTACTTAAAGACGAAACCGTCTCTATGCAACAGATCAAGGCAAATGCCTTACAGGGTAACATGGAAGTAAATGGTAGCTACAGCACTAAAAACAGTAAGACTAATCCGGACATCAATATGTCTTACAGTGTACAAAACGTAGACGTACAACAGACTTTCAATGCTTTCAATACCGTTCAGGCGCTCATGCCGGTGGCTAAATTCCTGAATGGTAAAATCAACTCCAACCTCGAACTGACCGGTAAACTGGGTCAGGATATGATGCCGTTGCTCAGTAGCCTGACAGGAGATGGTAACCTGCTGGTACTGGAAGGTGCCTTACAGAAATTTGGCCCGATAGACCAGCTGGCAAGCACCCTGAATGTATCTCAACTGAAAAACTTCTCCCTGAGAGATATCAAAACCTATTTCGCTTTTGAAAACGGCCGCGTAAAGGTAAATCCGTTCAAAGTGAACGTCAGCAACATCAGTATGCTGGTAGGTGGTTCTCACGGTTTTGACCAGTCACTGGACTATACCCTGCAAATGACCCTGCCCCGCAGCGTGATCGGCAAACAGGGAGATGCGCTGGTGACAAGTCTGGCTTCACAGGCGACCGCTAAAGGTATCCCTGTTAATATCAGCGACAGCATTCACCTGAATGTGTTGCTCGGTGGTAACATCATGAAACCGACCTACAAAACCGACCTGCAGGAAACAACCTCCGGTACCCTCAATAACCTGAAAGATCAGGCAACCACCCTCGTAAAAAATAAGGTAGATACAGTGAAAACTGCCCTCAAAGATTCACTGAATGCTGCTAAAAATAACGCCGTTGCAGGTCTGAAAGACCAGATCACCAAACAGATCACAGGTCAGAAAGATACTACCGGAAATAAGGCACAACCTTTGCAAAATGCCGGTAAACAAGCGGAACAAGCGGTAAAAAGTACTATCGGAAATATCTTTAAAAAGAAGAGTAACTAAGCTATAATATTTGCGAAACCGGTCCTCCCTATCACTTAGGGCCGGTTTCCATTTTTTTTAGTGTATTTACTTATTTCACTAGTTTGGACAACTATTTGTCTGACTTTTTCACCACCTTCGCAGAACTGCGATATTATATCTCCATCCGGAATACGGATGCGTTAACTTGAGAAATACCCACATGTAACTATGGACTACGAGCGTTACATATCAGATGGAAATCTGGAGAAAGTGCTCCTTGGATTCGCAAGTCCTGAAGAGGAAGCCGAGTATCGGATGCACCTGAATTTCTTCCCGGAAGTTCAGATCGAACAGGACGAAATCGAGTGCCGCATAGAACGCATGGCGTTCAAAGATGCAGCTCCTCCACCTGCACACCTGAAAACAGCGATCATGCAACAGGTCGCGCAGGAAGCTGCTGCCCCGGTTATGACCGGCACATGGTATAATAGAAAAGAGATCCATTATGAAAATGTGCAGCCACCTCCCAATAAAATGAGGGTACACATAGGCTGGAAAATATTACTGATCACTCTTCTGGTAATGGTTGCTTCATCTATAGCTGCCGCAATTATTTTCTTCTATATGACCATCGGCAAATAACCAGACTTCTTACTTTCTTTACATAAAAAAAGGCGCCCGCTAACCGCGGGCGCCTTTTTTAGTTGCAATGTTTTCCGTTTATAATTCGTGTTGCATCGCTTTGTAGTTTTCCTGCATTTGTTTCAGTTTATCCTTACCATATGCCAGACGGGTAATTACCACATACAGCACCGGTACGATAAAGATCGCAAGGAAGGTCGCGGTGAACATACCACCCAATACGGTCCATCCCATTGTTTTACGGGATTCAGCACCCGCACCACTGGATAATACCAGCGGCATGATACCTAACAGGAACGCAAGGGATGTCATGATGATAGGACGCAGACGCAGCTTGGCCGCTTCCACAGTAGCTGTGACCAGTTCCATACCTTTATCCACACGCTCTTTCGCAAATTCCACAATCAGGATCGCGTTCTTTGCCGACAAACCAATCAGTGTGATCAGACCGATCTGCGCGTATACGTTGTTCGTAATGGCAGGCAGGAAAGTCAATGTCAGGATCGCACCAAAAGCTCCGATAGGTACTGCCAGCAGTACGGAGAATGGTACAGACCAGCTTTCATAAAGGGCTGCAAGGAAGAGGAATACGAAGATGATAGACAGCGCAAAGATGTAAACCGTCTTGGATCCGGATAATAACTCCTCACGGCTCAGACCGGAGAACTCATATCCATAACCTTCCGGTAATACCTGTGCTGCTACTTCCTGCAATGCCTTGATCGCGTCACCACTACTATAGCCCGGAGCAGGGCTACCGTTTATTTCCGCAGAACGGAACAGGTTATAGTGAGAGATAACCGGCGCACTTTCCGTCACCTTATATGAAGTCAGCGCACTCAATGGTACCATCGTACCGGCAGAGTTACGCACAAAATATTGCGCCAGATCCTTGATATCTCCACGGTAAGTGGAATCCGCCTGTGTTACTACACGGAAGTTACGGCCGTACACCGTAAAGTCATTCACATAAGCACTACCCAGATAGGTCTGCAATGCGGTAGCAATAGAGGATATCTGTACGCCCATCTTCTTCGCCTTTTCACGGTCTATCTCCAGTTGATAACCGGGAGTACGTGCGGTGAAGAAGGAGAACGCTCTTGCTATTTCAGGACGCTGGTTGATCGCCATTGTGAATTTCTGCAGTACGCCTTCAAATTCCTTGATGTCGCCACCACCACTCTTCTGCTGAAGAATGAAGGAGAAACCTGCTGTAGAACCCAGACCGGGGATTGCCGGAGGCGGAATTACCACCACATTGGCTTCCTTAAATCTGGATAGTTTCGCCTGCAGTTGTCCTACCAGCGCGAATATCTGCTGAGATTTGTCTTTACGTTGATCCCATGGTTTCAGCTGACAGAAGATCGTACCACTGTTCGATTTGGTCGCAAAACTTACTACGTTCAGACCACCCAATGCTGCATAGTGACCGATCGCTTTTACGCTATCCAGTGTATGCATCATTTCTGTCATTACAGCAATCGTTCTCTCTGTGGAAGATGATTCCGGCAGGTCAAAAGTGATATATATACGACCATCATCCTCTGTCGGGATAAAGCCTGTCGGCTTACCTCTGAAGAGGAACAGGGTACCGACCATAATACAAAGCAGCAGTATGATCACATAACGTGACCAACGGATACTCTTCTTCACACCCAGTGAATAACGACTGGTCACATGTCCAAACCACGTATTGAACTTAAAGAAGAACTTATTCAGACCTTTTGAATCCTTATCAAGGTGCATTGGTCGCAGGATCAGCGTACATAATGCCGGCGTCAGGGACAATGCCACAAACGCGGAGATCAGTACGGAGATTGCGATCGTGATCGCAAACTGCTGATACAGACGTCCCACGATACCCGGTATAAATCCTACTGGTACGAATACCGCCGCAAGAATCAGCGCAATCGCCATTACCGGTCCGGAGATCTCTTTCATCGCTGCATAAGTCGCTTCCTTCGGCGTCATCTGTTCATGGTCCATATTATGCTGGACCGCCTCCACCACCACAATGGCGTCATCCACCACGATACCGATCGCCAGTACGAAACCGAACAGGGTCAGGGTATTGATGGTAAATCCAAGCGGTATGAAGAAGATGAACGTCGCAATAATGGATACAGGAATAGCGAGTACCGGGATAACGGTCGCCCTCCAGCTTTGCAGGAAGAGGAATACCACGATCACCACGAGTACGAGTGCTTCCAACAGGGTTTCCACCACCTCGTGGATAGATACCTCGATCACGGATACAGACTCAAATGGTACTACGTAAGCAACATCTTTCGGGAAGGTCTTGCTCAGCTGTTCCATTGTTTCATATACCGCTTCTGCTGTTTCGATCGCGTTACTACCCGGCGCCTGATAAACCAGCAGGTAGGAAGCTCTCTTACCATCTACATAAGAGTTGTTGCTGTAACTGAATTTACCCAGCTGTATGCGGGCAACATCTTTCAGGTATACAATTGCTCCATCATCCGGACGGGTTTTGATAATGATATTACCAAATTCCTCAGCTGTTACGAGACGGCCTTTTACGAAGATGGTATACTCATATGTCTGTCCGGTCTTCTGAGGAGGTGCACCCACGGTACCTGCGGAAATCTGCGCATTCTGTTCAGTAATAGCAGCTCTTACCTCTTCTGCTGTTACACCCATCTGGGCCAGCTTGTCAGGTTTCAGCCATACACGCATACTGAAATCATCCGCACGGGTGAAGATATCACCCACACCTTTCGCACGCAGCAATGCATCCTTGATATATACGTTGGTATAGTTATCCAGGAAGGTTACATCATGGGTACCATTCGGAGAATATAAAGCCACCAGCATGAGGATACTGGGGTTACGCTTTCTTACAGTCAGACCTAAACGTTGTACTTCCTGAGGCAGGGTTGGCTGCGCAATACCCACACGGTTCTGTACGTCCAGAGCGGCGATATTAATGTCAGTACCCACTTCAAAGTTCACGGTCAAACTCATTGCACCACTGTTGGTACTGTTACTGGTCATATAAGTCATACCAGGTGTACCATTTACCTGCACTTCCACAGGAGTAGCTGTTGTCTGCTCCACCGTCTGTGCATCCGCACCGATATAAGTACCGGTCACCTGTACAGTGGGGGGCGAAATTTCCGGGTACTGGCCAATGGGCAGGTTAGTCATCGCCAGCAAACCTACCAGCACCAGTACAACAGAAATAACTATTGCGGTAACCGGTCTGCGTATAAAAGTATTTGCAATCATGTTTCTTCTTCTATTGATTCAAACTCAAACTGTTATCTATTTCTTAGCTGCGGCATCCGGCGCTTTCTTTACAGTAGTGGTATCAATCTTACCACCATCACGTAAACGCTGTATACCTTCTGCAATCACCAGCTCGCCTTCTTTCACACCGTCCATTACGACGATACTTTCTCTCAGACGAGGGCCCAGATGTATTTTACGCTGTTCTGCAACAGTATCTTTCGCAACAAATACGAAGAATTCACCCATCTGTTCAACCACTGATTTGTAAGGAATGATAACGCGGTCGCCTGACTGATCGTTCAGTACATTCATCACACCGCTCATACCTTCTTTCAGTTCATTCTTCGGGTTGTTGAATTCAATACGCACCTTGATAGTAGCTGTCAGGTTATCCACACCACGATCTACTACTGTCAGACGGCCGGGCTCAGAATAAGCCTGTCCGTTAGGTAATTGCAGACGGAAAGTAGAATCACCCGGAGTCACCGTTTTACCCTGCATACCAGAGAAACGTGGAATATCATTTTCATTCACCACGAAATCAACAGCGATCGGATTCTCTGAAGAAATTGTATTCAGTAAGGTTGTTCCTGCACCGATCTGTGCACCCAGTTTTACCTGAGAGATACCGATACGGCCGGTGAAAGGAGCTTTGATCACAGCGTAGTCGAGGTCTGTGCGGGCAGCCAGTAAAGAGGCTTCCGCAGCAGCCAGCTGGCTACGGCTTACGTCCAGTGCAGCGTCTGCATTGTCCAGTGTCTGACGGGCAATTGCATCCTGCTCTGCCAGTTTATGATAACGGTCTGCGTCTTTCTGTGCTTTCGTAAGATTTGCCTTTGCCTGCGCGATACTGGCTTCTGCCTGACGGTAAGCGGCTTCATACTTACGACGGTCTATTTCATAGAGCGGTTTTCCTTTCTGTACCACTTCACCTTCTTTGAAGAAAATGCCGGTAATATATCCTGATACCTGTGCACGCAGTTCAACCTGGTTCAAGGCTACTACTGTAGCTGGATATTTATCGTAGTAAATAGCAGTACCAGTAACTGCAGGTACTACGCTTACCGGTGTAGGAGGCAATACCATGGCTGCTTTCTGAGCCGGGCCTTTACAGGAAGCCAGGTAAAATAAGCCTGTAGCGCCAATGAGGAGAATGTGTTGCTTTGTTTTCATCTGAAAATATTTGTCCTTTCAATGGTCAGGCTGTACGGACCCGACCAGTTTCCTTATTAGTAGTTGTTAGTTGATATTGTACCCAATGAACGTTGCAGATCCACTTTGCTGGACAGCACAGTATACATTGCGTTATAGTAGTTCAGTTGTGCCGAACGCAGATCTGTCTGTGCCGTGATCACCTCCAGATAGGTTTTTACACCTTCCCGGTACTGCATCTCGATCAGAGTATATACTTCCTGTGCCAGGTCCACATTCTCCTTCATCACATAAAACTGATTCAGGTTACCTTTATAGGTTGCCATTGCCTGAGTATATTCAGTATTGATCTGGTTGCGCAGGTTTTCTATATCCAGATCATTACGTTTGATCTGCAATTCCGCCTGACGGATGTTATAGATACGTTTAGAACCCTGAAAAATAGGCAGGGACACTTTCAGTCCTACCTGAGAACTCGGTACGTTGTTGTTATACAACTTGGAGAATTCCGGATTCAGGTAGTTGAAGTTATAGTTCGCAAATGCAGAAACAGTCGGAATAAAGCTCCATTTGTTATACTTCAGCTGTGCATCTAACAACGTTTTTTGTGTTTCCAGCAACTGCATTTCCACCCTGTTATTATAGGTCACCGTAACGGTTGTATCCAGCTGTATGTTCTGGACCATTTGTACAGTGTCATATACGAGTGGTAGAGGACCGTTCACTGGATAGCCCATCAGCTGACGAAGCTGTGCTTCACTGGCTTTCAGTTGCTCGGCGGCAGTCTTTCGCTGTGCACGGGTGTTATTCAGGGAGATAGTCGCCCTTTTATAGTCTGTCTTATCCACAATACCACCCTGATATTGGTTATAAGCATCTTTCAGACTACGTTCCAGACGTACCACATCTTCATCCAGTACATCAATCTGACGTTCAGTCAGCAACATACCGTAGTAAGCTTTGGTCACATTTGCCACTACATCAATACGGTAGCTTTCTGTGTTCTGTTTTGCTTGTTTGCGTACATCGCGGGCAGTTCTGCCTGCCAGCAGCAGATCACGGGTAAACAGATTCTGGTTCCATTGGAACAAAGCTGCGGAGTTGTTTTCTACGCCCAACTGTACATAGTTCCCATTAAAATAGGATGTGGGAATCTTCAGATAATGGTTGAGGCTGTAATCTACACCAATCTGCGGGTACCAATCCGCAAGCTTACCCTTAATGGTGTATTCAGTGATATCCTCATCCAGTTTTGCCTGTTTTACAACCGGCTGGTGGGTGAGTGCATACTGAATACAAGCCTGGAGGGTGGCTTGAGGAAGCAGTGAATCGGAGACCTGTTGCGCATAAGACGGTGCGTTATACAGCACGGCGCTTAGTACGGCGGTCAGATAAAATACTCTTTTCATAAAAGGTTTTGACAATCAGAATCTTCTTTACACCAATCGGAGGACAACGACGATTTTGTCCACTATATATTTGTTATTCAATTAGATGCTAATGTGATCTTCAGCAAAAATCAGACGGGCACAGTTTAGCATTATGCACAAACTGCAAACAGGTAGGTTCAGGTCGTTAACGGTTTAAACAAATCTTGGGATATTGTCACCTAAAAAGGTGGCAAATCAGCTCCCATAGGGAGCTGTAGCTAACCTCGTTCCCGCAATTGCAGGGCAAAGATAATGACTCGCAATCAGAAACATGTTACCACTGATGTAAATTTAAACTATTGTTTAACTTACTTCGCGGCACGTCCACTGTGAATATGTTTTTCTGCATGGTAGGAGGATCTTACCAGTGGTCCTGATTCTACATAGTCAAGACCCATGTTATATCCTATTTCACGCAATTCTGCGAACTCATCGGGATGTACAAAACGGACAACCGGTAAATGTTTTGGGGTAGGTTGAAGGTATTGTCCGAGTGTCACCACGTCACATCCATTATCGTACAGGTCTTGCATGGCCTGTACCACTTCTTCTTTCGTTTCGCCGAGACCCAGCATGATACCACTCTTGGTACGCATGCCTCCATCTTTCAGGCGGCGGATTACTTCCAGGCTGCGATGATATTTTGCCTGGATACGTACTTGTTTTGTCAGACGCTCCACTGTTTCCAGGTTGTGGGATACCACTTCAGGCGCTACATCAATGATGCGCTGCAGGTTTTCCCACTGACCTCTGAAGTCAGGGATCAATGTCTCCATAGTAGTGTCAGCATTCAGTGATCTGACAGCTTTAATGGTATTTGCCCAGATGATAGAACCACCATCTTTCAGTTCATCTCTGTCTACCGAGGTGATCACCGCGTGTTTCACCTTCATCAGGTAAATGGCTTCCGCCACACGCTGAGGCTCATCCCAGTCCACAGCTTCCGGTCTGCCGGTAGCTACCGCACAGAACCCACAGCTACGGGTACAGATATTTCCCAGTATCATAAAAGTAGCGGTGCCGGCTCCCCAGCATTCTCCCATATTCGGGCAGTTACCGCTCTCACAGATTGTGTGTAATTTATGCGTATCAACCAGGTTACGAACCTGTTTGTAACTTTCCCCTATTGGCAACTTAACTCTCAGCCAGTCAGGCTTTTTCGTCCTTGGTGCAGCAGGTGCTGTACTACATGGCGTTGCGGTCGTGATCGGTGTTTCTTCCATCTCTGATCCTTTCTTTAGAACACAAATTTAATACTTCTCAACTATTTCTTGTCCCAACGCTTTCCAAACTGTAACGCGATGTATGCATTAAAGAAAAACTTCTTAGGGTCCTGATCGATCATAATGTCCACATCCTTAGTATAATACTCAGCATTTACACCGACTTCCAGTGCACTGACAACCTCGTTAAAACGAGCCCAATCAAAGCGCAAACCTGTTTTGGCATGTATACCCGGTACGATACTTACCTCACTCCAGCCCTTTCCAAAACCAGCACCGCCAATAATTGACGATCTGTCCAGAAATGCCTGATCATATAATGGATCCTGACCATATTTTACCTGTACGCCTCTTGAAGTGTTCGGGTCTACTACATTCAGGTAATAAGGTTTCTTCAGACCAACGGAAAGACCACCGTAATAAATGGCATTTACCAATACCCCGTTTTTATTGCCTTTACCACCGATCAGTCGCTGCTGACCAACACCCAGTTTAGCCTGATAGAAATTGTTTTGCTTACCATATATATAAGGCTTCTCGGAGTATATAAAGCCAAATTGATCGATATCTTTTAAAGCACCCGGTTTTTTATCTTCCTTCGGATTTTTCTTCTCAGCAAACTCGAACTGGAAATAGGTTACTTTAATTCTGCTCTTTCTCCAACCCAGTTCAAAAAAACCGGCCCAGCCGTCCGTATTGATACGGCCACCCATGGAAAATTCTCTTTGATACAGGTTCTCACCTTCTTCCAGCTGTTTAAACAATGAAATACGCTTCAGCTTCCGTTCCTCCCGCTGTTCCTTTTTGGAAGGTGCATCAGTGGTTGAAGTCTGGGCATACACACCACCCGCCATGGCCAGTAAAAGCAAGGATAAGTATAGTCTTTTCACCTGTATAGATTTGTTTAGTTAACGGAGTATAGCCGCCGGGCTATACTATATAAACGTAAGGGGCATCATATTGGTATGCCTGCTGTTACAAACCTACACGTTTTTTCTGTCATGTGTAAATTTGTTTTTCTGCGAAAACCCACGCCCATGTATATATAACGCCCCGGATGAAAAATGGTTACAAGATTTGTTTATCAGGCAATTCCACTCCTGACCAGCCTTGCTCCCACCGCACAGTGCAGACATCTTTTTTCCTCACAATATGTTTGTTTCAACTGCAACAATGCCTGTGTCTCTCCTGCCGATCCGGCACTCACATGCAGCGCCTTCCATTCACGGATCAGGTGATTATCTTCCGGTGGCAATTGTCTTAGCATCGCTACCGCCTTTTCCTGATAATCGCCATCCTTTTTCTCTCTTCCGTAGACATATAATAATGGTAAGACTGTATTGATCAACATATTATGCACAGCCCTCTTACCGGGCATCCTTGTCTGTGCCACCGGCTTTCCAAACCGATAATGTGTCTGCCAATATCCGGAAAGAGGTACTTCCAGCAATTTTATCAGGGTAGCGGCATCTTTTGCCTCCAGCATGACAGAAAAGAGGTGCGCATGCCTGTGCAGCAATGCCGCCATTGCCGCAATTTTCATGGTGGGAAAAGAAGCAGGCCGCATCCGTAGCCACTTCCAGCGTTGGCCATCCATTGGAATAAGCTTATATTTACGTCGCAGATAAGTATATTCCTGTCGCAGACGCCTCATATATTCATCTGATATTCCGCGCGTCTCAACACCCTTTATAACACCTTGATCTGCAACACTTCCGGCGATCAAGTCCACCTCATCTCCACCTATACTCCTGCGCATCTCCCCTGACACCTCCGCTTCGTCCCGGTTTAACTTCCATTCATCGTCAGCGACATCACCACGTTTATCTTCCAGCATGCCGGCCTGTCCGAATAATAATGCCTCCAATTGCAGCTGATCATGCTGATGACGCAACAGCAATTTGTAAGGCAATGACCTCGCCAATGCCAGAAATGTTTCCCCATTTACCGGCATACCTATTCCTCTGGCCAAAGCACGGTAACAAACTTCTTCCCAGTCATACTGTGTTTGCAACAACCAGACCTTCAATACGTCTGCCCGCTGTTCCAGCCGTTCTATCAGCAAACGGTCTTTCCATCCGGTCCATACCAGTGAGGGCACCTCTGCAACAGATCCTGCACAGGGTACAAAGGCCTGCGATTGCCGCAACCATTCATACCGCTGCAGCAATAACTTTGGAATACAGTATCGTAATTCAAGAATAGGAATGCCGTGGGTGTTGTCACCTGCTACGTCGTGCTCAAAAACGATATGGAGCACAACATTCCGGTATTGCAGGTTGTGCTGATGCCCGTGCCGGAACCAGTCTGACGTTCTCAGATGCAGTTCTACATTTCCCACCCATAAAGTATTGCCAATACGGATACGTGCAGCAGTAAAATCAGGCCCTGCATGACGGTTCAGTTGCCCGGGATGATCTATCTGAACTGGATCTCCTTCAAGGGTGCTCAGCCCCGATTGTGTAAATAAACGGAATTGCCAGATATGCTGGAAGAGCTCTTCCGACATGATCGGATCAACAGGTACAATGGTCATAATTGGTTGGTTAACAGAATAATTAAAAGTCCGATAAGATATATCAAATTAGCAAAAAAACAGGTGGGTCAAAAAAATTAAAAATACAGCCATTTGGAAATTTGATCAAAGTACCCTTAACTTTGCACCCAGTTCTTACACATGACTTATCCAGAAAGGCGGAGGGACTTGGCCCTGCGATGCCTTAGCAACCAACCTGCAGAAATGTAGGGAAAGGTGCTAATTCCGGCCCCGGTTATACGATAACCGAGGGAAGATAAGTTGGCAGAGATTGAAATTCACTGTAATAAAATACTTGAAAGCTCTTCCAACATCGGAAGGGCTTTTTTTATGCCCGTTCTGGTAGTTATATGACCGAATGAATGTCTGATTGTGCGTGTGCCAACCAGGGTTTAATAACAGTATAATTACTTTGAAGATTGAAAATAGCTACTCAATTATTGCATAGCATCCCGGTGGATGAGTTGACTGGCGCCATCTCCGTCCCCATCTACCAGACCTCCACCTTCGTGCAGGAGTCTCCCGGGATCAATAAGGGTTTTGAGTTCTCCCGTGCCAACAATCCCACCCGTAAAGTGCTGGAAAATCTGATCTGCAGTCTGGAAGAAGGACATGCAGGTTTTGCTTTCGCCAGCGGTATGGCGGCCATTGATGCTGTTATGAAACTCCTGAAAAGCGGTGACGAAATCATGGCGGTAGAAGATACCTATGGCGGTATCTTCCAGATGTTCCAGCACATGTTCGAACGCTTCGGCATCAAAGCCAATTTTGTCGATACCAGCAACACAGACAAAGTACTGGCGGCTATCACCCCCAATACTAAAATGATCTGGCTGGAGTCGCCTACCAATCCGACATTACGCATCTCCGATATCAAGTCCATCAGCAAAATTGCCAAACAGCATAACATACTGCTGGTAGTGGATAACACACTCTGTACTCCCCTGCTGCAGCAACCAATGCCGCTGGGCGCAGATATCATTATTCACAGTGCCACCAAATATCTTGCAGGACACACTGACGTCATCGCCGGACTCGTAGTGGTCAACTCCAAACTACTGGCCGATCAGCTGCGCTTTAACCAGAATATTTCAGGTAGTATCCTCAGTCCTTTCGAAGCATGGCTCACCATCAGAGGCATCGAAACACTGAGTCTCCGGCTGGATAAACAATGCAGCAATGCAATGGCCATCGCTACATGGTTGTCTGCACATCCCGCTGTGGATAAAGTGTTCTATCCGGGACTCAGCACTCATAAGAATCATCATATTGCACGCAAACAGCAAAAACAATATGGCGCATTAGTCAGCTTCTCCCTGAAAAATGACAATATCAAAAATGCGATCCGTGTAGTGAATGCAACCAAACTTTTCAAACTCGCAGAAAGCTTCGGTGGTGTAAAAAGTATGCTGGATCATCCGGCTACCATGACGCATCGGAACATACCGGAAGAATTCCGCAGGAGAACAGGTTTACCAGATTCCTGTATCCGTCTGTCAGTCGGTATCGAAGACGCAGAAGATCTGATCAATGATCTTAAACAGGCACTCGACAAACTGAATCTGCCTGCCGGAAAACAAATGACAGTGCTGCAATAAAAAGTTCCTCCAAAAAGCAATCATTACTTTTAAAAGGAGCAGCAACAGCACACAAGGGACAATTATTTACAACAACTTTTTTTCAACATAAGGCAGCACATTTTTATCAACCAGCTGCATTAAAATGGAAGTAAGCACTAAGTATAGAACATGGAAAACAAAATCATCAATTTAGGCATTTTCGGATTTGGTTGTGTGGGACAAGGGTTATACGAGGTACTAAACAGAACGAAAGGTATCAATGCCCGTATCAAAAAGATATGTATTAAAGATCCTAACAAGCCTCGTCCTATCGACGCAAGTTATTTTACTACAGACAAAAATGAAATTCTCAATGATCCAACCATTGATGTCGTAGTAGAACTGATCAATGAAACAGATGCAGCATTCGAAATAGTAAGCACTGCACTGCGTAATGGTAAAGCAGTCGTTAGCGCCAGCAAACGCATGATCGCAGAAAACCTGCCTGCACTGTATCAGCTGCAGGTAGAAAACAAAGTACCTTTCCTGTATGAAGCATCCAGCTGCGCAAGTATTCCTATCATCCGTAACCTGGAAGAATACTATGATAACGACCTGCTGAATGCAGTAGAAGGTATCTGTAACGGTTCTACCAACTACATTCTCACCAAGATATTCGAAGAGAACCTGAGCTTTGAAACTGCCTTGAAACAAGCACAGGAATTAGGCTTCGCAGAAACCGATCCTACGCTGGATATCGAAGGTTATGATCCGAAATTCAAGATCGTGATCCTGTTGTTACATGCCTTCGGTACTTTCGTAAAACCGGAAGAAGTGTTCAACTTCGGTATCCATCACCTGAACGATTTCGATATACAATTTGCCAGACAACGTAACTGTACTATTAAACTGATCGGTAACTGCCGCAGACAAAATGGTCATGTGAACGCATATGTATTACCACACCTGATCCGTGAACACAACCTGCTGTACGATGTATACAATGAATACAACGGCGTACTGCTGGAAAGTGCATTCACCGACAAACAGTTCTTCGTAGGGAAAGGCGCAGGTGGTACCGCAACCGGTAGTGCTGTACTCTCCGATATCTCCGCACTGTTGTACAACTATCGCTACGAATACAAAAAGATCAAACAGTCCAATCAGCCGGCCTTCACCAATGATGTACAGCTGAAGATCTACCTCCGTTACAGCAATGCTTCTCAGGTACATCTGACAGACTTCTACAACATCTCTGAAAAATATGAATCAGCTACTTACAGCTATGTGGTAGGTGTGATCAATCTGCAGAAATTAAAAGAAGCAGACTGGTTAAAAAATAAAGATGTGAATCTGTTGGTTCTGGGTGAAGACCATGCACGTTAGTCATCAGTTAATCAGCCATATATTAGCAGAAGGCGTCCGCCATTGGCGAGGCGCCTTTTTATATAAAAAAACACCTGATCCTTAAGGGACCAGGTGCTCATGTATGAAGCGGGTTAGCATCGGGATAAATGGATCATTGAATAGGACATAGGACTATAATAACTTTTGCAGGGTATTAAACAGCCCCGCTCCAAGCAACTCTTTGGCAATGATTTTACCGGATGGATCGATCAGCACATTAAACGGCAGATGTGGTATTGCATATAACTCTGAGATTTTAGCTCCACCGGATTGAAATTGTGCCACATGTGTCCATGCGCCTGTTCCGTCCTGTTCAATTGCTTTTAACCATTTCGCTTTGTCAGCTTCTTTATCCACCGATATACTCAATATTGTAAAATTGGCATTCTTATATTTATCATACGCCGCTTTCAGGTTAGGGCTCTCTGCTCTGCAAGGACCACACCACGATGCCCAAAACTCCAGCAATAAATATTTACCCCGGTAATCGGACAATGACACCGGCTTCCCATTCAGATCCCGACAGGTAAAAGCAGGTGCAGGTCGTCCACTCTCCATTGACAATAAATTATCGATATAGGTCCCGACTGCACGGCTTCTTTCTCCGGCTTTATATTTACTACTATAACTTTTATATAGTGAATCAGCCTGCAGAGGACTTATTTGCTTATTTTCAAGCAGCTCCCGCACATAAAACTGGCTAAAATAAGAATCCGGATTTTTACGGATATACTCTTTCCTGAATTGGTCATACTTTCTTTCCAGTCGTTCCCTGTCAGCATGCTGGGTGGCGCCGTCTGTATATTTAATTTTGTGAAGACTGTCGTCCGCATCACTATACTTCTGTCTTTCCGCTTCCACAATAGTAAAATCGTTATTTAGCTTCGATCCCGGAAAAGTAGCAGCAGATAGAGGTCCATCACTATTGATAAAAGTATCTCCGGGCTCGAGAAAGATTGTTCTTCTTTCCAGAGAACTTCCATCAAAGGCTGGCGAAAAACCAACAAAAGCCCTTTTATAGTCATCTATTTTGCCCTTAAATACAAAGCCTCCATTATTAACTGTTGTTGAATCTAATGTCCATTTTTCACCTCCAGTTAAAATAACCAGATACACTTTTGTATGCGGTCTTGCATTCTTAAACTTGCCGATCAGGCGAAAATCCTTTGTCTGGGCATGAATAACTACAGGTATAAATAGGCTAAGGGCCAGCAAACTTCTCTTAAAAACAATGTTCATGGTGTTAAATGGTATTTGGGTATACCTATATAAAGACTGTTCCCGTTCAAATCTTAGCGTTTCAATCGCATATATTTGTAATAAATACCGCCATCATGAAAAACACCGCCCCGGATATCAATACTTACATAGCCGATTTCCCCGAAAATGTACAGGCGCTCCTTCAGCAGGTACGTGCTACTATTCATAAAGCAGCGCCTGAAGCGACAGAAGACATCAAATATGCCATACCAACATTTGTATTAAACGGCAATCTGGTGCATTTTGCCGCATTCAAAAGCCACATCGGCTTCTATCCTACCCCAACTGGTATAGAAGAATTTGAGAAAGAGTTATCAGTATATAAACAGGGAAAGGGTTCTGTACAGTTTCCATTAGACCAGCCAATGCCGCTGGACCTGATCACGCGGATCGTAAAATACCGGGTTAAACAAAACGCTGAAAAGAAGAAAAAGTAAGATGGCTGGCGCCACCTTACCCGATAATTATTTTTTGCCTATTGCTTCGAGCGCCTCTACGACGTTGCTTACAGGCAATCCCATTACATTATAAAAACAGCCATCAATACGATCAATGCCCACTGCGCCGATCCATTCCTGAATCGCATAAGCGCCTGCTTTGTCGTAAGGCTTATAAGCATCTACATAATAGGTGATCTGCTCGGTGGTCAGGGGTTTGAAATGTACTTCCGTCTCTTTGGAGAAAGCGGATTCTTCGCCCTGCTGTTTGATCACCACACCTGTGATCACGCGATGTATACGTCCGCTCAGAGCAGACAGGATGCGGATGGCATCTTCCCTGTCTTTGGGTTTACCAATGATCGTATCATCCAGTACAACCACTGTATCAGCAGTGATAACGATGTCATCATCAGCACAAAGTGCAGCTACTGCAGCAGATTTCTGCCGGGCAATATGCACCGGTACTTCAGGAATCGCCATATCAGCGGGAAAAGTCTCTGCGGTATCCACCACTTTCACTTCAAAAGGAATACCCGCCTGTTCCAGCAATTGTTTTCTACGGGGAGACTGGGACGCAAGGATCACACGTTTTCCGGTATACATCAGAGCAATATTTTAAAGAAGATCATGGAAAGAATACCAGACAGCATCAGCCATTTCACAAGAGAACTTACTTTATGATAATGTTCAGGCAGATGTGCCTTTTTCAGTAAGACATAAATATAGAAAACAGGCGCCTGTACCAGTAATGCCAGATAGATAATAGCAGGCCACCAGCCGATAAAAGCAATACGGATCTGGACCAGCAGGATCAGTATCAGCAATGCCAGCATCAGGGCATAACAGATCTGTTTGGCCGGATTTACCCCCCAGACAATCGGAATAGTACGGCAACCGTCTTTGCTATCCCCCAGCATATCCTCAAGGTCTTTTACTATTTCCCGGATCAGGGAGATAATGAAAGCGAACAGGGCATATACACCAATCACCTGTATCAGCTTTCTGCCAATGGGCGACATAATGGCTTCGAAGCTTTCATAAATCTGCTTCTCATAAAAACCGACTACCACCACTGCCAGTGCTGTCAGCAAAGAGATCAGTACATTTCCTATCAGCACCTGACGTTTGAAGGAAGTAGAGTAAAACCATAGTATCAGGGAGCAGATCACCTGCGTAAACCCGAGGTAGATCACTCCGATACGCCAGGCCACAATAAAGCCGATAGAAACGCCGGCCATATTAAATATGGTGTGCCAGGCCATCGCCCAGCGACGGTTAATGATCTTATCAAGAACCATCTTTTCCGGCTTGTTGATGATATCTATATTGATGTCAAAGTAGTCATTAATAATGTTTCCCGCAGCTGCTATCAATACCGTTGACAGGGATAACAGGCAGAAGGAAAGCCAGGACAGCGAAGGCGTTTCTCCGTTATAGGTCAGTACCGGTGCTACCACACAATACTGTAACAGGAATTGGGTCAGCGCTATATAAATAAGATTCGGATATCGGACCAGCCTGAGGAAGGCAATCAGCAATTTCATAATTCAATAATTGCGGTAAAAATATTTCCTGTTATATATAATATGATCGCAGCTCTTATCTGCTGGCAATCTCCTCATCCATCATCCAGTGATCATTCAGTTTTAATACTTTTTCGATCACTTCCCGCACACAGCCGAAACCGCCATTGACCGGCGATACATAGCGGCATATACTCTTGATTTCCGGTGCAGCATCCGCAGGACATACCGGCAGTCCCACCAGTTGCATGGCTCTGTAGTCAGGAATATCGTCGCCCATGAACAGGATTTCGTCCCACTTCAGGTCATTTTCAAATGCGTAGTCCTGTAGTTTCTCCTGTTTATCCAGTATACCGGTATAAATATCTTTTATGCCCAGTCCCTGCAAACGGCTCACCACACTTTCCGATTTTCCACCAGAGATGATCACCACCCTGTATCCTTTTTTAACGGCCAGTTGTAATGCGTAGCCGTCTTTGATATTCATTCTGCGGGATTGGTCTCCGTTGGGTAATAACTGCACGGTACCATCTGTCAGTACACCATCAACATCAAAAACAAAAGTGGAAATAGGTTTAAAAAGAGCTAAAATATTCATTATCAAAGAAATTAGGAATTAAGAATTAGGAATCAGGCATTAAGATGGCAGCGATGTACAGCGGCTCAATTCTTAATTCCCGATTCCTAATTCCTAATTGCCAAAAGTAATACAGATTTTTGAAGTCTGCCGCTCAGACATGTCGTCAGCTATTATGAAAGTCGTAAATACTATCCGACATTACCTGATAGATCAGTTTAAGGTATTCCTCATTCTCAATCAGCCCACGGTGTCTCGACATGGTAATTTCATCATTCCGCATAGCAGGACCCGTCTGTACGGATTCCGGCGGGAATTTCTCAAGGCGGTCGAAGGTCTCCTTAATAATAGGTTGCAGTAAGGAGAAATCGAGTCCGGCCCCTTCACAATAACGTTTTGCTCTGGCTATCAGGTGATTGGTAAAGTTGTTACACAATACGGCCGCCAGGTGTAACTGGAGGCGTTGCTGAGAATTGACCTCTCTGATATCGGGGCTTACGCTCTGGGCTACTGAGCGCAATCTGCGCATCACTTCCTCATTAGCGCCTTCCAGCAGCAAAGGGATAGCCGGGTAATTACGTACCTCTTTGCGGAGTGACTGCAAAGGATACATTACTCCCGTATTAATAGAGATCTTTTTGATTGCATCCAGCGGAACTGCACCTGCCGTGTGTACGACAAAGCGTTTACCCAGTCTTAATTCGTCATTCAATTCGGGAATAGCCGAATCACTAACGGCCATCAGGTACACATCAGCTTCCATATTAATGTCCAGCAGGTCGTTGGTACCGGTAGAGTGTAAAGACTCCGCCAGTTCCACAGCATGTTCCTTACTGCGACTGATCACCTGTAAAATCTGGTGACCGTGCAGTTTCAATAAATGACCAAAGCAATGCGCCACATTTCCTGCGCCAATAATAACTATATCCATTCGGTGTAAGGTTAAATATATATTATGGTGTACCGGTTCTTTTAAAAGCAATGCAGAGGTATCGCACTCATATCTTTATATGGCTGGGCAACTTCCCTTGTTAGCTACGCTGTTATCCAGCAATTTAAGTATTAAACTGTTAATGACTCATTTTTAATGAATTTATCAAAAATATTACATTTATCTTCAATACATTAAAACAGTCTTATTTTTTATTCTCAAGCTACTTTTATATACTTGCAAAATTCGTATTTGTATTTTTTATACGAAATTTTACGTATCTAGTAGCTCATAAAGACGGCATTCATGGCAAAAAATCTAGTAATAGTTGAGTCTCCGGCGAAAGCCAAGACGATAGAAAAGATACTGGGCAAAGACTTCGAGGTAAAGTCCTGCTTTGGTCACATCCGTGATCTGGAGAAGGATGATATGGGTATCGACATCGCCAACAACTTCAAACCTAAGTACACTATACCTGACGATAAAGAGAAGATTGTTAAGGAATTAAAGAAACTCGCGAAGGACACTGATGAAGTGTGGTTAGCAACGGATGAGGACCGTGAGGGTGAAGCCATTTCATGGCATTTGTGTGAGGTCCTCGGACTGGATCCGGACGTAACCAAGCGTATCGTCTTCCATGAAATCACCAAGCCTGCCATCGAAAAAGCCGTACAACAACCCCGTCTATTAGATATGAATCTGGTCAATGCCCAGCAGGCCAGACGTATTCTTGACAGAATAGTAGGTTTTGAATTATCTCCGGTGCTCTGGCGTAAAATGAGCATGCGTAATTCATTATCTGCCGGCCGTGTACAATCTGTTGCGGTAAGACTGATCGTGGAGCGTGAACGTGAAATCAATACATTCAATGCCGTTAGCAGTTTTAAAGTAGAAGCTTTCTTTACTGCTAAAGATCTTCAGGGCAAAAATATTACTTTTAAGGCTGAAGGACCTACCCGTTTCAAGACGGCGGAAGATGCCGAAAAGTTCCTGCAGCAGTGCGTTGGTGCTGCTTATTCAGTGAAAGACATTCAGGTAAAACCAGGTAAAAAATCACCTGCCGCACCTTTTACAACGTCTACACTTCAGCAGGAAGCCAGCCGTAAACTGGGCTACAGCGTATCCAAAACAATGCTGCTCGCTCAGAAACTCTATGAAAGTGGTAAGATCACTTATATGCGTACTGACTCCGTAAACCTGTCAGATACAGCTCTCGGGGATATCCAGAACGCAATCACTACCAACTACGGCCAGCGTTACCACCAGCACCGTAAGTTTAAGAACAAAAATGAATCAGCACAGGAAGCGCACGAAGCCATCCGTCCTACATATATGGAAAATGCGACTGTCGATGACAGTGATACCAAAAAGCTTTATGAACTGATCTGGAAGCGTACTATTGCCAGTCAGATGAGTGATGCTGAACTGGAAAAGACCATCGCAAAGATCGATATCTCCACCAACCACGAAGAGCTTACTGCCAGTGGTGAAGTGTTGAAGTTTGACGGATTCCTGAAAGTATACATGGAAGGTAAAGATGATGAAGATGTAAGTGATGAAGAAGAATCTGATGGCTCTTTACCCGCCCTCGCTGTAAAACAGGCGCTGGATCTGAAAGAGATGAAGGCGACAGAACGTTATAGCCGTCCTGCTCCGCGTTATACGGAAGCAAGTCTGGTAAAGAAACTGGAAGAATTGGGTATCGGTCGTCCATCTACTTACGCACCTACTATTACCACCGTACAAAAACGCGGGTACGTAGAGAAACGCGACAAGGAGGGTATCAAAAGAAACTTCCGCATCCTGAGTCTCAAGGCTGACAAGATCACGAAAGTAACAGAGAGTGAAAATACCGGTGCAGAGAAATCTAAGCTGTTCCCGACTGACCTTGGTATGATCGTGACAGACTTCCTGAACCAGTATTTCAGCTCCGTAATGGACTACGGCTTTACCGCCAAGATCGAAGGTGAATTTGACGAAGTGGCACATGGTAAAAAGATCTGGAATAAAATGCTGAACGACTTCTATACGCCTTTCCATAAAGATGTAGAAAACACACTGGAAAAAGCGGAAAGAGTAAAAGGCGAACGCCAGCTCGGTGTTGATCAGGAAACCGGTAAACCAATCGTGGCACGTATGGGACGCTATGGCCCTATGATCCAGATCGGTAAAGCGGAGGACGAGGAAAAACCGAAGTTCGCAAAAATGAAGTCCACTCAAAGTATAGAAACCATTACTTTAGAGGAAGCAATGGAACTGTTCAGACTTCCCCGTAATCTGGGACAGTTTGAAGATCAGGACGTACTGGTGAACATCGGACGCTTCGGTCCATACGCAGCACATAATAAGCAGTTCTATTCCCTGAAAAAGGAAATGGACCCGTACACAGTGGAACTGGATGAAATAGCACCGCTGATCGTGGAAAAGAGAACTGCTAAAGACGAGCGTACCATCAAAGTATTCGAAAAAGAAAAGATTCAGATACTCAAAGGCCCTTACGGACCATATATCAAACAGGGGCTTAGAAACTATAAGATCCCTAAAGAAAAGATAGATGCCGCCGCTGACATAACGCTGGAAGAAGCCAAAGCTATCATAGAAGATGTGAAGGCCAATCCTCCAAAGAAAAAAGCGCCTCCGAGGAAGAAAAAGGCGGAATAAATGGACACCTGTAGATTCATTTTATGCACGAGACCAAAGAAATAAATGCTTTGTTCCACCTGCTGGACGATCCCGATCAGGAGGTGTATGATACTGTTGCCAACAAGATCTTATTGTTTGGAAAAGAGATCATCCCTAATCTGGAAAATCTGTGGGAAAATACAGTGGATGAGTCTATCCAGGAAAGGATAGAACAGCTGATCCACCGGGTGCATTACAGCGATTTACAAGTAGCCCTTCAGCAATGGAGTAAAGCAGAAACGCCTGACCTGTTGCAGGGAGCTATTCTCGTAGCCCGCTATCAATTCCCTGATATGCAACCCGGACAGGTGGTCGCTGAAATAGAAAGGATCAAAAGGAATATCTGGCTGGAACTCAATAACTATCTCACGCCATTAGAACAGATCAATGTCCTCAACAGCATGATCTACAACTACTTCGGACTGAAAGGTGAAGAAGTGGCCTATGTGCGCAAGAACCAGTTTTTCATCAATCAGGTCATTGAATCCCGTAAGGGTAACCCTCTGACTAACGGTATCGTATATCAGAGTCTGTGCGCTATGCTGGACCTGCCTGTATACGCGGTGAATATTCCCCGCCAGTTTATCCTGGGTTATTTCGATACCTTTTATGACTTTACCGAAGTACCCAGACCGGACGATACCCGTATTTTGTTCTTTATAGACCCTATTCAGGGACAGATCTACTCCCATCAGGACGTAGAAGGCTATCTGAAAAGGATGTCTATACCGGCTACGCCTTACTATTTTCAACCGCAGTCTAATAAACGCGTTATACAATTCCTGCTGGAAGAACTGATCAAGTGCTTTCAGGATGATAAGGACGGGTTTAGAAGAGATGAACTTAAAACACTGATCAAACTGCTGGATGACAAGCAACAGGAGGAATAAGCCGAAACAATCCAACGCATTTACAACATTACGCTTACTTATAAACTACAAGAGGGCTCGCTAAAAACGAGCCCTCTTGTAGTTTAACCCGGATACTTTGACATCTTCCTGTTACTACAGGCAGGATGGATATCTTACGCACGTACCTGTTATATAAATATATACAGCTGCCGAAAGTAAGCGTCCTTCTCTTCTTTCTGTCCAATGACCTTCCATGCGGCGAGTCCGCTGTAATAGAAAAGGGAGAGGCGCTTCTTATCTGAAGCGCCTCTCCCTTTTAGTATAATTTCAGGCAATCAACATGCAATCATGCTCAATCGCCCAAGCTTCATTATTTATTCGCCGGCTTACCCTGCAGTTTAGGATAAGACAATGCGATCAGGTCGTTCATCACATTCACTGCTTCATCCAGATAGATATCTTTCTGTCTGAATTTCAACCAGTCTTTGTTACGCGCCAGTTTTGAAGAATCGCTGGCCAGTCTGTCCAGATCAACTCTCAGACTAACGATGTTCAGTTCTTTTACTTTATCATTCACCGCATCATAACGTTTCAGCGCATTGCTGTTAGTTTTCTGTTCGGCTTTATATGTCTGCAGGTTCAGGGAATAAGCTTCCTGACTTTCCATTTTCTTCAGGGTGCTGATGTTATCATTCATCATTTTGAATGCCTCGCTGCCCGCCAGACGTTTTTCGCTGCTTCTCTTCAGTGCTTCTACAGGCACCGGATCGATCCAGGTAGTATAAGGCGCTTTAGGAATTTCATCCCATGCCAGCGCATCATCATCTTTACGTTCTGCTACTTCATAATAAGGATCTGGCAGCAGGATATCGGAAGTCACACCTTTCAGCTGTGTAGAACCACCATTTGCACGGTAGAATTTCTGCTGAGTCAGTTTGATCGCTCCCAGTGCACCAATTTCCTTGTTGGAATAGAAGTCATCCAGGTTCAGCATACGCTGTACGGTACCTTTACCAAAGGTATTGCTACCGATAATCACCGCACGTTTGTAATCCTGCATGGCAGCCGCCATGATCTCAGAAGCGGAAGCGCTGTATTCATTTACCATGATTGCCAGCGGACCACCATACTGCACGCTCTTATCACGGTCACGCAGGATCATCGGATCTCCGCTACGGGATTTTACCTGTACAACCGGACCTTCCGGAATAAACAGGCCTGCCATCTGTACAACGTCCTGCAGGGAACCACCACCATTGAAACGCAGGTCAAGGATGATACCTTCCACGTTCTCTGCTTTCAGTTTGGTGATTTCTTTTGCAACATCTTCTGCACAACGGGCGCCATTTCTGTCGTTGAAGTCTGCGTAGAATTCAGGCAGATAGATATAACCCAGTTTATGCTGACCATTAATAATGGCTGATTTTGCAAATGTATCGTCCAGTACCACTTCGTCACGAACGATGTCGATCACTTTCTGTGTACCGTCTACACTCTTTACGGTCAGTTTCACCACAGAACCTTTGCTACCGCGGATCAGTTTTACGGCATCTTCCACCGCATAACCGGTTACGTCAACAGGTTCTTTATCACCTTGTGCAACTTTCAGGATCGCGTCGTTGGCTTTCAGACGACCGTCTTTCCAGCTGGCGCTACCAGTTACGATACTGGTGATCTTGATCTTACCGTCTTCTTCTTTCAGCTGTGCACCGATACCGAAGAACTTACCAGCCATCTGCTCTTCAAATGCCCTCTTTTCAGCAGGCGGGAAGAAATCAGTGTGTGGGTCCATGGTAGTGGTGATCGCGTTGATAAACAGGCTGAAACGTTCGTTGTCATCCTGTTTGTTCTTCAGACGGTCAAAGTAACGGTCGTATACGCTTTTCACCTTTGCCCTTGCATCTGCTTCCAGTTCGGCGTCAGTTTTAGGCTTTTCGGTGCTTGCTTTATCTTTCTGATCTTTTTGTTTGTCGCGGCTTTCCTGCAACTCCACGTATTTCTCCAGCACACGATATTTTAACACTTTTCTCCATGCGTCCTTGCGGGCTTCCTGATCAGCAGGAAAGTCGATCTTGTCAGGATCCAGTGTTACTTTTTCCTCTTTACTGAAGTCGAACGGCTGCGCGAGCAGTTCCGGATAGATAGCTGCTGCTTCGGTTACACGCTGTTTGATGAGCGTATTCACCGCATTGAAGCAATCCAATGGAGCTCCCTGCAGTTCATCATCGATATGTGTAGCGACTGTCTGCAGTCCCTGCACATCACTTTTCAGGAAAAACTTCTTCTCGGGGTCCAGGCTCTTCAGATATTTATCAAAAACTTCCTTTGAATAGGCGTCATTAATCTCCTTAGGCTGATAGTGTCCCTGAGTGAGTATTTGTCCTACCAGGCCCATGATCACTTCGTATCTGCCGGGAGGATCTTCTTTATGCAGTTTGCTGAATGCTAAAACCCCCATTGAGATGGAGAGCAGGGCAACTGGTATAATCACTTTCATTCTTCTCATAGAAATCCAAAATTGAGCGTCATCAAATATAACATAAAATACCCCATCCAGTCAGAAGGGCAAATTGCTTTTAACAAAAGATTGAGAAACAGTACAATGCAGCAAAACATGCAATTGGCTCGCATTTAACAGGTTGCTACATTTTACGCTTTAACAGATGCCAAAACCAGACCAACTTCTATCAGGAGATTTGATATATAAAAATAAGCATCTTCTGTCGATTTTGTCTGACCGTTTATCAGATTAGCCTACCTCTCAATGCTTCAAATACTGTATTTTTGCCACGGCTACAAAAAACTGCACAGTGGATAATCCGGCGACTATCAAGAACGACCCATACGCTTCGTTACGCATACCTGAATTCAATTATTACCTTGTCATCCGTTTTGCGCTGGTCTTCGCACTGGCAATGCAATTTACCATCGTTGAATGGAAAGTGAATGCCCTTACGCACGATCCTTTTGCCCTCGGTCTTATCGGACTGGCAGAAGTGATACCGGCGGTATTGATTGCGCCTTTCGCCGGGCACATTGTGGATAAACGGGAAAAAAGAGGCTTGCTGTTGCTGTGTGTTATTGCCTATATCATTATCGGATCGGGGCTGTTCCTGCTTACGTGGGACAGAGCTGTGGAGGGGATTCCTACAAAATGGGTACTCAATATGGTCTATTTCCTCGTATTTCTCGGGGGTGTAGCCAGAGCCTTTCTCAGTCCTGCGAACTTCTCTCTTATGGCGTTGATCGTTCCGAGAAGCCTCTATGCCAATGCATCTACCTGGAGTAGTAGTTCATGGCAGATCGGTGGCATGGCGGGGCCGGCACTGGGAGGTCTGTTCATTTATTTTCTGGGTATACACTGGTCAATGCTGCTGGTAGTAGGTGTTTTCTTTGCTCCTTTGTATTGCCTTATCAAGATCAAACCTAAACCGATTCATTATAAAGCTCAGGGTGAAAGCTTCATGGATGGCCTGACCAAAGGCATGCGTTTCGTCTGGAAGACCAAAGTGGTACTCAATGCGATGGCACTGGACATGTTTGCTGTATTGTTTGGCGGAGCGGTGTCTATGCTGCCGATCTTCGCTACTGACGTATTGCATGTAGGCTCACTGGAGTTTGGCTTCCTGCGTGCTGCGGTAGCAGTTGGTTCCCTGACGACCATGTTCGTACTGGCTTACAAGCCACTGGTCTATCATCCCGGACTCAAGCTGCTGGCGGCTGTTTTCGGCTTCGGATTGTGTATTATCGTATTCGGTCTTTCCACCAGTTTCCTGCTCTCCTTCTTTGCATTGCTCATCAGCGGCATGCTGGATGGTATCAGTGTGATCATCCGTCAGACCATCTTACAACTGAAAACGCCTGACGATATGCGCGGCCGTGTGGCAGCGGTAAGTTCTATGTTCGTGGGTTCGTCCAATGAGCTGGGCGCATTCGAAAGCGGATTTATGGCCCGTCTGATGGGCCTCGTACCTTCTGTCGTTTTCGGCGGATGTGTGACATTGGGGGTAGTGATCACCACCTATATCATTTCGCCTGCTATGCGTAAACTGGATCTGAAAGCCTGACGACGCTAGAGTCTGGTGACTTTCTTCAACTTTTCCAGTACATAGAATACGGCAGGACAGATCGTGCTGTTCAGGTATGTGATGTTTGGCCGCTTGATAAAATCAAAGCTGTCTGTATAAGGGTAATTCTCACAATCCCCGGGACGGGCATCGTAAATGCTGCAGTAGTTGTCAGCATCAAGGAATGGACATGGACTGAACTTCACCACATAATCACCGTCTTCATCCATACGCAGATATTTCTCGATAAATGCGGATTCTTTCATGCCCAGATATTTGGAAATACGTTTGATATCGGGCATTTTGAAGCGCGGGCTGATCGTTTTGCAGCAATTGGCACATTTCAGGCAATCCACATGACTGAAAGCTTCATCGTGCATATCCGGCAGTAACTTCTCTACGCCCCTTCCCCTCTTTGTCTGTAGTTTTTGCAGGAATTGCTTGTTGGCCTTCTGCTGCTCCTGGGCTTTCTGTTCCCAGTTGATAAGTAATTCGTCCATTTGCCGCAAAGATACGGATTAACAGCACCCTGCAAATAGTCTTCCCCAACCCTTATCTGACCCGGAATAAATACTATTTTCCACGTTTAAAACCCCATTAGAACCTTATCAGGCCGTCATTGCCTTGTTCCGGAACGAAGAGATAACGGCGTAATGCTGAAATAGTAAGGGTGTACGATGAGGACGCGGCTATTTCTATCTGAGCCAAACGCCGCTACCAATAACTTACATTTTCATGACAATCCTCTCTCTTTGATACCTAGATTTATCACCGCAATTTCCCCAACGAGCGGCGTGGTTTGGCCATTGTTAGAAAACAATATAGCTTTGCACATTCTTTTCAATCATACCTGCTTTACATCATGAATCTTTTTGATATACAACAGAATGAATTTGTTGGCCGTCACATCGGGCCAAATGAAGCTGAGACTAAACACATGCTGGATACCGTAGGAGTATCTTCCCTTGAAGAGCTGGTAAGCAAAACAGTGCCTGGAGCCATCCGTATGCAGCATCCGCTGGCGGTACCTCCGGCAATGAGTGAGAGCGACTACCTGCGTCATCTGAAAGACGTATCTCTGAAGAATCATGTATTCCGCAATTACATCGGACAGGGTTACTACGATACGATCACTCCAAGCGTGATCTTACGTAATGTGTTTGAAAATCCAGGATGGTACACACAGTACACTCCTTACCAGGCTGAGATCGCTCAGGGTCGTCTGGAAAGTCTGCTGAACTTCCAGACCATGGTAAGCGACCTGACTGGTCTGCCTATTGCCAATGCGTCTCTGCTGGACGAAGCAACTGCTGCTGCTGAAGCAATGGCAATGTTCTTCAGTGCACTGAACAAAGATCACGACAAACTCTCCCGTCCGAAGTTCTTTGTTGATGCCAGCACATTCCCGCAAACCATCGACGTAATATACACCCGTGCTACTCCGCTGAACATCGAGGTAGTGGTTGGTAACTACAATACTGCTGCTATCGACGAATCTTACTTTGGCGCACTGGTACAGTATCCAAACAGCCTTGGTGGCGTTGAAGATTACCGCAATTTCGTTGAGAAAGTACACGCAGCCGGTGCTTATGTAGCAATGGCAACTGACCTGCTGGCACTGACCCTGCTGACCACTCCGGGAGAACTGGGTGCTGATGCAGCTTTAGGTTCCGCACAGCGTTTTGGTGTTCCATTAGGTTTCGGTGGTCCTCACGCAGCTTTCTTTGCTGTAAAGGATGAATTCAAACGTTCTATTCCGGGTCGTATCATCGGTGTAAGCATCGACGCACAGGGCAACCGTGCATTGCGTATGGCGCTGCAGACACGTGAGCAGCACATCAAACGTGAAAAAGCAACTTCCAATATCTGTACTGCACAGGCACTGCTGGCTAACATGGCAGCTATGTATGCGGTATATCATGGTCCGAAAGGCCTGAAAAATATCGCCACCCGTGTAGCGATCCTGACTAACGCACTGGCTCAGAAGCTGAGAGCAAAAGGTCTGGAACTGAGTGCTTCTTTCTTCTTCGATACAATTGAAGTACGTGTAAGCAACAGCGCAGCTATCAGAGCGAAAGCAGAAGCAATTGGTATCAATTTCTTCTATCCTGAAGCAGGTCGTGTGATCATCTCTCTTGATGAAACAGTGACTATTCAGGATGTTAACGATATTCTCGGCATCTTCGAAGCGGGTACGATTACCAGCAACAGTCCTGAACTGAAAGCAACCAGCATCCCTGCCGGTCTGGAAAGAACTTCCGCTTATCTGGTACACCCTGTCTTCAACACACATCACAGCGAGTCTGAAATGATGCGTTACATGAAGCTACTGGAAAATAAAGATCTGTCTCTTAACACTTCTATGATCTCTCTGGGTAGCTGTACCATGAAACTGAATGCAGCTACTGAAATGATTCCATTAAGCTGGAGCCATTGGAGCAAGATGCACCCGTTTGCGCCTAAAACACAGACAGGTGGTTATCAGCAGATAGTAGATGAACTGAGCGATTATCTGTGTAAGGTAACTGCATTCGACGCTTGTAGTCTGCAACCAAACAGTGGTGCTCAGGGCGAATATGCAGGTCTGCTGGTGATAAAAGCATACCATGAAAGCAGAGGTGAAGGTCACCGTAATGTGATGCTGATCCCTATCTCTGCACACGGTACCAACCCTGCATCCGCTGTAATGGCTGGTTTCAAGGTAGTAGTAGTAAAAGCGCTGGAAAACGGTTATATCGATGTAACTGACCTTAAAGCGAAAGCTGCACAATATGCGGAGAACCTCGCAGGTATCATGATCACTTATCCTTCTACCTACGGTGTATACGAAGAGAGCGTAAAAGATATCTGTAATACTGTGCACGAATTTGGCGGACAGGTATACATGGATGGTGCAAACATGAACGCACAGGTAGGTCTTACCGCTCCCGGTCTGATCGGTGCTGACGTTTGTCACCTGAACCTGCACAAGACCTTCGCAATTCCTCACGGTGGTGGTGGTCCTGGCATGGGCCCGATCTGCGTAGGTAAACACCTTGCGCCATTCCTGCCGGGTCACGTAAGTCTGGATACCAAAGCACATACACAGGCAGTATCTGCGGCACCTTATGGTTCTGCTTCCATCCTGCTGATCTCTTATGCATATATCCGTCTGCTGGGTGCTGAGGGTCTGAAACAGGCGTCTCAGTTCGCAATCCTGAATGCTAACTACATGAAAGCGCGTCTGGAAAAAGCATACGATATCCTGTACAATGGTGTGAACGGTACATGCGCACACGAGTTCATCGTTGACCTCCGTCCATTCAAAGCTTCAGCAGGTATTGAAGCAGAAGATGTGGCAAAACGTCTGATGGACTATGGCTTCCACGCTCCTACCCTGAGCTTCCCTGTAGCCGGAACTATCATGATCGAGCCTACAGAAAGTGAAGATAAAGATGAACTGGATCGCTTCTGTGATGCGATGCTGTCTATCCGTGAAGAAATTGCAGCTGTTGAAAATGGTGCTGCTGATAAACTGAATAACGTACTGAAACATGCTCCGCATACACAGTTTGTTATCACTGCAGATGACTGGACCCGTCCTTACACCCGTCAGCAGGCAGCTTATCCGCTGGACTACGTGAAACTGAACAAGTTCTGGCCTTCTATCAGCCGTGTGAATAACACCCATGGTGACCGTAACCTGATCTGTACCTGTGAGCCGGTTAGCTCCTATGCAGAAGCAGAAGCGTAATATGATATTGAGCACTGAAAGATAAAAGTCCTGAAGATTGAATCAGGCAGAAAATATAAGCGGCGGTATCGGGAGATATCGCCGCTTTTTTTATGTCATAAATACTGGTCAGTAGATATAGTCAAATTGCAGGATCTTTCTTTAAAGGCGCTAAAATCAAATCAAGCGCCTCCTTTATATAAGGCAATATGACTTTACCAAGTTTAAAGACCTCAGTCGTATATATTACCGGCTGGCTCCCCTCCTCTTCATAATGTTGTTCCGCATTAAGAATTGCTGATTGAATTGCTACCGGCATTGATCGGCTATCAAAACCACCGGGAATAACTGTACTTACATATTGCTTAAATGACATGCCACTGCGAACATGTTCTTCATTTGGGTTTAAATCAAAAAAATGATAATACAGCCAGATTTCAAAACAAGGATTACTTTGCGCTATTAACCACATTGGTTTTTCTTCTCCATTTTTGTTGCTACAATGGTCACGGAGTGTCGCAATCTTATTCTTTTCATTCCATCTGTCTGTATCAATCACAAACCAAACTTCATCCCCCTGCTCTTTACTTAACAAGTAATGTGGTGTTTCATCAAAAAATAGCTTTTCCGCATTTTCCATCAATTTTGTCGGATCAGACAAGCCATTTTCTGATGGAATCGGAATGATTTCAATTGTTGATGAAAAGCCCTGAAAGTATCTAAAGTATTCCATTTCACGTTTTTCTCCTTCACAAAAAATATAGATTTTACGGGCGTCTTTATTCGCTTCGAGCTTCTGATAAACTTTGTTTCTACTCAGATATTTCATCTTTATTCCAATTAAGATCTCTCAAATTGGACAAAAATGGAATACCACCATAACGCCCATTTAGATAGCCATTTTCAATATTAATAGTGCTATGTACTTTATAATCACTCAGCGAGTATAATCTGGACGCGCCCCCGACGTCTTTCTGAGCAAACCAGATCTCATCGGTTCTCAAAATATCCTGATCTAATAAATTGGATTCATGAGTAGTAAAGATCATCTGTCCCCGGGCCTGCGGATCATGAGAAATTTTCCTGACGATTTCTTTTATTGTTAACGGATGTATACTTCTTTCTATCTCATCTATTATATAAACCCGCCCTTTATGAATGATGTCCTGAAATGCAGGTATGTAGTCAATTAGTCTTCTGGTACCATCAGATTCCAAAGAAACATTAAAAGGAATATTCTTTCCACTGATAGTTCTATGATTAGTAACCAGCTTTTTTATTACAATCTTTTCGCCCTCTTTAACCAAAGAAAGTTCATCACCTGACCTGTTAGAAACCGGTATGACGCCATCAGGCAAATCCTTTATTTTTTCGATTAGCTGAATGAGTGTTTCATCCACTTCTGACATGTCGGTATCCAGCTTATCAACTAAATTCTCTCTGACAACTTCTATATTAGTAACTCCCGTATTTAAACTCGGTAAAAACTCGTTTGCAAAAGTTTTCATATCCTCACGGGTATCAAGGATATTCGCAATAGCACCGGGTCTTGCATCGGGACGAATAACAACCAGATCATATTTAAACCAATCTGCTACGCGAGTAACATCAGGAAATTCTTTTGCATATTTCGCTGATAAAAATGAAAGCAGTGATTCATTTGAAGAGATTAATTTCTCTGCTAAAACTTCTGCAAAAAGTCTGTTCTTTTCATTTGAAAGATATTCCGGATAAAACCTGATCTCTTGTTTTTCCTCCATCATTTCTCTCTCGAAAATCAATTCATCCTCTGTTGATTTACTTTTCGCCAGATATTCATGAAGAATATTTTGTCCATCAAACGTAATACTGTAATAGTAAATAGACGCATCTGCAAATAGCTCAATTGCTATAGATATTGGTTCACGCTCATTTTCTTCTGACAACTTAAATTTCAGATGTTTTACCTGAGATGGCAATTTCCCACTCTCAACGATTTGCTCCAGTAAATGGATGGCTTTAATCAAGTTAGATTTACCTGAACCATTAGCGCCATAAATGGCACTAAAACGAAGCACAGCAATGTCGTTCAAAAGTGTTTTATGATGTGGAAGATTAGTCGTTCTGTTGGGAAATAGATTAAACTCCGTCTCCTCTTTAAATGAAAAAAGGTTCTTAACAACGAATCTAAGTATCATTTCCGTGATTTTTTCACACAAAGCTACCTAAAATGAATCAAAAAATGTCAATTAACGGCCTATAAGACTCAAAACCGTGAATTTTTCACACTTAGACACGATTTTTCATATTTTTCAAATAAATTGTAGAAAACTTATCCTGATTTCCAACCATTTACCCCTCACTGATACAAACTTACCCTCCTTTCCATGTTCACTATTATTAATTCATTAATATTTTACATATATTACATATAAGAAAAACCGTTATACTTATGCAGGACTACTCTTTTATGACCACTGAAGAGATCTTCCTCCTCCAGGATGCGTTGAAGAAAAACAAAAAGCAGATCTACAAATTCATATCGTTCGGTCTGCTGCTGGTAATCATCGCAGCTTTTGTACCTCATTTTTTCCTTAGCAAACGCCTCAGCGAAGAAGAGATCAATCAATCTCTTTTCTCCTATAAAAACGCCTGGTTCTGGGTGTGGCTGATGTCCTTTGTACTGGCACTGGTCTTTGCATTGATCAAAGTGACGGATGTACGTTACTATACCATCAAAAAAGATCTTACCAAACTGGAAAAAGGGCAGATACAGGTACCACTGGAAGCTATCTATCAGGGCAACAATGAGATGCAGACCAGCTTCATTGTTCAGCAGGAAGGAGTGAAGAAAAGAAAGCGTCTCTTTTACTGGATGCGCGGCCGTCTGGATGACTTCAGATCAGGTCAGCAGGTAGAGATCATATACGGGCGCTATTCCCATGTCATTCTCGCTATCACCAAGCTGTAAATTCATCATTAACCAACCATATCTGCTCATGTAGCACTATCAACCTCTATTATAAGCAAGAGGCCAATCCTGCGAGGTTGGTCTCTTTTTTTATATTTGACGATACTCCATCGCACATACAAGATATTTATGAATATTGAGCAATTCCGGGAATACTGTCTGGCCCTGCCAGGCGTGACTGAAGAGTTTCCTTTTGGTGAAGAGATACTCGTGTACAAGGTCAAAGGAAAATTATTTACCCTGACACATCTTGATAACTTCGAAACCATCAACCTGAAATGTGATCCTGAGATTGCTATAGAGCTCCGTGAGAGATATGATGGTGTCACCCCCGGTTATCATATGAATAAAAAACACTGGAATACTGTCGATGTGCAATCGAATATCCCCAACAAACTGATACTTCAGTGGATAAAAGATTCTTATGATCTCGTTGTGAAGTCACTGCCAAAAAAAGACAGGGAAAGCCTGTTATCTTAGCCATAATAAACCGTTCATTTGCTTATGAGAAAATTGCTATCGCTGCTCATTGCAGCGCTGATTATGCACAGTTCCTGTGTAAAAGCCCTTAATCAGGACTCACTGTGGGTACGTGAGAACTACGTCAAAAAAGAGGTATATATCACGATGCGTGACGGTGTAAAACTGTTCACCTCTATCTATATGCCGAAGGATAAGTCTGAGAAACATCCTATTCTCATGTCCCGTACCCCTTATTCCTGTGCACCTTATGGTGAGGACAAATACCTGCCGCTCTGGAACAGCCACTTTATGTCGTACCTGAAGCAGGGCTATATATTCATTCAGCAGGACGTGAGAGGCCGCTGGATGAGTGAAGGTACCTTTGTTGATGTACGCCCTTTTAACCCAAACAAAAAAGGCAAACAGGATATCGACGAAGCCAGCGATACCTATGACGCTATTGACTGGCTGGTTAAAAACCTTGAAAATAACAATGGTAATGTTGGTATTCTGGGCATCTCCTATCCCGGCTTCTACTCGACTATGGCAGCGTTAAGCGGTCACCCGGCATTGAAAGCTGTAAGTCCGCAGGCACCGGTAACAGACTGGTTCATGGGGGATGATTTCCACCACAACGGCGCATTCTTCATCACAGATGCTTTCGCTTTTTACACCAGCTTCGGTAAGCCAAGACCTAAGCCAACCACTATCGGTCCAAGCGGTTTTGAGTACCACAATACAGATAACTATGACTTCTACCTGCGCACAGGTGCTGTAAAGAACTTCACCAGACTGATGGGCGACAGTATCGCTTTCTGGAAAGACCTTGTTGCACATCCTGATCTGGACAACTGGTGGAAAGCACGGAATGTAAGGCAGTTCCTGACCAGCGTAAAACCAGCTATGCTGGAAGTCGGAGGGCTGTTTGATGCGGAGGACTGTTTCGGTGCATGGAATACTTATAAAGCTATCGAAAAACAGAGTATCAAAACCAACAACCGTGTAGTAATGGGACCGTGGTATCATGGTCAGTGGTCATCGAAATCAAACGATGGTTCTGCCCTTGGTAATGTGCGTTTTGGAAGCGCTACCTCTCACTGGTATCAACAAAATATAGAAGAACCATTCTTCAATTACTACCTGAGAGGTATAGGTACAGACAGTATTGCGGAAGCCACTGTCTTCTTTACCGGCGAAAATCAATGGCGTAAACTGGCGCAATGGCCGCTGCCGGCGCAAACGAAACAACTTTATCTGCAGGCAAACGGAAAGCTGGATTTCAGTAAGCCGTTAAATGCAGACAGCTTTACCGCATATGTGAGTGATCCGGCGAAACCGGTACCATATACTGAAGATGTACATTTCGACCGTACTATTTCCTACATGACCGATGACCAGCGCTTCGCTTCCAGACGTCCGGATGTAGCAACTTTTGAAACAAACGTACTGACTGAAGATGTAACCGTGGCAGGTCCGCTGCTGGCGAAACTGGTTGTCAGCACCAGCGGAACAGACGCTGACTTTGTTGTAAAACTGATCGACGTATTCCCGAATGACTTCAGATATGAAACCGATGCCCCTACTGAGCATCGCAGACTGCCATCTCATACATATCCGATGGGAGGCTACCAGATGCTGGTTCGTGGCGAGATCATGCGTGGAAAGTACCGTAACAGCTTTGAAAAGCCGGAAGCATTCAAACCAAACACACCGACAGACGTTAATTTCAGTATACCTGACATCGCGCATACCTTCAAAAAAGGGCATAAGATCATGGTACAGGTACAAAGCAGCTGGTTCCCGCTGGTGGATAGGAATCCACAGGTATTTACCAACATTTATACCTGTGATGATAAGGACTTCCGTAAAGCAGATATCCGTATTTACCACGATGCACAGCATGCGTCTCATATAGAATTGCCGGTAATCAAATAGTTACTAACTTGCAGGGCATTCCGGCAGGGTGTTCCTACCGGGATTACTGTACAGTTCAATAAACCATTATATGATCAGAAAAGCCCTATTACTTGGAGTTTTGGGCGTGGCTACCCTTCCGGGTTACGCGCAAAAGAAAAAGAAGTCTAAAAAAGACGAAGCGGTTCCGGTAGCGGTTGCTCCGGCTCCATTATTACAGACCAAACTGGATACGATCAGTTATGCTATTGGCCTGGAATTTGGCAGTATGCTGAAAATGCAGGGACTGGACAGCGTTAAAACCGAAGTACTGTCCCAGGCGCTGAAAGATGCCATGAATAACGGCACACCTTTGATTACTAAAGAACAAGGCAATATGAGTGTAAGTGATTATTTACAACAGTTAAAAGCGGAAAAGATGCAGAAAAACAAAGTAGCCGGCGAACAGTTCCTGGCAGAAAATAAAACAAAACCGGGTGTAGTTGCACTGCCAAGCGGCCTGCAATATCAGGTGATCACTGAAGGTACAGGTCCTAAGCCTACCATCAATGACAAAGTAAAAACACACTACCACGGTACCCTGATCGACGGTACTGTATTTGACAGTTCTGTAGAAAGAGGTCAGCCGATCTCCTTCCCTGTCAGCGGTGTGATCAAAGGTTGGACAGAAGCTTTACAGTTAATGCCTGTAGGTTCTAAATGGAAACTGTTCATTCCTTCCGATCTGGCTTACGGTGAGCGTCAGGCAGGACCAAAAATCGGCCCTAACAGCGCGCTGGTATTCGAAGTAGAACTGATCGCTATTGAAAAATAGTTTCATCTGCAACGATGATATAAAAGAAAGCCCCGGTCTGTTATAGACCGGGGCTTTCTTTTATACAGATTTTTATTCCAGATTAACGGAACACTCTTGCACTACGCTGTTCCAGCAGCATGAAATCTGCCAGCGCCATTGCTGCTACTGCCTCCAGTACCACCGGTACTCTCAGGGCAATACACAGATCATGACGACCTTTTACGCTGAAGTTTTCCACTTCACCGCTTTTGATATTCAGAGTATGCTGTTCTTTTGGTGTGCTGGAAGTTGGTTTTACCGCTACGCGGAATACGAGCGGATTGCCATTAGTAATACCTCCTACTACACCGCCTGCATGATTAGTGGCTGTTTTACCACTGGCATCCAGAATAGCGTCGTTATGCTCAACACCCTTCATACGTGCAGCTGCGAAACCAGCACCAAATTCAATACCCTTGATGGCAGGAATGGAGAATACTGCATGTGCAATGGTTGATTCTACAGAATCAAAGAAAGGCTCACCCAAACCGATTGGTAAACCTTCTACCACGCATTCTACAATACCCCCAACAGAGTCTTTTGCTGCAATAGCAGCTTCCAGTCCCTGTTCTGCATCCGGCAGACCAGCGACTTCTTTCAGAGTTGCTTTTACGGAGATACCAGGACCCAGTATTTTCTTGGCTATTACACCAGCAGCTACCAGATTAAGGGTAAGACGGCCACTGAAGTGACCACCGCCGCGATAGTCTTCAAAACCACCGTATTTATGCGTTGCTACAAAGTCCGCATGACCGGGACGAGGAAACTCACGGAGCTTCTCATAATCGGTACTGCGGGTATTGTTGTTCTCGAATAATATTGTGATGGGAGCACCGGTAGTATGGTCATTGAATACGCCGGACTTGATAAAAGGCAGGTCCTCTTCCTTGCGGGGCGTAGTACCTTTCGCACCGGCTTTACGTCTTTCCAGATCAGGCAGGAAATCCTCCTGAGTAAGCGGAATACCGGCAGGGATACCGTCTATATTCACACCTACGCTGGCGCCATGCGATTCGCCAAATACATTCACCCGGAATAATCTACCAAAGCTGTTCATGCTGTTTGAATATTTTTTACAGTAAGGATATATCCCTTACCGTTACTATTAATGCGTCAGGCTTGCTGTACCCTGTTTTTTTACTATACCACCGAGCTTCTCCAGATGATCGTAGAATTCAGGGTATGATTTGTTAATGGCTTCTGCGTCTTCGATAACCACAGGTGCATCAGCAGTCAACGCTGCTACTGCGCAAGCCATTGCAATACGGTGATCGTTGTGGGAGCTTACAACCGCGCCTTTGATACCGGTGCCGCCATGTACCAGCATTTCATCGCCATGCAGGTCAATTACGATACCCATTTTACCAAATTCTTCCTGCAGTGTTTTACCGCGATCACTTTCTTTATGTGCCAGTCTGTTCACACCGATAATTTTCGTTGTGCCTTCGCAGTTAGCAGCCAGTGCTACCAGCGGAGGGAACAGATCAGGGCAATCAGTTGCATCGAAATCAAACGCCTGCAGTTTCTGTTTTTCCACAATCACGGTAAATACACCCGGCAGCAGACCAGCGCCTGCTTTTTCCAGTGCTTCCAGAATGGCTTTATCAGATTGTGCGGACTGTGTATTCAGGTGATGCACTTCCGCTTTACCAGCTACAGCTGCAGCTACCAGCAGGAAAGCAGCACCGCTCCAGTCACCTTCCACTGTGTATTCGCCTGCCTTATAAGACTGGCGCTTACCGAAGTGGAATTTTTCATATTGCTCCTCTGTTACCTGTACACCAAACTGCTGCATCAGTTGCAGGGTAAGTGCGATGTAAGGTTTACTTTTCAGATCTTTTACAGTGATGGTTACGTCTTCCGCAGCAGCACCGTATGCCATCAGCAAACCGGTCAGGAACTGAGAACTGAGTGAACCGTCAATTGTAATATTTTTTGGTTGCAAAGGCCCCTGAATGTTCAGCGGCAGCCTGCCTTCACGCGTAGCGCATTTAACATCCAGCTGAGGCAGTACTTCTTCGAAGAAGTCCATCGGGCGAACCGTCAGGCTGCCATGACCGTTGATCGTAATGGCTTTTTCAGAAAGTGCAGCAATCGGTGTGAACATACGGATACCGAGACCGGATTCACCACAGTTGATTTCCGGAGACACAGGCTGTACACCTTTGCTTGTTATTTCGATATGATCTTCATTACGCTTAATCTCAGCACCCAGTTTTCCCGCAACGTCCAATGCTGCAAGACAGTCATTGCTCAGACCGGGATTACGGATAATGCTGGTGCCATTGCTCAGTAATGCAGCTGCAACTGCGCGTTGCATTGCACTTTTGGAAGGATTGGCGGTCACTGTACCACTGATAGCGCCGGGCGATATTGTTACTTGCATAATTAGTTTGATTTAAAGTTCATCCAGCAATTGCTTCAGTTCTGCAATAGGTACAGGTTGTGTAGTAGCCTTACCTATTTCTTCGAGCAACACAAAGTGAATCGCATCTTTCTCGCGCTTTTTATCCAGCTTGAAGATGTTGAACACTTCTTCTTTGTTGGAGGTAAGCGTCACCGGCAACTGGTAATCGTTAATGAGACGGATCAACCTGTTGGTTTGTTCAACAGGTAATCCTTTCAATTTTTCTGAGATCTTGGATGCTGCTACCATACCAATAGCAACAGCCTTCCCATGCGCAATGTTTTCGATCTTTTCTACCGCATGTCCCAATGTATGACCGAAGTTCAGCCAGCGGCGGGAGCCGGTTTCAAATTCGTCTTCCAGTACTACTTTGGTTTTCAGTTCTACAGAACGTTCTACCAGATATTCCAGAACAGCCACATCGCGCTGCATGGCTTTATCGCGGTTTTCTTCGAGGTAGGTGAACAGGCTGGCATCGAGGATGCAGGCATACTTGATGATCTCCGCGAAGCCGTTGTGCCATTCTTCTGCCGGCATTGTCAGCGGCAGTGAGTAGTCAAACAGAATGAACTCAGGCTGACGGATTGTACCCAGCATGTTCTTATGTTTACCATGGTTGATACCGTTCTTGCCACCAATGGACGCATCCACCTGTGCCAGCAAAGTAGTAGGAACAAAACCAACAGGCATACCCCGCATGTAAATGCTGGCTGCATATCCTGTCAGATCGGTGGTCATACCGCCGCCAATGCCGATCAGCATGGTCTTACGGTCGGCCTCCAGTTCAATCAGACCGTTGATGATCTGATCGAGGACTTCTCCGCTTTTATGTTCCTCTCCATCCGGGATCACCAGCTTTTTCCAGCCTGGCAGTTTATGTCCGTGGTGTTCGTCCACATTTTCATCCAATACCAGTACGGTACGGGAAGGATCTGCATAATTGCCCAGCTGTAGCAGGCTGTCTCCCAGATAATATTTCGTATTACTATGCTGGAACTGGTAAGATAACGTTCTCATATTTTGTGTTGTGTCTATTTGTCTTCGTTCATCACTCTGTTCTGCCTGTTGATGGATTCCAGATGTACTGCATCAAAGTATTTCAGGATGAAATCTTTTGTCAGACCCAGTTTCTCACCTTTGGCAATACCGCGCTCCAGAATTTCATTCCAACGGTTTGTCTGCAGGATGGTCACGTTGTTCTCTTTCTTGTACAGACCGATCTTTTCAGCCACTTTCATACGGTTGCCGAGCAGCAGCAGTATTTCGTCGTCGATCTGGTTGATCTGACCACGGAGTTTATCCAGTGCAGAGTTGAATTCTTTCTTGTTGGTATGCTCATGGCGCCATGTGATACCTTCCAAAATTTCTGCCAGTCTTTCCGGAGTAACCTGCTGTTTAGCATCGCTCCATGCTTTGTCAGGATCGATGTGAGATTCCAGCATCAGACCATCATAATCCAGGTCAACCGCTTCCTGTGCAATTTCCTGCAGAATATCGCGACGACCACCGATGTGGCTTGGGTCACAGATGATTGGCAGTTCAGGCATACGACGTTTCATTTCAATTGGCAGGTGCCACATTGGGGCATTACGGTATTCAGTATTACCGTAGCTGGAGAAACCGCGGTGAATCAGACCGATCTCGTTGATGCCGGAGTTACGTACACGCTCTACAGCACCGATCCACAGTTCGAGGTCAGGGTTGATCGGGTTTTTGATCAATACAGTTGTATCCACACCTTTCAGTGCGTCAGCAACTTCCTGTACAGAGAATGGGTTTACAGTGGTACGGGCGCCGATCCACAGGATATCAACGTTATGTGCCAGTGCTTCTTCTACCTGTTTAGCGGTAGCTACTTCTACTGCCAGTGGAAGACCAGTCAGTTCTTTTGCTTTCTGTAACCATGGTAAACCGGTAACACCGATACCTTCGAAAGATCCCGGACGGGTACGTGGTTTCCAGATACCGGCACGCAATACGTCTACTTTACCGGTTTTAGCCAGTCTCAGGGCTGTATCAAGTACCTGTTCTTCGGTTTCTGCACTGCATGGACCGGAAATGATCAACGGCTTCTTATCTGAAGTCGGATCGGAGAATTTTGTTTTTGCGAGAATCTGTTCCATCGTTTGACGCTTTGCAGACCATAGACGATAGTCGTCCATAATCCTGTGATTGTTTGTTTTCTTGTTATAATCCGACTATCGGCTATTTCAGTATTTTCCTGATCTTATTTGATTTCTGGATCAGTTTGTAAAATGTTTCGTAATCTTCATTTTCCAGCAGCTGCTTCATTTGCTGTAACTGATTAATATGTTCATCCAGTACGTCCAGCACATTATTGCGGTTATGCTTAAAAATCGGTACCCACATATCAGGGGAGCTTTTTGCCAGCCTTACAGTAGATTCAAAACCACCACTTGCCAGTTCGAAGATGCGGCCCTGTTCCTTCTCTTTCTCCAGTACTGTCAGTGCCAGTGCAAAAGAGGTAATGTGAGAGATGTGTGATACATATGCTGTGTGCAGATCATGCTCTACACCGTTCATGTATACAAGGCGCATCTGCAGTTTATCTACCAGGTTTTCTATTACTTCGAGCGCATCTTCATCGCTGTTCTTCACATCACAAAGTACCATCGTCTTTTGCGTGAAGAGGTTTTTAATAGCAGCTTCAGGCCCTGAATACTCCGTGCCGGCCATCGGGTGAGCCGCTACGAAGCGTCCTCTGTTGGGATGACCGGCAACGAGTTGCAGTATCTTTTCTTTTGTAGAACCTACATCCATGATGACATGTTCAGGTCCTGCGTTATCCATTACAGTTGGCAATATCTGCAGCAGTGCATCAACCGGTATGGCCAGTATGATCAGCTTTGAACGCTGCATAGCATCTTTCAGGGATGCGCCTTCGTCAATGATCTTCAGCTCCTGTGCTTTTATCAGGTTAGCTTCGCTCTGGTCTACCCCTATGATCCAGTTAGCCACACCCTTTTCTTTAAGGGTGATAGCCAGTGAACCTCCGATTAATCCTGTTCCTACTATAGTTGCGATCATGACTGTTACTGCTTAAATTTTGTTTTTATCCTATCCAGCACTTCATCGAATACTTTCTCATCCTTACAGAGACTTACCCTGATATAACCGTTGCCATTGCTACCGAAGATACCGCCTGGTGTGATAAAAACCTGTGCTTGTTGGAGGATGGCATCTGTCAATGCGAATCCGTCTTTTGCCTCAGCAGGAATCTTTGCCCATACGAACAGTCCTACCTGATTTTTATCGAAAGTGCAGTTCAACAGTTCCAGCAGTTCAAACACTTTCCTGCGGCGGCCTTCATAGATACCGTTCAGTTCTGCGTACCATTCCGGACCTAGCTCCAGTGCTTTCACAGCGGCCATCTGCAGCGGCTGGAACATACCGGAGTCCATATTGCTCTTGAAACGCAGTACTTCATTGATCCATTCCTGCTTGCCTACCAGCATACCTACGCGCCAGCCGGCCATATTGGATGATTTACTGAGGGAGTTCAGTTCGAGTACTACCTCTCTTGCCCCCGGCGTCTGCAGCAGACTCTGTGGTTGTTTGTTCAGGATAAAGCTATAAGGATTATCATGACAAATTAAGATATTATGCTGTTGCGCGAATGCGATCAGTTTATGTGCAAACTCCTCATTAAAGCGGGCGCCTGTTGGCATATGCGGATAGTTCACCCACATCAGTTTCACTTTACTCAGGTCTCTTTTAGCCAGTGCATCCAGATCAGGCAGCCATCCGTTCTTTTCTTCCAGATCGTAGTCTACTACGGTTGCACCGCTCAGGTTTACAGCAGAACGATAGGTCGGGTAGCCGGGATTAGGTACAAGGGCCTCATCTCCTTCCTGCAGGTAGGTCATGCAGATATGCATGATACCTTCTTTAGACCCGATCAGCGGCAGCACTTCCTTTTCAGGATCCAGCGAAACGCCATAGAAGCGTTGGTACCAGTCGGCCATCGCTTTACGAAGTGCCGGGATACCTTTATAGCCCTGGTATGCGTGGGTGTCAGGCTTTTGTGCATATTCATGCAGTGTGGAAATAACGGAAGGATGAGGCGGCAGATCCGGACTACCAATACCAAGGTTGATCACCTTAGCGCCTGCTTTATTCATCTCGTCTATTTCCCTGAGCTTTTTGGAGAAGTAATATTCTTCCGTCTGCTGCAGCCTTTTTGCTACCTGTAAGTTCATAATGCTTTGTTTTCCGCGTCCTGATGTATGTGATTAATGAGTGTTTCCTTTCTGATAGATCCCTAATACCTTAAGATCTTCTGTAAGCGGCTGAATTTTACTGATACTCTTTTCAAAGTGGCTCAGATTTTCAAATTCGAAATCCGCATGGAAGTAATAGTTCCATTCTTTTGCAGGCATAGGGAACGACTGTATTTTACTCAGGTTGATCCCTGCCTGTGCGACCTGTGTCAGCACTTTTGCCAGACTTCCGCGCTCGTGAGAGGTCTGGAAGTAAACGGAGGCTTTATTGGCGTCCGGCGCTGGTGTAACTCCGTTGGGAGAAATAACCAGGAAGCGGGTATAGTTGTTCTTGATGGTATGGATATTTGGTGCGATGATCTCCAGACCATATATATCAGCAGCCAGTTTACCAGCTATTGCTGCCGTACTTTTCAGTTTCTTCTGCGCAACGTGTTTGGCACTCAGCGCGGTATCTTCTGTTTCCACCAGTTTCATATGCGGATGCTTTTCCAGAAACTCTGTACACTGGAGCAGCGCCATATGATGTGAGTGTACTTCGCGTATATCCTCCAAGGTTTGACCCGGCAATACCATCAGGTGTTGTCTGATATGCAGGTAAACCTCTCCGATTACGTGCAGACCTGAGTTTTTTAACAGCGAATAGTTAGGCAGAATGCTGCCGGCGATGGAGTTTTCGATGGCCATCACGCCAGCGTCTGCATCTTTCTGTTTACTTACTTTCTTAACGAGTTCCGGAAAGGATGCGCAACATTCTATCTCTATTCCCTTACCATAATAAGCCTCTGCTGCTATCTGATGAAAACATCCTTCAAAACCCTGGATCGCGATACGCATTTTTTAATGTTTGGTTTGAATTTGTAGTTGCTGTAGCAACTACCGTATAAAATGAAAAAGGGCCCCGGTGGAGCCGGGACCCTTTTTATTTGCAGTTATTTTATTCGTGCATTTTATTACAAAAGAGTCCCGGCCTTTACGACGCAAAAGAAGTAAAAGAAAAAGTAAAAGAAATAAAGGCTGAAACGGCGTAACATAAATGCGTGTTATTGACTTTGTCGGAAAAAAAGAAGGCCTCCCTATCCGGGAGGCCTTTGCTAGTTTCTTTTATATTCGAGTACTACAAACGACCTCCCTATTTCTGGTACCAGAAATAATAGAAACCATAAAAGTAACCAAAGGTTGTTTGCTGTATCATATTTGCTTAATTGCCTGACAAAAATACACCACGATTTGAATTGTCCAAGCGTCTTTGTCAAAAATTACATTATTTCTAACAAATGCCATTCTTTTCGACATTTTGTTCAAAAACAAGCCTAAACGAAGGGGCTTAGCGAAAAAAAAACCGCCCCGTCAGAGACGGAGCGGTTATATAAAAGCCTTTTATTTGCTTACCAGGTCGATTAGTGTGCAGCTTTAGCTGAATCAACGGTAGCTTTAGCTGAATCTACTACAGCAGCAGCAGAATCAACGGTAGCAGCAGCTGTATCAACAGTTGCAGCAGCTGAATCGATAGTTGCAGCAGAAGCAGTAGTATCTTCTGTAGAAGCAGAACCACCATTACCGCAAGAAGCTACGAATACACCCAGAGCTAAAGCAAAGAAACCGATTTTCAGAGCATTTTTCATTTTGACTATGTTTTAGGTTTTTGAAATATTATTTACTCTTTATACCGGGTTTGAAAAAAGGTAACCCACTTTTTTTAAAAAAATTTTTTTCACCCTCTTTTTGCCTCAATTTCAGGTTCCGGCAAGGTATTTTCCTATATAGATACCAAACTATATATGAAACAGGTGCCTAAACAACCGGCTGAAAAGACAAGTGTTCTGTCTGATTTGGGATTTGGATTTTTTTTCTGCTACTTTGGGTTACCAAAGCCATTTAATCGTATTAATAAGTGAAGCATAATCAGAACATAGAACGGGATCGGGAATTACTACTGGGATTAACCAGGAATGACGACAGAGCGCTGGCGACCATCTATACGGAGAATTATCCTTCCATATTAAGAATGGTTTTACAGTATAATGGGTCTGAAGATGACGCTAAAGATCTTTTCCAGGAGGCGATGATCGTTTTATACGAAAAGGCGCAGAAGGGAGAATTTGACCTTTATAGCAAACTGAAAACATACCTGTATGCAGTTTGCCGTCATATGTGGTTAAAGCGGTTACAAACGGGAAGCTGGCAACTGGCCCTCCCCGATGAACTGGAAGAGGTACTGCCTGCCGATGACACTAACGCCATCGCTGAGCATGAGGAGAAAGACCAGCAGTTCAGGATCATGGAAAAGGCAATGGGCAGCATGGGTGAGCCCTGCAAGACCATCCTTGAAGATTACTATGTCAGGAAACTTTCGATGCAGGACATTGCTGAGAAATTCGGGTATACGAACTCAGAAAATGCCAAGAATCAGAAATACAAATGCCTGATGAGGCTCAAGAAACTATTTTTCGAACAATATAAATCTTAGGACCTGACAGGTGTAATACCTGACAGATCTGCAAAAGCGGTTACAGGGATGAACGAATTTTCATTGATACGTGATATTGAACGCTATCTGGAGGGCGAAATGAACGAGCAGGAAAAAACTGCTTTTGAAGCGCTCCGCCAGTCCGACCCGGCGGTCAATGAGCAAGTGCTGGCACACCAGCAGCTCATTAAACAGCTGGAGTATTTTGGACGCAGGTCAGCGTTACAGGAGAAAATGGATAAAATCCATGCTGGTCTGGCTAATAAACATGTATCAATTGCACCTTCGTCGACGCCTGAACCGAAGAAAGTCTTCTCTATCAGCAGAAGATTGCTCATCAATATGGCCGCAGCTGCCGGTATAGCTCTGCTGACCTCCGTGTCTACTATCGCGCTCATGCAAAGAGCAAGCAGACAAAAGACTACTGCCGAATATGAGGATGTAAGACGCGTACTGAACCATATTCAGCGCTCACAGAACGCCCTCATCAACGATATCAACAGCTCCAAAAAAGCACCTGCCAACCCCGGCACTTATGGTGGCACCGGGTTTGCCGTATCTAATAACGGTTATGTCGTGACTAACTATCATGTCATAGCAGGAGCCGACTCCATTTATATTCAAAATACCAAAGGCGAAGCCTTTAAAGCAGCCAGCGTATTTGAGGATATCACTGCCGATCTGGCCATCCTTAAGATCACTGACTCCACTTTCAAAGGTCAGCCACTGCCTTACTCTCTGAAACCACAGCGTGCAATGCGTGGTGAACAGGTTTTTACTTTGGGGTATCCAAGAGATGAGATCGTTTACGGAGAAGGTTACATCAGCGCTCAGACCGGCTTTAACGGTGACAGCGCGGCCTATCAGGTGTCTATCCCGGTTAACCCCGGCAACAGTGGTGCTCCGCTAATGGACAACAAAGGTGACGTAGTAGGTATCGTAACCGGCAAACAGACAACTGCTGATGGTATCGCCTTCGCAGTGAAATCAGCACATCTGAAACGTCTGCTGGAACAAATGCCGAAAGACAAACTGCCTAAAAAAGAATGGAACCATAAAAACAATAAACTCGAAGGACTAAGCCGCGTTGAGCAGGTGAAGAAATTGGAAGAATTTGTTTACATGGTGAAAGTCTATAATTGATAAGATATTTTTCTATTGGCCTCTGCATGCAAACGGCCACTCTGGAAACAGGGTGGCCGTTACTAATTGAATCAGAAATTAAAAGCCAATAACCTCCTGTGATAAAGCGAAAGGGAGCGGCTCGTGAAGAACCGCTCCCTTTCGCTTTATGTTTATAGTCCGGGGTAAGCTATTGAATTAATTCTTCTTCACCCAGGCCTTGTATTTATCCGTAATCCAATAGATCAGGTCTTCCTGTGGCATTGTCCGCAGCATATTATGATCCGGATGGTTGTCCCGCATAAACAGCTGTAAAGAATCTCCTTTCAGACTGGTCACTTTACTCACAAATGCCGCTGTATATCTTGAATCTATGTAGCGTTCCTGCTCCGCCTTCGCGAAAATCTTTTTAAACTCCCGCTTCTGCTTCTCTTTCCGCGAATACCGGGTGAAAGGGCTAAACACAATGCCTGCCCCTACCGGCGTATTACCACCAGCCAACGGCATATCTTTTTTGTCAAGGATATAGCCAAACTGTTCCCTACGGGCAATGGAGTCCGCCTGATAAGGACTATACTGTGCCCCGACGTCAACCCCATGCAACTGCCGGGATTCAACTACAAGGGAGACATTCCGGGTTTCCGTACCACTTGCTTGTATAACGACAAGACTATCGGACTTATACCCCAGGAAGGAGAATACGATGACGTCCTTCGGACTGGCAGCAATCTTGTAAAAACCGCCCTTGTCTGAATAGGAGCGCCGGCCTGTGCTCTTGTTCGTTACGCTTGCATACGGAAGGACAAGCTTGTTTTCCTTGTCCATAATAGTTCCCGTCACTGTAACCTGCGCCTGTACCTTTATAGCCAGCAGGCCGCAGCAGCAGAACAGGAATAATATTCCGGTAATGAGTCTTTTCATGTAGCTGATGAATTATTCTACAAGCAATATCCTAAAAAAATAACGAAAAAAACCTCTCAGTATTTGAGAGGTTTCGCATGATATTTAAAAAAATAGACTCATCTTGACCCCCTTATGATCTGAAGGAGGATAGCTACGATCGCAATCACCAGCAGGATGTGGATCAACCCACCTGCTGAATAAACGAAGAAGCCTAACAACCAGCCTATAATGAGTATTACAGCTATGATATATAACAGACTTCCCATTTTACGCAGATTTTAAGAGTTTAATAATTTCATCACGTGACTTGCCTAATTTCTGCTGGAGTTTTCCTATCAAACGATCTTCCTGACCTTCTTCGTACAGTAAATCATCATCTGTAAGATCAGCGTACTGCTGCTTAATTCTTCCTTTAAGCTCATTCCATTTGCCCTTGAGTTCTAAAGTATCCATAACATATCTTTTTTGGGTGAACAATACAGATAAAGTTCCAAAGACTATGCCAACGGAGACCTTTTTCTACCACGCGGCAGCGGAAATCCCTGTGCTAAAAGTCCTGCTTTCTCCTGCTGGCAAGGAGATCAGCCCCATACCATTGTTAAAGGCATTGGGCGGCCCGGTCAGGTTCTCAATCGCAATACTCCTGCGGTGTGGCGGGATATACAGCTGCAATACAGGATAACTGCTATCCGGGTAAAAAGTGATTGCTATGTGCTTTAAAGGGTCTCTCAGCGTGCAGGAAGAAGCATGCTGGCCGAAGTTGAGCAGAAAGGAATTATCCAGCGGAATACCCTCCAAAGGAGAAGATTCCAGAAACCTGTCATAAGGTAACACCCTACCGGTTGGAATCAGCTGCGCATTAAATTCCACTATCTGTTCCGATGCGAACTGCAGTTCCATGTCATCTATAGGCGTACCAGTTGTAAAATAAGGATGCCAGCCGTCCATAAGCGGTATAGCAGTAGCAGCATGATTACTAATGGTAGTACTTATCTCCAGCCGGATATCCGGTTGTAAACGGTACGTCACTTCGCAATCGTACGGAAACGGATATCCTTTATCTTCTCCTTTATACTGATAACGTAATACAGCTATTGCACTTCTTTCATTCGCGTGCAATTCCACTATATCAAAAGCCACGTCATATAACAAACCATGGATGCAGCTGCCGGGAGTAATTGCTTTCTCTATAATATACTCCTTCCCTTCCCATTCATAGCGCCCGCCGGGAATACGACAGGCAAAGGGGCTCAGCTTAGCGCCTTTAAAGTACTCCGCCTTATTCGCCTGATAGTCCTGCAGATTACTATACCCATCAATGATGTTCAGTTCTTCTGTTCCATGAGGTATCCTGAATGCATGCAGCATAGCGCTATGCGCAGGAATGATCTCCACCTGTATATCATTGAGGTCATCCTTCAATGCAATGATATCAAAACCGTCTTTATGAAATTGTTCTACAGAAAACATATGTAATGGTCGGTTTATTGAGATAGTCTGCATTTCAGCAGTAATCATCTATTTAAAACTTCAGTGCACAATGTGCTGAACATACCCCAATTTCTCAGCTGAACATTGGACAATCATGCAACTGCTTATCACGCACGGAAAGTTACGCAAACTTTATGGCACATTGCGGGCGTACCTTTCCTTCCCGACCGGGTAATCACCTCATATTTCCTAAAGCGGTTTTGCTATCAGGAGTTCATTCTCTTGTTAAATATCAATACGGAAACATTGCGGAGTAGTAATGACTATCGGTAAAGCTATTTGTTCACGGGCGTGATAATGAGAAATGCCCTGCAATACTATTATTACTGACTGTTCACCTGTTCATGCATTCTCTTATCAAATACTAATGCGGAAACATTGGGTGTAGTAATGACTATCGGTAAAGCTATTTGTTCACGGGCGTGATAATGAGAAATGCCCTGTAATGCTACTATTACTGACTGTTCACCTGTTCATGCATGTCTCTTATCAAATACTAATGCGGAAACATTGGGTGTAGTAATGACTATCGGTAAAGCTATTTACTCACGGATGTGATAATGAGAAATGCCCTGTAATACTATTATCATTGCCTGTTCATCTGTTCATTCATTTTCTTATCAAATACTAATGCGGAAACATTGGGTGTAGTAATGACTATCGGTAAAGCTATTTGTTCATGGGCGTGATAATGGGAAATGCCCTGTAATACTACTATTACTGACTGTTCTCCTGTTCATGCATGTCTCTTATCAAATACTAATGCGGAAACATTGGGTGTAGTAATGACTATCGGTAAAGCTATTTACTCACGGGTGTGTTAAGGGAAATGCCCTGTAATACTATTATTACCGACTGTTCATCTGTTCATTCTCCTATCAAAGTACCAATGCAGAAACATTGAGATGCAATAATGCCTATCGGTAAAAGCTATTCTACACACAAGTGTTACAATGAAGAGTATCACTGTAAAGAGCGTGGACTTCTTTTTATTAATTCTGACAACAACAATTTATAATCCTCCTAAAAAAAAACAGTCCTGCATAACGCAGGACTGTCTCATATTTTCAACTCAACAATGATCAGCTGATCAGATATATTGATTGATGATATTCTCCAGCCATTCCTGTTTACCACTGATATGCTTAGGCTCACCGTTGCTTATGGCAAAGCTGCGCAGGTCTTCCAGTGTCAGCGTACCCGCTTCGAAATCTTTACCCTTACCGCTGTCGAATGAAGCGTAACGATCTTTGCGGAACTGTTTGTATGGAGACTGTTCCAGCACTTTCTCTGCGATAACAGCAGCACGCGCGAAGGAATCAATACCACCGATATGTGCATGGAAGATATCTTCCAGATCAGTTGAGTTACGGCGTGTTTTCGCATCGAAGTTCACACCGCCGCCAGCGAAACCACCTGCTTCCAGAATCACCAGCATGAATTCAACCATATCGTTCAGGTTCATCGGGAACTGGTCAGTATCCCAGCCGTTCTGTGCATCTCCGCGGTTAGCGTCGATACTACCCAACATATCAGCATCGGCAGCTACCTGCAGTTCGTGCTGGAAGGTATGGCCTGCCAGGGTTGCGTGGTTTACTTCCAGATTCAGTTTAAAGTCTTTATCCAGTCCGAAGTGACGCAGGAAACCTATTACGGTAGCAGCATCATAATCGTACTGGTGTTTGGTAGGCTCACAAGGCTTTGGTTCAATAAAGAATGTACCGGTGAAACCCTGTTTACGTGCGTAATCTTTTGCCATTGTCAGGAAGCGGGCCAGATGTTCCTGTTCGCGCTTCATGTTCGTGTTCAGCAGGGTCATATAACCTTCGCGGCCGCCCCAGAATACGTAGTTTTCACCACCCAATGCAATTGTTGCATCGAGGGAGTTTTTCACCTGCGTACCGGCGTAGGCAACAGCAGCGAAGTCAGGATTAGTAGCAGCTCCGTTCATATAGCGCGGATTACTGAATACATTCGCAGTACCCCACAGCAGTTTCACACCACTGGCTTTTTGTTTTTCTTGTGCATACGCTACAATCTGCTGCATACGGCTTTCGTACTCGCTGATCGATGCACCTTCATCTACCAGATCCACATCGTGAAAGCAGTAGTAAGGAACGCCCAATTTAGTGAAGAATTCAAATGCAGCATCCATTTTATCTTTCGCACTCTGCACTGCATCAGTAGCAGTTAACCAGGGGAAAGCTTTGGTGCCCGGACCGAACGGATCTCCGCCGGTACCACAGAAGGTGTGCCAGTAGGATACTGCAAAACGAAACAGTTCCTTCATGGTCTTGCCACCGATCTTTCTGTTCTCGTCATACCATTTGTAGGCAAACGGATTTGTTGACTGAGGTCCTTCATAGGCGATTTTACCAATGCCTTTGAAGTATTCCTGATTCCCTAAAGTAATACTCATTGTCTTTCTTTTTTTTGAACCAATACGTGTGTGTATGTAATGTAACTGCTAACGTGTAATTCAGTTACTTAATAATGCGCTGTAAGCCTTGCAGCCACTGGTCGTAGATACCAGCGTACTGTTGTTGCAATGCGGCATCCGGCTCTATGGTAGCCAGACATTCCATGCCGCGGAATGCATCCTGTTCTGTGTAGAGTCCTGCCCCTATCCCGGCAGCCCTTGCCGCTCCCTGAGCGCCGTCTGTATTATACAGTTCGATCACCACATTGGCGGTGTTGGCAAATACTTCACGGAAAAGCGGACTAAGGAACATGTTCGCCTGTCCTGCCCTTACACGCTGGATATTCAGACCCATATCCGTCATGATATCCATACCATATTTCAGGGCAAAAACGATCCCTTCCTGTGCTGCGCGCAACAGGTGTTCGCGGCTATGTATATTGAAGTTGAGACCATTAAATACAGCTCCTGTTTCCTTATTGCTCAGGATACGTTCTGCACCATTACCAAAAGGATAGATCTGTAAACCGCGGGAACCGGCGGGCGCTTTGCCTGCCAGTATATTCATTTCATTGTAATCGAGGTTGCCGGTTGCCTGTCTTAACCAGCTGTTGAGAATACCTGTACCATTAAGGCACATCAGTACACCGTTACGTGGATCTTCTTTTGAGTCATTGACATGTACGAACGTATTCACACGGCTTTCTTCATCAAAAGCGATATGATCGTGTACTGCGTAGACTACTCCGGAAGTACCTGCGGTAGTAGCGGCTTCACCCGGCTTCAGTACATTCAGTGAGAATGCATTATTAGGCTGATCACCTGCGCGGTAAGTAACCGGTGTACCAGCAGCTATACCCAGCAGGGCTGCTGCCTGTGCGTTTACTTTTCCCTGCAGACCAAATGTTGGTACAATGGCAGACAACAGGCTTTCGTCAATATTATAATGCTTTAACAATACAGGAGAAACCTGACGACCGCTAAAGTCCCAGAAGATCCCTTCTGACAGACCAGAAACAGTAGTAGCCGCTTCACCGGTCAGCCGCATCGCGATAAAGTCGCCCGGCAGCATCACCTTGTGAATACGGTTGTAGATCTCCGGTTCATATTGTTGCACCCAGCGCAGCTTAGAAGCTGTAAAGTTACCGGGTGAATTCAGCAGGTATTGCAGGGACCAGTTATGGCCGAGACTATTAAAAGCCTCATTCCCTATTTCAACGGCGCGGCTGTCGCACCAGATAATAGAAGGACGCAGCACCTGCTGGTCTTTATCCACGCATACCAGACCATGCATCTGATAAGCGATTCCTATACCGGCAACAGCACTCCCGTCAAAGGGGTGCTGTTGCTGTAGTTTTTTTGTAGCATTCTGAACCTCCTGCCACCACATTTCCGGGTCCTGTTCTGCCCATCCGGCTACAGGTGCCAGCATAGGCATTTCCTGTGCGGGACTGATAGCTGTGGCGAGACATTTCCCTGTTTCCACATCCAGCAGCGCTGCTTTCACAGAGGAGGAACCGATATCGTATCCAATCGTATATCTCATAGCGCAATCTTCTTCGTTTCTTGATGGTTAATTTGTTTCAGCAGCGTACGATTACCAGAAGATAGTGTACAGTGCCGCAAGGATACCACAGATAAGCAATGCGATCACGGTGAATGCAGTAGAAGGTTTGAACATAGACGCATCTACTTCGAGGCCTTTTGACTCACCCTCAGTTACCAGCGTACCACCAACAACCACCTGTTTCTTAGCAGGAGCTGCCAGAGAAATAACGATCATACCCACTACACAAACTGCAAACACGATACCCATACGATCGAGGAACGGAATTTCGTAAACACCTGCCGCATTAGGTACTGCCATACCCAGATCATACAGGGAAGACAGATCCGTCCAGTTAGGCAGGAATTTCAGGAAGATAGACATTGCAAAACCACCGATCATCGCGAATAACGCGGCATTGGAAGTCGTCTTTTTCCAGAAGAACCCTAACAGGAACATGGCGAAGATACCCGGTGATACGAAGCCGGTGTACTCCTGAATGAACTGGAAACCACCTTTTTTATCGATACCGAGGAACGGAGAGATGATGATAGCGAGGATCATGGCAACAATTACCACAACACGACCTACATTCACGATCTCTTTTTCACCTGCTGATCTGTTGAAGATCTCTTTATAAATGTCGAGAGAGAAAATAGTAGAAATACTGTTTGCTTTACCTGCCAGAGAAGCTACCACCGCTGCTGTCAGCGCTGCGAAAGCCAGACCTTTCATACCGGCAGGCAGAAGGTTCATCAGCACAGGATAAGCGTTATCAGGGGTCAGTTCACCTGCTTTCATCATTTCAGAGGAGAACACACCTTCTTTATATAATACATAAGCTGCGATACCTGGCAATACCACGATCACCGGCATGAGCAGTTTCAGGAAACCTGCAAACAGCAGACCGCTGCGCGCTGTTTTCAGATCTGCACCCAATGCACGTTGTGTAATGTACTGGTTACAACCCCAATAGTTCAGGTTTACGATCCACATACCACCTACCAGTACTGTCAGACCGGGCAGATCGAGATAATGCGGATTGTCCTTTTTCAGAATCATATGGAAATGCTCTTCAGCATTTTTAGTCATCAGGGAGAAGCCTTTCAGTACACCGGTTTCACCGAAATGTTCTGATACAAGGCTCAATGCCAGATAGGTTGTCACCAGACCACCTAATATCAGGAAGAATACCTGAATAACGTCTGTATAACCAATTACCTTCATACCACCCAGTGTGATCACGATTGCAAATACTGCGATCAGCGTCATACACAAGTAGAAAGGAATACCGGAGATTGTATTTACTGCCAGCGCACCCAGATAAAGAATAGAAGTCAGGTTTACCACCACGTACAGCAACAGCCAGAAGACGGCCATGATCGTACTTACCGTTTTATTATACCTTGTCAGCAGGAACTGCGGCATGGTATAAATCTTATTCTTCAGATAGATCGGCAGGAAGAAAACCGCAACGATGATAAGTGTTGCAGCTGCCATCCACTCATAAGTGGAGATAGCCAGACCTATGTTAAAACCGGAACCGGCCATACCGATGAACTGCTCCGCAGAGATATTGGACGCAATCAGGGAAGCACCAATAGCCCACCAGGTAAGGGAACCCTCCGCCAGGAAGAAGTCTTTGGAATCTGTTGTTTCGCGTTTTTTCTTTTTGTAGATATAGAGACCGTAACCGGCAACAATCACGAAATACACTAAGAAAACAACATAATCGAGGAATTGTAAACTCTTTTGCATAAAAAAACGTGGTACGTGGTAATTAAATTAGGAATCAATATAGCAACATTTTTAATAAACGTAAAATTTACGTTTAAAATTTTTCACTACGTGTTGGGCATATTTGTTTGTTTTTCATTTTTATTCAGTCAGAAGAGAAGAAAGTTGTTCTCCTACAGCGGAACCTATTGCGACACCCATACCGCCCATCCGGACACCCGATACAATATTTCGGGTATAGAACCGTATCACGGGCTGGCGGGTCTTTCCAAAAGCCATGATACCTGTCCATCGGTCAGTGATCATAAAGGAATGCTTTGGTAAGATAATGTCATGGAGCCGGTTTTCCAATTGCTGTTGTATCTCCTGGTTAAGATCAAAGCTTGTTGTGGCTTCTTTTTCGAAATCGAGGTTCCGGCCACCGCCAAACAGCACCCTGCCATCCAGCTCCCGGAAATAAAAATATCCCTCGTCCATATGAAATACCCCCCTGAAGGGAAGGTCCGGAATCACGTTGGTCAGCAACACCTGTCCTCTGCCAGGTTGAAGGTCAATCTCCGGCATCAGTTCTTTGGCAAAGGCATTGGTACATACCGCCACTCTTCTGGCCATAAAACCGATCTCCTCTCCATTGCCCGCTGGTACGACTACGCGCACTCCTGTCTGCAGGTCTTCCAGCCGGCTGACGTTGCAACCTGTTTTGATTTCTACTCCTTTTGTAATGGCGAGGTCTATCAGACAGCGCATCATGCGCCCGGTATGGAGCTCTCCTTCGTAGTTATTACTGATAAGTGCTTTTACATACTGGCTGTTGAAGCCAAAGCCCTTTATCTTATTATTAACCAATGTAAACGCCTCGCCGCCCAGTAATGGTTGCAGCAGGGCGTTTACCCGGTCTATTTCTGTCAGTGTATGTTCTTCCTGTGCCCCGATCAGTTCATGGCTGCCGTTTTCCCGGTACTCCATATACTCATCCCCGATCCGCTTGCGCAACAGGTGTAGTCCGTTACGACGCATCTGTAAGAGGGCAGTGACTTCTTCGGCAGGCATGGTCCTGAGATCTGACAATAATTCTGTCAGACTCCCTATACAGGCAAAACCCGCATTTTTTGTACTGGCGCCGGTAGGCAATACATCCCTTTCCAGTACCAATACACGCGCCGCCGGTAGTTTCTCTTTCAGACTTACGGCCGTAGAAAGCCCCACTATACCACCGCCGGCAATGATGTAGTCGTATTGTAAAAGGCTTTGTTTCTCCCAGTAGCTTAACATGCTTTCTGATTTGGCCGTAACAGCCTGTTTTTCAAAACGTCGGAACCCGCGATGTATTGTATCTCCAAATGTACATTATTTTTAGATGTCAACCTGACATTAATCAAGCTCCAATCCTTTGTCCATTCTCGCTACACTGTTAATACTATTTTACCTCTTCCATGTCCGTTCTCTAAAGCCTGATGTGCTTTTACGATATCAGTCAACGGGAAAGTCTGATCGATCTCCACTCTCAGCCTGTTATTACTCAGTAAAGCAGCCAGCTGTTCCATTCTTTCTCCGGATGGTCTTACTGACATCCATTTCACTTCTACTCCTTTCTCTTTTGCTTTGGCAATCACCGCAGGATCATCTTTGTACATACTCGGCAAGGATACCAGTATGCCACCGCGATTGAGTATATCGAGGGAACGGAGTGCCGTTTCACCGCCCATACCGTCGATGACAACGTCCATACCCTCCAGCACTTCTTCAAATTTTTGTGTTTTATAATCGACCAGCTGATCGACGCCTAACTGTTCAAGGAAGGGATGATTGGCAGCAGAGGCAGTCGCTGCCACGAAACAGTGTTTCCATTTGGCCAGCTGTACAGCAATGTGACCTACGCCTCCTGCAGCGGCCTGAATCAGGATACGTTGTCCCCACGTGATACCGGCATGATCAAACAAGGCTTCCCATGCGGTCAGTCCGGCAAGTGGGGTACCTGCAGCTACCTCGAAGGATATATCTTTAGGTATAATGGCAAACTCATCTTCCTGTACTACAGCATACTCTGCATATGCATTACCGGGTTCAGGGAAATTACTCATACCGAATATGCGGTCGCCGGTAATAAACTTACTCACACCTTCACCCACACTTACTACTTCACCGGCTATATCCCAGCCTAAAATGGCCGGCAGTGTCTGAAACGACGCATATCCTTTTCCGGAACGGGTTTTAAAATCAACAGGGTTCAATCCGATGGCCTTTACTTTGACCAATACTTCCCCGGCTCCCGGCAGGGGTATCGCTACTTTCTCAATTCTGAAAGCAGTGGCCGGCCCAAACTCAGGCAATACAGCCGCCTGCATAAAATTACTCATACTTGCAGATTTTGTCTTCAAATTAGCGATAAAAACGGTAATTGTCACATATGCAAAAGGGGCATTATGTTTTATAACCAAAACATAACGCCCCTTCAGAAGCCGTTTATCACTAAGTAGTTAAACCAGATAGCCGAACAGATTGTCGTCCTTGTTCAATTCAGTGAAGTGAATATTATACTTACGGAAATTAGCCACGAGGATATCATAATCCTCTCTGTTTTTCAGTTCCACACCAATCAGTGCGGGGCCGGTTTCCTTGTTGTGTTTCTGAATAAATTCAAAACGTGTGATATCATCATCAGGTCCCAGCACATGGTTCACGAATTCTTTCAGTGCACCCGGACGCTGTACAAAGCGGATGATGAAGTAGTGTTTCAGACCTTCATATAACAGGGAGCGTTCCTTGATCTCCTGCATACGGTCGATGTCGTTGTTGCTGCCGCTGACAACACAAACTACCTTTTTGCCTTCAATTTCTTTCGCGTAATAATCAAGCGCCGCAATGGAAAGTGCCCCTGCAGGCTCCACTACGATAGCGTCTTCATTGTACAGCCTTAATATAGTTGAGCAAACCTTCCCTTCCGGTACCAGTTGCATTTTTGTCAGAACATCTTTGCAGATACTGAAATTGAGTGTACCTACTCTTTTTACGGCGGCACCATCCACAAAACGTTCAATCTCGCTCAGTGTAACCGGTTCGCCTGCCTCCAGTGCACGGCTCATAGACGGAGCGCCTTCCGGTTCCACGCCAATGATCTGTGTATGGGGACTGTATGTTTTAAAATAAGTACCGACACCTGCTGCGAGTCCGCCACCACCAATAGGCACGAACACATAATCGATCTTCGACTGGTCTTCCAGAATCTCTACAGCAACGGTACCTTGTCCTTCAATGATCTTTGGATCATCGAAAGGAGGAATGAAAGTCATATTGTGCGCTTTGGTAAAAGCCTGAGCTTCTGCCGCACAATCATCAAATGTATCGCCTACCAGTCTGATCTCAATGTTCTCGCCACCGAACATATTTACCTGATTGACTTTTTGTTTTGGCGTAATTATCGGCATGAAACACACGCCTTTAATATCCAGCTGACGGCATGCATAGGCAAAGCCCTGCGCATGGTTACCCGCGCTGGCACAGGTTACTCCTTTTGACAGCGTTTCTTTATCCAGACTGCTAATCAGGTTGTATGCCCCACGCAATTTATAAGATCTTACAATCTGCATGTCTTCTCTTTTGAGATAGACATCTGCATTGTACCTGCGGGAGAGCGTGGCGCTGTAAGTAAGCGGGGTACGGTTCACCACAGGTTTTAACTTCACCGCAGCATCGAGTATGTTGAGCGGATTCACGCTTGTTAGTACCTGGGACATTTGTAATTCAGAATTAAGCATCAGGAATTAAGAATTAAGCAACAGGAATCAAATTCCCAATTCCTTAATTCCTAATTCCTGATTGTATTGATTAGTTATTTGGGCGCAGTTTTCTTACCGCAGCACCAGCCTGCCACATTTCGCTTTCACGCAGTTCTCTCAGTTCTTCGTTCAGTTTATCACGATAGTCAGGAGTGCTGTTAGATGCGATAGAACGTGCAGCTTCTTTACCTGCAGCAACGCTTGCGTACAGTTCTTCGAATACTGGCTGGCTTGCGTCTTTGAATTTCTTCCACCAATCCAGCGCACCACGCTGAGCAGTAGTAGAACAGTTAGCATACATCCAGTCCATACCGTTTTCAGCAACCAGCGGCATCAGAGACTGAGTCAGTTCTTCTACTGTTTCGTTGAATGCTTCAGATGGAGAGTGACCATTCTTGCGCAGTACTTCGTACTGAGCAGCGAAGATACCCTGGATAGCACCCATCAGGGTACCACGCTCACCTGTTAAGTCAGAAGTAACTTCTTTTTTGAAATCTGTTTCGAACAGGTAACCTGAACCAACACCGATACCCAGTGCAATAACGCGATCACGGGCTTTACCGGTTGCATCCTGATAGATAGCAAAGCTGGAGTTCAGACCCTGACCAGCCAGGAACAGTCTGCGCAGGGAAGTACCGGAACCTTTAGGGGCTACCAGAATTACATCCACATCAGCAGGAGGAACGATATTAGTCTGGTCTTTATAAGTAATACCAAAACCATGGGAGAAATATAACGCTTTACCTTTAGTCAGGTGTGTTTTCAGTGTAGGCCACAGTGCGATCTGACCGGCATCACTCAACAGGAACTGGATAATTGTACCTTTCTGAGCAGCTTCTTCGATCTCGAACAGCGTCTGACCGGGAACCCAGCCGTCAGCAACAGCCTTATCCCAGGTTTTAGAATCTTTACGCTGACCGATGATAACGTTGAAACCGTTATCTTTCAGGTTCAGTGCCTGGCCGGGACCCTGTACGCCGTAACCGATGATAGCTATCACTTCATCTTTCAGCACTTCTCTAGCTTTTTCCATTGGGAATTCTTCTCTGGTTACTACGTCTTCCAGTACCCCTCCAAAATTGATGGTTGCCATGTTTTGATAGTGTTTGTTTTTTTTATAAATGTTGTAAACTAGATACTTTCTTCTTCTGCAGACACTTCTGTGTGTTCTTTATAGGTTGCCTGCTTCAGGTTGTCAGGACGCTGTGTTTCCAGCTCCTTCAGGTGATCGTGGAAACGACGGCTCCATTTGATAATGGCCACTCTTCCACTCTTTGAATATTCGATCAGACCATATGGTGCAAGCTTTGCCTGCAGATCAATCAACTCCTGCTGATGACCGGTCTTTTCGAGTACGAAGTAGTCTTCGGTGATGGTAAGGATACGTGCATTATTCTCACGGATCAGCAGTTCGATATTACCGTTCTGCAGCGCCTTTGTAGAGATCTTATACAGCGCCAGTTCCTGATATACCACTTCGTCTTCTTCATGCACAAATGCGCGGTGGATTTCGATCAGTCGCTCGATCTGACCAACGATCTTCACCAGCTTTTCTTTTTCAGAAAGCACTGTGATGATGAACTTGTATACGCCAGGAATCTCAGTTTCAGCCGTTGTAAGACTCGTGATATTTATTCCACGGCGGGTGAAAATAACGGTTATGCGACTGGTGATACCAATCCTGTCTTCTGTATATACCGTTATTGTATATTCTTTTTGCATAGTGTTCGTTGTTAATGATTGCTGAACCTTTCTTCCTGCTACTCGAGCCTGATATTTGCTATCGGCTGGCCGGAAGGCACCATTGGGAATACGTTGTCTTCTTTCTCCACAACTACTTCCAGCAGATAAGCGCCCTTGTGAGAGACCATCTCATCTACAGCGGCAGCGATATCTGCACGGTCAGTCACTTTTTTACCCGGAATGAAGAACCCTTTTGCAATCTGTACGAAGTCAGGGTTGGTCATTTCTGTAGAAGAGTAACGTTTGTCAAAGAACAGCTGTTGCCATTGACGCACCATACCAAGGAAGTTGTTATTCAGGATCACTATTTTCACACCTATTTCAGACTGATAGATAGTACCCAGTTCCTGCAATGTCATCTGGAAACAACCATCACCGATCACGGCCACCACTTCTTTTTCAGGTGCACCTACTTTCGCGCCCATTGCCGCCGGCAATGCAAAACCCATCGTACCCATACCACCGGAAGTGATGTTGGTATTCGGATCTTTAAAGCGATAATAACGGGAAGCAATCATCTGGTGCTGACCTACGTCGGTTACCAGTATCGCCTTACCTTCGGTTCTTTCAGAGATGAGGCGCACTACTTCCGCCATCTTCAAACCACCTTCAGTAGGATAAAGTTCTTTTTTAGATACTTTTTCTTCTTCCTGTTTGTCTGCCTCACGGAATGTCTGTATCCACTCGTCATGTTTTGCAGGTTTCACCAAAGCCAGTAAAGCTTCCAGTGCTGTTTTGGCATCTGCATGTACAGCTACATCCGCTTTGATGATCTTGTTGATTTCAGCTGCATCGATCTCTATGTGGATCACCTTCGCCTGTTTCACATATTGTGATACATCACCTGTGATACGGTCGTCGAAACGCATACCTACAGCGATCAACACATCACACTCATTGGTCATGATATTCGGCGCATAGTTACCATGCATACCGAGATAACCAACATAGTTCGGATGATCAACCGGTACGGCTGACAGACCCAGTAAGGTGGAAGCAATCGGGATACCTGCTTTTTCAGCCAGTCCGATCAGTTCTGTTTCAGCACCTGACAACAATACACCGTGACCACAGAAGATATATGGTTTCTTTGCATTATTGATCAGTTCTGCTGCCGCTTCTACTGCCTCAAGATCCAGTCTTGGTACGGGACGGTAGCTACGGATATAATCACATTTCTTGTATTCAAAGTCAAATTTCGCAACCTGTGCATTTCTGGTGATATCTACCAGTACCGGACCGGGACGGCCGCTACCCGCGATATAAAATGCTTTGGCGATAGCGCCTGGAATATCTTCCGGACGTGTTACCTGGATGTTCCATTTGGTGATCGGCATGGTGATACCAATCACGTCTGTTTCCTGAAAGGCATCTGTACCCAACAGATGTGCTGCTACCTGACCGGTAATACACACCATCGGTGTAGAGTCCATGTAAGCGTCAGCGAGACCTGTCACCAGGTTGGTAGCACCCGGACCGGAAGTAGCAAAGACCACCCCTGTTTTGCCGGATGACCGCGCATAGCCTTGTGCGGCATGCGTAGCACCTTGTTCGTGACGGACCAGTATATGATGAACTTCATTCTGGAAATCGTAAAGGGCATCATAAATGGGCATAATAGCGCCGCCAGGATAGCCGAAAATGGTTTCAACACCTTCTGCAATGAGCGAGCGGATCACTGCCTCAGAACCAGTCATATTAAGTGGAGCAGTCGTAGCTGTCCGCTTTTCAGCCGGCTCAGGCTTCATCGGTAACACATCCTTCTGTTGCATTTGAAACGAGTTTTGCATATTTATATAATACACCGTTAGTTACTTTCAACGCGGGTTTCACCCATTTCGCCCTGCGGGCAGCCAGTTCTTCTGCACTCAGTTCCACGTTGATTGTATTCTTTTCAGCGTCAATTTCAATTATGTCATTGTCCTGTACAAGGCCGATGGTACCACCTTCTACCGCTTCCGGTGTGATGTGTCCCACTACGAAGCCATGTGTACCACCAGAGAAACGTCCGTCTGTGATCAACGCTACGCTCTTACCGAGACCTACACCCATGATAGCAGATGTTGGTTTCAGCATTTCCGGCATACCAGGTGCGCCCTTAGGACCTACCTGTCTGATTACTACTACGTCGCCTGCTTTCACACGACCACTCTGAATACCTGCGATCAGCTCATATTCACCTTCAAACACACGTGCAGGACCACGGAAACTTAAACCTTCCTTACCGGTGATTTTTGCTACAGAACCCAGTTCTGCCAGATTACCATACAGCATCTGGATATGACCGGTCGCTTTGATTGGTTTTTCAACCGGTACAACGATATCCTGTCCTTCGAATTCCAGATCCGGTACACTTTCAAGGTTTTCTGCCAGAGTCTTGCCGGTTACTGTCAGACAGTGACCATGCAGATATCCTTTTTTCAGCAGATATTTCATTACTAATGGAACGCCACCAATGTTATGCAGATCTTCCATCAGGTATTTACCACTTGGTTTCAGGTCAGCGATCAGAGGTGTTTTATCACTGATACGCTGGAATTCCGGTAATCCGAATTTCACACCTATTGCTTTGGCGATTGCGATGAAGTGCAGTACAGCATTGGTACTACCACCCAGCGCCATCACAACGGTAGCAGCATTTTCAAATGCTTCAAGCGTCATGATATCAGAAGGTTTGATATCTTTCTCCAGCAGGATGTGGATATATTTACCAGCTGACAGACATTCTTCTTTTTTATCCTTGCTGAGTGCAGGGTTAGAAGAACTATAAGGAAGACTCATACCTAATGCTTCAATAGCTGAAGACATGGTATTTGCCGTATACATACCACCACAGGCGCCGGCACCCGGGCAGGAATGCTGTACAATGCCTTTGAAGTCTTCTTCGCTGAGCTGACCAGCCATTTTCTGGCCCAGCGCTTCAAATGCAGAGATAATGTTCAGGTCTTTTCCCTGATATTTACCAGGAGCTGTAGAACCACCATATACCATGATAGAAGGACGATTCAGACGTCCCATTGCGATCAGTGAACCGGGCATGTTCTTGTCACATCCGGGTACGGTGATCACACCATCATAATATTGAGCACCTACAACCGTTTCGATGGAATCAGCAATCAGATCACGGCTGACCAGAGAATAACGCATACCGGGAGTACCATTTGTCATACCATCGCTGACGCCAATAGTATGGAAAGTAAGTCCGACGAGATTATTAGCCCAGACCCCTTTCTTGACCTCCTGTGCGAGATCATTGAGGTGCATATTACACGGATTACCGTCATAGCCCATACTGGCAATGCCTACCTGCGCTTTCTTCAGGTCTTCTTCAGTTAAACCGAGTGCGTACAGCTGCGCCTGTGTGGCCGGCTGTGTTGGATCCTGCGTGAGCGTTTTGCTGTATTTGTTTAATTCCATCTGTTTATAAAAATTTCCGGGTTGCTATTTAAGTAGGTACAAAATAGCAGTGATAAAAGCCAAGTTCCAAACCAATTACTGACCGGTTAGCCGGTATTCAAATCTCTTCGTTTTGTGGCCAAATCCGCTGTGGTACTGGATAACGTACTTTCAAAAATCCAAATTCCAACTTGGTTAAAAAAGGCTGTAACGGGAAGAATGTGAGGCCTGAACGAAGTGTTTATAGAAGGCATCACGCTTTATACCATAGGTACAAAGCGTGATGCTTTGTTAGCTATCTGATTCAAATGGGATACGATACTATCGGTTTTATACAATAGTGTATCACTCTCAGGTTAATGTATATAGAGGAAATACAACCTGAATCAGCACGAGTTTTCATGAATATCTGTGTACTGATACCAGTGGCTTACGCGACTGGAACCGCAGCGCGATCGAATTCTTTCTCCAGTACTTTCGCTTTGTAAGCCTGCTGCAGCAGTTTACCCAGAGAAGTAGCCCATGGCTTGTTAAAGCTGTGGCCATCGAGTGAATCCCAACCTACTACTTCAGCAGCAGTACCGCAATAGAATACACAGTCAGCTGTTTTCAGTTCGTCAGTAGTGAAGAGTTTCTCTTCCAGCGGAATACCCAGTTCGTGACACAGTTCGATCACGGTAGCACGGGTAATACCTGGCAGGATGTTGCCCGGAGGAGGTGTGAAGATTTTACCGTCTTTTTCGAAGAACAGGTTAGCACCAGGACCTTCAGCTACGAAGCCGTTGATATCCAGCAGCAGCGCCTCGTCGTAACCTTGTTCCTTTGCTTCCTGTGAAGCCAGGATGGAGTTTACATACAGACCAGCTGTTTTGGACTCGATCTTGAATGCTTTTGGATTCGGGCGCTGGTAAGATGAAGTCATCACACGCAGCAGTTTTTCGCCCAGGTATGCACCCCATTCCCATGCACAGATCAGTACATGTGTTTCGGAGGCAGCCTTCAGTGTCATGTTCGGAGGGCAGAAAGCGAGCGGACGGATGTACGCCTCTTCCATATTATTCATTTCCAGCACTTTGTAACAGGCCTTTACCAGTTCATCATTATCAAATGGATACGGCATGTGTATTAATTCGCAGGAACGTTTAAATCTGTCGAAGTGTTCTTTTGCTTTGAAAATCTTCACAGTTCCATCAGCTGTTTTGTAAGCACGGATGCCTTCAAACACAGCATACCCATAGTGTAATGACTGACCATACAGATCTGTAGTGGCCGCGGTAGCTTTCTTATACTCCCCGTTAATGTAAAGAATGGTGTTCTCGTTGTAATAGCTATACATAATTCAGATATTAGAATTCGATTTTGGATTGCTTTTCTAATTACAGGCACAAAAAAACGCCTTCCTCTGATGGAGGAAGGCGTCTTGTTTATCATTAGTGATTGTACACGTTAACCTATCCTCCATACTGGTGGCTAATAATGACAACGACAATCACGACTAGTGTAATAGCCCAGTTGAGCTGAGCTACTATGTGATTAATCTTATTGTTATCTTTATTTACCCACATGGAGGTATGCTTTTTTTTTGCTTCTACAAATGTATTGGTCATAAAACTAAAAAACAATACAATCCAAAGATTTAGTTATTTCGCAAACAAAACTTCACTTTTTGAAGTTTTTGAAATAAAACACCGATTCTTTAGCTGAATTCCATACAAATAGCAAAATTATTACAATTCTTCAGCTTCTATTTCCAGAGGTTGTCCGGATATTCCCCACTTTTTACCAGAGCAGAGAGGCTTTCCTGTACACCGGGAGCATCTTCTTTATAAGTAACACCAAACCACTGCGCACCTGTAGGGATGACATTTACAACACCTACTTTGTTCTTAATAAAGTGATCTACCACGATAGGAATGAAGAATTCAGACTTAGGTTTGTCTCCATTCTGCTGCAGGAAGTCCTTGAACAGGTCCTGACTCATTTTAAATACAGAAGGATGGAAACCCCAGAAGTTCATAGAAACCGGAGTATCAGGCGCCAGTTCGTGTTTGCTACCATCAGCATCTTCATACACGATCTGCTCTCCATCTTTATATACCTTGGTTCTTTCGTTGATAGCAGCCAGATTGCTTTCACTGTCAGCTGCACACACGCCGCGGGAAACGGAACCATGTTCACTGATCGTTTTGCTCAGCTGATAACCAATTACGCTGTATACATCCGGTTTAGCATCATTTTTCAGAAAAGCTGCTGCTTTCTCAAATGAGTCACGACCATAAAAATCATCTGCATTGATCACTGCGAAAGGCTCGTTGATAGCATCTTTTGCACACAATACGGCATGCGCTGTACCCCATGGCTTGGTACGGTCAGCCGGCATCGGATAGCCATCTGTGAATGCATCCATCTCCTGATATACATAATCAGTAGCCACACGGCCCTTCAGTTTAGGTTCAAATATTTCCTTAAATTCTTTTTCAAAATCCTTGCGGATAATGAACACTATCTTGCCGAAACCAGCACGGATAGCATCGTAAATGGAGTAATCAACAATTGTTTCACCGCTGGGGCCAAACTGCTGGATCTGTTTTAAGCTACCGTATCGGCTAGCCATACCGGCAGCAAGGATCAATAAAGTTGGTTGCATTTATAGATTGTTTTTTGTGTTTTCATGTATTGGATGAACATTTTCCTGGCGATAAATTTAATCATTAAAACTATTTTCACAGCTTCTTTTTGTTACCAAACTGTTACGCCTATGGGCCATCATTCAACAAATCCCGTACCAACCGGGGCAATTTTATAGAATAAAAAAATATTACATTTTAAACACATGTGAATATAGAATGAGACGTTTACTGTTATCGGTAGTCCTGATACTACCACTACTAAGAATTGCCAACGCACAACAACACACACAAGCTGATTCCATCCGTGAAAAAATGCAATGGTTTGCCGATGCTAAACTCGGCATCTTCATTCACTGGGGTATCTATTCCGTCAACGGAGTAGACGAATCCTGGTCCTTCCATAACAGGAAGATCGCCTATACTGACTATATGCAGCAGTTAAAAGGCTTTACCACAAAGAATTATCATCCGGAAGAATGGGCTGCATTAATCAAAGAATCCGGTGCACGTTATGCTGTAATGACCACCAAACACCATGACGGTATTGCCCTATGGGATAGTAAACTGAGCAAACTGGATATGGCCAACAGCACGCCTGCCAAACGTGACGTACTCACTCCTTTCTATACTGCCTTACGTAAACAGGGCATCAAAGCTGGTGCTTACTTCTCACTGATAGACTGGAGTTATCCGGATTATCCACAGTTTCTGAAAGACAGCAGCCGCTATGACGCAAAGAAAGATCCAGCCCGCTGGCAACGCTTCCTGAACTTCTATGAAGGTCAGCTCAAAGAAGTAATGCAGCAGTATAATCCTGACCTCTGGTGGTTTGATGGTGACTGGGAACATAGCGCTGAAGAATGGGAAGCTGTGAAAATCAGAAAGATGCTGACCAGCCATAACCCCAATACCATTATCAACGGACGCCTGCAGGGATATGGTGATTATGATACGCCTGAACAGAACTTCCCGGTATCCAGACCACATTACAACTGGTGGGAACTCTGTATGACCATTAACAATAACTGGGGCTATCACCCGGATGACACCAATTTCAAAACGCCTTATGAAGTCATCACCATCTTTGCAGATGCAGTCAGCAATGGCGGTAATATGCTGCTGGATATCGGCCCTGCCGAAGATGGCACCATTCCTGCTGAAGAAGTGCATGTGCTGAAAGAGCTGGGAGCATGGAATAAAAAACATGCACCGGCCATTTTTAATACGGTAGCAGGAATTCCGGCAGGACATTTTTACGGTCCTACCACTTTATCAAAAGATTCCACTACCTTATACCTCTTCCTGGCTGGTAATGTAAGCGGTCAGGTAATGGTGAAAGGCCTGGTGAACAATATTAAAAAGATCAGTGTCTTAGGCAATGCGCAACAGCTGACGCATAAAGTGGTAGGAAAGATCTCCTGGAGCGCCGTACCCGGACTGGTTTATATTGACGTCCCTGCTAACGTACAGGATAAATACATGACTGTACTGGCGCTGGAATTGGACGGCAAAGTAAAGCTGTATCGCGGTAAAGGCGGATTCCTGACAAACGAATAAAACAATATCTGCAGTCCGCCCAACGGTGGACTGCAGATTCCATATAGTAAATGAGGAGGTGGACAATGACTTGGAACGGCCAGTAAATAACCATACCAACATGACGCATATGAAAACATTATTCCTGTCGATGCTCGCAATTTGCTGTTACCTGTCAGGTACCGCACAGTTGAAAACCGGCGACATCACTATTATCCCTGAGCCACTACTGCTCAATCCTATGCCCGGCAGCTTTGTTGTAAACGATCAGGCAACCATTCAATACAGTGGCAAAGGCGCTGAAAAAACAGCTGCATTCCTGAATGATTACCTGCAACGTAATTACAACTTCAGGCTTCCTGCCAATCCTGCATCAGCATCCGGACAAGCATCCAACTCCATCATCAAAATTGTGGAAACACGCAACGGCAAAGCAGAAGGATATATACTCGAAGTAAATACCGGCAGAGTATATCTGCAAGGCGACGCAGCCGGTCTGTTTTATGGTCTGCAAACACTGATACAACTGTTTCCTGTTAATAAGAATATTAAACCTGCGACTGACACTGTCAGACAAACTCCTTATAATGGCAGCCTGCATCTGCCCGGTGTAAAAATTCAGGACTATCCACGCTTTGCCTACCGTGGCATGATGCTCGATGTAAGCCGCCACTTCTTCCCTCCCGCCGCCATCAAACAGTTTATTGATATGATGGTACTTTATAAATTCAATCGCTTCCACTGGCACCTTACCGACGATCAGGGATGGCGCATTGAAATCAAAAAATATCCGCGTCTGCAAGAAATTGCTTCTACCAGAAAAGAAACCATCGTTGGGCATCACCGTCGTAGTACAACCTATGATGGTACACCTTATGGCGGTTACTATACACAGGATGAAGTACGCGATATTGTTAAATATGCAGCAGAAAGAAATATTACGATCATCCCTGAAATAGAGATGCCGGGCCACTCACAGGCTGTATTGACTGCCTATCCATCTTTTGGTAATACCAAAGGTCCTTATGAAGTACGTACTACCTGGGGTATTTCCAAAGATGTACTGAATCCTGTTAATGATTCTGTATTTACCTTCCTGCAGGATGTATTGACAGAAGTCATAGACCTCTTCCCCAGCCAGTTTATCCACATTGGTGGAGATGAATGCCTGAAAGACAGATGGAAAGAATCCGCAGAAGTACAGCGTATGATACGCAGACTCGGACTGAAAGATGAACATGCTTTGCAGAGTTATTTCATTCAGCGGATGGAGAAATTTGTCAATAGCAAAGGACGTTCTATTATCGGATGGGATGAAATACTGGAAGGCGGACTGGCAGCCAATGCGACCGTTATGAGCTGGCGTGGGGAAGAAGGTGGTATTGCTGCCGCAAAACAGCAACACAATGTCATCATGACGCCTAATACTTATCTGTATTTTGATTATACACAGGGACAGCCCGCTACAGAACCACTGAATGCAGCTGCTTACCTGCCATTGAAGACTGTATATAATTATGAGCCATTACCACCATCGCTAACGCCAACGGAACAACGTTATATCAAAGGTGTACAGGGAAATATATGGACGGAGTTCATTCCGGATCAGCAGATGCTGGATTACATGATATGGCCGCGTGCACTGGCCCTGTCTGAAATAGCATGGGCACAACCCGGCAAAAAGAATTATAACCGCTTCCTGCGTAAGCTGCCACTGGAGCTTTCCCGCATGAGTTATGCAGGTATTAATTTCCGTATACCTGAACCTATCGGATTAGAAAGTAAAGTGGTGACGACGCCATCGGTAAGTGTCACACTAAAGACCCCGGTGAAAGGTGGTATGATCTATTATACAACTGATGGTACGCAACCCGGATTGCGCAGCAAACCTTATACACAGCCTGTTACGATCAACGTTCCGGAAAATGGTACGGCTCAGTTAAATTGTATTGTGGTATTGCCTGGAGGACGGGTGAGCCCATTATATAGCGCTTCCTATGTACGGAAAGCTTTCCTCCCGCCTGTAGTGACTAAACAAGGCGCAAAGGGCCTGCGTTTTTCTTTGGTAAAAACAGTACCTGCCAGTGCAAAGCAATTGCCTGAAAAAGGTGATAGCAGCGGTATATTGCCAGCAGTGGATATCCGTCCGCTGCCTGTAAAAGAATACGGTGTTACATTCACCGGACTGGTTAAGATTCCCGCGGATGATCTCTATGAATTCCATCTGAACAGTGACGATGGCGCCGTTTTTTACATAGATGATCAGGTAGTAGTTGATAATGATGGTCAGCATGATCTGCAGGACCGTAGTGGCTTTTTACCTTTACGAAAAGGCCTGCACCGCATTAAGGTACAATACTTCAATACCGGTACCGGCGCATGGCTGGATGCAGGTATATACAGAAACACAGAGAAACTGAATCCGGCGGATGTGTTTTTCACCGGACAGTAAACAGTTGTTCATATCATTTTGTAGTGGGTGTGTCTTATGACACACCCTTTTTATATATACAACCCAATGTCGTTACTTTGCGCGTCATGCAATTTGATTACGACAATATACAACTGCAGTTCATTACCCCTTCATGGTTGCCCTCCGGTATCCGTGCCGCTGTGTTAAGGCTGGATCTGCTTCATCCGGAAGTATCGGGCAACAAATGGTTCAAGCTCAGATATAATCTTGACGCTGCGATCAAAGCGGGTAAAAACCATATTGTCACCTTCGGCGGTGCCTATTCCAATCATATTGCCGCTACGGCAGCTGCCTGTCAGCTGGCAGGCATTACCTGTACCGGTATTATCCGGGGAGAAAGACCGCCGGTGCTAAGCCATACCCTACAGGAAGCAGCCGCCCGCAATATGGAACTGGTATTCATCAGCCGGGAGGCCTATCGTCAGAAGGAGGATACAGACTGGACTGCGCTTTATCCGGATGCATTCATCATACCCGAAGGCGGCCATAATGCGCTGGGTGCAAAAGGCTGTGAAGAGATCCTGCCGCTGGCCATCAGGCGGATGGAGGCCGTTGATAAAAGTGTTATTTCTCCTGTATCAGCTACAGGATACTTCAGCCATATCGCCTGTGCTGTTGGTACCGGTACCACACTGGCCGGTATTATCAATAGCGCAACACCACAACAGACGGTCTTTGGTTATGTGGTATTAAAAGGCGCCTCCTACCTGTCAGATGAAATCCGGTCCCTGCTATATCCCATACCTCATCCTCACTGGGAATTGCTCCATGAACATCATGGCGGAGGTTATGCGAAAGTACCCGCTACATTAAAAGCCTTCATGGCTGAGTTTCATAGTGAAACCGGTATTGAGGTGGACTTGATCTATACTTCCAAGCTACTGATGGGGTTCAGACAGGATATACAGGAAGGCAGGTATCCGGATGGTAGTAATGTGTTACTTATCCACACCGGCGGATTGCAGGGAAACGCCATATAGCAGATTTGTTTATATTTACGGTAGTAACTATTTCCAGCCACAGGATAGCCTTGCTATCTTTGTTTGGATTTTTTTAACGGTATTTGATACCTGTCAGGTCTATCATTTTATTATTTTTGCCAACTTAAAGAGGAAACCCGGCGTTCTTGTATAAATCAAGGCTCCGGAGACATGGATACAGCACAGGAATTAGCATTTATGAAGCAGTTGTCGCGTCTTATTTTATTCGCAGTTATTTTTACAGCATCAGTATTTTCAGTTAAGGCACAGACCCAATCTAATACACCTCCGGTATTACCTGATTTCTCGGCCCTCATTAAGACGGGCAAGATCTCACTGGAATTCATCTCCGGTTTCCGGGATGTGAAGTTTATCGGTGTTCAGCGCTCTCTGGATAGCGTACTGAACTTCAGTACGATTGGTCTGGTGAGTAATCCGAATGATTTCAGGAATTCCTATAATGATGTCAAACCGTTGCCCGGGTCTAACTACTATCGTCTCTTTATCCAATTTAATAACGGACGCTATCTGTATTCCAAAATTGTATTGGCTGTACCAGACAGTACAATAGATGCAACCAAAAAGCTACAATTGTCAGATGTAAAAGAAGCGATCGCCGCTGCGAAAGAGGCGGGTATTAATACAGGTACCAATCCTACGACCGCGAAAGAGAAGGTTGTGAAAGAGGAAAAGATCGTCTGGCATCCGTCTAACTACATTTATACCACTGCCGATGGCAATGTGAATATCAAGCTGCCGGATGCGCCGGAAAAGAAATACAGTGTTAAGTTCTTCGAACCGGATGGTTCCTTCCTTTTTGAGATTCCACAGATAAAGGAGCCTTTCCTGATACTGGAAAAAGCGATCTTCCTGCATGCGGGCTGGTTCAACTTCGAGATCTATCAGGAGGGGAAAGCATATGAGAAATGGAATCTCTATATCCCGTTGACTTACAGAAACTAACAATTAACACGTTTATAAAAGCGCAAAGCCCTCTCCGTCAATGACGAAGAGGGCTTTGCGCTTTTATAACTGATATGTTGTCTTTAGTCCATGATCATTTCAGCACCGAAGACGGTAGCGAAATGCTGTGCAATCCGGCTTTTTACTTCCGCTTCAGCTACTTCTCTACCCAGCTCTTCATGCATGGAGGCTACTTTTTTATCAACAATGCCACAAGGCACGATATTTCCAAAATAGTCCAGGTTGGTATTCACATTCAGCGCGAAACCATGCATAGTCACCCAACGACTGCAACGTACTCCCATGGCACAGATCTTACGGGCACGCGCCGGATCCTGCGGGTCCAGCCATACGCCAGTCTCTCCTGCAGAACGCTCGCCTTTGACGCCATAATCTGCCAGTGTAAGGATGATAACTTCCTCCAGATTACGCAGGTATTTCCCTATATCTGTAAAGAAATTTTCCAGATCGAGGATTGGGTATCCTACTACCTGACCGGGTCCGTGATAGGTGATATCACCGCCGCGGTTTGTGCTTGAAAAAGTGATGCCTTTATCTTCCAGCTGCTGACTATCCAGCAGGAGATTTTCCATATGTCCGCTCTTACCGAGGGTATAGATATGCGGGTGACCGCAGAACAACAGGTAGTTTGTCGTTTCCTGTGCCTGTCCCGGCGCCTCTACCCCTTTTGCCAATGCCTGTTTGATGCGTACAGTCTGCTGTAAAAGTTGCTCCTGATAATCCCAGGCCTTCTGATAATCAATGATTCCCAGGTCGTTCGTGTGGATCTTCTTGTTCATATTGCAGGTGCAAAAATACGGAATTACCACTTGCTGTGCTCTATCAGGAATTGGATGGAGTTATACTATACTCATGCTACGTTAATGCTACGTAAAAAAGGTAGCATTAACGTAGCATGAGTATAGTATAACTATTGATAAGACAAGAAAAGCGTATCGTTCTATTGATGAGATGTCCCGAATGCCCCCTATTAGCCACAAAAGCACTATTGACATGACGCATACACGACGCATATACGACGCATCTATGCTTTATCTCATGCTACATCCCTTCCTTTGAATATACCTATATTATACCCGATAGTGTCTGCCATCTGACCCAATACCCTACCCAATATTATGTCTTATCGCTTGAAAATGAGCATCACCTGCCAGCATTTCTGGAATATACCTGAAGCATCTCCTGATCAAAGCTTACCCAAACTGTGGACTTGCGCCCGGTTATTCGTACCTTTGCCAAAATTTTGAATCCTCATGGCGGAAGAACTGATTGAAATTGACGATGAACTGGAGAACGGCGAAGGCAGCGAGGAGCTGTATGAGCGGGTGAATATAATAGCTGACAAAGGTCAGGAGCCACTTCGTGTGGATAAGTTCCTGATGAACCGGGTAGAAGGTGCTACCCGCAACAAAATTCAGCAGGCATGCGATAACGGCATGGTCATCGTCAATGACAAACCGGTTAAATCCAACTATAAAGTGAAGGCGGGCGATCGTATCGTTGTGTATTCCAATAAGAATCCGGAGAACACGCAGGTGATTCCGGAGGAACTGCCGCTGGATATTGTATATGAGGACGAAGATTTAATGATAATCAACAAGTTGCCGGGCATGGTGGTACACCCTGGCTGTGGCAACTATACCGGAACCCTTGTCAATGGACTGGCCTGGTATCTGGGCGACCATACCACAACACCGGCGCCGGAACCAAGCATCCCACGTTTCGGTCTGGTACACCGTATTGATAAGAATACCAGTGGATTGCTGGTAGTAGCCAAGTCGGAGAAAGCCATGAACGATCTGGCAAAACAGTTCTTCGATCATACTGTACAGCGCCGTTATCTGGCCCTTGTATGGGGTGATTTCGAGGAAGATGAAGGAACCATTGAAGCGCATGTTGGTCGTCACCAGAGATTCCGTAAGATCATGGATGCCTATCCTGACGGAGAATATGGTAAAGAGGCGATCACCCACTATAAAGTGCTGGAACGTTTTAATTATGTGACACTTATCGAGTGCCGTCTGGAAACAGGACGTACTCACCAGATCAGGGTACATATGCAGCACATCGGCCATTCCCTGTTTAATGATGATACTTATAACGGTGACCGTATCCTGAAAGGCACCGTATTTGCCAAATACAAACAATTTGTGGAAAACTGTTTCGAAATCATGCCACGCCATGCCCTGCATGCGCAGACACTTGGTTTCATACACCCGCGTACACGTAAACCTATCCATTTTGAAAGTCCGTTACCTGAAGATTTTAAAGCCGTTCTGGAGAAATGGAGACGCTATGTGAGCGCCCGACCATTAGAAGAGTAAATCCATTAAAAAATTAAAACATATCATTTTTTGTTTTAATTTAGCACCTTACCCATGTCCCTTCATGAGAAGCCTATATCTATTAATCGCGGTTTTAATAACCATGCTGGGTGCATTTAGTGCCCAGGCACAGACACAATTTACGTACTCGACGACCTGCCAGAATGATAGTGTTAGATTTGAAATAGCTGAAGCGGACCTCGCAGGCATAGACTCCGTACGATGGTATTTCGGCGACCCGGCCTCCGGAGCTGCGGATACATCCCGCAGAATTAAAGGCGCCCATCTTTACAATACCGTTGGTCCTTACACTGTGCAACTCATTGCCTACCGTGCAGGCGTACCGTCAACATCTACCACGAATCTGAACATTGTGGCGCCGGTTATCTATGACTTTGGCCCGACCGATCAGACCCTCTGTGATAGCACGACCATTACACTGACAGCACCGGATGTACCCGGGGCCACGTATGAATGGCAGGACGGTTCCACCGGCCGGAGTATCCTTGTAGACACCATGACCACCTATAAGGTAAAGATCAATGGTTGTCTTGTACCCGATTCCGTTAACATCTTTTATACGCCTGTTCCGGAAATAGATCTGGGTGACAGCAGTCTGGTATTGTGTCTCGGTGAGACCATTGAACTGGATGCGACTGCACAGAACTGTACTTATATCTGGAACACCGGGGCTATCACACCTAATATCATCGTACATAGTGATGTAGCGATGCCATCCACGCCTTACATCGTTACGGCAGATGCAAAAGGTTGTGGTCTGTACCGGGATACGATCTATATCGCTTTTGCCGGTGCACAACATCCATTCTCACTGGGTAAAGACACGATCCTTTGTCCGGGAGAATCCATCACGCTGGATGCGACCACACCCGGCGCTACCGGTTATCGTTGGGGTAACCGCGCAACCACAGCTACGACAACAATCAGAAGTAACTGGGATCTCTGGGTATTTGTAGAAATCAACAATACCTGTGAAGTACTGGATACCATTCTGATACGTTATAAACCAGACAGAGAACTCGATCTCGGCAATGATACCATCGTATGTAAAGGTGAAACACTGGTATTGAAAGCTGATTTCGGAACAGCCTCCTATCGTTGGCAGGATACTTCCAAACAAGCGACCTTCTATGTGCGGGAAACCGGTTATTACTGGGTTGAAGCAAAAGTAGGCCGATGTATAGATCAGGATACTATTCACGTACAGTTTGAAGATACCTTACGTACAAATCTGGGGCATGATACCCTGTTGTGTATGGGAACGGTATATAATCTGCATCCTGACGGAGCCGGTATGAATTATAAATGGCAGGATAGTTCTTCACTGCCGATATTCCCGGTCACGCAGGCCGGACACTATGCGATTGTGGCCAACAATAGTTGCGGACAATCGATAGATGAAGTGGATATAGCTTTCCAGGAATGTGGTTGTCAGGTGTATCTGCCGACGGCCTTTACACCGAATGCAGATGGCGTGAATGATTACTTCCGACCGAAATTCCGATGTCCCATTACGGAATTTGAGCTGGTCATTTTCAACCGCTGGGGGCAACGGATTTACTACACCACCGATCCGGATGTAGGTTGGAAAGGTACCTGGCAGAAAGGAAGAGTACCGTTTGGAACCTATGTATGGATGATGGATTACAAAGTGGTGTCAACGGGAGAGAAAGTGAAGAAGACAGGTTCTGTAACAGTGATCTACTAAGACAAAAATAATAAGCAATAAAAGCGAAGAGCGTACGGCACAGGCAGTACGCTCTTCGCTTTTTTATGCAACTATCTTTATTACTGTGGTGTGGTAAATGTATGGAACCGTGCGATGAACTTTGCTGTTTCCCGCTTTTTGAAAGGTACGTCCCATGTACCATCGTAAGTAACCAGTGCAGGGATGAGTAAACCTTGTTGTTTTGTCATTTGCACATCCATTTTCACATCGAAGTCGAACAGCATTGTTTTATAGGAAAGCGAATATTTACGTCCGACGATTTCGAAGTTATCTTTATTAAAATAAGTAATCAGTTCATTCACCACTACATCTCCCCTGTCCAGACTATTAAGATCAGGTTTGGCTTTTGCGCTGAATACATAACAGGATACACCGAGATATTCCTGTGAAGAGATGGCGAAATTATAAAAACGCTGTACTTCCGGATCGAAGATGGCGACTTTACCACCGACGATAGGAACACCTCTGACAGGTTTGCCCGGATTAAAAATGAGTTGTTTCAGTTGTGCTTTATGACGAGCCATACTGCCTTTGGAGCTTTCTGGTTCTTCTCCTGTAGCATCCGCACAAATGGTACCTTTTGTAAAAAAGAGGTTGCCGTATAACTCTGCAGTGTAGTAGTTGTAATTGCCTTTTTTATCGAAGAAGTCGCCGGTAATATTTTCGGTCAGCACTTTCATGGTACGACATCTGCCTTGCATAGACTGTAAGGTCTGGCTTTTCAGCGATGCCTGTATTTCATTGCTTTTATTATAGATACGGATATCGTTGTCGGCGGTATATCCGAGGAGGTGCAGATTTTTAAAGGCGCGATAAAAAGTAGTGTCATCTTCTACTCTTTTGATAAAGCTGTTGACGTCAAAGCCTATACGTTTGGCTTCAACGATCACTTCATCAAGGTTTACAGTCATTCCTTTGTAGATAGCTGTATCCTGCGCATAGGTTTGCTGAAAAAATAAGAGTGTGACAGTGTAGATCCAGAGTTTTCGCATGATGCGAAATTATGTATTTTCTTGTTAGCTGGCTTTTCCTGCGACGTACATCTGATCAAGTGTGGGAGATGGGCTGCCGCCTTTGTTCTCCAGTGTGATGGCAAACATCTCTGCATTATCGATGGATTTCATCTTATGCAGCAGTTCATCTTTGTTACCTGTTTCGAAGACCCCCATGTCAACGGGTTTACCACCTACGATGGCCCAGAGCTGATATTGCTTATCTGCAGCGGGTTCTGGCAGGTTATTCACCATGACGAACACTTCTTTGGATTGCTGATTCCAGTATACGGTAGCGAGTGCGGTGGGGAAAGGTTTGGTGCCGGACATCTTTACTGCTTTCATGGAAGGGCTTTTTACGATATTCATAGAAGCTTCCATTTGCTCGAGGCGGGTGCGGTAGAGATTGGATTCTGACGCCATTGAATTTTGTGAGGAGAGTAATGCTTCGTAGCGGCCTTTGTAGTCATTGATCTGACCGGAGTAGATGTAATTCATATACAGGCTACCGAGCAGCGCAACAAACACAGCAGCTGCAATCCAGCGCCAGGCGCTGCTTACATACACTTTCTCCTCATTTGGGAAAGCGATGGCTGTTTCTTCTACATAAGTTCCGTTTTCTTTGGCAGTCTCTTCGTCGGCAATGATACGGAGGATATTCTGTTTTACTTCAGGTTTTGGTGTTTTCGCCTGTAATGTAACGTATTGTTCCATATCGAGCTGACAGTCATCCACTGCAGCTCTCACTTCCGGATACTGAGCCATGCCGCGTTCCAGCTCCTCTATTTCGTTGGAGGTGGCGAGTCCGCTAACATAAGCTTCGATCAAACCGGACGATATGAAACGTGATGCGTCCACTCTTATACTAATTTTAACAAGTTTCTTAATTGGATAATTGCATTCCTCATCCTCGTTTTCACAGTACCCAAAGGGATTTCCAGCACCTTGGAAATTTCTTCCTGGGTGCAACCCTTATAGTACGCTAAATCAATGATGATTCGTTGTTCCTTAGTTAATTTTTCCAGAACCTTTGAAAGTCCAAGATGGTCAACGGACGGGTGTACAGTTAAATTACCTGTATATAAATGTACGTCATCACCAATGTCTTGGATTTTCTGATCCATTTTATGTGCCTTCGAGCGGAGCGTATCAATTGCGGAGTTACGTGTAATGTTGAGCATCCATGTGAACAGACGTCCTTTGCTTTCATCGTACCGGTCAATATTACGCCAGATTTTAAGGAACACTTCCTGCAATACATCATTCGCGTTGCTTTCGTCGTTGAGCACTTTAAGTGCTACTCCGTACAAAGCAGGCGAATATCGGTCATACAGGTAGCCGAATACCTTCTGGTCTTTGGCCTTTAGCCCCTGTACCAGCTCAGATTCCGTATATGTGAACGCGGATTCCAAAACAGTTAAAAATTTTGTTAAAAATACTTTTCACAGTGTTCACCACATTTCAGCTGCAGGTGCTACAGTACTCGAAACTGTTACCAGTACAACCTGATGTTCCAATCCAAATAAGTCCTAAAATGATGGTTAATGGGAATGCAATAATAAAGGAAAGATAGCAATTATTACGGAATAATTGATAATGAGCGCTATAGTTGGAGGAAAGGAGTAAATGAAGCGTTAAGGTCAACCAGCAACTTTACCGGCGACGAACATTTGTTCGAGTGTCGGTTCAGGGCTGCCGCCTTTCTTTTCGAGGGTTACTGCGAATACCTGTGCATTCTCAACCTGTTTCACCTTTTGCAGTGTGTGCGCTTTGGCGCCCAGTTCGAATACACCTGCGTCGATGGGTTTTCCGTTTACGATAGCCCAGAGTTGGTATTGTTTATCAGCAGGAGGCTCAGGTAATGCCTGAGCGAGGATGAATGTTTCTTTTGACTGAGGATTCCATCCGATAGTGGCCATTGCACCGGTATGTTTACCGACGCCGGGCATGCGGACCCATTTGAAAGAAGGATCTTTCATCAGGCCCAGTTCTTTATGTGCATAATCAAGCTGTTCTTTCAGCGCTTCTTTCTCTGCGGAAAGAGCGGCCTGTTCATCCTGCAGTGAGGCAAGTTGACCGGTCACGCTGTCTGATTTGCTATATGACATAATGTTCATGCTTACACTACCGAGCAGCAGTGCGATTGCTGCTGCTGCAGTATATTGCCATATGCGGTTTGGAGAGCTGTTTGTCCCTTTATCTTCGGAGAAAATGTCTTCGTATGTTGCTGTGCTTAATACAGGCGTTGCGGTAGTGGCTGGTTCTTCGCGTACATCGTCTTTGTGCAGACGTTCCATCAGCTGCCGTCTGATACCGGCAGGAGGTTTTTGCGCCCACAGCTGTATGTAATACTCCATATCCTGCTGTATGGCATCCGCAGCAGCCTTTATCTCAGGATGTTGCTGAATGGCACTGACAACCTCACGTGATTCTGGTTCTGATAGTAATCCCGTAACATGGTTTTCAATAACACCGGACGATATGTAACGTTGAACATCCACTTGCTTAGATCTGTTTTAAAATATTCCGCAATTGTATGATCGCATTACGCATCCTGGTCTTCACCGTTCCAAGAGGGATGTCCAATATCTTCGCAATTTCATCCTGAGTGCATCCCTTATAATAAGCCAGGTCTATAATAACACGTTGTTCCTTGCTAAGTTGTTCCAACACTTTCACCAATCCGAGGTGATCCACGGAAGGATGAATAGCCAGCTGGTCTGACGCAAGAGCGTTGCTCCCTAATTCTGCAACTTTTTGTCCCATCTTGTGAGACTTTGAGCGGAGGGTATCAATGGCAGTATTACGGGCAATATTCACCATCCAGGTGAACAGACGTCCCTTTTCGCTATCATAGCGTTCGATACCACGCCAGATCTTGAGAAAGATTTCCTGCAGCACATCACCGGCTGTCGCCTCATCGTTCAGCACTTTAAGGGCAATACCATATAATGCCGGTGAATAATGATCATATAAGTACCCGAAATGTTTTTCGTTCCTCGCCTTTAGGCCAAGCACCAGTTCGGATTCTGTATATGTGACTGCGGATCCCAATGTATTGTATTAGTTTGCAGGCACTAAAATAAAAGGGATTTCTTACATTACAAAATTTTCACTTGTTTTATTTATGAAATATCATCTTATAATCCACGTTGATCTTGCCTTTGGAGATATCATCCAGCTTACCTTTGATCATTCTGCGTTTTAATGGTTTCAGGTGATCGATGAACAGTTTACCATCGATATGGTCGTATTCATGAAATATAACACGGGCGGTAATGCCGGTAAAGGTCTTTTCCTGTGGCTGGAATTTTTCATCTACATAACGCAGCGTTACGGATTCCGGACGGTATACGTCTTCACGCACTTTCGGAATACTGAGACAACCTTCGTTGTACGCCCATTCTTCTCCTCCGGTGCTTACAATATGTGCATTGATAAATGCCTGTTTGATACCATTATCGCCAGGGTAGTCTTTCTTCTCATCTTCTTCGAGGCTGCTGATGATCTGTTCACTATCCACTACAAATAAACGGATCGGTCTGTTGATCTGCGGAGCAGCCAGTCCTACACCATTTGAAGCATACATGGTTTCCCACATATTGGCAAGCAGTTGCTCTAACTGAGGGTAATCAGGGGTTATATCTTCACACATTTTACGTAATACCGGATGACCGTAAGCAACTATAGGTAGAATCATTTTATATTTTTTTCAGAAATGCAAAGGTAAGAATGAATTAGGAATTACTTGTTCTGCAAGTACTCCTGTAATATGATTGTAGCGCTGATCTCATCTACCAGCCCTTTATTCTGGCGGTCCTTCTTTTTGAGTCCGCTGTCAATCATGGTCTGGAAAGCCATTTTAGAAGTGAAACGTTCGTCCACTTTCTTCACAGGCACCTGTGGAAAATTCTTTTCCAGAATACGCACGCATTCAATAACCAGTGGGGTCGCATGTGTAGCGCCGCCATCCAGATTTTTGGGCTCTCCTATCAGAAACAGCTCCACAGCTTCCTGTGCCAGATATTTTTTCAGATAAGGAATGAGATCGTGTGTCGCAACGGTGGTCAGACCGCTGGCTATCAGCTGTAATGGGTCAGTTACTGCCAGCCCTGTTCTCTTTTTTCCGTAATCAATTGCAAGTATACGCGCCATATTGCTATTTTATCCGATGATGAACATATCAGCGATCGCAAATACAGCATACACCACACTCGCAATACCATTTGTAGTCATAAATGCAATATTGACACGGCTCAGATCATTCGGTTTCACCAACAGATGCTGAGATACCAGCATAATAATAAATACAAGGGCGCCGATCGCATACAGCCAATGGAATGAACCATAAAGGCCGATAATCACTGCCAGTGCGCCTGCTACGAGGTGTAAGCCTTCGGAGAAATGCAGGGCACCTGCCTTACCCAACCATGTAGGAATTGAGTTTAAAGCCAGTGAACGGTCAAACTCTTCATCCTGCAAGGAATAGATAATATCGAAACCAGCCACCCAGCACAATACCAGTACAGACAACAATACCGGCAATACAGCAAATTGTCCTGTTACAGCCAGATAGGCGCCTACCGGTGCCAGTGACAGTCCCAATCCAAGCACCAGATGACAAAGCGCTGTGAATCTTTTAGTATAACTATAACCCAATACCACCAGCAATGCTATAGGTGATAACAGGAAACATAAGAAGTTAATGAACCATGTGGCAGCCATGAACAGTAAACAATTCACGACCACAAATATGAGCGCGTTCTTTTCTGTGATTACGCCTCTCGGGATTTCACGCTGTACGGTACGGGGGTTTTTCCTGTCGATGTCAGCATCCAGATAGCGGTTGAAAGCCATGGCTGCACTACGTGCAAAAACCATACAGAGCACTACCAATAAAAATAACTGCCAGCTGAAACTGGCGTCAGTCTTGATGGTGGCAATAAAAAAACCGGTCAATGCGAAAGGCATTGCAAATATGGTGTGGCTGAATTTAACCAGCGATAGGTATTTATTAACCGTTGCGATCATTGTGCCTGTTGTTTTTTCAGTTTTGCAAAGATATCCCAAACCACGATACCAGTACTCACAGAGATATTCAAAGAATGTTTCATACCGGATTGCGGTATTTCGATGCAGCCTTCTACCATTTTCATGACTTCAGCATCTACACCGGTAACTTCATTTCCGAAAACCAGCGCAAGCGGTTTATCTGCTGCCGGCGTAAACTGATCCAGCATGATACTGTTCACTGCCTGTTCTACTGCCATCACGGTATACCCTGCTTCACGGAGTGCTGCCACAGCTTCGACAGTTGTTGCAAAGTATTGCCATTCCACTGTTTCCGTTGCACCCAGTGCGGTTTTCTGAATATCGCGGTGAGGAGGAACCGGTGTATATCCACAGAGAACGACCCCCCGTAAGAGGAACCCGTCTGCTGTCCGGAATACCGATCCGACATTATGCATACTGCGTACATTATCCAGTATCAGTACCAAAGGTGTTTTATCTGCCGCCCGAAACTGATCAACCGTCTTACGGCCCAGCTCATCCATGCTTAGTTTTCGCATTTTGCAAAAGTACGATAAAATGTAAAGTGTTCAGGAACTGACAGCTTTTGTGCCGGTTCCTGCCAAAGCCCCCTCCTTCTCCAAAAGGTACCAGAAGCATCTGCAAGACAATGAAAAAATAGATAAATCCTTGTTTTTCAAAGGAAAATACATCTTCACAGCTAAAAAAAGGGATGTGTACATCTCAAATTCAGCACATCCGCACATTATTATATATTTGCCGAATGGCAAAAAGCAAATCGGTAGAAACCCCGCTCATGCAACAGCACAACGCCATCAAGGCACGTTACCCGGATGCTGTCCTGTTGTTCCGCGTGGGAGATTTTTATGAAACTTTTAATGACGATGCAATCATCGCGTCGAAAGTATTAGGTATTGTACTCACCAAAAGGGCCAATGGTTCTGCTTCACAACAGGACCTGGCAGGTTTTCCCCATCACTCCCTCGATACATATCTTCACAAACTGGTAAAAGCTGGTTATCGTGTAGCAGTATGTGATCAGCTGGAAGATCCTAAAATGGCCAAAGGCATCGTGAAACGTGGTGTGACCGAAATGGTTACTCCGGGTGTGGCTGTGAATGACAAGATTCTTGAAAATGCCAGTAACAACTTCCTGGCTGCCGTTCATTTCGGAAAAGAATTGACTGGTGTGGCATTCCTCGATATTTCTACCGGTGAATTCTTCGTAGCACAGGGCAACCTGGAATATGCGGATAAACTCCTGCAAAGCTTCAAGCCGGCAGAAGTCATCTTTGCCCGTCCGCAACAGAAACATTTCAAGGAACAATTTGGTTCCAAATTCTATACATATACTCTGGAAGAGTGGATCTTCACAACCAATTACGCAGAAGAAACCCTCCTCAAACAATTTGAGACGCATAGTCTGAAAGGGTTTGGGGTAGATGGTCTGCAGGACGCTATTATTGCTGCCGGCGCCTGTCTGCACTATCTCCGTGACACAGAACATCCACATCTGCAACATATCACCAACATCCAACGCATCGAACAGGATGATTTTCTCTGGATGGATCGTTTTACGATCAGAAATCTGGAACTGTTGGGCAGTAGTGTTGAAAACGGTCATACCCTGCTGAAAACACTGGATACGACTGTTACCCCTATGGGCGCCAGACTGCTGAAACGCTGGATGGTATTACCATTAAGAGATATTAAACAGATCAACGAAAGACTGGATGTAACGGAGTATTTCATCAAAGAAACAGATCTGTCAGGAAATATACTGCAACACCTGAAACAGACAGGGGATCTGGAACGACTTGTATCCAAGATACCGCTGCGCAAGATCAATCCACGTGAAGTGATGATGCTGGCGAAAGCATTACAGCAGGTAGAAGGTATCAAACAGTTACTGGCACAGACGGGGCATCCTTATCTGACTGCTATTGGCGAGAAACTGAATCCATGTCCCGGTATTCTTTGCCGCATCCTTGAACAGATCGTAGAGACACCGCCAATATTAGTCAGCAAAGGCGGTGTTATACAAAACGGTATACATACTGAACTGGACAACCTGCGTACCATCGCACATTCAGGTAAAGAGTACCTGCTGCGTATTCAGCAGACGGAATCTGATGCAACCGGCATTCCAAGTCTGAAGGTCGCTTTCAATAATGTATTCGGCTACTATCTTGAAGTAACGAATGCGCATAAGAATAAAGTACCGGAGAACTGGATCCGTAAGCAGACATTAGCCAATGCGGAACGTTATATTACACCTGAGCTGAAGGAATATGAAGAAAAGATCGTAGGAGCTGAAGAGAAAATCCTTGCACTGGAAATACAGTTGTTTGATGAATTACTGGTTGCCTTACAACCACACATTCAGGCCATCCAGCAGAATGCACAGCTGATGGCGCGGTTAGATTGTCTGCTGAGCTTTGCCAATAACGCTATTCAATATAAATATCGTCGCCCAAATGTCACTGATGGCTATCATCTGGATATCCGTGAAGGCAGACATCCGGTTATTGAAAGAGGTCTGCCACCGGGAGAAAGTTATGTAGCAAATGATATTGTACTGGATAAAGAACAACAGCAGATCATCATTCTGACGGGTCCGAACATGAGTGGTAAATCAGCGCTGTTGCGACAGACAGCCCTCATTACACTGATGGCGCACATGGGTAGTTTTGTACCGGCAGCGGCGGCGGAGATTGGTCTGACAGACAAGATCTTTACGCGTGTAGGCGCTTCCGATAACCTGAGCGGTGGAGAATCTACCTTCATGGTTGAGATGAACGAAACAGCCAGCATTATCAACAATATTACGCCACGAAGTCTGGTAATACTCGATGAGATCGGCCGTGGTACCAGTACCTATGATGGTATTTCGATTGCGTGGAGTATTGTGGAATACCTGCATGATATGACGCCGCATATGCCTAAAACACTTTTTGCGACACACTATCATGAGTTGAATGAACTGGAGAATAAACACAATCGTGTCAAGAACTATCATATTACCAATAAAGAGTCCGGCAACAAGGTGATCTTCCTCCGTAAGCTGGCACCGGGTGGTAGTCGCCACAGCTTTGGTATACACGTGGCACGTATGGCGGGTATGCCTCCTCAGTTACTGCAACGCGCGAATGAAGTATTGTCACATCTGGAGCAAAAGCATATTGAAGCACCGCTGGAAAAACATGTGAAAGAGATGGCAGGTCCTACGCAGAAAGTACAGCTCAGTATCTTTGATGCGCATAGCGATACTTTCAAAGAGATCAGGGATATGTTGAATGATGTGGATATTAACAGACTGACACCGGTAGAGGCGTTGCTGAAACTGAATGAGATTAAGAATCTGTTGTAGAAAAATTAAGAATTAAAATTGCAGCTGGTTTGCTGTTAACATAAAACGGGCATGGTCCTTCTGACTTGAAGAACCATGCCCGTTTTTATATTATTTCAGGCAATTTAATTCTTAATTGCTTATTGACTTACGGTCGCTTCACCTCTTTCTCTTCATCTCCTTTTTCATAGGACAGCGACATAATAATCATGGTCATCATCTCATCTTTCGTACGCATGGCGCCATAGACGAGTTGTGGCGGGAAGGATGGATTGGCGGCGTTATTTACAGTATTGTCGTACTTACCTTCCATTGTCAGTATGGTGCCTTTCGGGATCTTTACCATTTTCGGGAACCAGTATATTTCCTGCCAGTTGAAATCCCATTGTGGAATGGACACGAGGCGGATCGTGTCTTTTTCCGGCGTTACGGCATAGGCTTTAAAAGTCTGGCCGAGGAGGTGCATATGTGGCCATACGTATAAGAGTGATTGTGTTTCGGTAAGTTTTACATTCAATTTAAAGCTCTTTTCCACATTCGCGGGAATATAGAAGAAAGGTTCGATTTCCTTCTCTCCTACACCACCGGAGCCATAACTGGTTGCTCTTATAATGCGTTTTACCGGCTTCTTTCTGAAAAAGAACTGTACCCCACTGATCACTTCTTCATCTTTTCCTACCGGTGCGTAATGAACAGTCAGCAGTACAACGCCCCGTTTGGGCATTACCCATCCGATGTCTTCAGGGTATGATTCATAGCTGCTACCCGGGATCCATCCACCGAAGTATTTCATCTTTTTACGATATTGTACATACTGTTGATAGTAGTCGAGATGTGACTCTGTATTATCCACATAATCTGCGGTGTTGGTGAAGTCAGCATCCGGCACGTCGTTAATCTCGTAGTTGGCGTGATGAATGACCTTGCGGTTATTGGAGGTAAATTCGATTGCTTCCACGGCAACTGAATCCGGTATTTCGAAAGGCAATTTATATACAATGAAGCGTTCAACGTTATCACCTTTAAGGGTATAGGCGGTATTCATTTTCACAACGAGGTCAGGCGGACGATGGAAGAGGGTCCCTTCTACAAAGGCTTGTGGCACCTCTTTTACTTCTCCTTCTCCTTTTGGCATACCATGTTCTGCCCAATCCCCTAACAGTTTAATTTCTTCGTCGCTCAGTCTTCTTTCATTGGCGAAGGTGACGTAGTGCGGGTCAGGTTTCCATGGTGGCATGTACCGGCTTTCCGTCACACGTTTAATAAAGGAGGCTCTCTTGGCGACTTCATCATAAGTCACGAGAGAGAAGGGAGCTGCTTCACCGTGACGGTGGCAGGGTGTACAGTTATGGTGAATGATGGGCGCAATATGCTGGGACCAGGTCACCTGCTGTGCGGAAACGTGGCGTAACGGCAATATCAGCAGGAGGCAGCAGCAAAATGATAGAAAACCTTTGTGCAGCATTTTCACAGGAATAAGGAATAAGTTAAGAACTGTAAGGTAGAAAAAAACGGGCAAAGGTGTGGGCAAAAAAAGGGCCGGCATAATGCCGGCCCTTTTTTGGATATCATTAGTGGAGATTATTTAGCCTCCCAGAAGATTGGCGTCTCACGCGTATCTTTTGCTTTTACTTTGTTGTACTCAACTGCGTTGTACAGTTGTTCGTTAGCCGGATACAACAGGCGTTTAGGTGGCTTAGGCGAAAGGCTACCTGAAACCGGGAAGTTCAATACAGGGTAACCTGTTCTTCTCAGTTCAGCCCATGCCTGACCAGCCTGCATGATGAAGAAGTTCTCCCATTTCTGGGTGTAGATTTTCACCAGCTTTTCAGTACTGGTACCAGTGTAAGCAATCGCTGCTTTAGCAAGATATGTGTTTATCTCTGCGTCAGTAGGAGATGCCAGTGGTTCACGGCTGAAGTTATCCTGACCTTGTCTCTTGATAGCACCTTTATTGATACTGTAATAGAAACCGATGGACTGTCTGATACCATTGTTATATTCAACAGATGCATCGCCACCGCCGAATCTTTCGAATGCTTCAGCTTTCAGGAAACTTACTTCAGCAGCAGTCATGATAACGCCAGGGATATTGTCATTGTAAGTGAAAGTAGCAGTATCAAATACAGCATACAGACGCTTAGAGTTTTCGATATCACCAACAGTACCATTCCATGGGAAACCTTTGTAACCATTCTCATCATCTTCATCCCACATTACACGGAGACGAGGATCGCCATTTGCTTCCTGAATGGTGTTGATCAGATACTCAGGTGCATAAGAACCGTTGAATGCATCTATCAGGTCACTTCTTACTGCGGTTGGGCTTTCCTGGAACAGTACGTTCTGATCGTTAGAAGCAACTAACGGGAAAGTAGCCGGTGCAGCCAGCATAGCGGAGATCTCAGCTTGTGCAGAAGCATCACTGTTAGAAATACGCATCAGCAGGCGCAGACGCAGGGAGTTTGTATAACGCTGCCATGCAGTCATATCACCTTTCAGTACGATATCAGCAGTTGTCAGTTCAGACTTAACGTCAGTTGCAACATTTACTGTGTCGAAGAAAGTGTTTGCAGCCTTCAGTTCAGCGATGAGTTTTGTATATGTTGCTTTCGCATCATCATAAGGTACATTCTTGGCAGTACGATCAGGGCTATTCAATCCACCTGCTTCGGAGAAAGGAATATCACCCCAAAGATCGATCATTTGCGCTGTCTGATCGTATAATATCACTTCAGCACATTTCATGAACACCTGATTTCTTGCCTGCTGATCTGCAGACATTTTGCTCAGGGTTGTCTGCATCTCGCGGTAGGAGCTCAGGATACCAGGACCATTGTAGTTATAGTCAGGTGTCTGTCCATCATCCGCACGTGAGCCGGAATAAAAATCTGTCCAGCGACCTTCCAGATAAGATGGGTTAGGCACATACATCTGATTGCCAGGAGCGGTTGCAACCAGCTGAGTGTAGTTCGCCATTGCCGGCATCAGGAATGTATAATAGTCATAGTAGCTTGGATGTATCCTTTTATTCAGATACATACCAGAAAACAGCTTACTCAAAGACCCTTCAGAGATTTTCTCAGGGTTTGTGTAAGACTCTTCGATCGTTTTTGAACAAGAGCTGAACAAGCCAGCCATTGAGCAGAAGAGAGCTATATTTACGAATACTTTTTTCATTATTTTCTTTTTATCCGATTTTCACAATTACATTTTAGAAACGTGCACGAATGCTTGCACCGTAACTTCTTGTAGGACCTGCTGTACCCTGATCGATACCCTGCTGCCACCACATAGAACCTACACCAACTTCAGGATCCAGACCTTTAGGCAGTGATTTGTAAACATACAGGAGGTTACGTCCGATTAAAGACACCTGCAGTCCCTGGAAGCGCAGTTTATCGCTGATCACTTTTGGAACGTTGTATGTGATAGCAACTTCACGCAGTTTGATATAATTGTTTTTCAGAACAGAAGCACTGTAGTCGCCATCGCCACCCCACTGGTATTGGTTGAAGTAGAAGTCGCTGGCAGTGATTACTCTGTCGTTTGGAGTACCATCAGCTTTAACACCCGGCAGGATCAGACCATCATGGTGAACACCATTTGCAGCCTGTGCCAATGTGAACTGAGACGGATCCTGCGAGCTTTCATCACCTACTACATTGTAAGCCAGACCACCTCTTGCAGCATCTCTGTACTGCAGGGTATTGTTCAGCAAACCTGCACCCATTGCATAGTAGTATGGAGTTGACACCAGGTTACCACCAAAACGGTAGTCCAGGGTGAAGTCCAGGGAGAAGTCTTTGTAAGCAACTGTGTTAGAGAAACCACCTACTAATTTCGGCAGGATGTTACCAACTTTCACATATTCACCGGTATTAGTGCTATACAGACCGTATTCATTCACCAGCTTGTTGCCTTTACCATCTGTGTTAGATGGGTGTATATAGATATTACCCAGAGACTCACCAACCTGAGAACGGATTACAACATATTGGTTATCCAGGTTTGTTGCATCCAGGAAAGTCTGACCGTCAGGCAGTCTTGTCAGTTTGTTTTTGTTGATAGCGAAGTTGAAACGGGTAGTCCAGCGGAGATCTTTTGTTTCGATCGGAGTTGCGCTGATCGCAGCTTCATAACCGTAGTTAGAGATATCACCTGCGTTTACCAGCTGGCTGGAAGCACCATTTGAGCTGGAGATAGAGCGATAAAGGATCTGATTACTTACCTTATTATTATAGTAGCTCAGGTCGAGGCTGATACGGCTATCGAGGAATCTTGCTTCCAGACCGATTTCAGATTCTCTCTTTCTTTCAGATTTCAGGTCTTCGTTACCGAAAGCTTTACCGTTAGGCTGCTGATACAGCAGGTTGTTCTTACCATAATTTACACCATACTGAGTGTACAGTACGTTTGCCTGATAAAGATTCGGGTGGTTACCTACGAAACCGTAAGAACCTCTCAACTTAGCGTAGTTGATTGCTTTAGGCATTTTCACTACTTCAGACAAGATGAAACCTGCGTTGAAAGACGGATAGAAGTAAGAGTTTACTTTTACAGGTAATGTGTTGGTAGACTCATAACGACCAGTACCTTCTACATACAGGAAGTTTTTATAAGCAAAGTTCAGGATACCGAAACCGGCAACATCATACTGAGTAGCGCGTTCTGAACTTGCATTCAGCTGCTGAGCGGAGTTACCCATGCTGAACCAGTTTTCAGATACCAGACCGCCATTGGTGGATACCTTGTTGTATCTGTAAGTAGTTTTACGCGCGGTATAACCACCTGTAACTGTCATATCCAGATCTTTAGTCAGCTTAGGATTGTAGACAGCCATTACGTCACCATAGAACACGTTATTATTTCTGCTTTCTGTTGCATAAGAACCGGTATAACCAAGCCTTGCAGGTTTTTCGTTATACCTTGTTTCAGAAGCAGCCAGGTTGGTGAAATCGCCACCCGCTCTACCTCTCAGGGTCAGGTTATCCAGTAATCTGATGCTCAGGGTAGCACTGTTGATGAAACGGTTCTGAGTTTCATTATAGCTGTTACGCAGGTTATCCCAGAAATAATCCAGCAACTGAGAAGGTCTCATGTTGTACAGGAACTTGTCCTCAGAGCCATAAGCGTCGTTGTTGTACAGCACGTATTTATAACCATCTCTTGTCTGATATCTTGTTTTCAGCACATTCATATCATCCATACGACCGAAGAAACCATTATAAGAGTTGGTAATGTTATTAATGGTGTTTGGACGGTTGTGGCTGAAGAAGTTGTTGTAGCTGGAAACAACATCGAGGGTTACTCTCTCGTGCAGTTTCAGAGTACCATTGAAGTTGAAGTTATTTTTATACAGATCACTACCTGGCATGATGCTCTTATAGTCGATACGGGTATAAGAGAAACGGAAGCTACCTTTATCGCTTGCGTTAGAGATCGCTACGTTAGCCTGGGAGTTGTAACCAGTCTGGTAGAAATCTTTATAGTTATCAGGCTGTGCCTCATATTTTCTTTTAGAACCATCCCAGTAAGTAACCTGACGGCCATCGAACTTAGGACCGAAAGAGCCATAAGCTCTGTAGTATGGGTGAACATCACCATTGTTCTCGGTGATCCAACCTTCACGGCTCTTATTGCCAGAAGCAGACAGGTTCAGTGCTGGTGTATAACCAGGACCAAATTCGTTCTGATAATCTGGAGACATAGCCAGTCTTTCCTGGTTGTAAGAGTAATTAGCTTCTACACCCAGACCGTTTTTACCTTTTGCACCTTTTTTAGTGGTGATTACGATTACACCGTTGGTTGCTTCTGAACCGTACAGCGCAGTTGCACTCGCACCTTTCAGAACGGTCAGACTTTCGATATCTTCAGGGTTGATATCGTTGGCACCGTTACCATCGATACGACCATTAGTAGTACCAAAAGTGTTGTTAGTAGGGTTGTTGAAGTTTCTCAGAGGCACACCATCAACTACGTACAGTGGCTGTGTGTTCAAACCTACAGAAGAGACACCTCTTACCTGGATGGATACACCACCTGCAGCACCACCTGGCGCCTGCGTGATCTTCACACCCGCAGCTTTACCATACAGTGCAGAACCGATGGTTGGGCTGGCAGTCTGAGTCAAATCTTTAGAGCTCACAGTGCTTACGGCATAACCCAGTGCACGTGATTCTCTTTTAATACCCATTGCAGTAACAACTACCTCATTCAGGTTTTTGTTGTCTTCTTCCAATGTTACGTTGATGGTAGTTTTTCCAGCAACCGGAATTTCCTGGGTAACAAACCCTACATACGAAACGACTAATGTGCCTTCAGCTGGAACCGACAGCTTGAAAGACCCGTCCGGGTTTGACATGGCGCCATTAGAAACACCCTTTTCTTTAACGGTTACGCCAGGGAGAGGAGTGCCCTTGGCATCTTTGATAGTTCCCGTCACTGCTATCTTAGTCTGTGCTAAAGCAGTAAAGCAGCAGCATAAGAAAAGCAATGTACACACTAAGAGAGATCTTCGCATAGCTTTCTTTTGGATTTTAGTTTATTATGTTTTGTTTAGTCCTTATGAAACACACAGGTATAGATGCACCTCTCCCATTAAGAGGTAACACATTATGTTACTCCATAAAAAATTTACTTGCAATGCTGAGATTAAAAAGCAGATTTCGATATACCGCCTGGCACAGTTTCCTTCTTCTTACAATAGACTAGCTTACGAAAATGGTACCGGGGATAAATAATTCGGCATAGGTATTTTATCTATTTATTCCCGCTACCTCTATTGTTGAAATTTCCATTGTTCTACATGTCCCTATTCTTTCGCTTTCCTCAAATCACACATTAAATAATATCATTATTTCACATTCGAACGCCAAGCTAAAAAATAAAAACAGAACGAGCAAGAAACATTTAACAGATTTTTGTGTTCTAGTTAACAATTGGGTTAAAATGATAATATTACACAATGAAATAAGAAAATAGTATTACTTCCTATTTCAGATTGCTTTCATTTTTTAGGTTAATCGTTTCGTCTTCTTTCTCATACGTCAGGTAAAGCATCACAAGTGTTAACATTTCATCTGTCGATTTCATGTCTCCGTTCGAGTAAATCAGCCGTGGTGGCGACGATGGGTTAGCCGGGTTAGCAGCGGTGTTATCGTAGGTCGCCTCTATATGGATGATCGTACCCTTGGGTAACTTCAATAATTTCCGATACCAGTAGACCTCCTGCCATTTGAAGTCCCAGTCAGTTACTGATACCATTTTAACTGTGTCTCCAGCAGGTGTAACGCCAAATGCCTTAAATTTTGTTCCGATGTAGTGCATGTGTGGCCACACATACATGATCGATTGGTCTTCAGGCACTGTAACTTTAAGACGGAAGGTTTTCACCGCATCCGCCGGTATATAAAAGTAAGGGTCGATGTCCTTCTCTCCTACTCCGCCTGATCCGAAACTTACAGCCCGGATCTCTCTTTTGACAGGCGTTTTGGTAAAAAACAGCTGAATCCCACTGATATTATCTTCATCTTTTCCGACCGGTGCATAGTGTACTGTCAGTAATATGACACCCCGCTTAGGCATTATCCAGCCGATATTTTTAGGGTAAGATTCACAGGTAGCGCCTGGAATCCATCCTCCGTAGTAAATCATATGCTGGCGAAACGGCACATACTGCACATACTTGTTCCGGTCGTCTTCTGTCAGATTGATATAGTCCTGTCCGGCATAAATATCCAGTCCAGGGTCAGACACTGCATCAATTTCATAATTAGCATGATGGATCACTTTCCGGTTATTGGATACGAACTCGATCGCTTCCACATTCATATCGGCGGCTAACTCGAACGGTATTTTATATACAATGAACCGTTCTTTGTTATCGCCCGGAATATGAAAGGGTTTTGGCATCTGCAGTACAGTATCCGGTTTGCGGTTATAATGTGTTCCCTCTACGAAGTGTACTTCCTCCTGCCGGGCAGTTTCTTTTCCTTTCGGCATTTTAGTGTCAGCCCATTCAGCGATCATGGCAATCTCTTCATCCGTCAGTCTTCTTTCATTGGCGAAAGAGGCATAGTGACTATCTGCTTTCCATGGCGGCATGTACCTGCTTTGGGTGACCTGTTTTATGAATGTGGCCCTTTTGGCAACATCATCATATGTCATCAGTTCAAACGGTGCAGCATCTCCTTTTTTATGACAGGGTGTGCAATTAGCGTGAATGATCGGCGCTATATGCTGATTCCACGTAATCTTCTGCGCTGACGCAGCCGGCATCTCCCATAAAAAAAGCGATAGTAAAATTATAACAACCCTGCACCGCATACTCACCTGATTGGCATATTGACTTAATAGTTACTGATAAGACAACCTATTGGTTGTGTAGCATATGTCAGGTCACTTCCTGACAAGAGGTTTTCAATCGCCAGCGCCAGGTACAGCTTTGTTGCTTTTGCACGTTTGGTACCCAGACCGGTTACCCAGTCATCAATCAGTCCTCTGTAATATTCACGTCCGTTCTCACCTATCAGCAGTGCTTCCGGCGTAACCGTTGCTCTTAATGATGCTGCTGCATGTTTATCCGGATCCATCAGTATAGGAAAAGTGATCTTGTAATCTTTAGCGTATGCTGCAACAATTTCTTTTGTAAACGTTTTTCCGCTCACGATACCATAAAATTGTATTTCAGGATATTTCTGCTGCATCGCCTGTAACACGGGGGCATAGTTTTTACACAAAGGGCACTCAGGTGAAAGGAACAGGTATACAACTGCTTTTCCTCTTGGCTTTATGGTATGCGTTTTTCCGTTGTAATCTTTCAGGCTCCCTCCTGTTGTAAATCCAGTGCCGGCTATCAAATTTGTCGTAATGGTTTGTAAGGATAGCAGCCCTGTTAACAGGACACACACAAGTAGTTTAGGCATAGTGGCTTTCGTTTTCTCATAACAATAAATCCGATCGTTGATGATGCAGAGTGGTGTAAGACCAATACTCAGGCTCTCATAGATTCCTACAGATGATCCGGTTGATAAAATCCCTTAGTTGTTTTTCACGTGGAAGCAATATACAATAAAACAGGTAATAAAAAAACTCCATGCATGATGCATGGAGTTTTTCTGATAGCTCTTGAGTATTAGTGCTTAGCCCACCAGAGCGGTGTCAGTACAGCATCTGATCCTCCGAGGAGAGAAACCGCTGCTGCATAACCGGCAGGGTTGCTGTTAGACAGACTGCTTGGGTATCTGATACGCTGTGGGAAGAACTTGATGTCGCTGGTCATATAATTGCTGGCAGTCAGGCCTGGCAGGTTTGGCAGCGGACGTTCAATCGCCGGATTCTCATAGAACGGCAGACCAAGTCTACGTTGATCGTTCCATGATTCCAGTGGCAACCAGGGCACTTGTGCAATAAATTTCTGCGTAATGATCTTGGTCAACGCGTCGTTCTTCACAGTACCACCTTTATACAGTGTGTTGGAAGGATAAAGGATGTTGGCAGTACCCGGTGCTTTGGTATAAGCATCGATGTAGCTCATGGCATGTGTTGCAGGAGGTTCTGCATTATGTCCCCAGCTTACAGAAGTACCTACGTTATTGTAAGCAGTAGAAGTCAGGTAAGCTCCGAGGAATTCGGTTACACCCCAGTATTCAAAACTTTTTGCGATACCTGTCTCATATGCCGCCTGTGCAGATACTGGTGTAGTCCAGCCTTTTACAGCAGCTTCTGCCATCAGGAAGTAAGTTTCCCATGGAGCAAAGAAAATACGCTGATTTTTACTGTTTCTGAAACGCTGTGCCAGACGAGGGTTGGTACCCGGATAAGTGAACAGGAAGTTCTTCGCACCTTTCTCACCCCAGTCACCTGTGGTAGAAGCATTCCATGTGAATGTCGCGTCAACTTCGCCATAACCATCCATACTACGTTTTACTGTTCTCGCATCGTTAGTATAGCTTGGATAAAAAGAGAAGTCAGGGTTATTGAACTGACCCGGTATGATAAACGCTTTATAGGCACGTGGATCCATTGTTTTATGCAAACCATCAAACCAGTAACCGATCGTTGGTTCGTTAGACATTGAAGCCATGTGATTAGCAAACTTCAGACCCAGATAATCAGCATCCTTGATAAAAGCATGCAGCGAATCAGGCAGCTGCTGTTCGGAGGTAATACCACCCAGACCAATATAGAGATTGTTCAGTGTGGCTGACAACAGCTGTGCATTCCATTCACGGCTCATTACACCTGTCAGGTCATCCCAGCCTTCTTTTTCCTGCACTTTAAAAGTCTGATCAGCATCAGTGATCAGCATACCTGAAGCTGCAGCTGCTTCAAATTCTGTTTTTGCTTTTGCTCCGTCTACTTCTGATAAACGCATTGCCAGACGCATACGCAGTGAGTTGGCATAACGTTTCCATTTTTTATAATCGTAGCCATATGCAGGATCGAATTTATCCAGTCCATCTGCATTTACTACAGATTCATCAATCGCTGCTACTGCTTCGGTCAGTTCTTTCAGTGCATAGTAATACACATCTTTCACACTGGAGAAAGTTGGATTCTTACCCTGAAAACCTTCAATAGGCATAGGACCGAAGTTATCAGACGCCTCGCTCAGCAGGTAAGCACGCCAGATACGCGCAACCTGTAAGAGGTTTTTGGTGTATGGTTTTGCAGTATTAGCCGCAATTCTTGATTCTGCCAGTTGCGCTGCCAGGTTCACTCCATTCAGCCAGCCGGACACCTGATTGTAATATGCTGTTGTCCAGCCATCATCATAGCCACCGCTGGATAAACCGCCCTGTCTGTGCTGACGACCTGCAGTTTTCCAATAGAGCACGAAAGATCTTTCTGCCACATCCGGGTTCATCTGCGCACCGGTAATTGCACCGTTGATCGCATATTCAACCTCTATCTGACTTTCGCTTGCGGAGTTCGGATCGTTGTTGATCTCCTCAAATTTGGAGCATGACTGAAACAGCATGCTACCGGCCATTAATATACAAGCACTCTTTATTATACTTTTCATAAATTCTTTTTTTCAGCAGTTAGAAACCAATAGATACGTTGAACAGGAAAGTGCGGGAAGTAGGCGCACTACCAGCTTCGAAACCTATAGCATTCGTGTTGGTCGCATATACAGACTCAGGATCTATACCTTTCATGTGGCTGGAAATGAGCCATACGTTTGTGCAGGACAAACCTACAGTTGCTCTCTGTACCAGTGTTTTTGACAGTAATTTAGAAGGCAGATTGTAAGCGATATTCAAATTTCTCAGACGAATGTTAGAAGCATCGTACAGGTTAGCTTCTACGATACCTACGTTTCTTACGTTGATACCATCCACCCAATATTGCTGAGGATTAACCGCTACAGTATTCTGATCGTATGTTTTGGTTGCATCATTGTATACAACACCATCTACTACGATCGGATCACGTTTTCCGTTCACAACAGTTTCTGCAGCTGCACCACCTCTCTGTAAAGAAGACAGGGTACCGGAGAACATCTTACCACCGAAACGGCCATCTACCTGGAAGCCCATAGACAGGTTCTTGTAGTAGAAGGTGTTGGAGATACCCAGCATTGCACTTGGCTGTTGATTACCTAATCTTACTTTATCACTGGTAGCCAGAGGATAACCACTTGCGCTAACGATCTGTTTACCGAAAGCAGGGCTCGCAGGATCTGTTACTCTCTGGTATGCAGTACCCCAGATCTCACCATATTTCTGGCCAGCTGCTGCATAGATCTGTACATCATCAAATCCACCCAAAGAATACAGGGAAATATCCGGAGAAATTGATTTCACAGTGTTCTTGTTGTTGGAGAAGTTCGCACCCATATCCCATGATAAGCCAGAAGGATTATCAATCAGACGGGCATTCAGCATCAACTCAATACCTGTATTCTCGATATCACCTGCATTAATCTTTCTGAAGGAATAACCACTCAGCGGATCCATTGGCAGATCAATCAGCTGACGGGTAGCATTGGATTTATACCATGCGAAGTCAACACCCAGACGGTTGTTGAACAATTTCAGTTCAGCACCAACTTCTGCGGATTTAATCAGCTCACTTTTTACAGTAGGATCGAACAGGGTGTTCTTTCTTTTAACAACAGTGTTGCCGTTAGGATCTTTACTTACATCATAGGTATTGTACAGGCTGTAAGGAGCAAGGTCATTACCTACCATTGCATAAGACGCACGTACTTTACCGTATGATATCCACTTAGGCATCTCGCCACCCATGTGACTGATCATGTCTGTCACGATGAGGGAAGTGCTCACAGATGGATAGAAATAAGATCTGTTAGCTTTGCTCAATGCAGAAGACCAGTCGTTACGTAATGTTACGTCTACGAACCAGTAAGCGTCCCAGTTTGCACCGATTGAACCATATACGGAATTGATTCTCTTCTCAGTTGAAAGCGGCGTAAGCGTTGGATTAGAACGGCCGTTGTTCAGGAAGAAGAAGTCAGGGATCTGCAGTTCACCCACATTCGCCTCCAGACGGTCACGTTGCTGCTTCATCAGGTTACCACCTGCTGTGATTGCACCACCGAGTTTACCAAACAGATTGTCTTTGCGGGCAGTCAGCAATGCACTGTAGTTTACTTCAGAGAAGGTTTCTTTAGTGCGGTTGTAGCTACCGTTTGCCGGAGATGGACTACCTGCATAACGTTTTGCTTCTGCATTGGTACCATAAATATCAGCACCTGCTTTCAACTCAGCGTTTAACCATGAAGTGAAATCATATTTCAATGATCCTGTCATCAGGAAACGGTCTCTGATATCTTCGTTCAGGTCATACAGCTTGCCCCAGTATGGGTTTACTGCATTTCCGGAACCAAACCATAACATTTTACCGTTCTCTCTTTTAGCAGCGCTGAAATCTCTTATATCAATATTGCTTGGCAGTGCATAAAGTGTACGGAATACGTTACCGGTATTATCACCATTCTGAGGGCGGTTGTTTGCCTTTGAATTGATGTACTGTACTTTGGTATCGCTGGTCCAGCGTTTGTTGGCACCAAAACGGGATACTGCACGTGCAGTCAGGTTGGTACGGTTCAGTTTACTGCCAGGGATGATACCTTTGTCAGTCAGGTGTGTAATAGAGGTATAGATAGAAGTACCTTCACTTACCTGCTGTTGAAAGGAAATTGTGTTTTTGAAGTTCAATCCTTTATCGAAGTAGTTCTTCACGTTGTCATAAGACTGCAGGGTTGTTTGTTTACCTGACCAGTCTGTTACGCTACGACCATCGATCGCTGGTCCCCAGCTGCTACCGGACAATGGATCGAAAACACCTTCACTACCCTGAGCAAAAGTATTTTGTCTGTCAGGGCTGGCAAAGATTTCAGAGAAACCTACCTGAGAACTGTAAGTGATACCTGCACCTTTCTGTTTTCTACCTGTTTTAGTGGTGATGAGGATAACGCCATTACCTGCACGGGAACCGTACAATGCAGCAGCAGAAGGTCCTTTCAGCACTGACATTGTCTCAATGTCTTCAGGGTTAACGTCAGCAAGACCGTTACCCATGTCTTTGGAAGGGTTCCAGTAATCGTTATTGGTGGCACCGGTGAAGTTATCTAACGGAATACCATCTACGACAATCAGCGGCTGGTTAGTTCCGGTCAGGGAGTTGTTACCACGCAGCGTGATCTTTGTAGAACCGGCAGGACCATTACTGGAGCGTAATACCTGCAGACCAGATACTTTACCAGTCAATGCATTTGCCAGGTTGGATTCTCTTGCTTCCACCAGTTTGTCACCACTTAATTCCTGCAGTGCATAACCCAGTGATTTCTTTTCACGTTTGATACCCAATGCAGTTACTACTACTTCACCGAGGTTTTTGTTATCTACTACCAGACTTACATTTAGGCTGGAGTTGCCATTTACGGCTATTTCCTGTGAGATAAAACCGATTCCGGAAATTACCAGCACAGCTTTGGGGTTTACCTGTAATTTGAAAGATCCGGCCGCATCTGTAAGCGCGCCGTTTTTAGTGCCTTTTTCGAGGATCGTAATGCCTGGCAGCGGACTGCCGTCTGCGTCTCTGATAGTACCTGATACCGCTTGTTTATCCTGAGCGGACACATTGAAGCATACGCATAGGAATAGCGATAAAAAGATCAGTAATCTTCTCATAGTTCGATAGATTGATGATGAATGTGGATAATAAAAAATATGACAATGCAACCAGTTAAACTGATATGCAAAAGTTGCATACAGCTAAGCAGCTCCCGTTTGTTTTTCCGTGTTTCTGTCCCTCTGTTTTGTTAATTAATTATTTAGAAAATTTCCCGAGTCCTGAATAATTAGTTGGTGGAATGATTTAGTTCCAGTTGATTTAAATATTGTTGATGACGTTTTCCTGCCAGAGCAGATGCTATAAAAACGTTTTAGTTGTTCTCGCTTACAGTTCGGTAAAAATACAGTAGTTCCGCGCTAATCAAATGACACAATGATGTTATATTCCTGAGTAGTAATACACGCAAAATATAAAACTATAACATGAAATGACCATGAAATGTTGGAACCATAAAAAAGCTATGTGGAAATACCTTGTTTTTTGAAAATTGATATAATAAATGCTAGCATAGTATCAGACATCCCATATCGTGGCTCGTGGAATCAGGCGTTCACATGGTGAACTGCCGGCATAGATGATTCTCTCTTTCTGAGTTCGAGAGACAGTACAACATGTTGTGGTTCACTTACTTCAGTGCTATGTTCCAGTTCTGCGATCAGCATATGTATCAGACGACGGCCTATTTCTTCTACCGGCTGTGCTACGCAGGTGATAGAAGGACTATGCAGACGGAAAATGTCATGATCGTCGAAACTGACCATGCCTATGTCTGTACCGATATGTAATCCGATAGAACGGATGCTTTCAATACCACAGATACCCAGATAGTTAGTAGCAAAAAACAAGGCATCAAGGTCTTTGTTTTGCTGTAGGTACTGGGTAATTTCCTGAATAAATCCTGCCCTGTCAAGGTCAAAAGGGAGGCGTTTGATTACATTCTTACCGGCGGGAAGATCATGTTTCTTCAAAGCATCTACAAACCCATCCAGACGCTGTTGCATCTGTATCTGAGCGGAAGTAGTGGTGATAATACCGATCTTTTTATACCCCTGTTCTACAAGATGACTGACAGCCGTATAGGCTCCCTGAAAGTTATCTACTACTACATAGTTAGAATCGGCAATATTGGGAAAGTAACGGTCCATCAGCACAACCGGCTTCTGGAGGGCGGCAATTTCCTTATCAAGATTGAGCGTAGGGGTGATAATATAACCATCTACCTGACGGTAACGAAGTACCTCAAGCAGACCTTTGGCTTTCTCTTCATTGTCTTCCGTACTACCGAAAAGCACTTTATAACCAAACTTATCCGCTTCGTCTTCTACCACTTTGGCAACATTGGCAAAAAAGATGTTGGCGATATCTTCGACCATTAATCCGATAGTTTTCGTTTTGCCGGTGCGTAACCCTCTGGCAAGCTGGTTGGGCTTATATTTCAGTTTTCCAGCTATTTTCAGGATCCTTTTGCTGACCTGTTCACTGATTCTTTTTTCTTTGCCTTTACCGTTCAATACAAAAGAAACTGTTGTAGGAGAAACACCTGCCTCTTGGGCAATATCTTTAATGGATATTCCTTTCACGAAATTCAGATTTGGTTTGATATTCGTTAGAAAATTAGAATCTTAAGTGCAGATTGCCAAATAAAATAATAGCAGGGGCCGTATTTTTTCAATGTGATTATTACGAATAAATGATGCTTTTTTAACCAAAATTTGATAATTTGGCACTTTCTGAGGAAAAGTTCTGTCAGGGGGATTTTAATTACTGCCGGCATATTATGGCAGGGGTCATATACCAGGATAGTGTTTACTACTATTTCGAGAGTCATTACAGGGTTAAAGGGAAGTTTAAATTTATAATTACATGAAACCCATACTTATAAAAGTGGGGGCATTTGCCGACAATCAGATCACCATCATTGAGCGATGTGATCCTTATTTCAATACACCGTTTCACTTTCATCCGGAATGCGAACTGGTATTCGTGATGGAAAGTAATGGTAAGAGGATCGTGGGAGACAGCATTGAAAGTTTTGATGTAGGCGACATGGTATTTCTGGGGCCACATATTCCACACGTATGGTATAATGATGAAAGCTACCACAAAAATAACGATCAGCTGAAAGCAAGGTCAGTAGTGATCTATTTCCCGAAAGATATCTTCGGAGAGAAATTTTATGGTCTGCCGGAAACCAAGTCACTCACAGATCTCTTTCATAGAGCGCAACGCGGTATGAAAATACTGGGACCAACCTACGACCTGCTGAAAGAACACATATTATCCCTGCCTAAAAAGGAAGGACTGGAACGTATTATCTCCCTGCTCAGTATCCTTAAGATACTGGCGGAGACAAAAGACGTGCAGTACCTCGCCAGCACAGGTTATTCACATGCCTTCAATGCCAAAGACAACCACAAGATTGATGAAGTATTCAAGTATGTGATGGGTAATTTCTCCAAAGAAATATCCCTGCAGGATGTAGCCAGCATTACCAACCTTTCTCCACAGTCATTCTGCCGTTTCTTTAAGAACCGTACGAAGAAGTCTTTTGTACAGTTTCTCAATGAGGTACGTATCGGCCATGCCTGTAAACGACTGACAGAAGAAGACTGGTCTATTGCAGAAATCGCCTATTCCTGTGGATTTAAGAACCTTTCCAACTTCAACCGCTTTTTCAAAGAGATTGTTGGTAAAACACCGAAGGAATATAAGAACGAATTAAGACTGAAAGAAGCGTGAGAGATACGCTTATAATAGCTTACTCCTAAAAATAGTAAGCCTATGCACTGATCCTCAGCCAGGTAAGCACCATGGCGCGGATAGGCCATTGTAAATTATTTGGTAATTGATTAAAATGTATTAATTTCCTTCCGGCTGATAACGAAAGATGCCAATATAAATGGAGTTATTTGCTGATAATAAACCATTTATCAACCAAAATCTTTTTTCTGTATTCCATGTATAGTAATTATACTGACCAAGAATTACTATCGCTGCTCCAACAAGACAGTGTAAATGCTTTTAACGTTATTTATGAGCGTTACAGTCAACCTTTATACCTTTATATCCTCAGTAAAATAGACGGTGCAGAAGCCGGTAAGGACGTTCTGCAGGACCTGTTTACCTCTCTCTGGGAAAGAAGGCAGTCCATTAGTGTCAATGAATCTCTGAAATCTTACCTGTACCAGTCAGCCAGACACAAGATCATTGATATCTACCGTAAAAATTCCACCTACCGTAAGTACCTGCAACAACTGATTGAGCACTTCGACGTACAGCCGGGCGGCATTGCCGAACTGGTTGACAGCAAGACCCGTACACAGGATGTGTTTGAAACCATCAATCATCTTCCCGAGCGTATGAAAGAGATCTTTATGCTGAGTCGCGTTGAACATCAGACAGTTGAGCAGATAGCCGTCAGGCTCGGACTCTCCCAGCAAACCGTTAAAAATCAAATTACCAAAGCCCTTAAGATACTTCGGGCCAATCATGCCAGAACAGATCTCGTACTATTTTTACTCACAACACAGGCGATGTACTCATTTTTTGCCAATTAATGGTACTTCTACCGCTCTGGTACGACATCAGATTATCATTGGGACATTTCAAAATTGCAAGCAGTGGAGCAAGATAAGATCAGGAAAATATTAGAACGTTATAACGAAGGCCAATGCACTCCGGAAGAAACAGCAGTTATCGAAGAGTGGTTTAACAGCATTGGCGACCAGTATACGTCGCCTAAAAATGAGCGCGAGATTCAGGCAGACCTCGCAGCAGTACAGCGTACGCTCATGAATCATATACAACCTGCCACCCCGGTACGCCGCCTCATGCGTTCCTGGTATTACGTAGCAGCCGCTGTTGCCGTACTGGTAGCCGCAGGTGCATGGTTTTTCCAACAAAAACAACGGGCAGCCAACCCCTCCTCGCCAGAACAACCTCTGGCAGGAAACATTGCCCGGACCAGCCGTACCGTGGCCGATGGCTTTGTCACCGTCAATACGCCCAAAGGTAACCGGGAACAACTGGTACTGGAAGACGGTAGTACAATCGTGCTCAATGCCGCTACCCGCTTACGCTATCCGGAACATTTTACAGGCAATAGCCGCGACATATACCTCGAGGAAGGTGAGGCATGGTTTGATGCCGCCCCGAAGCCTGAAAATGCATTTACCGTGCATGCAGGCAACGTCAGCACCATCGCCCTTGGTACTACCTTCAATGTGCGTGCTTACCCACACGAACAACAGATCACCGTGGCCCTGCTGACCGGCAAGGTGAAAGTCACCACCGCCTCTCAGGCCCCTGTTATTTTACAGCCAAGCGAACAGGCTAGCTTTGACCGCCGTTCATTACAGCTGGTGAAAACAACATTTAACACGGAAGAAACTATTGGCTGGCAAAAAGGATATCTGGTGTTCAAAGACGCTTCTTATGAACAGGTACGCATCGCTATCGAAAACCGGTACGGCGTAACTATCATTAATCAAAGCGACAAAAAAGACTGGACCTATACCGGCAACTTCAGACAGGAAACCCTGGCAAATGTGATCGAAACCATTTGCCTCACAGAATCACTTTCCTACACCATCGGAAAGGACACCGTACTATTAAAGAATAAATAAAAATATGCTGACAATACAATTGCCCCGTCAGCGGGCGCAGAACTTTTCACGACTAAAGCTGCTTTGTATTTAAACGTAAATGGGGCTATATGATGGGAGAATCATACTTCTGCAGAGTATGTATTATTGCCAGCTTCCTGTTAATGACCTCATTGACAGGAGTCACTCCCCTGCGTGCCCAACAATCCGCTTCCTGCCCCCAATGTGTTACCATCGCCGCCACTAATAAAACCCTCGCGGAAATCATGGCGGAGGTATCCACACAAAGCAGACTCAATTTCCACTACGACAAAACCGCCATAGACCTGCGGAAGAAAATTTCCCTCCACTGTAAAGACCTACCCATTCAGGATGTACTCGATAAACTATCCGTCCGTACCGGCTTGTCATTCCTCGTAAAAGGCGATAAGATCATAGTATGGGCCGGTATGCAGGAAACAACCGCCTCCGGCATGGAGACCGCTGACGGGAATGAACAGCTACAGATATCAGGCCGGGTAGAAGACAGCCGCGGACGACCACTTCCCGGTGCTACTATCCTTGTAAAAGACTCTCATAAAGGGGTACATACAGACGATGAAGGTTACTACAGCATCAAAGCAGCTCCCGCAGATGTACTGGTGTTCCGTTCCGTAGGATTCATCAATAAAGAAATCAGTATCAGCGAACGGCTGCTGATCGATGTTACACTGACAGAAAGTGTGCAGGGACTCAATGAACAGGTAGTAACCGCACTGGGTATTCCTAAAAGCAATAAAGAGCTTCCTTATGCCACCGGACAACTGCTCAATGAAGATATTTCCACTGTCAAAGACGCCAATGTGATCAACAGCCTGTCCGGGAAAATCGCCGGTGTCATGATCAACAGAAGCGCCTCCGGTATTGGCGGCTCCGCCAGAGTGATACTGAGAGGAAACAAATCTACCCGCGAAAACCAGCCCCTGTATATTATCGACGGTGTACCAATGGCCAACTTCACACCTTCACAACCAACCGATATATGGGGACAATCATCTGGTATCGTCGGTACCAGCGGAAGAGATGGCGGAGATGGTATCTCCAATATTAACCCTGACGACATTGAAAGCATCAGCGTACTAAAAAGTGCTTCTGCGGCTGCCTTGTATGGCAGTCAGGCCGCTAATGGCGTGATAATGATCACTACTAAAAAGGGACTGGCAGGGAAAGCACGTGTCAATGTATCATCTGATCTGATGATAGATAAACCGCTCCTGCTACCGGATCTGCAATTCCGTTACGGACAAACAATCCGCCCTTATAAAGACGATAAAGACAATCTGCAGCCGGGTTCTTCTGACAGCTGGGGTAATAAAACAACCGCCCGTAATCATGTAAAGGACTTCTTCCGCACCGGTCTTACCTCGACGAATGGTATTTCTTACAGCGGAGGAGTTGCCAATACGCAATATTACCTGTCATATGCCAATACGATGAACAGGGGTATATTACCTGCCAATAATCTGCAAAGACATACTTTCAACACACGTATCACAGCGAATCTGCTCAAAAAGAAGCTGTTGGTAGACGCCAACTTCTCTTACCTGATACAGGATGTCCGGAACAGACCTTCCTCCGGACTGTACTACAACCCTCTGACAGGCCTGTATAACCTCCCCAGAGGGCTAGATTTCGATAACTACAAACAATACCAATACTTTGATACCCAGCGCAATCTGCCGCTACAGAACTGGTGGAATATCCACAGTGACCTGAACTGGTCCGGACTGGACGATCAGCAGAATCCATACTGGATACAATACAATGCACAACGCCATGAAAGCAGGAACCGTACAATGTTCTCGCTGACTTTAAAATATAAACTGAAAGAATGGCTCTCCCTGCAGGTCCGGGGAAATGTAGACAGAAGTTATGATCTCTACGAAATGTCTGCCCATGCAGGAACACAACAGGTGTTAAGTCCGCCGAATGGACGCTACACCCGCGAAGCTGAACATAACACACAACTCTATGGCGATATGATGCTGACTGCCAGTCGCCAGTTATCCCCCAGCTTCAAACTGCAAACCATGCTGGGTGTCAGTATCACAGATGTGAAAGCGCATGACCGCTCTCTGGTCAGTACCAATCCGACGGCTGCGGAAGGACTCGTTATTCCCAACATCTTTTCTGTACATAACATCTCTCCCAGCGCCCTTGATGCGCAACAAAGTATAGATAAAAAGCAGCTGCAGGCCCTGTTTGGCAGTGCACAACTCAACTGGAAACAGCGCATTTTTCTGGATATGACAGGCCGTAATGACTGGTCAAGCACCTTCGCATTTACGCCTATCAAAAGCAAAGGTTATTTCTATTATTCAGCGGGTGTAAGCTCCGTATTGAGCGAGTGGTTTACCTTCCCATCTGCCATCAGTTTCGCGAAAGCGAGAATATCTTATGCAAAAGCCGGTAACGACATTGCACCTTATGCATCCCGTCCGGCCCGCTTTTTATTACAGACAACCGGTGGCGTCACAAGGGTCAATTTCAACACCCGTGCACCTTATCCCGGTATCTATCTGAAACCGGAAGATAACCGCTCACTGGAAGCAGGCGCTGAAATACGTTTTTTACAGGACCGTATCGGCATAGATCTGACCTGGTATAAAAACAATAACTATCAGCAGTACATGGAAGTGCGCGCACCTTCCGGCTCAGGCTATCTGTTCTATTATCTGAATCTCGGCAATATCCAGAATCAGGGCTGGGAAGCAGCAGTAAATCTGGTACCGGTACAGCATGCCGATCTGAAATGGAGCAGCACATTCAATCTTACCATCAATAATAACAAGGTGGTAAAACTGAGTAATAACAGTATTCCAGGCGCCGGTCCGGACAACTACTATATCCTGACGGATTTCGTTACCAATATGTACGGATCCTTTATTAAGGAAGGTGGTTCATGGGGAGATATTTATACTAATAAAGAGCTTTATAAAAACGAGAAAGGACAGTTTGTAATTGACAGCAGAGGAAATCTTGAAACACGCAACGTACTGAAAAAAGTAGGCAACCCTAATCCCCGCTTTATGCTCGGATGGAATAACTCTCTCAGCTACAGAAGTTTTGCCCTGAGTTTTCTGATTGATGGCCGTTTCGGCGGCAAAGTCATGAGCGTCACCAATTCCGTATTGGATGCTTATGGCGTCAGTGAGGCCAGCGCAAAAGCCAGAGATGCAGGAGGTGTGACCATCAACGCAGTATATGAAAACGGCACCCCGCTTACGACCCAATACGACGAACGCAAATTTTACGCTACGATCGGAGGAAGAGCAGGCATCGGAGAAATGTATATGTACGATGCCACAAATATCAGGCTAAGGGAGATATCACTGACCTGTAAATTACCGTTAAAGAGCAAATGGATCAACAGACTGCAGGTCGGTTTGATCGGCCGAAACCTTTGCTTCTTCAGTATCCGTGCACCGTTTGACCCTGAAGTATCCATGAGCAGCGGCAATGGATTACAGGGAATAGATGCATTCGGTGTATCGGCACTAAGAAGTATGGGGGCCAACATTAAACTGGTTCTTTAAAAAGAGCTTATGAATGAATAAAGGAAAATCTGTCTTTGTAGCAATCACCATTCTGCTAACAATATTGATATTGCAGGTTGCCTGTACCCGCAACTTTGAAAGTATCAATACCAACCCCTATGACGTTTACGATAATGAACTGCAGGGTGATTTTAAACTGATTGGTGACCCATTGGTACAGTCAATGCTGAATGTCTATGTCAGCAATGACGTATCTGTCTTACAACTACAACAGAACCTGATGGGAGACATTTTCTCGGGGTATATGATGACGCCCAGTCCCTTTCAGGACAACCGTAATAATATTACCTACGATCTGCTCGACAACTGGAATGACGACGCGTGGCTGACTGCATATGGCAATGTAATGCCCAACTGCCGTTTCGTAATGGATAAATGCAGAGGCAAATATCCTGACTTCTATGCATGGGCCCAGATCATCCGTGTACTGGCCATGCACAGGCTCAGCGATATTTATGGCCCTGTTATCTACACACACTACGCTATTATTAATGAAGACAGAAGTATTGATTACGACTCTCAGGAACAGGCTTACGATGCCTTTTTTAAAGACCTTGATTCCGCCGTCACAGCATTGACATTGTATGTACCTTCTGCCACCGACAACAGGTTTAAAAAATTTGATCTTTCCTACAATGGTGATTATGTCAAATGGATCAAACTGGCAAACACTTTACGTCTGCGACTGGCGCTCCGTATTTCCAATGTGAATCCCTCAAGAGCCAGAAAAGAAGGTGAAGCCGCTATCAATCAGACATACGGCTTACTCAGCACATCAGATGAAAATTTCAATATCAATATATCTCCTGTCACACATCCATTGAACGTTATCTGTAATTCGTGGAATGATATCAGGATGGGCGCTCCCATGGAATCTGTCTTATGTGGATATCATGACCCCAGACTACCTTACTATTTTGTGCCTGCAGATACAAAAGATTCCATTTACCATGGTATCCGCAACGGCATCACCATCACCAGCAAAGACGTCTATGCAGGATGCTCCAAACTGGCATGGCAGCCTTCGCGTATACAACTTTGTACGGCTGCGGAAGCATGGTTTCTGCTGGCAGAAGCCGCCCTCTATTCATGGAAAGGCGCCGGTGATGCAAAAGAGAATTATGAAAAAGGAATCTATGCTTCCTTCAGACAATATAATATCAGCAGCAGCCGCTATGAGAAATATAAAAATGACGATACCCTTACAGCAAAACCTTACAGTGACCCTCATAATAACCTGAATAATATTCCGGCAGGCAGTCCTTATCTGAGTAAACGAACCATCAAATGGGTCCACAATGCACCTGTACATGAAAAGCTGGAGCGTATTATCACACAGAAATGGATCGCTGTGTTCCCCGACGGACAGGAAGCCTGGTCTGAATTCCGGCGTACCGGTTATCCAAAACTTTTTCCGGTGGTAGTCAACAACAGCGGTGGTAAGATCTCCTCTACCCTATTTATTCGCCGCATCCCTTTCATACAATTTGAATACGCTACTAATCCCGCAGGCGTAAAACGCGCTGTGAGCAAGCTTAAGGGAGATGACAACGGCGGCACCAGATTGTGGTGGGATAAAGAATAATTTTTTTTCACTTCGCATGGTACCATTTTAATTTCCACACGACACCTTTTTATGCGCACGGTATTACTTGTTGAGACACAAAGGGACAAGGCCGCGTATCACGTAATGAACATGTAACTATTAATATCAACTAAGACGAATCGCAACATTCACATGTGTGGAAACCACACTGGTATGCATTGTTATGCCGTTCATCAACCAAAAGAAACACGTATCACAGAAATAGTATAGATGGCTTCTGGAAAAAAGAATGCATGGATGCATCCCCGCATCCAGACGCCCGTACTATGTCAAAAAAGGGTTCAAACATTTCAACCAAAAGGAGTATCTATGAGAAGTAAACTACGCTTTAACAAAGCATGCGTTACTGCAGGAGTAATGCTCGGTCTGATGCTTACGGAAGGCATACAGACCACATACGCAGCTCCTATGCCCCTCTCCAGCATGAGGCAGCAGAAGCAGGTAAGGGGTGTCGTTAGGGACAAAAACGGCAATCCCATCCCAGGTGTCAACGTTCTGGTTAAAAATGGTGCAGTAGGTACTGCCACCGGGCCAGACGGAAAATTTGTTATCTCTGTTAAATCCCCTACTGACATTCTTGTATTCAGATTTATCGGCTATCTCACACAGGAAGTTGCGGCCGGTGAACAAAGCTCCATTGATGTAACCCTGCTCGAAGATGTTGCTAACATTAATGAAGTCGTAGTAACAGCATTGGGCATACGTAAAGAAGCGCGTAGTAACGGTTATGCCGTATCAAAAGTACAGGGCGCTGATATGACCAAAGCGAGAGAGATCAGCGTAGCTAATGCACTGGTAGGCCGCGTAGCCGGTGTGAACAGTGCTCCTCCTGCAACAGGTCCGGGTGGTTCTTCCCGCGTAACAATCAGAGGTAACTCTTCACTGAGTGGTAACAACCAACCTTTGTATGTAGTGAACGGTGTTCCTATGAACAACGCTAACCTCGGTTCTGCCGGTAAATGGGGTGGTACTGACCTTGGTGACGGTATCTCCAGCATCAACCCGGATGATATCGAAGATATGACCATCCTGAAAGGTGCAGCAGCATCTGCATTGTATGGACAACGTGGTGTAAATGGTGTTATCCTCATCACCACCAAGTCAGGTAAAGCTGGCCAGATGCGCGTTGAACTGAACAGCAACGTGACTGTGGAAAAAGTAAATGACTTCTTCGATTTTCAGGAAGTATATGGTCAGGGTATCAAAGGCGCCAAACCTACCGATCAGCAGTCTGCACTTAACAGTGGCTTGTCCAGCTGGGGTAGCAAACTGGATGGTTCTTCCACAACACTGTTTGATGGTAAAGCACATCCTTACTCCAAACAAGGTAACCATATTAAAGACTTCTATAAAACAGGCGCTACTTACAGCAATACCTTAGCCATCGCAGGCGGTAGTGATAAAACCACCTACCGTGTAGCATTGGGTGACCTGCGCAGCAAGGGCGTATATCCAAATACAGAGTATATCCGCGATAACGTAAACATTGATGTCAACTATAAGTTATCTGACAAATTCAGCGGACAGACCAATGTTATTTACGCGAAAGAAATCACTAACAACCGTTCTAACCTGAGTGATGCACCCGGTAATGGTAACTATGGTATCGCATTCCTGCCTGCCAACGTTGCCGCCAGCTATCTGGACCCCGGTTACGATGGCCAGTTCAAAGAACAGGTGTATAGCAGCGACCTTTTCAGCACTAACCCTTTCTTCGCAGCCAACCGCTTCCGGAACAATACAAAGAAAGACCGTGTGATTGGCGTAACCAGTCTGCGTTACACTCCGTTACCATGGTTATTTATACAGGCACGTGTAGCTAATGACTACTTTGGCTTCAATGCAACCTCTATCACGCCTACTGGTACTGCTTACCGCCCTGCGGGAAGTCTGGATCTGGAGCGTAACCGTCAGTTCAATGAAACGAACGTGGACGCGTTACTCGGTATCAACAAAGAAATCACCAGCAAGTTAAACCTGAGCTTCACTGCCGGTGCTAACCTGTTAAAGAAAGTAGACAAGGTGAATGACGTAACTGCATCCAACTTTGCTTTCCCGTTTGTATACAATCCGGCTACTGCTGCTACCAAGAACAGTACCATTATACAATACAATAAACAGGTACAATCTGTATACGGATCATTGGAATTATCATGGGCCAGCACTTTATATCTGACCGTTACTGACCGTAACGACTGGAGTAGTACACTGCCAAAGAAAAATAATTCCTATAACTATCCATCTGTAAGCGGTTCTTATGTTTTCTCTGAAAATATCAAAACCAACTGGCTCAGCTTTGGTAAAATCAGAGCAGGTTATGCACAGGTAGGTGGTGATGCGGATGAATATAAAACTGCGCTGTACTACAGCACACTGGGAAATACTGTCAATGGTGTACCATTAGGTGATATTGACAACAAAATTCCAAACAAAGAACTGAAACCACTCAAAGTAAAAGAGATCGAAGTAGGTGCTGAATTGAAACTGTTCGACAATCGTTTATTCGGAGATTTCAGCTGGTATAATAAACAGGCATCTAATGACATCGTAACGGCTACAGTATCTTCCGGATCCGGCTACACCAGCGCACTGGTCAACGTAGGTAAACTGGAAAACAAAGGTATTGAAGCAATGATCGGTGGTACACCGGTGAAAACTGCCAACTTCTCATGGACCACTACTTTCAACTTTGCTCACAACAAAAACAAAGTAGTACAGCTGGCAGAAGGTCAGGCATCTATGCTGGTAGAAGGTGGTGAATCGCGTACAGAAGATGGCTTCATCAACCATGTAGTGGGTCTGCCTTACTCCCAGATCATGATATATGATTTCAAACGCAACGCAAAAGGAGAACTGATCGTAGACGCATCTGGTGTGCCTCAGCGTACAGACGCACTCATCGCGGCAGGTTCCGGTGTAGCACCTTATACTGGCGGATGGAGCAACGAACTGTCTTATGGCAAGTTCCACCTGAGCTTCCTGATCGACTTCAAATCAGGTGGTAAGATCTATTCAGGTACCAATGCCAATGCTTATAGCTATGGTCTGCACAAAGAAACATTGGCAGGACGTGAGGGTGGTGTTGTAGTAACTGGTGTAACTGAAAGTGGTGATGCAAAAACAACAACCGTTGTGGCTGACGACTACTATGCAAGACTCTCCAGTATCTCTGCATTGCATGTATATAAATCAGACTTCATCAAATTCCGCTCACTGGCACTGACTTATGACTTTTCAAGAGCAGCTCTGCACGAAAAACTGAATGGTATCAGCATTTCACTGGTAGGACGTAACCTTTTCTACATCAAGAAATCTACGCCTAACATCGATCCTGAATCCAACTACAGCAACAGCAACGCACAGGGTCTTGAATATGCAGGTCTGCCTACTACCCGGTCTATCGGTGTGAACCTGAATGTTAAATTCTAAAATCTGGAATAATGAAATCTCTGCATAAACTAATACTTGTACTCTGTCTGCCGGCATTACTACTGGCACCGGCTTGTACGAAGGACTTTGAAGATATCAACACTGACAAGAATAAATCCGGCGAGGCCAGCGGCGTACCTGAATACAACTTCTCCCGCGCTGTGCTGGAATTCACGGGTAACAGTGACTATAGCTATGACACCTGGCGTGTAAATATCATCTACTGCGCGATGATGATGCAACAACTGTCTAATGCGACCTGGTATGCGGGCGACAAATACCTGCAGAACGACGGATGGGCCAGTGCATACTTTGAACGTGCTTATCCTGATCAGGTGAAATACATCACAGATGTGGTAAGAGTAACAAAAGACAATCCTTTCCAGACGAATCTGTATAATATCAGCCGTATCACCAAAGTGCTGATCTTCCATCGTCTGACCGACATCTACGGAGACATTCCTTACTCCGAAGCTGGTAAAGGTTATAGTGACCGCATTTTCACACCAAAATATGATGCACAGCAGGATATCTATCTGGATATGCTGAAAGAACTGGATGAAGCAGCGAAAGCATTGGATGCTACCAAACAGATACCGGGACAGGGTGATCTGATCTACAACAAAGGCGGTTCTCAAAGTGCTGCGCAAGTTGTAGCTAACTGGAAAAAACTGGCTTACTCCCTGATGCTGCGTCTCTCCATGCGTCTCACCAAGAGAGATGAAGCACTGGCAAAAAGCTGGGCAGAGAAAGCATATGCAGGTGGTGTGATCTCTTCCAACGCAGAGAATGCCTATATTCTGCACGATGCGACCGGTGGCAGAACTACCGTAAACAGAGTAAGCAACATCCTCTCCGGAGAATGGAATGCGATCAATACTCCCGGTGAAGCAAGCATCAGCAAAACCTTCATGGACTTCCTGAAAAACAACAGCGATCCACGTCTGCAATATGTTGCTGTCGTACCTGCGAGCAACAGCGAAGTACCGGCTGACCAGCTGGGTATGCCAAACGGTTTTGATACCAATGGTTCCAGCAGTCCTACTGATATCACCAAAGCACCTGGTTATCCGGGTGATCTGAAGAAATATTCAGTGCTGAACAAAAATGTATTACTGAAACTGAACGGACCATCCTTCCTTGTGACTTACGCCCAGACAGAACTCTTACTGGCAGAAGCTGCAAAAAGAGGATGGAATGTAGGATCCGGTGCAGCTACCCACTATAACAATGGTGTAAAAGCAGCCATGGAACAACTGGCACAATACAGCGCCTCCGCTTCTATCAGCAGTGAAGCTATTCAGACTTATCTGACAGCGCATCCTTATGTTGACGCTGACGGTTACAATCAGATCAATACACAATATTGGGCAGCTTGTCTGCTCGACTGGTATGAATCATGGTCCAACTGGCGCAGAAGCGGTTATCCGCAGCTGACACCTGTAAACTATGTTGGTAATGCCACCGGTGGAAAGATACCGCGCAGAATGCTGTATCCTTCTACAGAGTTAGCCTCTAACCCTACTAATTACCAGGAAGCCATTACAAGACAAGGCACAAATGCTTTGACCACCCCCGTATGGTGGGATAAGCAGTAACAATTCTCGTATAGCCATCTATACCGCTATAAAAAAAGCAGCAATAACAAGCCGGACCTATCGAGGTCCGGCTTTTCTTTTGGCCGGTACTGCTGTGCAACTACAGGCATCGCTCATTACCTTTACAGCAGCATTCTGTCATATACAACCCCACAACACTCCTTACCGATGATGATATCCACAACATTTTCATTCATGTAATACTATATTTTCTAACACCCCAAAACAGATCATTCATGTCAAACCGATTATTACCGGCAGGTATACTGCTGGCCTCACTGTTCCTTTACGCATGTAAAAGCAATCAAAAGAAAACACCTGCAAAGAATATTGCCGCTGCCGCCGCAGTCATACCGGAGTTTGAACGTACCCCTCCCATCGCCGGCAGTATTCAGGTAAGATCCCTGAAAGAGCCCATAAATGGCAATAATGTACTGCTTACGGCGACTTTCCCACGGGGAGTGGTAAGGGATAATACCCTGTCCTTTCTGGTGGGTGATGAGACCTTAAGCCTCCGGGATGATGGTGCAGATGGAGACGAAAAAGCAGCAGACGGCGTTTTCTCTATTGCGGTTAATGAAGACCTCAATCGCTTCAAAGAAGATCTGATAGCTATCCAGAACGCAAATCTTGAAAAACTGAACAAAAGGGAACATCTCTTCAGATGGTCCGGCAGATCCGCTACCGTGATCGATAATATCGTCCGGGAAAGTCCGGTGAAAAGTCTGGATTTTGACAGGGGAGCCACACTCGACCCTGATCTGTTCAAACTCATTCCCGATCCTGCACTGAGAGAACGCTCCCTGATGATCACAGATCTGGGCGTTATAGAAGACCCCTCCCGGACATTCAATCCCTGTACTAAAAAGGGCAATCCCAAAGGCGTGTGGACATTCGGCCATCTTATCACACAAATGGCCAATACACCGTCCTCCGGCATCAGTGTAACTGCATTTATACAGTCCTGGCTGGAAAAATGGCTGGCCACACAGAACATCAATGCCGATATAGTAAATGCCCGTACCAATATGTTCAATACGGTGATCCTTCCGTGGGTAGAAAAAAGTAATCCCGGCGCCACTGTGACGATCAGCAACTGGAAAACATTCAATATCGATCCAACCCTCGCGCCTTTCCGGCTGCTGGCGATTGTAAACCGTCTCGACCTGCGGGGTAACAGTGGTTATACGGTAAGCAATGCAGGAGAAGGCCGGTTTGTATTTGGTGTACTGAATACCAACTGTAATCCGCTTCGTTTTACAACTATTCTGGAATATGGCATTCCGAAGAGTAACTGTAAGGAATTGATCGGTTTTGCACAGCAATGGTACAACCTTAAGAACCTTGTACCCGGTTCGGCTGCCTATAATGACGCTTTACAGGCGATTACAGACCAGTTCACCACCGCCGGAACAAGTCCATCCAAACCAAACGGAAGCAGCTTAAATCAGCTTAGAACAAACGAACTGGCAATAGGTAGTCCATGGGAGCTGCGGGAGTTTGTTATCAGTAAGAAAGGCGTATTTGACGAAGTAACTGTCAAACAGGAACCGCAGTCGAGGTTCAACCGGATTGCAGGGGCCACGCCGGCCAATCAACTATTGCTGGCTACATACGCGAATGGTAATGAGCCTTCCATCCTCGACCAGACTTACGCGATTCAGGATATTGAAGTAGGAACTAATTTCCTGGGAGGTAAAGCACATACGCTGACACCCGGACATTTCTGGGATGCCGCGACTACCGCAGGTGCTTCCCGCATTACCAATGATACAGTAAGACATATTCTTTCTGTGAATACCTGTAGCGGTTGTCATGGAGGAGAAGCCAATACGGCCGTGGGTAATCTGATCAATGATCCTGCCGGCGTATCGCATGCGGCTTTTCTGCAGATAGCGCCACAGCCATTTGGTGTAAAACCTACGCTGGCCGCATTCCTGACCGGCGATCCGGCACAGGTAGATGGCTTGTTTCGCGTAACAGATCCCGCTGGCCGTCCTTCCGGTGCCCCGATCAAATGGACCTTCAATGACCTCGCCAGAAGAGCGGAAGACCTTGAACAACTGATAAAGACGGGTTGTGGTAAATCGAGGTTAGAAAGTATTATCAGGGTGTTGACATTTAAGCCGCTGAACTTTACACACTAATGTTTCATTTTGCATTGTTCACTTCCTGAAACTGCGGACTAAAAGCCTGATGAAACTGCTCTGCATCCATTCAGATTAATTTTGTAGCTGTCTCCTCTTTCATATATACTCTGACTATACTCATCTTACGCTAATGCTACGTTTATAACGTAGCATTAGCGTAAGATGAGTATAGTCAGAGTATAGTCAGACAATATACAGACTGACACATCATTGTTAGTCAAGCCTATACAAATCTTTTCGGCATATTTATCTGAAATAACGGTGGAAATACATCAGCTGGTACATGATAGAATTACTCCAATAGTCCCACGCATGTGCTCCCGGTCTTTCAATATAATCATGTGATATTCCCAGTTCGAGCAGACGCTGATGCAGCTGACGATTCACGTCTATAAAAAAGTCCTTTACACCACAATCGATGATCAGTGACAATGAATCATTCTTCAGATCAGAGAGCTGATTGACCACTACGTTTTTATCCCAGTTAGTGGTATTATCTTTAAAAGTTCCCAGCCTTTTTGCGATATCCCAGTTATTAGGGAAAGGACGAAAATCCACCCCACCACTCATACTACCTGCTGCACCAAAAGTCTCCTGATGACGGATAGCGAGGTATAATGCACCATGCCCTCCCATACTCAGTCCCGTGATGGCGCGGTGCTGACGGTCTGTTTTCGTACGATAATGCTGATCGATAAAAGAAGGGATCTCTTTACCCACATATGTTTCAAAACGGATAGCGCTATCCAGCGGACTATCCAGATACCAGCTACTGAAGCCGCCATCCGGGAAGACCATGATCATCTGATACGTGTCCGCAACGGCCGCAAGACCCGGAATCTTTTTGACATAATCGGCATAATTACCACTGTACCCATGAAGAATATATACTACCGGATAATGCTCCTGTTTGTCTTTATAACTATCCGGTGTGACCACCACACATTTCAGACTTTTTTGCATGGCCTTGCTATAGATCGCTATTGTATCTACCTGAGCCGCTTTTGCGCCCGTAAAGCCAAGCAATAACAACATAACGCCTAATACATACTTCATATCGTGAATTTTGCTTTAAAATAATGCGTTTAGGCGATGACTGCAAATTCCCGTGGTGTAAATACAGGGAAAACTCTCTTTTGGCGGATTAATTCCTTTTGATTAGTTTTGATATCGAAATGATATCAAAACTATACTATTATGGAAAAGATCGTTAAACCCGTCTCCGGCTATCTGGCCATCTTTCTTAGCATTATCGGCTTCATTGCAGCTGCCTGCCTGTTTTATTTGGGAACGCAGACAGATATGGGCATTCTGGCATTGCTGGGAATCGTGCTTTTTATCGCGTTTGTCCTCACTATAAAAGGTATTATTATAGTGAACCCCAACCACTCACGCGTGCTGACATTCTTTGGTAAGTACATCGGCACCGTAAAAGAAAACGGATTAATGTGGGTCAATCCCTTCTATAAAACAGCACACCTTTCCCTGAGAGCGCACAACCACAATGGTCAGCAGCTGAAAGTGAATGACAAGCTGGGTAACCCTATCGAAATTGCCGCTGTAACCGTATGGCGGGTAACTGATACCTATAAGGCCTCCTTTGAGGTGGATAACTATCTGCAATATGTGAATGTACAGAGTGAAGCAGCCGTACGTCACCTCGCGGTGAGCTATTCTTATGACAGAATGGAAGACACGGACGTTGATGCAGACATCACCCTGCGTGATGGTGGTGATAAGGTGAACGAGATGCTGGAAAAAGAACTGAACGAGCGACTGAGTCCTGCTGGTATTACGGTACTGGAAGCACGTATCAGTCACCTCGCTTATGCACCTGAAATTGCTGGTGCAATGCTGCAACGTCAGCAGGCAACAGCTATCGTGGCTGCACGTACCAAGATCGTAGAAGGTGCTGTAGGCATGGTAGAACTGGCACTGGACAGATTATCACAAAAGGAAATCGTAGTTTTGGATGAGGAGCGTAAAGCGGCTATGGTGTCAAATCTGCTGGTAGTACTTTGCGGCGAATCAAAAGTAGCACCTGTTGTGAATACAGGTACCCTCCATCAATAACCAGGTAAATAAGGGGTATGGCGGATAAGAAAACATTTGTATTAAGGATTGATACCCAAACATATGAAGCAATTGAGAAATGGGCTGCAGATGAGTTCAGAAGTATCAATGGTCAGCTGGAGTGGATCATACACCGTGCACTGAAAGACGCAGGACGTACGGTTAAAAAAGGACCGGAAAAACCGGAAAAACCTAAAAAGAATGATCCGGCATAAGCTACCGCAACATCATTAAAACAGGAAGGCCTGATCTGTAACAGATCAGGCCTTCTTTATATACAGTGAGGTAAATCCTTCATTTACTATTTCCTCGCTTTCTGCATTGGGTTGCCACCTGTGGATGCACCACGTATGCCCTGTGACTGGCGGAAGATTTCAAAACGGGATGGAGCTGCTGCACGTGGCCAGCTATTGTTAGCCTCGTCAATATCAGCCGTCTCACGTAATGGATCCAGTTTCACACTTACAACTTCTTTATCTTTTGCGAAAACCTTTGTTACATTGTTTTCGTTTTTACGCCAGATGTAAGCAGAGATACGATCTGTTTCCTTTGTACCATCTGCAAATGTCCACTCGATGATCAGCGGCATTACCAATCCGCCTACGTTAGAGAAAGACAATTCGTAGAAATTCTTTTTGCTTTCGTACAAACGTTTTTCTTCAGGTGTCAGTCCGGCAGTAAATGCATCGTAAGCTGATTTATCTTCAGGCGTTACTTCGAAACGGTTCCATTTTACATAGAAGTCCTGCAGACTTGTATCTTTATCCACTTCGAAAGTCATACCTGCTGCTTTGTTACGTGCACGGGAGATATGATCTGCAGCACGGTCATATTTCGCCTTTGCTTCCGCTTTGCTGATCTGTGGATCTTTGGTATCAAGACGGAACCATTTCACGCTATCAAGAGAGATATCAACTGGTTCGGTACCAAAGAACCAACCACGCCAGAACCAATCCAGATCCACAGCAGATGCATCTTCCATTGTACGGAAGAAATCAGCTGGTGTAGGATGTTTGAATGCCCATCTGCGTGCATATTCACGGAAAGCGAAATCAAACAGATCTCTTCCCATTACTGTCTCGCGCAGGATATTCAATGCTGTAGCTGGTTTAGCATATGCATTCGGACCGAACTGGGAGATATCTTCGGAGTTTGTCATGATAGGCTCCAGCTGGTCTTTCGGCATCTTCATGTAGTCAGTGATCTTGTAAGCAGGACCACGGTTGGAAGGGAAGTTGTTATCCCACTCCTGTTCTGTCAGGAACTGGCAGAAAGTGTTCAGACCTTCATCCATCCATGTCCACTGACGTTCGTCAGAGTTAACGATCATCGGGAAGAAGTTGTGACCCACTTCGTGGATGATCACCCCGATCATACCGTTTTTGGTAGCTTCAGAGTAAGTACCGTCTTTTTCTGCACGACCGTAGTTGAAACAGATCATCGGATACTCCATACCATTGGCAGCTTCTACGGAGATCGCTACCGGATAAGGATATGGAATAGTATGTTTGGAATAAGTCTTTACTGTGTGTGCGACTACTTTCGTAGAATAGCGGTTATACAATGGATATGCCTCAGGACCGTAGTAAGACATCGCCATCACTTTCTTGCCTTCTACGTTGGTGGCCATTGCATCCCATACGAGGCGGCGGGAAGAAACCAGAGCGAAGTCACGTACGTTGTCTGCTTCATATACCCAGGTTTTACGACCTGTAGAATGACCTGCCAGCGCTTTATTCGCCTCATCCAGCGTTACTACCTCAACAGGCTGTTTCGCTGTCTGTGCCTGCTGCCAACGCTGATATTGCGCACCAGTCAGTACTTCTTTATAGTTCTGACACTCACCGGTAGCACCTACTACGTGGTCAGCCGGTACGTTCATGCTTACATGGAAGTTACCAAAGGTCAGTGCAAATTCTCCGCGGCCGGTGAACTGTTTGTTCTGCCATCCCTGAAAGTCAGAATATACTGCCAGACGAGGATACCACTGCGTGATCGTGTATAGGTAGTTTTTATCTTCCGGGAAGTATTCATAACCACCACGGCCACCCTGTACCATACGGTCAGAGATGTTGTACCACCACTCTACCTTGAAACGGAGTTTCTGGCCCGGTTGCAGGGTCTGTGGCAGATCGATACGCATCATGGTCTGATTGATGGTATAAGGCAGTGCCTTACCACTTTCGTCTGTTACCTTTACGATATTCACACCGAAAGCTTTGCTACCCGGATTACCGAGTAAACCATTTACCGTACGCATGCTCATTCTCTCTGACATGGTGCTCCCATCAAAGCTGTTGTTATCGCTTTTCAGGTCATGTTCGTTCTCATCCAGCTGTAACCAGATGTAGGTCAGCGGATCAGGAGAATTGTTAAAGTAGGTAACAGTTTCCGCTCCGGTGAGCTTCTGTTGCTCATCATCGAGGGTTGCGGTAATGTCGTAGTCAGCCCGTTGCTGCCAGTATTTTGGTCCGGGAGCGCCGGAAGCAGAACGGTACATGTTTGGATCTGCGATCATCGTACCCAGCTGTTCAAAGCGGTTACCATGATTAGAGCCAGGATTCTGCGCCTGCGCCACGGCTGTCATAAAGCCAAGGGCAAGCGCCAGTCTGAAGGATTTTTTTCTCATAAACAAATCTATATTTCAAAGGTCGCAGCTGGTTGAATACTGCTTACTTAACCAATAATTCTTTAAACCGCTCAACGGCCATCATAAAAGCAATCCCAAAAATAGCAGAAGAGAGAAACATATTCCAGTCTCTTCGCTTTACCCGGGTAATGTTGACAATAATGCCTGCCAGTAATAATACACCTGTAACGATCAGTATCTGACCAAACTCCAATCCCAGATTAAAAGCCAGTAGGGGTTTAACAATGTTTGTCTGGGATCCCAGTAAACTCTTCAGATATCCTGAGAAACCCATTCCATGGATTAAACCGAAAAAGCCTGCAAAAAAGTAGTTGACCTGCAGCTTCACCGGTACAGTCTGCTTCCTGATGATATTGGAAAATGCGGTAATAAATATAGTGACAGGTATCAGGAATTCTATCAGTTTACTACTGATATGTACCACATTCGTCACGCTCAATGCAAGAGTAATAGAGTGCCCTATTGTAAAAGCAGTCACCAGCACCAGCACTTTTCTCCAGTCTTCAAGCAGGTAAATAGCACACAGAGCAGCGATAAACAGAATATGATCTATCCCCTCCCAGTCTACAATATGCTGCCACCCCATCTGAAAGTACATCACAAACTCATTCATTACCCTATATTTGTTGCTAGTTTTAGTAATTATACAAAGCTCATCTTAATATTTAAAATTTTTTAGGCAAGTGGGGGTATTATTATATAAATGGTTGGTTTCGGCCTGGATGGTATTCCATCCATTTTACGTAAGTGTTACAGAAATTACGCATAACAAATCCGGTAATGAACTGGAAATCAGTTGCCGCATCTTTGCGGATGACCTTGAAAATACCCTCAGAAAACAGTCTAAAACCCCATTGGATATCATTCACCCGGCCAATAAAGCGGCCACTGACAGCCTGATAGCCGGTTATCTGCGCAAACACCTGTTTATACAGATTGAAGGAAAACCTGTCCGCCTGCAATACCTTGGCTACAAAATCGAGGAAGAGGCCGCGTGGTGCTTTCTCGCTGCCGAAAATATCCCTGCCTTTAAAACCGCGCATGTCAGGAATAACGTCCTGTATGATGAGCATCCTAATCAGATCAATATGATCCATGTTATTCTGAACGGAATCAGGAAAAGTACCAAACTGGACAACCCGAAGGCCGACGCCGACTTCTCCTTCTGATTATCGTCTGTCGATGAACTTGATAGGCTTCCTGCTGCCTTCAGGGAACTGCATTTTCATGACGTCTGCCTGTGAACAGTAACGCACCTGTGGTATCACCCGCAGTTTTGCCTGCAGATAGGAACGGATCTTCCTGTCTATGTCTTCTGTTTCCGCTACCGGCCAAAGATGCAACAGGATCTCATCTGTACCTATCTCATTAGAAAACACCTCCACTACAAATTCCTTTACCTCCTCCATATCATTCAGTAGATCAAACAAAGCAGGTGGATATAAAGTGGTTCCCTTGTATTTGATCATTTGTTTACGGCGACCGATCACCGGAGATAAACGCATGGTTTGTCTGCCGCAGGAACAAGGCTCCTCAAAATAACGACAGATATCGCCTGTCTTATAACGCAACAGAGGCATACCTTCCACGCCCAGCGTGGTAATGGTTACTTCTCCATCCTGACCGGGTCCCACCGGCTGATTATTATCATCCAGCAATTCTACATACAACAGTTCCGGGTGATGGTGTCCGCCCTGACCTGCCTTACATTCTGTAAAGGCTGTCTGCATCTCAGTAGATGCATAAGTCGAATACAGCTTAATATCCCATTGTTCTGTGATCTTCTTGCCCAGCACATTCAACGAGAAATCCACATTACGGATATTCTCTCCAATACATATCGCGCTTTTCACAGAAGAAGCGTTTATATCGATGTTGTGTTCCTTCGCAAAAGCAATCAGCTTTACAATGAAAGACGGTACCGCCACAATAGTGGTCGGCTGTATTCTGCTGATATTTTCCCATTGCAAAGAAGGTACACCCGGACCTACGCGCAGTACACCGGCACCCAGTTTACGGATACCATTGTAATATGCCATACCTGCCATAAACTGACGATCCAGTGTCAGCATCAGCTGATAGATATCGTTCTCTGTACCACCTGCGCAGCAGAATGAAATATATTCATTGTAGCTCAGCCGCTCCTGATCCTTCTGTGTCAACGCAATGATCACAGGGTTCCCTAAAGTGCCTGAGGTGGTTGTATATTCAGCGATCCTGCTTTTATCCACACAAAGGAATTCCCAGTTCTGCTGTTGCAGATGTTCTTTTGTAACGGGTGGTATCAGCCAGAGATCATTCAGTGATTTAACGGTGGAAGGTTGTATACCATGCTGCGCAAACCATTCTCTGTAAAAAGGAGAAAACTGACGCAGATAGCCCAGCAGGCGCAGTACTTCTGTTTCCTGATATTTCCTGATGGCTGCTGTAGATTGCAGTTCAATGTCGGGTATGTACATGGTTGTCGGTTTTCAGACCTCTATCAGCACCATAGCGACAGCGGTCGCTTTTATATGTGATAGAGAGACATGTATCTGTTTAATCTGTAATTCACTATAACTGGCAACTGCCGTACCGGTCAGTTGTAGTAAAGGTTTTCCTGTCTCGTTATTGACAATCTCTATTTCGTTGAAGTTGATCTTTCCATGCCCCCAGCCTGTGCCCATTGCTTTCAGAAAGGCTTCTTTGGCGGCAAAGCGGGCGGCATAATGTTGTGCAGGATGCACCTGCTGCTCACAGTATGCTATTTCATTTGCAGTAAATACCAGATCACGGAATCCTTTCCCTTTCTCTATCTTCACCGCAATGCGGTCTACTTCTACAATGTCAGTACCGATTCCGTAAATCATGATTATTTGCTTTTAGCGCATTTTTCAAGCTGTTTGCGGATATGATCTTCCTCTCCTTTCGTCGCTATTACTTTTGTCAGCGCTGCTTTATAATAAGTCGTTGCAGCAGCGTAGTCTTTCCTTTTAAACGAATAATCGCCCGCCAGCACGTAAGCATGATAGTATTCCGGATTAAGGCTGATCAGCTGTTTTACATCTGCCTCCTTACCATCCATGATATCGGTTTTTATCTTGCGGAAGGCTACAAATGCCTGATAGTCCTGTGTTTGCAGGAAAGGATCTGCGGCGATCGTTTGTGCACTGTCATATACTTCATGATCATACTGCAGGCCTTTCATACTGAAGATCGAATCCAGATTGTACGCAACAAATTTACCCAGCTGCCATGGTGCTGTAGACACCCATACCATTTTCTTCTTTGGTTCGAATACTACGGAGTGATGGGCTATAAACTGATTGATCGCTCTTTCATTTCCCATACCGATATTTCGTCCACCCATGCCTGCACGATCACGAAGGATATCAACGGTTTTCTGTACGGTGTTAGGACCTTTCGCTTTCAACAATTGTGATAAACGATTGAAACGATAACCTGAAGCTGTTTCCTCCCGTTGTTTGATATTCTTCTCTTCTTTCGCCAGACCAGTACCCTGAAAGTGATTGGTACAGGTGATAAACTGGTCTTTCGGATCATACATATCCATCTTTTCAGGCGTCTTTTCTATGATTGCTGCCCTATTATCTTCAGCAGAACCAACCAGAAAAGACTCGGATACGAACATCTTATGTTTATTGGCAATAGTCCATGCTTCATCGATGGTCTTTGCATACTGCAAGATCTCTCTTGCTACCAGAGATACCGGCGTAGCTGAACCAGTAGGGATATCACTTTTATCCGCGTTGATGGTCACCGTCAGTCCTTTTTCGTTCATACCGGAAGCGACGCCGGTGAAGCCTCCCCAGGTCACCATCATAAAGCGATAACCTTTCTCCGGATGGTAGAATGCAACGATTTTATCTTCTGCGAATTTGTCTCCTACATAAAAATCGAAGTTACGCCCTATGATCAGGTTGCTATCCGCAGAAGCCCCATCCCAGGTACCGAAAGAGGTACAAGCCACCAGTGCCATATTCTGCAAAGCATGCCCGATGTCATGCGCCGCATGGTAATTGAGCAGACGCTCATAATTGGTACCGATGAAATCGTATTTATCAGAAGCGGAAAAAGAGATCCCGTAGATCTCTTCTTTATTTTCTTCAGCAATATTATCAGCGAGATTTCTGTTGAAGAAACCAACGAAATAGCGCAGGAATTTCAGGTAAGACTGTGACGGGATCATCTTTTTGATCTGGTCGGTAAAATGATCCTCCTGACGTTTTACCAGTTCTGTCGTCAATTTACCCTCCACAACACCTCTTTCAAAAGGTTTGCCTTCTACATATAGTTCGTAAAGTCCACTCTCACTTTTACGGAACCAGCTATTACCGAGTGTATAGCTACTGCTATCCAACGCTTTACGCTGCCATTCCAGAGATGATTTATCTGCAATTTCCGGCGGATCAATATGCGATACACTCATCACATAGACCACCAGTATGATAATCAGCAGTATGATCGTGCCGGTAATGTATAACAGTGCCCTTCCCAGTTTACGCCATCCACTCCGTTTTTTTCCCCTTTTCAATGCCATCTCTCAGTTTATATTTATGCTGCGTTAATATCGTTTATCAGCTTTTCCATGCCCAGCAGTACCGAACTTGTCACTACTGCCGTCATTGTTACGCCCAAAATTCCATGCAAGTTCAGGTTTTGCCCGGTAAGATACAAATTAGGTAGACGAGTGGCAGCGGAAATGACCGTTTTTAAAGGATCATTGGCGTCTTTGGCCACCCCATACATACTTCCTTCCGGCATCGCAAGGTAATCCCTGTAGGTCAGCGGTGTAGAAGCATAATAAGCATGTATGCAGTCCCGTAAACCCGGGTACTGCTTTTCTACAAGGTCAAGCAATTTTTCAGACTTCTCCCTTTTAAATGCCTGATAGTCAGCATTTCTTTCATCCGGGCAGGAGTCTGTATTAAACGTATCGTGCCATGCCTCCACATCTGCATACCGCATGTAGGTCATGATAGACAGATTATCGGCGTATTCCTCTTTGCCCGTACCCGCCGCTACAAATAATGCATAGGTATTGGGCCAGTTGTCAGCCGTATAATTTACCCCATCCCATGCATTGTCTGACGCATGATGGTAGTAATTAAAGTTATGATATCTGAATGTGCCGGGTTTCAGTACAACGTTCAGCATAAAAGTGCCCGGCGTGTTTTCCAGACTTTGTATTCTGCTGCGGTATGCATTACGCAGACTTACGCTTTCCGTCATCTGCATGGTGATAGACGGATGTAGTCCGGAGATATAATGCCGTGCGCTCACCTCTTCCCCACTGTCGAGTACAATGTGGTCTACCTTCCCATCAAACTCCACGATACGTTTCACTTCTGTATTCCGGATGATAACGCCTCCATTCTCCCTGATAATTTTATTCAGGGCACGGGAAATCTGCGAACCACCGTCTATACACTTCCACGAACTTTCAATATAACTATGTTGTACCAGCGCATGCACATAAAACGGCGTTTTCCCCTGTTCACCGGCATATAAGAGATTGTTACCTGCGAGTACCTGTCGCAGGCGCTCATTACCGGTAATACTGCAAAGGAAGTCATACGTATCGAGCTTCATGACACTCTCCTTCTCCCGGTAATCTCCCATCCGCAGGTTAAACAGCGGGAATTTACCACACACTTCCTTCATCTTTTCACAATAGGCATGCAATGCATCTTTTTCATCCGGAAAGTCTGTCAATAACTGCCGGGTGAAATTATCATAGCCTTGCGCCAGCTTATATACTTTCTGCTCATTTCCGAAATGAATATGGTCGAAACCGTCCATCTCCATCCGTTTCAATTTCATGGTATCCATTATTCCCAGATAACGGAATACCTGATTCAGGGTCTGTCCATCTTCTAAACCTCCTATGTAATGTACTCCTGAATCTATAATAGCTTTATCGCGTGAAAAGGTCTGCAGACAGCCGCCTATTTGCCGGTTCTTTTCATAAATACAGACACGGTAACCATTCTTGCTGAGAATGGCTCCGCAGACGAGGCTTCCCAGCCCACTTCCTATTATGACTACATCATACTGCATGTACGGGGGATAACTTTTTGATGATGAAAATTACGTTTGAGGTATACTTTGTGTTGTCTATTTGTTCCATTACGGCACCATTCGCAGTAACGATTTCCCTGATCCGGGAAGATGAGAAGAAAGACAAGGGTTTATCTTTAGTTTTATTAAAGCCGATCAACTTCGTGGAAAAGAGTTCCGTCAGTTTAGTTCCTTCATGTCTCTCTTTCAGATCCGCATCGCCATCACGTACAATGATAACGCCATCTTCATTCAACTGACTGATACAGGCTGAAAGTACTTTCTCCTGTTCTGCCGGCTGCAGATAATGCAGCACGTCAAGAATCACAAAAGCATCATACTTTTCGAAACTATAATTGGTGATATCAGCATGCTCAAAACTAACATGTTCATTCCGCAGGTAACAATGTTGCGCGGTCGTAATTTTCTCTTCGTCGTAATCCAGTCCTTTTATTTCTCTTTCTGCTGACAACCAGTGCAGCATATAACTCATAAATCCATAACCGCAGCCGATGTCCAGTATACGCCCTTTCCTCGGCAGTAACTGATCAAACAAGGCATAGTTACCTTCCAGTTTTGTTTTGATACGCATGTACCATTCCAGTACCGGACCTTTATAAATATAGCTATAGATTAACTGTTCGCGGAAATAGACAGGTATTTCAGTAGCACGACGCAGTTGTTCGTATTCTGCTTTGAAATAACGGCTGATCTGTTTGGTCCTTGCGGCGTACCCTTCTCCCCAGCTGCTATCACCGGCTTTGATTCTCGGCAGGTATTTGATCGTGATAGTACCATCCTTAAGCAGGAAATCATTCTTACTCATGGTATAAGCTGTGCCATGCAATACGATTGGCAGAATATCCAATCCCATTTGCTCAGCAATATAAAAAGCGCCTTTGTGGAAACGTTTTACGCTGGCATCAGTAGAGCGCGTTCCTTCAGGATACACGACGATAGAATAGCCTTCTTCTACTTTTTTCTTCAGTTTTTCTATACTGCCTTCTGCACCTTCTGCCACCGGATAATAATCTCCCATACGCACTACAGCCCCAAATACCGGTGAATTCCATACCCATTCGCTTGTCAGCAGTATTACCTTCGGATGCAGCATGGTAGATATCAGTATATCCAGAAATGACTGATGATTACTGATAATCACAGCAGGTGTATCTAATTGCTCTCCAAGAGGATTGATGATCTTCTTTTTCACATTACCCATGATGTAGATCACCGAACGGGTGTAAGCAGACAAAATACGATGGTAGAGATATTTTGCTTTTTCCTTTTTCCTGAACGGGTTGAATTTCACCAATATCCATCCTATCACCGTTAATACCAGACAACCAATCGTAAAGTAAGTAAAAGAGAAAACGGACTTTACCCAGCCATGGAGCGTCCATGGAGCTTTGCCTTTACTTACACGATTCGTGATCAGCCAGTTGAACAACAAAGGTATCAGCACCTGTGATGTAAGCACCACGCAACTGATACCGATGATGGAAATCAGGGCAACCGACTTCAAAGACGGATGCTGTGCGAATATCATCACACCAATACCGAGTATCGTTGTCAGTGCTGATAAAAAGATGGAGGAACGGAAAGAAGCGAGGTTCTCTTTCTTCCCATATTTATATTCCTGCAGCAAACCATCCATGGTGAAGATGCTGTAATCATCCCCCAGACCAAAGATGAACGTGCTCAGAATGATATTAACAATATTGAATTTAATACCAAACAATCCCATGATACCTAATATCCACACCCAGCTGATGAGCATGGGAATAAAGGTGATCAATGCCAGTTCTATACGTCCATAAGATATCAGCAATGCTACAAATACCAGCAATGAAGTCATCCATGCAATGCTGTTAAATTCGTCACGGATGATTACTGCCAGTCGGTTTGCCACATACTGTTTGTCGAAGATGGTAGTATGCTCCAGTTCTCCGAAAGCTTTATACACTGCGTCTTTCTGTGCCGGATCTATTTTCAGCAATGTTACCAGTGAAACACTGCCTTTCTTTTCCGTAATAAAATCACCCAGATTACCTGCACGTAACGATTGCAGATCCGCTTCCGGGATCACTGTAAAATCCTGTTGTAACCATTGCTCAAAAGGCCCGAAAGCAGCCAGCTTGTAACCCACTGCCGGTCCGTGTTGTTGCAGGTAATTAATCAGCAGTTGCTTCTTTTCAGGTGTCCAGTAGCTATTCCAGCGTTGTATCCTCTGTTGTTGTTCCTGTTTTGAGAAGAGCAGCGTATTAACGCCTGCATATTTTTTGATCACGCCCTGTTGCTGTAACTGGTGTATCAGTCCCTGTAATTTCTCACTATTCTGTAGTGCATCTTCAAGGTTTCTGCCATCTGTCACCAGATAAACAGATTGTGCAGTATAGGCATTGATCTGATTGAATTTTGTTTCAGCTGCTTTCAGTTCGGGTCGCATGAAATTCATGCGCATCATATCACTTTCAAATCCCACCTTACCGGAGGTAAAGAAGAAAAACACTGTAAGTATCAGAATAACGATCACGAGGGCTTTATTCTTTTCAGGTCTGTAGGCAGCCAGCTTATCCAGCCAGGTATGTGCATGTGCATCGTGCTGTACAGACTGACGGCCCAATACAATCCAGTGGGGCAGGAATATCAGAGAAAAGAGTGCCGCGCCTATCAGACTGTATGCGGCAAATAAGCCGACATCCCGCAGCATAGGGGAATGTACAAACTGCAGACAAAGAAATCCGCCTACAGTCGTGAAACTACCGATAGTCATCGGCTCCGCCAGATCGCGGATCACTTCACGGATATCAGGAGAATGGCGATGATGATTGAAGATGTGCAGGGAATAATTTACAGCAATACCCAATACGGCAGCTCCTACCCCCAATGCAATACCGGAAATACTATGTTGTGTCAGGGCAATGATGGCTATGGAGAACAGGCCTCCAAATGCGACAGGTAGCATGATAACAACCGGTGCACGTTTTCTGCGGAAGAAGAAAGCAATCAGTACTACGAGCAAGGTGATAGTAATACCCAGTGTCAGGAAGGAATCCTGTTTGATCTGGGTGGCATTACCCGCGGACACTGCTGCAGCACCGAAATAGAATGCGGTTGTATTAGCTGAATATTGTTGCAGGGCATTTATTTCCTGTTGTAAGCCATTCAGCAGAACCATATTCTTCGCTGTTGCGCTGGGTGGATTGGCAGGTGTAATGAACAGCAATAAGTGTCGCTGGTCTTTGCTCATGACAAAGCCATCATACAATTCAAACTGCTCATCATATTGCAGATGTTGCAACTTTTTAATACCCAGCCATGACATGCCTACCGGGTCAGCTGCGATGACTTTTTTTACGACGAGTCCTGCGGGGGAAATAAGTGTATGGTAATTATTTTCCAGCGTCTGCTGCAGGCGCTCAGGCATTATGAGGGAATCAATCTGCCTGTAGTCTTTTTCTTCCAGAAATACAGGCAGGTGTTGCTGTATGACCTGCATCAGATCAAGCACAGTATTATCCTCTACTCTTGACTGAAAGTATTTGATCTGATCGGCATATTTTACACTTACTGTATCTGTAAGCGTCTGTGCAAATGCTGTCAGGCTATCCGGTTGCGGCGCCTGCGTGGTATCTTTCTGAGAGATGATGACCACGAGTTTATCTGCAAAACGGGAGTCGTTAAAGACCTGTTGCAGTTTATCAAGGGCTTTATCTTTGGGCAGGATACGGGTTATATCTTCTTCCAGCTCTATGCGGGAGGCAAAGAAACCAGCCAGCGCGAAACTGACGATAGTACAGATCCACAGCCAGGCCTTCTGCCGGTTAAAGAAATCATATATGCTTACGAATAACTTACCCATATTGTTTAATACCGGATACTAACGTACCTGTCGCTGTCTGGCCGGATCGTTTCGGAAAATGGCCAGTAGCACATATACGATCAGTGTAGCCAATACACCGCAGACGACTGCCAGCGTGCAGGCTCCTGTTAAATATTGAAATAAATTCTGTTTAATGATATCCAGTGACAGATTGGTACTGAAAGGCAGTAACAAGCTTCCATCTTTCACCCATATCCTGCCGGTGGCAAAGCTGGCGAAGATCACAAAAGGGATCATCGGTGGCAGACTGATATGACAGGACATGAACACCAGCGCCTTGTTCAGTCTGAACAATACTGCCAATGCCATGGCTGTTACCATCTGGAAACCCCAGATAGGCACAATACCCATGAATATGCCAAAACCGATAGAGATGGCTTTCCTGAAATTGGATTCTTCTTTATTCAGCACATGGTCATACCACATACTGCGCCAGTTCTCTGCCTTCAGCAGATAGCGGATGAAGTCCCTTGGTTTGATATACAGAAAAGCAATTGTCACCAATACTGTATTCAGGACGCTGATACGGGAAAAATCCCGGAAGGGGCGGAAATGGGAGACCCTTTCATCCGCAGGCGGATAATATACTTTTATTGGTGCCCAGTCTATTTTAATGCCTTTCCATGCACTACGTACCAGCACCTCTATTTCGAATTCGTATTTGGTACACCAGAAGCGCATTTTGCGCATGGCATATACCGGATACAGGCGATAGCCGGACTGTGTATCCGGTCCTTTCAGCCCTGTTTCCACATAGAACCAGAAGTTGGAAAATTTATTGGCGAAGGTATTCTTGCCCGGCATGTTCTCCTGTTGCAGATTACGTGCTCCGATGACAATTGCCTTTTGTTCTGTTTCCAGTTTTTCCAGCATCACCGGCAGATCAGACGCGAAATGTTGTCCGTCGGCATCTATCGTGATCACATAATCATATCCTTGTTCCACCGCATAGCGGAAACCGCGACGCAAGGCAATGCCCTTTCCTCTGTTAGGCGTGTATTCCACACGCTGTATCTGAGGAAAAGTATCCAGGATATCGGCAGTTTCGTCGGTGCTGCCATCGTTTACGACAATGACATGGGAAGTATAAGAAAGTACGTCTCTTATAACGGATTCCAGCGTTTTGGCATTGTTGTAGGTCGGCACCAGTACAGCCGCTTTCCGGGCAGTGAACTGATCATTATATTTTGCGGTATCGGTCATTATGCTTCAACAAATGTTCCCTGGAATTTCATAAAAGTGATTTCCTCATATTTCAGAGAAGCTGTCACCTTTATTTCACCTTCCTGTAATTTGTACTGAACAGCCGCTTCCACACGCGGGTGTGAATTTGGATCAATCATATTCAGGAACTTCATATTGGCTGCTTTCTTCAGTATTACTTTCTTTTGCAGCATTCCTTCCAGTAGTTCCTGCACTGTTTGCATCATGCAGACACCCGGTACTACAGGACGTCCCGGAAAGTGACCTTCAAATACAGGATGCGCTGCATTCCATAAGATCTGGTAAATACCCGCGTCTGCTGTAATCTGCGTCTGCTCAGCTGTATATAATTTTCCTGCTAACATTATTTCTGTACGCGTTGTAGTGAAATATTAAACTTAAAGCCCTGATGACGGATATTGATCGTATCCGGCACACCGGCTGTATAATGTTCCATCCATACCTTTACCACCGGCTTGCGTCTGGATGATTTTTCAATTCTTTCCAGCCGCTGACAGGCAGTATCTGTAATATAATAGTTGTTGCCTTTTTCCGTCGGCACTACTACATAGTGATAATTACTGTCCTGCTTTACAGTAGCCCTGCTAAGATCAGGGCGCAACAGTACCAGTTCAAAATCACCACGCAGCGTTTTTACTACTGCCTTTTTATCCATTTTGTCCAGCATGTAATGTTTTACAAAACCGCCGTCCTTTGTGAATTCAAAATCAAAAAACTTAAAGCCCATCTCATTGGCAAACACCACCCGTAAACTACTATCGGGCATCTGCTTAAAGAAGAGCAAACCGCTGAGGTGATGTTTTAACACGTCTACCTGCGTGCTGTATAATGTATTTGTAAACTGCGGACGGAACTTTGTGATACATTGTACGTCAGCATTGGTCTGCTGCAGATTTTTATATGCAGAAGAACAACCTGACAACAGACCTGTCAACAGTATACTACTTAACAGCAAAGACCGCATCGGCAATATTTACATTCATTTGTTTATGCAGGAAGCTGATACTGGTATCATCCCCACCGGCTTCATACATTTCAATCTTTGATACGGAATAATCCTTCTTGTCCACCAATAGATGAATAGACTTGAAATACTGAGACAGCGCTTTATTCACCGGCGTCATCTCGAGCAGATAAGATTGTCCGTTTTCCAATACACGGGTATTGAAATCTGCGTTATTCACAATATTCCCCTGCACACAGTCAATGGTGATCTTGTTGATCTGTTCAAACAGTTTATTGCCTTTGGTAGAAACACGGTTCTCTTTTTGTCCGTCCTTTACCTTGATATCTTTTCCATTCATCACCAACAGATAGTAAGAAGGCTGTGCATATTCCATCCGCACTTTATTCTCTTTTTTGAACCAGAACTTCCCTTTGGAAGTGATCTTATCTGCCAGCATGCTGAGATTCTTTTCCTGTACAAAATCACACTGTATAGACTGTGTCGCCTGCGAAGCCTTTGCAAACTGTTGTTTGAAAGCGGCTACATCAGCCACCGGTTTAAAACCGGTCTGCGCCATCATCGGCAGGGCACTCACGATACAACCCAATATCAAAAGCCATCTACGCATAAGCAGGTATGTTTAACAATTTGTCAATTCGTTCTATTGTGTATCCTTCCTTCTTCAGATGTTGTAACAACTCAGGTAGTACCTGTGCGGTCACTTCCATTGAGTCATGCATTAACAACACTGCTCCGGGGCGGATACCTTTCTTTATTCTGGCCAGCAGCTCTTCTTTATCTTTCGCCACTGTATCCAATGAGCGGATATTCCAGCCGATGGGTGTGTACCCACCTCTGCTGATTGCTTTCGCCAGATTAGGATTGGTTACACCATATGGCGGACGGAAAAGCCGGGGACGTTTTCCTGTAACATTTTCCACTGTTGTATCCATCTGTTGCAGTTCTGTCAGCATTTTCGCCGGACCAAACATATCAAACCAGAAATGATGAGAAAAACTGTGGTTACCGATTACATGTCCCTCCGCATCTATACGACGCAATAAAGCCTCTCTTCCCCCTATACGGTCTCCGATACAGAAAAAAGCAGCCGGTGCCTGTTCCTGTCTGAGAATATCCAGAATAACAGGTGTATATGCCTCCAGCGGGCCATCGTCAAACGTAATAGCGATCTTTTTCTCCTGTGTATCAGCAGCACATATTACCGGAACGTAAAAACCAGATCCGACATTGCAGGCTCCCCAAACCAGAGCGCCCACATAAGGGACAGGTAATAACAGGAACACCCACCACGGTAATGTCAGCCAGAGATTGTGTACCAGCAGTGCAACTGCCAGCAGCACGAACAGGCCGATATTTGCAATACGGTGTGTCAGCATGCGGTTAACAGGATCAGCGAATGATGCGTTTGCTTGTAATGATTGTAAATCAATACTTTCTTAATCTTTGTCGGCGTTGTACCGCGGTACATGGCAGCCGCAGCTACCTGCTGTTCTGCAATTGCTTTTGCGCCCAGCCACATACCAAAAGAAGCCGCAGTAGGATATTCACCACAGAGGTGCTTAAAGCAGGCTACGGGTTTACCGGCCAATGCATTATCCTCCATATGCTCATACCACTCGTCTCCGCTGGTATCACCATTACGGCCATTGATTAGCAGACTGACTTCATCTTCGCTGCAATTGTGCGCAGCCAGAAAAGCAGCTATATCGGCCGCAATTTCAGCTTTCCCTGCCGGTTTGTACAATGTAGTCACCCCGGTCAGTTTAGCCCTTGTATTCGCTCCTTTTTCGGTTCCCAGTACAAAGCAGGCTGCCCCCTCTCCCGCTACGGTACCAGCGGTCTGGCTATGCAACAGAGATGCGGGTGTAACAGGTTCTTTTTTATACAGGTCGAAACGGGAAAGTATATTAAAACTATGATTGGTCAGTTCGTCCATTGCACCCGTCAGGATACTCTTTGAACGTCCTTCCTTCAGTATCATCAGTGCATCCAGCAAGGCGCTTTCAAAAGAAAAGCCTTTATGCACAAATGTGTTGTTATAACCATGACAGCCCAACATCAATGCGATCTGTCCGGCCACAGTATTATGGGTGGATTGGATGAACGCTGTAGGCGTCAGCATCTCCTCCTGCTGATTGATCATTTTTGAGAGGAACACCCCGGTATCATCCAGACAACCATAAGCAGTACCGGTGATGATGGCATCGGGTTTCTGTATGCCTGCTTCCTGCAGACTAAGCTGTGCCGCGGCCACGCCCATTTTGATCACACGACTCATACGGCGTATCAGCTTCACATCTATCCACTGTTTGTAATCAGGCTCGTTTGCTTTCAGACGCGCACCTTCCCAGGGAAGTACATTCTCTGGAAATGTTCCGCCCTGCGCAGTTTCCTGCGGTGATACACAACCGGTTCCTTGTATATAGATGTTCATATTTTACGATTGCGCGCTTTTTGAAAATACCAGACTGGAACAGTTACCCCCAAAACCAAAGGAATTGGACATCACGTGCTGCAGCTTATTTCCTGTACTGAATTGTGTTACCGGCGCGAACGGCAGTTCTTTCATCTGCTTGCTGAAATTAGCATTCGGATAGATAATACCTTCTTTCACTGCCCACGATGAGAATACAGCTTCAATACCACCGCTGGCACCTAATGTATGGCCGGTAAAGGACTTGGTACTGCTTACCGGCGGATAATGTGGTTCGAACAGACGGGCAATTGCCGATCCTTCTGCCACATCATTATTCTGAGTGCCTGTACCATGCAGATTGATATAACTGACATCTTCCGGTTTGATACCACTCATTTCCATAGCGCCTTGCATGGCGAGGAAATTACCGATACCGTCCGGAGAAGAGGCCGTCTGGTGATAAGCGTCATTTGCATTCGCATAGCCGCTCAATCTGCACCAGGGTGTTTTACCTACAGGCATTTCAGCGGCCAGTGCATCACTTACCAATACTACATATCCGGCGCCTTCTCCCAGATTCAACCCGGTACGGGTATCATCAAAAGGGCGACAGGCTGCCTGATCCAGAATCATCAGTGTATTGAAACCGTTCAGAGTGAAACGGGTCAGTGCATCGGTACCACCGGCAATGACCACATCTACCATATTATTTTTAATCAGTCTTGCTCCATACATCAGTGCATTGGCACCGGAGGAACAGGCTGTACTGATCGTTGATATATGATGACGGATGCCCATCGCATCAGCCACCAGCTCAGTAATAGCACCACATTCGTGGTGTAATACCTGACTGAGATGACCTTTGGAATTATCCTGCAGATATTCCGCAAAGAACTCTTCCGTCTTGTCCATACCACCTACTGTATTCGCAGAAATAAACCCTACGCGATACTGACGGATATCTCCCAGTCCTGTACTCCGCCAGGCTTCTTCTGCTGCCACACGGCTCAGCAATGCGGTACGGCTGATCTTAGCCGGCATCTTCGTCCATTCTGCCAGCGTTTCGTTGGAAGCTTTTACTTCCACAACCGGAAATGTATGGCGGTGTACGGAGTGCAGATACTCCATATGGGCCATACCCGGCTCCATATGTTTGAATGCGTGCAGGCATTCAGACAGATTATTGCCTATACCGCAAATAACGCCGCCTCCGGCAATCCATACATCACTATGCATTATTTATTGGTTTGGTGCGCGGTAATGAATGCTGCGATCGTACGCACGGAATAAAATATTTCCGGGCCCTGTTCCGGATTAGCAATGCGGATGCCATACTGCTGTTGCAGCAACACAATGATCTCCAGCGCATCGATAGAGTCCAGCCCTAATCCATCTTTGAATAAAGGTTGGTCATCTCCGATCTCTTCAGGTTTTACTTCCTGCAGGTTCAGTTGCTCTACGATCTGGGCTTTCAGCGCCGCCATCAAATTTTCCATGATTATGTATTACGCGATAATGATTTAAATACTAATTGTTTTCTGCAGATTGTCAGCGTTGAATACGACACTGCTACCACTGCGCTCTATCCTGAACAGGAATATATCGTACACAGGTCCCATCACTTCCACCCACCCACAGATACAGGCCGCAATAGCTTCTTCTGCAAATAACTGACCGACATAAGCGCTCATTAAACCTGCATCAAAAGTATCAGCGGTAAAAAAGGCGTTTTCTCCTTTAAAACCGTGACGGATGCTGATTTCCCCCATGACGATATTGGACAGTGTGTATACAAATAACGCCGGACTGGCAATATCCTTTACGGTGTCAAAGTAACGCAGGTCTGTATCCAGACTGGCGCTTCTGTTAGCCAGTACCAGTCCGACCTTTTCAGCCGGATAGTTCAACGGCTGTTCTTTCAGCAGCACTTCTGTTGCCAGCCAGCCCAATTTACTCAACGGATCCATCTTGTGAAATTTAGGATACTGACCCGAAAAGTGATCGTATCCGCCACGCAGAAATTCAGGCAGTTCCTGTTCCTGTGGCGCTTCCCACAACAATGTGCCATCTCTGTACACCCGGTTGTTCCGGATCACACAACTACCCGTTATATATGCCTCGCCGTTATGCAAACTACTTGTCCTGTTTTAAGATTTCTGTTAATTCAATGGTACGTGCCAGTCGCTTCAGTGCTGTATCGTGGTTCTGCACATAAGGATTGCTCATATCCCATACGTATCCCGCCAGTACAGAACAGATCTGATTCTTTACATCCGGACGTTTCTCGTCAGAGAAGAAGATCTTATCCAGAGTACCATCGTACCATGCCATTACATAGGAGCGGAAAGTATTCACACCCTGCATGGTTGGCTCCATATATTCCTTTTCCCAGTTTACCGCTTCTCCTTTCAGTTTGCGGATCACCAGCTTTGCTGCTGTCTGTGAAGAAACACAGGCCAAAGTTACGCCGGATGAGAAAATAGGATCGAGGAATTCAGTTACGTTACCCGTCAATACAAATCCATCCCCGTAGAACTTATCAGTAGTGGCTGACCACGATTCCAGTACGCGTGGCTCAAACACAAATTCCACATCGCGGAAACGCTCTCTGGTAAATGGTTCTGCTTCCAGCATCGCCCTGTATTTTTCTTCCTGCGTACCCGGGAAACTGTCAAAGAAAGACGGATCGCCCACGAAACCCACAGAAGTAACCCCTGTTGAGAACGGAATGATCCAGATCCAGGTACCTGGCTGATGCACTACTGCTGTAATACGGTTCGGTTCATCTGCCATGGAACGACGTTCATCTACTGTATGTGCAAACAACGCTTTACGCGGCTGTAATACAGAGTTTTTTTCCAGATTGAACAGACGGGGTATCACCCTGCCATAGCCGCTGCCGTCTACAATGAAACGTGCTTCGATCTCGCTTTTATTACCATTGATATCTTCCACAGTTGTTACAGAATCCGATCCGTTGAACCGGATATCTGTCACAGTCGTTTCATAAGACACAGGCACACCCATTGATTCTACCGTATCCGCCAGTGTCTTGTCGAAATCAGCCCTTGTCACCTGCCAGGTCCAGTTCCAGCCTTCGGTATGTTGTTCTTTGAAGGTAAAGTCACAAACTTTATCCCCTTTTACGAACTTGGCGCCAAACTTCTCCTGAAAACCTTTCGCCTTGATCGCATCGATGAATTTTGCTTCTTCAAGCGCTTCCATACTGCGGGGCAAAAGACTTTCTCCGATCACGAAGCGCGGAAATTTCAACTTTTCCACAATCTTCACGGAATAACCCGCCTGATGAATAATTGATGCCGCTACCGTTCCTGCGGGACCTGCACCGATCACTAATACATCTACCTTTTCTGTAGTCATGGGATATGTTGTGTTACATGGATTATTTTTTCTTACACTTCAGCAGTGTATAGCTCAGCCCCATCTCGTTGTTTTCTTCTATGATCTGCAGTCCTGCATCGTCAATACATTTGAAGAAATCATCGGTATGGTACATCTGGCTGTTACCGTTAGCCATTGCGGTGAAGTACAACGAAGTCTGCTGCAGGGAAAAAGCTGCTGCTTTAAAACGCTGTCTGTTCCAGAAAGGCTCCAGAATATAGATGGTACCTGTTTCTGTCAGCGCGTCTCCGCAACGTTTCAGGATAGATACGATCTGTTCTTCTGAGAAGCAGTCGAGGAACTGGCTCATCCAGATAGCGTCAAATCCTGATGGGAAAGGCAGGCTTTCATCAAGGATATTTGCTTCATGGAAAGAGACGCGGTCAGCTACACCGGCGTCCTTTGCTCTTTGTGCTGCGATAGCAATCTCGCCGGGCAGGTCGAACATTGTCACCTGTACTTCCTTATCATAGGCTGTGCAGGCTAATGTCCATTTACCTGTATTACCACCGATATCCAGCAGTCTGCGGGGTTTATTTTCAAATACGATCGGCAATGCCTGTGGGAATGCCAGATCGGAGTAATAGTGATCAAAGTCGAACCAGCTTTTTCCTATTTCAGGAGGCAGCAATGGTAATCCCGGATAGATGGTATCCCATGGGCCGAGTTCTTTCAGACCTGCGGGTTTTCCTTCCTTCAGACTTTCCTGCAGATGATTCATACCGAGATAGCAGATATCCTGGGAGAAGTCCATGTTGATGCGGGTCAGTCTGTCATGCAGGATAAAATAACCTGTCTTGGTCAGAATGTATTTTTTGTCTTTGATGATCAGCAGTTCGATACCCAGACCTGCTTCCAGCAACACACGTACAGCATAACGGGACATAGGTACTTTTTCAAGCACCTCTTCGATCGTCAGCCCTGTTTGTCCGGCGTCACTGATAGCCTGCAGGATGCCCATATCACGTAATGCACGGGTGGCCTGAAATGCTATTGGTGCGAAGGCCAGTCTTAAAGCTGCTTCCTGCGCCTGTAGTGCTGTTTTCGTCTCTTTAGTAAAAAACTCCATTCTGAATTAAGATTAGATTATTTCGAAAATATCATGGCTGCATTACAACCGCCAAAACCTGATACAGTTTTCAGGAAATGCTGCATAGGTCTGCTGCTGATCTGGCTGCTCACCTTTACCGGATGAGGCACTCCCAGCGAGCGGAAACCCAGCGTAGGTATCACTACCTGTTGCTGTAATGCATGCATGCCGATTACCGCTTCTATCAGTCCGGCAGCGCCCAGTGTATGCCCGTAATAGCCTTTCAGACTATTGACCGGCACGTCCAGCAGTCCTGCGAGGTGCAGTGCTTTGGATTCCATTTCATCATTGTACAGAGTAGCGGTACCATGTGCTGAAACAAATCCGATATCTGCCGGTGTGAGTCCGGAACCTTTCATCGCCTGTTGCATGGCTGTACTCAACTCAGCACCCGTGCGGGATGGTCCGGAAATGTGGTTGGCATCATTACTCACCGCTCCTGCTCCGACACGGATGGCATTCGGGGTGACATATGCCTGATCACTGGTAAGGATCACAGTAGCTGCGCCTTCTCCCAGTGTTACACCTTTACGTTCTGCATCAAATGGCCGGCATGGCTCACTGCTGACAGCCTGAAACGATTGAAAACCGGATAATACAAACCGGGTTACCACATCTGCTCCTGTGACTACTGCATGATCATAACGGCCTGAAAGTATCAGCCTTCTGGCTGTTAAAATAGCCAGCAACCCTGAGATACAGGCGTTGCTGACTACAATCGGATCTTCTTTGTAATTAAAATATTGCGCAACTTTTTTTGCCGTAGCGAACAGCTCCATTTCCTGCAAAGGCGCATCTGCAGGGTTTTCCTGCTGTTCCAGCAATTCGATATTCCCCTTTGTGGTAGATACGATGAAAGCTGTGCGGCCATTGCTGATGTCAATAGATGTTCTATCCAGTGCATTCTGTACTGACAGGATTAACAGCTGTTCGAACTTTGTGTACTGCTCCAGACTTTCGTCATGCCAGCTGCTCTCCAGCTGACCTTCCGCCATCATGGCTGCATAGAATGGCCCTGCGGACATGGCAGGATCGTCGTGCAGACTGATACCACTCTGTCCGTTGCTGACATTCGCAAAGTTTTCTTCTGTCGTTCTGCCCAGCGGAGATAAAATATTATCCGCCACTACGTACACACTTTTCATCTTTTCACATTATTAGGAGGAAGTACCTGTCCGTGATCGGCTTTCCATTTTTCGAAAAACGGAGGAATGGTCAGTTGCAGGGAAGATGTGGGGACATCCAGAAATACCTGTACCGAACTACCATCAGCTACCAGTTCGCCTGTTACAAAATTGTACAGTTTATACTCGAACCTGATCTTCGCAGCAGCTGTATTTACATAGGTAGTTTCAACAATTACACGATCTCCATAACGAAGAGAACGTTTGTAATTGCATTGCACATTCACAACCGGAACGGTGTATCCTTCCTTATAAATATCGAGGTATCTCAGCCCGTATTTTTCACCGAAAGCTTCCCTCCCGTCCTCAAAATAACGAACATAATGTCCATGCCATACGATCCCCAGCGGGTCCGCTTCATTGAACTTCACAAGTATATTCGCACTCTCGGTCAATACAAGGCTCATTCTTCTTTATTTTTCCTGATTAGTTAGCCATCTGCCAGTGCTGGCTATCGGCTGCAGCTACTTTTGTATCAGCAGTAGCTGTTGATTTCGATTTCCACTCTTTATATCTTCCATGGTCAATGGAATTGAGTACTTTATAGATCGTATAAGCCCAGTAGTTACGGAATCCGAAACCCTGTGCCTTACCGGTAATACGTTCTGACAGCAACACTTTTTTAGTAGACAGATCGATCAGAGTAGCATATACGTATGCTTCCTTGTTCGTTTTGCTCATACCATCCATGATGAATACCAGTCCGATACCTTTTTTACCGGAAAGGTCATATTTCTTCACATGTTTTTCGATATCAGCAGTCGTTAATCCCTTTGTCACATCACCCACAGCGTCTGTTTTGATCTTATCAGGGCTAACCGCAGCATTTACTTTTTTAACAGCTTCCAGTGAGTTGGTCACACTGGGACGTCTGAAAGTACCCGCTACATCATACTTTTTAGATTCTACAACGATCACAGAGTTGATTGGTTCGAACTTATTCACAATCTCATCGCCTGTAGCTGTTTCTCCTTCTACTTTGGTAGCAGAGAAGTCAACACCGAGATAAGTTAAAGGAGTTGATTCATCGCCGAAAAAGTCTTTCAGGGTCTGAGCATGGCTGTTACCTGCGGAGAGGCATACGGCAACCAGCGCAAAGCTTGCCAGCAGGCATTTCTTTAAGGTGGTCATTTACAAATGGATTTTTATGGGTTTATGAAAATTTTAAGCTCACATTGCGCCATTACTTTTCCGTCGAGGGTCACTTTGGCGGCTACCATAGTTGCGTTGAACACCTGACTTTGTATTTCAGTAGTGGTTTCAATAAAGGCACCCGCCGGTGGGAATCCGAACACTTCGAAATCTTTTACTGCGCCGATAAAACCGATCGGAACAGGTGTATTTTCCTGTTGAGCGATGTATCCTACACGGGCGGCGGCGGTCTGTGCCATGTTCTCCAACAATCCCGGTGATTGCAACACGCCATCTTCCACAAAAATATTATCGGCCGCAATCTGCAGGCCGGTACGGGTAATGGCATCCTTTACTTCCAATATGCCACTGATCATCACGATTGGCGGACGCTGCGGAATATATGCTGTAATGTTGTCGGTATGGATGAACATAAATACTTTATTTTTCTTCCGGTATTGACCAGAAATCGTAATAATTAAACCATTGCTCAGGATATTTCTTCACCATGACTTCCAGTTCCTGTACAAAATCCTGCACAGCATTTTCTACCCCCTGCCGGCGACGGCCATGATATTCCCTTGGCTGTGTAGCATACAGGTGATAATGCGTATTCGTCTCCTTAAAAGCAAACACCATCGATACCGGTACCCTGAATGTAGACGCCAGCAGAAAAGGTCCTGCCGGAAAACGGGCATCTGCCCCCATAAAGGGAACAGTTACTGTTTTATTGCCTTCGAGGAACCTGTCGGCATGCATACATACCAGTTCCTTGTTACTCAATGCGTCATTGATGGCGTAAATGTGCGACAAATCATCCTTAATAACAATAATATTCACATTACGTTCTCCTGTAACGGATGAAAGGTATTTTTTTATGCGCTCATGCTCGCCATCAAACATGACAATATTGATACGGGTCTCAAGACGACGGAACAAATGCCCCGCTACTTCCCAGTTTCCAAGGTGCGCACTGAGCATAATACCGCCTTTACCTGCGGAGGTAATCTCCCGCAGGTACTTTTCCCCTTCAAATTCAAAGGTGAACTTATTACTGATGCCGGACATGACAACGACCTTATCAATAAGTACCTGACCGAAAACATAGTAGTTCCGGTAAAGACTTATCAGGGAATGCCACCAACCATATCCGACCCTGGTTTTAAAGTAGTGAAAAATGGGGCGTGAGGAGCTGTAGGAGAACAAAAAATAGTACGCGGCTACAAACCTTAATAATATATAAGCAGGCAGTACGCCTCCATAACGCAACGTCCCGATAAAAATACTGTACCCCAGCTTATTTCCTTTGGATTTCCCCTCCCAGGAAGACATTATACCAGTTCCTTTTGTTTGATACGATCAGCCACGTAGTCATAAAAGTTCTGGAATGTGGCTATACTCTGGAAATCCTCCGGATTTACTTTAAATCCAAAGTTGTTTTCAATAACTACCACCAGATCAATATAGTCAAGGCTATCCAGATCAAGGGTAGCTTTAAGATTGGCATCAGGCGTAATCTTGTCCCCATCCGCTTCAAATTCCTCTACCAGGAATGCATTCGTGATTTTTATGATTTCTTGTTTGTCCATATCAGTGTAACTCTAGGATATAGGTTGAGCTATATTCGTTGTTATTCAGAAAATAATAATTCGCTTTAGATTGGCTGTTAATCCGGACTAATGCTTCTTTCAATGTGGCCTTCCTATAAATCGTTCACCTGATCAACCTTCCTTGCGACTGTTTTTTAGTCCCTCAAAGGTAAAAATATCCGGGCAGATATTAAATATTGCCTGTTTTTGTGGTATAAAAGTGTTGACAGTTAATTACTTACTTCATCCATTTCCTGACAATGAGAGAGGAATTCGTACCCCCAAAGCCAAAAGAATTAGACAAAAATATATTAAAATCTTTATTAATAGTCGTACTGTTTATATTTAAGCGGGCAGCCGCGCCATCCGGATTCTCCAGATTAATGTTCGGCGCAATAAACCCATTTTGCATCATGAGCATTGAATAAACAATCTCACTGGCACCTGCCATCCAGCATTCATGTCCCGTCATAGACTTTGTAGAACTTACGTACGGTTTAGAATCGCCGAATACCTGATCAATCGCAGCCGCTTCACTGGCATCGCCTGCCGGAGTGCTGGTTGCATGGGCGTTGATATATTCGATATCCTTCGCCTGCAATCCTGCATCCTGTAATGCTATTTGCAAGGAACGTGCCGGTCCTTCAATGGTCGGGTTAGAAATGTGTGCGCCATTGGAAGAAAACCCGTAACCGATTACTTCTCCCAGTATAGTAGCCCCTCTGCGCTGTGCAGATTCCAGACTTTCCAATATCACCGTAGCCGCTCCCCCACTCGGTACCAGTCCATCACGGTCACGGTCAAACGGACGACTCGCCTTTGACGGATCTCCCTCTCTTACAGAAAATGCGGCGATACCATCGAAATTACCCATAGAGTAAATATTGATCTCCTGAGCGCCTCCGCATACAACGCAATCCTGCATGCCATTACGGATAAACATATATCCGAGTCCGATAGCATGTGACCCGCTCGCACAGGCCGCACTCACGCTGAAGTTAATGCCTCTCAGTTTGAAGATCGTGGCGAGGTTCATATTTACAGTAGAGTTCATGGTCTGGAACACAGAACCGGAACCTACCAGCATCGTATCTTTCTTCTCCCGCATGATGTCATTCGCCTCAATCACCGGTTTGGAAGAACTATCGTTACCAAACAATAATCCAACCTCCGTTTTCTCTATGTAATCAGGATCAATATTTGCCTGTGCCATCGCCTCACGGGTACTCATATAAGCAAACTCCGCCTGCTCCGGCATCATCGTGCGGGCGCGGCGGTCAAGTACTCCCTTCAGGTCAGGACGATCTACAAAACCTGTCAGACCGGAACGATAGCCAAAAGCTTTTCTGGCCGGATCCAGAATAATACCAGATTTACCCTGATATAATGAATCTCTTACGTCGTTCAGGTTCTTGCCAATACAGGAATATATTCCCAATCCTGTTATCACAACTCTGTTCATGCGAATCTATTTGAATCAGGAATTATCAATTAAGAATGAAGGATTAACCCACAATCATCCAGCCGCTGCATTCAATGCTTACATGTTAATTGTTAATGCCTGATTGAATCAAGTATAAAGTCCTCCGTTGATTGACAACACCTCTCCTGTTATATAAGAAGATGCTTTGGAGGCAAAGAATGCAACAGCTTCTGCTACTTCTTCCGGTGTACCGAAACGGTTCATCGGCACCTGCGCAGCCAGTTCCTTTTCATTCAGCTCGGCTGTCATATCCGTTTTGATAAAACCGGGCGCCACTGCATTGACAGTCACCCCACGTTTGGCCACTTCCTGTGCCAGTGCTTTGGTAGCACCAATCACACCTGCTTTTGCAGCAGAGTAGTTGGTCTGACCGGGCAGACCTTTAATACCTGAAAGCGACACAATATTGATGATGCGTCCATAACGCTTCATCAACATGCTGTTCACTACCTGTTTGGTCACATTGAAGAAACCATCCAGACTAATGTTCAGCACATTTCTCCACTGTTCTGCATTCATCCAGAACAGCAGATTATCTTCACGGATACCAGCGTTATTCACCAGTACCTCGATCTGCTTTTCTTTATTATTTTCTATCCAGCTGCCTAAGACTGCCACTACTTCCTCATTGTTACCCACATTGAATTGCAGTAACTCTCCATCGCTTCCTTTTGCTCTTACCGCTTCCAATGTTTCGTTGGCAGCAGCTTCATTTCCCTTATAGTTGATCAGTACATAGTACCCCAACTCCGCCATCTTCACGCATATTGCCCTGCCTATACCTCTGGAGCCACCTGTTATTAAAGCACATTTCATCCGTTAATTGTTTTAGTAGGTTTACCACACGATAGCTGGATCATGCTGTAACAGGTATTCCTTGATCTTTTTAGCGTCTTTATACTTAGGACTGTCCTCGATAAATTTAGGGAAAATTGCCCTTACTTCGCTGTAAATACGGTGTGAGAAAGACGACAGTCGCTCGTGACAGTTCAGGTAGTCAACAGCCTGCAACATCGTCATCACCTGGATCGCCAATACTTCGTAAGCATTCTCAATCACACGGTTAGTCATCAATGCGGCATTACAACCCATACTCACAATATCCTGATTATCATTATTGTTAGGGATACTGTGTACATACATCGGGAAAGAAAGCGTCTGATTCTCCGCTACAGTAGAGGTAGCGGTGAACTGAATACCCTGCATACCGAAATTCAGTCCCAGTTTACCAAGGTTCATGAACGGCGGGAATTTGTGGTTCAGCTTATCATTCATCAGGTAGTTCAGCTGTCTTTCAGACAACATTGAAAGCTTGGTAATGGCGATCTTCACTTTATCCATTTCCAGAGAGATATAATCTCCATGGAAATTACCACCATGGAATACATTCTCCTGATGGTGATCCACTACCGGGTTATCACTCACGGAATTCAGCTCCTGTACCACGATCTGCTCTGCATGTACGAGGGTATCATAGATAGGCCCCAGTACCTGTGGCACACAACGCAGGGAGTAGTATTCCTGTACTTTATCTTTAAAAATCTCTTCTTCCAGTTCTTTATAGAAATGATCAGGACGGTGTCTGATCATCTTGCTGTCTTGCAGAATATTGCGCATGGCAGCAGCGACCTTATTCTGTCCTTCATGACGCTTTACAGCGTTCAGTTCTTTGGACAGGTGGTCATCAAATGCTTCCACCACTTCGTTGATCATGGATGACAGGATACAGCTCCAGCCCAACAGTTTTTTTGCTTCGATGATATTTACAAGAGCAACACCCGTCATAGCAGATGTACCATTGATAACGGCCAGTCCTTCACGAACATGCACGCCCATTGGCTTCAGACCCAATTGTAAAAATACCTCTGCAGTAGGACGGACCTTATCTTCATATACCACTTCGCCTTCTCCGATCAGCACCAGCGCCAGATGGGCCAGCTGTACCAGATCACCGCTGGCTCCTACGCCACCGTGTTCACACACACATGGATAAACATCTTTGTTGATCAGGTCTTTGAGCAGATTTACCACCTCAGGATGCACACCGGAATGTGCCTGCATAAAGCTGCTGAGACGGGCGATCATAAGACCTTTTGTTAACAGGGGCGACATAAACTTGCCGGCACCTGAACTATGGCTGCGAATAAGATTGTATTGTAACTGGTGCGTATCGCTTTCGCTGATGCGGTACTGTGCCATCGGACCAAAGCCGGTATTGATACCATAAATCAGCTTTTTGGCCGCAAATGTCTTCAAAAACTCAAAGTTCTCAGCTACCTGCTGTAAAGCGGCTTCCTCCAGGCTCAACTCCTCCCCATCAAATAACACGCGGTACACTTCGTCCAGTGAAAGCACCTTACTTCCTAAAACAACCATTATCTTAAATTAAATTATTTGATTATGTAAAAAAGTGCTCAAAATTAGCAAAAAACAATTACGAATCACAAACGGTGAACTACGTAATTTATAAGCATGATAAACCTACGTATTTTGCCCATTTACAATTCGTAACCAATGCGTTCTCCAATTATGGTATGTGTGATCAGCCTTCTTCAATATCTTCTTCCGGTGCCTCAACCAGTACTTTATCAATACGGTGGGCATCCATATCGACGATTTCAAAGGTAAATCCTCTCCAGGCAAACTTTTCCCCGATTTTAGGGATGTGCTCCTGATGATGAAGGATAAAACCAGCCATCGTATCAAATTCCTGTTCAAATTCTCCCATCCAGTCTTCCTTGTCAAATTTGCTCAGAAAGTCATAGAAAGGAATCTGCCCATCTACCAGATAGGAACCATCTTCCCTGCGAACGATCTCATAATCATCATCCTGTCCCGTTTCCGGCATATCGCCCACAATTGCTTCCAGAATATCATTCAGGGTGATCATTCCCAGAAATGTGCCGTATTCATCAACGATAAAGGCAGCATGAATCTGTGTTTCCTTGAATTTTTCCAGTACCTGATATGCGGAGTTATTTTCGGGTACAAAGAGAGGTTTTTTCATGATAGGACCAAGTGCATGCATATTATCAGCAGCAGCCATATACAGGTCCTTGATAGAAATAATACCCCTGATATTATCAATTTCGTCATCACAGACAGGATATACGGAGTGCGGACTCTCGAATATCTTGCTGCGGATAATCTCTCTCGGATCATTCACATCCAGCCATACTATGTCTGTACGGTGGGTCATCAGTGAAGTGATATTCCTGTCTCCCAGATGAAATACACGCTCAATGATCTCCTGCTCAGTCTCTTCAATAGCACCCGAGGTAGCACCTTCGTTGATCAGCGCCTTGATCTCCTCCTCTGTGGCATTGTTATCCACAGTCGGCTTCAGATTGAAAATATTCACCAGAAAATTGGTAAAAATGGTCAGCAGCCAGATAAACGGATAGGTGACCATTGCCACCCATTTCATCGGACCAGCTACCTGACGGGCCACGGATTCGGGCCGCAGGATACCCAGACGTTTGGGTACCAGCTCTCCTATTACCAATGTAAAATAGGTCACTACCACCACAATAATGGTGATGGCAATACCATCGCTATATGCGCTTATCTGTGGATAACCGGAAATATAAGACGCCAGGTCCGGCTTGAGGCTGATACCTGATAAAACGCCTATTAAAATGCTGATAAGTGTGATACCTACCTGGACAGTGGAAAGAAACCTGTCCGGATTACTGGCCAGCTTGAGTGCGGCCTTTGCCTTTTCATCCCCTCTATTGGCCAGATATTCGAGCCTTGCTTTACGAGCGTATTCCATGGCAATCTCTGACATTGAGAATAAGCCATTTAGTAGAATAAGGATGAGGATAATGACGACGACTTCCATGTTTAAAAGCCTAAAAATAAAGAATTATTCAAATATTAAGGTAAGAAATGCTAAAACCAGACCTCCCGCTATGGCCAGTACCTTCCGGTAGCTGAGCTCATGGTGTTTGGTGCCGCTTTCATAAAAAATGGTGGTGGAAATGTGCAAAAAGGCCCCTATTACCAGCGCCACAATATAGGCGGTAAAACTGGAAATAAATGCTGAATGCGCCCCCAATTCTGACGCCAGTAATGCCGCTGCCGGTGTTACCAGTGAGAACAGTATCAGGATCCGCCAGAGTTTTGGTGCCCTCTGGTGTGCGTGTACCATCACCGTGATCAGTGTAAAGGCCTCCGGCAGTTTGTGTGCCGCTACCCCGATTACCAGCGAGGACAGTGCTGCCTGATCATGAAAACGGAATCCCAAAGGAATTCCTTCCATAAAGGCGTGTATAGACAATCCCAGCAGCAGCGGCGCCAGATGCACATGCTGATGCTTGTCCGTCGGAACATGGGTATGCCCGTGCTCCGTACCGTGTGACAACGTCTGCAGAGCTACCTGCAGGAAAAAGCCCAGTACTATATAGATACCGGCCTGATGGCCCAATTCGTGATACACTTCCGGCAACAGGTGCATGATAGTGATTCCGAACAGACAGGCGCCGGTAAATGCCAGCATATAAATGGGGAAATTAGGGTTTACCCGTTTTACCACCATTGGAATAAGGCCCCCGCCTAAGGTAGCCAGTAATACAATTAATAAAAAGATCCAGTTCATGTTGCTAATTCAGGTTCCAGTCTGATACGCCGTTGGAAAAAACTGCCACTCATGCTTCCGAGGAAGAGCCCCAACAGGCCGCCGCCCAATACATCCAACGGATAATGAACGCCCACATAGACCTGTGCGTAACAGATCACAGCAGCCCAGACAAAAAACATAGCGGCAAACCATTTAGAGAGATGCCTGAAAGTGAAGAAACAAAAAGTGCCCACAGCAAAGTGATTGGCTGCATGGGAAGAGGTAAAACTACCGCTACCCGGACAGTACACTACCAATACTCTTACGAAATGCTGCATTAAAGGATCACGGCAGGGTCTTAACCTTCCTACCGCCTCCTTGATAAACAAACTGGACTGGTCTGCCAGACCGAAAGTGATCAGGAAAAAGACGATCCACCAGAATCCTTTCCATCCGTAATTGATCGTTACAAACAACAACAGGAAAAGGTACAGCGGCGCCCACACATAAGGTTCTCTTAACCAGGGTATAATAGCGTCCAGTACAGGATGCTGCCATACATTGTTAATATGAAAGAATAGTTTGTAATCCAGTCTAAGCAGTCGTTCCAGCATGGCTATTGTTTTGCAGCAATGATGATCAGTCTTGGCGAATGCTGTTCATCGTAACTATTAAAATGATAGTCTCCAAAGATATCCGTTATCTGTAAACCCTGACGGGCAAACATCTCTTCAAAGTCTGACAGCGTAAAAGCGCTTACATTCTCGGTAAATGTCGTCCGTTGTAATCTGGCCCGGTCCAGTATATTGATCTGCTTCTGGAATTTGCCATCGTTCATCTCCCGCACAATATCAAATACCACATCGCCTTTCTCTTTGACTTCATTTGGCACCAGATTAGCCGCCACATAAGGACTGTTCAGGTAGTCCAGTACCAGTCTCCCGCCCGGTTTCAAAGCGTTTTTCATTGTCCGCAACGCATTCTCATTTTCACGTGCGGTATCAAAATAACCAAAGCTGGTAAAAAAGTTAAATACAATATCAAAATAGTTCACCCGGAATGGCAGACGCATGTCATGCTGAAAAAAGCTGAGATGGTCATTTTCCAGTTTCTTTGCGATGTTAATACTGCGGATTGAAAGATCAATCCCTGTTACAGTATACCCTTTGGATGCCAGATAACTGGAATGACGGCCGGTACCACAGGCCACATCCAGCATGGTCGCATTAGCAGGCGGACGTAAATAATGCAGGAGCTTGTCGATGAATGCTGCTGCTTCCGCTGTATCCCTGTTGCTATATAACAGATGATAATAAGGAGAATTGAACCAGTCTTTAAACCAATGTTTTTGTATTTCCACTGCTAATTCATTAAAAACTTCCATGATCAGATGAACGCCCCAAAGCTCTATTTTTTATTGTTAAACATCAAATATCGGGTGCTTTCGTAAAAAGCCCGCGTTAAATTATCAAGTGCTTTGGCCGTATCCGGATATTGTTGCTTCACATCTTTCAGCGGATCCCCCTGCATATCATACAGAAAGGACTTCTGCGTGTAGGTATTGATCTCATATTGATAGCGCTGACCAATCAGTGAAATATGTGTCTGAAGATTCTTTAAATAAGTCGCAAAGGCATAACGGTTGGTAAGGGTGGTATCCAGCATGTCCTGTCCAAGCGTGTAGTTTTTGAATGACACACCAGCCAGTTTCGCCATCGTCGGATAAATATCCACCAGACTCACGGCATAGTTCACCACCTGTGGTTTCACTAAAGCCGGACAGTAAATAAAGCAGGCAGCATGTACCCCACCGCTGATCAGCTCATATTCCGGTGTCGGCATAAAATGATACGGATTCAGCGTACAGTTATGATCACCAAACATGATAAAAATAGTATTATCAAGATATCCGCCTTTCTTTGCCAGTTCCATCAGATGACCAACATTGTAGTCTTCATAACGGATCGCATTAAACTGCTCTATTGATACAAAACCAGCCTTTTTGAATTTCTCCATGTCAATGTCCTTCTCCGTCACCTTCCTGAAATCACCTCTTCCCTTTGTAGTGGTATATGGCGGGTGATTGTCTGCCAGCTGAAGAAATGCTACAAAAGGTTTCTGGCGTTTATTGGCATCCCGGAAGATCTCATCCGCTTCTGTAATCAGGTCAAAATCAGATACTCCCCAGACGTCTGCCTTGGGAGCCTTATAATAGCCTTCCTCAAAAATCCGGATACCTTCAACATTGTTGGTAAATACCGCCCTGATGTTTGCCCAGTTCGTATTTCCTCCCAGCAGATACAGTTTCTCATACCCCTGAAACTGATCCATTACCACCCGCTGGTCCACCATCTGCGGATGGCGGGAAGCTGTTTTCGTCAGGGTAATATCCGGCAATCCCGTTGTTACGCCATACACTGTTCTCGCCGTGCTGATCGCAGGTACAAAGAAATTATTGAAAAGAATACCGCTGTCCGCCAGTTGTTTCATATTAGGCGTCGGCATCATCGGGTTATTATACATACTGGTAACGGCTGCACCGGTTGATTCCAGCATCACCAATACCACATTCATTTTTTTACCATCCCTGCCGGGTATACTCCGTACAAAATCCAGTTTATCCACATCTGGCCGGTCTACCTTCAGATAATCTGCCATGACAGGATAGAACTCTTTTGTCTTTGGGATATCGTAAGAGTCCTTTTGTACGGACATATTGGATACATAATATAATACCGGATTCAAAGCCAGACTGGTAACACCGTTATCTTTTGTAAACATTGCCTGACTCCAGCGCAGTGGGAAATAAGCAATATTCGCATAGATACCTGCGGCAAACAGGATCACCATAGATGCGAGCCAACCTGTATATTTCCAGTTACCCAGTTTTACCGCCGGTTCTTTTCCCATCCGATAGTAAGAACGGGTAAACTGTATCGTAATCAGGAAAAGAAACAGACCGATGCCAATCAGGGTACGTACCACCGGGTAGCTCTGCCATAACATCCGCGCATTATCTGCACGTTCGCCATAGGCCAGAAAACGCGTCACAGTCGGATCCATACGCAATCCCAGATAAGCATAGTGGCCCAGGTCAAACACATAACCAAAGGTCATGACAAGGTATACCACAAAAAGGTATACGAACAAGGGTCTGCGGATAGCTCCTTTTGTGAAAAAATGATTTCGGGCAATAAAAGCGGTAAGTAAGATGGGTACCCCCAGTATCAGGGCCAGTCGCATATCGAACTTTAACCCAAGACTCCAGGCTTTCAGGATAGGTGCGCTGCCTGTGACAGTAGTCTTAAAGAAGAAAAGAAAGAAAACCAGGCGGAAAACGACCATGAACAGGTACAGGAATAAGACTTGAACGATCACATACCGAATATACCTGGGTATACTCTTCCATAAATATTTCATGTAAACGTAGCTGTTGATTAATTTGACATGCAAAAGTATGCTAAACTGCGGCATTAAAGAAAAACGGTCCAAAGTTTCCTAACCCCTATATAATTAGCCTACATTAAAACTTTAACACATTCTTTTATTTTAATATGTCACTATCAGACAGTGCAATACATTTAATTCATTTGTTCTTTGCTGATTGTAATTTTATATTTGCCCTTCCTTTAAAAATTGAAATTCGTGGCACTGATCAAATCGATTTCTGGTATTCGCGGAACCATCGGAGGTAAACCTGGAGAAGGCCTCTCCCCTCTTGATGTCGTAAAGTTCACAGCAGCATTCGGCACCTGGCTACTTAAACAATCTGACAACAAAAAAGTAGTAATCGGACGTGATGGCCGCATTTCGGGAGAAATGGTGAAGCAACTCGTCGTAGCTACTTTGAACGGATTGGGCCTGGACGTAGTGGACCTTGGCCTTTCCACTACTCCTACTGTTGAGATTGCGGTAACAGCGGAGCAGGCTGCAGGTGGTATTATCCTTACCGCCAGCCACAATCCTAAAGAATGGAATGCGCTAAAACTGCTGAACGCTGATGGCGAATTTATTTCCGGAGAAGATGGTGCTATTATACTCGACCTTGCCGCCCGCGAAGATTTTACCTTCGCAGATGTCAATAAACTCGGTTCCTACAGACAGGACGACACTTACATGCAGAAGCACATCGATATGGTGCTGAACTATCCACTGGTTGACGTTGAAGCTATCAAAGCACGCAACTTCAAGATCGTGGTAGATGCTGTCAATTCAACCGGCGCTATCTTCGTGCCGGCCCTGCTGAAAGCGCTTGGTGTGGAAGATATCACCGTACTGTTCGAAGAAGTGAACGGCCGTTTCAGTCACAATCCGGAACCTCTTCCGGAAAACCTGACTGCTTTAAGCAATGAGGTTAACAAAGCAGATGCCGACATGGGTATCGCTGTTGACCCGGACGTAGACCGCCTTTGCTTTGTATGCGAAGATGGCAATATGTTTGGCGAAGAATATACCCTCGTAGCAGTAGCTGATTATGTACTCAAAACCAGAAAAGGTAACACCGTTTCCAACCTGTCGTCCACACAGGCCCTGAAAGACGTTACCCTGAAAAATGGCGGCGAATATCACCCATCCGCAGTAGGAGAAGTGAATGTAGTACGCAAAATGAAAGAAGTTAACGCTGTGATCGGCGGTGAAGGTAATGGTGGTATCATCGTTCCCGACCTGCATTATGGCCGCGACGCACTAATTGGTATCGGCCTGTTCCTGAGCCATGTGGCACTGAGTAAAAAGAACCTGAAAGCCCTCCGCAATAGCTACCCTGATTATTTCATCTCTAAAAATAAAATAGAGCTGGATAAGGGTGTTGATGTGGTTACCATCTTCGACAAGATCAGAGGTAAATACAAAAACCAGCCGATCAATATCGAAGACGGACTGAAAATAGAGTTCGACCGGGATTGGGTACATTTACGTACTTCCAATACGGAACCGATTATCCGCATTTACGCAGAAAGTCAGAATGAAACGACCGCTGATAACATCGCTAAACGTATCATGCAGGATATTCGTGAGTTTATGCACTAATAATCAACTGATTAAATAACAAAAGGGCTGGCCGGAAGTATACCACTTACAGTCAGCCCTTTTACTTTTATTACAGATCAAGTCCACCTCATATCCGGATCAAGTCCACCTTAAGTCCACCTTTAATTCAGGTTAACGCCGTCTCACATTCCCCTACTTATCACGTTCCTCACCTGTTCTTCTTTATCCTATAGTCATCCTTCGTTGATGCTACGTTTAAAACGTAGCATCAACGAAGGATGACTATAGGATGACTATTATATAGCCAAAGACTCGCCCCTGCTACATTTATTTTTTTTCTCCTATATCAGTACACCGGGATCTGAATAATTTTCCATATCAGGGTACAAACATACTTTCCGGATGTAAACTCAATATTAATTCCCGGCGGATGGGTTGTAGAGATATCCGTACCGCTGATCATCACAATAATGTCATGTAGCATATTACATTGGGCTTATTTTCTAAAAAAGTCAGACATTTGTGACCGCCAACGGCATTTTTTTATCAAAAACCACCATCACTTGAAAAGAATTTATTTTGATAATGCAGCCACCACGGCGCTGGATAAAGAAGTGCTGGATGTGATGCTGCCCTATCTTACAGAGAAGTTCGGAAATCCATCCTCGATCTATTCCTACGGCCGTGAAAGCAGACTGGCCATCGAAAACGCACGTAAATCCGTAGCCAAAATCCTGAACGCGCATCCGGGAGAGATCTTCTTTACTTCCGGCGGTACTGAGAGTACCAACACGACCGTGAGTGCGGCCATACACAACCTGGGCTGCCGCCACATTATCTCTTCTGAAATCGAGCACCATGCTACGCTTCACTCTGTAGAGCATGCGCATTCGAAAGAAAAGATCAAGCTGAGCAATGTACGTCTGCTGCCAAACGGTCACGTGGACATGGAGCATCTCCGGGAATTACTGGCTAATTCTCCTGAACGTTGTCTGGTAAGCCTGATGCATGCCAACAACGAAATCGGTAACCTGCTGGATATGCATGCTGTAGGTAACCTGTGTAAGGAGTTTGATGCAATCTTCCATTCTGACACCGTTCAGACGGTAGGCCACTATCCATTTGACCTGCGTAATACGCCGGTACACTTCATTAATGGTTCTTCGCACAAATTCAACGGTCCTAAAGGTGTGGGTATTCTTTACGTCAATGAGAATGTGAAGATATCTCCGTTCATCCATGGGGGCTCACAGGAACGTAACATGCGTGCCGGTACGGAGAACGTATATGGTATCGTTGGTTTTGCGAAAGCACTGGAACTCGCTACAGAGCATATGGAAGCGCACAGCAAACATATCAATGATCTGCGTATGTACATGATGGATGAGCTGAAAAAGCATATTCCTGAGGTGGGATACAATGGAGATCTGTATGGACGCAGTCTGTATACGGTATTGAACGTCTCCTTCCCTAAAACTGAGAAGAGTGAAATGTTGCTGTTCAATCTGGATATCAATGGTATCTGCGCTTCCGGCGGCAGTGCCTGTACATCCGGTGCGGATGCAGGTTCTCACGTGATCCGCGCCATCAACAGCGATCCTAACAGAATTGCTGTACGTTTCTCTTTTGGTAAGGATAATACTACTGAAGAAATAGATACGGTGATCGCTAAACTGAAAGAGATCATCTAAGCGGTCCGCAAAAGAATATTCATAAATAAGAAAACGGTAAGCAGTATCACACTGTTTACCGTTTTTCTTTTTATGCTGTTGCTATTGCAGACGTATTAACTGTTCCGGTTGATCACGTCATAAAACTTATCCCGGTAGCCATCACTGATAGGGATAGACTGATTAGCGATCATCACGGTATTCTTTTCTACAGAATTGATTTTGTTCAGTGACACTACATAAGAGCGGTGTACTCTGATAAATTTCTCTGCAGGCAAACGGGTTTCAAATGATTTAAGGCTGCGCAGTGTAAGTACTGGCTGATGCGGAGTATAGATTTTCGTATAGTCTTTCAGTGCTTCGATGAATAAAATATCTTCCAGATTGATCTTGATGATCTTGTATTCTGTTTTAATGAAGATGTAGTCATTGACGTGCCCGTTGGAGCTGTCTCCATTCTTCTGCTGGGACATACTTCTCAGTTCAAGCGCTTTTGTAGCCGATCGCAGGAAGCGTTCGAATGGTACGGGTTTCAAGAGGTAGTCCACCACTTCGAGGTCAAATCCTTCCAGTGCATATTCTCCATATGCGGTGGTAAAGATGACCATAGGCGGATATTTCAGGGACTTCATCAACTGAATACCAGTAATGTCCGGCATTTTAATATCGAGGAAAAGCAGGTCTACACGCTCTTCCTGCAGAAAGCGCAATGCTTCGGTCGCATTTTGGAACGTGCCTACCAGTTGCAGGAAGGGCACTTTCCTTGCAAAATCAGTGATTATTTCCAACGCAAGTGGCTCATCATCCACCGCTATACACCTGATCATTTTTCAACACGATTTTTAAATCAACAATAAATTGGGTTTCGGATTCCGTGATTTCCAGCTCATGGTGATCGGTATACAGTAATTCGAGGCGCTTACGCACATTCTGTAAACCGATGCCACCTTTTTCTGCCACCCGCTGACGGAAACGGCTGTTTTCCACAACCAGTCTCATTTCATTCTTTTCAATAGCCAGTGCAATGGCAATGAAGGAAGGTTCAGCGTAACTGATCCCATGTTTAAAGGCGTTTTCCACAAAGGGCACCAATAACATAGGGGCTATTTTTAGTCCTGCCGGATTTCCCTGTACCGCATAATCTACTACTATATCGTCAGGCATTCTCAGACGTTGAATATCAATATAGTCTTCCAGGTATTGCAGTTCCTGTTGTAGCTGTACCTTGTCTTCATTGGAATCATAGATCATGTACCGCATAATGGTAGACAGTTTGACAATCGCGTGTTCTGTCTGGGCGGAATGTTTATGGGCCAGTGAATAAATGGTATTCAGGCAGTTAAACAGGAAATGAGGATTAATCTGTGACTTCAGAAATTTCAATTCAGCATTGAGATTTTCTACCTTCAACACTTCCCTTTGCTGTTCACTCTTAAACCACTCCTGTGCTATTTTGATGAATCCGCTCATAAAAAGCATGAGCAGTGCTGCAAAGACTGATTTCCGCAAGATATCCGGAAACAGGATATAATCCAGAAAAGACAGTTCCTGCTGGCTGCTGATATATTCCCTGCCCCGGAGCCCCATGGAGTCATTCAGACTGGCGGCTGCGTACAGGGGTACATGGTTATCCCCATCTTTTTCATGCAGGCGGCTTTCCAGCAGATGATACCGCATAAATCCGGAAGGCGCCGGTGTAAGCCGGTTGTCCCCGTTTCTGGGAGGTACCAGCACTGTTTCTTCAGCTGCGAAGGTTTTCCAGAAAACGTACTCTGTAACTGCCTGTTGTACAATGATAAAAACCAATGTCAGTACCACAAAAGACAGGTAATAGACGATTTTCTTTAATGTGAAAAACCTGGGGATCAGTACATAAAAATTGAGATAAAACAAGCCTATGAGAAAGAGGTTGTCCACTATTTCCCGGGCAAAGAACCAGGGGTGCTGGATCTTGATCCGGTAGATAAAAAAGGGAAAGAACAGGAAACTGGTCCAGACTACAATATGCAGACCTACCCTGAATAACCGGTTCTTATAGAGTTGTTTTAAATTTATCATGTAGCCCAAAAGCGCGATAAACTTACACTCAATTCCCGTAAACAGGCTGTTAAAATTTGTTAAGTGTAGTAAAAGGAATGTTAAAATTTCGGGGGGAATAGGTAGCCGGTATGGCCAGACACAGTACTGTGGCCAATATTAATATAAGTTTCAATATGTCTACCGGAGAGTTTTAGTGCTACTCTACACCGGCTATTTTCATATCAAGCAGCTCCTGCCGGGTTAAATCTGGCAGTCCGCCGGGGTTTTTCCTGAGCTTGGCGGCAATATTTTCACCTACTTTTCTGGCATCCTCTTCTGTTTGAAAAGGTTTGTTGCCAACTACGACAGGGATGAATGGCTGTTCAATGTAGGTATGAGTGCCTTTATTGATCTTATAGCCCCAACCACCCTTGTCGGGCTGAAATGTTACTACCGCAATGCTATCATGCACTGCGGTAGTAGTTATTTCCTGAGTATGTTCAGTTCGTTCTGTCTGTTTCTGCTGACAGGCTGTGAAAGCCAGTCCGGCAACCAGTGAAGCGATCAGAAAAGACCTCTTATTAGTCATTCGTATCGTTTTCCTGGTCAGGATAGAATTCAAACAGGTCATCCAGATAAGTGCTGCTGGAATAACCAGTTCCTACGAAACCTCTGTTTTTAACGGAGAAACCAACTGCGCTGGTACGGCTTGCACCATCGAAAGCGGTTTTTTCTGTCCAGCGGTCGCTTACTGGTTCATATTCCCATGTTGCAGAGCTGGAACCTGTAGTTACATAAGCTTTATTGTTGATTACGAGCGCAACACCACCGTAGCGGGAGATAGAAGAGTAATCATCATCGAAAGAATCGTCAGTTGCGTTTTCGATCTTAGCTTTCTCTTTCCATACATCGTTAGCTGCATCGTACACATACATACGGGTAGGCACTGTACCTGCACCTGTACCGGTTACTACGTACGCGCTGTCTTTGATAACGAAGGCAACAGCCTGTCTTCTTTTATCTTTCAGTGCAGTGATCGGTGTCCAGCTGTTGGTAGACGGATTGAACTTAAAGAAGTCACTCATGTTGTTACCACCATCGTAACCTGTACCGAGATAACCCTGATCTTTTACAGCGAACGCTACCGCGAAGTAACGTGCAGCACCTGGAAAATCAGCTTTGCTGCTCCAGCTATTTGTAGTCGGGTCGTATTCCCATGTATCTTTCAGTGATTTGAAATCTGCATCACTACCAGTAGCAACATAACCTTTACCAGCAGCAGCAAAAGCTGATGCACCTGTACGTGCCAGGTTTCTGGTAGCATTATTCGGATCCTGTAAAGACGCTATCATAGTCCAGTTATCTTTCGCCGGATCGTACTTATAAAATGAACTTAATAAAGTACCTCCATCAACACCACTGGTGCCAGTTCCCACATACGCTGTATCTCCAATCACAAAGCTTACTGCTTCCCTTCTGGCGTCGCCCTGGTAATCTGCTCTTCTTACCCAGTTACCCAGCTTGGTCGTATCGTCGCTTGATGAACAGGAGGCTAACGTAAGTGCGGCCAATCCCAGAAAACATACATTTAAATAGCGCATAAGTTATTTTTACTTTTTTAATAGCTGCCAAAATTATCCGCACTTATTTAAGCTCAATCATAAAATAGATATTTGGGTAATTTTGACAGACAAATCACGTCTTTTTATCTGCCAACTGGTTTTTTCCTGTAAGGGGGAGCTTGCTACCCCAACAGTAGCACAAGGAACATGAATGGTTATTCGTCGATAAAAAGAGCTTATTCGCATATTAAATAAGCGTGAAGTTGGGTTCCTGTCTAAAATTGCGCTCCATGAATAAAAGTATCCGCGCCAAAGTGGCCTGTAAATACCTGGTTTGTGCATTATTGATCACTGGCGCCGCTGCCTGTGAAAAAGAAGGCTTTTTGTATGATGGTATCACAGATCAGAGTGGTACAGAGTATCTGGTAACAGATACCATTACAATGACAATGAGCACGGCATACCTTGATTCTGTTCCGACTTCCAACCTGGGTGTAGCCCTTGTTGGTACCAACAATGATCCTGTATTTGGTAAAATATCTTCTACTTCTTTCTGGCAGGTAAATGCTTACAGAGGTACCGCCATTCCTGACAGGGCTATCTATGACTCCATGGTGTTGATGATACATCCGAAACTGGAGCATTATGGCGATACAACCCTGCCTCAGCACATTGAAGTATACCGTGTTAATGAGACGATCAAACGTCCGGGTAACAGCGCTTTCTTATATAGCTACAGTAATTTCGCGACTGATCCGGGCAATATCGGTTCCATTCAGACAGTGATTCGTCCTCACCGTGATACTACACTTCGTATCAGAATTAATGATGTGCTGGGTAAAGAGTTCTTTGACCTCGCGGACAAGAACAGTACTACCATCACCAATCAACAGCAGTTCCTGCAATACTTTAAAGGTCTGGCATTGAAACCGGGCGCTAACAGCCAGGTGATCACTGCTATTGAGGCAAATGACTCGCTGAACCTGCGTCTCTTCTTCCATACCACTCCGGGTGAGATCAAACAGGAATACAGAGACTTTGCAGTATACAATTCTGCGTTGCAGTTCAACCACATAGATGTACAACGTCCTGCTGGTTCTCCGCTGACTGCATTAGGACCGACCAAACGCTTACTCTCTTCTGCTGATGCAGACCGTAAAATATTTGTACAGCCGCTGACCAACATCGTAGGCCGTATCGACTTTCCTTATCTCAGAACGTTCAACCTGTTGAATAAGTTCTCCAAGATCATGAGAGCGACTCTTACTGTCAGACCGGAAAAGGCGACTTACAAGTACCCTTACTTCCTGCCTGCCAACCTCCCACTTGGAGTGATCAACAGCGGTAACGTCATTGAAGATACACTCCGCTCCCCGCTTACCGGTGCTATCCAGTACGGAAGTCTGGTGACTGATCTCGTCTACAATACAGGTACTGCATATACCTACGATATTACCAATTATTGCATTGCACAATTAAATACGACTGACAATTCTTACCGCGGACTGGCATTATTGCCTCCAAGAAACACTGGTCTTAGTAACTTTGACCGTGCGATCCTTGGCGACAACCGGAACTCCACCAACAGAATTACAATTCAGATTTATTACCTGCGGTATAAATAATGCAATCAAGAATTGACTACATGAAGCGAATACAATATACGACCGGCTTATGCGGCCTGATGCTTTTACTGGGCGGCAAGGCAATGGCACAACACGGTATCAATTCACTCTACTCTGCGTATGCCATCGGCGACCAGGAGGAACATGATTACACCCGCAACTTCGGTGTAGGTAGCACCGGTATCGGCCGCCGTTCAGATAACTACCTGAACGAGCTGAACCCTGCATCCTATGCGGCATTGCCTCGTCAGCATTTCATGTTCGACGTTTCCCTGCGCGCACAGTCCGTTAATTATAAAGATGCTACCACCCTGAACAGGCAGGCGGGCGATGTCAACATCAAACGTCTGGCAATGGGCTTTAAAGTAAACAGCAGATGGGGTATGAGCGCCGGTTTCGGTCAGTTCAGCAACGTCGATTACAAGCTGGTCTCTACCAAATTCGTTGATACATCACCCCAGACTACCACCACGGAAGGTACAGGTGGTATTTATAAAGCATACATCTCTAACGGCGTAAGAATAACCAAAAACTTCGCTGTTGGTGTGTCCACCAATTTCCTGTTCGGTCCTAACAATACTACAGAAAACGTGGGCGGCGATACCGTATCTACCAAGATTCAGCGTTACGCTTTCAATACCAACTTTAATGCGGGTGTACAATATGCCGGCAGACTGGGTGGTGATTGGGTACTGGGCCTCGGTGCTACCTACCGCTTCAAAACAAAGCTGAGCTACGAGAAAAAGCTGATAGTGATGAACTCTTCTGAAACCACACTGTTTCAGGATGATCTCGCTAAAGAAAAATATACCCTGCCAGAACAATACGGCGCCGGTATCCACCTCGGTAACGGTACCATCAGCTGGCTGGCTGACTGGCGCAGACAGATGTGGGGTGATACAAAACCTGCCAGCACCAACTACCAGTTTGCCAACTCTGAGCGCATGTCCACTGGTCTGGAATATACTTTCAGACGTATGTACGGTTCCCAGCAGATTGAAGGTGTAGTGATACAGGCAGGTGCCTCTTACTACAAATCTTATCTGGTAGTGAATAATAACCAGATCAAGGATGTAGCAGGTACTGTAGGTGTATCCCTTCCTTCCAAATCCAACTACCTGCGTTATTACATAGGTATTGAAGTAGGACAGAGAGGCACTACCAGTGGCGGTCTCGTCAAAGAAACATACGTGAATGGTGTGTTCCACTTCTCACTGAGAGATATCTGGTTCCTGCGCAGAACATACGATTGATCTGATAACGGATTACCCGAAAATATTAAAGCCCATAGCAGCAGCTATGGGCTTTTTCTATATTACAATCATTTGAAACGGCTTTCTGAAGCGGAACACTGCTTACTTTTTCAAAAACTCACTGAACCATTGTCCTGAGCTCTTCATCGTCCGTACCTGCGTATCACGGTCCACATGTACCAGACCGAAACGGGCCTTGTATCCTTCCGCCCATTCGAAATTATCTGTCAGCGTCCACGCAAAATACCCATCTATAGGTACTCCTTCATTCTTCGCCTTCAGTACTCCTGATAAATACTCCTTAAAATAGCCGATACGGTCCTGATCGTCAACCACCCCTCCGCTCATAATATCTGCAAAGGCAGCTCCGCTTTCTGTCACCATCAGTCGTTTAATGCCCTTATAAGCGCTAAACTGTTTCAGGATAGCATACATACCTTCTCCACTGATTTCCCACCCCAATGCGGTCATTGGTACCCGTCTGTATTTTGGTTTTACTTCAGATATACCCACCACCGGCATAAAAGCATTCCTGCGCACGACCAGCGGGAAATAATTTTGCACACCAATAAAATCGAAATCGAATGACAGCTGATCCCAGTCCCGCCACAATGCATATCGCCTTTCTATACGGCGTAACAGCGGGAAATCATTCACCGGATACCCCATCCCCAGCACCGGCTCCAGAAACAGCCGGTTAAATAGCGCATCTGCCTTCTTTGCAGCCTGTATATCGGCTTCCTGTTGAGTATATGGATAAATATATGAGCAGGACAGACAAGTCCCGATATTGGCGCCTTTAACTGTCTCCCGGATGACCTTCGCTCCGGCAACCTGTGCCAGCAATACATGATGCACTGCCGGAAGAAAATAGGAAACACCAAACTTACCCGGCGCATGTACCCCCAGCATATACCCCAATGAGGTAAAGCCAAAGGGCTCATTCATCACGATCCAATTTTTCACTTTGTCTCCAAATGCCTGCACGCATATACGCACATATTCTTCAAAGGCGAAAATGACACCACGATGGCACCATCCTCCCTTATGTTCAATAGCATGCGGTAAATCCCAGTGATATAAGGTAACGTAGGGGGTTAATCCGGCTTCAAGACAGGCGTCTATCACCCGGTGATAATAATCGATGCCCGCCTGATTCACCCTGCCGGTCCCTTCCGGCAGAATACGCGGCCAGGAAATAGAAAAACGGAACACATCAAAGCCCATCTTTTTGACGAGTTGAATATCTTCCCGGTAACGGTTATAAAAATCAACTGTCACAAGCGCGTTGGTACCGTCTTTTATCTTTCCCTTCTTTGTGGTAAACTCGTCCCAGATAGATTTTCCTTTACCATCGGCATCGCAGGCCCCTTCATTCTGAAATGCGGAAATCGTCACTCCCCACAGGAAATTCTCTCCAAAATCATGACGGCTGAAAGGTGCGCTGAATTGTTCCATATATAAAACAAGGATGCAGTTTACAATAGTTTATTTGTATCACCCATTATTTAATTGTTAAGGGACCTAAAATTTAACATACAGATTCACGATCTTAGGGGAATGTTTAGTAATCCTATTGCCATATGGACACTGGGCCTCAGCGTATTACTGTGCGCCTGTCATAATAACCCGCCGTCCGGAACGCCTGCACGCGACACGACTGCGTCACTCACGGAGAGTGATACACTTAATCGCATGGTGCTCATACCCGGTGGTACTTTCACCATGGGAGCAGATGATGCCGAAGCGCATCCGGACGAAAAGCCACGTCATGATGTACGTGTAGACAGCTTCTGGATGGATGAACATGAGGTGACTAATGCCGAATTTGCCGCCTTCGTAAAAGCAACGGGCTACCTTACTATGGCAGAACGGCCTATTTCCAAAGAGGAGCTGATGCAACAATTACCAGCCGGTTCACCAGAGCCGGACAGCAGTATGCTGCTCCCGGGTTCTATCGTGTTCACACCTCCCTCCCACCCTGTTCCACTGGACGATGTATCACAATGGTGGTCCTTCATACAGGGCGCCAGCTGGCAACATCCGGGTGGTCCGGCTACCAATATCAATGGTAAAGAACACCTGCCGGTTGTTCACATCTCCTGGAACGATGCGCAGGCATTTGCCCAATGGGCTGGTAAACGTCTGCCAACAGAGGCTGAATGGGAATATGCGGCCAGAGGAGGTTTGAAAGACCAGCCTTATCCCTGGGGGTCCGAAGCATTGACAACAGGCAAGGTGAAAGCCAACACCTGGAATGGTCATTTCCCTTATCAGAATACACAGACAGATGGTTACTTTGGGGCTGCTCCTGTAAAAAGCTTTGCGCCTAACGCTTATGGCTTATACGATATGTCAGGAAATGTGTGGGAATGGTGTGCAGACTGGTATGACAGCCGTTATTACAGTCTGAAGCAGGGAGATAATCCGAAAGGTCCTGCTGCCGGTTACGATCCGGAAGATCCTGCTACCGCGAAACATACTATCCGTGGGGGTTCTTTCATGTGTACCGATGAATACTGTTCAGGATACAGAGTAACTGCCAGAATGAAAACATCACCGGAATCAGGGTTGGAAAACCTTGGTTTCAGATGTGTAAAGAATAAATAAAAGAAGAGGATGTATCAAAAATAAAAGAACGTCTTCAGAATAGCTTAAATGACCACCTGATGCTATCAGGTACCCGAATAAAAAGGCTGCTCAAAAGTATTGAGCAGCCTTTTTATTCTTTCGTGCAGTATTATAAAACAATGTTGTACCAGCTTACCTTTTTTCTTCAGACTTTACGTCTGCTTTGGTATCGGTATTTGTATTGGTATTGGCATTACTGCCAGCTGTAATGGTACGGACAGTATTACCATCCTTGTAACCAATCACAGTGATCACCTCATCATTTTTCTTTTCTCCGGCGGGCACAAATTTTATTGTTGTCGGCGTTGTCGAAGTAGTACCCGGCTTAGCAGGAACGAGCACATCACGTTTTACCAGTGGCGCGTTGTTATAGCCTTTGCTGTAGATCTTCACTACACCATTCTTCCCTGCGTCACCATAAATGGCGGTAGCAGACTCTCCTTTGAGGACATGTATAGCACTGATATCCTCCGGGTTAATCATACCTTCCGGCAGATTAGTGCCTATCACCATCTCATCCAGCACATAAAGCGGTTTTGCCTGTGCATCGCCCCTGAGAACAATACTTGTCTTTTCAGCAGCAGGAGCATCGGGATTTTCTGCTACGGACAATCTCAGTTCTTCCTTTGCTGCCGGAGCAGGTGCTGCTGCAGGTGCAGGAACAGCTGCCGCAGCCGCTGGAACCGGTGGTACTGGTGGAGGTGGTGGTGGAACCTTCACACCTTTTCCTTTCCCCTTTACCGGAGGCGCTGGTGGAGGTGGAGGAGGTGGGGGTAATGGTGCCGCTGGTGGTGGAACCTTCACTTTCGATGTATCCTCCTGGAATGCGTTTGCCAGTACACGTGCAGACGTCTCTGCTTTAGCAATTGCACGGGAGAAATTCAGGGAAAGTACTGCGATCCCCATCACAGCGCCCAATACTACATAACGCAGTAAATGATAGCGGGATGATCTTTTCTTATTCATCATCATGATCCTTTGTTTTAAGTGTGAAAAATTGAAATTGTTTGCGATGGCCGTCGCATATGGGATCCCACTTACTTTTAAAAGACTGTATTGATAAGCTTTTGCATCTATTCCCTGCCGGAGAATGCTCCTGTCTGTAATAAACTCCAGGTTCTCGCGGATGGCAATACTCATTAACCATGCACCGGGATTGAACCAGTAGAAGATCTTGTTCAGTTCTCCCAACAGTACATCCAGTGTATGCCATTGCCGCACATGCACCTTTTCATGCTGGATGATTGAGGAGAACTCCTCCGGTGTGTGCAGGGATGGATTAATATATATGTTGCGCATGAAGGAAAACGGATTCGCATTCCGCTCCATAATCCGCAATGATTCGTCTCCGAAAACAGTTCTCCGGGTCTGATGATGCAGTTTCCATAAAGAAAAAAGCTGCATGGCAAATCGAATGGTCATAACCATTACCCCCAACCAGAACACATATTTTACAAGGGTATTGATAAAAGGCTCTGATGGATGCCTCTGTAAGGCTGACAGATCAAGCATATAGGTCTCTGCCACCACATTCAGCTCATGATGTTCCCTTATGAATACAGATGGATCTATCAAAGGACCCACAGTCGCACACAGGATACCACCGATCAGAAAAAAGCGGTTCAATGAATAGAAGGTCAGACGCCTCAGACCGAAGCGATAAGCCAGGTAAAACAAAACAAGCGCTATGTTAGCTTTAAGCAGATAAATAAGCATGGTTATCAGTTTTTTTCGATCATCCTGACAATTTCTTTCAGTTCTTCCGGTGTGATCTTCTTCTCTTTTGCGAAGAATGTGACCAGAGCTTTATATGAATCTTCGAAGTAGTCTTTTACAAACCCGTTCATAAACTTCTGTTTGTACTCAGATTCAATGATCGCAGGTGTGTACTCATATACATTACCTGTTTTACGGCTGGTCAGATACCCTTTTTTCTCCAGGTTCCTGATGGTAGAGGCAAGCGTCGTATAAGGAGGTTGTGGAGAGGGATGTTGCTCCAGAAAATCCTTTACTGAACCGGTGCCCGTTTTCCATATTGCCAGCATGGCAATTTCCTCCTGCTGCGTAAGCTTTTCCATATTGATTTAATTTAAAGACAATCATCTACGATTGTTTCGTAAATCTACGAAACTTTCGTAAACTACCAAATAAAAAAATAAAACCACCTGTTTTAAGCAGGTGGTTTTCGTCACTATATCTACGTGTACTTACTTTAAAAGTTCTTCCAGCTTGCGTTCTAATGCATCGCCCCGGAGGTTTTTGGCAACGATATTTCCATTAGGGTCAATCAGGAGGTTCTGAGGTATTGCCTTGATACCATATTTCTCTGCTACCGCATTTTTCCAGCCTTTCAGGTCAGATACCTGTGCCCAGGCCAGATTATCAGCCTGTATTGCGGCCAGCCATTTCTCTCTTTTTTCATCGAGGGAGATGGATACCACATCAAATCCTTTGTCTTTAAAACGGCTGTAAGCCTTCAGGACATTTGGATTTTCCGCCCTGCAGGGACCGCACCAGCTGGCCCAGAAGCCTAATAATACATATTTCCCCTTATAGGCAGCCAGTGTGATATCTTTTCCATCTTTGTCAGGCTGGGCAAAATCCATGGCCGGCTGTCCGACTGCTGTCTTTTTTGCTTTGTCCAGTGCTGCGGCAAAATCCTTTCCGGAGGGCGTGTTACGCAGCGTTTTCCCCAGCTTATTGAACATAGGTTCAATCTCTACCAGATCAATATCGTAGTCCGCATATTTATTCAACACGTACAGTGCAATCGGTGAATTACTGTTATTCTTCAGATAATCAGCAAGGATCTGTTTCTGCTGGGCTTCCAGATCATCAAACTGCGGCTCCAGTTTCCTCATACCTTCCTCATCTTCAGCCATATACGCCTGACGATACTGTTTTTCCAGTTCATCCAGTTTACCGTTCACATCTTTCAGCAGTTCGTTGAGATGAATATAGTCATCATTAGCTACGGCACCTTTCACAACGCCATGGCTAATAGAGTCTTCTGCACTAATACTGATATTACCTTTATCTAAAAACAGCGTCAGCACATCGCAACTCTTCCGCTCCTGCGCGTCAGAAGGCAGGACAGGTTCCAGTACTTTGAGGTACAGGTTGGCCATTGTAGGTTCCGCCAGTTTGCCGGAAAAGGAGAATTTACCATCCTTTACTTCCGCACTATCCAGTGTATTATCGCCACAACGCCTGATATTTAAATATACTTTTGCCGGCTTCTGTAATGCAGTAACAGTTCCCTGTATCGTAAACGCTTGCTCGCCCTTCCATTTTTCCTGCGCCAACAGGACCATAGGCGCAAGAAGCGCCACGGCCATCATTACGGACTTCATTGATTCAGATTATTTAATACTAACGAAATTCACATATCCCGGCAGGAAAATCAACCTGATTGTGATAAACGGTGAAGGTGGTGACAGTAAAAGAAGCGGCCTCGTGTAGGTACGAGGCCGGTAAGTCAATTATTTTAATATCTGTTGCAATTTGGCTTCCAACGCACTGCCTCTTAAATTAGTGGCAATGATGTTCCCCTGAGGATCTATCAGGAAATTGGCAGGAATTGCACGGACGCCATACATCTGTGCGGCCTCATTCCCCCATCCTTTCAGATCGGATACCTGGGTCCATTGCAGATTATCCTGCTTAATGGCTCCCATCCAGCGGGTTTTATTGTCATCCAGCGATACGCCAAGGATGGTAAAATTCTTGTCTTTAAAACGCTCAAAAGCCTTTACAACGTTCGGATTCTCAGCACGGCACGGACCGCACCAGCTGGCCCAGAAGTCGATCAGGACATATTTCCCACGGAAGGAAGATAAGCTGACAGGTTTGCCGTTCACGTCATCCTGTGTAAAATCCAGCGCCACTCCGCCAACATCTCCTTTTACACTGCGCAGGTATTTAAGCGCTGCCTGTCCATACCTTGATTCTTTGAGCGGTTTATCCAGTAAATTGAAGTATTCCTGAAAATCATCCGGTTCCAATCTGCCACGTAACTCATTGAGTAGTATCCAGATGCTTGCCAGTTGTTTTGGATGCCCCTTGATAAAGCCTGTACCGGTATTGACTACATCTTCGTTGAACATAGACGCTTTGGCACGAAAGGCATTTTTACCGGCTTCATCATCACCGGAGATCTTTGCAGCTTCAACATTCAGGGCCTGTGCTTTCTGCACCAATGCCAGAAATGTCTGCTGATACGCCTGCATGGCCTTATTTTCTTCGTTTCCTTTCATGGAAGAAGCAATCGGAAACTGCTGGGCCTCCAGTGTATATTGCAGGGACTCCTTACCGGATACCAACAATAACGGATTGTTCACGTCCTGCAGGATAAGGGCAAACACCCGTGGTCCTTCTGTGGCTGGTACCTTAAAAGAGAATTTATTTCCGCTCAGTACTACGGAATCTTTCGGATTATTATCGTCGTCTGAATACAGATAGACCTTCTTACCATCTGCTCCCTTTAATGTGCCGGAAACAGTCTGTTGGGCAAAGGCTGTAAATGAAAATAGCACCGCGAAGGCGCCGGTAACAAGTTGTTTCATTCCCTCTAATATATAAAAAAACTGCTATTTACTATGCCTTTTCTGCAGAACAGCCAGTACATCTGCCAGCTGGTAACCCTTGGCACTCAGCAGTACAAGGTAATGGAACAGCAGGTCAGCCGACTCGTTCAGGAAAAGCTCCTCATTATCATCTTTCGCTTCTATAACGAGTTCTACTGCCTCTTCCCCTACTTTCTGTGCAATTTTATTAATACCTTTTGTGAAAAGAGAGGAGGTATAAGACGTATCAGCAGGATTATTCTTTCTGTCTGTAATGATGCTTTCCAGCTTTGCCAGAAAATCGTTGCTTACATTACTTTCTTCCCAGCAGGTATCTGCGCCGGTATGGCACACTACGCCGGCAGGAATAGCCTTGATCAGCAGTGTGTCGCTGTCACAATCTACCCTGATTTCCTGCAGGGTCAGGAAATTACCGCTTTCCTCACCCTTTGTCCACAGACGTTGTCTGGAACGACTAAAGAAGGTTACTTTACCTTCCTGCAGGGTTTTATCCAGGGCTTCCTGGTTCATATATCCCAGCATCAGCACTTTGGCAGTTGCCGCATCCTGAACGATTGCAGGCACCAGACCGTCAGCGCATTTCTGAAAGTTGATCTGTTTGTTATTATACATGAAGTGCTCTTGTTTGTTAATCATATACCTTATCCGGCCCCTGATTTCCCCGATTAATCCTTAATTCATACTGTTTTAGCGAACAGGTGGCCGTAAAATTAATAGTTTTTCTCCGCCTTAGAACCGGATATTCACACCCCGCTGATACAGGTAAGTCTTCAGCGCCGGTATTTCGATCTCTTTATAGTGGAAAATGCTGGCTGCCAATGCGGCGTCTGCCTGCGCATTTTCAAATACGTCCATGAAATGATCCATGTTACCTGCTCCGCCGGAGGCGATCACCGGTACATTTAAATTTTGCGACAGTTTACCGGTAATATCCAGTGCAAACCCTTTCTTGGTCCCATCGTTATTCATGGAAGTCAGCAGAATCTCTCCTGCGCCTCTCTGTACCGCTTCTTTTGCCCAGTCATACGCCTTGATATCTGTTTTTACACGTCCTCCGTTCAGATACACAAACCAATCGCCATCCTCAAAACGCGTATCAATGGCCAGTACCACACACTGGCTACCAAATTCACGGGCCAGTTCATCTACCAGCTCAGGACGTTTAAAAGCAGAAGTATTAACAGAAATCTTATCAGCGCCTGATTGCAGCAGTACATTCACATCTTCCACTGATGAAATACCTCCACCCACAGTAAAAGGAATATTCACATGTTTTGCGATGCGGGTCACCAGTTCAGACAGCGTCTTTCTGCGTTCATTTGTCGCGGTAATATCCAGAAATACCAGCTCATCCGCGCCCTGCTCTGCATATAATGCACCCAGTTCTATCGGATCGCCGGCATCACGTATATTTTCAAAGTTCACACCTTTTACGGTGCGTCCATCCTTTATATCAAGACAGGGGATAATGCGTTTTGTTAACATGATTAATAGTTAATAGTCGAATGAAACAACGAAATATTGTATAGCCAGCCTAATTCCTGATTCCTGATTTAATAAAGTCTGTCAGTTCCTTCATACTGATCCTCTCCTCATAGATCGCCTTCCCTACTATCACACCGCTACAGCCGGCTTCCGCCAGTGCATGCACATCAGCCATCGTACTCACGCCTCCGCTTGCCACAAAGTCAATCTGTGGAAAGCGTTGCAGGATCTTTTCGTATAAAGCGACAGAAGGTCCCTGTAACAGACCATCTTTGGCAATATCAGTACAGAAGATATGCTGTACACCCTGTTTCACATTTTCTTCGAGGAAGTCAAACACTGACAGCTCGGTTGTTTCCAACCATCCGCCTACTGCAATTTTCTCTTCTTTTACGTCAGCACCGAGGAAGATCTTATCTGCTCCGTACTTCTTCACCCAGCCGGAAAACAGGGCCGGATCTTTTACCGCTATACTACCAATGGTTGCCAGTGCAGCGCCATTTTCATATACAATACGCAGATCGTCTTCTGTTTTAATACCACCACCGAAATCAATCACCAGATTGGTCTTACCGGCAATCGCTTCCAGTACTTTCCAGTTCACAACAGCTCCTTTCTTTGCACCATCCAGATCGACCAGATGTAAACGGCGTACGCCAATGCTTTCAAAAGCCTTGGCTACTTCCAGCGGATGCTCATTGTATACTTTCTTCTGTGCATAATCGCCCTGTGTCAGGCGTACACATTTGCCATCTATAATGTCAATAGCCGGAATCACGGTAAAGCCGTTATCCGTTGTTTTATCCAGTTGAACTTTCATCTTGATGAAGACAATGTTATCTTTTACGAAATGATCTCCCCAGTATTCGAACCCACGTTTTAAATAAAATCCTTCTGCAGAAGCACGGGCATTACACCATAACAGGGAGATATGCTCCTTTCTGCAAAAATCTGTTATATGCTGCATCAGCATATTGCCATAGCCTTTGCCCTGACAATCCGGATGTACAGCCAGTTTACGGAATTGCGCCTGACCGTTATGCGGGAACAATGACACTACGCCCCTCAACCTGTTATCTTCAAACAGACCAAAATGTAACCCATCTTCGTCATGATCAAGCTTTACCCTGGTCAGTTCCCAGTCAGGATACAACACTTCTCTGCGCAACTCCAGTGTATCATCGGTTGTGATCCTTCTTATCTGTATCGCTCGAATCATTACTTATAACTTCAGGAAATTTTCCAGTATTTTTTGTCCTGCCGTCGCTGATTTCTCCGGGTGGAACTGTACGGCATAAAAATTATCTTTCTGTAATCCTGCACTGTAGTTAATCACGTAATTGGCAGTTGCCACTGTATCAGGGCCCAGCGCCGCATAATAACTATGTACAAAATACATGTAGGAATTCTCCGGCACCTGCTCAAACATAGTGCTGTATAATCCCGTGATATTGTTCCAGCCGATCTGCGGTATTTTCAGCAGATTATCCACTGGTGAAGTGAAGCGTTTTACTTCCACATCAAAGATGCCAAGGCAAGGTGTGTTATTCTCTTCAGAATGTTTGCACATGAGCTGCATACCCAGACAGATTCCCAGCACCGGCTGTTTCAGATCTTTGATCAGTGTATCCAGTTTTCTTTCCTTCAGATAATTCATCGCAGTACTGGCTTCTCCCACACCCGGGAAGATCACCTTATCTGCAGATTTTATCGCTTCCGGATCGTCTGTTACAATACCCTCCACGCCTATTCTGTCCAGTGCGAACATCACCGAACGAATATTACCGGCATTGTATTTTATGATAACCGTTTTCATATTCTAGTTGTGTTTTACGCCCGCAATAAATGTTTTTATTGTAGCGTCCAGGTTGGTCGTATTTTCAATTGCGCGGATAAAGGCAGTACCGATAATTCCACCATTACTGTTGGAAGCGGCAGCATCAAAGGTAGCTTTATCTTTGATACCAAACCCGATCAGTACCGGATTCTTCAGGGCCAGCGCCTTCAGTCTTTCAAAGTAGGCCTGCTGATTTCCCATATCCTTGTCCTTTCCGGTAGTGGAAGAAGAGGATACTGCATATACAAAACCTTTACTCACACTGTCGATCTTTTTGATCCTTTCTTCGCTTGTTTCCGGCGTTACCAGAAAGATCAGGTGCAGGTTGTATTTTTCAAACACCGGCTTATACGCATGTTCATATTCATCCATCGGCAAGTCTGGCAGTATGACACCATCAACGCCCACTTCTGCACATTTCTTACAGAAGTTTTCAATACCATATAGTAACACCGGATTGAGATATCCCATCAGTAATACCGGCAGGTGGATATGCTGTCTGAAATCTTTCAGCTGTTCGAACAGCACTTTCAGACTCATACCATTTTTAATAGCACGGGTGCTGCTATCCTGAATCACCGGCCCGTCAGCCAGCGGATCAGAGAATGGCATACCCAGTTCTATCATATCAGCCCCATGCTGTTGTAAAGATTGCATGACAGGCAGCGTATCGTTCAGTTCAGGAAATCCTGCTGTGCAGTAGATGTTCAGTACACCCGTTTTTTTGCCGGCAAATAATTGATCTATACGATTGCTCATAAAATATATTTATACGTTACCGCCAGTGTTAGCAGGCAAATTACGAATGTATGTTTCCATGTCTTTATCACCACGGCCACTCAGACACACTACCACCACATCTTCCGGTTTGAAAGCTACCTGTCCCAGTTTTGCCAGTGCGTGAGAAGATTCCAGTGCCGGGATAATACCTTCCAGACGGGTCAGTTCATAGGCAGCCTGTAAAGCCTCATCATCTGTTGCATTCAGGAATGTAGCGCGGCCGGTTTCATACAGATGTGAATGTAAGGGACCAATACCCGGATAATCGAGTCCGGCGGAAATAGAATACGGCTCAGTGATCTGGCCATCTTCTGTCTGCATCAGCAATGTCTTGCTCGCATGAATGATACCCAGTTTACCCAGCTGCGTAGTAGCTGCTGAATGTCCGGAATGTACGCCTTTACCACCTGCTTCTATTGCGATCAGTTTCACATCCGGTTCGTCCAGAAAGTGATAATAAGCACCTGCTGCGTTACTACCTCCACCGATACAAGCCATCACATAGTCAGGGTTCTCCTTACCGGTCTTTTCCAGTAACTGTTTCTTTATTTCTTCACTGATCACAGACTGGAAGCGGGTTACCATATCCGGATAAGGATGCGGACCAGCAGCTGTTCCGAGGATATAGTGCGTGTCCACCGGATTGTTAATCCAGTCACGGATCGCCTCATTACAGGCATCTTTCAGTGTCTGACTACCGCTGGTAGCAGGAACGACTGTAGCGCCCAACATTTTCATACGGGCCACATTCGGCGCCTGACGCTGAATATCGATGCTACCCATATATACTACACACTCCAGTCCCATCAGCGCACAAACGGTGGCTGTTGCCACGCCATGCTGACCGGCGCCGGTTTCTGCGATGATACGCGTTTTACCAAGACGTTTTGCCAACAGGATCTGTCCGATGGTGTTATTCACTTTATGTGCACCGGTATGGTTCAGATCTTCGCGTTTCAGGTAGATCTGTGCTTTATATTTTTCAGACAAACGTTTTGCAAAATACAGCGGAGAAGGACGCCCTACATAGTCGCGCAACAATTGATCAAACTCCTGCTGAAAGGAAGGATCCTTCAGGATCTGCAGGTAATTGCGCTGTAGCTCGTCTACATTCGGAAATAACATTTCCGGAATGTAAGCGCCGCCAAATCTGCCGTAAAAGCCTTTCTCATCTACATGATACTTAGAGCCGAACGTGTTTTCCGCTATCTTCATGCTATGATTATTTTAAATAAGATGATTGAATCTGATCTGTAAATAAGCGCACCTTTTCCATGTTCTTCACACCCGGCTGGTCCTCAAATCTGCTGTTTACATCTACTGCGAATAAAGCAGGCATTTGCAATTGCAGCAGTTCAGGCATTTCGTCCAGTCCGATACCTCCGCTCAGATAAAAAGGATGCGTATATGGATATGTCTGCAGTAATTCCCAGTTGAAACGTTTGCCGGTACCGCCGTAAGCCTTACCCGCTTCTGTATCAAACAGGAAATAATCTGTCACCGGTATATATGCGGCCAACAGCTCCTCCCAGTTAACATGCTCTCCTACTCTGAAAGCCTTGATCACCTGTACCTGTTCACGGATAGCAGCACAGAAGGCAGGTGTTTCATCACCGTGCAGCTGCACCATGTCCAGTCCGTAGTCAAGTATTGTACGCTGTACCTGTTCCTGTGACGCATTGACAAACACGCCAACCTTTTTGATACCATCGATCTCTCTTACCGTGCGACCATCTATTTTAGGCGCTGCAAAGCGGGGAGACTTTTCGTAAAATATAAAACCGGCATAATTCACCTGATATTCGACCAGTCTTTGCAGGTCTTCCTTCCGGGTGATACCGCAGACCTTTATTTTCATTGTGCTGATTTGTTGGCCAGTTCTGTTACAAATTGTTCAAATGCTCTTGGTGGATGCTCCTGTCTCATGAAATGTTCTCCGATAAGAAAACCCTGGAAGCCTGCTTCTTTCAGCGTAATGATCGCATCTGTGTTACTGATACCACTTTCTGCCACCTTACATTTACCGGCAGGTATCTGTGGTGCCAGTTCGCAGGAACGGTTAAAATCCACCTTAAATGTAGTCAGGTCACGGTTGTTTACACCTACCAGCTGTATATGATCGGTCACTTTATCCAGCTGATCGCCGCTGTGTACTTCCAGCAACACTTCCAGTCCGAGATTGTGGGCAAATTTAGCCAGCTGTGCAACTTCTTCTTTCGTAAGACATTCTGCGATCAGCAGGATCACATCAGCGCCAATGGCTTTTGCTTCAATGATCTGGTATTCGTCAACAATAAACTCCTTCCGCAGGATGGGAATATTATTTAACGTACGCGCCTGTTGCAGATCATCAGAAGAACCACCAAAGAATTTCTCATCAGTCAGTACTGATAATCCGGATGCACCATAGCGGGTATACGCAGTGGTTACGTCCTGTACAGTCACCTCACCGTTGATCAATCCTTTTGAAGGAGAGCGCCTTTTGAATTCGGCAATGATACCTGTTTTGGCAGGATCTTGCAGAAACTGCGCCAGTGACAGGGAGCTACGTTTAAACCAGGATGCCTGTTCCAGCTCTTCCACGCTCCGCTGTTGTTTGCGGGCTGCCACTTCCACGTGCTTATGGGCTACTATTTCTGTGAGGATATTTTTCATGATTGCAAGCTTATCAACTTCTTAAACGCGTTGTGTGCGGCGCCTGATTCCAGTGATTCAACAGCTGCCAGAAAACAATCCGCGTAGTTATCATATTTTTTCATGCAGTAGAGTCCCATAGCGGCATTAGCCATTACTACGGAATTCTGTGCCCAGGTACCTTCACCTTTCAGGATCTTCATAAAGATCTTGGATGCCGCTTCTACAGTGTTACCACCGTAGATATCTTCCGGGTATACCTTACGTTTACCCAGCTGCTCAGGCGTCCAGTCTCTTTCACCTTCATTGGTGATGACACGTGTATCCGCTGTCAGGGAGATCTCATCATAACCATCCAGGCTATAAACGATCGCATAGCGTTTGTCAGTCTGCTGGAACAGATAATTATACACTCTTGCCAGTTCAAGGCTATAAACGCCTATCAGCTGATGCTGTGCGAAAGCCGGATTCACCAGTGGACCAAGCATATTGAAGAAGGTACGGATGCCCAGCTGACGGCGGATGCCTGCTACATTTTTCAATGCAGGATGGAACAATGGAGCATGCAGGAAACAAACGCCTGCTTCTTCCAGTTCTTCTCTCAGTTTAGCATCATCATTCTTGAATTTGTATCCGGCCGTCTCCATCAGGTTGGACGCACCACTGATGGATGATACGCCGTAGTTACCATGTTTCGCCACCTTTCCGCCTGCACCTGCCACGATGAAACAGGACAGTGTGGATACGTTGAAAGTATTTTTACCATCGCCGCCGGTACCTACGATATCCAGTACTTCATATCCATTCAGATTAACCGGGATACAGAGTTCCAGTAATGCGTCACGGAAACCCAGCAGTTCTTCTACCGTAATGCTGCGCATGAGAAACACAGTCATGAAAGCGGCCAGTTCACTTTCATTGTACATGCCTTTGGAAATACTGATCAGTATCTCTTTGGCTGCCTCACGGGTAAATGTTTTATGTTCAAAAAGGTAATTAAGTATCTTTTTCATTACTCGGAATTTATGCATTCAACCAGTTACGAAGGATCTGTTCACCACGTGGCGTCAGTACGCTTTCCGGGTGGAACTGTACGCCACTCACATCATATGTATTGTGTTGCAGCGCCATGATATAGTTATTGTCGTCTTTTGCTGTTATTGTCAGCTCTGCCGGCAATGTTGCTTCATCGACTACCCATGAGTGATAACGGCCTACTTCCAGTGTATCAGGCAGGCCGTTGAACAGTCTGCCATCTCTTGCAGTAATGTTCACATTGGTAGCCACGCCATGGTACACGTCTTTGAGGTTGATCAGCTTTGCACCGAAAGCCTCTCCTATTGCCTGCTGGCCAAGACATACACCGAAGATGGATTTGCTTGCTGCATACTCTTTGATCAGTGGCAGCAGCAGTCCTGCTTCTTCAGGAATACCGGGACCCGGAGAGAGAATGATCTTATCATAGTCTTTTACTTTCTCCAATGGAATTTCATCATTGCGCACCACCGTCACTTTACCATTGATGATCTTTTCTACCAGGTGCACCAGGTTGTAGGTAAAAGAATCGTAATTATCAAACACCAGAATGTTCATGTCAGATATTTTGAGCCAGGATGATGGCCTGTTTTAATGCATTCAGTTTATTGTTCACTTCCTCCAGTTCGGACGATGCCACAGATTTTGCTACTACGCCGGCGCCTGCCTGATAGTAGAGTGTATTCGCCTTACTGAGTATAGAGCGGATCATGATAGCGTGGTTGAAATCGCCATTGAAACCTACGGAACCGATACAACCACCATAGAAGCCACGTGCGGTCGGTTCATTTTCATCAATGATCTCCATTGCTCTGTACTTTGGTGCACCTGATAAGGTTCCTGCCGGGAAGGTTGCTGCCAGTAGTGAGAAGGGATTGAGTCCGGGCTGGATCTTACCCGTTACTTCACTTACGAGGTGAATAACGTGTGAGTAATACTGGATCTTTCTGTAAGATTCTACTTCCACATCTGTTGCCAGTCTGCTGAGATCATTACGTGCCAGATCTACCAGCATCACATGCTCTGCATTCTCTTTCGGATCTTCCAGCAGTTTAGCGGCCAGTTCACGGTCCTGTTCGTCATCGCCGGTACGTTTGAAAGTACCTGCTATCGGGTGAATAATGGCTTTATTGTCTTTGATGATCAACTGTGCTTCAGGAGAAGAGCCCATCAGTTTGTAATCACCGTAATCGAAGAAGAAGAGATAAGGAGAAGGGTTAATAGAGCGGAGGGCGCGGTACACATTAAATTCGTCGCCTTTGAATTGCTGTTGAAAGGCTCTGGAGAGTACTACCTGGAAAACGTCTCCGCGGAAGCAGTGTTGTTTACCTTTTTCGACGATTTCCATGAATTGTTCATTCGTCAGGTTGCTCTTTTCTCCGCCTTCTGCCTTGAATCCGTAGCTGGGCACATCTTTTTGTCTGATAAGTGACTCGATGTGATCAAACTCGCTGTCAAGGCCGTCCACCATGTTCTCACACAAATACAGTTCGTCTTTGAAGTGATTGATGGCGATGATATATTGGTAGAACCGGTAGCGCATCAATGGGATGGTGTTCCCGTTTTGCTTGTCCTTATTGAATTCTATTGTTTCGAAAAACTGAACGGACTCAAATGTGCTGTATCCGAAGAGGCTATGTACAACAGGCAGTACAGGCTTATCTGCGAAGGAGAAATTACCGAGGAATTTCTGCAACTCATCCAATACGCTCTGTTTGTTTTTCAGTTGTTTTCTTTCAGGCGGGAGGTTCGGATATTTAAATTCAAAATCCTTTGTACTGGTAACTTCTATCCCTGCTATGGGCTGAATACAGATAAAGGAGAAGCTGTTTTCGCTGGCACGATAGTCAGTACTTTCCAGCAGTACCGTACCGGGGAATTTGTCGCGGAGCCGCAGATAAATACCAACAGGCGTGAATACGTCTGCCAGCATTTTCTTGAATTTTGATTTGACTTGAATACTACCCATTGGATTTGTGATTGAGTTTTGTTGGGTGACTATCTGAAAACGAAGAAGGCCCGCTGTGTAACAGCGGGCCTTCCAAATTATATTTCATTACGAAACATGGCACTGTAACACACTATCAGGATCTGATATCGTGCCACCACCAATGCTTGTTTGTAATAACTGTTGTCATGTTTTAATTTCTTGCGGAACAAATATCCGGTGTTTTTTGAAAACATGCAAATTTTTTTTGAGATTCTTTGTAAAGTGATAAGTTCCCGGGTATTTATTGATTTTCTATTAATAATAACCGGTTTTATCATTTCACGATTTTTCAGATATGTCTGTTGATCATCACAATCCATGCAGACGCTGCAGGTAAATACTTGCTGCGGCAAACACGCTGCGTTCCTCAATTGTTATTACAACACGCCTTTGGTACTTGGCAGCTGCATATTCATCGGATTACGCTTTACCGCCATCTTGATAGCTTTTGCAAATACTTTGAATATCGCTTCAATCTTGTGATGTTCGTTTTCCCCTTCCGCTTTGATGTTCAGATTACATTTTGCTGCATCAGAGAATGATTTGAAGAAATGGAAGAACATCTCTGTTGGCATTTCTCCTATTTTTTCGCGGCTGAACTTTGCATCCCATACGATCCAGTTGCGACCGCCGAAATCAATAGCAGCTTGCGCCAGACAATCATCCATCGGTAAGCAGAACCCATAACGTTCAATACCCCTCTTATCAGCCAGCGCCTGTGCGATGGCCTCTCCCAATGCTAAACCGGTATCCTCAATAGTATGATGCTCATCAATATGCAGATCACCTTTTGCTTTTACAGTCAGATCAATACTACCATGGCGTGCAATCTGATCCAGCATATGATCAAAGAAACCCAGTCCTGTTTCGATATCCGCCTTACCGGTACCATCCAGATTCAGCGAGATAGTAATATCTGTTTCTTTGGTAGTACGCGTATGTGTTACTGTGCGTAATCCTACTTTCAGGAACTCATAGATCTTCTCCCAGTCAGTAGATTCCAATGCAATAGTATCTTTCAGTGCAGCAGCGCTGTCTTTGATTTCAGCACCACCAAGACCGGTACCTTCATTCAGCCAGATAGCTTTTGCACCGAGGTTTTTTGCCAGCTCTACATCTGTGATACGATCACCGATCACAAATGAATTCGCCAGATCATATTCAGGAGAGAAATATTTTGTCAGCATACCTGTGCGCGGTTTACGCGTAGGTGCATTTTCATGTGGGAAAGAGCGGTCAATATAAATTTCGTCAAACTTCACACCTTCATTCTCAAAGGAACGCAGAATAAAATGCTGTGCAGGCCAGAAATCAGCTTCAGGGAAGCTGTTGGTACCCAGACCATCCTGATTGGTGACCATCGCCAGTTCATAATCCAGCTCCGCTGCAATACGGGCCAGATAAGTAAATACTTTCGGATAGAACTCCACCTTTTCAAGGCTGTCGATCTGATAAGTAGGCGGTACTTCCTTGATCATTGTACCGTCCCTGTCTATGAAGAGGACTCTTTTCATTATACTGTTTTATTATGGCGCTTTGTATTTGTAGAGCCGGCAGTTGTTGATACTGCCGGTTTGATATCTTTCCTGCTATTATGCGTTTACGGCAACCTGTGCGATTGTTTCCAGCAGCAAGGTATTTTCGTCTGGTGTACCAACGGTGATACGCAGACAACCATTACAGAGTTCTACTTTGGAACGGTCACGTACGATAATCCCTTTTTCTACCAGATAATTGTAAATACCTTTTGCATCTGTTGTTTTTGCCAGCAGGAAGTTGGCATCACTCGGATACACTTCCAGTACTTGTGGCAGACCGATCAAACCTGCCGCCAGTTTATCTCTTTCGATCACTGTTTCGCGGATCCACTCATTCACCTGATTGATATTATCCAGTGCTTCCAGTACGAGATCCTGTGCTGCCTGATTGATATTGTACGGTGGTTTTACCTTGTTCAGTACATTGATGATATCTTCTCCGGCGAATGCCATACCTACACGCAGTGCTGCCAGTCCCCATGCTTTGGACAAGGTCTGCATTACAACCAGATTAGGATATTCAGTCAGTTCGGATATAAAAGTTTTCTGACGGGCGAAGTTGATATAAGCCTCATCAACTACAACGATCCCATCAAAATTATTCAGGATCATTTCTATATCACTACGGTCGATTGAGTTACCGGTAGGGTTATTCGGAGAACAGATAAAGATCAGTTTTGTACGCTCATCCACAGCTTCCTGCAAGGCGGCCATGTCTATCTGGTAATCCGGTGTGAGTGATACTTTTCTTACGATCACATCGTTGATATTGGCGCTCACCTCATACATGCCGTATGTTGGCGGAAACAGTACCACGTTATCAATTCCCGGCCGGCAGAAAGAACGGTACAGTACATCGATCACTTCATCACTGCCATTACCCAGAAAGATATTCTGTGGCGGCACACCTTTGATATCCGCCAGTTTATATTTCACCTTCCACTGCATAGGATCCGGATAGCGGTTATAGTTAACCGGCAGCGGAGAGCCAAAGCTGTTTTCATTTGCATCAAGGAAGACAGATGCTTCTCCTTTGAATTCATCTCTGGCGGTGGAGTACGGCACCAGACGTTTTATATTGTCGCGTAGTAAGCTATTGAGATCGAACATTGTAGTAGATTTTAAGATTGAGCCTTTTGTTTCAGACGTACTGTAACTGCATTTTTATGTGCATCCAGTCCTTCTGCCGCTGCCATCGTTTCTATTGTTGCACCTATCTGCTGCAGGCCTTCCTGTGTCAGACGCTGGAAAGTGATCTTCTTTACAAAACTATCCAGAGATACACCACTGTAAGCAGTCGCATAACCGTTGGTCGGCAGTGTATGGTTTGTTCCTGATGCATAATCACCGGCACTTTCCGGAGAGTAATTGCCAAGGAATACAGAACCTGCATTTACTACTGCATCGGCAACAGCGATATCATCTTTACACGCTACAATCAGGTGTTCCGGAGCATAAGTGTTGAGCAGTTCCATTGCTTCGGCAGTATCTTTCACCAGAAGTATACGACTGTTTTCCAGTGCACGTGCAGCAATGTCCTGACGTGGCAGCTGTGCCAGTTGCGCTGCTACTTCCTGTTGTACTTCTGCGATGATTTCAGGCGCTGTAGTAACCAGTAATACCTGACTATCCGGACCGTGTTCTGCCTGAGACAGCAGATCAGCCGCTACAAATGCGGGTACACATGTTTCGTCTGCCAGCACGGCTACTTCTGATGGTCCTGCAGGCATATCAATGGCTACACCACTTTTATTCACCAGTTGTTTTGCGCAGGTCACGTACTGATTACCCGGACCAAATATCTTATGCACACGAGGCACGCTTTCTGTTCCATAAGCCATGGCACCGATCGCCTGTACACCGCCTATTTTGAACACACGTTCCACACCTACTTCCTGTGCGGCAAACAATACCGCAGGATGTACTTCGCCTGCTGCGTTGGATGGCGTACAAAGTACGATCTCCTTACAACCGGCGATCATCGCAGGAATACCCAACATCAATATGGTAGAGAACAAAGGAGCAGAACCTCCGGGAATATATAATCCTACTTTTTCGATCGCAACAGGTTTACGCCAGCACTGCACACCGGGCATTGTTTCAATTACCTTGCTGTGTTCCTGTTGTGCTTTGTGGAAAACCTCAATGTTATGTTTGGCCTGAAGAATGGCTTTCTTCAGTTCAGCATCGAGTGATGCGGTTGCTTTGGCAAATTCTGCGGGAGTGACTTCCAAAGCCTCCAGCTGTACTTTATCAAACTGCTGCGCATATCTGCGTACAGCGGTATCGCCTTCCTGTTTAACAGCAGCGAGTATATTGCCTACACTGGTTTCCAGTGCTGTTGTATCTAAAACCGGTCTTTGCAATAATTCCGGCCATTGTGAGCGTTCGGGATATTCGAATACCTGCATGTGCGATTAGGAATTAGAAATTAAGAATTAGGAATTAAGCATGACCTCATATTTAATTCCTGTCTTGCCTGAAGAAATAAGCAGCTCATTACTTAAAGCTGCTTATCTCTATACTGGTCATTATATAATCATCTTTTCGATCGGCACTACCAGAATACCTTGTGCACCGGCCGCTTTCAGATTCTCGATAATATCCCAGAAAGCATTCTCATTCAGTACGGAGTGTACAGAGCTCCAGCCTTCTTCTGCCAGTGGCAGTACGGTAGGACTCTTCATACCGGGTAACAGGCTGATGATCTCCTGCAGTTTATCATTCGGAGCATTCAGCAGTACGTACTTATTGTTTTTCGCTTTCTTTACAGACTGTATGCGGAACAACAGTTTCTGTAACAGTGCTTCCTGCTCAGGGGTCAGGTTATCATTGCTGATGAGTGCTGCTTCAGATTTCAGGATCACTTCCACTTCTTTCAGACCGTTCATGAACAGAGTGGAACCGCTGCTTACCAGATCACAGATAGCATCTGCCAGACCGATACCCGGAGCAATCTCCACAGAACCACTGATCTCGTGAATATCAGCAGTAATGTTGTGTTGATTCAGGAAATTCTGCAGGATAACAGGATAGCTGGTAGCGATACGCAGTTTGTCCATGTCTTTTACACCGTTGTACTCCGCAGCCTTTGGTATTGCAAGGGAAAGGCGACATTTACCAAAACCCAGTTTCTCTGCAATTTTCACAGGACGAGCTTTTTCAATGATCACGTTCTCACCTACGATACCGATATCTGCCACACCGTCTTCAACGTATTGCGGAATATCATCATCACGCAGGAAGAAGACTTCCAGCGGAAAATTGCTGGCTTCTGTTTTCAGTTTATTAACACCGTTGTTGATGTCTATACCACATTCTTTCAACAGTTTGATGGAGTCGTCGTGCAAACGACCGGATTTCTGAATAGCAATTCTCAGTTTCATGTTTTTAACAATGTTCCGGTGAAAACAAAAAAGGGGCTTACCGTTCGGTAAGCCCCTGATTATGTTCTAATGTTTTTATTATTTAGTACATAAAATCATCCCAGCCTACCTGCGCGGTAAGAATGATGGTGATGATGTGTATGTACGTTAATGCTCATAGTTTGAAATAACGATGCGAAGGTAATAACTATTTTGAATAATCAAACTAATTTTTGCCTTATTGACCATTATTTTAATGTAAACCCTGCTGACTGTACATCCCTGCTATTTGTACCCACAAATACGGTAAAATCGCCCGGTTCTGCCTTCCAGTGCATATCCTTGTCATAGAACCGGAGGTCTTCCGCAGAGAGTTCGAAGGTGACGGTCTTTGTTTCTCCCTTCGCAAGGGTAATCTTTTTATAGCCTTTCAGCTCTTTTACAGGGCGGGTCACAGACCCCACCAGATCTCTTACATACAGCTGTACCACTTCTTCCCCGTCAAAATTGCCATTATTAGTCACCGGAATGCTGACCTGCAATTTGTCGGTGGCGGAAATCTGCTGTTTGCTCAGTTTCAGGTCGCCATAGCTGAATGTAGTGTAGCTCAATCCATATCCGAACGGAAACAGCGGGTCATTTTCCGTATCTAAATACTTGGTGGAGTATTTATTATAGGGATTCAAGGGACGCCCGGTGTTCTTATGGTTATAGTAAATAGGTATCTGACCTACGTTACGTGGGAAACTCATGGTCAGTTTGCCGGCAGGATTGTAGTCACCGAACAGTACAGCGGCAATGGCATCGCCGGCTTTTGTTCCCAGAAACCAGGTTTCCAGTATCGCCGGGATATGGGCATTTTCCCATTCCAGTGTGATCGGGCGGCCATTAGACAATACCAGCACTACCGGTTTACCGGTGGCATATACTGCCTTCAGCAGCTCCCGCTGATTTTCCGGAATACTGATATCAGACCGGCTGGCAGCCTCTCCCGTCATACCCTGAGATTCTCCCAGCGCCATTACCACAATATCAGATTGTCTGGCCAGTGCTACAGCAGCAGCCAGCATCTGTTGACTATCAGCGGTATCTGCAGCATCCAGTTTTGATTTTTGGGTAGCTCTTTTATAGAGGGTGGTGTCCTGCGTATAATGGGCACCCGGCAGGTATTGCACATTGGCGGACCTTTTCTTCAGGGCTTCGAGCAGGGTGACTGCTTTGGTGTAGTCACCTGCAGCGGACCAGTTACCGATCATATCCCGCTGACTGTCAGCCAGTGGACCGATCAGGGCGATTTTTGCTTCTTTTTTCAGGGGCAGGAGCTGGTTTTCATTCTTCAGCAGTACAATAGAGCGTTCTGCGATCTTCTGAGCAGTGGCCAGATTTTCGGCTGACATGATCTCTTTTGTGGCTCTGGCGGTATCGCAGTATTTGAAAGGGTCTTTGAACAGGCCCAGATCATATTTGGCTGCCAGAATACGGTATACGGCGCTATCAATTTCTTTCAGAGTCACCTTTTTGTCCTGTAAGAGCTTTTTTAGTTGTCCGGCAAAAATACCGCCCTGCATATCCATATCAACCCCTGCATTCAGGGCTGCGGCGCCTGCCTCATACTCATCTTTCACATTGCCGTGGGCAATCATTTCATTGATAGCAGTATAATCTGTCACTATAAAGCCTTTAAAGCCCCAGTCTCTCCTCAGGAGGTCGGTCAGCAGCCATTTGTTGGCCGTAGCCGGCGTACCATCAATCTCATTAAAGGAGGTCATGGCTGTCGCAACACCTGCGTCAATAGCGGCCTTATAAGGCGGCAGATAATACTGGTACATCTGCCGGCGGCTCATGTCTACCGTGTTATAATCGCGTCCCGCCTCAATAGCGCCATATAAAGCAAAGTGCTTTACACAGGCGAGGATGGTATTATTAGCCGACAGATCTGAACCCTGATAACCTTTTACCTTGGCTTTCGCCACCTGTACGCCATACCACGTATCTTCTCCGACACCTTCTGCCACACGGCCCCAGCGGGGATCACGGGCAATGTCTACCATTGGGGAATAAGTCCATTGCAGGCCATCAGCGCTGGCTTCCTGCGCGGCAATACGGGCGCTCTGTTCGAGAAGGGTCATATCCCAGGTACAGGCTTCTCCCAATGGAATGGGGAATATCGTTTTGTGTCCGTGGATAACATCATACCCGAATAACAGCGGTATTTTCAGTCTGGTATTCATGGCCATTTCCTGCAGCTGGCGGGTGTATTGTGGTGTATAAGCATTGAATATGGAGCCGCATAAGCCGGCTTCAATGTCTTTTTTATACCCCGGCTTCATAAACGGTCCGGTAACGTCCATATCACTGGTGAGCAGGTTAAGCTGGCCTATTTTCTCATCCAGCGTCATACGCTTAATAAGATTATTCACGAAGGTCTGCTTAGGGGTTTGTGCCTTCACGCTGAGAGCTGCCAGTAGCAGGGTGGCTACGAGCAGGCGCTTCGGGTTCTTCATAACTGTGTCATTTAGAGTTAAAGTGGGTTTAAAGGTAGGAAAAGTTTGGAATGGAGGTGTTGTTGTTCAGTTTGTTCATTATGGGTGATATGATGGGTGTGATGATGCTGCACAGAAAATAAGATGTAATTTTGGGTTACTACACAGGAAAATTCTCTCCCTTAAATTAAATATACATGGACGGTCAGATTGCTGGCTGCGTTACTGTATTTTCTATTTTTTAAAACACATTTAAAACTATATATAATGACACATCAAGCCTATCTAAGACTTAAAAATGCGCTTATTCAACGAAAACGGGAAGTGGCTAATTCGAAAGAAGCGGCAGACCGAATTATTGATGAATTAGGTATTAGAGATCTTATTATACCTATTAATTCAGAAGATAAAAAAAGGCAGCTCCCTTAAAAACTACGACACGAAAAAGGGCTGCAAAATAACATACTGTTTGTAACCTCTATAGTTCAGATTACATTATTAACACAACATATAATTATTCGAATTATGGTACCAACCAACTATATCTATTCAGCTGATCCCGGACCAATATCAAAGGACATGAAAATTCTAATGACAAATTAATAAGGCGATTAAATCCCCTTCACCACCACCTTGTTTAACCCCTTCCCATTATACACCTCCTTCCCATCCACAACAACCCTCAACCCCTTCCCTTGTCCATACCGCTCCCCCGTCTTATCCCATCTCACACTCACCACCTTTCCATGATAAGGCACTCCTTCCAGATAAAACCAGTCCCATTTCCCCTGCGGTATCAACGGATACAATTCCAACTTACCATCTGCCGCCGGCTTCAACCCAATAAGATCATTAATCACGAGATCACAAAAACCAGAATGATTATAGTAACTACTTCTCGGATCATCTCCTTTCAACCAGTAACCGTTACGCTCATCCTGATACTCGCCAAGATAAGGCACCCCATTTTTCTGATGCGAACGGGCATATACCAACAAGGTATTGTAATAAACAGCCGCTGTCATCCCATCTTTATGCCTGTAATGGGTCAGTAAGTTCGCCAGTCCTTTTAATGTCTGTGTAGTTGCAAAAGGCCATATTGCGCCATCCCATTCACAACCACCGCTGCCATGAGAACGAAACAGGGGATGCCTTCTCTCAGCAGTTGTTAATCCCCATGGCGCATTAAATCCGCTGGTATCTGTCAACTGTTCCCATGCAGCTGCATATGCAGACTTATCCGCAGGCAGATCGAAATACCAGGGGATAAACCCAATCTGTTCGCGTGCATTGGAAAAACGCGTGGCGTCACTACCTTTAATCACCTGTCTTACTTTAAAGAATGCAGCAGTATCATCCCAAAGCTGTGTCTGTACAAGCTGCCGGATCTTTTGTGCATCGGCGGTATAACGGGCGCGCAAAGTATCATTACCTGCCATCTTTGCGATCTTCGCGAGCGCATTGGCATTGCCATACATATAACTACTGATGGTAGGACGTGTATGCTTTTCACGCCTTGCACCACTGATAGATTCTTCCATACCATCTTTTACATCAAACTGCCAGAACAATCCGTCAGGTAGTCTTTTTTCTCTTTCCCACAGACGATAATCCTCATCCATCGCCGGCAGTAATGCCTGCACAAAACTGCTATCTCCATCTACCAGAAAACGGTTGTACACCGCATCCGCAGCCCAGCTGCTGAACTGATGAAAGCGTGGTGCTTTCTGCTGCGCATCTTTCAGGTACCAGTATTGTATATATTGATCCAGATATGTTTTATTGCGTAACCATCGGGCTTCATACACATGATGACCAAAAGCACAGCTTAATGCATTAAATCTGCCGGCATGTTTAACAGGCGTAATAAATTCAGTGAAGATGAAACCATCAGGCGTCTCCTTCAGGTGTTTACGGAGTGTCCACCATCTGTAATAATAAGTCTGTTCGATAGTACTATCCGGACAATCCAGCAAAGGTACATTGGCCTTCAGCCAGTCGAAAGCATCCGCATTACTCACATAGTTTTTAACATATTCTGAGTCAAGACGATTAAACCGGTCCACGTACTTTTTCAACACTGGTTCAAGTGTCAGTGCATTCCCGGAAGAAACATTCACCTGCTGCGCCAGTAAACGCAAAGGCAGGAACAGACAAACAGCGATAATTACTTTAACGGATCCCAATTGCCAAATACTTTAGTGAGTGTAATATCTTTTGCAGACTGCGTTGATAATTGTGCGGACCATGCCACACGCTTATCATGTGTTGCGCCGGCGCCCGTATTGCGATATTCTGCATATCTCGCAGTCAGTTCATTCTCTTTTTTGTCCCAATTATGCCAGCCCTGCGCCAATATCTGCGGACCCAAGACGCTGTTCATAAAAACGGTCGCTGCATAGGGTCTCCACGGACGACCCAGAAATACCTTTTTAGCTGCACTATCTGCTGTTAATTTACAATGGTTGAATACAAACCCATAAGACTGCCGTTGTGTGGTAGAAGCAGCTGTAATGTAAGAATCTCTTTTACTGTGGATCGTACAGCCTTCAAACCATACCGTTGCCGCACCGAATATAAAATCAGTGGTACCTTCTATGTGACAATCCTGATAATACTGTCTGCTGGTCTCCTTTCCGGCATATAAAGTATCCTGATTTCCTAACAGCCGGCAATTACGGAATCGGCACCGGTCACCTTCTACATGTAAGGCAACTGCCTGTCCTACCGGCCCCGCTGCATTTTCAAAAGTGAGATTTTCCGCTATAATGTCATCGCCCGCAATAAATACGGTATAGGAAGTAAATGTGCCGAACTTATCTCTGCCGGACGCATCCTTCCCCGGATATACTTTCCCTGAATAATCTGCATTGGTAATGACCGTACTATCCCTATCTTCTCCCTGTAATGTAATCGTACACTTCCAGCTGGGGATACACAGTTTTTCATGATACACCCCCTTACGGATGAAAATAGTCACCCGGAATAAAGTAAAATCCCTGACAGCATTCACCGCCTCCTGGATCGTCTTATAATCTCCTGTTCCATCTGCTGCCACTACCAGTCGTGCACGGGGATCCTGTGCCCGTAGCGATACGACTGACAACAATAGAACCGGAAGGAAAATTATCAGAAAACTCTTCTTCATAACAAGGAATTTTATCGCGCACCAGCTCATGACAAGCTAAAAAATTTCTGCTGCTTTTTCCAATAGCAGCAAGGCTTTATTTACGCAATCGTTACCGGAAACTACAATCAGGATAAGCTATCCGTACTATACCGTCACTACGCTTACATCCGGACCATATATCTACGTTCCTGAACGGATAGATACCGGCATAGTAGCGGTATACCTTCGTCCTGCATCAAAGGATTAACACCTATCATATTAAAAACCATCAACTTAGACCTCATTTAAAGGAAGAAAACTCATAATCACCTGACCCTAAATGCATTATAACCCGCTCATTATCAAACTGGAATTGCTTCGGATCCACCGGCTTTCCTCCTTCTGTTATAACACTTCCCTTTGCAGCTGGCAACTTAACAACAGCGTTGCTATTAGCAGGAATACTGACCCGAAACAGCAGCTTCCCATCCTTCTTTTCCCATTCACTGCGAACCGTCCCGTAAGGGGTATTATAAGACGTTTTTACCCAGCTGATGTCGCCCGTTATCTCCGGACAAATCTGCATCTGTTTATAACCTATTGATCCCGGCTGCTGGGTAATACCTCCCAGACCAGTATAAAACCATTCCATCAGATGTCCTAACATCAGGTGATTGTTAGAAACCTGCTCCAGCGCTGCCCATGATTCCGTCAGCGTAGTAGCGCCTTTCGCCAGCTGAAAACCATAACCCGGCACATCGCTCCGGTTATTCATCTCATACAACAGATCAGAAGCTCCACCTTCCTGTAAAGTCTGTACCAGAAAATGAAAACCGATATCACCGGCGGTCAGTTTATTGCCCTGCTGACGAATAGAATCCACCATATTACTGAACACCGCCTGACGATATTGTTCATCTACCAGTCCCACGCATAAAGGCATCGCCATAGCAGTCTGACTACCGGTTGAATAGACTTTTGTCTCTTTGTTAAAATATTCCCGGTTGAAGGTCTCTTTCACCTGCACCGCCTGTTTATGAAACAGTTTTGCTTCTGCTGTTTTTCCAAGAAGCCCGGCCATATTACCAGCCAAAACAAGATCATAGTAATAGATCGCTGTAGCGGTAACGCCTTTGGGGGTGAGCTGTGCAACTCCCGGCCGCTGCGGACCATTATCAAACCAATCACCCAATCCATATGACAGTATATTATGCTGTGCTTTTGTACCCAGATATTCCACATACTTTTTCACCATCGGATATGCTTCATTGATAACCGTCTTATCCCCATACCACCGATACATCAGCCAGGGTACTATCACCCCTGCACTACCCCATTCCGGAGAATCCCTGAATCCAAAACCATGATCATCAAAAAAGACAAATTCAGGTGCAATATCAGGTATCAATCCTTCGCTTGTCTGCGCTTCTTTCATATCGCGGATCAACTTGCGATACAACAGATCAATATCATAACTGTACTGTATCGCATTCCCCATCAGATAGTCCTGTTCCAGCCAACTGAGCTTTTCTCTATGTGGACAATCCGTTAATACACTCTGCATATTGCTCTTAATTGCCCACAGTATCCGTATGTATACGATTGAATAAGTCATTGGAACAGGAAAATGTTCCGTTCACCGGAGCCGCATACGGGTATGCAGTAAATCCAGTGAAATAATTTGTGGCACATCCCCTGTATTTAAAGCCGTATCAGGCGCTGCACCTTCCACCTGTACATAACGGAATCCATAATAAGTAAAACGCGGTTGCCAGGTCTCTATACTATCTCCTTTAAAGTATAACTAAAGTAATACGGACTACCCGTCGCTTTCTGGTTAGCCAGCTGCTTATCATTAGTCAGTTCAGCAGGTATCAGTCTGACCGTCTGCCCCTTCTTTCCTTTTATCTTCAATCGATAATCCCGGACGCGTTTTGTCCGAAGTCATACATATAAATGCCAGGTTGTGGCTGTGAAATACGTTGTACCGGCAGTACTTCCATTACCTTCACCGGATGATCTTCTTCCGGCAACAATTGTTTTTCCGTTGCCATTACCACTATCGCCGGCTTCCATTGTGTATCATCAAATCCTGCCTGATTCCATCCTGTCTGTTCTTTTCCGGCGTCATAGTCTTCTCCTCCATAAATGCTGGTAAAAGTATCGGTGAAGCGCTCGTTTTCCAATCAGTATCTGAAACAATTTGCGGGTCTTCCCATTCTCATAGGTGATCAACAAGCGGCAGATCATTCTCGGCATACCATACACAACCGACAACTTACGGTAACGTTCTTTATTCACATTGAAGAATCCATTACCCACTATCACCCCAATGTATTCGCCCCTGATTGCAGGGCATTTGTCAGATCGTAAGTATTATACAGCACCGTTTCACTATAATGCGTCCAACCCGGCGCAA
>NZ_VOHS01000005.1 GCF_007896845.1 Chitinophaga pinensis | reverse complement strand
TTATATGGCTCCGCTACGATAATCTTGCTTTCTGGAGACAATGCGCTATTCTCTATCATTGACAGTTGTGCGAACCAGTCACGAATCTGATCATATTGTTTTGAGCTCGCCTGCAAATGATTTGTTGTCATCATCCGGACGGATAAACAATAACTTATCTCCAGCGTAGTCATTGTTTTCAATAAGAGACTGGAAAGTGTAATCTTCGCTTCATAGTTAAGCATATGCCGCCCCAATGTTTAATATAGTTTTCTATTGAGAACTTTTGTTCATCAAAGAAACTCCTTCTCTTAATATTGGATCATTCGCAGCAATCGCATTAAAGGTAGTAGAGCCATAAATGATAGAACGACGCGTTTTATCAAAAGGCGGTAAGGTTGATGTAAAAGGAATGATATCTATGGCCGTAAACGGAATATCCGATTTAGCACATGCATTTTGCATTCCCTCAAAATCGGAAAGACTGGTAGATTACGTTGTACAACCCACTGTATATTCCTAAACTGTGTCATAGGCATTATAATATCCATCTGGTTTACATGGCCTTTTTCAATGTGGCCAGTTTTTCTATCAATATTGTACAGCCAATACCCACCGTATAACACATCATATCTGTCCAGGTAAAATAATTCCCGATAATAATATTAGCTGCCCGGGAGTGCTCCAGCCCCAATAACTTCACAACTTTGAAGTATTGTAATATCTCTACCAGATAGGAAATACCAGCACACTCAGTGCAACAGGGATCACAGGTGCCTGAATAAAGCTGCGAACAAAACAATAGATCAGCACAACTACCAGTACATCTCCAAAATAGGGACGGATAAAATCATCATGTACATATAATGCAATCAGTACTTCTACAACAAAAATAAGGATAGCTAGTAGCAGGTAAGGCAGACTAAAACGAAATTTCATAAGGACTAAGATAATACTTCGGATGCATAGCGGCCTTAATAATTAATTTTCTTATGTACTTCGCCTTTCTCATTATAAAACAGGATCTCAGGCTCGTTCTTTTCATTAACGATCATCTCCAGCCTTATCCGGCCTTTGGTATCACGCACAAAGAGACCCGTGCGTTGGCCTTGTTGACCGGCAAACATACGCGTATAACCAAAATATCCTCCGCTTTTAGCTGATCAATCGCTTTCTGTTGTTCCTGTTCTCCTTTAACCTTACTCCGGATAGAATCGAGTGTGGCCATCGTCTGATCAACAGGAAAGGAAGGGCGCTCAAAAACGGTCAGTCCTTTAGTATCCTGCCCATTTTCGCGTTGAATGTAGGACAACTGTACCATCTGGTCCTGCTTATATTTATCAAACGTGATGCTAAGCTCATTCTGACCTTTACCATTTTTCCCTTTCCCGTTATATACCAGACCTCCACATTCTTCTCCTTCAGTATTATAAAACATCAGTCCAGCTTCATCACCACCCTGACGACTCAGCTTTTTACCATTCACAACCGCAGGAGGAAGGTTCTCTTTGTTGAACAAGGATAGTTTGACAGTGCCATCTGGTTCCACAATTTCAATCTTTTCTGCACGTAAGCTTTTGATAATGTCATCCTGTGCTGATTTTCGGAAACCGTATCCAATAAAGGCCAGTATAAAGAGGGATGTAATAACAGCATATAGTTTGAAAAAAGACATCTGACGGCGCAATTGTGCTACCTCATTGTGTAGATCCTGCATAGTTTGCATGAGTTTGGTGAGTAATGAGAAATATGGATAGGGAAGATAACAAAAAGGGGAGAAGTTCTGTAACGCAATAAACGAAGAACGGCCAGGTAACCCCGGCCGTTCTTCGTTTTATATAGCGTAAATAACTACTTGTTAAGATTAGGATTATTCTGCTCTTCGCCCTGTGGTACCACGAATATGTAATAAGGGCTGTTGGCTGCAAATGCAGTTCCATCTGAAAATGTCAGTGCTGTATGATACCTTGCCGGTACCTCTTTGCTACTGCCATCAGGTTTTACCACGGTCACCTTAATATCATTTCCGTTGACATCCACATAAGGTTTACGTACTACTGCCTGCTGGGTACGGATAATATCAGATAAACCAAACCCTTCACCCCACAGTTCTTTTCTTCTTTCTATCAGGATCTCCCTGATCAGATTATCCGCGGTTGCGCCATTGGCGTCAAACAATTTGGCTCCTCTGGCCGTACGAAGCTGGTTCAATGCAGTAATACCTTCAGGAAGATTACCAGCGCGGGCATAACCCTCCGCTTTGATCAGCACGGCTTCTGCACTTCTCATCAGGACAAGGTCCGCAGTCTGATCTGCTTTGAACTTGAATTTTTTATATTGAAGATACCCTTCTCGGGCGGCAGCGGAGCCGTCCCATGAGAACAGTGTTTTACGGATATCGCCAGTTTCAAATAGTTCGCCAAAGAAAGGATCTGCCATATAACTGTAATAATAGGAAGAGGAAGAAGACACATCCAGAAAATGGAAGGCATAACTACCATCACTCTGACTAGGTATTTCAGAATGTCCCCAGATCCATTCAGAGTTGCCGGCATCATTGAAACCTTTGCTGTATTCAGATGGTGCCATCAATGGATAATTTTGCAGAGCTTCATTAGCAGCAGCTGCTGCAAATGCCCATCTGCCGGTATTCAGGTAAGCACGTGCCAGTAAGCCATTTACCACATCGGCATTGATTTTATATTTCGCCGGACGATCATAACCTGCCAATAACTCTTTAGCTTGTAACAGATCAGAGAAAATCACTTCATAGATCTCTTTCAGAGATGCTTTCGGATTACCCTGTGTACTGGCATTCGTTGGTGTGGTATAAACAGGTGCCGTTTTTGCAGTTGAATCTTTCAGGTAAGAATACTGGTAAAAAGAAGCAATTGTAAGATAGGTATGTGCCCTCAGTGCCAGTGCTTGTCCTTTGAGCACTTTTTGGTGGTCAGATCTCCTTCCACTCTGTCCACATTCGCAATGATGATATTGCTATTGTTGATGATTTTGTATAGTTGTGCCCAGATAGCGCTCACACGTGACTGTGTCTTATCATTCATCTGAGTAAAACGGTATGCTGTAGGAAAACCATACTTGGTAGTGATCAGTGCGACGTCATTCGCCATGGCATCGCTGGTAAGTGCAATCGTCTTAAAGCCGGGATTGCTGTACGTTCCACCATAAAAATCATCCATCATTGCCGCCCACGTGCCCTCAGAGATGGTGGTCAGGTTGGCAACATTTTTCAGTACGATATCTTCTGAGACCGCATTGGAAGGAGCGGTATCCAGTTGTTTATTGCAGGCTGATAATCCTAAGAGCAGCGCTGCCGTATATGTGTAAAATCTGATTGATTTCATGTTCATTCAATGTTAAAACGTTACTTATTAGAGTCCCACCTGTATACCCACTGAGAATGTTTTCATCGCAGGATACTGATAGTAAGTGGTACCATCTATTGACTGCTCTGGATCCATGCCTTTGTGACCGTAGAAGGTCAGGAGATTTTCGCCCAGACCGTATACTTTAGCGCTTTTAATACCAATTCTGGATAATAATCTGTTTGGCAGAGAATAGCCGAGTGATACAGTTTTAAGACGGGCGTAAGTAGCGCTATAGAGGAAACGGGTAGAAGTAGATGTCCAGTTCAGGTTGTCTGTAGTGAAGCGTGGGACATCTGTGTTGGTATTTTCCGGTGTCCAGCGTTCCAGTAATTCTGTAGACCAGTTACGGCCAGGACTGGTTGCCCCGCTCAACAAGGATACATAATCCAGATCCAGCACTTTACCTCCTATGCTATAGGACAATAAGAAAGAGAGATCAAAGTTTTTGTAGTTGAAGGTATTGGTAATACCTCCTGTAACATCTGGTAATGCAGAACCTGCATAATATTGTGTTGCGGAAGCGTAGTTAGTGGTTGTTACCTTCTTGCCTTCGGCATCCGTCTGATACCAGAGTGGATTACCTGTCTTGGAATCTACACCTGCCCATTCACGCAGATAGAATTCATAAATAGAACTTCCTACAGTCAGCTTTTTAGTGCCACTGATGATTTCCTTCTGTGGCAGTTCAGTGATCTTATTCTTGTTATGCGCTACATTCAACCCGATATTCCATTTAAAATCGCGGGTTTGAACAGGTATAACATTCAGTTCGAGTTCCAGACCTGTATTGCGTAATGCGCCAATATTAGCACTGATAGAGCTGAATCCGGTAGAAGAGGCCATCGGTTTTGCATACAACAGATCCTTACTGGTTCTGTTATAGTAATTGATATTACCATACAGGCGATTGTCAAATAATGCGTAATCCAGACCAATATTCAGATTCAGGTTACTTTCCCATTTCAGACCCGGTGTAGCCAGTCTGGATGTGATAACGCCTCCATTCCCCAGGTTATTCTTAATATCGAATAAAGCGAGGTATGCGTAATAAGTACTCAGGTTATCGTTACCAGACGCACCATAGCTACCTTTTAATGTCAGGGTATTCAACCAGCTCACAGAACGGAGGAATTGCTCTTCTGACAGACGCCAGGATGCACCTGTTGACCAGAATGTTCCCCAACGGGAATCAGGAGAGAAACGGGAAGAACCATCCCTTCTTACAGATGCTGTGAAATAGTATTTGTTCAGGTAGTTATATTGACCCTGACCAAAGAAACTGAGTTTTGCGTAGTTATCAGAAACACCGGTAAAGTCATTTAACTGAGAGGCCGCTGCCGGCTCGTAGAGGTCAGGTAATGCAAACTTCTGACGACTACCACTCTGAGAACTGGAATTGAAATAATAATATTCATGGCCAGCCAGCAGGTTGAGGTGATGTCCTCCCAGCAGATCTGCATCATAGGTCAGAATGTTATTCCAGGTATAGCTTAATCTTCTGCCATTACTTTTACTGATAGCACCACCTATTTCTGCATCACCGCCCACAAGTGGGTTCGTGTAGAACAGGGAATTGGTATTTACATAGTCAACGTTGTAACTTGTCTTGATATGTAATGCTTTAGTAAGCGCAGCTTCTACAAATGTTCTTGCAGAAAGATTCTCATTTGTATTTCTGTTTTTATCCAGAGGGAGAGAGCCGATCAGATTCTCACGGGCCAGTGCTGCGGATGGGCGGTAAGCGCCATAGTCAAACAATTTCTGGCCACTGGCATCTAATATAAAAGTACCGTCGGGATTGCGTTGGTAAATAGGGTAGAAGCCGGGAACAGTCCTGCCGAATAGCACGACATTATCTGTACGGGAATCAGATGAAGCAGGATAGTCCTGTGCAGCGCTGGAACCACTCAGGTTCAACCCGGTCTTCAGCCATGATTTAGCCTGTAAGGTAATATTGCTCTTGAAGTTGTAACGTTTAAAACCAGAGCCCATGTAAGCACCTTCATTGTTGACATACCCACCACTTACATAATAAGTTGATTTGTCACTACCACCGCTGAAACTAAGTTGTGCCTGTGTATATTTTCCGGATTGCTGTATGCCTTTTTCCCAGTCATCGTTCCATAAAGGATGTGCACCAGCTACGATCTTTCCATCTGTACCTACAGGTTGAGGGAAGGTAGGACCGTAAGGATTGATTCCCAGATCGGAAACTACACGAGCACTGGCTGTTGCTGCCGCCTGAGCAGCTGATTGTCCGTTGGTCAGCTGTTTGTTACGCAATGCTTCCCAGTATAGTTCAAAGTACTGATCTGTATTAAGTTTATCATAGTCTTTCACCGCACGGCTGCTCCATCCCTGATTGAAGTTGATATTCACTGCAGATTCACCTTTTTTACCTTGTTTGGTAGTGATGATAATCACACCATTTGCCGCACGTGAACCATATAGGTTGGCAGCAGTAGCATCTTTTAACACACTGATGGATTCGATGTCTGCACCGTTAATTGCATTAATATCTCCGTCATACGGAGCGCCATCTACAACGAAGAGGGGTGCACTGGAAGCATTGATAGAACCAACACCACGGATGCGGATAGTGGAACTATTACCCGGCTGACCGTTAGAAGAGGTGGTCTGTAAACCGGTCACTAATCCCTGTAATGCATTGGTAACATTGGGCGTAAGACGGTTATTGATTTTATCTGAACTAACAGTTGACACGGCTCCCGGATATCCGGAACGCTTTACATTCGTATAGGCGACTGCTACTACTTCGCCCAGTGTCGTATTAGCGGGTTTAAGCAGGATCACAACATTTTGATCTCCTTCGCGGACTTCTGTTTCTGTTGTTTCTCTGCCAATAGAAGATACCGAGATAACGGTCTTGCTGGAAGGGACTGTCAGCTGAAAATGCCCTGCCTGATCAGTGGTGGTACCCAATGTGGTACGGTTAATTTTTACTGTCACTCCCGGCAATGGCTGCTTGTTTTCAGCAGCGAGCACCTGCCCCCGTATTTGTGTTTGCTGTGCAAAAAGCCTTGTGCTAAGAAGCAGCGCAAGCACGAGTGTTACATTTCTTTTGAACATGCGTGTTTTAATTAAGAAAATGGAAGAATACATTGCCTTTGGGGCAATAAGATATCAGTCAGCTGCGGGTGGGACAGCTGGTAATGGTTAAATTCATTATTTATATCAGTCAGGAAATACTACAATAACAGCTTATGCTTACAGATAAGGGTTTTGAATAGAATAAAGCTGATAAGAGTACAGTTGGTCTTCTCATAATGTCTAGATTCTTGTCGTTATTATACCAGTCTACAGTAAAGCTGATCATATCCGGGAAGCAAAAATAGAATAAAAAATTAGTCTATCAAAACAGTAGGGTATTCTTTTTGATGATTTTTTGAGATCTTATCTTGATAGGGGGTAGATAAGCCATCGTCCTTAAAAATCATTATCTTCCTTTCCATGAAATCTACCCAAACATTTAAAATTATACTGTTGACATTACCTTTTCTGATACTGTTGTATGTGTTTTTTCTGAGAGACAGAATAGACACAGGAGATGGAATCGGTGGCGGTTCATACGACCTGACGAAGCTTTACACTGCAATTGGTATTGGGTTGTATACACTCATTCTTAATCTTGTATTGCTGATCCAGGATGCGCATGGTAATAGAATGTTCCTCCTTGGTGGGATCGCCTTGTTGGTGGTGACGATAGTAATGGCCGTTCGTAGTTTCTAAGTCAGCAGTTGTATTCCCTGAAAACTAATCAATAACCACGTATGAAGTATATCTTTTCCCTGATCCTATTATTAGTGGGTACACCGGTGTTGTATGCACAAAGTATTCATTTTACACCTGTTACATTCTCTAATTTATACATAGGGGATGGTCATGCTGCACAGGGAGATGGAGAGATCGCCGGCAACGCTCTGGAAACTTCTATGGATGTTATTTTTTCTGTGCGTCTGATCAGGAAGGGCACAATGCCACTTAACTATCCCAGAGCTGAAGACGATAAATATATAATGGCGATGGGTGTACACAAAGAGCTTAAAAATGCTCTGAAGATTGCTTCCGCAAATCTGCTTGACTGGTTGCAGTACCAACATGATCTTACCTTGCAGGAGGCTACGCAGGTGATGAGCACAACCATTGAGTATACAATTGCAGAAATTGCAGATCCGGAGCAAATGGTCGTCGCAAAAATAGAAAAGAAGAAACTGAAAGATTTGCCACTACGAAGGTAACCAGACATTACATGATTACCTTTTATTAGTATCTATGTCCGTCAGCCAGACAAGCTTCAGCATAGTCAATAATACCTGCTTCCTGTAACTGCACCAGTTGTTTTCTGATAGGAGTGTAATCCAATCCTACAGGAATCTCTACTACAAAATACCACTCATTAAGGCCATCACTCGGACAGCCGGCTTTTTTAAAATCGGCCCTCAATGAGGTCGCATCTTTGCCGGCATCACGTACAATAACCTGTATCGTTGAGTTGCCGGAGCATTCAACCAATTCCCGATAAGTCATCATCTGCTCTTCTTCGTCATATTCTGCCAGAATAATATCGCCCGAAGCCAGACCCGGTACGTAAAAAGGAATATTGTCCAGTTTGAAATAACCTTTTACCGGATCTGTCGTCAGAGCCCATAAGGTTTCTACGGTTGACTCTTCGAGCAGGTTGCTGTAAAAGCGGAATAGGATCTTTTTATATTCATATTTCGGAGCATCCATCTGACAATAATTGAATGTGCCGTGAAAATAAGTAATTGCATGCATATTGAATTATAACTGCACAATTCCGTGTTTCACTGCATACATGGCCATAGTCACTCTTGTTTTTACATTCAGTTTCTGAAATAGCGCTTCACGGTATCCGTCTATTGTTTTCGGACTTAGATTCATCTTATCGGCTATTTGTTGATAAGTCATCTCTGTAGTGGCAAGTTTCAGGAATTCCCGCTCGTTTTCTGATAAATAGAGGGACGCCGGGTTTGGCTTTATATTTCCCATAAGATTCTGATTCAATACTTCAGTCGCAATTTCGGAGTAATAAAAACCGTTGCTGGCAATGGCTTCCAGTGCCCGGTTCATGTCTTCTACTTCAATATCCTTTGATAGATATCCTTTGACGCCCATACGCAACATGCGTAGGATGGCATTATCCGATTCTACCATAGATACAACTAATACTTTAACCGTAGGGTGCGTACGTTGCAGCCAATCAACTGCTTCATACCCATCCATGTCCGGCATGTCGATATCCATCAGTATAATATCCGGAAACGGTGGTTGCATCATTTTTTCCTTCAGATCGTTTCCATTTTCGGCTTCAAACAGAATATGATATTTCTGCTGTGTATCTCCCATGTTAATGAGCTTGATAAGGCCTTTACGGAACAGGTTGTGGTCATCTACGAGGGCGATGTTGATTTTTTTGCTGGCATTTTTCATACAGCATAAGTTTTTAGTATTTGTGGATGTGGAATATTAATGGTTACAATAGTACCGTCTCCGCTATGACTGGTAATATTCAGATCAGCGTTGATAAGTGATGCTCTTTTACGCATATTCAGTAAGCCGGTGCTTTGTTTTTCTCCGCTTTGTTTAAGCGCCTGATCGATGTCAAATCCATCGCCATTATCGGCAATGGTAAGGATGAAATTGTCATCTGAGAAAGAGAGTTTTGAAACCACTTTAGATGCCTTCGCGTATTTCACCACATTATTGAGCACTTCCTGACAAAGGCGGAAAAGAATGATCTCATGCTCAGGTTGCATCCGGTATTCTTCACCGGTTTTTGTAATACTGACATCATATCTGCCGGTTTTAGCTAATCTGTTCAGTTCATTCTGCAATGCCTGTACAAATCCGATATTAATGATATGATCGGTATTGAGATTGGCGCTGAGTGCTTTTAATTCGCTCATCAGCTGCTTGGCCAGTGACTTTGTTTCAAGAATGTTTTCCCTTTGTCCGGCGGGACTCTTAGGTAATATTTCAGAAAGATTGATATTAATCAGGGATACCAGATGACTAAAATTGGCGTGTAACTCTTTTGAGATATGATTGAGCGTTTGTTCCTGTATCGCAAGCTTTGACTGGAGTAGTACATGGTTAAATGCTTCCCGCATTTCAATCAGTTCCTGTTGATGTCGGAATTTTTTCTTCTGATAGAGAAACAGGAAATAAATAACGGCCGCACTGAGACTCATAACAAGTAAGGTTGATATGATGATAGTCAGAGAGGTTGCGAATGTTGAGGTTTGCATAAAAAGCTGATTAAATAACAGGTGCAAATGATGAAATTGAAGATGTCGTTGATAAACAGTAATGACAGTGCCAGGGGAGAGTGCTGTAAATTCAGAAAACCAAACATGATCAGGAATGGAAGTGATGCGGACTGGTATAGGAATGTTCCCAGGGTCATCCATATCATGGGCTCTTTGTGTAAAACAATGATGCCGGGGGCCTGCAGCAGCTGTCTGAAATAACAAAGGCATAGTGCTATCAGTGTTACGTGACATGATATCACACTATAAGTATTGTACTGAAAGGGACTTTGGATAATGAAATAATCTGCAAGGCCAAATACTATTAAGCCTATAGTCACCCCATACACTATTTTCTTTGTTCGGGGCTCGTATAAGATCTGATAGAAAATAGACGCCAGTAAAACGAGACGGATCAGAAAATAGAAGTTATAGATCCATAAGTTGTTCCTGGAATAGTCCCAGCCAAACATGTTATGCAGTTTATGTATCCAGAGGTTTGCCAGTGCTTCTGCTAATAATGTGGTCCAGATCAGTACAGCAAATAGCCTATATTGCTTAGGCCATCCCGGCCTGAAAGTCTTCAGGCTTAGAATGGCACTAAGCAACAGAGGTAACAAATACATGTATTCGTAACTGAAGAATCGCTGCATTTACTCAAATTACGTAATGTTATTGAGAAAACTCTTCGTCACAGCGTGGCGGACAAGGGATACCCATGTTGAAGTCCCTGATGTCTTCTCCAGCATCTTCACCCGGGAATAAGATCACATCTTTTTCCACAGAAGACCGCTCTGAATAGTTAGGTTCCTTCTCGAGTATTACATTCGCATGTGTAATGGTATTGCCTACCTGTTTTTCTCTGGTTGTAACGAACAACAGACAGGTCTGACCGGCAAATTGATGCCCCTCCTCATAGGTACCGAAATATACCCTGATACCGTCTCCACCGGCGAATTCAATTTCTTCTACAAGTTTGGTGAAATGTTCTTTCGAATACCATACAGATTTGGTATCGGGCTTCCCGCTGCCTGGCTTAATGCGGCATGTTTTTGTTTCTGGAATCTGGCGATCCTGTCGGCAGTAGTTTTCTGACCTACATAGAAGAATGGTAGAGGTTTTACGGTAAGGTGTTGTTGCATAAAAGGAATTTTTAGGTGTAGTGAAAAATCGGGGTGTAAACTGTTTACGCTGCGAAACTATAACCGGAACGAGCAAAAAAAATCAGCTCAAAGTAAATACCGGAAAAATCCTATCGCCCCGGGGGAATTATCCGGGACCGTGTGTAAAAAGGGGATTTTTCCCCCTGTATACCGGTTTTTTCCGCCGCAATGTAGTTTCATCTTTGCTCCGTCAACCAAGGACAATCCCAGACTAATCCCAATGAAAATATACACGCATGAGAAAAGCACTAGTAGTCGGAATTGATGACTATCCCGGCGCCCGCCTTAAGGGCTGTATCAATGACGCAAAAACGGTAGCAGAACTATTAGACAAAAACGCAGATGGCTCACCGAATTTTGAAGTAAAGCTCTTTATCACTGTAAAGACAAAATCAGAACTGAAGTCTGTGATCCGCAAAACTTTTAATGACAGGGATGATGAAATCAGCCTGTTCTATTTTTCTGGTCATGGTAATGTGACAGAGTCCGGCGACGGCTACATTGTTACCCCCGATTTTTCCCGCGATGATGTTGGCATTTCTATGGATGACATACTGAAAATGGCGGGCCTGTCAAAGGCGAGACACAAGATAGTCATTCTGGATTGCTGCCATGCCGGGGCTATGGGAACACCTGCTTTTATGAGCAATAATAATGTGGCATTCCTGGAACAGGGTGTGATCATCCTTGCTTCCAGCCGCAGCACGGAGACTTCTGTAGAGAGTAATGGTCATGGTGTATTTACCGGCCTCCTGATCGATGCCTTAAAAGGTGGTGCTGCAGATATAGATGGAGAGATAACTCCGGGAAATATCTATAGTTATATAGATAAAGCGTTGGGTAGCTGGCACCAGCGGCCCGTATTTAAGGCGAATATTGTACGTTCTGCCAGCCTGCGTAAAGTGAATCCAACGGTATCTAAAGCTGAATTGAGACAGCTGCTGGAATATTTTCCTGAAGTGGACAAAGAGTTTCCGCTCGATCCCAGCTATGAATACACAACTACAACAGATGCCCCGAATGAAAAGAATATCAGTACGTTTAAAATGCTGCGTAAAATGCAGCAGATAGGGCTAATAGAGCCTGTTGGTGAGGAGTATCTGTATTGGGCAGCTGTCCGGAATAAAAGCTGCCGTCTCACAGGTCTGGGGACTTATTATTGGACATTAATTAAAAATGGAAGAATATAATGCTGGTAACCTCAAATCCCATATACCATGATTCGGTTATTCAAATACGATGTAGCTATTTCGGTTGCTGAAGAGAACAAGCATGTTGCTGATCAGATTGCAAAAGAGTTGAAAAAACTAGGTATTCGGTATTACTATTACGCCGAGAATGAAATTGGTAGTTGGGGTAAGCATATCATTGATCTCACAATAGACGCTTATGGCCGGCAGGCCAGATTTGTACTAATGATCACCAGTGCCACTTTTGTCAATAAGTACTGGTCTGGACTGGAAAAATTAATCGCACTCGCCAAAACAAGAATGGGCGAGCCACATATTCTTCAGCTGAGACTTGACGATACACCTATTGATGGTATATCAAAGCATGTTGTTTATCAGGATTGGAAAAATAATCCGGAACACATCGCCCGTATGCTGAAAGAAAAGATTAAAGGACAAAAAAGGATCAGGCAACGTAAAACAGGCGTTACAACAGTCAGTGTTGGTTCCAGTATAGCTATTTTATCAGGGTTATGTATTCTGTTTAATCCTCCCATCAGAAATATATTCTTTCCGTTGAAGCATATGCAGCAAATATTGATCACAGGATCAGGCATAGATTCATTTTATATCAGCAATACGGAAGTGACGATTGACGAATATAGAACATATTGTAAAAGTGTTGGAAAACAGCCTCCGCCGCAATTAACAGGCCTTAGAGGAAATGCGCCTGTTGGCAATATCACCTGGCAGGAAGCCATGGATTTTTGTAAGTCTAAAAATGGTCGCCTTCCTACAGAAAGAGAATGGGAATACGCTGCTGACGCCGGGCTGGGGAAAAAATATAGTGGCGGAAATAATGCTCAGAAAGTAGCAATATACAACACGAAAAAACCGGCGACAGTAGGTTCTTTGGATCCTAATACCTTCGGTATACATGATATGACCGGCAATATCGCAGAATGGTGTGCTGATTGGTCCGATAGTTTACAGCGTTATAAGATTGTCAAAGGTGGCGCCTATAATAGCCGCATTAGCCCGGAAAATGAATTGCTGATCAGCGCCCGTACTATAGCAAATCCCAATGAGAGGTGCCCTGACATCGGTTTCAGAGTCGCCTGGAATAAACAATAAATCACGTCAACATGAAGAATCCCAAATTTGAGCTTTTCTCCGGTATCGGAAGGAATGACTATTTCTTCAACCTGAAAGCTGGCAATGGAGAGAAAATCCTGGGAAGTGAAAGCTATACCTCAAAACATGCAGCCGTACACAGCATCGCTTCCGTAAAAAGGAACGCTCCTTATTATAAACAATACGAAAGAAGGTTTAATAGTGACAATAACAGTTACACATTCGTATTAAAAGCCGAGAACGGAGAAATTATCGGTCGAAGTGAGACCTATCCCTCTGCCTATAGCCGTGACGAGGGCATTGAAGCCGTGAGACGGAATGCCCCTGAAGCACCTACTGATGATCTGACCTGATACTTGTGAATGTGAGCATGCAATACCGGCAAAGTCAGATCTTCACAGCAGCCAGTGAAACTTTGCCGCTCCTGTTTATCCCTTTATTTATCCCTTTTGAATGTTAATAACTCAAACATGCCTTTACGTCCGGAATTAAAAACACACTTTTTGAACCTATACCACATGGCGCTTGCAGATGAGCATGTGGATATCAGGGAACTTGAACTACTATACCGCATCGGAGAGGATGGAGGTATTAACAGAACAGAAATCGAAACACTGATCATGCAGGCAGAACAGCCTGTCTTTATCTCACCGACAACACTGTCAGAAAAGATCAGCTATTTGTACGACCTCAGTCTGATGGCTTGTGCAGATGGTAAAATCGATGAAGCAGAGCAAAAGCTCCTCATACGCTTCTGCTCCCTGTTTGGTTTCAAACAAGAAAACGTCCTGTCTATTTGTGAATATCTGTTGGGAGAAGCTGCACGCAATACTCCCATACAACAAGTATTATCCAATGTTTCTAAAAATCTCTAAACCATGGGCCTTTTAAAAGTCACCAAAGATTTGTTTACCGTAAACGAAAATCCCTCAACCGATACAGCTACTGCTGAACCGGCCGAAACAAGAAGAGAAGAAATTACTTATCAGGATTATGGCTATCAGCAGGCCTCCTTGTTAGGTGGTAGTATTGCAGGTTTACGGGTATGCCTGCAAAAGATTTATTATGATTTTAAGGAAAGGATCAAGAATGATAAAGAAAGACAGGATGATTTAAAGAAGCCGATGAAAGTCAAACTTGAGGAACATAAAGGAGATATTGACCGTTGGGAGAACCGGATCGGAAAGATGAAAGAAGAAGATCTTCCGGCTTTACTTCGTAAAATAGACACACTCAAAGAAGAAAAGAAACATCTTCGTGAAAATCCACACGAAATTGTGGGAGATCTCACCGGCAGACCTAGTTTTTATATCGGTTGTTTCATTCTTGCCACACTGACCATTTACCTGTTCGTCTTTTATAGCTCAGCCTCTTATTCCACTTTTTTAAGGAATTCAAGTTAGGCGACATCGGTGTTGCGAATGCGATTTTTGATGCGGAAGCCCTCTCCAATTCTCTGAAAAAGGAGTAACGCAGCTGTTACTAATTGTCACAATACCCTCTGTGTTTCTGGGACTTGGATACCTTATCCACAAATTCCAGGAGGAAAATGGTGTGCAGAAATATGCGAAAATTGCCACCTTGATATTGATCACGTTTGTATTCGATGGCATTCTGGCATATGAAATCACTGAAAAGATCTATGACATCAAGAAAAACGATGTTATTGACAAAGTGGTGCCGGATTACACTATCGGGCTCGCCTTTCACACTATCAATTTCTGGTTGATCATATTCGCGGGCTTTATAGTATATCTTATATGGGGATTTGTATTTGATTTCGTATTAGCTGCTCATGGTAAGATCGATAAGGTCAACGTTGCCCTGAAAGAAAAAGACAAACAAATACAGGATGTAAATACGCAGGTCAGTGATATGCATACCGGCGCCGATAAATTGACCCATTATATAGACGATGCAAAAACACAGATCAAAAAACTTCAGGAGGCAATTGCAGGGGTAATTATTCCCAGCGAGTTTGAAACATGTATGTACAGCTTTATGGCAGGATGGCTCGCCTGGATGAGTGGCGCCGGAAAATCCGGTACAGAACTGGATACAGCAGAGAATATCGTACGTGACTTTATTGGCACTGTAACATATACAACTCCCAAAACAGATGCGCTATGAAATACATCCTGTTGACGTTTACAATGATGCTGTTCAGTTGCCGGTCTAATGATGCGAAAGAAGATCAACCGGAAGTGAGGGCGAAAACGATGCTTAATGATCGCCAGAAACAATTAAACCTATCCATTCTGCTCGACCTTTCTGACCGGATCGACCCCAAAGCGAACCCCGACATGCCCGCGCATTTTCAGAAAGACAGTGCACTGATTAGTTACCTGACGGAATATTTTAAAAGCGAAATAAGATCCAAAGGTGGACATGCAGCCAAACCAAAGATGCGTATCATATTTTCTCCTAATCCTGCTGATCCGGGTATCAGTAAGGCCGCCGAGAAGTTGAGTACCGATTTGTCCGGATTGATGCCCGTTGAAAAGAAAAAGATATATGATAACATCGGTAATACCGTCACCGAAAATATCAGCTATATCTATCGTACCAGCCTCCGTCAGGCTTACTGGCCGGGATCAGATATCTGGCGTTTCTTCAAAAACGATGTGGATATCACAATAGATCCTGATACTTCTTACCGAAACATCCTTGTCATATTCACCGACGGCTATCTTTTTCATGCAGATTCCAAAGATGCTGCAGGCAACCGGTATGCCTACCTGCTACCCGGCTTGCTGGATAAATATAAACTTCGCAATAATCCTCAATGGTCAAAAGACATTGATAAACTTGACTTTGGTTTGATCAGCAAACGTGCCGACCTCGATCGCCTGGAAGTATTGGTGGTTGAAGTTACCCCCGCCACCAAACATAAAAACGATGAAGACATTATCCGCAAAGTCCTCGATAAATGGTTTGCAGAAATGAAGATCAAAAAATGGAAGATCCTGAATACAGACCTGCCTCAGATAACAAAAGGAAGAGTAGAGAGCTTTCTGAGAGACTGATAAACGGCTTTTTATCCATTCCCCCGATCCCGGATAAATGACTATTTCGACAGGGAGGAGATCAGTTCAGCCAGTTGTACATCTTCTGGCGCTGTATACTTCTCCCCCAGAAATGTCTTCACCACCTCGATCTTTCCCTCAATATGCCGGTTGAACATCTCCAGCTCCTCTGCGGGTACCCACAACTCATTATGTGACCCGTCTCCCACATTCTGGATATCATACCTTTGCAGAAAAGCTGTATCCACAGCAAACCGGGTTACAATGCCACAGTAACCGGACGCTTCGTCATTTGTGTTCCATTCCAAAGCGATCTGCTCAGCATAAGGCTGGTTCAGTACAGGGTAAATATCGGTTGCCAGGATAATCTGGGTGGAAAATGCCGGAAACCTGTCTCTGCAATCAGGGCTAACTCTTTTATTCCCGTCGGACGGTAAAGTATTGTCGTATTCATATTCAAATTCAATGTATAGTGATTGAGTCCTTTATCATATAATGGCTAAATAAAATTCTGTATTTACTGAAAGAATTACTATATAGCATGCAAAAATAGCTACAAATGAAAGAGAAAGTGTCAGTTACGGATACGGGGATCCAGTCTTCCGGTCTTCCGAAAGACTACATGGAAGCTGTGGCGGAGTATATCTGGAACGGGTTTGACGCCGCTGCTTCTGTGATAGACATATATTTTCAATCCAACGAAATCGATACCATTCATAGTTTATCCATAACAGACAATGGCTCCGGCATTGATTATGATCTGTTAAAGGAGACTTTCGGGCATTTTAATGATTCCATAAAAAAAGCCTCTTTCCAGAAAACCTCCTCCTTTATCAAAGGAAATAAAGGTCGCGGCCGCTTTTCTTTCTCTGCATTCAGCGGGAAAGCGGTATGGCATACTGTCTATAAAGACGATAAAACCGGCGGTATGATGGAATACGATATCACCATCAGCCGCAATGCAAAAGACTTTTATGACCCGGATGGAAAGAAAACAACCGTTAAGAAAGCAACCGGTACCACTGTTACTTTCTACGATCTGTTTGAAGTATCTGGTTTTTCCTTCGAGTCAGATGAATTTAAAAGCTTTCTGATCCGTGAATTCGGCTGGTTTCTAATGCTGAACAGAGAAAAAGAATATCAGATCCGCATCAATGGGGTCGCGCTGGATTATCAGGCTGCAATTGCAGAAAGTGACACAGGCGTATTGTCCCGGAAAGATGCGGAAGGCACGGAACATTATTTCAGGATCACTTTTGTAAGATGGTCGGAGCGAATAGGGGATAAGTTCTTCTTTTATTTCCTGAATTCAGGACAATCTGAAGTATTTAAAGACCTGACCTCTTTTAACAATAATGCTATTGGCTTCTATCACAGCGTATATGTTGAATCCCGTTATTTCGATGCATTCCATCCCCGTGATGCAGAACAAACGGAGAATATGTTTGAGCGGACAAGACAACATAACGTCTTTCGTGAATTAATGAACCATCTGCATGAATTGGTAAGGCTGAGACAGAAGGCTTTTGTAAAAGGAGAAGCCGCAGTGAAATTGCTGGATAGCTATGAAAAGAATGGTGTCTTACCGGATACGGGTAACAGGAGAGAATTGAAGAAATTCCTGAAAAGTATATTTGCTACCGAACCAAGACTGTTTCAAGGTTTGAATAAGGAGCAGCAACGTGTATATCTCGGTATGATAGATATCTTGTTGCAGACCGGCAAAAAAGATGATTTACTCGCATTGGTGAACGAGGAAACAGCAGCTTAACTGATCATTTTCGCAATAGCATAAGCAGCCGCTGCTGCAAAGATGCCGGTAAGGGCCACTTTCAGCGTACCTTTCAGCAGTGGTTGTGCTGTTACTTTCGACTTGAAATAACCGAATATGATCAGCGCAAAAATGGTGATCCCGCAGGACCAGTAAAAACCATGTTGATTGTTACTGATAATAACATAAGGCGCCAACGGAATTAAACCGCCTGTCAGATAGGCCAGTGCAATCGTAATGGCTGATTGATACGCTCTGTTTTTATCAGGTTTGTCCAGTCCCAATTCGAAGCGCATCATAAAATCAACCCATTTGTCTTTATCCTGACTGATCTGTAAAGTCACCTGTTTGCTAAGCGCCTCGTCCACACCCATAGAAATAAATATCTCCTCCACCTCTTTGCGTTCTATTTCAGGCACTTTCTCGATTTCCTCATACTCCCGCTTCAACTCAGCATCATAATGCTCTATTTCCGTCTGGCCCGCCAGAAAACCACCTAATCCCATTGAAATACACCCTGCCGCAATCTCTGATAAACCTGATACAATGATCAGGTGATTGGTATCCAGTACGCCGCTCAGACCTGCTGTCAGCGCAAAAGGCACCGTCAGCCCGTCAGACATACCAATGATAATATCCCGTACAATGTTGGAACTGGTTACATGTGTTTCCTGATGCATAGGCCTATTTTATCTAAAAGTATCAAATTTCATTGCTCCATTTGAATTCTTCTTTTTTAATCTTCCAGATGAAGCCATCAAGGACGTAGTGCGTGATCTGGGGAAGTGCCAGTAAGGGAACGATCAGACTTAATAACTGCTGATTGAGGTCAAGTGTGGGAAGACGGGTTGTACCGAAAACAGTCGCATGTTCCTGCCATACGGTCATATCCCAGAGACCTTCTTCCACAAAAGCAAACACAAATATCAACAGTAAAAATACCACTATGCCATACCTGCTGAATATCATCCGCAGAAAGGAGCCACTTTTCTCAGGATTCTTGTACTGTTTCTGGCCATATAGCCATATCAGTGCCATGTAAGGAATGCCGTGGCTAACCACATTCAGTAAGGTAAATGCCATATCTCCGTTATAGTATACTATCCCGAAATACCAAGAGACCAGAGTACCGGCGATCACCGCGTTTTTAGGGATATTGAATGTACGGGTGGTGTAGGTGTTATAGATCTCTTTCACAATATAAACAGCCACAGTAGCAAAATATCCAACCCCTAATATATTCCTGATCAGCACAGACTCGAAAAACACAAAGTCATTTTCCACAAACCAGTTAAAGTTCCGTGGTCCGCTGAGATGCCAGTATGCCATCGGATACAGGGCTGCTGTATAAATCGTGATACTATCTATCATTTTGCTGACACGCCCCGCAATTTCCTGTCGGCTGTATACGCGCATAAAACCATACTGCTGCCTGACGAAATGAAAAACCGCCACATAGGCCAATATGCGCCAGAATAACAAACTGCTGAGCGAGTAGATAATAACACCTCCGATAAAACTCAGTGCCGGTATGATCCATAACAAAAAACGTTGCTGGTTCAATGCATGTGGATCAAAGTAAGTTCTGTATAATGTACTGTATACATGCGCTACGTCTACCAGCAGAACGAGTACTACCCAGCCCGCATCCGGCATGTTTTTATTGTCCTGAAAGAAGGATGGGAAGAGTATGATGATCAGCAGACTGAAAAACGGAGGTAACAGTATGAATACACTGTCAGTCCATGGTTTGCCTATCCACGCTTGCTTGTTCATATCTTAGCGGATAATTGTGTCATTACTTTTTGAGCGGCTGTCAGTCCCTGATAAAATGCTTCTTCAAAGAGACTATTACCTGCAAGATCTGTATGTGCAAAGTGCAGGTGGTCATTGACCGAAGCACCCAGTTCCTGTCGTATCGTACCGTGCGCGGTGCCCGGTAAAGGTTTGGCCATGGCATGGCCCCATATCATTACATTGACTTCCTCAATATTTGTCGCAATATCAGGGTGTACAAGATCCAGATCATCTACGATCATCTTTACCCACTCCGTGTGAGTCCTTTCAATTGCTGCCTTTCGCTCTTCCACCGGACTTTTTCCTGTCAGTGGGAGGTAATAGGTCAGGTTCTTTTGCTTTTTACCCTGTTCTACCTGCTGATGAGTGGCTTCTACATAACCAAGAGAAGGACTGTTATAAATCACATTGTCCCAGCTTAAAGTATATCCTGTTCTTTCGTCCAGTGCGTTACTGCGGATATTCGCCACCATCCACGGACTATATTGCATATGCTGGTGTACTTTCCTGATACGCGCTTCATCATGTAATATCCTGCCGGCTACAAACTGTGGTACGGCAAGTATACACTGGCGGGCATTGATTCTTTTTAACCGGCTTTCTTTTACGTCGAAGTAATCAATCGCCAGTTTACCTCCCTCTTCCTGTATGCGGGCTACCAAAGCCTCATTTTTGAAGTACGATTGTAATTCTTTTTTCAGATGAGCCGCCAGCCAGCCATTTCCTTCCGGCCAGGTCAGTACATCATGATGATCTGCATTACTGCCTTTTCCTTTCCTGCTGGCAAAATACTGGATACCCACCCATGCGCTGATCTCATCGTAAGTGGTCCCATAATCATCCCGGGTGCAATAGTTCACATACCATTGCAGGTAAGGTGATGTCCAGCCTTGCTGGTGCAGCCATTCTTTCATGGTCAGCTTATCTAATGTAGTAAAGACAGGGTCTTTGCTGGAGTTGTCCAGTGGAATCGCAAATGCGTCTTTACCGTCTTCCCCTTTGGCAACACGGAAAGCCTGCATTTTATCAAGAAACGCCTGTATCTGTTTTTTCTCGGCATCAGGAACGCCAAACTGTGGGATAAGTCCTTCCTGCCATTGTCCGTTGATATAGAGTCTTTCTTCGGGATCGAAGCAGATATAGTATTCATTGTAGGTTGGGAGAGGTGCTTCCGGCGGACTGGTAATAACTCCACATTCCCGCATGAAGTCTGTATAAGCTGTAAGGTCATTGTTGGGAATCGGCACATAGTGCGCTCCCCATGGATAGCCGGAAACTTCATTACTGCCACAGGCTGCATTACCGCCCATTTCCTTTTCGAGGTCCAGTATGACCATGTCGGTGATACCCTGACGATGCAGGTGACGTGCTGCAGATAATCCACTAATACCTCCGCCAACGATCACGATGTCATGCTCCACAGCCGCTACGGGGGCTGCAAAGTTCTTATCCCGTAATAAGTGACCGGTATGCGAACTGGCCCCGATCACACTTCCTTTGATGACGTGCTGCCTCTGGCACGATGCCAGAAAACTGCTCACTACAGTGAGGCCTGCTATAGATTGTATAAATGATCTTCTCCTCATATCTTAACGTTCAAGATATTTACTCCATTCTTCTTCGAAATATTTTACCAGTGCCTGATTATTGAGTTTATTGATGTCGAGCAACTGATGCGCTTTCATGTCTTCAGGAAAAGTAAGCATCTGCTGAAGCGTGGTTGGATTAAGGAATTTCAGCGGAGCTGGTATATGACTGAACCATTGATGTGGCTCCTGTGGAGTAGCCATAATATATCCCCATTCACCAAAAGAAGGAACATAGTTATGATAAGCAATTGTATGCAGACCTACCGCTCTTAAGGTAGTGTCTACGCACCAGAAACTTTTAGGGGCAACATATGGAGAAGTGCTCTGAATAACAGCAATGCCCTCCGGGCGTAGTGCATGTTTCAACAATTGATAAAAGGTCGTGCTGTATAACTTTCCGATAGAGAAGTTAGAAGGGTCGGGAAAGTCAACAACGATCGCATCAAATTTCGTCTTGTTGTTCCGCAACCAGGTAAATGCGTCTGCATTATGTACCTGTACTTTCGGATTCAGCAGGGAAGAGTCATTCAGCATGGTTAACATACGCTGTTTAGAAAACAGCTTTGTCATGGCGGGATCGAGATCGACGAGGGTTATCTGCTTTACAGCCGGATATTTCAGTATCTCCCTCACAGCCAGTCCGTCTCCGCCACCCAATACCAGTACCTGTTCCGGATTGCTGAGAGAAGAAAAAGTGGGATGTACCAATGCTTCATGATAACGGTATTCGTCAGCAGTACTGAACTGCAGATTTCCATTAAGGAAAAGCCGCAGTTCATGCTTATTTTTAGTAATCACAATACGCTGATACGGTGTAGAGGTAGAGTACACAACATTATCATCATAGGTCATGGCTTCGCTGTAGGTCATGATCTTTTCTGAAAAGACAAAACATACCAGCTGAGACAATAACAGGATGATGGCACTTACCTTTAACAGCCCGGCCTGTCGTACTTCTCCTGAAAATTTATATGCCAGATACCACCCCACGCCGACATTCAGGATGCCGAAAAAGAGAGAGGTTCTGATCAGCCCGAGATGTGGTACCAGCAATAGCGGAAAGATCAGCGACGCCAGCAAAGCGCCGATATAGTCAAAGGTAAAGACCCGGCTTACCAGTTCTTTAAATTCCACCTTCTTTTCCAGTATCCGCATCAGTAGTGGTATTTCCAGCCCTACCAGTATGCCGGTAATCAGCACGATGGCATATAGTATCAGGCGGAAAGACGCTGCCAGCGGAAACATGATAAATAATAAGGCGGAACTGAACCCTCCTACCAGTCCTACCAGCAACTCTATCCTGATGAACCAGGCCAGCAGGTTTTTGCTGAAGTACTTAGACAGGAAGGAACCTATTCCCATAGAAAACAGGTACACGCCGATAATAGTGCTGAACTGTGTAATACTATCCCCCAGCAGGTAAGAAGCCAGCGTACCAGCTACCAGTTCATAAATCAATCCACAGGTGGCAATAACAAATACTGCCGTCAGTAACAGCCACTGTGCGCCGTTTTCTTTTTTAGACATCGTTTCGTTTACTTAGTGAATAGCAGAAGCAATAATGATCGCCATTGCCAGCATGAAAAAGCCCGCCAGTACAGCTACCGCCATGTTCTGATTGTCCATGATCTCTTTACGGAGGTTATGTCTTGGTGTCAGAACTTCCACCAGTATAAAGACAATCACGAGAATAGCGATACCAATGAAGGAATACAGAATAGAGTTGAGTAGTGCGTTTGTCATATTAGGTTGTTTGTTAGATTATTTATGAAAATGCTGCTGACCGGAAGCGTTCCATTGCTGTTGTCCGGAGCCGGAAAACAGACGATACCCGCTGGAATCAGAATACAGTAACACGCCGCTTAACAGTGCCAGAATAAGGAGGAACCAACGGAATGGAAACATGGAAGAATCCTCCTTGAAGGGATTGAAATTATTCAGATTCATAGTTAAACCTTGAGTATGAACTATTGGACCAGCGGTTCTTTTCGCTGTAGTATGTGAAAATATATTTAAAGACAGGCCATATCAGTAACAGCCCTATACAAATAAACAGGTTGTGCAAATTCGATACGTCATAGTATGCTGTAACATGATAAGAACGTACAGGGAAGGCCCCTTGCTCACGTGTAGCACTGAGTTGTACGGTATAATCTCCTCTGGGTATACTATTCAGGTATACTTTGGCATCCTGACTACCCTCACTCCAGCGTTCTCCTTCTGATACTCCGCTATAATATTCAACACCTTTACTTACACTATATTCAGTGCCGTCTTTTTTGTTGACCAGCGTAGCTTCTACCTCAACCCAGGAGTTATCCACAGAAGAGGTGATGGTCAGCATGACATTACTGCTGCGTTTGTCCAGGTGTACATCACCTACTACCGCACTATGTACATTGGATGAATCGTAGAAATAAAGCTCTTTGTCGATCAGCACTTCCTGTTTGCTGCCACTCGTAGTGGCAAGATGCACTACTATCAGTACGAGAATGGCAACCAGAGTGTACTTCAACATCTCTTTGAGGTTGATATAGCCATTAGGCTTTAACATACCGATGCCATCCTGCTTAGGAAGTGTTACTGCGTCTCCAAACGCGTCTTTGACATCTTTTGCGGCAATATGGGTTCCTTTAAACCAAACGATTCCTTCTTCCGGACTCTGCTCTCTGGCCCACATGACAGGCGGCGCTATAAACTCCCAGCACTTAATGTGACCATCATTGAAAGGATTACCCGGGAATTCTCCTTTTCCGCATATCACCTTAAAAGAATAATCATTGTACAGATCAAAATCACGTCCATCATATCTGAAGCCATCTGTTCCAATCGTATCCGGTACGGGCGTTTTCCCCTGCTCGCGCAGGTATATCCAGTGGCCGGCATAAACGCTCAGAAAGGCAAAGCCTTCTTTTTCATTAAACAGGGCGTATTCTGTCCACCGGGCGTGATAGGAATTACGTTCCTCCTTCATGATATAACCGGTGACTGTATAAGATATCCCTTTTATAATACCTTTTGCACCTACCTTAATGACTGGCTGGGGAGTCATGGTATTTCCCTGCCCAACTTTGACAAACTCAAGCTGGTTCTTGTATACATACCAGTTACCACAGCCGGTACACACCGTGCTTTGTGCAAATGGGAAGGTCGCTACATGGTTATTATACCCACAGTTACATTTAAACGATCTGCCACTATTTTCATATGGGCGGGTGTTTGCCAGTGCAAGACTGGTAAAATCAGTGTGATGTACTTCGAATGCAGGTTGTATGCGTGGCCAGTACTCTATTATATGTATGATTCTACCCGACGGACTGGAAAAATCATAGGTCAGAAACGTAGTGTTACATTCCGGAATATACAGTTCGCCTTCTACTTCCCATAGTTTAGCGGTGTCCTTACGCAACAGCATATACTCCTCCCCAAACATTAATTTCTTCTTGCCGGGCGCTATGCTTCTGATATTGTCTCCGGCAAGCTCAGGAGGCGATTTTTTGGGAATATAAATGGCATACATGCCATATCCTTCAGCAAGATAGGCGGCCGTTTCATCCTGAAAGATGATTGTCCAGTAGCTGAAAACAGTTTCTTCGGTCCATATTCTGAAGCGTCCGGTAACAGTAAATTTCTTCCCGTTCCATTGTCCGGTAGTGCCGGGGGCAATCACGGATGCTTTATCCGTAATGGTCCGGAATGGCCGGGGTAGAATGGAGCCGTCACTCATCCTGTTGATCACCGTTCCGCATTCGCATACTTTAACGGTTGTGTGAGGAGAGGAGAAATTAACAACACGGCTACAGTTCGGGCATTGATAGATAGATGGGATCACAGTCATTTGTTTAGCGTTTGAGGAATTGTTCCTGTTCGACAGTCGCATTAAAATGATCTTTGATCGCGCTGTATAGTTTATCTACCGTACCGTCATTGTTCCGGAGATAATTGCTCAGGTATATATCAATATTGATCTTGCCATGTTCCGGCCAGGTATGTATAGAAAGATGACTTTCGCTCAGACATACGACACCGGTATAACCGGAAGGGCTAAAGTTATGGTATACTTCTCCCAGCTTTTGTAACTGGTGTGTCCCGATGAGGTCATCTGTCAATATTCTGAATGCTTCAAAAGTATTAAGTAATTGATGCTCAGTTGTATACAGGGTCGCAATCAGGTGGGTTCCCTTGTTGTAGTGCATAAGTATCCTGGATAATTCGGTACCAAAATAATGAATCCTGACGATTTATACCTGAAAACCGCTATTCCAGGCAGTTACTTTTTGATCTACTTTTGACACCGAATCAGTACACAACATAAATGAAGCAGAAACCGTCACTTGCCTTTATTGCTACCTCCTGGCTCGCACTATTGATTGGAGTGGTAGGTTATGTAATTGGGCTGTGGAACGCAGCAATGCAGCTCAATGAAAAAGGCTACTATTTTACCATACTCATGTATGGCCTTTTTGCCGGCGTCTCTGTGCAGAAATGTGTAAGAGACCGTCTTGAAGGTATCCCGGTAACAGACATTTATTATGGTCTTAGCTGGGTATCGACCCTACTCTGCATCGTTCTGCTGACAGTAGGTTTATGGAATGCGACATTACTGCCAAGTGAGAAAGGATTCTACGCCTTCGCCTTCCTGCTGAGCATCTTTGGTGCTATCAGCGTACAGAAAAATACACGCGATACGCAGGCTGCAAAAGCCGGTACCGGAACCATAGACACAACTTCTGAAAGGTAACCCACCCTGATATTGATGGCACAAAGGCAGGCCACGGTAGCAATACTGTCGCCCGGGCCGCAAAAATTTAAACCATATCTTTTATGAAAAACCAAACGTTGGCTACTATTGCCTACATCACGTTGATCGGATGGTTGTATACCTATGTCCGGTATAGAAACAGTCCTGATAAAAGCAGGCTGGTTCAATACCACCTGAATCAGGCACTGGGCATATTTATATTCGCTGCGGTTTTGTGGATAGCAATTCAGATTATCTCAGCAATACTCCCTTCAATAGGCTCAATATTAGCGGTTGCCGGCCTTCTTCCATTGGTCTTAATGACTTTTGGTGCTGTTGCAGCATCAAAGGATATTCTAAGCCCTGTCCCCGGAGTTGGAAAATTGTTTGAGAACAGGTTTAACTTTTTGAATTAATCTGTCGTGGATCCGTTAGCCGTTAAAAGCATTATTGACTATATCCTAACACCCTATACTAACTGAAAAAGTAAACCGGGGAACTCCGTCCTGGAGTTTCCCGGACCTTAGTCTAAACCTGCTTATTTGTAGATCTCAATAGTGATTTTACCATCGGCAGTCACCATACCTCTGTACATCCCCTCCGTATTAAAAGGAAGTGCAGCATTCCCTTCTTTATCCAACGCAATCAATCCACCATTACCGCCTGATTTACCTACTTTATCTATCACGGCCTTTCCGGCCTCCTGTACTGTTAACCCTTTATATTCCATCAGCGCAGATAGGTCGTGTGCTACTACATTGCGGATAAAAAACTCTCCCCATCCGGTACATGAAATAGCGACTGTATTATTATTAGCATAAGTGCCCGCTCCGATAATAGGTGCATCTCCCACACGTCCGTATTTCTTATTTGTCATACCTCCGGTAGAGGTGCCGGCTGCCAGATTACCTGCTTTATCCAACGCCACAGCGCCTACAGTACCAAATTTGTTATCGATATTCTCAATGCCAAGCTTGCCGGCAGGACTGTAACTGTGGTCCAGCTTACTCTTGATAGAATCTTCACGTAGTGCTTTTTGTAATCCTTCCCAGCGTTCCTGTGTCCGGAAATAAGAAGGATCTACTATTTCCAGTCCGGCCTCTTTCGCAAATTGTTCTGCTCCACGACCAGTCATCATCACATGTTCTGATTTTTCCATTACCGCTCTTGCTGCCGTTATAGGATTACGGATTGTTGATACCCCTGCCACAGACCCTGCTTCCAGTGTTTTACCATTCATGATGGCAGCATCCATTTCATTACGGCCATCATGTGTGAACACCGCACCTTTACCCGCATTGAACAACGGATTATCTTCGAGTACCCTGATCGTAGCTTCCACAGCATCCAGACTACTTTTTCCTGCCTGTATTGCCTTATAACCAGCATTTAGTGCATCGCGTAAACCAGCAGTATAAGCCGCCTCCTTTTGTGGTGTCATATTTTTTTTCAGGATAGTGCCGGCTCCGCCATGTATAACAAGTACATATTTTTCCTGATGAAGGCTGTCTTCATTAGCTATAGTACTGGCGCCTGCCCGTATGCTGCTGCACATTATCAGCAGCCAGACGGCTGATTTGAGAAAGGATATTGTTTTCATACAGACTAAATTATAAAATCCGTTCCAGTTGTCAGTAGGACACTGTAGGATACTTTGTTAACAGAGATATTGCAAATTAATAATCCGTTTTTGCGCAAACGTTTCCATACATTTATCGAAATGTGTTTCCACGATGAGGAATAAAAGAACATCTGCCCGGCTGATTGCGCTTTCACTATATGTCTTTCTGCTGCTAAATGGCATTACCGCCAGTAGTCAGGAACGTATAGACCGTATGGCCCTTGTACAAAGACATCATGTCATTAATAAACAGTTTGATTCTCTCTCGGCATTGACCGTGGGGAATGGTGGCTTTGCTTTTACGGTGGATGTAACCGGTATGCAATCATTTCCTGAAGCCTACAGCCAGGGTGTTCCGCTGGGAACGCAATCAGAGTGGGGATGGCACAGCTTTACGGATACCGCCGGTTATCGTTTTGAAGAAAGTCTGAAATCCTATCATCTGGATAACCGTGATATTACCTATGCTGTGCAATGGAATACGCCGGAAAGAAATAAAGCTGCATCCGACTGGTTCCGCCAGAATGTACACCGGCTGCAATTGGGGAATCTGGGGATGCTTATTACGCTGAAGAATGGTACTACCTGTAGCTTATCAGATATTAAAGGAATTGATCAGGAACTCGATCTCTGGAATGGTATTGTCAAAAGTCATTTTACAGTGGAGGGTACGCCTGTGGACGTAATCACAGCGGTACATCCCGAAACAGATGTTGTCTCCGTCAAAATATCATCTGCTCTGATAAAAGAGGGCCGTATAAAACTGCGTGTCCGTTTCCCTTATCCGACCGGTACTTTTTCGGATGTGGGCGTCAACAGACAATTCCCTGAAAAACATTCCTCCCGTATCATCGATTATGACCAACGTTCCTTTACCCTGGAACATGTGCTGGATAAATACCGTTACTATCTTAAAGTGTCTGGTTCAGAACCTATGACCGTCACTCAGTTACAAAGACATGATCATCTGTTGACTCCTGCTGCAAGCGGTGCTGTAATAGAATGTAGTTTCCGTTTCAGTGAAGAAATACCATTAGGACGTAGTATTCCTAATTTCGGTGTAGTACGGATGCTGAGCGAAGACCACTGGCAGCATTTCTGGCAGGAGGGAGGTGCTGTGGATTTCTCCGGCAGCACAGATCCAAGAGCAACCGAACTGGAAAGAAGGATCATCTTATCCCAGTATCTTATGGCGGTACAATGTGCTGGTAATATACCACCACAGGAAACCGGACTGACCTATAACAGCTGGTTTGGAAAACCACACCTTGAAATGCATTGGTGGCATGCTGCCCATTTTGCTCTCTGGAACCGGCCGGATATGCTGGAAAAGTGTCTGCAATGGTATTATAAAGTAGCTGAAAAAGCGGCCGCTATTGCAAAAAGACAAGGTTATGAAGGCGTGCGCTGGCAGAAAATGACCGATCCGGCGGGTAATGAGAGTCCTTCTTCTGTAGGGGCATTTCTGCTATGGCAACAACCACATTTTATTTACATGACAGAACTGCTTTATCGTCATTATCACGATAAAGGCACACTGAATAAATACAAAGATCTCGTATTTGCGACAGCTGATTTCATGGCTTCCTATCCTACATATGATAGTGCTAAGCATCGCTACACACTAGGCCCCGGTATGATTCCGGCACAGGAACGTTTCAAGCCGGAGAGTACTTTTAATGCAACGTTCGAACTGGCCTATTGGCGCTGGGGATTATCTACAGCGCAGGAATGGAGAGTACGTCTGGGCATGCCCCGTAATGCCCGCTGGGATAATGTGCTGGATAGCCTTTCTGCACTTCCTCAGCAAGACGGATTGTATCTGGCAGCCGAAAGCGCTCCGGACTCTTATACGAATCCTCCTTATATGACAGATCATCCGGCCGTATTCGGTGCTCTGGGCATGTTACCGGCGCGTCCTTATGTAGATACGGCCGTAATGCATCGCACTTTTAATAAGATCTGGCAGTCATGGAACTGGAAAGAAACCTGGGGCTGGGATTTTCCGCTTACCGCTATGACAGCTACCCGTCTGGGGCTACCTGAAAAGGCCATGGATGCACTGTTTATGCCGGTAAAGACGAATACATGGTTAGTTAACGGACATAACTATCAGGACGAAAGACTGCGGCTGTATCTGCCCGGGAATGGCGGATTGCTGACGGCTATTGCCATCATGTGTGCAGGATATGACGGTTGTAATGTGGCATTGCCCGGTATTCCAGAAAATGGTAAATGGCACGTGATGTGGGAAGGGTTGAATCCCATGCCATAATGTTGATCCATCCACGTAAAAACTATATACAATGAAGATGCATCTTTTCGCAGCTGCCGCTTTGCTGAGCATCAGCAGTTATCTGCCGGTACAGGCACAGCAGGCACTGCCGCCAAAAAAAGAGACCCTGAAAACCCTGACCCTCGTTAACCGTTATTTTATGGAAAAATGGCCGGATGCCGGCAAAGACATCGTGTTGAAAAAGACCTGGCCTTCCCATATCTGGACAAGAGCCGTCTATTACGAAGGTCTGATGGCCCTCCACCAGATCGATCCTCAGCAAAGCTATTATGACTACGCCGTACAATGGGGTGATAAGCATAATTGGGGCCTCCGGGGAGGTATTACAACCCGTAACGCCGACAATCAGGCCTGTGGACAAACCTACATCGATCTCTATCTCCTCGATAAAAAGCAACACGAGAACCGTATTCACGATATTAAGGCCTCCATTGATACAATGATGCATACCGATGTGATCGATGACTGGGACTGGATAGATGCCATACAAATGGCAATGCCTGTCATGGCGCGTCTGGGTAAATTATACAATGACACCGCCTACTATCACCGCATGTATGAAATGTATGCCTACACTAAATACAAACACGGTACAGAAGGCCTCTACAACCCAAACGAACATCTCTGGTGGCGCGACAAGGATTTTGTACCGCCCTACAAGGAACCAAACGGCGGCAATTGTTACTGGAGCCGTGGCAATGGCTGGGTATTGGCAGCACTACTCAGAACAATGGAACAGCTCCCACAGAGCTCTCCTTACTATAAGATCTTTCTGCAGGACTTCAAAGATATGTCAGCCGCCATCCTTAAACTTCAGCGCCCGGATGGCTTCTGGAATGCCAGTCTCCATGATCCCACCAACTTTGGCGGTAAGGAGCTGACCGGCACCTCCCTCTTCGTATACGGTATGGCCTGGGGCGTACGTAAAGGCTACCTTGACAAGAAAACCTATCAGCCTGCCATCACCAAAGCCTGGAATGCGCTCACCAAAGAATGCGTACACGACAACGGTATGCTTGGCTACGTACAAAGCACCGGAAAGCAACCTTCCGATGGTCAACCCGTTACCTACGACAAAATTCCAGACTTCGAAGACTACGGTCTGGGGTGCTTTCTGCTCGCCGGAACAGAAATATATAAAAGCAGATAGTTAACAATCAGAATAGCAATAAAGCATCAAACATCAAATATTAAGCATCAAGCATCAAAAATTAAATCCATAGCATCAACAGCATAATAATATCAACATTCCCGCTCATAAAACGGCCAGATGATGCCTCTCACATCGTCCGGCCGTTTTTCTATTGTAAGCACATTGCCAACAGCGGCTTTCAGCTGGAGACCACTGGCCTTAGTTCTTTGAAGTATGCTGAGCCCATGCCCCCAGGGGTTTAATCCACCATCCACTGCCCAACTCTCCCACCCCGTCCCATAGCAAGTAACTTCAAAGAACTACAGCCTGTGGTCCCAGACTGAAACCGCGGTACCTCAAAACATCCGCACAGGACAACCCCTCAATATCGAAATGGGAATATTCATAAGCCACGGAAAAAATTCCCTTTTCGAGCAAACAATCCCTGCTATTTATCGCATCTTTAATCCCAACCTTCGAAGGAACTGCAATTGCGTATGACTGTAAAAAAACTCATTGGTAAAATCCACCTCTGGCTGGGCTTTATTTCCGGTATCGGCGTTTTCATGATTGCCATAACCGGCTGTATCCTCGCATTCCAGCAGGAAATAGAAAGCCTTACCAAGCCTTACATGTACACCGCCAGCAGGCCAGGTGTACACCCGCTGCCACCTTCTACGTTAAAAGCCATTGCCGTAAAAGAAGTTAAAGACAAACATCCGAACGGCATCAACTACCCCGGTAAGGATAAAAGTGCTTCCGTAATGTTCTACGGCGCCGACCCGGACTATTATTATCAGGTCTTCATGGATCCATACACCGGCAAAGTGATCAAGGTATGGAGCGAAGAAGACGACTTTTTCCATTTTATATTACACGGACATTATTACCTCTGGTTGCCGCCAAAGATCGGTCAGCCGATAGTGGCATCTGTGACGCTGATATTTGTGGTGATGCTGATCTCTGGTCTGATATTATGGTGGCCGAAGAACAAGGCCGCTGCCCGTCAGCGCTTCAGCATTAAATGGGATGCAAAATGGAGAAGGCTCAATTACGACCTGCATAACGTACTCGGATTTTACATACTGGTGATAGGACTATTAATTGCTACTACCGGATTGGTATGGGGCTTTGAGTGGTTCAGTAAGGGATTATACTATGCAACTTCCGGAGGAAAAGCCCTGCCGCCATATGCGGCGCCACTGTCAGATACAACAAAGCAGGCCCAATATAGCATTCCGGAAGATCAGGTATGGCAGCAACTGCTCGCAAAGGCGCCACAGGGCGCTGGTATCAGTATCGGCTTTGTGACAGATAAATCTGAATCAGTGGCTGCGTCTTTGAACTACCGTCCCGGCACATATTATAAATCGGATAACTATTACTTCGACCGCAATACCCTGGCTATACTGCCAGCTGATGGACCTTATACCGGAGAATATGCCAAAGCCAGCTTTGCGAACAAGCTGCGGGATATGAACTATGATATCCATGTCGGCGCTATATTAGGCTTACCCGGAAAGATGATTGTTTTTATGGCTAGCCTGATCTGTGCCAGCTTGCCGGTAACAGGTATTTATATATGGTGGGGCAGAAGACATAAGAAAGTCAAAAAGAGTCCTGTTACCAGTGCTACATCCCGGGTGAGGGTCTGATCAGAGTGCCCCCTCAGAAAAAATAAGCGTAAAAACTACGTTTCAAAAGAAATAATTTCTATTTTTCAGCAGTGAGAAAGGATTCACTGTGCTGTTGATTTAATCCACGGGTATCATTAAAATCAGGTTTATGAGTCTCAACAATTCTGCTGGCATAGCAGAGGGGAGCGACGCATTTCCACGTATTCAATCACTCTTACATAAAGCTCCACAAAATCATGAAGAGAATTTTTGGTATTGCAGCCGTACTGCTGTCACAACAGTTGTACGCGCAGCAACAACAGGCACCTGCCTATCCGTTGATCACGCATGATCCATATTTCAGTGTATGGTCAGCAACGGATAATCTGAACGCATCTGCTACCCGTCACTGGACCGGTACGGAACAATCCCTGACAGGGTTTGTAAAAGTAGATGGCGTTATTTATCGTGTACTCGGTGCGCCGGGACACTTGTACAAACAGCTGGCAGCAACTGCTGATGCAGCGCCTTATGAAGTGCGTTACACAGAAACAGCGCCTGCAAAAGGATGGGAGGATCCTGCCTTTAGTGATGCTGACTGGAAAACCGGTAAAGCACCTTTTGAAAAAGAAAGAAATACGGCAGGTACACCCTGGTTTTCTGATGACGTATGGGTACGCAGAACATTCAATGTGGATGATGCCAATGTGGATAATCTGCTGCTCAAAATCAATCACGATGACAATGCTGAAGTATACCTGAACGGAGAACTGATCTACAGTTATGTGGGATGGTTAAATCACATGTCCTATTTCCCAATCAAAGATGAGGTAAGAAAGAAACTGCGTAAAGGCACCAATGTACTGGCCATGCATTGTACCAATACCAGAGGCGGCGCTTACCTTGATGGTGGCATCGTGACTGAGATCAAAGACAAATGGGCAGATAAAGTAAAGCTCGCAGAACAGAAAAGTGTAGAGCTGACTGCTACGCAGACAGTTTACAATTTCAACTGTGGAAAAGTAGATGTAAAACTGACCTTTACTTCACCGTTGTTGATGAAAGACCTCGATCTGATGTCCCGTCCTGTTTCTTATATCTCTTATAAGGTGAAAGCAAACGACGGCAGTAAACATAATGTGGAAGTATACTTTGGTGCTTCTTCCGATCTGGCAGTAAATACGCCGGCACAGGAAGTCACTGCACAGCAATATAACAGTGAAGGGTTGTCCATACTGAAAACCGGTACTGTCGCACAACCTGTATTGGCGAAGAGGGGAGATGACCTGCGTATTGACTGGGGATATCTGTATGTGGCTGTTCCACAGTCTGCCGGTGCTAAACAGTTTGTCACCAGAGAAGGCGTAGCGGTAGGTGCATTGGCAGGTAAAGGAAAAACAGAAACAGTTGATAAAGGTACACAGCTGGTGCTAAACACTACGGTGTCATTGGGTAAAGTAGATGGCAAAGAAAAAGAACAGGTATTCCTGCTGGGATATGATGACCTGTATGCTATTCAGTATTTCAACACCAACCTGAGACCATGGTGGAAAAAAGACGATAGTTATACGATCGAAAAAGAACTGAAGAAAGCGCAGGATGATTATGCGGCTATCATCGGCCGTTGTAATGCGTTTGACAAAGAGCTGTTTGATGACACAAAAAAAGCTGGTGGTGAGAAATATGCGAAGCTTTGTGTACTCGGGTATCGCCAGAGTATATCTGCACACAAGCTGGTGAAAAGTCCGCAGGGAGAGATTCTGTTCCTGTCCAAAGAAAACTTCAGTAATGGTTGTATCAACACGGTGGATGTAACTTATCCATCTGCACCATTGTATCTGATCTATAATCCAGATTTAATGAAAGGTATGCTAACTGGTATATTCTACTTCAGCGAAAGTGGAAAATATACACAGCCTTATGCGGCACACGATCTGGGTACATATCCTTTGGCAAATGGGCAGGCATATGGTGAAGGTATGCCGGTGGAAGAATCTGGTAACATGATCATCCTGACAGCTGCTATTGCAAAAGCAGAGGGTAATGCCGACTATGCAAAACAACACTGGAAAACATTGACTACATGGGCAGAATATCTGTTGAAAGAAGGTTTTGACCCGGCTAACCAACTTTGTACGGATGACTTCGCAGGTCACCTCGCCAGAAATGCCAACCTCTCTGTGAAAGCGATTGTCGGACTTGGATCTTATGCCATGCTGGCTGATATGTTGGGTGATAAAGCTACTGCTGAGAAATACAGAAAGGCAGCAAAAGATATGGTGCCTAAATGGATGCAGCTGGCAGATGACGGTGACCACTACACACTGGCATTCGAAAATAAAGGTTCCTGGAGCCAGAAATACAATCTGGTATGGGATAAAGTGCTCGGACTGGACCTGTTCCCGAAAGCTGTTTATCAGAAAGAAATCAAGTATTACCTTACCCGTCAGTTAGCATACGGACTACCATTGGATAGCCGTAAGAATTACACTAAATCTGACTGGATCATATGGACAGCAACGCTGGCTGACAATCCTGCTGACTTCTCGGCATTCATTGATCCTTTATATAAATATGCACAGGAAACAAAGTCCCGTGTACCGATCAGTGACTGGCATGAAACAGAAGATGGTAAGATGGTCGGATTCCAGGCAAGGAGTGTAGTAGGGGGCTATTTTATGCCATTATTAGGAACTACTATTAAGAAATAATTATTAAGCCTTCAGGCTGAAAGTGTGTGGGGTGGCTCTTCTACAAGAAGAGTATCCCACACTTTTTTAAGTGTAGTAATACTACTACAAAAGAATTTCCGGGGCGGTTATATATTTGTATCAGCAACGAAAAAATAAACACTTCGTCAGCAATTACTCCTACTGTCCTATACCGTAAAAAAGGTCCCCTTTCCCTATTATCAATTTACTGGAAGAATTATCTTATTCAAAATATTAATGCTGTATGCTGTTTCGGCATCCGGCGTGAAGAACTTGGTTTTTATTAGGATATGGTTAGAAAGGGTTGTCATTCTTGACGACCTTTACCTTTTTATATAAGTCCCACTCCAACAAGTTTCCAATTAAGTATTAAGACGGCTTCATGTTTCGTTCATCTTACATCTTTTAAGACAAGACGGAAAGATGACCCCGTTTTATTAAGATAATAGTGCCGTCAACAGCGCTGATTGATGCAGTTATAAGCCTTACCAGATATAGATTGCAGGAACTTACAAACATGGATATCCTTAATATTCCAATGCCTGTTTTTTTAATACTCCATTAAAAAAGAGAACCCGCAAGCATTACTTGCGGGCTCTTCTACTTTTTTGGGTAATGGATGTATGAGGTTTATAATGGATGCTTGCCTTGGGTACAATGAATGCAGGGGAGCACAATGAATGAAAATCCGGGGGGCAAACAATGAATGCCTGGAGTTAAAATGGATGAAATTAACAATGGATGATGGGGCAATGAATGAAAATGGGGGCGATGGATGAGTTTGGGGAGCAAATGGATGAAAATTAGTTCTGACTGAACTCACTGAAAAAGCGACGTGCCACGTGTTTGAACCTGTTCACCTCTTCTTCGTCTTCCAGTCTTATATCCGGATGATTTGTTGTTGACTGATAATATTGATAAGCAACAGATGCAATATCCATGCTACTGTTAGCGTCTGCAGTAGCTTTGATATAACGGCTGTTGCTATGCAGGTAATGCAGGGCTTTGATATCGAAATCGAAAGTGATAATACCGTTTATCATAGTTGTATCGTTTTATGCAGACTCATATAAAAATTTCGTGCCAAACTAAATTCGTCCTGTGAAAAAGGCATCAAAAGCCACTATATAGGATACTTTGCAGAGAGGGGGTTGTGCATCTATTCCCCATTTTGTATCTTGACGAGTAGAAAAAACTCTTGATTCATGCAACTGACCACGTTACTCAAGCCCCTGCTCACCGGGGTACTATCATGCACATTTATCTTAAATAGCTTCGCAGATGTTCGTTTGCCCGCTTTGGTCGGTAGCAATATGGTGTTACAGCGTAATAAGCCATTAAATATCTGGGGATGGGCTGATAAGGGAGAAAAAGTGACCGTTTCTTTTCGTAACGGCACCTATAAGACCGTCACAGCTGCTGACGGCAAATGGAAAGTACAACTCCCGGCGCAACAGGCGGGAGGACCATATGTAATGACCGTTTCCGGCCATAATACCATAAAACTGGACAACATTCTGGTGGGTGAAGTGTGGATCGCGTCCGGACAATCCAATATGGAAATGCCTCTGAAAGGATGGGGGAAAATTCTCAATCATGATCAGGAGATAGCTGTCGCTGATTATCCGGAGATCCGTTTATTCCAGTTGAAACATACCACCAGTACTGCACCACTGGAAGATGTGAATCCATGGGACGGCGGATGGCAGGCCTGTACGCCACAGAGTATTCCGGAGTTCTCTTCCGTAGGATATTTCTTTGCCCGTGAGATCTACACACATGAGCATATACCCGTGGGTGTTATCCACACTTCCTGGGGTGGAACTGTTGCCGAAGCGTGGACAAGTGGGGAATCCATCAAAAAGATCCCGGCATTTGCAGATACAGTGAAAGCGTTTGAAAGTCTGCCGGCACCATTATCACCCTCCAATCCGAATAAAGCAACCCTGCTTTATAATGCGATGATCCATCCGTTGCTGCCATATGCTTTCCGTGGTGTTATCTGGTACCAGGGAGAAAGTAATGCGGAAAGAGCTTATCAGTATCGTGAAGTATTCCCAACCATGATCAAAGACTGGCGTAAACAATGGCATAACGGCGATTTCCCTTTTTATTTTGTACAACTGGCCAACTTCAAAGATAAACAGGCACAACCTGTGGAATCAGATTGGGCGGAGCTGAGAGAAGCGCAATCAATGACGTTGTCGCTGCCTAATACCGGTATGGCTACGGCTGTGGATATAGGTGACGCAAAAGATATTCATCCAAAAAATAAACAGGAAGTAGGTCGCCGTCTTTCACTGATTGCGAGAGCAAAAGTGTATGGGGAGAAAATACCCTATTCTGGTCCGGTTTACCAGTCTAAATTGGTAGCGGGTAATAAGGTGACACTGAGCTTCAAAAATGCAGATAACGGGCTTATAATGAAAAATGGCACTACCCTGAAAGGATTTGAGGTGGCAGGTGCCGATAAGAAATTCCATTGGGCACAGGCAACTATCAGTGGTAACCGTGTTATTGTGTCGAGCAGCGAAGTGGATAAACCTGTTGCCGTACGTTACAGCTGGGCTGATAATCCGGATGGTAACCTGTATAGCGGTGCTGGTCTGCCGGCTGGTCCGTTCCGTACAGACAACTTTCAGGGCGTGACCTACGGTAAAAAATAAATCTTCCTGTATACAACAGGCTATAAAAAGAGCAGGCATCTTTTCCGGATGTCTGCTCTTTTATTTAATACCTCTGATAATAACTACAGGAATATCTACTTTTACAATACAATATCAATCGCCGGGAATAATGATGCGCCAGATCGTAATAGGATTACTCTTTGCCATGCTGTGGGCATCCGCAGCTGTTGCTACCAAATTTGGTATTCACTCTGCAGATGCACTGATACTTGCCAATGTCAGGTTTCTGCTGGCAGGAGGAGGGATGCTGCTGTTTGCCTATCTGGGGCAGAAAGGTGAACATCGTTTGCCAAGAGGAAAAGAATGGAAACAACTGCTGATATTCGGCTCATTGAATACCACCGTATACCTTGGCTGTTTTGTGCTGGCAATGAAATCAGTATCTGCCGGTATCGGAAGTTTATCCACAGCAACCAGTCCCTTGTTCATTATGGTAATATCTGCGCTGTGGTTGAAACGTCCCCTGAAATGGTACGAGATCCTGGGCATGTTGCTCGGAATGGCCGGTGTAGGATTGGCTACTTATCCACTATTGCAGGACAGTCATGCAACAATGGGAGGGATCCTGACCTTGCTCTTTGGTATGCTCGCCGTATCGGCGGCAACGGTATATTATGCACGGATTAAATGGGAAATGGCCAATGTAGTGATCAATGGCTGGCAGGTGTTCCTCGGCGGACTGCTATTCATTCCCATTACCGCTTTTTTTGCCAATTTCGAAACAACTCACCTCGATCTGCAGTTCTGGTTATCCGTAGGCTGGCTGATCATACCCGTATCCGTTATCGCTTTACAGTTATGGTTCTACCTCGTACGTAAAGATGCCGTACGTGCCTCTCTGTGGCTTTTCCTTTGCCCTGTTTTTGGATTCCTGTATTCCTCCGTGCTGCTAAATGAACCCATTACATGGTTCACGTTTGCAGGTACATTTCTGGTGATCGGCGGATTATATCTGGCACAAAGGGAGAAGTTGCAGAAAAAGGCGGCAGACAAACAGTAAGACAAAGTGCTCCCCGGCCGCCCGCAGGACAGTCTCATTTATACATTCCACCACTCTGTTACTCTTCAAAATCAATTGACTTGATCTTATTGGCGAGATTATCAATACTCTGCAATTCGATCTCGGCCATTTTCCTTTTCAGGATCGATGCCTCCTCTGGTGAAATAATTCCATTCTGTAAAGCTGTCTCGATTTTCTTCTGCAACAGCTTCTTGGACCTTTCTACTTTTTTGACTTTGAAATATGCATTGGACTTACGGGAAATAAATTTCCAGAACACGGACAATACAATGGATATGCTGGGCGCAATGATTACCAGCCATGATTTAAGTGGATATGTATCAGGAAGATTACTCGCAAGCAGCACCAGTAATGTACCACCTCCTGCTCCGGCTATACTGGCGGATGTTGAACTCGGTTGCTGGGTATTGGAAGCTTGCTGGGATGGGTTAGCAACCAGTGAATTTTCTTGTTCCAACGAAAAAAATGGTTTTAAAAATGGTTTTATAGGATAATAGTATACGTATAGTGTATAGTGGATGATGGTATTCTGACCAGGCGATAGTGATAAAACAAAATGAAGTGAAAACTATTTCCCTAATAATACATCGAGGGTACGGAGTATCTGTTGTGTATCATTCTTTTTTTCGAGATCAAGCACTACAACATGTCCTGATTTATCTTCTACCACCAGCGCTTTAGGTGGGTATCGGCGGATTCTCTTGAGTCTGGCTGTTTCCCTGGAGGCATTAAAAATAATTAACGCCAGGGATGACAGTGAGGCGAACACCGCGATAATCACCAATATCGTTGTAGAAGTAGCAGACATCATAATTAATTATGCTTTTCTGGTTTTAGTCATAGCTATTAAATTTACGCATTTTCTGTCAGAAAAACACTTATCATATCTTTCATATATAGAACGTACGTGGATTAAAATTATTCCTTATCCGAGACTTCCCAAATATTTTTTTTAAGCCTGTAAGTAGTTCTCCTTTTTTTCCTGTCCTTCTATAGATACCGGAGCAAAGTCCGGGCCAGCCATAAACCAGACTGGGAAAGGCCTTAAAGAGAAAACAGAAGATTACACGTAGAAAACTGATTCTAAAGGATTAATGAGTACTATGCCAGCCCGGAAAAGAAACTATACCGCATAACAGTGTTATGTAAACTGATAAAATCTTGATTGTTTAGAGTGTATTAATAATAAACGGGGTTAATTTAGGACTATACCCAAATTGACACCAAGGGACAAATTCCGCGATAATGATGATTATATTTACCTCCCGGGGATTCTTTCCGTATGTAAACGAGAGTGCAGCACAACATACAGTATGAGTAACAGTGAAAACATCAGGTATTGGCAACAGCAGATTGCTTGTGAAAATGATGAGAAGGCCTTTTCAGAGCTGTTCCGGCATTTTTATGACCGGTTACTGTATTTTGCCGTACAATACGTCTATACCCGCGAAGCCGCAGAAGAGATCGTCTCCGACGTATTCGTCAAAATATGGAACCGCCGGGAAGATCTGGATAAGGTCGCTAATCTGGAAGTGTACCTCTTCGTTGCCGTCAAAAATCATTCGCTTAACTACCTTGAACAATACTCCGCACTACGGATTACTCCGCTTAGTGATGATTCCGGCTTGTCGCAGCTGACCAATACGGTCGATCCCGAAAGGACCATGGAATGGAAAGAAATTCTGTTCAAGATGGATCAGGAAGTTGGGCGTCTGCCTGACCAGTGCCGTCGTGTCTTCAAACTGATCAAAGAAGAAGGATTTAAATATAAAGACGTCGCGGAAATCCTCAACATCTCTCCGCGTACAGTAGAAACACAATTGTTCCGCGCCATGAAGCGCCTCAATGAAGTGATCGGTCCTTATATCACCAACAGACTGAAATCAAAAAATAAAAATCCGGATTCCTTGTAAGTAGTTTTTTATTTCTGTCTGTCCTTCTACTACAACCACATATGATAAACGAAGAATTATTTACCACGTTAGCCGCCAGGAAACTGGCAGGAGAAGCTACCACAGCAGAATTGCTGGAGCTGGACGGAATGCTGCAGGAATATCCTGAGCTCCGCGAACGCTACCAGCTGCTGCAACAGTACTTCAAAGTGTCCTCATATCATTCATCTTCCGATACAGAACTCGCGCTGCAACGTACCCTGTCCCGGATATCCGTTCCTGTCAGCAATACACCTGTAAGGAAAATGTTCCCGTGGAAATGGTTTGGTGTCGCTGCTGCTGCTGTATTGATCGGTATTGCCTCGTTTGTGGTACTCAGGCCCAAAGATCGTCCCGTTGAAATGGTGAAGTTGATGGAAAGACAGAATGGTAAAGCCACCAGAGCTTCTATCGAACTCGCCGATGGAAGTAAGATCTGGCTCAATGCTGAAAGTAAATTGTCTTATCCGGAAGTGTTTGATGGTAATACGCGTGAAGTGTATCTTACCGGAGAAGCTTTTTTTGATATTGCTCCCAATCCGAAGAAACCTTTCATCGTACATTTTAATGCCGGTAGCGTCCACGTACTCGGTACCTCTTTCAACGTACGCGCTTACGAAAATGAAGCCGTACAGACCTCTGTAAGAACGGGTAAAGTAGCATTCATCCCTAATCGTAAACAGGGTGAAATACCTGATACCATTTTTATAACACCTGATGAGAAAGTAACCTTACAAACCACTGTTGCTGATACGAAAAGCAATGGTATTGTGAAAGAAATTACTTCCTCAGAAGAAGACAAAGCATGGACAGAAGGCAGACTTATATTCCGTGATGAAACACTGGAAGACATCGCTTCCGAACTGGAAAGAACATTTGGAAAGAAAGTGACCTTTGGCAATGACGCTCCACGTTATTACAGACTAACAGGCGCTTTTCAGGATAACAGTCTGCAGGATATTATGTATTATCTCGCAAGATCAAAAGCATTCCACTATACAATTACTGATAGCACATTACTGATCACAGAATAATCGTTCACGTTTATAATAATCAATCAAATCAATTCATTCACAAACAGCTGCGTTATGAAAGAAAGACCGCTACCCACGCGTTTTTCAGGATTTTTCCGCTCGTTGTTCCTCCCGCTGCTTGTCTGCATGGCACTATTGAGCATGCTCGACCTGAAAGCACAGAGTGCATTTGCTGCTGATGCAAGTCATTCCGCCTATAGCAGAGGACAACAGGTAAAAGAAACTGAACTCCCTTTTGAAAGCCGTATCAGCCTGCAGGTAAGCAATGAGCAACTTGCACAGGTACTGGAGAAGATCGAGAAGCAAACCTCCTATGTGTTTGTCTATTCAAATGATGAAATCGGTGCTGCCCAGAAGATCACCCTCTCTGTAAAAGACAGGAAACTGGGAGAAGTGCTGGAAATGGTATTGGCTCCGCTGGAAATCAAATTTGAAATGATCAATAACAAGATCATTCTGCGCCAGCAGGCAGCAACCACCATTCAACAACAGAATGATATCACGATCAATGGCCGGGTCGTTAATAATAAGGGAGAAGGTGTCCCTGGTGTTAATGTTCGTTTGCAGGGTTCCAGCATCGGCACTTCTACAAATGATCAGGGTTTTTTTACGTTAAAGATCCCGAATGGGCAAGCCAATGGTACCTTAGTTTGCTCTTCCGTTGGCTTCATCCCATCGGAAGTAGGGATCAGCGGAAGAACCAACATTACCGTAATGCTCACTGAAGACTCTAAGGACCTGGGAGAAATAGTGGTTACCGCTTACGGCACACAAAAAAGGACACAGGTAACAGCGGCTATCAATACCATCTCCACTAAAGATATTGAGAGCCGTCCTGTTACAAACATGTTCCAGGCTTTACAGGGAACTGCGCCAAACCTCATTCTGCAACAAAATACAGCAGAACCGGGCGCGCAGATGACCCTCAATATCCGTGGTGTGGGTAGTCTCACCGGCAACTCTCCGTTGATCATTATCGATGGTGTACAAGCCGGAAGAGATGGTCTGCAGAACCTGAACCCTTATGATGTGGAAAGCATTTCTGTCTTAAAAGATGCTGCTTCTTCTGCTATCTACGGTTCTCAGGCAGCAAATGGTGTTATCTATATCACTACAAAAAGAGGTTCCAAAGACGAAAAGCCTTCGGTTACCTACAATGGAATGTATGGTTTCCAGACTCCAACTACGCTGCCACGCAACGTAGAAGCATGGGAATATATGACCCTGAAAAACGAAGCGCTGGTTAACTCCGGTAAAACGCCGCAGTACGCTCCCGAAGATATCAGCTACTGGCATCAGCGTGGTTCTGAGCCGGCTTATCTGAAAGAAATGATCCGTAACACCACGCCTCAGCAAAACCATAGTCTCAGCATGACCGGTGGTGGTAAAAGCAGTAGCTATCTAGTCTCTCTCGGTTATGTAGATCAGGGAAATATGCTGCAGAACTCTTACGTGTCAGAAGACTTCTATTACAAACGTTACAATGCAAGGGCCAACCTCGCCGTAGATGTGAGTAAATATGTAAAAGTAAACGTAAACCTCGCGTATACAAAAGGTATCAAACGCAGACAGCAGGCTGATATCGGCTTCCTGATCCGCGATGCTATCCGCACGCCGCGTATCTATCCTGTACAGGACTCATTGGGTAACTTTGTGGTGCCTTCCCTGAACAGTAACAACGTGATCGCGCAGCTCAAATACGGTGGTTTCAACAAAGAAGAAAAAGATAACCTCCTGGGTGGTCTGGATATTACCGTGACACCGGTGAAGCACTTCAAACTGAACTTTAATGCTTCCGGTACTTACACCATCACCAACCAGCAGGAACGCCAGAACAAGTATACTTACGCTCCATATTATACTACTGCCAATCCTCCGCTGTTCAACAGAATGTATGAGTATGAGTTCAAGGACCTTGCTTCCAACGTATATGCTACTGCGGAGTATGAGAACACCTTCAACAAACACTATATCAAGGCGCAGGTCGGCGGACGTAGCGATGCTATCAACGAAGAGTACGGTGTGAAAGCCACCCGTTATGGTACAACCAATCTGGATGATGACTGGACCATCGGTGGTGGATACATTCCTAAACCGGACGGTACTTTTGATTATGCCAACATTGGTACTTATAACGATATCATCAATCCAAACCTGTATGCGTTGAACTCCGTTTTCGGCAGAGTGAACTACGCATTCAATGATAAATACCTCGCTGAATTCACCTGGCGTTATGATGGTTCCTCCAAACTGGCGCCCGGTCATCAATGGCAGTTCTTCCCGGCCTTCTCACTCGGATGGAGAATTACTGATGAAGACTTCTTTGGTGATTTCAAGAAACGCTTCGGTAACGTGAAATTCCGTTATTCATGGGGTCAGGTCGGTAACTCCAACATCGGTGGCTTCAACTATCTGGCGAGAGTTACACTGAACAGCGGTAAATATCCTTTCAACAATACACCAAATGCCGGTGCCGATTTCTCTGCCTACAATGAAACATTGCAGTGGGAGATCTCTACCATGAGCAACTATGGTGTAGATGTAGACCTGTTCAATAATAAGATCAACGCCTCCTTCGACTACTTCAATAAAAACACAAATGGTATCTACCTGTTTCAGGTAGTGCCCGGTACGGCCGGTATAGGCGCCTCCCTGCAGAATGTTGGTAAAGTGCAGAACAAAGGCTGGGAGCTGACAGTTTCCTATCATGCAAAAACAGGTCCGGTGAATCATACAATCTCCGGTAACCTGTCAGATAACCTGAACAAAGTGGTGAAATATGGTGAGCAGTCCGTACAGGGGTCTGACTTCGCCTTCATCATCAAAGAAGGTTTCCCGATTGCCTCCTACTATGGTTACAAATCGAATGGTTTGTACCAGAATCTGGATGATATCAAAAGTGCACCAAAAGTACCTTTCGCTTACAACCAGCAGGTAATGCCGGGTGATGTAAAATACATTGACCGTAATGGTGATGGGGTGATCGATGCAGACGACCGTTATGTATTCGGTAATCCATTCCCGCGCTACACTTTCGGTTTCAGCTACGCTGCTAACTGGAAAGGCTGGGACTTCTCTATGTTCTGGCAGGGTGTAGGTAAAAGAAGCCAGTTCCTCCGTGGTGATATCGTAGAGGCCTTCCATAACAACGAAGACCATGCTTTCGAACAACATCTGGATCGCTGGACGCCTACCAATCCTGATGCGTCTTATCCACGTCTGACCATCGGTAATGCGGATGCAAACAACTTCGCTTATTCCGACTACTGGCTGTTTGATACCAAATACCTGCGTTTAAAGAACCTGCAGTTTGGTTATACACTGCCTCGTAGCGTAAGCCAGATGCTGCATATCCAGAATGCAAGAGTGTATTTCACCGGACAGAATATCCTGACTTTCACACCACGCCGTTTCCGCGACCTTGGTGTAGATCCGGAATTCACACAGTTTGACGATAAACTGTCCTTTACCAATTACAACGCTATTGCAGGACGTAGTTATCCAAACGCTGCTACTTTCTCATTTGGCCTGGATCTGAAATTCTGATGATAGTGTTTTAATGCTCAATCGTATGAAGAAATTATTATTACCCATACTTTGCGTCACCGTGCTGTTCTCCTGCCGTAAGCTGGACCAGCCTATCACGCGCGACTATACAGATGCCGCCTACTGGCGTACTGCTGACGATGCCCTCGCTGCACTCGCCAGTTGCTACGAGAACCTGTCAGACGACACTTACTACTTCGGAGACGAAGCGCTCAGCGACAATGGTTATGTCAACGGTACCGGCTACAAAGCTGTTTCCCTGATTGCCGGCGGCGCTTATGATCCTTCTAATCAACGTCTCACGGAAGAATGGAAATATCGTTACACCTGTATCCGCAAGTGTAATACCGTTACTACTAATATTGACAGAGTTACCGGACTGGATTCTACGCTGAAGAATCGTATTCTCGCGGAGGCCAGATTTATCCGCGCGTACTCTTATTTTCAACTGGCTGGCTGGTTTGGTGATGTACCGTTCTACACCAACCTGATCACCATCGAGGAAGCCCGTTCGATCAGCCGTAGCAACCGCGAAACAATACTCGACTTCGTGGAATCAGAACTGGCAGCTATCCGTACTGCATTACCCGTGAATAATTACAGTGGTGCAGGAAACGGTTATCAGGAAAAGGACAAAGGCCGTATCACCCGTGGTGCTGCAATCGCCCTGAGTGCGCGTGTACATATGTTCAGAAGTGAATGGCAGAAAGCGATCGATGATTGCCAGTTGCTGATCAATAATGCTACAAATGGTACTTACGCCCTGCAAAGCAGTTATAGCAATATCTTCAGTCCGGCCAATGAATTCAATAATGAGGTCATTTTCGATATTCAATATGGTGGTGGCCGTACACATGGTTCACAACGTAACTTCCTGCCGCAGACAGTCGCGCTGCTGAGAAGTACGCTGGTACCTACACAGGACCTTGTCGATGACTATATCATGTTAAATGGTAAAGGTATCAGGGAGACAGGTTCCGGTTATAACGAAAACGATCCTTATACCAACAGGGATCCCCGTCTGAATGCCACAATCCTTCATGATGGTTCTACGATCACTGATTTCGATGGTAAATTGCAGACTATCCTGACCAAACCGGGTTCTACTCCTGCCACTAATAGTGTGGATGATCAGGGTGCTTCTCCGACCGGTTATTATTTCTACAAATATTATGACCGTACTGCGACCAACTATGCTTCCGGTCTGAACCTCATCGTGATCCGTTATGCAGATGTTCTGCTGATGTATGCAGAAGCTAAGAATGAGTTAAACCAGCTGGATGCCAGCGTATGGAATCAGACCATTCGTGCATTGCGTGTGCGTGCAGGCTTTAATGATGCAGGTGCAACAGAATTCCCCGGCGTAGGGCAGGAGGCATTGCGTACAATCGTACGTCGTGAAAGAAGAGCTGAACTGGCTTTTGAAGGTGTACGTGCTACTGATATCCGTCGCTGGAAGATTGCAGATCAGGTAATGAGCAAACCAGTGAGAGGTATCAAAGTGTCTGGTGGTGCATTCAGAACCGATGCAAACGGTTATATCATCGCAGAAGACAGGCTCTTCAGCAATCCTAAACACTACCTGTGGCCGGTGCCTACATTCGAACGCGACCAGAATACAAATCTTGGCCAGAACCAGGGTTGGTAATTGTCAATTAGGAATTAACAATTAGGAATTTTTCAAACTGATACGATATGAAAACATTTTTCAGCAATATACTACTCGCATTACCGGTGGCACTGGGTGTTATCCTGACCGGTTGCGGTAAAGATGACCACGAACTCAATACCAATCTGCAGCCGGTAAGCAGACTCACTGCTCCGGTGAATGAAAAATATATCAAACTACAACCTGCTACCAGCGCCTCTGTTACTTTCGAATGGGACCAGGCACGTGCAGAAGATGGTTCACTCGTGTTGTACGAAGTTGTGATCGATAAAGACGGTGGTGACTTTTCCAACCCGATTGCGAAAATAGCTTCTGATGGTGGTGGTGTACAGAATAAACTGACCCTGTCACATAAAGACCTGAACAGTATTGCTGGTAAAGCAGGTATTGCCGCGCTGGCTACCGGTAAACTGAAATGGACAGTGAATGCTTCCAAAGGTTATAATATCCAGCCTGCTGCCGAAAGCCGCACACTGGAAGTAGAAAGACCAAACGGATTTGCAGAAATTCCTGTAGACGTATTCCTGACCGGCGATGCAACAGAAGCCGGTGCTGATCTGGGACAGGCTGTAAAATTAAAATCTACAGCTCCGGGCGTATTTGAGATCTATACTTCTCTGAAAGATGGTAAATACAAATTTGTAGATAGAACCAGCGGTACGCCTAATAGCTTCTTCATTGATGGTGGTGCGCTGAAAGAGGCTGGAGAAGGTACACAATCCGGTGGTACAAAAGTATACCGTCTGCGTCTGGACTTCAACAATGCAGCTGCCAACATCACAGAAATAACTGCTATTGGTCTGTGGTTTGCTCCTGAGAACAGTATTATGTACGATCTGAGCTACACCAGTAAGGGTGTATGGTCATTTGAAAATAAGCTGATCAACTTCCATCAGGAATCATGGGGACGTGACGAACGTTACAAATTCCGCGTGAGCGTAAAAGGCGCTGATGGTACACCGGGTACAGAATGGTTCGGTAGCTCTAATGCTGACAACAACCGTCCTACAGCAACTACACCGCTTTCCTTCTGGGAACTGAAACCAATTACCAACAGCGATCAGTATAACTATTGCTACAAATTCGCCTCAGAGGTTGATACTAAAAACTGCGATGTAAAACTGTATTTCTCTCCTGACAAAGCTTACACACACGAAGTAATCGTGCGTTAATCAGGAGCTGCAATCACATCATGCAAACGATCAATTAAAAGCTTATGCGTCGAATCTTTCTGCTACTTACAATAACAGCGGCTATGGCCACCACCTTCACCTCATGCCTGAAAGAGCCTGTGGATGATGGTCCGGGACCTGGCGCCGGCAAAACAACTTACCAGTATAACTGGCCTGCTATTGCCGATTCATCTGCTGCATCACTGGTGAGCAATTTCTATAACCAGAGTGGCAAATATTTCAACAAGAACAATACAGGTGATCTTACCTTCAACTATTGGCCGAATGCACACGCGCTGGATGTACTCACAGATGTTTACCTGCGTACCAACAACCCGGCTATTAAAACCCGTATGGATGAATTGCTGGAGGGTATGAAGGTAAAGAATGGCAACACCTATATCAATCACTTCTATGATGATATGGAATGGATGGTGCTGGCTTGTCTCCGTGCTTATGAAGCGACCAGTGACAACGATTATAAAACCACTGCGGAACTGCTTTGGAATGATATCAAAGGTGGATGGGATGAAACTTGGGGCGGCGGTATCTACTGGAATAAAGATCGTCAGAATAAAAATACACCTGCCAACGCGCCAGCTGCTATTATCGCCGCGCGTATGTATCAACTGAACAGAAACGGTGAAGATCTGGCCTGGGCTAAGAAGATTTACGACTGGCAGAAGGCCAATCTGGTAGATCCGGTGACCGGACTCGTATGGGATGGACTGGATGGTACAGGTACCAATAAGGCATGGAAGTTTACTTATAATCAGGGTGTATTTATCGGTGCAGGTGTTGAACTGTACAAGATCACCGGCGAGCAGGTATACCTAAGTGATGCATTGAGAACCGCCAATAACTCACTGACGGGCGATTTTGCCAGCAGTAACATCATGAAAGATGAAGGTGGTGGAGACGGAGGTTTGTTCAAGGGTATCCTTGTACGTTATATGATGCTCCTGATCACAGATGGCAGTATTAACAGCAGTGATGCTTCGAAGTTCATCAACTTCCTGCAGCTGAATGCCCAGACAATGTGGTTACAGGGTACTGCCCGTCCACAGGTATTATTTAACACCAGCTGGACAAAAACTGCTACGGCTACTGATCTGACTACACAGCTGAGCGGCGCTATGCTGATCGAGGCTGCTGCAAAACTGAAAGCATTGGAACTGATAGACTAAACTCCTTTCGCCATAACAGGATGTTATTCCGGAAACAGGAATCAGGTGTTTGAAAAAAGGTTGAGTATACACAGGACGGACCTGTCTGTGTAGCTAATACTTATTCAGATGCTTGATTCCTGTTTTTTATGAGTATATTCGTCTACCTATGAATCAAGGCAATAGAAAGGTTACCTCATGGGGTAACCTTTACTTATTTCAGGAATAACACTTGTTATGTATACCGTTTACGTCCTATTTTCCCGCCAGTTCGAGAAAGTTTATACTGGTCATACCTCCAATCTTGTGAAGCGTTTTCACTTTCACAATACATATGGCCGTCAGAAAGGTACCTGGCCCTTCCGTCCCTGGGAAGTCGTCTACACCGCTCATTTTGAAGATAAACAGCTGGCACTCAGGTATGAGTGGTTGCTGAAATCAGGAAAAGGCCGAGCATGGCTTTGGGGTCGTATCAGGGAGGAATATTATAGGGATGGGTACATTAGTGGCGTCGTGCCGGAGTGAGGAGCTGTTCTATTTCCTCCCTCTTCCTATCAGCCACAAAATAATCCCTACTACAAACGCAACTGCCAGCACACCTACCCATACTCCGGCTTTGAAAATACCACCCACGACTTCACAGCTGCTCAGTAACATAACGGCAAAGGCCAGCAGGCCCAGTTGTAAGCTTTTCATATACTCTTTTTAAATGAGTATATCATACTTTATGCCAGAGGCGGCCTATACCTTACTGCGCTTAAAGTCAAGCAACAATGATAGCATATGGGCCGATAAGCCGTCAGAACGTTTGTAAAATGCATACCGAAGCCCGATTTCCTGAAAGGAATAGTGTCCGGATAGCTGCTGAAACAATGCGTAACGGGCGTTGATACCTGCTTTGTAGCTGTTGAAGTGGCTCAGGTCATAGTCTGATGTATAGTAGCTTTCCTGAAGCTGATGTGTTTTGTAAGGCTTAAAATATTTTGCCTCCGTCTGGGTATAAAAACGGAATAAGGGAGCGATAGTCAGCTGTGGCGTGGCCTTTACAGGTACTTCCAGTTGGAGTGTATGTCCGGTGATACCGAAATTATCGTGGTAAAAACGATAATAGGAGCGGACAATGGTACGCTGGCCGACAAACATATTGAATTGCAACCCAATGGGGAACTTCCACCGCTCACGTGGCAGGTTTTCCACTCTTGGGGCATTCTGCTCCTGAAAGTAGACGCGGTGAAAGGGAGTGGAGAGCAATCCTTTCTGGTATACCAGTTCGGGGAACACAGCAAACTGCATCCGTTGATTGACCACCTGATAGAGTGCCAGATTCAGGTTATAGGAGCTTCGCCGGTAGATGTCAAACCAGGCAGTGTCTCTGAGTTCTGAGGGGTATACAAGTGTCTCCGGACTATAATAATCCGGATCAAATCTTCCCCACCGCAGGTCATCAAAGTAACATTGCAATCCGGCCGACCATTGCCGGCTATGATCTTTATTGTCATGTTCAACAGATATACCAAGTGGTACGGACAGATAGTCCGATTCCAGTGCCAGTCCACTGTTGATGCCTATGCGGACATCCGGTTTTTTCAACTGACGACTATAGCCCGCGTTAAGATGAAAGCGGTTGTCATGCCGGGACGCAGAAGATTTTACGAAGTCGATATTATCTGTGGAAGCAGAGGTGATCATATCGATGCCCAGTCCCAGAGAGTAGGTGTTACGGAGATCCGGCCGGTGTGTAATAGACACATCCGTAGCGTATACCTGCAGATTTTCCGTGCCTGTTCCCCCGGTGACAGCAGAATGATTCCCATCCTGTGTATAAAAAGAGAATAATACCTGTATGTCCGTCTGAGATACCTGTTGTTTCTTATATGCCGAGCTATCGGTCTTTTGCTGCGCGGATGCTGAGAGATAGGCAACCAGCAGTCCTGCCGCAATAAATAGTCTTTTCATGCCTGATTAGTTACAACCACAACCACCGCTGCTTTTACCACTGCCTCCACCACTGCTTCCTTCACGGTAGGTCTGTACGTTTTCATCAAATTTTTCCATTTGTGTCTTGCCCAGTTGCATTGACTCGTCATTCAGATAGGCACGCTGATATGGTTTTACTGCTACGCAGGATTGCAGTAACAGTATGCTCAGTATACCTGCTGCGCTGAAGAGGAGAATGCTCCCGCTATTACGCTTTCGCATGTATTTGAATATTATCCGATTGAAAAACTTTATTCTTCCCGTCTATTATAATACAATGTACTTCCGGTAACTGATTTACCAGATTGAGTCCCACCTCAGGGCCCATAACGGTGACTGCCGTCGCCAGTGCATCAGAAAGTTCCGCACTGGGACTCACAATTGTCACACTTTTGATATAGGGTACCGGCCATCCTTTACGCGGATCGATGTTATGTGAATAACGAATACCGTTTCGTTCCACATATTGCTCATAGTTACCGGAGGTGGCAACAGATGCATTATTGACCGGTAACCATAAAGAGATCTTTTGTGGATCATCAGGATGGGCAATTCCTACTTTCCACGGACCGCCATCCGGTTGTGTACCCCAGGCAGTCAGGTCCCCACTGGCATTCACGACGCCACTGGTGGCGCCATCCGCTATCCAGAGTGCTTTCACCCTGTCTGCTGCATAACCCTTTCCGATCGCTCCGAAATCAACACGCATACCTGCACGTTTCAGTTGCACACCATGATGATCCAGTAAGGCAATATGTTGAAAGCCCGTATAGGCCATCGCCTGTGTGATAGCATTTTCATCAGGCCAGCTAAAATGATCGTATTTGAAATTGAAAAGCTTTTTCAACACACCCGCCGTAATATCAAAAGCTCCCTGCGTGATTGTGCTGATCTTATTACAGCGCAGCAGCAGCTGATATACTTCTGCCGGTACTGTCAGGGGAGTACCACCTGCCTGTGCATTGAGTTGTGCTGTAACAGAGGTCTCGCTGTACACGGTAAGCAGTGACTCTATCCGTTTGATCTCAGCGACTCCCTGCTCCAGTCTGCGATTTGCAATAGCTGCTGTTACGCCGGTGGCTATCAGTTCGAAATCAGAACCCATTAACCGTGTATGAAGCTTACTGCTCTGCATGAGGTCTATTGAAGAAGATGTTTAAGCGTAGTGATAAACCCATCTGGTGTTTCCTCCCGGTAAGGGATGTAAGCGAGCAGTTTTTTCTGCGGACTTAACAACACTAACTGTGGGAAAGCTCCATCCGGATTAAACGCCGCCGCCAGTGAATCATATTGTTGCCGGAGAGGAGCAGCGATCTTTTTTCTCTGTGGAAAATCAGCCTCCAGTAACACCAGATTTTCTCCTGCAAAACGCAGAAAACTACTATCTGATAATATTTGTTTATTGAAACGGATGCAGGGTATACACCAGTCGGAGCCGGAGAAAACTAACATGATTTTTTTGCCCGATGCCTGCGCTTGCGCGAAAGCTTTATCAGGGTATTGAAAGACCTGTGCATGAGCAGATCCTCTCAAGGCTACAATCAGAAGCAGGAACAAAATACTTCGCATATCGCGACTGGTTTATATTGGCACGGTTACCTGCTACAAATGTAGTGGAAATTTGCCATACGGTTCCCGGCGCCCGCTATTGTTGATGTTAGTGCAATTGCTTCATTTTATGGATTAGGAGCAGGACTTTCCGGTGTCGAAGGCCTTTCTCCTGTACCAGCTGCTCCCGGCGGAGTTCCCGCAGGTGTCGGCGTTACCGATGCTATCGGTGCAGAAGGTGTGGCCGGCGTCTGTGCAGGTTGCTGTTTCCAGATACCCGGTTCCATATTGAACTGGAATTGCTGTGGTCTCGGATAGGCGATACTGATACCTGCTTCCTGTAATTTGATGTAGATATCGGTGAGTACCTCACTTTTCGTCACACCTGCCTGCCCCAGATCACTGATCCAGAACATTGCCTGTATGTCCACACCGGTATCCCGGAAGTTCTGTAACAATACCGTAGGATCCGGTGTTTTCAGAATATCTTCCTGATTGACCAGATACTCTTTAATAACAGTCAGCGCTTTCTTCAGATCACTGCCATACGCAACGCCTACCACTACGTCTACACGGCGTGTCCTGCTGGTCAGTGTCCAGTTTACCAGCTGTTGCGCAATCAGATCACCATTAGGTACAATCACCTCGGATCCGTCTCCGGCGGAAATCTTACTGGAACGGATACCGATTTCTTTTACAACACCAGATCTGCTGCCTAACTCGATGACGTCACCCACCTCTATCGGCTTTTCAAAAGCCAGTATGATACCCGAAACAAGGTTGTTCACAATGTTCTGCAGACCAAAACCAATACCGACACCCAATGCGCCTATCACAATCGCCAGCTTATCCATAGGTATGCCTGAGGCAGCAAATGCCAGCAGGGTACCTGCTCCCAGCACGGCCAACCGTATCAATAACATCGCCGAACCAAGTTTTTTCTGTGGTTGTGATGATTGACCGGTATAGCCCAGCAGATAGGAGAGGATCTGCGTCACAACGGTAGACAACCAGATGATCAACAGGAAAATGATCACACTGCTGAAAGAGAAAGTAAAGTTGCCGATCTTTCTTTCTGCGACCAGCATGTTACTGATGATCTCATATAATCCATCATACATGTAAAGATTACGGGCCAGTAAGGCCAGCCAGCCAACGGATGCAGCGATATAAAAGATCGTTTTTAAACGTGATTTGATGTTCTGATAATCGATCATGGAAATGAAGGTGCTGGAATCCTTTTTGGCTTCTACCTGTATGTAAATTGCCTCCATCAGTATTTCCACCATCAGTACAATACCCAGCGCCATGGTAATGCTGACCACACTGGCAGCTCCCATTATTTTGGCGGCTGCTACTCTGGCCATTAATACAAGTATGACAGAAAGTCCGCTTAATATGATAAATGTCCAGATAGCAGAACGGGAATATTTCGGCAATGGCAGTGTCGTATTTCGTAGTGTACGCAACAGGTAAATTCCAAGAACAATAGCCAGTGTACCCCCGATAAAAATGCCCCATTGCTCAAAGAATGTAACCTGTATCAACAGGTTATTGACACAATACAGTGCCAGCAGAAACACCAGCAGGTACCACCTTTTTAACAAATTGGGAGGGATATTATTGCGGATAATAACTGTCGTCGTAATAGCCGTGATCATCCAGCAAATACCGGAATAAAATATCGGATACTGGATAGAGATCAGGAATGATAGGGTAGAAGCGAGCAGGATCGTACTGGCGATAGGGTATCGGTACAGATAACGGGAATGTTGCAGGATCGTTTCTGCTTCCCGTTCTTCATGTTTGCGTTTGATCTTACGGGCATTGAATTTTACCCACCATAAAAACAATGCTGCGCCAAATATCCAGATGAGGTAAACTGGTCCGCTGACTGCAAAGAATATCTTTAGAATGTTGAGGTTTTTGCGGACGGAGCGATGTAACACTTCCGGAAATTTTGGGCCTTTCTTATCCGGTAAAGGCGGCTCCCAGAGATAACTGAAGTCTTTGTTGAACATCCGCTGACTGAAGCGCGTCAGCTGGTAATCCATATCCTCCAGCAGATTGGTTACATCAATATAACGTTTGGCAACTTTATTCTGTAATAATCCGAGGTGTAGCAGATTGACCTTATTTGCACTGTCCACCTGTCGCCATTTCTGAATGAGCGAAGCCATTTGTCCGACGTAGATACCCCGTAATTCATCTTCCGACGGTATGTTACGCATACTCGTATCTTTCCGCAGCAGCTGAAGCGTATCAGTGATATTCACGAGTCTGTCGTGAAACTTAAACAACACATCCTGCCAGTTGTCCAGTTTTCTTTCCAGCTGCACCAATAGCACCCGGTTTGTATAAAGATCGTGCACGTTATTGGTACTGCCGATAGCTGTCATATCTTTCTGTACCACTTTCATAGACGAGTCGATCAGCGGAATGTTTTCACTGATCTCTGCCGTATCAAGTCCACGTCTTAAGGTACTCATCACCTGATTCAACATCAGGGTATAGGTTTCCAGCCGTGTAATGATAATAGCGACAGAAGTATCTGATAGCCTGATCACCGATTTACCGGAGGAAGTATCTTTTACCTGCTGGGAAATGATTTTGCTGAGTGTCGCGCTGTCAATAGGCCTGGGAGGAGCCGTCTGGTTCTGTGCGGAGAGGTTGGCACTGATAAGAAGGGCGATCAGAAAGATATGGAGGCGCATGGCAAACAATTAGGAATTACATCTTAATATCAGGAATTAAGAATTATAGCTTCGGGCATTTAATCCCAGTTCTTAATTCTTAATTCCTGATTGAAATTACATCCACTTGAATTTCTCTTCCACCGGCTTCAGTCTTCTGCCTTCCGGAATTTGTTCATCCGTATAGCCGAGATAAAAGAAACCGAGCACTTTATCTTCTTCACGTAAGGAAAGATATTCCTTCATGGCAGGGTGGAAGGTCATACCACCTGAACCCCAATAGCCGGCCAGTCCTTTTTCGGTTGCGCCGAGCCAGAGGTTTTGTGTGGCGCAGGCAACGGAAGCAATTTCTTCCAGCTCAGGAATGGCTGGTTTGTTGCCTCTCTTCATACAGATTGCGATCACATGTGATGCAAGGTCGCCCTGTTGCTGCAGCTTTTCATAGCTTGCCTGTGCAAATTTTTCAGCAGGAGTATTGGCTTTATAAATGTCGGCATGCGCCTGACAGAATTGTTTTACGCCTTCTCCACTGAATACCACGAAGTACCATGGTTCTGTATAGCCGTGGGTAGGTGCCCAGTCAGCCAGTTCCAGTATTTCACGTACCTGTTCATCAGGAATTCTCTTCCCGTTCATACTTGCCGGTTTGATATTGCGGCGTTGTCTGATAATATTCGTCAGATTTCCGTTTTCCATTCTTATGCTTGATTGTTTATGCAGATATTTTTTCTTTCCATTCTTCCGGAAGTCTGGCGACCTTCCTGTTGGTATAATCAAAGAAGATCATACCTGATTTCGCTTCAGCGATGACGATAGTTTTACCATCACGAATAGTAGTGATCCTGTAATAAATGTCAAAGCCGAAAGGAGAGATGTCAGCTGCTCCGATGGCGATATCAAATATATCCTTGAGAAATCCTTCTCCTTTATATACGAGTGCCGCATCTGCCATGATAAGGCCTGTTTCCGGACCTCTTTCTTCGAGTCCGAGGGCATGGAGGTAATTGATCCTTGCCTGATGAAGAATGGACAGGATAGCGTCATTGCCTACGTGTCCGCCATAGTTTACATCTGTCACCCTTACCGGGATCTGTGTTGTGTAATGCAGTTTTTCCGGTATATCTAATTTAACTCTTGCCATGCTTTATATTGATAGATCTTTTACTACTGTTAAGTGTACTGCCTGTAGGGCTGGTCTCAGAGAGGAAGGCTTTTTGTTCCCTCTGCTTTCAGGAAAGTGACCAGTTGCTGAAAAGCTTTTGCACGGTGACTGAACTTATTTTTCCAGCCATATCCATTTCTGCGAATGTGAGATCCGAACCATCCGGCACAAAGATGGGATCATAACCGAATCCTTTGCCGCCACGGGTTTCGGTGAGGATAGTGCCGGGGCATACACCGGTGAACTGAAATTCTTGTCCGCCGAGGATAAGAGAAATGACCGTTCTGAAATGCGCTTTCCTGTTTTCCTGCCCTTTCATTTCTTTTAATACTTTGGCAATGTTGTCTTCCGATAGTTTTTGTTCGCCGGCATATCGGGCGGATAATACACCCGGAGCGCCGTCCAGTGCATCTATTTCCAGTCCGGTATCTTCGGAGAAGCAATCCTTACCGGTCATATTAAAAATGACAGTTGATTTCTCCCGGGCATTCTCTTCCAGTGTATCGTGTGGTTCGGGAATATCGATATCAATACCTGCCTCCTGAAGGGTGATGATAGAAAAGCTGTCACCCAGCACAGAGCGGATTTCCTTTATCTTGTTTTCGTTATTGGTAGCAAATACAAGTTTCATTAGAAAAGCAGTGTTTTAATGTCTTTGGTAATATTCAGATACCCAGTAATTGCTTCAATCCCATCCAGAGTTTTCCTTTCAGCACTTTATCCTGCGCAATGATCTGCAGCTCATCAGAGCAGAGCAGCTGACAACCGTTAACCTGTACTAACTGATAAGTGGATACTGCTTCCAGTCCCATTGCAGCAGGTGGAATACCAAATAGTACTGCCTGCTTCATAGGTACTGCAGCCTGCCACGTAGCGAATGGCAGATTACCGTACTGAGCGGTGTTGATGAGTGCGATATCCTGTACGCCGAGTTTACAGGCGTTCAATATATTAGTTAACAGGTTGAACAAATCATCGTTTAAGTATGCATCACCGGCATTTTGTATGAATAGCGCGATGTTTTTTTGATTTTCACCTAAAAATTTGACTTTAGGAGCAGTCTCCGTCACGACTGCAACAGGTTCCTTTTTCCCCGGAATGATAGGCTGGGTGTATATCCTGGCCAGTATGTAAGGATCGAGTTGCAATTTATCGAAAGACATGTTTATGTGTATTTAACTTAATATATCGCTCCCCTTTGGGGAAAAAATCAGTTTATTTGCATCTGACAGTGAGCAAATGTAAGAGTATTCAATTTTAGATTCAGGATTTCCGACTTTAGATTTTAAACGGGAACAGGACCGGGAATTGAAATTCAGACACCAAAACATCAATAAAAAATTTAAAGGTCCTTATGATGGTAGACAATCCAACGACAAATGCCGTACTAGAAGAGGCAGTTAAGAAGATTAAAGTGACCCGGACGGCTCAGAGCCGGATCAATGAGATTGATTTTAACAACCTGGTATTCGGGAAGAAGTACGCTGACCACATGCTGGTGGCTGACTTTGACGGGAAAGAATGGAAAAATGCAGAGATTTTACCATTTCAGCATCTTTCAGTAAGTCCTTCCAATGCCGCCTGGCACTACGGTCAGGCTATCTTCGAAGGTATCAAATCATACAAGGATCAGGAAGGTAACCCTATGATCTTCCGTCCTTATGACAACTATGCACGTTTTAACACTTCCGCAGAGAGAATGGGTATGCCTGAGGTTCCTGAATGGTTATTCATCGGGGGCATGGACATGCTGATCGACCTCGACCGGGATTGGGTGCCATCCAATGACGGTTGCTCACTGTACCTGCGACCTTTCATGATTGCAGCAGATGAATTTATCGGTGTAAAACCTTCTGACACCTATAAATTCGTTATTATTAATTCTCCGTCTGGTCCGTACTTTAATAAGCCTATTAAATTGCTGGTACAGGATAAGTATATCCGTGCTTTTCCTGGCGGCGTAGGTTATGCAAAGGCTGCCGGTAACTATGGCGGAGCGATGTATCCGACTATGCAGGCACGTAAACAGGGATTTGATCAGATCCTGTGGGTAGACGGCCTCGAGTATAAATATTTACAGGAATGTGGCACGATGAACGTATTTGCGATCATCGGTAATAAAGCCATCACACCTGATCTGACACAGGGCACTATCCTTGCAGGAGTTACCAGAACGAGTGTAATGGACGTACTGACTGATATGGGACTGACTGTAGAAGAACGTCCTGTTTCTATAGAAGAGGTGGTAGCTGCGTGGAAAGCCGGCACCCTGCGTGAGGTATTCGGTACAGGTACTGCATCCAGCGTAGCTTATGTGGAAGAACTGCACTATAAAGAGCACGAAATCCGCCTCGATACCACCAAATATGCAGTAGGTGCTGAGCTGCTGGAACGTCTGGATGCTATCCGTACAGGAAAGGCAGACGATACCCGTCACTGGAACTATAAAGTATCAAAACACTAAAATAGTCTTAGTTGTGTTAGTTAGGGGCCATTTGCAGATGCGGATGGCCCCTTCTCTTTAAGGTAACAATCAGGCATCAGTAATTAAGCCCCCTGTCTTAGAGGAGTAGTCTGATCCTTTACTTAATACCCGGTTTATCCTTTACTATGTATTAGTTATCCTACGTTCATCCTACGTTCATGAACGTAGGATGAACGTAGGATAACTAATACATAGTAAATATCATAGCGAGATCAGGTGAGAGACATGCGTTGTTTGGGCAGAAAACTATTGTACACAAATATAGATGATATGCCTGCCACTATACAGGAGTAGTAGCGGGGAGTAATTTTATTGCTTGTTAAATATTGAAAATCAATACAATAATATCTCTATATACAGTACTGTCCGCAGTTTGCTCCTGTAACATTATGCATTCACGGTGAAAAAGTGCATCTTTGCAGGATGACACTTTCTGCTTTTCTGGAATCCCTCAGCCAGGCTATGCCTCCCGCAGGCACTTCTCCATACCTGGCCTCCCTATGGTGGGACGGCAAAGGAAACTGGCAAAAGGCGCATGATATTATAGAACACCTGGATGGCGATACAGCTGCCTGGGTGCACGCTTATCTCCACAGAAAGGAAGGCGACCGTGGTAATGCCCGTTATTGGTATTCACGCGCTGGCCAACCAATGCCGGAAGTGTCACTGGAACAGGAATGGAAAGACATAGTGACCGTTCTGTCAGGTCGTTAGAGGGTATTTCAAAAAAATGTTCAAAACATTTTGTTATTAATAGGGATAAATGTACCTTTGCCCTCCCAAATTCCCATTCTGGGTGATTTGGATGTCATTGTAAACCGACAGAAAAAAAACTTAGGTAGAATGCCTACTATACAACAATTAGTAAGAAAAGGAAGAGAAATTATCCGGGCTAAATCCAAGTCCAGGGCTTTAGATAGCTGTCCTCAGCGTCGTGGTGTATGTACCCGTGTGTACACAACCACTCCTAAAAAGCCAAACTCTGCGCTGCGCAAGGTTGCAAAGGTGCGTCTGACAAACAAAGTAGAGGTGATTGCTTATATCCCAGGTGAAGGTCACAACCTTCAGGAGCACTCAATCGTGCTGATCCGTGGTGGTAGGGTGAAAGATCTGCCAGGTGTTCGTTACCACATCGTTCGTGGTTCTCTGGATACTGCAGGTGTGAAAGATAGAAAGCAGAGCCGTTCCAAGTATGGTACCAAAAAGGAAAAGGCTAAGAAATAATATTTTTACAAATAGTTGAAATTTTCCAAATAAATGAGAAAGCAAGCCGCAAAGAAGATGCCTCTGGCTCCGGATCCGCGCTTTAACGACAAACTGGTTACCCGGTTTGTTAACAACGTGATGGAACAGGGCAAAAAGAGCATTGCCTATAGGATATTTTATGATGCGATTGACAGAGTAAGCCAGATAACCAACGATAATGGTTACGAGGTTTGGAAAAAAGCTCTGGCAAACGTAACTCCTGCTGTAGAAGTTAGAAGCCGTCGTATCGGTGGTGCTACCTTCCAGATCCCTTCTGAGGTTCGTCCTGACAGAAAGGTTTCTCTGTGCATTAAATGGTTAATCCGTTACGCTGGTGAGAGAAATGGTAAGAGCATGGCTGAGAAACTGGCTAACGAAATCGTAGCGGCAAGCAAAGGTGAAGGTGGCGCTTTCAAAAAGAAAGAAGATACTCACCGTATGGCTGAAGCGAACAAGGCATTCTCCCACTTCAGGATCTAAATCTACTGCCGCAAGGTAGATGGTTTATAAAGATATAGGAGAAACATCCTCCGGGCTATACCGGGGGATGTTCTCTTTTTTTGTGTCCGTTATGCACTGCCAATCTATCCCTGAAAGCCGGCAGTATATGCCAGACTGCAACATGACCGTTTAGACGGTTAATGAACAGCAATATCAGGTACACGATTCAACCCGTTACCTGCTGATGTGAAAACACTCATCTTTATCAGGACTACTCCACTGTCTATAGTGAGGTGTGTTGAGTAATGTTTTCAATGCACAATTGTTTTCCCATAGCTTATACCGGTAATCCCGATTTTCGTCAATATACAGACGAGCAGGATATCTTATGTCTGATGGCATGGGGTAAGTTATTCTCCTGATAGTAATAGTTAAGGGTTATCCATCCACAAAAGTAGTCGGGGATGACTATTTCCACATTGCTTATAAATGATACCTCTTGTCATCATAACAGAAAATCAGGCTATCACTGATCACTGTTGCCCCAAAGTCGGTGACCACATCGATTTTCTTACTACGTTATTTATAAATAGGACAAGTCAGCGGATAAGCGGGATGTCTGAATACAGCCCATCGTTTAGTACTGAAAGCAGAGAAAGCACAAAATGTTGCTGTTATTTATAAAGCATACAAGTCCTCATTATAATAAATGGTCAGGATAATCTCTATTGCACCGTAGGAGCGTCAACCGGATGCAATATTTATTGCTGAGCTGCTTATAAATACTACAAGTTTGATAGTGATTGGAAGTCGTCTGCTATTTATCGTCACTGTTGAGACATGGATCGGAGAGAAGGGTGTGTTGAAGATAACAGGCAGGGGATAAAAAAAACGGCCGGATAACATTACGTCATCCAGCCGTGTACGGTTAGCTAGTATTAAAGCGTTTTATCTTACGTTTACAAGTACTTTGATCAGACCATTACCTTGTCCGTCAAAAGTTTCCAGCGCCTTTCCAATAACCTGACCCGGTTTCACTTTATCCAGATCCGCTTTCATTGCGTGACCCGCTTTACTGGAAGTCACCAGCAGATCACCTCTGCGGATAGCACCGCCTTCTCCACATACTTTGGTCGGAATAACACCGATTACACCCATTGGTACTTTATCAGCCAGTTCATTGTCAATATCTTCTTCTGTCAGCAATACGCCCGGTTTGGTTGCGTATACACCTGCCACAAGCGTAGAATATGGCTGGGAAGATAAAGCCACTGTTCTATCTGCATCTTCGGCAATCACGAGTACATCTCCCGGCGTATATTGACTTACATGACCTTTGACATCAAATGCTTCCGCAACGTCAGCGCCACTGTTTTGTGTACCGCCGTTAAAGAACCCACGGCCGGCTTTGTTAATACGAGCTACGTTGCCGCTGGCGCTCTGGAATACGGCTACACTGCCCGATGGACCCTGATGGTTGATCAGTAATCCATTACCTGTACCATTGGTTGTAATATGTACAACAGGTTGACCGTTCGCATTGTTGAAATTTGCGAATCTTCCTGCTTTACCGGTGCCGAAATTGGGGATAAATCCGGATACCGCATTACCTTGACCGTCGCAGCTGGCTTCTATACCATCACCATTACCACCGGCATTGGCAGTAATTCCATTACCGTTGCCATCAGCAAGTGATAACAAGGCCGGACCATTACCAGCAGGATTAGATGCATGGAAAAGCCCTGCATAACCGCCGGTACCGGATGATATGCCGTATATACCTGCAGTACCGAAGTTGGCAAATTGGGAAGTCACCTCGCCTTTTACTGCCGGAGAAGTACCGGTTGTTCTGTCCACCAGAAAATCTCCCGCTGTACCATTACCAACCGTTTTTACCGTGATTACAGGATTTTCATTATCCTCATTAAAGATTTCAAACCTGCCTGCACGGCCTTCACTGAAGGTAGGCACCCATGCATACAGAGCAGTACCTGCACCATCGATATTAGTTTCAACACCATTGCCATCTTTACCGGCATTGGCGGTGATGGCATTACCATTACCGTCGGTCAGTGCAATCAGAGCGGCGCCGTTGCCGGAAGGATTGGATGCATAGAACAGGCCTGCGCGACCACCAGTACCGGAAGAGATACCGAATACACCTGCAGCACCGAAGTTGCCGAAGATGGTATTCACCTCTGCTCTTACTGCAGCTCCCACACTGTTATTGTTGTCCAGCAGGAAGGAAGAGGCATTACCCAGTGTATTATCAGGAATATTACCGTTACTGTTGCTGATTACTTCGAGAATATTTGCTTCTGTATTGTCCTGATTAAAGTTTTCAAATTTACCCGCCATACCGGTACTGCTGTTGATACCAACCTGTCCATATACACCGATACCAGTGTTGGCAGTGCTGGTAGCTACAAAACCTCTTACGCCATATCCACCGCCATCATTACGACCTACTATCGCACCGGCAATATCAGAAGTAGTACGTCCTACGATCGCTTCACCTGCGCCGTTGTTATCACCAACAATACCGGCAGATGTTTGTTCAGAAGTAATACCATGTACGCCAAAACCTGCTACGGTACTACTCCGCACACCTGCGCCGTTGCCAGTTGTGCTGACATTGATAACAGTACCATTACCAACAGAAGAAGCGTTCAGTACAGTGTTATTATTTGAGTTGTTGTTAATGTTGATATTGGCTGCGACGCCATTTACAGAAGTGGCATTCAGACCTGTACCAGTATTACTGTTGGCAAATACACCGTAACCATTGGCGGAAGCATTACCATATACACCAAGACCATTCGGAGTAGAACCATATACGCCCCATCCTGACCCGGCCTGAGAACCCCATACACCAATACCTAATCCACCGCTACCATTGTTGATACCTCTCACCGCTGAAGAGAATCCACCCGGGGCGGTACTATTTACAATACCACGTACAGCGGCGATGCTCGAAGTAGTCGTGTTGTTCACACCTTCTATGGAAGTACCATCTCCATCGTTAGTCAGTGAAAACAATGTAGCGGCGTTGTTTTCTACAGTAACATAGGGGAGTGTGAATCCACCGCCAGCTACGCCGGGCAACCAGTTGGTGCCGTCAAATCTAAGGATTTGTCCTGCGAGCGGAGCGGTAGCTGACACAGGGATGTTCTGTATACGCACCACATTCGGATTAGGATAAGTACCACTCAGATCTCCGCCAGCTGCTGCACCATTGATCTCACCTGCTGGCCCTGCTGGTCCTACGGGACCTTGTGGACCTGCCGGGCCTACTGGTCCGATTGCACCGGCCGCACCCGCTGGTCCTACAGGTCCTACGGGGCCAATTGGTCCGGCTACGCCTGCATCACCTTGTGGCCCTGTTGCACCTGCAGGTCCTACCGGCCCTACTGGTCCCGCTGGTCCTGCAACCCCCGGATCACCTTGTGGGCCAGTCGCACCCGCTGGTCCTACAGGGCCGATTGGACCTGCTGGTCCTGCTACACCCGGATCACCTTGTGGGCCAGTCGCACCTGCCGGTCCTACGGGGCCCACCGCGCCTACAGGACCTTGCGGACCAGCAGGTCCTGCATCTCCTTTAGCGCCAGCCGGGCCTACAGGTCCTACCGGTCCTGCTACACCCGGAGCTCCCTGAGGGCCAGCTGCTCCTGCGTCTCCTTTAGCACCAGCCGGGCCTACAGGTCCTACCGGTCCTGCTACACCCGGAGCTCCCTGAGGGCCAGCTGCTCCTGCGTCTCCTTTAGCACCAGCCGGACCTACAGGTCCTACCGGTCCTGCTACACCCGGAGCTCCCTGAGGACCGGCTGCTCCTGCCGGACCAGTATCGCCTTTCGCGCCTGCAGGTCCTGTAGCACCGGCATCACCTTTCGCGCCGGTTGGACCAGCCGGACCCTGAGGGCCTGCGGGACCTGCCGGACCGGGCGTTCCATTTGCAGCAAACAGTGCATAGGGAACACTCAGTAATTCAGTGGTGCCTAGTGTTACAAAGCCGCTACCGGTATTTACTTCGACTTTTAAATATTGATTAGCGTCAGCCCAGGGTACAGCTGCAAATGTGCCGGTAGTTGCATTACCCTTACCTATCTGAAGATTGAAGAGACCCAGTGTGCTGGTTTTCACTTCATGCGTTTCTTCATATTGTACCGGACCAGCAGCGGAACCGCCGAGAACGGATATGCGGACAGAGATGTCTTTATTGGCGACAACGGTACCGTTGGTGTTGCGGACTACCGCCTGGTAATTGGTGCCTGACAGTCCATTCTGGGCATAAGCACCCGCACAGACAGCAGCCAGTAATATGATCAGTAGATATAATTTCTTCATGGTTATGTGTTTGTATGCTTAGGGGTTATTGTCTCGCGCGTTGGAATGATTTATTCACAGGCGCGGTAGTGGGAGCTTTGGTAGCTGGTTTTACAGTATTGCCGGGAGCCGGTGTGATGGTACCGGTCTGACTATGTGCCGGAGCATTCAGATTTTCCTGTGCATTACCCTGTGTAGGTACTTCAACAGGAGCCGGTAGTTTCAGCTGCTTAGACTTTATATCCTTTGCTGCGTCTGCTTCGCTTACATCAGAAGTATTTTTACCAGCTGTTTTTTTAGCATTCAGTACCCTGCTGCTACGCGTTTTGGTAGTTTGAGGACGGTAATCTGTGAATAGCTGTTCTTTGGTAGAACGAGTATTCTGGGGTTGAGGAGCTGCCTTTAACTTATTCTCCTTTTGCTTCATTTTGGCAATGTCCTCATTAAAGTGCGGGAATAGTTTGTCTCTGGTACGTTCCTGAGCTATGCTGACGCCGAGCCCGGAAAAGAATAACGCAATCAGTAAAGCGTACGGTTTCATATGTTGGAGTTAATATGTGATTGATAGAATGGGATTATTGTCTGGAGCCGCCGCCTACATGATAAGCGATGGTAAATTTCAGGGTCTTGCGCTGATACAGGCTATTTGCCGTAGGCATAATATAAGCCATGTCCAGAGATACACCTTTAATACAGGTGCCTATGCCGGCTGCAAAGTGTTGCCGGTATCCTTTCTGGGGATGTTCATAGAAGTAACCTGTACGGATAAACAGCTGATGTTGGTAAGTGTATTCGAGTCCGCCGGAAACTGTAAACTCTCTGATTTCTTCCTGAAAACCGCCCGGAGCGTCCCAGAAGGAGGTAAAGAGTGCTTCTGTCATACTGCGGTCCGGATCTTTACCCTCGATGATTTCGCCGGTGGGTTGTCCATTAGCATCCAGTGCATATTTCGGTGGAGTGGGAATCAGTAGTTTATTGACATCTGCCAGAATGGTGAACTGGTGTTCTACTGTATTCACGAAGGTGTATCCACCGCCTATGCGCAGATTAGCGGGAAGGAAGGCTTTACGGTCGCTATCATCCGTATAATTCAGCTTGGATCCTATGTTGGTGAAGGCAATACCCCACGAATAGCGGTTACCTGCGGGATCACTTTTGCCATAATTCTGGGAATAGAGGGCGATATCACCAGCTACAGCGCTGGCCGGATTTTGTTGTAATCCGTTAAAGCTGCCCTGTCCGAGATCACTTCTGATATAACGGAGGCTGATGGCCAGTGAGTAGCGTGCGCCGAGTTTACGGGCGTACGTTGCGTCTATAGCGTATTCTCTGGGTTTATACCGTTGCAGTTCGGTGCCGTTATCATCTCTGAAAATGATCGTTCCGTTGGTGAAGTACCGCATGGAGACGCCGATACCTTCTGTATTATCCTTGAAATTTTTGAAGGCGGAAACATAGCCCATGTTGGTCCGCTGATCGCTATTGTTGAGGTCCCACATCCAGGGGGAGTAGGAGGCGCTGACACCCCAATCGTCGGCGAAGACGATCTTGGCGGCGTTTGCGAACAAGGCATTTGCATTGGGTTCAAGTCCTGTTGCGGCATCACCTGTACCACTGCTGCGTGCATCGGGATTGACGAGCAGGAATGCGGCGCCGGTATTGATGGTTTTGATACCCTTTACCTGTGCCATCGATCCGCTATGGGCGAGCAGTCCGGCGACACAGAGCCATAGTGTAAAATTTTTCTTCATGATCTTGCTTTTTGGGGTTATTGGATCACCAGTTTCTCTTCATACATGTGACCGCCTGCTTTCAGCACTACGGTGTAGATACCGGCGGCAAACCTGGTGACTGGCAGTGTGATCAGCACTTTACCGGCGCCATATGACCTGCTTTCCTGATGAACGACCTGCCCGCTGCTATTGACAATGAAAAAAACAACGGGGTTGTTGGACAGCATGTCGAACTGGAGCTTAAGAGTAGTAGAAACCGGGTTTGGGTAAAGAATGAGGTTGACAACTACTTCTGCACCTGCTGGGTTTGGAGGAAGCTCTTCTGCCTGATGGAAGCCCTGGGTCAGCAATATGGCTGATTTCTGCAGGGAGCTGACGGTAATTTCGCCGACGGTGTACTGGAAGATATAAGACCCTGCGGGGCCTCCTCCGCCTGTACTGGCGTTGACCTGTCTGTTGAGCAGCTGCGCTCTTGCGGTGGGTACGCCACCGGCAGCAAGACACAACAGGAGGAGCTGTTTGTGGATAATCTTCATTTAAAGATATGTTAGGGGGTGAATTAATGACAACGGTAAAAGCATTCACGTATGACAGTACAGCTACAATAAATCAATAGTATGGGGTTCAGGACATTAACAAGCACATATACAAATATGTTTTAAAGGGCAAAAAAATGCAATAGCAAGTTCCTGGCTGGCGGGATTATTATTAAAACCGGTCGGGCGGAATGGACAATTGGTTTTCAGTGTAGTAGCAGATCGCTGGTAAGGTGGTAAAATTGGATTACCTTTGCGCCGTTAATTGTGGGGTAAAGCCCTTTCTGTAAAGGAATTCTTAAATAATGATTTGGTAAATCAACCCATTTTATTTATTGGTAAAAATCATTTACCTTTGCCCCCCAAATTGCATTAGTAATACAGTCATTTTAATATTATGGCAGACTTAAAATTTCAAAGAAACTTTGGTATTGCGGCGCACATTGATGCCGGTAAAACCACTACCACAGAGCGTATCCTGTACTACACAGGTAAATCCCACAAAATAGGGGAAGTGCACGAAGGTGCTGCCACCATGGACTGGATGGCACAGGAGCAGGAGAGAGGTATTACCATCACATCTGCTGCTACTACTTGTTTCTGGAAATTCCCGACTACACAGGGAAAGCTTCAGCCAGACACTAAAGAGTACAAATTCAACATCATCGACACTCCGGGTCACGTGGACTTCACCGTTGAGGTAGAACGTTCCCTGCGTGTACTGGATGGTCTGGTAGCATTGTTCTGCGCCGTATCTGGTGTAGAACCACAGTCTGAGACCGTATGGCGTCAGGCTAACCGTTACCGTGTACCACGTATCGGTTTCGTTAACAAAATGGACCGTGCTGGTGCTGACTTCCTGAACGTGGTAAAACAGGTGAAGGAAATGCTGGGTGCTAACCCTGTTCCGCTGATGCTCCCTATCGGTGCTGAAGATACTTTCAAAGGTGTGGTTGACCTGATCACTATGAAAGGTATTATCTGGGACGAAGAAGGTAAAGGTGCTACTTACCAGGAGATTGAAATTCCTGCTGACATGAAAGATGAGGCAGAAGAGTGGAGAGCTAAACTGGTAGAAGCAGTTGCTGAGTATGATGACAACCTGATGGAGAAATTCTTCGAAGATCCAAATTCAATCTCTGAAGCTGAGATCCACGAAGCTATCCGTAAGGCTACTATCGATATCGCTATCATTCCGATGCTGTGTGGTTCTTCCTTCAAGAACAAAGGTGTTCAGAAGATGCTGGATGCGGTTTGCCGTTACCTGCCTTCTCCACTGGATATCGAAGCAGTAAAAGGTACAAATCCTGACACTGGCGCTGAGATCGAGCGTAAACCAGATGCAAAAGAACCATTCTCTGCACTGGCGTTCAAGATTATGACCGATCCTTTCGTAGGTCGTCTGGCGTTCTTCCGGGCTTATTCCGGTCACCTGGATGCAGGTTCTTATGTTCTGAACACACGTACAGGTAAGAACGAGCGTATCAGCCGTATCATGCAGATGCACGCCAACAAGCAGAATCCGATCGATTTCATCGAAGCTGGTGATATCGGTGCTGCTGTAGGTTTTAAAGATATCAAAACAGGTGATACCCTGTGTAATGAAGATCATCCGATTGTTCTAGAGTCTATGACATTCCCAGAGCCTGTAATCCACATCGCTATCGAGCCAAAAACTCAGGCTGACATGGATAAAATGGGTCTTGCAATCGCGAAACTGGTAGAAGAAGATCCTACCCTGAAAGCAAAAACTGATGAAGAAACCGGCCAGACCGTATTGAGCGGTATGGGTGAGCTTCACCTGGAAATCATCGTTGACCGTATGCGTCGCGAGTTCAAGGTAGAAGTTAACCAGGGTGCACCTCAGGTTGCGTTCAAAGAAGCATTCACCGGCGTTGTTACACACCGTGAAGTTTATAAGAAACAGACTGGTGGTCGTGGTAAATTCGCTGATATCCAGGTTGAGATCGGACCTGCTGATCCAGAATGGCTGAAAGAGAACGACGGTAAAACGTTCCAGTTCATCAACGATATCTTCGGTGGTTCCATTCCAAAAGAGTTCGTACCTCCGGTACAGAAAGGTTTCGAATCTGCAATGAACCAGGGTGTACTGGCTGGCTATCCGCTGGATAATCTGAAGGTTCGTCTGTTTGATGGTTCCTTCCACCAGGTTGACTCCGATGCAGTATCATTCGAGCTTTGTGCAAGAGCAGCTTTCCGTGAGGCTGGCCGTAAGGCGAAACCAGTTCTGCTGGAGCCAATCATGAAAGTTGAAGTACAGACTCCTGACCAGTACATGGGTGACGTAACAGGTGACCTGAACCGTCGTCGTGGTATGCTGGAAGGTATGGAAATGAGAAATGGTGTACAGGTGATCAAAGCTAAAGTTCCGCTGAAAGAAATGTTCGGCTATGTAACTCAGCTGCGTTCAATGTCATCTGGTCGTGCGACTTCCATCATGGAATTCTCTCACTACTCTGCAGCTCCAAACAGCATCGCTGAAGAGGAAATTGCAAAAACAAAAGGTAAAGTGAACGCTGACTAATTTCAGATTCATTTATCAGACTTATAGAAAAAGGGATGCCGTCAAGGCGTCCCTTTTTTATTTGGTATAAGTGACGCGGTGATTGCCTGTATTGGGACCGATTGTCTTCATGATAGGAGTATGTGCTGACATTATTCCGCAGAAAGCCCTTTGTTTAAATTGTTTGTGCGCTACTGAACCCCTTCTCTTATTAATTGTTTTTCTTTTAGTTACAAATTTGTGTAGGAACATATACAGCATTCCTTGTTTGTGACCGTTATTTATGCATTTTATAGAGTTATTTTATTCATTGTCAATAAGTTTTGTCGATGTAGCAGCTGAATGGCACCAAATTTGGGTTGCGTGAGTTGTCCCCTTTTAACCCATTAGAAGTCATAGTGTAATGTTTCCAAAAGCTCCCTTGTAAAGGGCATTTATAATTTTTGATGGCAAGTATTTATTCAATTAAAATTCAGAACATGAAAAAAATTCGTCTCTTAACCCTTGCGCTGATTGCTTTATTCATCGGCAGTACTGCTTTTGCCCAGACCCAGAAAGGAAACCTGATGGTAGGATCTGACATTACTGATTTCGGTTTTAATTTCCAGAAGGAGAGTACTATTTTCCATGTCACTGTAAACCCTAAGCTGGCGTATTTCATCAAGGATGATCTTGCGCTGGGAGCATATGTTAATCTGGGCGTACAGACAACGGGAGGAAATGGTACGAACGTAGATTATGGAGTGGGGGCATTGGCGCGTTATTATTTCCAGGACAAGAACATCCGTAAGATGGAGTTTTCTAAACGTGTACGTTTCTTTGGTGAGGCAAACGCGGGTTTTGGCGGAAGTAATCCGGCGAGCGGTGCGTCTACCAATGGAGTGCAGTTGGGAGTTGGTCCGGGTTTATCTTATTTCATCACACCAAATGTGGCATTGGATGCGTTGGTAAAGTATGATGTGATTATTGGTGGCGGTAATTCTACTACTTCACATCAGTTGAACTTCGGACTGGGTTTCCAGATTTTCCTGCCTACTGCGAAAGCGCGTGCGATCATGCGTGAGGAGATGGGTAAATAGGAGGTGAATGCAGGGAGTTTATCAGGGCAGGCTCATTTTGAACACGCTGAATGAACTGCTTGATAATGAATAGGAATGAACAACTTTTTAATGGTGATCAGAATTTATCTTTATCCTGTTGGCAGGGAAGAATCTTCGCTGTAAACTGGGATTTGCCGAAAACCAATAATAGAGTAGGCGTGACACCCTTGTTAAACGAGTATTTATGACATCCTCCATCCTCTCTGCAGTCATTGGATTTCTGAGAACTGTATTAAGAAGTTTGTAATTCCACAAACATTTGAAATTGTTGAGCCCTGGCGAAAGCCGGGGCTTTTTTATGGGGGGTACTTTGTTCACTTGATGAAAGGCGGGAGTAGTGTTGTTCATTTTATAGCAGACTTCGATTTGAACAAAATGATCTAATTGATTGAAAGTGAACGAAAGTGAATATGGTGATTTTACAGGAGCAGGTTAATTTTACTTCAGGACCAGATGATCATCTCCTTTGGGATTACCGAAAACCAAGAAAAGAGTAGGTACTAACCACCAAAACGTAAAGTAATGGATCTGTTGAATCAATTACTGGCAACTATCATCGCGTTGCTGAATTCTCTTCTGGGAGGTCTGTAATTTTAAATTATTCCCCCAAGTTCCCGGGACTAGTTTACCTGCCACGAGGTTAAACTGATCCAAATTATTGAAGAGCCTCTCTGAGTCGGAGGCTCTTCGCTTTTTTATAACGATGATAGTGTGACCTTATCCGGTTTCATATGTTATAGTGCCACAGAGTTTGTATCCGGATGTTTGAGTGATATGATATCTGCAAGTAGTTACCCGAAGTTTTGAATATTTCTTCTCTTTCAAATAGTTATTAAAGTGTATATGATAAGATGCCGACAGCGATAAGCCTCCCTTTTTAGGCAGAACTGATATCTGCCATTACTTCAACGGTATCTGGTATAGGTAAGGTAATCTTCGTTCTTTTAACTGTTTCCGTCGAATTGGAATATCGGCGGGATAATATATACCTGAAGTATACAAATATGTCATCGCCATTCTCTTGCTGATATTGCGCTTATTACAACAGGATAAATAATGGGAAAGTATTTTTATAGGGCAGTTCTGTCCATCTGGGATATGTGCGGCCGCTTTCTGCCAACGCTTATAAACAATTCTGCAGTTTACTCAGGTATAACGGAGGGGAAGTATATCATTCAGTTGGTCCGACTTGAACAGCATGTTCATCTGGAGATATATGACTGAGCTTGCAGACAGATTTCCACACTTCTCTTTTATCTCAATCCCCATATTATTCACCTCAACATACAGGTATTGCCAGATTTTGTTTATTCCATCATTGATGGGTGATGAATGAGTCTGCCGGAGTTGTCATTGGCAATCGTTTAGTCTGGCAGGTATGGAATGAGCTGATTTCCGGCACTGACAGGGGGGATCAGGTGTAGTGGGCACGGTATATTTCGTTTGTTCATTTTTATGCAACTCAACCGTTCATTTTGAAATCTTCTGTTCATTTTTGTTCACTGCGTTTTTGCTTCCAAATGCGTTGATAATGAACGAAATGACAGTTTGCTAATTCCATGCATGCAGGTAAATTACATTCATGCTCCTGTATGGTGGGTAGCATTTGGGATTGCCGAAAACCAAGCAACAGAGTAGGCTTAACCTTATGAAAAACCTCAACAAACTATGGATTTATTGAACCAGTTATTGGCTTTAGTTCTGAACTTGCTGAATTCATTATTGGGGAATTTACCCATCTGAGTTTTGACAGGTTGAGAAATATTGCTTATTGCATTCCCAGACAGGACAGGCCACCGGTTCCCCGGAGGCCTGTTTCATTTTAGGATGGTTTGGGAGGAGGATTATGAGCGTAGACAGACTTTGCCACTATTGCCAGACTGAGGGAAATTAACAACTACTTCACCAATAGCCTGTTTTTTTATAACATGCATCTTATCCGCAACTACTTTTCCGGTTGGCATATGACGTACTACTATAAAGCCCATTCTTTCATTTTTCAGATAACTGAGAATGGAGTAGGGGCTATGCGCGTAAAAGGTACTATGGTTTTAGGACGGCGGGCAGGTCAGATAACATGTTTTTTGGGGCTTCAGGTAGTTTATGAGGGGCTGAATACAGCAAGTGAGCAGTAAACAGGAAGTAAGGCGTAGGGAAGCTGTAGGGCAATAGATTTAACTGGATGGATCGCTGATAAAGGATGTTGGTAACTCCTATGGGGGCTTATTGTCAGCCGCCGGAAAATGCCTTTATAATCCCTATAAGGTGATATTTCTCCTATAAATGACCCGGCTGTGCAACAAAAGCGCTGTCTTTTCGGTCTGTTAGGATGTGTAAATAGTGGCGTAAATCCTTTACTACGGCTGACCTGGCAGCGTGGACAACGTTTTTTTGGTATTTTATTGAAAAACAGTATTTTGCTGATCCTCACCACATCACTTCTTTTGTGCATAAGGCCGGTCTCCCCGGGCTTGGTGTGCGCGACCTAATTATTTTTCCACAAAATTATTTGTGAAGTAAAAAAAACGGGTTACCTTTGCCCTCCCAATTTGTAAGGGTAAAAACAAGAAGAAGTTCATTGCATATGTCTCAGAGAATTAGAATCAAGCTGAAGTCCTACGATCACAATCTGGTAGATAAATCTGCTGAGAAGATCGTTAAAACCGTGCGTAACACGGGTGCCGTGGTAACAGGTCCAATTCCTTTACCAACAGAAAAGAAAATTTTTACGGTGCTGCGTTCACCGCACGTTAATAAGAAGGCACGTGAGCAGTTCCAGTTGTGCACGCACAAACGTTTGCTGGATATCTACACTTCTTCTTCCAGAACAGTAGACGCGCTGAGCAAGCTCGATTTACCTTCCGGTGTTGAAGTAGAAATTAAAGCGTAGGACATCAGCCAGGTAGACGAAAGGTCTGCCTGATTTGATTTAATACTGGTTGTTGCCTGGTTTGGGTACTGAATCACCCGAACCGGATTGGAAAACAACACTTTAAGAAATATCGGTCACGCCTTCTGGGTGGCCACCCAATAAAGCATTTAAACCGCTCATCCTGGGGATAGCTAGATCCACCCCCAGGCGCTGGGCAAAATATATATAGTAATGAAAGGTATTATTGGTAAAAAGATCGGCATGACCAGCATCTTCGACCAAAATGGTAGACAGACTGCTGTTACTATTATCGAAGCCGGTCCTTGCGTTGTAACTCAGGTAAAGACAGTAGAAACTGATGGGTACAACGCTATTCAAGTTTCATTTGGTGAGAAGAAAGAAAAGAACACTCCCAAAGCTGAACTTAATCACTTCGCGAAAGCAAGCACCTCCCCTAAAAGATTTGTAAAAGAGTTCCGCAACCCGGATGTACAAAAAGCTCTTGGTGAGACCATTACCACCGAAATATTTGCAGAAGGCGAAACTATCGATGTAGTCGGTACCTCTAAAGGTAAAGGTTTCCAGGGTGTTGTTAAACGCCATGGATTCTCCGGTGTGGGTGAAGCTACACACGGTCAGCACGACAGAAGCAGAGCTCCTGGTTCTGTGGGTGGTTCCTCTTATCCTTCCCGCGTTTTCAAGGGTATGCGCATGGCAGGTCAGACTGGTAACGAACAAGTGAAAGTGAAAGGTCTGAAGATCGTGAAGATATTCGCTGAAAAGAATTATATCCTGGTAAGTGGTTCCGTTCCCGGCCACAATGGTTCAATCGTTTTAATCCAGAAGTAACATGCAAGTTGATATTTTAAATAAAGAAGGTAAGAAAACCGGCAGGACTATTGAGCTTCCTGAGGAGATTTTCGGTGTGGAGCCTAATAACCACGTTATTTACCTGGCAGTAAAACAGTATCTGGCCGCACAGCGTCAGGGTACTCACAAGGTTAAGACCAGAGCTGAAGTGAAGGGTGCTTCCCGCAAACTGCACAAACAGAAAGGTACTGGTGGTTCCCGTAAAGGTAACATCCGTAACCCACTGTATAAAGGTGGTGGTACCATCTTCGGTCCTAAGCCACATAAATATGACATCAAGCTGAACAGAAAAGTAAAAGATCTCGCAAAGATCTCTGCTCTGTCTACTAAAGCTAAAGAGAACAGCATCATCGTAGTTGAAGATCTGACACTGGATACACCAAAAACCAAAGCGTTTGCAGGTATCCTGAACAATCTGAAAGTAAATGTATCTGGCCGTAAGACTTTATTCGTACTGCCAGAGTATAACGATAATGTTTACCTGTCTCTGAGAAACATTCCTACTGTGGATAGCGTGATGTTGAGCGATATCAACACTTACGAAATCATGAACAGCAATGTTCTGGTGTTCACAGAGAGTGCAGCTAAGATCTTCACTGAAGAGCCAGTAGAAGCTTAATTGTCAATATTACCAAACACAAGCTTGCGGTTAGCCGCAACTCAAAGCTATAAAAGATGAGACTTTCAGACGTTTTAATCAAACCGGTGGTTAGTGAAAAAGTGAACAAAGCCACTGATAAATTCAACCGCTACTACTTCATCGTAGATAAGAAATCCAACAAACTGGAGATCAAAAAAGCAGTGGAAGAATTCTACGGTGTAACCGTAGCTGAAGTGAATACTGCCGTAATGCCAGGTAAGGCTAAACAGCGCTTTACTAAAGCAGGCTTCATCGCCGGTAAAAAGCCTTCTTACAAGAAAGCTGTTGTTACACTGGCTCAAGGAGAAACTATAGATCTGTATGCTAACATATAGTGCTCATTCCTGCTAAACACAGGATGATGGATGTATATGCAGATCACTTTTTAATAAACAGAACCTAGTTAAACGAACACTAGATCATGGCACTGAAGAAATACAAACCGATGACAGCCGGTACCCGTTGGAAAATAGGCAACGCGTTCGCTGAGCTGACCACGGATACCCCTGAAAAAAGCCTGCTGGAGCCTATCAAGAAGTCCGGCGGTAGAAACGTACAGGGTAGAAGATCTATGCGCTACATTGGTGGCGGTCACAAACAACACTACCGTATCATAGACTTCAAACGCGACAAGCACAATATTCCAGCTACAGTTAAGACTATCGAATACGATCCAAACCGTAGCGCATTCATCGCTCTGCTGAGTTATGCAGATGGTGAAAAACGTTACATCCTGGCTCCTCAGGGTCTGCAGGTTGGTGCAACCGTATTAAGCGGTTCCGATGCTGCTCCTGAAGTTGGTAACGCGCTGGTGCTGAAAAACATGCCTTTAGGTACTGTTGTTCACAACATCGAATTACAGCCTGGCAGAGGTGGTGCTATCGCGAGAAGCGCCGGTACTTATGCTCAGCTGTCCAACAAGGAAGAAAAGTATGCAGTACTGAAAATGCCTTCTGGTGAGCTGCGTAAAGTGTTGATCACTTGTGCTGCAACTGTAGGTACAGTTTCTAACTCGGATCACGCACTGCAGTCTATCGGTAAAGCAGGTGCTAACCGTTGGAGAGGTATCAAGCCTCGTAACCGAGGTGTTGCGATGAACCCAGTGGATCACCCGATGGGTGGTGGTGAAGGTAAATCTTCAGGTGGTCACCCAAGATCCAGAACAGGTAAATATGCGAAAGGTCTGAAAACCAGAAAATCGCATAAGAGCTCTGATAAACTGATCATCAGCAGGAAAAACGGTAAGAAATTATAATACTTAACGCCTTAGCAGTTCCGCTGACGCAGCAACGCAAAAGCGGAACTGTATAAAGCGATCTGGAATAAAAACAACAAGACATGGGTCGTTCCATAAAAAAAGGTCCTTACGTTGACCAGAAATTAGAGCAGAAAGTTGTGAAAATGAATGAAGGCACCAAGCGTACTGTTATCAAGACCTGGAGCCGTCGTTCTACAATCACGCCTGATTTTGTAGGCCACACATTTGCGGTACACAATGGTAACAAATTCATCCCTGTTTACGTGACTGAGTTCATGGTAGGTCACAAACTGGGTGAATTCGCGCCAACCCGCAACTTTAAAGGACACGCTAACAAGAAAATGTAGTAAATCGTTTGAAGTTTAAAGTTTAGGGTTTTGACTTACCTCTAAACCCCAAACTTCGAACCTCAAATATCAAATTATAATAGAAAATGGAAGCAGTAGCTAAGCTTAATAATAATCCGACATCTACCCGCAAAATGCGTTTGCTGGCGGACCTGATCCGTGGTCTGGATGTGGAAAAAGCTCTGAATATTTTGAAGTTCCATCCAAAGCATCCCAGCGTTCCGTTGGAAAAACTGCTGTTGTCTGCTATCGCTAACTGGAAAGTGAAGAACGAAGGCACAAGAGTAGAAGATGCTAATCTGCAGGTTAAAACCATCTTCGTTGATGGCGGCCGTATCCTGAAAAGAATGCGTCCGGCTCCACAGGGTAGAGGTTATCGCGTTCGTAAAAGAAGCAACCACGTAACACTTGTTGTTGATAGCCGTCCTGCAGTGGAAGCAAAATAAAAGAAACTAAAACTATTTATCTAATAGACAAATAAACCAGAACATGGGTCAGAAAACAAATCCTATTGGTAACAGGTTAGGTATCATCAGAGGATGGGACTCCAATTGGTATGGTGGCAAAAAAGATTATGCTACCAAACTGATCGAAGATAACAAGATCAGAACTTACCTGAATGCCCGTATCAATAAAGGTGGCATCTCCAGGATAGTGATTGAAAGAACTTTAGGTAAACTGATCATCACCATTCATACATCTAAACCTGGTATCATCATAGGTAAAGGTGGTGGAGAGGTAGACCGCATCAAGGAAGAACTGAAGAAACTGACATCTAAGGAAGACGTACAGATCAACATTCTGGAAATCCGTCGTCCTGAGATCGATGCAAATATCGTAGCTGAAACCATCGCTAAGCAGATCGAAAGCCGTATCAACTATAAACGTGCGATTAAAATGGCTATCGCTACTGCGCTGAGAATGGGTGCTGAAGGTATCAAGATAAAAGTAGGTGGTCGTCTGGGTGGTGCTGAGATTGCTCGTTCTGAAGAAATGAAACAGGGTCGTGTTCCATTGCATACTTACCGTATGGATATCGACTATGCTTCCCTGTTCGCTCTGACAGTATACGGTAAAATCGGTATCAAAGTATGGATCTGTAAAGGTGAAGTACTCGGTGAGCGTGACCTGAATCCTAACGCTATTTCTGCTAAAGATGGCGAAGGTGGTGGACGTACCGGTGGTGGTGACAGAAGAGGCGGTGACAACCGTGGCGGCGACAGAAGAGGCGGTGATAACCGTGGTGGTGACAGAAGAGGCGGTGATAACCGTGGTGGCGGTCGCAGATAAGCTTACTTAACAATTTAACATTAACAATTAACAACATACCAAGATGTTACAGCCAAAGAGAACGAAACACAGGAAGATGCATAAAGGCCGCATCAAAGGTAACGCTAAGCGTGGCGCGGCAATCTCCTTTGGTAGTTTCGGTCTGAAAGCATTAGAACCTAAGTGGATCACCGATAGGCAGATTGAAGCTGCCAGGGTTGCTCTGACCAGGCATATGAAACGTGAAGGTAACGTGTGGATCCGCATATTCCCGGATAAATCTATTACCGCCAAACCACTGGAAGTGAGGATGGGTAAAGGTAAAGGTGCTCCAGATCATTGGGCTGCTGTAGTAAAACCAGGCCGCATCTTATTTGAAGCGGATGGTGTTCCATTACAGGTAGCAAAAGAAGCAATGGAACTGGCTGCACAGAAACTGCCTATTAAAGTGAAATTTGTAGTGCGTCCCGATTACGTTGCATAATCCCCGCAACCCGCAGGAATGCAAACGCAAAGAGATAAACTATAAACGATAAACCAGAAATAAAATACAATGGCAAAAGATAAACTGGATCTTAAAGGCTTAAGCGACCAGGAGCTGAAAGAGAAACTCTCTGAAGAGCAATTACGCCTGAAGAAAATCACATTCAGTCACGCAATCACGCCAATTGAGAATCCAATGAGCATCCGCTCTCTCAGACGTCAGATCGCACAGCTGAAAACCGAGCAGCGTAAAAGAGAACTCGGCGCAAAAGCCTAAATAATAAAATTCATTAGCCCTGCCGGTAAAACGGGAGGGTTAAAGAGTAAATACTTTCAACAATGATCGAAAGAAAATTAAGAAAAACCAGAACTGGCGTGGTATCCAGCAATAAGATGGATAAAACAATCACCGTTAGCGTTGAGCGTAAGGTGAAGCACCCAATCTATGGTAAATTCGTTAAGAAAACTACCAAGTTCATGGCGCACGACGAGCAAAACGAGTGCAGCATCGGCGATACCGTAAGAATCATGGAAGTTCGTCCTCTGAGCAAAAACAAATGCTGGAGACTGGTAGAAGTTATCGAAAAGGTAAAATAATTATCTGTTTCAAGCTCCATCCGGCATTCCCGGTTGTAGCCGCTGATTAAACAACTTAACAATCTCATAAGATGATACAACAAGAATCAAGGCTGAATGTAGCTGATAACAGTGGTGCCAAAGAGGTGCTGTGTATTAGGGTATTAGGCAACTCCGGCCAGGATTACGCTAAAGTGGGTGACAAGATCGTAGTGACGGTGAAAGATGCAATCCCAGGCGGTGGCGTAAAGAAAGGTATGGTAACCAAAGCTGTTATCGTTAGAACTAAAAACAAGCTGCGCCGTAAAGACGGATCTTATATCCGTTTCGACGATAATGCCGTTGTATTGCTGAACAACTCTGACGAGCCACGCGGTACCCGTATTTTCGGTCCGGTTGCCCGTGAGCTGCGCGATAAGGGATACATGAAGATTATCTCTCTGGCTCCCGAGGTGCTGTAAATCAAAGCCTTATACAAGCGGAAAGCATAAAGCCCGAAGTAAAAAACTTTAGGCTTTGTGCTTTCAGCTTGAATGCATATCTTTGCAGCCCGTTTCAAAAACGAAAATTTTAATCAAGCGGAACCGGTGTTTCGCTTGGCGTTTTAAATAAACAAATAATGAAAACGAGATTCAAGCCTAAGTTCAACATTAAGAAAGGCGACACGGTAGTGGTGATTGCCGGTGATGACAAGGACAGGACCAAGCCACGCAAAGTGCTGGAAGTGATCCCTGACAAGGCACGCATTCTGGTTGAAGGTGTGAACATCATCACCAAACATACCAAACCAACTGCGCAGAACACCAAAGGTGGTATTGTTAAGCAGGAGGCACCTATCGCTATTTCCAATGTAATGTTGTGGGATGCTAAGGCTGGTAAACCTACCAAAGTTAACAGGCAGCGCGAAAATGGTAAATTAGTTCGTATCGCTAAAAAATCAGGGGAGGTAATTAAATAATGGCAAACACTACATATACACCCAGACTGCAGAAAAAATACCGCGAAGAAGTGGTAAGCACACTGCACAAGAAATTTAACTACAAGAGCGTAATGCAGGTACCACGTCTGACAAAGATCTGTCTGAACCAGGGTATCAATGGCGCTGTTGGAGATAAGAAACTGGTAGATATTGCTGTTGATGAGATGACCCGTATCTCCGGTCAGAAAGCGATCGCTACCTTATCTAAAAAAGATATCTCTAACTTCAAACTGAGAAAGCACATGCCGATTGGTGCCCGCGTAACTCTGCGTGGTAACAATATGTATGACTTCCTGGATCGTCTGATCGCAGTATCCCTGCCTCGTGTACGTGACTTCAAAGGTGTGAATGAAAAAGCTTTCGATGGCCGCGGTAACTATACCCTGGGTATCACTGAGCAGATCATTTTCCCTGAGATCGATATCGATAAAGTAACTAAGATCTCCGGTATGGATATCACTTTCGTTACTACGGCTCAGACCAACGAAGAAGCTTATGAGCTTCTGAAAGAACTGGGTATGCCGTTCAAGAATATCAAGAAGGATAATCAATAATCAGATAGCAAATTCCAAACCCTATCCGGGATTTGGAATTTGGAATTTATAACTGGAATCATCAATTCATCATGGCAAGAGAATCCGTAAAAGCTCGCGAAAGAAAGAGACAAGCACTGGTTGCTAAGTTCGCAGAAAAGCGTGCCGCTCTGAAAGCAGAAGGTAACTACGCTGAACTGGACCAGCTCCCAAGAAATGCATCTCCTGTTCGCCTGCACAACAGATGTCAGCTTTCCGGTCGTCCAAAAGGTTACATGCGTCACTTCGGTATGTGTCGTAACATGTTCCGCGATCTGGCACTGGCTGGTAAAATCCCTGGCGTAAGAAAAGCTAGCTGGTAAGCCGACACCAGCGATTGTTCCCACCTGCAGTGCAGGCCGGACAATCGGAAACAGGCAAAAGTTTTTTGATCTTCCTATCTATTACTGATTGGATATCGCATTGTAAATCGTTTTTAAATTTTAAAGACAATGGTTACTGATCCAATAGCAGACTTCCTGACCAGAATCCGGAACGCGCAAATGGCCACTCACAGGATTGTGGAAATTCCTGCCTCAAAACTGAAAAAACGTATCACTGAGATACTGTACGACAAAGGTTATATCCTGAAGTACAAATTCGAAGAAGATAACAAACAAGGTGTTATCAAGATAGCGCTGAAATATGATCCTCAGACTAAAGTACCTGCTATCACTGATATGCAGCGTATCAGCCGTCCTGGTTTACGCCAGTACGCTAAGCCTGGTGATTTTAAACGTGTTAAGAACGGTCTGGGTATCGCTATCGTTTCCACTTCTAAAGGTGTAATGACCGATAAAGAAGCTAAAGCACAAAATGTAGGCGGCGAGCTCGTTTGCTTCGTCTATTAATATATATGGTGCTGTACAGATCCTGACAGAGTATCTGCTCAGTTATCGGTAACAGGCCAAACCAAATGGGCCTTCTGACAATTAAGCTTTCTATACGGGGCTGAACACTGGAGGATCCGGCAATTCAACATAACAGTAAAAAACTGCAATTATGTCTCGTATAGGTAAAAGTCCTATCAAATTAGCGAGTGGTGTGACAGCTACTGTTTCTGCTGCTAATGAACTGACTGTAAAAGGTCCTAAAGGTGAACTGAAAAGGATCATCGACAGGGATATCACAATAGAGGTGAAAGATGGCGTTCTGACAGTAGTTCGTCCGACTGACCAGATCCGTCACCGTGCACTGCATGGTCTGTACCGTGCATTGATCAACAACATGGTGATCGGTGTAACTGAAGGTTTCAAAAAACAACTGGAACTTGTCGGTGTGGGTTATAAAGCCGCTAACCAGGGTCAACTGCTGGACCTGTCTTTAGGTTACTCTCACAATATCGTGATTGAAATCCCTAAAGAACTGAAAGTAGCTACTCTGACTGAAAAAGGTTCTAACCCTAAGATCATGCTGGAAGGTATTGATAACCAGCTGCTGGGTCAGGTAGCCGCTAAAATCCGTAGCCTGCGTAAACCAGAGCCTTACAAAGGTAAAGGTGTTCGCTATAGCGATGAAGTGGTTCGTAAGAAAGCAGGTAAGTCTGCAGGTAAATAATTTTAATTAGCTAATCAGCGCGTGCCGTTGATTAGCTAATTCAACAACATTCCGGCAGTATCGGAATGATTAAAATAAAATCAGAAATGAGCACAAAAGTTAATAGGAGACAGAAGATCCGCTACCGCATCCGTAAAAAGTCTGTAGGTAGTTCACAGAAGCCGAGATTATCTGTATTTCGCAGCAATAGCGACATTTACGTGCAATTGATAGATGACGCTAACGGCGTTACTCTGGCTGCTGCTTCTTCCCGTGATAAAGATATCCAGGCACAGAAAGGTACCAAATCCGAGAAATCCAAACTCGTAGGTGCTGCTCTTGCTACTAAAGCAAAAAATCTGGGTATTACTACCTGCATTTTTGATCGTGGTGGTTATCTGTATCATGGTCGCGTAAAAAGCGTGGCTGATGGCGCCAGAGAAGGTGGCCTTCAATTCTAAATCAAATTGATTAAATCGTAATTCGCAAATAACAAAATGGCAAAGAATACATTTAATAAAGTAAAGGCTGGTGACCTTGAGCTGAAAGAAAAGGTTGTGGCTATCAACCGTGTTACCAAAACAACTAAAGGCGGACGTACTTTCAGTTTTTCTGCCCTGGTAGTAGTAGGTAATGAGCACGGTGTAGTAGGACACGGTCTGGGTAAGGCTAAAGAAGTGCAGGAAGCTATCACTAAAGGTATCGACGATGCTAAGAAAAACCTTATCAAAGTCCCTGTAATGCATGGTACTATTCCTCACGATCAGTTAGCTAAAGAAGGTGCTGCTAAGGTGTTGATCAAGCCAGCTGCTCATGGTACTGGTGTGATCGCGGGAGGTTCTATGCGTGCCGTACTGGAAAGCGCAGGTATCACCGACGTTCTGGCAAAATCACTGGGTTCTGCTAACCCTCATAACGTGGTAAAAGCTACATTCAAAGCACTGGGTCTCCTGCGTGAGCCGGTTCAGATAGCTAAAACCAGAAGCGTATCACTGAAGAAAGTATTTAACGGATAATAACACTATCCAGTTAACGGGGTGGAAGATCCTTTCCCGGCAATTGTAAAGTGCTAATTCAAATAACAATGGCAAAGATCAAGATCACCCAGGTAAAAAGTGGTATAGACCGTCCTGAACGTCAGAAGCTGACCCTGAAGGCGCTGGGACTGAAAAAACTGAACGCCACTGTAGAAGTGGAAGCTACCCCCCAGATTCTGGGTATGGTGCGTAAGGTAAATCATCTGGTAAAAGTTGAAGGAGAGCAGGCTTAATAATTTTATTAGCCGGAAAATTATCCTACATTTATATCGGATACTTACGAAATAATATTACATTTAAAGCGAGCGGTTAATTTCCGCGTAAGTAAAACAATTAATAATGAATCTGCATACGTTACAACCTGCACAGGGTTCCGTACATAAAGAGAAGCGCCTTGGTCGTGGTGAAGCATCCGGTAAAGGTGGTACTTCCACAAAAGGTAATAAAGGTGGTCAGTCACGTGCTGGTTATCAGAGCAAAAGAGGTCACGAAGGTGGTCAGATGCCAATTCAGCGTCGTATGCCAAAACGTGGTTTCAAGAGCTTAAATCCAACTGAATATCAGGTGTTCAACATCGGTCAGATCGACCACCTGGTTGAAAAATATGGTCTCCAGGATTTCTCTCTGGAAAACCTGTACATTAACGGGTTGATCAACAGGACTGCGAAAGTGAAGATCCTGGGTCAGGGAGAACTGAAGGCTAAAGTAACCGCAAAAGTGAATGCGATCAGCGAAAAAGCCAAGCAGCTGATAGAAGCAGCGGGTGGAACGGTAGAGCTGGTATAAAGATTTCACGACTGAGGAGACGCCTACGCAGTAGTGCGTCTTTTCACATTTTATCAAGCCAGAGAAAACAACACAAATCCCGGCCGGAGTTACTGGATAGCAGCTAATGCCTGTTCGGAATTTGGTCCCGCCTCAAACGGGATGAAATTTTGAATATTAAACATTCATCTTCCTGTGAAGAAATTTATCGAAACGATTAAGAATATCTGGAGCATCGAGGATTTGCGTAGCCGCATTCTCACTACATTGCTTCTTGTCCTCATCTATCGTGTAGGATCCTATATCGCGTTACCCGGTATTGATGCCAACAGTTTGGGTATGGGAGAGTTTGCCAACAAGTCTGAAAAGGGTATCCTTGGACTATTCAACATGTTCGCAGGTGGTTCCTTCTCCAGGGCTTCCATTTTTGCTCTCGGCATTATGCCCTATATCTCTGCATCCATAGCCATACAACTGCTTACAATTGCCGTGCCTTATTTTCAGAAATTACAAAAAGAAGGTGAAAGCGGTAGAAAAAAGATTAATCAGTATACCCGTATACTGACAGTGATTGTGACTGGTCTGCAGGCAAGTGCATATGTTGCCTTCCTGAGACAGCAGTCTGCAGGTTCAATAATCCCGGAATACGGTGCAGCTTTCTTCTGGCTGACTACCACTGTCGTACTTACAGCAGGTACCCTGTTTGTAATGTGGCTGGGTGAGAAAATCACAGACAAAGGTATTGGTAACGGTACTTCTATCATAATCATGGTCGGCATCCTTGCCCGTCTCCCTCAGGCGATCATTCAGGAGTTCTCCTCCAGAAATGCGCAGAGCAATGGTGGTGCAATGCTGTTCCTGATAGAGCTGGCTGTATTCGTACTGATCACTATCGGTCTGATCCTGCTGGTACAAGGTACCCGTAAGATCCCGGTAAACTATGCAAAACGTATTGTTGGTAACAAACAATTCGGCGGTGTTCGTCAGTTCATTCCACTGAAAGTAAACGCTGCTGGTGTAATGCCGATCATCTTTGCACAGGCGATCATGTTTATTCCGGCTACAGCTATCGGTTTCGCTACTGACAGCAACTCTGGCTTCATTCGTATCTTCAGTGACCACACAAATGGCTGGTACAATCTGATTTATGCTGTACTGGTAATTGTGTTCACTTATTTCTATACTGCCCTGATATTCAATCCGACCCAGATGGCGGATGAAATGAAACGTAACAACGGTTTCGTACCTGGTGTTAAACCTGGTCAGGCTACCGCTGATTACATCGGCGCTGTAATGGATCGTATCACCCTTCCAGGTGCATTCTTCCTGGCAATGGTTGGTATCCTTCCAGGTGTTGCAGCCGCTGTGAATATCAACAGCAACTTTGCTACCTTCTTTGGTGGTACTTCCCTGCTGATCATGGTGGGCGTTATCCTGGATACGCTCCAGCAAATAGAAAGCCAGCTGCTGATGCGCCATTACGATGGTCTCATGAGCACCGGTCGGATTAAAGGCAGAACAGCTCCGGCTAACGTCTAATATCCGGGCTATCTGGCCTAAAAGCCACAGAAGCATAAGACCAACAGTGAGTTTACTCCGCTGCGGGTTTTATGCTTGCGTGGCTTCATCTTTTAAGTAAAGAGCTTTGAGAATTACTGGCAAGTGCAGGCCCCGTCTTTTATGTGGTTACGATCATTATTGACACGATGTGCAAACGCACTTTCGAAACTGAACTTTCCGAACCCGTTTTTTAGTATGGTGCATTATAAAACTAAAGAAGAAATTGAGCTGATGCGTAAAAGCGCATTGCTTGTGAGTGCTACGTTGGAAGAAGTGGCTAAGCATCTGAAACCGGGTATGTCTACCCTTGAGATTGATGCAATTGTGGAGAATTTCATCGTTGCTAACGGCGCCGTTCCTTCATTTAAAAATTACAAAGGATTTCCAAAGAGCTGTTGCATCTCTGTGAATGCAGAGGTGGTACACGGTATTCCGAATTCTTATGTATTACAGGACGGTGATATCGTCAGCGTTGATGTTGGGGTATTACTGAACGGATATCATGGCGATAGTGCATATACTTTCGCTATCGGTAATGTGAAGCCGGAAGTGCTGGAACTGATGAAAGCAACTAAGGCAGCATTGTATAAAGGTATAGAAAAAGCGGTGGCGGGTAACCGTATTGGTGACATCGCACACGCTATTCAGGATTATACCGAAAAACAGCGCGGTTACGGCGTTGTTCGTGAGCTGGTAGGACATGGACTGGGAAAGAACCTCCACGAAGATCCTCAGGTCCCAAACTACGGTAAACGAGGCAGCGGTCCTATCATGAAGGAAGGTCTGGTGATAGCAATTGAACCAATGATCAACCTGGGCGTAAAAGAGGTGGAATATATGGAAGATGGCTGGACCGTAATCACACGGGACGAAAAGCCTTCTGTACATTTTGAACACAACGTGGCCGTAATGAAAGGCAAACCGGACATACTTTCTTCATTTGAAGGTATCGAAAGGGCAGAAAAGAACAACCCTGCTCTTAGTTCAAGTCACTGATTATCAATGATTAACCGTGAATAGAAAAAATTATCCACAATAATTGTTCGCGTTTAATTCATTAATTTTTCTTTTTCTTAAGATTTCACTATCTTTGCAGTCCTAAAAATTTTTATGGCAAAACAGGCACTCATTAAACAGGATGGAATAATACTAGAAGCCTTGTCTAACGCTATGTTCAGAGTAAAGTTAGAGAACGGGCATGAGATTTTGGCGACCATTTCCGGTAAGATGAGAATGCACTATATCCGCATCCTGCCTGGTGACAAAGTAGGGGTTGAGATGAGTCCATACGATTTGAGCAGAGGCAGAATCATATTCAGATATAAATAACAATACAGACTTATAATTTATAACTTATGAGGGTAAGAGCTTCCATAAAAAAAAGAAGCGCAGATTGTAAAATCGTGCGCAGGAAGGGTAAATTGTTGGTGATCAACAAAAAGAATCCCCGTTTTAAGCAACGTCAGGGATAATCTATTTAATAAAGTAACAAAGTAAATTAAACTACAAATATGGCACGTATAGCCGGTATCGATCTTCCTAAAAATAAAAGAGGAGAAATTGGCCTGACCTACATCTTTGGTATTGGTCGTTCTACCGCTCAATATATTCTGGAGAAATCTGGTATAGACTTCAACAAGAAAGTTAAAGACTGGAACGATGATGAGCAGGCTGCAATCCGTAACATTATCAACGGTGAGTTTAAAGTAGAAGGTCAGCTGCGTTCTGAAGTGCAGATGAACATTAAACGTCTGTTGGATATAGCTTGCTATCGTGGTCTTCGTCACAGAAAGGGCTTACCACTGAGAGGTCAGCGTACCCGTACCAATAGCCGTACCCGTAAAGGTAAACGTAAAACGGTTGCAGGTAAGAAGAAAGCGCCTAAGAAATAAACTTGATAATACAAATAACAAGTTCCGGTTTCCAGTAGTCGTATATATGGCAAGAGGAATCTGGAACCTGGAACCTGGAATTTTATACAATTATGGCAAAAGCACAAAATACAAAAACTGCTGCTAACAAAAAGAGAGTAGTTAAAGTTGATAACTACGGTGATGTTCACATCTCTGCTAGCTTCAACAACATCATCATCAGCATTACCAACAAACAGGGTCAGGTTATCTCCTGGTCTACTGCAGGTAAGATGGGCTTCAAAGGTTCTAAAAAGAACACTCCATATGCAGCTCAGCTGGCTGCTTCTGACGCTGCAAAAACAGCAATGGAAGCAGGTCTGAAAAGAGCTGATGTTTTTGTAAAAGGCCCAGGTGCTGGTCGTGAAAGCGCAATCCGTGCGATCGCTAACTCCGGTATCGAGGTTAACATGATCAAAGACGTAACTCCTTTACCTCACAACGGTTGCCGTCCTCCTAAGAAGAGAAGGGTATAGGATTCAAGATATTCTGTGGTATTTCGAAAGTGGAAGGACTGGGATATTTTCGGTCTGCTGCTTTCGAATTTCCGCTTGAGAGTTTTATTAAATAATGGGTATATGATCAGGTTTAAGATTTTTTAAAGATCATATACCGGAACTAAAAAATCTATTAAAGAAAATGGCAAGGTATACAGGACCAAAGACCAAGATCTCCAGAATTTTTGGAGAACCGATTTTAGGAAACGGTAAATATTTAGGCAAGAACAGTAACCCGCCGGGTCAGCACGGTGTAAGCCGTAAACGTAAACAGCTGGGCGAATACGCACTGCAGCTGCGTGAAAAACAGAAAGCGAAATACACTTATGGTGTACTGGAGCGCCAGTTCGCTAACCTGTTCGTTGAAGCTAACCGTCGTAAAGGTGTTACCGGTGAAGTATTGATCAAATTGCTGGAAGCACGTCTGGATAATGCAGTATTCCGTCTCGGTATCGCTCCTTCCCGTCCTGCTGCACGTCAGTTGGTTTCTCACAAACATATCACTGTTAACGGCCAGGTAATGAACGTTCCTTCTTACCAGCTGAAACCAGGCGATATCATCGGTCTGAAAGCATCTGCAGCAACCAACACCGCTATTACAAGTAATATCCGCGGTAAAAATCCTAAATTCAGCTGGCTGGATTGGAATGAAAAAGAACTGAAAGGTACTTTCATTGCATATCCTGAGAGAGAGAGCGTTCCTGAGAACATTAAGGAGCAGCTGATAGTAGAATTGTACTCTAAATAATAATATGTCTTTAGCCGTTAAGCATGGGTCATTAGTTGCCAGCGTATTTAATGTACGCAGGTTGCTAAAGGCTGCATGTTAATGGCTAAAGCCAGTTTTACATAAACAATTAAACTTAACATATCAATGGCAATTCTGAATTTCCAAAAGCCTGATAAGATCGTTTTGCAGAAGTCAACTGACTTTGAAGCTCAATTCGAATTCCGGCCGTTAGAACCGGGTTACGGTGTGACTGTGGGTAATGCGCTGCGTCGTGTGCTCCTGTCATCTCTGGAGGGTTATGCCATTGTGGGAATAAAGATTGAAGGTGCTGATCACGAGTTTGCAACTTTAAAAGGAATCACTGAAGACGTAACTGAAATCATCCTGAATCTGAAACAGGTGCGTTTCAAACGTATCGTTGAGAACGAAGTTAACAACGAGAAAATTCAGATCTCCATTAAAGGTAAAACTGAGTTCCGCGCTGACATGATCGAAAAAGCAACCAGTGCTTTCCAGATCATGAATCCTGAATTGCTTATCTGTACGCTGGATCCATCTGCAAAGCTGGATATCGAATTAACTATCGGTAAAGGCCGTGGTTATGTGCCAGCTGAAGAGAATAAACCTAAAGATGCCGTTTTCGGTTATATCGCGATCGACTCTATCTTTACGCCAATCAAAAACGTAAAGTATAGCATCGAGAACACCCGTGTGGAACAAAAGACTGACTATGAGAAACTGATCATGGAAGTGATCACTGATGGTACTATCCACCCGGAAGAAGCTGTAAAACAAGCCTCCCGTATATTGATTCAGCACCTGATGATCATCACCGATGAAAACATCAGCTTCGATACTAAAGACACTGAGAAGGAAGATGTGGTTGACGAACAGACACTGCAGCTGCGTAAGATCCTGAAAACGCCGCTGGAAGATCTGGATCTGAGCGTTCGTGCCTTCAACTGTCTGAAAGCAGCTAAGATCAACTCTCTGAGCGAACTGGTACAGTACGAGCAGGAAGAACTGATGAAGTTCAGAAACTTTGGTCAGAAATCCCTCAGCGAAATCGAACAGGTACTGAACGAAAGAGGTTTACATTTCGGTATGGATCTGTCCAAACTGAAATTAGACGAAGAATAGTCGAAATCAATTAGAACATAAGTACCCTGTAATTCCTGACACGGTACAGGGGAATCTTAAAAACAAAGCGTCATGCGTCACGGAGTAAAATTAAACCGCCTCAGCAGAACTTCTGCTCACCGTCAAGCCCTGTTATCTAACCTGGCTATGGAACTGATTAAGCACAAACGTATCACTACCACCCTGGCGAAAGCTAAGGCGCTGCGTGTATATGTTGAGCCACTGCTGACAAGAGCAAAGAATGATTCTACCCACAACCGTAGAATTGTGTTCAGCTACCTGCAGGATAAAGAGGCAATCAAAGAACTGTTCGGTGCTATCAGCGAGAAAATCGCTAACCGTCCAGGTGGTTACACTCGTATCATCAAATTAGGCAAACGTGTTGGTGACAACGCGGAAACTGCGCTGATTGAACTGGTAGACTTTAACGAAATCTACGGTAGTAAAGTTGAAGCTGAAGCAGCTCCAGCTAAGAAAACACGTCGTGCTGGTGGTAGCAAGAAAAAAGCTACTGAAGAAGGCACTACTTCTACTGAAGAAAAAGCAGCTGAATAATCATTTAGCATTCGCTTCAATTCATAAAGAAAGTCCCGGAGTTTACTCCGGGATTTTTTTTTGCGGCTTTACTTCGATCTATAAAAGCGGATATAGATTAATTATATTTTTTTGTAATATCGTGGCTGGAAATGAAAACCACGGGAAGATCCGTTTAAAAACTACTCTATATCTTATGACTTACCTGAAATGTAAAAGTTGCGGGCACTACAATGAATTAAAATCAGAATTTCTCACCTTTTGCGCCGAATGTGGCAAAAAACTGCCTGCTAATTATGCTGACTGGAAATTAAAACATCCGGATGGCAGCTTTGAGCAATTCCAACAGGAAACCGGTATAAAGCCTAAAAAAGCGAGAACCAACCATCTTGGCTTATTACAGCAACGTTACCTGGCCTGGGCCGGCAGACGTGGCGTTATTATCACTATTATTCTTGTTATCGGACTGGCAGCTGTAGCTGGCGGATATATTGGAAAGAAGGTCGTATTTAACCTGATCTATCCGAAAATCAATAAAGCATGGTTATATTCTTCCTGGGAGACAGTCAAAATAGGTCGTCAGACTATCGAGATCAGCACTCCCATGCATCTGGGAGTAAATGACAGGCCACTGGCTCCGGAGATAGCCCAGTTCGTAGAATATGCCAAGAGCTACCGGAACAGGGTAGAAGAGGGGATGCAGGTAGAAGTGAACATGTATAGCTATCGCCCGAATGTATCTAACGATCTGGAAGTAGCAGGAGCGGCAGCCGCTACAGAAATGAAAAAGAATCAGGAAATCTCTGACCTGCAATATAAAACTGATACGCTGACACAAAATGGTATGTCGGCTTTATTACAGGAGGGAAGTTTTATATATAAGAATGGAATCCGCCTTGCTTTTTCTAACCTGTTGATGGTGAATGGTCAACATCGCTGGGAGGTTGTAATCAGGTACCGGGAGGACGATACTGTAGCATTGGCAACCGCACATCGTATTATAAAATCAATTGATGTCAAATAATTGAGTGGAAAGATTAACAATTATTGGGCGGAATTCTTAATTGTTAACCATTTATTCAATAACTTTGCACGATTTTTTAAAACGAAAAAATAAGCATGCCTCAGACTAGATCGATCCAGCCGGCCGTACTGTTATTAGATGACGGAACGGTATTTTACGGAAAAGCTTTTGGTAAAATAGGCACCGCCGCCGGTGAATTGTGTTTTAACACTGGAATGACAGGATACCAGGAAGTATTTACGGATCCTTCATACAAAGGCCAGGTACTGATCATGAATAATTGTTACGTAGGTAACTACGGCGTTAAGAAAGACGACGTAGAAAGTGACGATGTGAAGATCAGTGGATTGATATGTAAAAATATCGCTTACAATTACTCCCGTCAGATGGCTGACGGTTCTCTGGAGAAATTCCTGTCAGACAATAACCTGGTTGCGATCCACGATGTAGACACCAGAGCGCTGGTTGCTCATATCCGCAGCAAAGGTGCGATGAACTGTATTATTTCTTCTGAGATCCTGGATGTAGAGCAGCTGAAAGCGAAATTGCAACAGGTGCCTTCTATGGAAGGACTGGCGCTGTGTGCAGAAGTATCTACCAAAGAAGCTTATAATGTAGGTAATCCGGACGCTGAAATCCGTATTGCAGTGCTGGATAATGGTGTAAAGCGTAATATGCTGAAATGCCTCTCTGAGAAAGGTGCTTATCTGCAGGTATTCCCGACAGATACTCCATTTGAAGAGTGTGAGAAATTTAAGCCAAACGCATATTTCATCTCTAACGGACCTGGTGACCCGGCTCCTTTGAAATATGCAGTTGACACGGTTAAGAAGATCCTGAACGCAAATAAACCGATGTTCGGTATCTGCCTTGGACATCAGTTGCTGGCACTGGCAAATGATATCCCAACATATAAAATGCACCATGGTCACCGCGGTCTGAATCACCCGGTAAAGAACCTGGCAACTGGTCGTTGTGAGATCACTACCCAAAACCACGGTTTTGCTGTAGATCCGAAAGCGATCGCTGCAAGTGAAACAGTAGAAGTAACACACGTGAATCTGAATGATTCTTCTATAGAAGGTATCCGTATCAAGAATAAACCGGCATTTTCCGTACAGTACCATCCGGAATCAACTCCTGGTCCTCATGATAGCCGTTATTTATTCGACGACTTCTTTAATATGATCAAAGCGAACATGTAAATCTGCTGAAGATAAAAATAAAAGAGGCGGTCCTGATTGCAGGCCGCCTCTTTTTTATTAGCTATAATTTGTCGGTAGGTGTATTCGGTATAAGGGAGGTTTTTTATAAAAGACTGATTATCAACTATCTTTTTCAGTATAGGACAAAAAAATACGGCTCCGTGATCGGAGCCGTTTGCCTTTATAAATTCCACGTTATGAAAAACTGATACAAAAATACGGTATTTTGCTAAAACGTTTTAGTTTCTATCTAACTTTTTTACAGAAATCTGATAAATCATACTTCCGTGTTATTAATTCTGCTTTTTCAGAATTATTGATCGAAGTTCCACAATCTAAAACGCTTATCGAAATTATTAAGGTTAAATTTATGCTAAACAAGTGTTTCTCTATTCTTTCCCCTCATTACTGTCTCACCTGTTTGCTTGCCTTTCGCACTTCAAATATACAAAGAATATTGAAGTAAAAAACATTTTATGCGATAAAATTTGCATTTCGTTAGAAATACATTTACATAGAATTTTTCATAATGTAAAAAAAGGGCCTTTTTGGCCCTTTTTTAATCTAAAACAGAAAATATCTATTATATAGAATTTAAAATAATGTGTTTTTATTGCTGACCGGCGAGTATTGTTTCTTTTATGGCTGTACGACCCGGATACACTTCAAGTGCTTTTGCAAGACAAATCATCGCTTTTCTGATATCGTCAGTATTGAGTACATAAGCAAGACGTACTTCGTCCGTTCCCAGTCCCTGAGTGGCATAGAAACCGGTCGCAGGGGAGAGCATCACTGTTTGTTGCTCGTAAGAGAAAGACTCCAGTAACCATTGACAGAACTTATCTGAATTGTCAATTGGCAGTCTGGCAATAGCATAAAATGCTCCTCCCGGATTAGGACAGAAAACGCCGGGAATATCATTCAGCATACTAACCAGCACATCACGACGGCTCAGGTATTCTGCCTTAATCTCGTCGAAATAGTCCAAAGGAAGGTCAATTGCAGCTTCGCCCGCTATCTGTGCGAAAGAAGGAGGGCTCAGACGAGCCTGAGCAAATTTCATCACAGCATCCAGTACAGTCTGGTTTTTTGTTACCAGCGCACCGATTCTGCCTCCGCAAGCGCTATAACGTTTAGAGATGGTATCCATCAGGATTACATTTTCTTCCAGACCTTCAAGGTTCATGGCAGAAAAATGCTCACCGGTATAGCAAAACTCACGGTATGCCTCATCAGAGAAGAGGTAGAGGTTATGACGAAGACACAGTTCCTTTAATACGGAAAGTTCTTCTTTACTATATAAATAGCCGGTTGGGTTGTTTGGGTTGCAGATCATGATCGCTTTTGTGCGGGGAGTGATCGCTTTCTCAAATGCTTCCATTGCCGGAAGGGCAAAGCCAGTTTCGATATTTGCGGTGATGGTGCGTACATGTACGCCTGCCTCGATTGCGAAACCGTTATAGTTCGCGTAGAAAGGTTCAGGAACGAGTACTTCGTCTCCGGCATCAAGGCACGCCATAAAGGCGAACAGGATCGCTTCGGAACCACCTGTTGTAACGATGATCTGCTGATGGTTCAGCTTGATACCGAACCTATCATAATAAGTCACCAGTTTCCGGCGATAACTTTCGTTACCTGCACTGTGACTGTATTCAAGTACTTTGAAGTCTGAATGACGTACTGCATCCAGTACTGGTTTTGGTGTTTCAATATCCGGCTGGCCGATATTGAGGTGATAAACCCGGGTTCCGTTTTTCTTGGCTGCTTCTGCGTAAGGAACCAGCTTCCTGATAGGAGAAGGTGGCATTTGCTCCCCTCTCTTACTAATGGTAGGCATAAATTGTTTTGATTTTGAGTATACAAAGGTAGTGGTTATGGGGCGATCTGCGGCTAAGAATGATAGACGTGGAGATAGCTGTTTATCTGGCATAAAAAAACGCCTTACAGAGTCACTGTAAGGCGTTTTTTACGTTTTATAAGGTGGTTGTAGTATTAGTTTTCAACTGTACCTGTCAGGTGAAGTTCTTTGTCCTGATCAACACCTTTCAACCTTACCCAAACAGTTTTGTTCTGCTGGCCAACGCTGTTAGCACTGTAGCTGGCAGTTACTTTACCTTTTTTACCTGGCAGGATTGGCTCTTTAGTCCAGGTAGGAGTGGTACAACCGCAACTGGCACGTGCAGTTTCGATCAGTACTGGTTCCTTGGTAGTGTTTGTGAATTCAAAATCAACAGAAACTGGCTTGTTCAGTTTGGTTTTACCGAAATCGATAGTTTCCTGTTTGAATTTTACTTTTGCATCAACAGGGTTTCCGGTCTGTGTCTGCGCCCAGAGAGCTGTTGTTAACAGCATGCTCGCAAATAGGGATAAGATAAATTTTTTCATGTATAATGTGGTTTTAAAACGATTGGTTAAAAAAAAGATCATCGTTTACTTACTAACAAATTTACAGCCAAATTTAATGTCGAACCTAAGAATTTATTAAAATCTTATTAAAAAAAATCCAATTATTTTACGCATTACATTTTCAGACCTTTTGCAACTGTATAATTAACTATAATTAACCTTACTTTTGTACTTTAACAAAGAGGCATGATAGAAAACAATGAACTGACTATGAATATGGAAAGCCGGTTATCATTCGATGAATTTCGGAAAGAAGTACTGAATGATTATCGCCTGGCCTGCGAAAGCAGGGAAGTTAGTCTGCTGGCCCGTAAGGAAGTACTTACCGGTAAGGCCAAGTTCGGTATTTTCGGAGATGGAAAGGAAGTGGCACAGATTGCCATGGCCAAATATTTCCAGCCTGGTGATTTTCGCTCGGGTTATTACCGTGACCAGACTTTTGCCTTTGCTACAGGTATTGCTACGCCAGAACAATTCTTTTCACAGATGTATGCCGACCCTGATCTGGCGAATGAGCCATTTTCAGGAGGACGCCAGATGAATTCCCATTTTGCTACACCTAATCTTGCAAAGGATGGTAATTGGCTGGACCTGACCAGTATCAAGAACACCGCAACAGATATGTCGCCCACTGCCGCACAGATGCCACGTGCGCTGGGACTTGCCTTTGCATCCAAGTTATTCAGGGATGTGGAAGTATTGAAAGAGTTCTCAAAACTGTCCAACAACGGTAATGAGATCTGCTTTGCTACTATCGGCGACGCATCTACTTCAGAAGGACATTTCTGGGAAACTATGAATGCCGCCGGGGTATTACAGGTACCATTGGCTGTATTTGTATGGGACGATGGGTATGGTATATCTGTGCCGCGTAAATACCAGACTACTAAAGATTCAATCAGCGCCGCACTGGAAGGATTCCGTAAAACGGAAGATTCTAACGGTTTTGATATTTATACAGTGAAAGGCTGGGATTATGCAGCCCTGTGTGAAACCTTTGAAGCCGGTATCCGGAAGATGAGAGAGACACACATACCTGCATTATTCCATGTTGAAGAAATGACGCAACCACAGGGACACTCCACCAGTGGATCTCATGAGCGTTATAAGAGCAAAGAACGGCTGTCGTGGGAAAAAGAATTCGACTGTAATCACCAGATGAGACAGTGGATTCTGGAAAATGCCCTGTCGGATGAAGCTACCCTGCTGGCAGTTGAAGCAGAAGCAAAAACAGTAGCGCAGAATGCACGCAAAAATGCATGGGAAAAATATATTACACCTATCCGTCAGCAGGTACAGCAGATGTTGAGCTATGGTGAAGCCGTAGTTGGATTACCTGATGTAAACAGTGATCTGGTAAGTGAATTATTGAAGGAGCTGAGAGCAAATCGTGAGCCACTGAGACGCGATGTGCTGAAAACCGCTGCTACCATTCTGTTCGCACACAGACGTGTAAAAGCGCCTGCCATGGATGCACTGAAGCAGTATTACGAGAATCTGCTGGCGAGCGAAAAGAATAACTATAACTCCCTGTTATATGCTGAAGGCGTAAACTCTGTGCAGAATGTTCCGGTAGTGCCAGCGGAATATGACAACAGTGCGCTTCCGATAAATGGCTTTGAAGTACTGAATAAATACTTCGATCAGCTGATCGGAAACAATCCGAAAGTATTCGCTTTTGGAGAAGACGTAGGTAAGATCGGTGATGTGAACCAGGGATTTGCTGGTTTACAGCAAAAGCATGGTAAGGAACGCATCTTCGATACCGGTATCCGTGAGCTGACTATTATGGGACAGGGTATTGGTATGGCACTCCGTGGATTACGTCCTATCGCAGAAATACAATATCTGGATTATCTGATCTACGGCCTGCAACCACTCAGTGATGATGTGGCCAGTCTCCAATACCGTACAAAGGGTATCCAGTACTGTCCTATCATCGTTCGTACGAGAGGTCACCGTCTGGAAGGCATCTGGCATTCAGGTTCTCCGATGAGTATGATCCTTGGTTCACTGAGAGGTATGAATGTATGTGTGCCTCGTAATATGGGACAGGCCGCCGGTATGTACAATACGCTCCTTGCGGCTAACGAACCTGCACTGGTGATCGAATCTTTGAATGGATACAGGCTGAAGGAAAAACTGCCATTGAATCTGGATACTTTTACAGTGCCATTGGGTGTACCTGAAGTTATACACGAGGGTACAGATATTACCATCGTATCATATGGTTCTACACTGCGTGTTATTGAAGAAGCCATCCGGTCTTTGGAGAAATTCGGTATTTCCTGCGAACTGGTAGATGTGCAGACCTTATTGCCATTTGATATCAACCATCAGATCGTGGAATCTCTGAAGAAGACCAACCGTATTCTCTTTGTTGATGAAGACGTTCCGGGGGGAGGTACAGCTTATATGTTCCAGCAGGTAATGGAACTGCAGGGTGGCTATAAATGGCTGGATGTTGCACCAAGGACACTGAGTGCACAGGCACACAGACCTGCATATGGTTCAGATGGAGATTACTTTTCCAAACCGAATGTGGAAGACGTGATCAGGGTAGTAATGGAAATGATAGAAGAATAATCACTGATTATAAGAAAACGCAAGGCAAATGCCTTGCGTTTTTAATTTGTTGTGTAGGTTGTAGGTTTAAGAAGATGTTAATGTGTGCAGCAAATATTATAAATTCCTTTTATGATAAATGTATTATAAAATAATTGAATAATTATTTAACATAGCAAGCTGTCCTATACTTCCTGATAAGATTAACCAAATGTTATTTCCTATTTTTAGTGATAATTAATATATTAGACATGCTTATTTTTCGTTAGGTTGCGAATGAACGAAATGAATGGATATACAGTACATCGTGTCGCCAAAATTTGAAAGAATAAAGCTAAATTGGATAAACATTTAGTCCACGTTAAGAGTTAATAATTCGTCATTTTGTAACACTATTTTGTCAGGAAATGACTTCTAAATTAACCATCAACCCAAATCCCATTTATGAAAGCAGGAGTTCTGTTAGTAGAAGACGATCATTTTTTCGCCAAAGTCATCAAAAGCCATCTTGAAAAAGCCGGCTATCTTGTAGTACATTGCTCTGACGGAGAAGAGGGGTGGAACACTTTCCAGGAACGCCCATTTGATATTTGTCTGTTAGATGTTGTCATGCCGGGAATGGATGGATTCGCCCTTGCCAGAGAGATCAGGGATAGAAATGAGAACATACCTATTATTTTCACTACCTCAAGATATATGGAACAGGATAAACTGAACGGTTTTGAATGTGGTGGAGATGATTATCTGGTAAAGCCTTTCAATATGGAAGAGTTACTTTGCCGTATGGATGTATTCATGAAAAGAAGCCGTCTGCTGCAAAATGACAAGCAGATTATATTTAAACTCGGAATGCTGATCTTCAACTATAGCGAATTCAAGATATATCATCCTCCAACCAGCCAGACCATCAATTTGCCCCCCAAGGAAGCTGAATTACTGAAATTCCTTTGTGATAATCCTAATAAACGCCTGAAACGGGAAGGTATCTTACTGAGCGTATGGGGGAACGATGATTTCTTTACCGGCCGCAGCATGGATGTATATCTGACCCGTATCCGGAAGCATTTCAAACTGGATAATACCATCAAATTAGAAACTATACATGGCAAGGGACTACGTCTTGTCATTGAAAGCGAAGTATGCCGCGTGCTCTGATCAACCTGCAAACCTGCGACTCATCAACTGATTATAAATAAAAAGAAAGGCCTCGTCACAAGACGAGGCCTTTCTTTTTATTATCCTTACAAGGAGTATTAACGGAGGTTGTGGAAAACCTGCTGTACGTCATCGTCCTGTTCCAGACGATCGATCAGTGTCAGTACTTCTTTTGCCTGTTCTTCGTTCAGTTCAACAGTAGTAGTAGGAATACGTTGCAACTCCGCACTGATAGGAATGATATTTCTTTCTTCCAGTGCCTTGGACATATTACCAAACTCAGTAAATGGTGTATGCAGCACGATATTACCTTCGCTGTCCTCACCGATTTCTTCCAGACCAGCATCGATCAGTTCCAGCTCCAGGTCTTCCAGGTTCTGGCCTTCATTTTTGATCTTGAATACACCGGTACGGTTAAATATGAAACCTACGGAGCCACTGTTACCAAGCGTACCGCCTTCTTTATTGAAATGCATGCGCACGTTCGCAACTGTACGGGTAGTATTGTCGGTCGCAGTTTCTACCATTACAGCTACACCATGCGGCGCATATCCTTCATATACAACTTCTTCATAGTCTGTCTTATCCTTACCCATCGCCCTTTTAATAGCCGCTTCTACACGGTCTTTAGGCATGTTTACACCTTTGGCGTTCGCTATACAACGGCGGAGTGCGGGGTTATTTTCAGGATCAGGACCTCCTCCTTTTACTGCAATCGCTATATCCTTGCCTATCCTGGTAAATTGTTTGGCCATCCTGTCCCATCTGGCAAACATGGTGGCCTTTCTTACTTCAAATATTCTTCCCATAGTGGGTATAATTAATTATTAAGAAAATCGAGACGCAAAAATAGTCACTTTTATAGTAATAATAAGCTTCTTCCGCTCTCTTAAAACAACAAGGCCGGAAAATCATATGCCTTTGCAGCCTGATTTTCCGACCTTGTTATCTGTATTGTGAGAATAATTTTATTTCTGACCCATTTTTCTGGCCTTACTGTTCTTCACGCTATAACCAAAATAGATAGCGAAACCGATCAGCAGCCATACGATAAGACGTGCCCAGTTCTCAATACCCAGACTGACAATCATAGTCAGACAGAAGATTGCACCCAGTATCGGAATAAATGGTACTGCAGGAGTTTTGAATGCACGTGGTAAATCAGGATTGGTCTTTCTCATCACGATCACACCCAGACAAACCAGTACAAATGCAAACAGGGTACCGATGCTCGTCATATCACCCACAACGCTGTCCGGAACGAATGCAGCAAACAGGGATACGAAAACAAAGAACAACAGCTGAGATCTGTATGGAGTACGGAATTTAGGATGCAGATTGGAGAATACTTTTGGTACCAGACCGTCATTAGACATGGAGTAGAATACTCTTGTCTGACCTAACAGCATCACCAGGATCACGGAAGAGAAACCAGCGAGGATAGCCACCGTTACAAATGTGGATAACCACTGATAACCTGGCATATAAGTATCAATTGCATAAGCTACGGAAGCTTCACCACCCTGTTTCAGGAAGTCCTGATAAGGAGCGATACCAGTCAGTACATAAGAGAAAAGGATGTAAAGTATAGTACAGATAGCCAGTGAAGCAAGGATACCTACAGGCATATTTCTTTTAGGATTCTTTGTTTCCTGTGCAGCAGTCGAAACTGCATCAAAACCAATGAATGCAAAGAATACAACACCAGCACCTCTCAATACCCCTGGTATCCCATGGAACCAGAAGTCTGCATAATTCACCACTTTACCGTTGTGCATAGTTACGGAACCAGCATCAGCAGGAATAGTAAATGGCGTGTGGTTAGCCGGGTTGATAAACTGCCATCCCAATATGATCAGCAGGATTACGATAGCTACTTTGGTAATAACGATGATGTTATTAACAATCGCAGAACCCTCGATACCACGGATCAGTAACAGAGACAGGATTAATAATATAAATACCGCAGGTACGTTCATAATACCGTGAACGCCTGCATCGGAAATTTCGAAAGGACTGTGAGACCACTCGTAGGGTATCGCAAACCCGGGTCCGAATACCTTTTCAAGCAATTTGTTGAGATACTGCGACCAGCCAATAGCCACGGTAGCAGCACCAAGCGCATATTCCAGCACAAGATCCCATCCAATGATCCATGCAATAAATTCACCCATTGTAGCGTAAGAGTAAGTGTAAGCACTACCGGCGATAGGGATCATTGAGGCAAACTCAGCGTAACAAAGACCTGCCAGGGCACAACCAATAGCAGCGATAATGAAAGAGATAGTAACAGCCGGACCTGCATGTTGTCCCGCAGCAGCCGCTGTTCTTACAAAAAGCCCGGCACCGATGATAGCGCCTATACCCAAAGCTATAAGTGATCCTGCACCTAATGTACGTTTGAGACCTTTCTCAGATTCGGACGCTTCAGCTAATAACAGGGAGATTGGCTTTTTTACAAAAAGTTTGCCCATACTAATTGAGATATTGTGGTTGACGTTTAAGTGGTTTAGTTTTGTTGTTTCGTTTTATTACAGATCGCCAAATATAAATATCAAAAAGCAAACCCTCAGCTTTTATTTTACAAATGAGCTTACAACTTTACAGTACTAACCTTATTTTTGGGGAATTTTAGCATTTAGCATAAATATTAATTGTAATTAAAAGGCAAGGAATGAAGAGATCCAACCGGCTTACCTTATTTATATTCATAGCCATGGTATTGGGTATCCTCACAGGATACATTGTGAACGTGAACTACACCGAAATATACGGTGGTGGCGCTCAGGAGACAATAACTGACAATGGCATCCATGGAGGATTGTCCGGGTATATCACAGGATTGAATACAGGAAGAGGCAAGACCGGAGAGACCACAATTCTGAAATTCGCAGATAATATTTCGATTCTTACTGATATATTTTTACGACTGGTAAAAATGATCATCGCTCCGCTCGTCTTTTCCACTCTGGTAGTGGGTGTGGCTAAATTAGGCGATATTAAAGCGGTGGGACGTATAGGTGGTAAAACCATGTTATGGTTTATTTCGGCTACTTTCATTTCCCTGTTTCTCGGACTGATTCTGGTAAACATCATGCAACCAGGTCACTCCCTGAACCTGCCTTTACCTGATACACATGCCAGCAGTGGTGTAGCTGCATCCAGCATGACCCTGAAAGGATTTTTCCAGCACGTATTCCCTGATAGCGTGATTAACGCGATGGCACACAACGAAATTCTCCAGATAGTCGTGTTTGCACTATTCTTTGGTGTAGCCACTGCCGCTATCGGTACTGCAGGCGATATCGTTGTGAAATTCATGGACAGCGTAGCGCACATCATGCTGAAAGTAACCGGCTATGTAATGAACTTTGCTCCATTCGCCGTATTTGGCGCTATGGCAGCGATCATTTCACAAAAGGGATTAGGCATTCTGCTGACCTATGGAAAATTCATCGGTCAGTTCTACGTAGGGCTAGCCGCTTTATGGATCGTATTGGCATGCGCCGGGTTTGTCGTACTTGGATCCAGGGTATTCACTTTACTCGGTCTGGTAAAAGATCCGTTATTACTGGCTTTCAGTACTGCCAGCAGCGAAGCAGCCTATCCGCGTACCATGGAAGAACTGGAAAAGTTTGGTTGTGATAAACGTATCGTTAGTTTCGTATTGCCATTGGGTTATTCTTTTAATCTGGATGGTTCTATGATGTACATGACGTTTGCCAGCCTCTTTATAGCACAGGCATACAGTATGCATCTGGGCATTGAACAACAGATTTCTATGTTGCTTGTACTCATGATCACCAGTAAGGGGATTGCAGGTGTACCGAGAGCTTCTCTCGTAGTAATCGCCGGTACCCTGTCCATGTTTAACATTCCGGAAGCAGGCTTATTGCTGCTACTCGGGGTAGATCACCTGTTGGACATGGGCCGTTCCGCAACCAATGTGATTGGTAATGCAATGGCTACTGCAGTTGTTTCTAAATGGGAAAACTCACTGGTGACCGGGCCGGCGGGCGAGTTAAAGTAAGTATAACAAATCAATAACAGTTTTATGCTTATTTTGCCCATTATCTGTGGAATACGATGCCCGACAGGCATGTGATGCGGAAGGAAGGCAGTGTAAGCACCTATATTAGTACCTGATTTCGAGATTATAAAGAACATATGGACCAGTTTATAGAGTTATTCAAGCACCTTATTAACCCCCAATGGATCATTGATCATGGTGGATTGTATTTATTACTGCTGATCATTTTCGCGGAAACCGGCCTCTTTGTTGGTTTCTTCCTTCCGGGAGATTCATTGCTTTTTGTAGCTGGTATCTATGTTGGATTACTTAGTGAAAGCTTTTATAATGTGCCTTTCGTATTGATCATGGTGATGATCGCGTTGGCAGGAGTAATTGGAAACTACGTCGGATTCTGGTTTGGCCGGAAATCAGGACCCTTGCTCTTTAATAGAAAAGATACCTTCTTCTTTAAAAAGAAACATCTTTATCAGGCAAAGGAGTTTTATGAGAAATATGGTGGCGGTGCAATCTTCCTCGCCCGCTTCCTGCCTATCATCCGCACGTTCGCTCCGATTGTGGCGGGTATCGTACAGATGGAACAGAAACGCTTCATGTTCTTCAACATCATCAGCTCTTTCTGCTGGGTGTTTTCCATGATGCTGGCTGGTCACTATCTGGACAAAGCTTTTCCTTCTTTAAAAGAACATCTGGAACTGATCATAATTATATTAATAATTATTACTACATTACCTGTTCTTATTAAACTATTCTTTGGAAAAAGCAAAACATCCACATCCTGATCCTGTGATGTGAATGGACTAATAATTATTTCACTGTTATGAAACCGGGTAAGAGCACCTCAACGATTTTCAATGTGGCTGTTTTAGTCGCCTCATTGGGTTATTTCGTAGATATCTATGATCTTTTGCTGTTTACGATCGTCCGGGTGCCCAGTCTGAAGGACCTTGGGGTATCTCAGTCAGAAATTGACACGGGTGTCGGACTCTTACTGATCAATATCCAGATGCTGGGATTACTGCTGGGCGGTATTTTCTGGGGCATTGTGGGGGATAAGAAAGGTCGTTTGAAAGTGCTGTTCGGGTCCATTCTGCTTTATTCTGTTGCCAATATTGCTAACGGCTTTGTTACGGGAACCACTGGTTACCTGTTCTGGCGTTTTGTCGCCGGATTGGGACTTGCCGGTGAATTGGGCGCAGGTATTACCCTTGTCGCCGAGATCCTTCCAAAAGAAAAAAGAGGCTATGGTACAATGATCGTCGCCACTGTCGGCGTATCCGGTGCTGTAGCGGCCAACCTGATTGCCAAACTGGTACCGGACTGGCGTTACTGCTACTTTATCGGTGGAGGTCTGGGATTGCTGTTGTTATTCCTGCGTATTAGCGTAATGGAGTCACATATCTTCAATCAGACCGCTGAAAGTAAAACTCCGGGCAGAGGCCAGTTCTTCGCATTGTTTAATAACAAAGCGCGTTTTATTAAATATCTGAAATGTATCCTGCTTGGTACTCCTACATGGTTTGTGGTAGGTATCCTCGTAGCATTCTCTAATAAGTTCGCTATTGAAATGGGGGTAAAATCACCCATCGATCCGGGTAATGCGGTTGCCTTCTGTTATGGCGGACTGGTACTCGGCGACTTCTCCAGTGGTTATCTGAGTCAGTTGTTAAAAAGCCGTAAGCAGGTGATGTTGATCTTCCTCGGACTAACTGCCGCCTGTGTAGCCCTTTATCTGAATCTTTTCGGTGCAGAGGAATGGTTGTTCTATACTGTTTGTTGTGTATTAGGTTTCAGTGTAGGCTTCTGGGCCATCTTTGTCACCATTGCAGCGGAGAGCTTCGGTACTAACCTGCGTGCAACTGTTGCTACTACGGTACCTAACTTTGCAAGGGGCATGCTCCTGCTGATTACGATGGGCTTTAAAGGTTTACAGCATTATGTAACTTATCTCCAGAGCGGGATAATTATTGGTGTGATCTGTATCGCCATTGCGATAGTGGCGGCTTACACCGTAGAAGAGACGTTTGGAAAAGACCTTAATTACGTAGAGAAATTATAAAAAATAGGGTACTGATTGAGTAGTATTACTCAATCAGTACAATGTTCACCACTATTAATAGCGTGTGAGAATCTTGTCCAGCAGTAGGTTTAGCTGCGCAGCTTCTTCTTCCGTAAGCGATAATTTCAGAGAATCTTCTAAATCAGGCAGGTCCTGATCGACTATTTCCAGCAGTGCCAATCCTTTTTCTGTGATCTGTACATCTACGGCTCTGCGATCTACTTCACTACTTTTTCTTTCTACCAATCCAGCTTTACGGAGACGTTCGACAAGGCGGGAAACGTCACTCATCCTATCCAGCATTCTTTCCTTTAAAGTATTGATATTAGCTGCCTTAGGATGCTGTCCGCGTAGTATGCGCAAGATGTTGTATTGCTGCATGGTGATGTCAAACTTCTTGAAGAATTGTTGATGACGTGACACGATCCAGTTGCCGACGAAGATGAGACCAATTAACCCTTTATTATACTCGCTGGTAAAATTTTTCTGCGAGATCAGTTTTTCTATGTTTGACATAAGTGAGAATGTAGTCGGGTTAAAAATACGAATAATCAATCATGCATTTGGCAAACAAAACAGCAGGTTTTGTATAATAGCCGTTGAAACGAATGTAATGAAACTTTTTAGTCACCAAAAAGTATTTATTCCGGGGATAGCAGGAGAGAAGGGGAAAAGAGAGGGTTTATACTCAAAAAGGGGCATAAAGAAAGGCTGACTGGTAGCCGGGCATTTTTGGCTACTAGTCAGCCTTTTATATTAGGATCAATATATTATTGTCAGGCAACAACCTTCATGTTGTCCAGCACATCCATCACTTCCTTAACGTGTGTGGCAGAGGTATTCAGCAGTTCTTTTTCGCTGTCATTCAGTTGGAGTTCCAGTATCTTTTCAATACCGTTTTTGCCAAGTACAACAGGAACGCCGAGGTAAATATCTTTCAGGCCATATTCGCCGGTCAGCCATGCGCAACAAGGGAATATTCTTTTTTCATCTTTCAGAATGGCTTCTACCATCTGAGCAGCCGCTGCGCCAGGTGCATACCAGGCCGAAGTACCCAGCAGATTTACGATTTCCCCTCCGCCTACTTTGGTGCGTTGAATAATGGCTTCCAGTTTATCCGGAGCAACGAGTTCTGTGACCGGTATTCCAGATACGGTCGTATAACGTGGGAGTGGCACCATTGTATCTCCATGACCGCCCATCAGGATGGCCTGAATATCTTTAGGGGAGCAGCCTATTTCATCTGCCAGGAATGCACGGTAGCGGGCGGTATCCAGAATACCGGCCATACCGAATACCTTGCTGCTGTCTTTTTGTGCAGTGAGGAATGCGCAATATGTCATTACATCCAGTGGGTTGCTCACAACAATGATCACCGCATCCGGAGAGTATTTGCTGATATTTTCCGTAACTGACTTAACGATATTGGCATTAGTGGAGATCAGGTCATCCCTGCTCATACCCGGTTTACGGGGTAAGCCGGATGTGATCACAACCACATCACTGTTAGCCGTTTTCGTGTAATCAGAAGTAACACCCGTCACCTTTGTGCTGTAATAATCAATCGGGGCCTGTTGCCAGGTATCCAACGCTTTTCCTTCTGCTGTACCTTCCTTAATATCCAATAACACAACTTCCTGTAAGAAATCTCTGTGGGCCAGCACATTAGCACAGGTTGCGCCTACATTACCAGCTCCTACGACAGTAACTTTCATCGTTTGTATAAAATTTAAGAGGTGAAGAATATGAGGATAAAACAAATGTAACCAATGGCCACTGAAACAGGCCCGCAATGGATTAATTAAGATATGACATCAATTCCTCCATTTTTACTGTACCCTCAAAGCCTTTTACGAACTTTTGTTTTTTGTCATAGACAAACAGTCCGGGGAAGTAATGCAGATTATAGAAATACATGATCTGGCGGGTAGGCTCGCTGGCCATTATAATATTCGGGTAGTTTTTAATGTTGTAACTGTTATAATACTGTTTCATCTGTTCCGGCTGGAACGGCGTCAGCATCAGGATCCGTGTTTTCTTAAACTTGTCGATGTTCTGTAATACTTCCTGAGTCAGGTGCTTGCAATGGTCACAATCTACACTAAAAACAAAGACAAGCGTCTTTTCATTTTTCTTCAGACTATCTTTTGTATTAATTATATGTCCGTCAGGCAAAGTCACTTTATAGTTCGGTACTACGGGAAACTGCAGATAAGGTGGCTGGTCTGTTGGTCCGACAGCTGTTTTTGATTTGGTCTGCGTTTGCGCTTGTAATAAAAAAGGCAGGCAGCAGCATAAGATGGTCAGAAAACGCTTCATGTGTTAGTCTAATTTTGAACGCTTGAGTTTTGTATCAGACTAAAGGTATCGAATTTTGTAATAGCCCAAACTACCGCTAAGCGTCTCATAACCTTTATTTTGGACCCTTATTCTACTTAAATAAGCATCGTGGGGCTACCTTTGGTGGCAGGTATGGACATAGTTTCGATTTTTTTATAAAAAAATTACTAGATTACCCTTCCTTACACTATGTTTGCATTCCTAAAAAAAATAATAGGTAAGAAGAGGGTCTCTGTATAACACTAAAACAAATCAGGAAGCGATCAGTTCCATGAGGGATTTTGTCAGAATGACTTACTTTTGCAGTCCTAACGTATTTTTAACTTTATAAAATTTAGTATCCTTTTATGGCTACCACTGCAGATATCAGAACAGGATTGATTATAAAGCTGGATAACAGCTTATATTCTGTTGTAGAGTTTGGTCAGAACAAAACAGCCCGTGCCGCTGCTAAAGTATGGGCTAAACTGAAAGGCGTTGACAATAGCAGGTCTATTGAACACACCTGGAACTCAGGCGACACTATATTCCCTGTGCGTGTTGAGAAGAAGGCATTCCAGTTTTTATACCAGGATGACAGTGGTTACAACTTCATGGATAATGAGACTTTCGAACAGATCGCTTTACCAGAAGCAATGATCGATGCGCCTCAGTTCCTGAAAGAAGGCCAGGAAGTAGGTGTTTCTATCAACACCGAGACTGAACAACCAATGAGCGTTGAACTGCCTGACAAAATCGTCGTAAAAGTTACTTACTCCGAGCCAGGCCTGAAAGGTGATACAGCTACCCGTACGCTGAAACCAGCTACTGTTGAAACCGGCGCTACTGTAAACGTTCCGCTGTTCGTAAACGAAGGTGAACTGATCAGAGTAAACACCAAGAACGGTGAATACATCGAGAGAGTAAAAGAATAGTTTTAGTCCATATTATCTACTTACAAGCATTAACTAAACCAAAAACTGTCTACATGGATTTTAAACAGATTCAGGAGCTGGTAAAAATGGTCAATAAGTCCAATATCAGTGAACTGAGCATAGAGCAGGACAAGTTTAAGATTACAATAAAACAAAAAGATAACGAACAGCCGGTTTACGCTGTTCCCGCAGTAGCTGCTCCGGTTTATCAACCAGTACCACAGCAGGCACCTGTAGCTCAGGCAACAGCCGCAGCACCAGAAGCGCCTAAAGCTGAAGCGAAAGCTGATAACCTGGTGACTATCAAATCTCCAATGATCGGTACTTTCTACCGTAGCCCTGGTCCGGACAAGCCTTCTTTCGTTAATGTCGGCGATGACGTAACTTCAGGTAAAGTGGTTTGTATCATTGAAGCAATGAAACTCTTCAATGAAATTGAAAGTGAAGTGAGCGGTAAAATAGTAAAGGTACTGGTAGACGATGCTTCCCCTGTGGAGTACGATCAGCCTTTGTTTTTGGTAGAACCATAATTTAATTCTTTAAAAGGTTGGAATATTATGAGAAGGAAAACGAAATTTCCATGCCTCATAGTTTTCCAACCTTTTAGGTTTATTACTTTTCTTTAACCTATTGAAAAAACATGTTTAAGAAAATATTGATTGCCAATCGTGGAGAGATCGCCCTGCGTATCATTCGCACCTGTAAGGAAATGGGTATCAAAACGGTGGCTGTTTACTCTACGGCAGATAAAGATAGTCTGCATGTAAAGTTTGCAGATGAAGCGGTGTGTATAGGTAAACCACAGAGCAGCGAATCCTATCTGAATATACCTCACCTGATGGCGGCAGCAGAAATAACCAACGCTGATGCAATCCACCCAGGTTACGGTTTCCTCGCAGAAAATGCACGCTTTGCAGAAATCTGTGGCGAACACGGTATTAAATTTATCGGCCCGACTCCGGAGATGATCCGTAAAATGGGTGATAAAATGACTGCGAAAGAAACAATGATCGCAGCAGGCGTACCTGTAATCCCAGGTTCTGAAGGCCTCCTCCAGAGTCTGGAAGAAGCTAAGAAACTCTCCAAACAAATGGGCCTGCCTATCATCCTGAAAGCAACTGCTGGTGGTGGTGGTAAAGGTATGCGCGTAGTATGGAAAGATGAAGAGCTGGAGAACGCCTACAACATGGCTAAAAATGAAGCCCGCGCCTCTTTCAATAACGACGGTATCTACATGGAGAAATTCGTGGAAGAGCCTCGCCACATTGAAATTCAGGTAGCAGGTGACCAATATGGTAAAGTATGTCACCTCAGTGAGCGTGATTGCTCTATTCAGCGTCGTCACCAGAAACTGGTAGAAGAATCTCCTTCTCCTTTCATGACTCCTGAACTGCGTGAAAAGATGGGTGAAGCAGCTATCAAAGCAGCATCTGCTATCAATTACGAAAGTGTTGGTACCATCGAGTTTCTGGTAGATAAACACCGTAACTTCTACTTCATGGAAATGAACACCCGTATCCAGGTAGAACACGGCGTAACGGAAGAGGTAATCAATTTTGACCTGATCAAAGAACAGATCAAAATCGCTGCCGGTATTCCTATCTCCGGTAAGAACTATACACCGGAAATGCACGTAATCGAATGTCGTATCAACGCTGAAGATCCGTACAACGACTTCCGTCCATCTCCAGGTAAAATCACCACCCTGCATATTCCAGGTGGTCATGGTGTACGTGTGGATTCTCACATTTACGCTGGTTATGTGATTCCTCCGTATTATGATTCAATGGTGGCCAAACTGATCACTATTGCACAGACCCGTGAGGAAGCTATCAACACCATGGAGCGTGCATTGAGCGAATTTGTAATCGAAGGTGTGAAAACAACCATTCCTTTCCATCAGCAGCTGATGCGCGATGAGAACTTCCGTAAGGGTAACTTTACGACCAAATTCACAGAAACTTTCAAACTGGTATAAACTATCAGTGCGATATAAAGAAAGCCGGTATGTCTCAGACATACCGGCTTTTCTGTTTAAACAATCTGTACTGCTGCTATTTACATTTGTAAACGATCTTCATATTTGTTAAATCTGCATCAAGAAATGATACTGCTTTTCCCTTCGGATCATCCGGGAATTGCAGCGGAAGGCCATACTTGTTGTAAGTCACAGCTGTCTGGGTATTGTTTTCGCTGTAATTCCGGGTCAGTAACTGCCATACCTTATTCGTCTGCAGGAAATTGATCTTATTATCATAAGGACCATAATAAGTGGTATCTACCACCCAGCCTGTTGAACCCCAGCTGGACGCCAGTTTCTCAAGATTGTTGGCGCTGTTGTACAGGTATTTTTTCTTATACCAGCCGCTCCCATCTTCAAAGAAAGAATTCTCTTCGATAAGACGACCTTTCGCGTCATAGTTAAAATAAATCACAATAAGCAGTGGTGGCAGGAATGGATAGGGAATCGGATTGTCACCTATCGTACCATTGTTGTAAAGACTATCCATATAGGGTCTTTCCTGATTGTTATGATATTTAAACCGGTGCCACTCTCTGAAATCACCGCCATAGCCGCCATTCTCGTAGTGCAGTATCTGATCGGTCAGTCTTTGTTTTGCATCGTATCTGTAAGTTTCATTCTCGTTGCCGGTGGCCAGGTCAGAACGACTGCGCAATATCGGATTACCTGCTTTGTTATAGGTAAGCGTATTCACAACGTGTCCTTCCCACCAATAGTTATCACCTTCAAATGATTGTATCTGGCAAAGTGGGGCGCCACAATCGGGCGTAATGTCTGTTTTTCCACAGGCAGCAAGCAGACATAGGATTGCACCTGCGATCATCGCATGAAACGTAAAGTTGAGACGTGTTCTCATGAGGGAGTTTTTAGGGGGTAATAAATGAAATGTGCCTTTTAAACGAATAAAGCAGATCAGATTGCTTAAACAGCGGGTAGGTGGGGTATCGGGTTAAGAGTATATTGAAGGTAAGCAATACTTATAAAAACACAAAGCCCCGGGTAAATACCCGGGGCTAATCATACACCAAAACAATCTTACGGTTTTATCGCAAGAAAAGCAGCTCTCTGTACTTAGGAAGGCTCCATTGTTTATCATCTACAAGGAACTCCAGTTTATCCGCGTGATAACGGATAACATCAAAGTACGGCTTAATTTTATCACAATAATCTATAGCTTTTTGACGGCTGTCAGTAACTTTATTAGCTACTTTACGCGCTTCGATCATAGCCTGTACATTTTCACTGATAACATTAATGTGTTCAGCTATTTTAGAGGCGATCTGTGTTTGTGCTTTAACAGCGCTGTCACCGAGACCGATACCTTTCAAACCATTGATGTTGGTAATCAGGGTGTTCAGGTAGGTAATAGCAGAAGGCAGGATCGTGTTGGTAGCCAGATCTCCGATAACACGGGCTTCGATCTGTACTTTTTTCACGTAGTCCTCGAGCAGGATCTCATGACGTGCATGCAGTTCTTTCTCGTTGTAAATGCCTACTTCAGTGAACAGTTTAGTTGATTTTTCGGTAACGTATGCATCCAGTGCTTTAGGAGTGGTTTTTACGTTAGCAAGACCTCTCTTTTCAGCTTCTTTTTCCCACTCTTCGCTATATCCGTCACCCTCAAATAAAACTTTCTCCGAATCTACAATATATTTCCGAAGAGTTTGCATAATCGCAATCTCTTTTTTCTCGCCTTTTTCAATCAGGGCGTCCACTTCAACCTTAAAGGTAGCCAGTGTTTTAGCCACGATTGTGTTGAGAACAGTCATCGCAGAAGCACAGTTTGCAGAAGAACCTACCGCGCGGAACTCAAACTTGTTACCAGTGAAGGCAAAAGGAGAGGTACGGTTACGGTCAGTGTTGTCCAGCATCAGCTCTGGAATGTGACGGTGCAGATCCAGTTTCAGGATCGCTTCGTCCTGCTCGTCAAATTTGTTGTTTACACGGGTTTTAACTTCCTGCAGTACATCGTACAGGTATTTACCGGAGAACACAGAGATGATAGCCGGAGGCGCTTCGTTAGCACCCAGACGGAAGTCATTGCTTGGAGAAGCGATAGAAGCTCTCAGCAGGTCTGCGTAGTCATGAACCGCTTTGATAGTGTTTACAAAGAAGGTCAGGAACATCAGGTTGGTCTTCGGAGTTTTACCCGGAGCCAGCAGGTTCACACCAGTATCTGTAGCAAGGCTCCAGTTGTTGTGTTTACCTGAACCGTTTACGCCTGCAAATGGTTTCTCATGCAGTAACACTCTCAGTTTGTGACGTTTTCCAACTTTGGTCATCACGTCCATCAGCAGGGAGTTGTGGTCAACTGCGATGTTCACTTCTTCAAAGATAGGAGCACACTCGAACTGGGAAGGAGCTACCTCATTGTGACGGGTTCTCAACGGAATACCCAGTTTGTAGGACTCCATTTCGAAATCGCGCATGAAAGCATATGCACGCTCAGGGATAGAACCGAAGTAGTGGTCTTCCAGCTGCTGTCCTTTGGATGGCGCATGACCAACTACAGTACGGCCGCACATTACCAGGTCAGGACGGGCATTTGCCAGACTTTCATCTACCAGGAAGTATTCCTGCTCCCAACCCAGGGTAGCAGTAACTTTGGTTACATTTTTATCGAAATAGTTACATACGTCTACAGCCGCTTTGTCGATAGCAGAAAGTGCTTTCAGCAATGGCGCTTTGTAGTCCAGTGATTCACCGGTGTAAGCAACGAATATAGTAGGAATGCAAAGAGTTTTACCCTGACCCTGCTCCAGAATGAAAGGAGGTGAAGATGGATCCCATGCAGTGTAACCACGCGCTTCGAAAGTAGCACGCAGACCACCATTCGGGAAGCTGGAAGCATCTGGTTCCTGTTGAACAAGCGCATCGCCGTCAAAAGTTTCCAGAGCAGAACCATCACCTTTCAGGGTGAAGAATGAATCATGTTTTTCAGCAGTAGTACCTGTCAGCGGCTGGAACCAGTGTGTATAGTGAGTAACACCTTTTTTCATCGCCCATTGTTTCAGACCTGAAGCGATCTGCTCAGACATTTTACGATCGATCTTGGTGCCGGATTTAATAGAGTTCATTAAGCTCTTATAAGCCTCATCACTCAGATTCTCACGCACAACTTTTCCTGCGAAAACATTGCTGCCGAACACTTCGGTGATCTTTGTACCGTTGAGTTGCTCGGGCTTGATTTTTAAATCAACACCAGAAAGGCCTTCCAGTGCGGTGAAGCGTAACGATTGCATGCTGTAAATAATTTTATACAAAAGAACGGTCTTGCTATAACATAAGCAAGAATTTAGTGAATTTTAACTAAAAAATTACATTTATTGGTGAAAATCGTTAATTTTTCTGATTTTTAACTAAAAAACTTATAAGCGATCACTTAAAAACTGATATATTAAAAAAAATATAATTTGTCTCACCTGCAAGGTTGCCGCGTTGGACAATTTATATATTGTTTACCCCTTTCAAATAATGGTGAAAAACTGGCATAATTCTTTTAGTCTCAAATGACTGCAAGTTGTCAATAACCTTTGTCAATTGGCAGAAAAACCAGTACGTTTGTACTTCATTTCATCTATTCGCACTTATACAATTAGTTCCATGCAATCTAACGTAGAAACTACAGATAAGTTCTCCCAAACAACCGTCGAAACTGCTGAACAACTTGGTCTTACAGCAGACGAATTTGAGCGTATCAAAGGCCTGTTGGGCCGTACCCCCAATTTTACAGAACTGAGCATGTACTCAGTCATGTGGAGTGAACATTGCAGTTATAAGAATTCCATCGTATGGTTGAAATCCCTGCCCCGTGAAGGTGAGCGCCTGCTGGTAAAAGCCGGTGAGGAAAATGCCGGTCTGGTAGATATCGGCGATGGTTATGCCTGCGTATTCAAAATTGAATCCCATAACCACCCTTCAGCAATAGAACCCTTTCAGGGTGCCGCGACAGGGGTAGGTGGTATTCACCGTGACATCTTCACCATGGGTGCACGCCCCATTGCCGCGCTTAATTCCCTCCGTTTCGGTAACATCAATGACAAGAAAACACAACACCTTGTGAAAGGCGTTGTACACGGAATCGGCCACTATGGCAATTCTTTCGGTGTGCCAACTGTTGGCGGTGAAACATACTTTGAAGACTGTTACAATACCAATCCGCTTGTCAATGCAATGAGTGTTGGTGTGGTAAAAGTTGGTCAGACTGTTTCCGCAACTTCCTACGGTGCGGGCAATCCTGTGTTCATTGTCGGTTCTGCAACGGGTAAAGACGGTATCGGTGGCGCCTCCTTCGCCAGCGCTAACATCACCGAAGATAGTGTTGAAGATCTGCCATCCGTACAGGTAGGAGATCCTTTCCAGGAAAAGAAATTGCTGGAAGCCTGTCTTGAAATTATTCCTACAGGCGCACTCGTTGGTATGCAGGATATGGGCGCAGCCGGTATCACCTGCTCCACAGCCGAAATGAGCGCCAAAGGTGGTCACGGGATGGTTATCCAGCTCGATAAAGTACCCACCCGTCAGGAAAATATGAAGGCATGGGAAATACTGCTCAGCGAGAGTCAGGAAAGAATGCTTATTGTCGTACACAAAGGCCGGGAAGCCGATGTGCTGAAAATATTTGAGAAATGGGATCTGCACTGTGCGCAGATCGGTGAAGTGACTACGGATAAACAGCTGAAGTTCTATCTGAATGGTCATCTGGAAGCAGATCTTCCTGCAGACAGCCTCGTGTTGGGTGGCGGTGCCCCACAATACCACCGTGCCTATACAGAACCAACCTACTTCGAAAAAGTAAAGGCTTTTGATATTCATAAAATACCAGACACCCTGCATGCACGCTTCGCAGCAGAAAGACTGGTAAAACTACCTAACATCGCGTCTAAACGCTGGATATATAACCAGTATGATAGTATGGTAGGTACCGCTAATGCCAGCACGAATGCACCGAGTGATGCAGCTATCATCACGGTAAAAGGATCTAAAAAGGTCCTCGCACTCACAACAGATTGTAATAGCCGCTACGTGTATGCAGACCCGCATTTAGGTGGTCAGATCGCTGTTGCAGAAGCAGCCCGTAATATCGTGTGTAGCGGCGGTGAACCAGTAGCCATTACCAATTGTCTCAATTTCGGTAACCCTTACGACCCGGAAGTATACTACCAGTTCGTGTATGCGATCAAGGGAATGGGAGAGGCCTGCCGTAAATTCAATACCCCCGTTACCGGTGGTAACGTAAGCTTCTACAATCAGTCTCCTGACGGTGCTGTATACCCTACGCCGACCATCGGTATGCTCGGTATTCTGGATAATATCGATGATCGTATAACCCTCGACTTTAAAGAATCAGGTCACCTGATCTATTTAATAGGTCGTAGCCGTAATGATATCAGCAGTTCTGAATACCTGCATAAGCTGATTGGTATTGAGTTTAGTCCTGCTCCTCACTTCCATCTGGAAGAAGAACACCGCCTGCATCAGGCAATTGCAAAACTTAATAAAGCAGGTATCGTACAGTCATGCCACGATATCAGTGAAGGCGGTCTGTTTATCTCCCTGCTGGAAAGTGCAATGGCCTCAGGTTTAGGCTTCGATATTCACAGCAATCCTAACTTCCGTAATGATGCCTTCCTCTTCGGTGAAAGCCAGAGCCGCGCTATTGTTACTATCAGACCGGAAGACAAGGATAAATTCGATGCTGTTATGCATGGTGTGATAGACGCTACAGAACATTCAGTAAAAGCAGAGAAGCTGGGTGTAGTGAAAGGAGAACATATTATAATAGATAATGAAGACTGGGGTACTGTAGAAAGCTGGAAACAGCCTTATGATATAGCAATTGAGTCTCATTTATAGTAAAAAAGTTATACTTTAAATATTGAGAGGTACAACGTATATACCACATGGGTGTTATGTTGTACCTCTTAACATTTGTGAGCTGTCCATCATACACTTATAGCATATACGGCGTTATAGAATGCCCTACAGATAAGGTTTTTACACCTCTTCAAGTATTATTGTAATGTTAAATCCTTTTAACAAGTCATTAACAAAATCCCATCTTCGTGTGAATTTATATCACACTGCTTAGAGTACTTTTGATAAAGAGAAATGCGAATACATCGGGTCTGATAACAAAGACCAGTTCCAATATATTTTATCCCTGGAATCATGAGAGTGATTCCTGTCCTATGAGAGCCAATGCCAATTTTATCCCTGGAATTGAAAGAGTTCCAGCCTATGAAGTAAGAAGAATCATTTTATCCTGCGGAATCTAACACATTCCGACCTATGAAATCCAGTTATTTATCCTACGGAATCTAGCACATTCCGGTCCTATGAAATCGAGTTATTTTATCCTACGGAATCTAGCAAATTCCGATCCTATGAAATCGAGTTATTTTATCCTACGGAATCTAACACATTCCGATCCTATGAAAGCCAATTGAATCAATCCCCGGGATTAAAAGAATTCCGGCCTATGAAAGCCAATTATTCAGAACAATTAACATTCCTGGAGACGAAAGGATCCAGACCTATGAAAGCCAGTTTATTTATCCCAGGAACCTACGGGTTTCTAATTCTATGAAGACCAATTGTTCTGCCATGTCCTGATGAAAGCTAAGTGAAACTTACACCTAGTGAGAAAGAACGATTTGTTGTGAAGCCCCTCGTATTCAACGAGGGGTTTACTTTTTTCAGCTGTTTCCATTATAACGCAAATGTTATGCCATTCGTATAAAGGCAGTAAATAATTCAGGCCTGCAGGGTAAGAATTAACATTGGAGCCTATACGGTACTGCAAATCTTCATCTGATTATCTCCTCCAAAGAGCGTGTATCCGATATAGGTATAATCCCCCGAAGTACCCGTTATACCATGCATGCATTAGAAATCAAAGCGTTAGAGAGACATAGTATGTATTATGTGTACAAACGTGGAGATCTGCACTATAATGGCATCCGAAGTCAGGATGTATATATCTGTCAGAACCTGATTAATATTCAGTAATTAGTTATCAATAAGTTATAGCATCGACTGTATGTCTATACACAGATAAACAGTTAGATAGTTAATTATCAGGAACGTTATAGGGAGATAGGTATAAACATCTATATACTACATACTTCATAACGACGCATATACGATGCATCTCCTGAAAATAGGAACTATAGGTAACAGAATGTCCCATAAAAATGGATTTCCCGCCTCACTGAAATAAGTAGTCCTACGTAGTCTGTCCGTTCTCATTAACCGGTATCTCTTATCAGCAGGGCATTATACCGTAATTACATCGTTATGGCTACGTTCATTAACGTAGAGATGCGGGTGTAATAGCGGTATACCAACGGTACAATTAACGGGTGTCTCCATCAATACAACATTGACGGAATCTACCGGTTAGTTCAAATCTCTTTTTTTATCAGATATGCCGATTTTCTGGCCTGCTATGGAGGCTTAATATAGCCAGCAAGACGCGATTTTAGCACTGAGCTGTAAAAACAAAAAAGCCCGGATCATACAATCCGGGCTTTTTCTTTATGGAATCACTGACTATACCATCGGTATTTCAGCTACTTCGTATACTTTCTTGTCGAGTTTCTCTTTCGTCTCAGTGAACGCTTTCAGTGTCAGTTCGATATCCTCGTCGCTGTGTGCAGCTGTCGGGATCAGACGATAGATGATCTGTCCTTTTGGAATAACCGGATATACTACGATAGAACAGAAGATGTTGTAGTTCTCACGCAGATCCAGACACATTGCGGTCGCTTCCGGAATATCACCCTGCAGGTAAATCGGCGTCACAGGAGAGTTAGTTCTGCCGATGTTGAAACCACGATCACGGAGACCCTGTTGCAGTTTATTCACATTACTCCAGAGTTTCGCTTTCATCTCAGGATGTTTACGCATCAGTTCTACGCGTTTCAGATGTCCGATTACCAGTGGTAAAGGAATTGATTTTGCGAAGATCTGGGAACGCATGTTATAGCGCAGGAAGTTAATGATCGCTTTGTCACCGCTCATGAAAGCGCCGATAGAAGCACCAGATTTTGCGAAAGTGTTAAACAGCAGGTCAATTTTGTCCTGTACACCCTGTTCTTCACCTGTACCGGCACCGGTTTTACCCATTGTACCAAACCCGTGTGCGTCGTCTACCATGAGACGGAACTGATATCTTTCTTTTAATGCAACGATTTCTTTCAGTTTACCCTGATCACCCGCCATACCAAACACACCTTCAGTAACGACCAGTATACCGCCCGGGGTACCTTTGATCAGTTGCTCTGCACGTTGCAGCTGTTTTTCACAGTCAGCTATATCATTGTGTTTGAATACATAACGTTTACCCGGGTGCAGACGCAGACCATCGAGTATACTTGCATGACACTCAGCATCGTATACGATCACATCGTGACGGTTACAGATAGCATCGATAGCACTCATAATACCCTGATAACCATAGTTCAGCAGGGTAGTATCTTCTTTGCCCATGTAGTCGGATAATTCTTTTTCCAGCTTTTCGTGATAATTTGTGTTACCACTCATCATACGGGCACCCATTGGAGTGGCAAGTCCGTAATCGGCTGCTGCTTTTGCGTCAGTAGCACGTACCTCGGGATGGTTGGCAAGCCCCAGGTAGTTATTCAGGCTCCATATAACTTTCTCTTTACCCCTGAAATTCATACGGGGACCAATTTCACCTTCCAGCTTAGGGAACGCGAAGTAGCCATGAGCTCTGTCAGAGTGTTCGCCTATAGGGCCCATGTGCTTAAGCAGTTTCTCAAAAATATCCATATGTTAAATAATAATTAAGAGTGATCATTCGAAAACCCGCACAAAGGTATTAAAATATTAGTTTTTGTAAACTTGGGTTACCTTTGAAAATGTGAATAATAAATAATGTATTTAAGAATCATGAATTGTAAATTCTTGTCGTGTGTGTTGACTGCGACAACCCTGCTGGTTACACAATCTCTGAATGCTCAGAAAGCTACTTCTCCCAAACCCGGTTTTGCAACTGCATGGAGCAAACCGGCCGCTCCCAAAAATGTTACCCGTCCCAGACTGGTGGTGGGCATCGTGGTGGATCAGATGCGCTGGGACTATTTGTATCGTTATTCCAACCGCTATACTGATGGTGGGTTCAAGCGGCTGCTGAAGGATGGATTCTCCTGCGAAAATACGCTAATTAACTATACGCCGACTATTACGGCCTGTGGCCATACCTGCGTATATACCGGTTCCGTTCCTGCCGTGCATGGTATTGTCGGTAATGACTGGTACAACAGGGAGCTGAACAGGGATGTATATTGTGCGGAAGATTCTACGGTAAATACTGTAGGAAGCACTTCTGCCGCCGGTAAGATGAGTCCCCGCAACATGCAGGTGACCACCATCGGCGATGAACTGCGTCTGGCTACCAACTTTCAGAGCAAAGTAATAGGTGTGGCCATTAAAGACCGTGGCGCTATTCTGCCTGCCGGTCACAGCGCTACCGCCGCTTACTGGTATGATGGCAGCACCGGTAACTGGATCACCTCCACTTATTATATGAATCAGTTACCAGACTGGGCAACTGACTTCAACAGTATGAAATGGCCTGCCCGCTATCTGAGCCATCCATGGACTACTATGTATCCGATCGATACTTATACATTAAGTACTGCCGATAATAAATCTTACGAAGGTCCTTTCAAACAGGGTATCGCACCGGCTTTCCCACACGATCTGGGTGGTACAACCGGTAATCCTTTCAAATCCATCTCCTCCACGCCATATGGTAATACTATGACGCTGGAATTTGCTAAAAAAGCACTGGAAGCATACCAGTTGGGTAAAGGTAGTGTGACAGACATGCTGGCCATCAGCCTGTCCTCCACTGACTATGTAGGCCATCAGTTTGGTCCTAATTCCATCGAAATTGAAGATACTTACCTGCGTCTGGATAAAGACCTGTCTGAATTCTTCAAATACCTCGATGCCAAAGTAGGTAAAGGACAGTATCTATTCTTCATTACTGCGGATCACGGCGTTGCACATGTACCGGGCTTCATGCAGGAAAATAAACTGCCGGGTGGCAGCTGGAGTGAAGGAAAAGCCGTGAATGAACTGAACAGACTGGCGAAAGAACAGTTTGGTCTGGAAAAAGCAATTCAGGGCGCCAGCAACTATCAGCTGTATCTGAATCACGACGCTATCACCAAAGCAGGTAAATCTGCTGTGGAAGTACGTGATTTCCTGATCAATACTTTACTGAAAGATCCTGCTGTCAGCAATGCTTTCCCTTTACAGGAACTGATGACCACCACTTTGCCGGAACCAATGCGTACCATGATGGCAAATGGCTTTAACAGAAAACGTAGTGGTGACATTCAGTTTGCTCTGCAGCCGGGATTCATCGATGGCGGTAAAACAGGTACTACCCATGGTTTATGGTATCCTTATGATGCACATATTCCTCTGGTATGGATGGGATGGGGTATCACTCCGGGCAAAAGCAACCGTACAGTGGGTATGACAGATATTACGCCGACCATCGCTGCAAAACTGCACATACAAATGCCCAACGGTAACGTAGGACATGTAATAGAAGAAGTTGCGAGATAAGCGCAGCATTCCGGATAATAGCTCATTTCAGATCGCGGAATTTAACAAGTTCTTGTTATATTCATTCCGCGATCTGAAATCGCTAATCCGATAACAATGGTTTTCGAACATATCCTGTATAATGTAAGCGGACGTGTAGCCACGATCACGCTTAACCGTCCTGAAAAACGCAATGCGCTTAATGGCGCTACAGTAGGAGAGTTACGTACAGCCTTCAATCAGGCTGAGACAGATCCCGAAGTGAAAGTAATTATCCTGAAAGGTGCCGGTGAAGCTTTCTGCGCCGGAGCAGACCTGGAATATCTCCAACAACTCCAACGTAATACCAGAGAAGAAAATCTTGCCGATTCAAAAGAACTGATGCAACTCATGCAGCAGATCTATTATCATAATAAAATAGTTATCGCCCAGGTAGAAGGACATGCTATTGCTGGTGGCTGCGGACTCGTAACGATCTGCGACCTGAGTTATGCCGTACCGGAAGCCAGATTGGGATATACAGAGGTGAAAATCGGTTTTATTCCGGCACTGGTATCCGTATTTCTTGTCAGGAAAATAGGAGAGGGGCGTGCCCGCGACCTGCTGCTCACAGGCAGATTGATCACCGCCGAAAAGGCTGAATATTATGGTTTGCTGAATGAAGTGGTACCGGCCGACCGTATAGCAGCCCATGTGGCAAAAGTTGCAGAAGATCTCTGTACCGGCACTTCTGCCAATTCGCTTAAAGTGACCAAAAAACTGATTACCTCTGTCTTTGATCAGCCGATAGAAAATGCATTGCTGAACGCTGCCGAAATGAATGCAGCAACCAGAGAACATGCTGATTGCCAAAGAGGTATAAATGCTTTTCTGGCGAAGGAAAAGATGGTCTGGTAATCCGGTATGATTTTTTCATTTAAACCTATAAAGCCACGCATAATTATCCCTGTACAACAGCAACGTTATGCAGAGGCGACATCCGGCCTCAGCTTTTAAAATAATGCGGATGAAATTATTACTGTCATGCAAAAAGCTCTTTTAACACTTGTATGTTGTGTGCTGCTCTCCGGTAGCCTGCTCGCGCAGCGATTGGTGTCAGACGCGAAAATTGTTTACCGGATCGAAACACCACCACAAACCGATGCCTCCTTCGAAGGCGGTACTTTAACCCAGTATATGAAAGGACACCTCAGCAGGGTGGACCTTGATTTCAAAATGGTGCACTACAGCTATCTTATCAACAGCAAAGAAGAATCAGTGGTAACATTGATCGACAATCACGGAGATAAGTACCTGATCCGCGCCGGAAAAGAAGAATATGCAAAAGAACTGAAAGAATATCTTCAGGTGCAGTTCAAAGATGCCGGTGAAACCAAACAGATTGCAGGTTACACCTGTAAGAAAGCGATCGGAAAAATGTCGGATGGCCAGACCTTTGAAGTGTATTATACACCAGACCTGATGCCGGAAAACAAGCAGTATAACCGCCGCTTTGTCAATCTGAAAGGATTGCCCCTGCAATTTGAGATTATCAACAAAAATGGTTCACGTATGCACGTGATAGCGACCAAGGTTGATCTCTACGCCGTACCGGGTTCTTTCTTCGATGTACCGAAAACAGGGTATAAAGAAATCAGCAGGGAAGAACTGTTAAGAATGGGAAGTTGATGATAACGGAGTAATCCGGCAATAATAAAAAAGAGAAAGGTCCTGTATTATACAGGACCTTTCTCTTTTTATGCAAATGCAAAGTAGACGGTGATTAGTTCTTCCTGAACGGCAGCACAATGTGCAGTTGATGGAAGGTGTTGGTAGTAGGCTGCTGAATCTGTGCCGCATATGGCAATACATATGTCACATTCCCCTTCTTGATAGTCATTACTGACTTGAAGTTGTATGAATTATTATCAGACAGCTTGAAGTTGGAATTCATCGCTCCATTAAAACGAAATCCTGCGTCCAGACTCAGGTTGGTCTTTCCTGACAGACCTGCCAGGGAGATTTTATTTTCGTTCTTCTTTATCTTGTCTTTATTATCGGAAGTTAAATTATCGTTGGCTTTAGCAGTTAACCCGCTGATTACCAGGAGCCCTGCCAATAAGAAAGACAATGAAAAGGTCTGCAATATGTTAGTTTTCTGTTTCATTGTATCACAAATGTACAAACTTTTCTATATATTATATAACAAATCCTTAACGAAGATACATAAAATTCCTAAAGTAATGTTAAATATTTTTAACAAGCAGCCGTAAACCGGCTCATAACCTGCCGATTCAAAAAATACTTATATTTACATTAATGAATCAAGACTTTCCATTTTTAAACGACGATTTTGAGGAGTTAAAAGACTTGTTGCAGCAGTTTGAAAACCTGAAAGCAGGCACGTCTCACTCCTTTCTCGACGAGGATTCTTTCGAACTGATCATAGACTATTATGATGAGCATGATGAACTTCCTAATGCCATGCAGGCCGCTGAAATGGCAATAGAGCAGTTTCCCTATTCTTCTACTCTCTTACTGAAAAAGGCTAATCTACTTATAGAATCGAAGAAATACCAGGAGGCGATGGATCTGCTGGAAAAAGCTTCTATACTGGATAGTACAGATATCAATCTGTACATCCTTCAGACTGATGTATATCTTGCGATGAACCAGCACGAAAAGGCTGCCGCCCTGCTGGAAGAACAGATAGCAATATTCGAAGGAGACGATAAGACGGAACTGCTGCTCGAACTGGCAGATGTGTATGATGATTGCGAAGAGTTCGAAAAGGTTTTCGACTGCCTCAGACTGGCACTTGAACACGCTCCCAATAACGAAGAGGCTTTGCACAAGATCTGTTTCTGGACGGAATTCACCGGCCGGAACGAAGAAAGCATCCGCCTGCATACCAATATCATCAATGAGCACCCTTATAATCAGCTGGCCTGGTTTAACCTCGGTACAGCCTATCAGGGACTCAAATTGTACGAAAAGGCCATTGATGCATACCAGTACGCAATCGTTATCGATGAAAAATTCGATTATGCCTATCGTAATATGGGCGATGCCTACATCCGCTTACGCAAATATGCCGAAGCAATCGATGTGCTGAAAAAACACCTCGAAATTGCGAAACCGGAGGATGTGATCTATGAGGCTATCGGCCATTGTTACGAACGCCAGCGTAAATACACACAGGCCCGCTATTACTACCGTAAAGCGTCCCACCTCAGTCCGGGCGATGACAAGCTGTATTACAAGATCGGTATCGCTTACATGACAGAGGCAAACTGGGAAAATGCCATCAAGTCTATCATGAGCGCTATCAAAATCAATAAGAACAGCGCCGAATACCTCATCGCACTCGGTCAGTGTTATATTGAACTGGAAAAGAACAAAGAAGGCCTGATCCACCTGCTGGCCGCTGTACGTATCCGCCCTTCCAGTATTACCACCTGGCAGGAGTTTATCCGCGGACTCTACATTTCCGGTTTCTATGACGAAGCCCTGATCCAGCTGGATGCAGCTATTCAGAAAGTGGGTCATAAACCTGTATTGCAGTACTATCTCGCAGGTATCATGTTCGCCACCGGCAAATCCAAAGAGGGGATGCTGCAGCTGGAAACAGCCCTGCAGATGAATGCAAAACATGTGAAGAAACTGATCGAACTGGACCCTACTTTACTGCAACATCCCGGTATTGTAGAACTCGTTACGAGGTACAAAAAGAGCAAAAAAACTAAGTAATCTGACTATAGTCCGGAACACCCGTTCCGTAAATGCGTAATATTATGTGCTGTAATTTAGCATCATATATTACGCATTTTTCGTTTTAATATATTGATACACACATTGTTATGAGATATGAAATTTTATTTCCAATAAAAACCTTTATTTGAGAGTCTTTAACCGGAATGTGTTAATTTTGCGCCGGTTAAATAAAGATGGGCAGCTCCCTATTCCGGAAAACCAGTGAAGTATAGTTGTTTGATTTACAAACAATCATGACGATAAAAAAACGTTCAAATGAATTTTAATCTGACACAAATTCCCGATCGGACAAAGAAACCTCGCAATCATGGTCTGACCATGGTGATGGATAAAGGGCTAAGTTTGGAAGAAGCCAAGAATTTTTTATCGGTAGCGTCTCCTCACGTAGATATCCTGAAACTGGGTTTTGGAACGTCGTTCGTTACACCTAACCTGCGCCAGAAAATAGAATTATACCAATCAGCCAATATCCCCGTATACTTCGGAGGTACTTTATTCGAGGCATTTCTGATCCGTAATCAGTTTGATGATTTTGTGAATGTGATCAAAGACTACGGTATTAAACATATTGAAGTTTCCGACGGCTCTATCACCATCCCGCATGCTGAAAAATGCGGCTACATTGAGAAGCTGGCTAAAATAGCGACCGTATTGAGCGAAGTAGGTTCCAAAGATGCAGAACACATCATTCCTCCTTATAAATGGATCGAACTGATGAGTGCAGAATTAGGTGCCGGCGCTACTTATGTGATCGCAGAAGCACGTGAAAGCGGTAACGTAGGTATCTATCGTGGTACCGGTGAAGTACGTGAAGGACTGGTACAGGAAATCCTGACCAAAATCCCGTCCGAAAAAATTATCTGGGAAGCTCCGCAGAAAGCACAACAGCTGTATTTCCTGGAACTGATCGGCTGTAATGTGAACCTCGGTAACCTGGCTCCACATGAAGTGATCTCTCTGGAAGCAATGCGTATCGGCCTGAGAGGAGATACTTTCCACCTGTTCCTGAATCAATAAAGCTTTATAAGATACCTATGAAGGTGTATGGTCTTATTGGATATCCGCTGAGTCACTCATTCTCGAAAGGCTTTTTCGCTGAGAAGTTTGCACGCGAAGGCATTAAAGAATGCATCTATGATAGTTTCCCGATCCCAACCATCGGAGAATTACCTGCTTTACTGACACAACAGCCGGAATTGCAGGGACTCAATGTGACCATCCCTTATAAGGAAGTTGTAATACCATATCTTGATGAATTAAGTCCTGCTGCCGCTAAAATGAAGGCAGTGAACTGCATCCGTTTCAAAGATGGTCGTAAGATAGGTTACAACACAGACGCCATCGGTTTCAGCAGGTCACTCGAACCCTTACTTCAACCACATCATAATAAAGCATTGATATTGGGTACCGGCGGTGCAGCAAAAGCTGTACAGTTCGTACTCGAAAGTCTCAACATACCGTATCAGCTGGTCAGCCGTCAGGCATCTGCAGAAACAATCAGTTATGAACAGCTGGATGCCGCTACGATGGCTTCACACACGCTGATTGTCAACACCACACCACTGGGAATGTATCCTAATGTGGAAGCAGCACCTGCCATCCCATACGAATTGCTGACAGCGCATCACCTGCTGTATGATCTGATCTATAATCCTGCGGTTACCGCTTTTTTGCAACACGGTGCTGACAAGGGAGCTACTATTAAAAATGGGCATGAAATGCTGATCCTGCAGGCGGAAGCCAGCTGGGAAATCTGGAACGAACAATAAACAGACATAAAAAAGAAAGAGGCGGTCAATCACCGCCTCTTTCTTTTTTATGTCTGTTTATAATCAGATCTGATAACGTATCTATTGTGCCTTTATCATATAATAAACACACGTCGTAAAGAAATTCCTCACAAACGGTACAGCCGCTACCGGCCCCCATTGCAGTCTGGGTTTCAGACCAAATTTGTATTTGTAGATCGGATTGATCAGATAGAACTGCTTCTTCGTGATATTATATCCCTGCTGTTTTACGATCCGCTCAAAGCGCTCAATGGAAATACCGGTTTCCTTGATCTCCATCAGTTCGGCAATAATATTAGGTGGTTCCCCAAAGGCACGTAAAACCCCTCTGTAGAGCGGGTTAGGAAGCAGATGTATATAAGGCATCACATTCAGTACCTTGCTTACGCAGGTCTGCTGATGACCACCATGTGGCATATACCAGGGCGGAAAACCAAAATATACCTGTCCGCGGGGAGTAAGCAGGTTCTTGAGATAGCCAATGATCTTCGCCTGATCAGGAATATGTTCGATCGCATCTTTCAGAATGATAAGATCAAAAGAATGTTTGAACTCACCCAGAAAATCAACATCATAGATATTTTTGTTGATCAGCTGCAGGTTGCCCGCATCTACATATTCTTTCAGATAATCATGCGCCAGCGCGATCTTGTCATCCGACAGATCCACACCCACACAATGACAACCTCTTTCCAGGAAAGGTATCAATACGCCTCCTTCACCACAGCCTATTTCCATTATCCGGAGATCAGGTGTTACCGGCATGGCTGCATCGATAAAAGGCAGCACATAGTGAATGGAATTATCCACCTGTTGCTGGTATCTGACATTCGCGTTGCTGTGTTGTACTAAAGACATATTATGAAAATTGCGTGAAAATACTGAAAAAGCGCATATTTTCTACGCTTGCACTGTTTCATCCGTTGAACGCTGCATCCTGTGTTTCTATTATCTTTGCGGGATGAATCAGACTGCTGAAAAAAATATTTACGAAGAAGGACAGGTGGTATTGATCAACAAGCCTTTGAAATGGACGTCTTTCGATATCGTAAGAAAGATCAGAAATACGACAAAAGCCAAGACTGGTCACGCAGGTACACTCGATCCGCTGGCAACTGGTCTGCTGATCTGTTGTACAGGTAAAATGACAAAAAAGATCAACGAGTACCAGGCACAGGAAAAAGAGTATACCGGCACTTTCACGATAGGTGCAACAACGCCTACGTACGATCTGGAATCTGAACCAACAGATTTTAAACCACTGGACAGTATTACAGAACAACTGATACATGATACGACAAAACAGTTCCTTGGTGAATTGCAGCAGCTGCCACCGATTCACTCCGCTATCAAGCAGAATGGTAAACCCATCTATGAATTGGCAAGAAAAGGAGTGGAGGTAAAAGTAGAACCCCGTACCATCGTTATCAAAGAATTTGAAATTACAGCTATTGCATTGCCGGTAATTAATTTCCGCGTAGTATGCAGTACTGGTACTTATATTCGTTCGCTTGCCAATGATTTCGGTGCAGCGCTGGGCGTAGGTGGTTATATGAGCAGTCTTTGCAGAACGAGAATCGGTCAGTTTAAGCTGGAAGATGCCTGGGAGATAGAAAAATTTGTAGAAGAACTGGGCGGTACATTTAAACCGAAAGTTTAACAGGACAATAGTGTATTAGTACGTATAAAAAAGCCTGATCGTCTGATCAGGCTTTTTCTATTGTAAAAAGAACATGCTTAGAACGGATAACCAATCGCAATGTTCCAGATAATATTGTTTCTACGCCATGTGGCATCTCCCAGCTGCCATTCTCCCAGATACCAGCCATTTTTGTTGCCTTTGAAGTAAGGCACTTTGACGGGTACACCCCAGTCAAGTCTGATGAGGAAGAAAGAGAAATCCAGTCTCAGACCTGCACCGGTGCCTATTGCCATGTCCCTGTACAGATTCTGTAATCTGAACTCACCTCCGGGACGCGTCGTATCTTTTTTCAGCATCCAGATATTACCCATGTCAAGGAAGGTGGCACCTTTCAGATTGATACTGCCATCAAAAAGACGAAGCAGGTCAAAACGGTATTCTATATTGGCTTCCAGCTTCATATCACCCGTCTGATCAGGGAATGTACTGGCTGTTAAAGAACTGTCTTTGAAGATACCCGGACCCAGCGTACGCAGTCGCCATGCACGGATACTGTTAGGACCGCCGGCTGTAAACTGACGGATATAAGGCATTACATCCGATTTGCCATAAGGAATACCGGTACCTCCATAAGCACGGGTGGCGAGTACAGTATGACTGGTCAGTGTCCAGTAATGTCTGTAATCTGCTTCCAGTTTTATGAAGTTTGCAATCGGCATATTGGTCATCTTTTCCAGATCATTTCCATTGCTGGCAATCGTTCCCCACAAACTGTTAATGCCGTTCAGCCATGCGCCGGACTCTTCTACGTTTGCGCGGAAATAGGAATAGTGATTCTTATGCAGTGCATCGTTATTGCTATAAATGTAGGTGACGTTTTCTCCCCCGATAAATGCTGGTTCAAAACTACGTTTCAGGTAAGGGTTCAGATTTACCACCGTCTCACGGAATACCTCATTCAGGTTTACGCCTACATAGTTGAGTGAGATCGGCTTTACAATCCAGCGTTTATAAGGAGATGCATTCCACTCATAACCAAAAGACGCATTCACGTTGGAAATGTAAAATTTAGAAGAACGGGTGAGGTAATCAACCCCTGCGGTCAGTCTCGTTCTTACTGCCGAACGTGTACCCTGTGCAATATGGAATGGCGTGATAAAACGCGGGAATATCAGACTGACCTGTCCGCCGATCTCCTGTGATTGCAGCATCCATGTACCTTGTGAACGGATCAGCTCAACACCGGTATTCAGGCTCACATTCAGCTGCGTGGCGGAGTGACCTATATTCAGGTGTTTATAGTTTAAACTGATACCACTACCCACGAGGTAATCCGAGCTCGTGCTGACCTCAAAGTTGACGCCTATTTCCTGCCGGCGTTTAGGTGTCAGGTAGATGTAGGTATTGAGTGTATTGGGCGTATCTTTTCTTTCACGGTATTGCAATGTTACAAACTGCCATGCGCCCAGATCATACAATCTGTTGATGGCATCATTCGTACGTTGTTGAGAGAAAGTGTCTCCGCTTTTTAACAGGATAGATCTGTATAATACGGAGGGCTTCAGAATATTCTGGCGGAAGCGGATAGTCAGTTCTTTCCGTTGTGTAGTTTTGAAGATGGAATCTGCATTATTACCATACACCGGAAAATCAGGATAAGCGACAATGCTGTCCAGTACATATTTCTGATAGCGGATAGAAGAATCTTCCGGATGCCAGATGCGGACGGAAATATCCATTTTCGGTCTGTCCTGTCCTTTACGTTCGTTGTACACATTCACGATACCTTCAAATGGGTTCATGAGGTTGCGGAACAGGCTTTTATGGAGGGTATCTATCTCAAATTCTATTGCATCACGATCAAATTTATAGTAACCGGCATTACGTATCACACGCATCAGTCGCTCTCTTTCACTACCCAATACTTCCTGTTTATAAGGCAGACCGGTTTTGATCAGCGCCAGTTTTTCGTTGTCTTTTACGATTTTCAGCAGATTGGTGTCTGGTATTTCGTAGTAGATCTTATTGATAACAAAGTTTTTGCCGGTATTCACCTTGTAGGTCACACTGACTTTCTGCCTTTTGATGGACTCTACCCGGTCTATGGTTGCATAGAAATACCCCTGATTATTCAGGTAGCTTACCATGCGTTTGATAGATTCTTTGGTTTTGGTAGAATCGTAGAGCACGGGCTCTTCGAGGTTGCGGGGCGACAGCATCAGGTTCCAGAACCAGTTGGATTTTTTCTCGTTATGCTTCTGGTTATAGAGCCATATTTTGAAACGGGTACCAACAAAGAGGGTGTTTGGCTGTTGCATCATCAGCTGTTTGGAGTAAAGGGAGCTGCGGATATCCTGTTTATCAACAGAAGAGGCTTCCCCTTTGACGTCTACATCTGCGTCAATATATAAGAGCTGATTTTTCTGAAGGTATTTTGTATTGGAACATGCAGCCAGCGCGAGTGAGATCATCAGGATGATTGAATAGTTCAGATAAATAAAAAGGGAACTATGTGGCCGCTGCTGCATCAGAGTCAATACAATTATTAATAGTTAGAAGCTTTGTTTTCAGTTTATTTCCATAGAGACCAGATCCGGGTGGCTTTGCCGATTAAAAGAATTCATGTAGGTTTGGCTCTATGTTGTCGAAGGCGCAAATTAAGTATATTCAATCATTACAGCATAAAAAATACCGTCAAAAATCCGGCCAGTTCATGGCAGAAGGTGATAAGATCGTTCCTGAGCTGCTACAGGAGGGCGTTCCGGTAAAAGAAGTATATGCAACTTCAGCCTGGATCGCTACTCACAGTGCATTACTGGATCGTACTGCTGATGTGAAAGTAACGGAAGTAGACGAAAATGTCTTAAAGCAGCTGTCTGCATTGACCACACCTAATCAGGCGATTGCCCTGCTGGATATTCCTGCATCGCCCGCTATAGCGCCAGGATCACTGAAAGGTACTATATCGCTGGCCGTGGAAACCATTCAGGATCCCGGTAATCTGGGTACCATCATTCGTATAGCCGACTGGTTCGGTATCCGCCGGATTATCTGTTCGCCTGACTGTGTAGACGCCTACAATCCAAAAACTATTCAGGCTACCATGGGAAGTATTGCCCGTGTCAGCATACTGGAAAGTGACATCAGTACCCTCATAAAGGAAGCAGGTGTGCCTTCTTATGCGGCCACGCTGCATGGGCGCGATATTACGGAATTTTCGAAGCTGGAAGAGGGGATTATCCTGATTGGAAATGAGTCCCGCGGACTCAGTGAAGGGGTCATCGCAGCCAGTACCCACAAGATCACTATTCCCCGGCTGGGAGGCGCAGAATCCCTGAATGCAGGTGTAGCAGCAGGTATTATCTGTGGCAGATTATTGATATAAATTCACTTTTTCATAACAAAAAAGGCGGCTGATCCATAGAAGATCAGCCGCCTTTTTATGTGCTTTTGTAGCCGGTTTGATATTGCTTATATAATGCTTATCCTACGTTCATCCTACGTTCATGAACGTAGGATGAACGTAGGATAAGCATTATTAAAACGGCATCTGAACAAATATCAGCCAGCCGGAAAAGGGCCTTATTTGAACTGAATAGCTTTTACCGGGGTAATTCTCCGGATCACACGCGAAGGTATGATAAGTACCAGCAAACATATCAGCAGTGTACCTGCATTTATCGCTAAAACTTCCCACCAATGCAGGGAAATAGCAGCCACTGACATATAGTAGGATTCTTCCGGCAGTTTGAAGAAACCGGTCGTTTGCTGCAGAATGGCAATGCCGATACCCAATATATCACCGAGGATAATCCCTGCCAGCACAATATAACCCGCCTGATAAATGAAGATTTTCTGAATATTGAAACCACGCATTCCCAGTGCCTTCACAATACCAATCATATTTGTGCGCTCGAGTATCAATATGAGGATGGCAGTGATCATGTTAATAACTGCAACGATAGACATGATCACAAGTATGATGACCTCATTTTTATTCTGCAGACGCAGCCATGCGAAGATATTGGGGTATATCTCCTGAATGGAACGCATGAACAAAGTTTCCGGAATCACATCGTAGGCCTCGGTAGCAACCTGCTGAATATTGCGATAGTCATCTGTAAATATCTCATATCCTGCGATGCTGCCTGGCTTCCAGTCATTCAGTTTGCGTATCAGTTCCAGATCTCCCAGAACATATGTTTTATCATATTCTTCAATACCTGTCTTAAAAATGCCACCTACTGTGAGTTTACGTGCTCTGGGTGGCTGCCCTGCGCCCTGAATGAAATAGACAATCAGAGGATCATGGAGCTTCAGCTTTAATTCTTTCGCCAGGCTCACAGAGATCATCACTTCGGGTGCATAACTACTGTCATTATAGCGAATAGGGCTCCCTTCCTGCAGGAATTGCTGCAGATTGTTCCAGTTATAATGACGATCCACACCTTTGAAAATAACGCCTTCCAGATCTTTTTCAGCTTTTACAATAGCCGATTTAGTAGCATATGCATTGACCGTGGTAATACCCTTGATCTTTTTCAGCCGCTCCACAACGGTGCTGTCACCCGTAAAAGGTACCTGCTCTGTCAGCGGACCGGCATTTGGCTGATACTGGGTAATGTGGATATGTCCCCAGAAACTGAATATTTTCTGCTGGATTACCTGTTGAAAGCCATTTACCAGTGCTACCGCCAGTATCATGACCGCTACGCTGATAGCGGTAGCGACAACAGCTATGTTGATGATAAACCTCGAAAAGGAAGAGGACCGGTTAAATGCGATCCGTCTGGCGATAAATAGAGATAAACGCATGTAACAAATGTATTGAATATAATCCTAAACAGTTCTATTCCCCCTTGCACACACGGGACCATCGGTAGGCTCATCATACGAAAGAACAGGGCCAGCGCGTTGTACAAGTTGAAAAAATAGTACCTTACTGCTTACTTGAAATGCGATTATGAAGTTAAAATCCCTCTTCTGTATACCTGTAATGTGTTTGCTGGTATATGTTCTGCCTGTAGCGGCGCAGGAAAATACCATTGGGCCTGACCACATATACTACAATAATATTCAGTCAGTTAAGCTGAATCAGGCCGGCGACCAGCTGAGTTATCCTATCATTACGCTGAATGGTGAGGAAAAGCTGGAACTCAGCTTTGATGATCTGGACAATGATGTAAAGAACTACTTCTATACATTCGTTTTGTGTAATGCTGACTGGACACCTGCGCAGATCACACAGGTGGAATACCTGCGCGGTTTCTCAGAAAACAGAATACAGGATTATCGCTTTTCCAGTATTGCTTTACAGAAGTATACACACTGGACGGTACAACTGCCTAATCAGAACTGTTATCCTACGAGGTCTGGTAACTATCTGTTAAAAGTATACATGGACAGTGATACCAGTCAGCTGGCATTTACACGTCGTATGCTGGTGGTGGGTAATAAAGCAGGGGTAAGTGGCTTCATTCAGCAGCCTGTTACGCCAAAGATTTTCCGTACTCACCAGAAGATCAACTTTTCTGTAAATATGGGCGGTCTGAATGTGGTGAATCCTTTCGATCAGATGAAAGTAGTGATCCTGCAGAACTACCGTTGGGATAATGCCATCAAGTTTCCACGTCCGCTATTCATCAAAGGAAATATCCTCGAGTATAACTGGGAAGTAGATTGTGTAATGCCTGCCGGTAAGGAGTGGCGTTGGATCGATCTGCGTAGTTTCCGTTTACAGACAGAACGTGTGCGAAATACAGAGTATGCAAAAGATCATACCAACATTTTCGCGCTGCCGGATTTCGAAAGAGGAGGGAAGATGTATCAGTTTATCAAAGATATTAATGGCTTGTACTATCTGGCAACACTGGATGACTACAATCCTTTCTTCGAAGGAGATTATGCTACTGTACATTTCTCTTTTCCGGTACCGGAGCCATATGCAGGCTACAACATGTATATATTGGGAGAACTGACCAATTATGAGTGTAATGATTACACACGTATGGTCTTCAATCCTGCGACCAAAGCCTATGAAGGTTCGCTGTTTCTGAAACAGGGTTTTTATAACTACGTATATGCGTTAGTGGATAATACGATTGCAGGCAGCAAGGCAGATACAAAACTGACGGAAGGCGACTGGTGGGAAACAGAGAACAACTATACCATTCTCGTTTACTATCGTGCATTAGGTGGTCGTGCGGATGAACTGGTGACAACTACCACACTAAACTCTATATTAAGCCGTAAATAACTCATCCACCGAAAATAAAAAGCCGAAGGCCAATTGGTATCTACCAATTTGCCTTCGGCTTTTTATTTTATTCAGTCAGGAATTCCCTTTGCTACACTTTCTCTATCATTCCTGATTCTTAGTTGACCGTCTGGCGCAACTTCACAATATTCGCCGCTCCACGTTTAATAATAATACGTGTACCACGATCAAATGTAAAGTAGCGGTAGAACCAGTTACTGAACACAACCAGTTTATTTCTGAAGCCTAAAAGGCTCATCAGGTGTACAGCCATCCATACCATCCATGCCATAAATCCGCTCAGTTTCATACCTGCGAATTCAGCTACTGCGTGGTTACGACCGATGGTAGCCATGCTGCCAAGGTCTTTGTATTTAAATGGTTGCAGGCCTTGTCCGGAAGAATTGATTGTTTTCAGCAGGTTCTCAGCAAGATTCCCCCCTTGTTGAATAGCTACCTGCGCTACCATCGGATAACCTCTCGGGAACTTAGGATCGTTCACCATCTGAGCGATATCACCGATCGCGTAGATATTTTGCGTACCATTTACAAGGTTGAATTCATTCACCTGTATACGGCCGTTTGGCAGGATTACTTCTGCCGGAATACCTGCTACAGGAACGCCTTTTACACCAGCAGCCCACAGGAGGGACTGTGTGCTGAGGGTTTCGCCATTGCTTAACACAAGTGTTTTACCGTCATATTCTTTTACAACAGCATTGCACAGTACGTTTACGCCCAGTTTCTGCAGACTTTCCAGTGATTTCTGAGAAGAGTGTTCACTCATACCGTTCAGAATACGGTTACTACCTTCAATAAGATAGATATTCATGAGAGATACCGGCAGTTCCGGATAATCTTTCGGCATGATATATTTACGTAATTCAGCGAATGCGCCTGCCAGTTCAACACCGGTAGGACCGCCACCCACCATTACGAAGCTCAGTTTTGCTTTGATCTGTGCTTCATCTTTCAGCAGCAGACTTTCTTCGAACTGTTTGATCACATAGTTACGGATCTGCACTGCTTCTATCAGTGACTTCATACCGATAGCATGTTCTTCAATGATTTTGTTACCAAAGAAGTTGGTATTACTACCGGTTGCAAATACGAGGTAGTCGTATTTCAGTTCGCCAATCCCTGTTTCCAATATGTTTTCAGCCGGACGTACGCCGGTTACTTCTGCCATTCTGAAAATGAAATTGGATTGATTTTTAAAGATACCGCGCAGTGGGAATGCAATACTATCTGTTTCAAGACCGGCTGTAGATACCTGATATAGGAGGGGTTGGAAGAGGTGATAGTTGTTTCTGTCCAGCATGACTACCTGAACAGGGGCGTGTTTGAGTTTCTTAGCGAGGTTGATACCACCAAAGCCACCACCAACAATTACCACACGAGGTTTACCAGTTTCCGGAATATTCGGTTGAATCATAATACAATCATTTAGCAGTCAGAGAAATAAATCAGAAATGATCGTGTTGTTCTCTTTGCAACACTATGTATTCAAACGCCGGAAGTTATAAATGCATATCAAATTTACAATACTTTCAGAAAAGAATGAAAGTTTATTATGAAAGTGATAAAGAATATGCAAAAATAGGAAGGAAAAGAGGATTTCGGGGCAAAAAAAATCCCCGATGCATGGCCTGCACCGGGGAGTATACCATCTAAAAGTACGATTACATTTTTTTCGCGTCTTCCAGGAATTTGGCAAGACCGATGTCAGTCAGCGGGTGTTTCAGCAGGCCGAGGATAGAATCCAGCGGGCAGGTGCAAACGTCAGCACCAACTTCAGCACATTTGATGATATGCAATGGGCTACGGATAGAGGCAGCCAGGATCTCAGTTTTGAAGCCCTGTACACCATAGATCTGAGAGATCTGAGCGATCAGATCTACACCATCCCAGTTAGCATCATCGATACGACCGATGAAAGGAGATACGAAGCTGGCGCCTGCTTTAGCAGCCAGGATTGCCTGACCTGCAGAAAATACCAGCGTACAGTTTGTTCTGATACCGTTGTCAGTGAACCATTTCAGCGCTTTCACACCATCTCTGATCATTGGCACTTTCACCACGATGTTTGGGTGAATAGCAGCCAGTTTCTTACCTTCTTCAATGATTGAATTGAAGTCAGTAGACAGTACTTCTGCACTGATAGGACCATCTACCAGCTCGCAAATTGTTTCATAATGCTTGAGGATGTTAGCTTCCCCTTTGATGCCTTCTTTAGCCATCAGGGAAGGGTTGGTGGTAACACCGTCAAGAACGCCAAGGTCGTTTGCTTCTTTTATCTGTGCAAGGTTTGCAGTATCTATGAAGAATTTCATTGTGAAATGATTTAGTCCTTTTTAAATAAAATTGCCGGTACAATAGTACGCAACAAATAATACATAATCAACAGTATTCAACTATTCATCTTTTAATGAATACAGAAACCGGACAATCACGCGAATAAACAGTTGGAAAGCATTGGGCAGATTCTCCGGGCATCTTTATTTTAAAGAGAGTTGAATAGTGTCTGAATGACGCCTGATGACCGGGAATAAAAAGAAAAAAAAACGGCAAGTTACTTACATCGCACCGCTACAACCACCTACCCTTGCTACATTCCTGTCCTGGGGGAGTTCAGTAGGAGCTGGTCGTATAAGACTTGCCGGGTGCAAATGTACACCATTTGAAATAACTAACAAATATTATTCAGGAAAATTTGTGATTTTTTGAAAAAAAGTAAATAAAAATGTGGTTAACAGTGATCAATTCTGTAATTTATGATGTTATAAAAGCTATATAATGTGACTGTTGGCCCCTGTTGAGCTCCATTTTTACAAGAAATTCATCTGTTATCGAAAACTATGGGACATTCTGATCGTTTTACATACCTCAATTTTTCACCTAAACCTTTTAATTATGCAAGACTATTCGTCGTATGATTCTTCCGGAGGCATACTTGCCGGAGTTTCTGCTGTATTTATTTTAATTTGGTTAGCCTTTGTCGTATTTTACATCTACTGTAGCTGGAGGATATTCGAGAAAGCAGGTAAACCGGGTTGGGCAAGTATCGTCCCTATATATAGCACCATCGTGATGCTGGAGATTATCGGCAAGCCGTGGTGGTATATATTTATGTTCTTAATTCCTATTTATGGATGGTTCATTTTGCCGATCATTCTTACACATGAGTTCAGCAAAAGTTTTGGAAAGGATATCGGGTTTACGCTCGGTCTCATTTTCCTGAGTTTCATCTTTATTCCTATCATGGCGTTCAGCAGTGATATCCGATATATCGGCCCGGGAGGTCGTCCTTCAGGCTCATCTCTTGATAATCAGATAGGAAGTATCGGTACGCCGGCCGTCTGACAACTTTTGCCATAATTAGTTACCTGCCGGTTGTGATTCAAATGCAACCGGCAGTTTTTTTTAGCGTTGTTCATTAATTTTTACTTTCTATATGCAAAACCAATTTGGGGACAATATCCATGAAAAAGGACTGATAGAAGATCTGCACGCTATCCAGTATACCAGAAAAGCTGAAAAGACACAGCGTTTTGTCAATTATGTGGTGGATTATATCATCGCGGTATCAATAGGATTGCTGTTTTCGCTGGGGATCATACTCATGGTAAGCGCACTGAGTGATACACAATTTGACGAGTCAAATGATTTCGCAGGCATATTTTATTTAGCGATGATCGGAGGTTTCGTAGCGTATTACACAGGCTTTGAATATGGTAATGGCGGCCGCACTATCGGTAAAATGATTACCGCCACTTACGCTGTACGTATAGATGGCAGTCCGCTGACCTTACAGGACGCATTGCTGCGTTCTCTGTGTCGTCTTGTACCTTTTATGCGCTTTTCAGGGTTCGCAGATGCACCATGGCATGACCAGTGGACACATACCATGGTGATCAAAAGATAACTATCTGGTAGTATAGTAGTTATAGTCGTTTAAGATTGTCTCGAGAAATTCTCCGGGCATCATGTCCGTCTGAATATCCAGCACATCTCTTACCCGGTAAGCAACACGCGCTGTCAGTTCAGGATTATTGGATTTGACTGCCTGATCCATCAGGTTCTTGATCTTATTCATATCTCTGTCTGACAGGCGTAATATCTGTGGGAAACGAGGTGTATAATCCACTGCCGACATATCCCTGAATATAGTACCATTCAGGCTCGCTTTGGTTTTCGTACTCACAACGATTGTTCCTGCCACCACATCTCCCAGCCGCTGATAATAAGGAGACCTTAACATGGCAATCAATGGAATAAGCCCATTGATAAGGAAATACGGTGTCTCGATAATGCGGAATAACCAGCGGATCAGATGCTGACTCATGCTCGGCCGGCCTCCCTGCATATTCCTGACCCTGATATTCATCAGCAGCTTACCCGGCGTTTGTCCGTTCATTATGATCTCCAATACAAGGTAGTAACAGGTCATCGGCAGGCCTCCGAGGAAGAAATATACTACATAACTGGCCACCTGTCCCAGTTGAAGGTTCTTAACGGTATACCCTAACACAATAATATACAGGATCTTGATAGTACCGTCAATCAGCAGTCCCATCAACCGCTGGAAAATATTGGCTGTTTCGAACTCCAGATCTATATTAAAGGAAGTGGGTATTTTTATATTGGCCATGTATAAATTTAGTGATTAATCGATATGTTTGTAAGCAGTCTGTTCCACACAGATAACAGACTAATCTAGCTACATTTCCTTAATATAAAATTTTATCGGCACATTTTTTTGTATATTCTAAACGAATATCCGACTGATGAGCAGAAACGTCGCACATTGACTTCCGGTAAACAGGCATGTAGACTTTGGAATTTATGGCCCTGCACCAGGATGACGGACTAACAGACAGCCCATGCGTGAATCAACCTTCATAAAAAAGAATCTCCAGCGCTGGAAAAAGTATCAGGATCAACCCGCAGAAGATCCGGATGAAATGGCAGAACGCTTTACAAGCCTTCTGGATGATCTGGCTTATGCCAAAACCTTCTATAGTTTCAGTAAAGTGACCAGCTATATTAACAGTCTGGCCGCCAATATTTATCACAGCATCTACGGCAATCGTAAAGAGCAGGATGGCAGATTCCGCAACTTCTTCAAATATGAATTGCCTCTGCTGTTCCGCAGATATCACCGTTTATTCCTGTTTACATTCTTGTTCTTTCTACTCTTCTGTATCATCGCCGCATTTTCTGCCGCACACGATGAAACATTCGTTCGTGGTGTATTGGGTGATGAATATGTAAGTATGACAGAGCAGAATATCAATAATGGGGATCCCTTCGGCGTATATAAACAGGAAAACGAACTCGTGATGTTTTTATGGATCGCCAAAAACAATATCACGGTGGCCATGATGACCTTCATGGGAGGTATCTTCTTTGGTATCGGTACACTCTGGTATATGCTGAAGACAGGTGTAATGCTGGGCTCCTTTCAATATTATTTCTTTTCCAAAGGACTGGGTTTTAAATCTGTACTGGTGATATGGATTCATGGTACACTGGAAATATCAGCTATCGTGATAGCTGGTTGTGCCGGACTGGTCATGATCAGCGGATTTATCTTTCCCGGTACCAGAAAACGGCTGGACGCGCTGAAGAAAACAGCGCGTGATGGCGTAAAGATTATGATCACACTGGTCCCCATCTTTATAGTGGCAGCATTTCTGGAAGGATTTGTTACCCGCCATACAGCCATGCCTTTATGGGCCAGCATCAGTATCTTATTGCTATCACTGATATTTATTGTCGGATATTTCATTGTTTACCCGATCTACCTGCACAAACAAGGATATAAGCTCGGTCTGAAAGCAAATATTATAAAGCCGGTGAAATGAGGAAAATGCGTGTTTATTATATCCTGATTATACTGATCCTGCCATTATGTGCAAACGCACAAAAGTCTGTACCGGCTGAGAAATGGGATTCCATGGTAGCAGCAGATATGGAACAGACAGTTACAAAAAAAGAAGCGGATGAAATAGCGGATGATTCAGTACTGGCAGCCGCAGCTGATAAGGCCGTACAGGAACACTACCTATGGGATCAGGCTGCGCCGGTCATCGCAGATACTATAGAATCTTATGCAGATTATCCACTGGTAGTGCGCAGCGTGCCGGACACTATGATGAAAGTGCTGCAGGCTGATAAGAAACTGCAATATGCGCTTAAAAAGAAAGAGCCGCCCCGCCGCTCCGGCTGGAATGATTTTCTGAACGCTGTTTTCAATTTCATCGCAGCTATACACAAACTGATCATTGCAATTGTAGTAGCCTGTCTTGGCTGGTTATTATATCTCTATCTGAAACAGAATGGTTATCTCTTCCGGAAGACTTCAGACGATGCCGGAAAAGTGGTGAAAATAATGGAAGAAGAGCAGGACGTGGAAACCTATCAGCAACAGATAGAAGAAGCCATTGCAGCCGGCAGGTTCAGACAGGCAGTGAGACTGCTTTATCTGCAAACACTGCGTGTATTGATAGATAAAGAGGTTGTCACCTATAGCAGGGAAAAAACAAATGCGGCTTATCTGCGCAGTATGTTGTCAACACCGTGGTATAAGAAATTTGCCGCACTGACATTGAATTATGAATACATCTGGTACGGAGAAGCTCCTGTGAATAATCAACAGTTCAATGATCTGCACAGAGAGTTCCGTCAATTTATGAACGAATTAGGCTATACCCGGTGAAATCAAAAACAGTAGCAATAATAGTAATCAGCGCCGTTGTCCTGATCTTTATAGCCCTCATGGCTATATCAGTCCGTGATGGAATGGTTGATAATAAAAATATCGACGAACAGGAACTGGCGCGGCAGAGCTTTTCTTATAAGGATAAGCGGCCGGGGGGATGTTATGCCATGTTTAAAGCAATGTCGCAATTGTTTTATTATGACATCAAACCACAGGTCGTTACCAAGCCATTTACGCGTACTTATACAAAGGATGCTACTTTGTCTTCGACAGATTATAATCTGTATATATTGGTCGCAGATAATCTGTATACTTCTCCGGAAGACGCCGCTAATATGATAAAATTTGCGGCTGCCGGTAATCAGTTGTTCTTAGCCGTCAACAGACCCGATAGTATACTATTGGATCTCCTGCATCTGACGGTAGATGATGAAGGATTTTTCCAGTCAATGACCAATGCAGATCAGCGTTATGTCAACAAGCATCTGGCGCCTGATACCGCCTTTTCGCGTAAAGGGATCAGGGGTGGCAGCTATATCACAGGAATGGATTCCAGTGCTACAACTATATTAGGAACAGATGCTTTTAACCGGCCAAACTTTGTGAAAATAACAGTCAGTGAAGGAGCTGTTTTTGTTTTGTTACAACCATCTACATTGACCAATTATTTTCTGATGCATGGTCGTAATATGGTATCGCTGGAAAGACAGCTGTCATATACCAATCACTACATGGATCATGTGTACTGGGATGAGTTTTATAAATATCAGTATAGCAGACAATCATCTGATTTCAGTGAATGGCAGGTGCTGATGCGTTATCCTGCTATGAGATGGGCATTGTGGCTGGGCGTCGGTTTGTTATTGCTGTATATCCTGTTTGAAAGTAAGCGCAGACAACGCATTGTTCCTGAAAGACCACCACTGGAGAATAATTCATTGGAGTTTGTAGATGCATTGGGGCAACTTTATTATCAGCAACATGATAACCGTAATCTGATACAAAAGATTATTCTGCAATGGCAGGAGTTTATACGTACACGTTATTATCTGAGTACGAATAATATGGATCATGCTTTTGCAGATGCTTTGTCGCGGAAGGCAGTGATGCCGGTTGAACAGGTAAAAGGAATATTGCAGGATATCCGGCAGATGCAGGATACACAAACTATCTCAGATGAGTTCCTGCAACAGTTTTATAAGAAAATACAGGCGTTTTATATAAATACGAAATAATGGAAGAAACTATATTCCAGCATCGCACGGACTTTACAGCGCTTCACGAAGCAGTAAATGCTATCCGTCAACAGATAGGAAAAGTAATCGTTGGTCAGCATGAAATGATTGACCTTTTAATAGCAGGTCTGCTTACGCATGGCCACGTATTGATTGAAGGCGTACCGGGTGTTGCAAAAACACTTACTGCCAAATTACTGGCGCGTTGCATTGATGCAGACTTTTCCAGATTGCAGTTCACACCGGATATCATGCCGGCTGATGTGGTAGGTACATCTGTATTCAATCCTGAGAAGAGAGAGTTTGAATATAAACGCGGACCTGTATTTGGTAATCTGGTACTGATAGATGAGATCAACCGTGCTCCTGCAAAAACACAGGCAGCATTGTTTGAGGTGATGGAAGAAAGACAAATTACCAATGATGGTATTACACATCCGCTGCCGGCTCCTTTTATGGTAGTAGCTACCCAGAATCCGATAGAGCAGGAGGGTACTTATCGTTTGCCTGAAGCACAATTAGATCGTTTTCTCTTTAAGATAGAAGTGAAATACCCTTCTTTAACGGAAGAGGTAGCAATGTTGCAGGCCATGCATCAATATAATGGTCTTGCTGATCTCACGCAACTGATACAGCGGGTGGTGACAGCGACACAGATCATCGAATATCAGGCGCTCGTACGTAAGGTGCATATCGAAGATAAATTGTTGCATTTTATTGCTGCACTGATTCATGAAACGCGTAATAATGCTTCATTATATCTGGGTGCTTCTCCACGTGCATCATTGGCAGTCATGAACTGTGCAAAGGCGACTGCCGCTATGACCGGCCGTGATTTTGTAACGCCTGATGATATTGTAAGTATGCTGCCGCATGTATTGCGCCATCGTATTGTACTGACGCCCGAACGTGAAATGGAAGGTATTACAACAGATGAAGTGATCGCACAGATTGTGAAAGCAGTGGAAGTGCCAAGGTAAACGCAATGTTATGTTGAAACGTTTTTTCTCTCTTTATTCTTTACGACACGCTTTTATACATTGATGGGAAGCACAGCGATCTTTTTTGTGATCAGCTTCTTTTTCCCTTTATTGTTTATCGTGGCAAAACTGATGGTAGGTATTTTATTATTCCTGCTGTTGCTGGATCTTTTCTTTCTGTATGTAGCGGGAAAACAACCTGTGCTGATCTCCCGTAGTATGGCCGGTCGCTTTAGCAACGGAGAGGAAAATGATATTCATCTCAAGCTGCAGAATAATTATCGTTTTCCCGTTACCGTGATAGTACTGGAAGAATTACCTGTACAGTTTCAGATCCGGGATTTTCGGAAAAAGGTACAGCTGAAACCCGGTGAAGAGCGGGACATGAGCTATACCTTACGCCCGGTGGAAAGAGGGGAATATAACTTTGGAAAAACCAATGCTTTTGTACGGAGTCTGTTAGGCATGGCGCAACGTCATATAACAGCGGCAAATGAAACAGTCGTGAAGGTGTATCCTTCTTTTGCTGCTTTACATAACTATGAATTTTTCTCTTTTAATAATCGCCTGGCAGAACTGGGTGTACATAAGAAACGGGTGATAGGACACAGTATGGAGTTTGATCATATCAAGGAATATACTCGTGGTGATGATGTGCGTACTTTAAACTGGAAGGCGACAGCAAGGAGAGGTACATTCATGGTGAATAACTATGTTGAAGAAAAGTCTCAGCAGGTATATTGTGTGATTGATAAAGGACGTGCGATGAAGATGCCGTTTAATGGTCTTACGTTACTGGATTATGCCATTAATGCTTCTCTTGTATTCAGCAATATAGCTTTACAGAAAGGTGATAAAACCGGACTGGTGACATTGGCTGCGCAACAGGTAGATGTATTACCTGCTTCCGGTAAGAAGACGCAGATGAACCTGTTGCTGGAGCGTTTGTATGCACAGGAAACGCGATGGGAGGAAAGTGACTATGAACGACTGAGTGTGTCATTGCGTAGTCTGTTCTCACAGCGTTCCCTGCTGATCCTGTTTACCAATTTTGAATCCATGACAGGGTTGCAGAGACAGTTACCTTACCTGCGAAAACTGGCTAAGTATCATTTATTGCTCGTTGTATTTTTCGAGAATACAGAACTGAAAAAGTTCACGAAAGACAATGTGCATACAGTGGAAGATATCTATCGTCAGGTGATTGCGCAGAAGTTTGCTTATGAAAAGAAACTGATGGTAAGGGAACTGACCCGCTATGGTATTCTGTCATTGCTGACTACACCAGAGCAATTAACACTGAATGTGGTGAATAAGTATCTGGAATTGAAATCAAGATCATTGATCTGATAATTGTTTGACGGGTATGGTACTGGTGACAGACATACCGGGATCGTTTTTATTGACAGCTGTAACAGTAATGGAACGGGTAGTACCATCATTACTGTTTAACAGCAGGTCCTGACCCAATAGTTTCCCTGCATTTGTTTCAAATTTTATCGTGGCTGTATCCAGCGGATACACCTTTCCACTCGTGAAAGTACCTTCCACATTCAGATAAAAGCGGAAGCCTCTTTTCAGACTATCTGCATAATGATTAAAACGGATACCTGTCAGGTGAGGAAGTTCGAGTTTCGTAGTGATAGGTGTGGCTGACTCCGGAACGGAAATGGTCAGTTCGATGATATACTGCTGACTGGCCAGCTGTTGCCTGTTGACTAACAGATAACCATTCTGTATACTCCCATTGGAGCTGCTTATTTTGATATTTCTCCATCGGTAAGGCCCTTGTAAATATCCTTCTGTTTTTCTTGTTTGTCCGTTTTCATATTTAAATTCGAGACCTAGTGGTATACGGTCATATAGCTCTGCAATCGCGCCCGGATCATAACTGGCTTTGATGCTGCTGATATTGTTTTGTTGCGCCTGTGTTGGTGTGAATAGGAATAACAGCGCAATGATTAAGAAAGCTTTCAATTTGTTTTTTACCTGAAAGCTGAAAAAATCATTCCACATTTACAAGTAGAGCGGGCTATTATTAATTCTTAACAGATATTAACAGTGCGATGTAATAGCTGCGGGATCATTGCTGAACTGAAAAAACAGCTATATTGGAATGTGGAAAAGTTGTTCGAATGATATATTGCAGGTATTTGTTTTCACTCGATCTGTAAATGATTGACAAGTAGGGGTATATGTCCACTTTGTACGCAATATGCTATTTATCTGCAGCAGATCAAGTCCACGTCAGGTCCACGTTCCGGGCAGGTCAATTACGGGGAATAAGGCTGGGAGTGACTAATGAAGGGCAATGGAATGTAGGGGCGTTCAGTAGTGAAAAAACAGCAAGCGATGCCATAAAAAAATGTTAAATTAGGGAACCATTCGTTGTAAGAAATATTCCCCTTATGTCAAAACAACTTCAATACATTAAAAGCACTCCCGCGTATCTTTCCCGCGTGTTATATTGTATTACCTTTTTACATTGATTAATCTGTTTACGGTGCCTTACATCAGGCTGCTTGCCGGCACTATAGGGCATGGTGTTTATCGCGATAATCTCAGTGAGCGTTCGTGGATATTGATCATGTTTATGCTGTTTGGTACGCTTGGTTTTTTCTGGGGAAATAAGAAGACTTTCAACTCTGTAAAAAGAGAGTCCAACCGCATATGGGTGCTGCATCTGGGTATTGATGTGCTGATTTACGCTGCAAGTATGCTGCTTGTATTATTCATCCACCCATTTCTGGATAAACCGGATGCTGCAATGACTGATTTGTGGAATCCGGTAATGATGTTATTGCTGCTTTCAATCAAGTACACATTTTTACGCATAAGATATGCTCAGCGGGACGATCAGTATATGTCCCGTTAACCTCTTATTGCGGCAAAGTCCTGATTCCTGATCAGAGATCAGGGGTATGTGAGGACGACATTTCCTTGCGGATCTTTTCTCTATGCATCGTACCCCAGTCATTCAGTGAATGTAATACTGCACCAAGTGTATCGCTATATTCTGTCAGTTCATATTCCACCACTACAGGACGTCCTTCATATACCTTTCTCCTGACAAAGCCGTTTAATTCCAGCTCACGCAGTTCGTTAGACAGTACTCTTGCAGAGATACCGGATACCGCACGCTGCAGTTCATTGAACCTTTTATTACCGTCTTCGCGAAGCACGATGATGATCTTCAGCTTCCATTTACCACCAATGGCGTAAAGGGCGTCATGAATGGCTGATAATCTGGCGGAGCACTCTTTCGCACTTCTTTTTACTTTTTCAGCTACCTGTGTTTCCATTTCCCGAAGGTAAATAACTATCCAACAGGTTACTACTAACCTTTAGTATACTACTAACTATTTACTAGCAATTGTGAATAGTTTTGCTTCATCAATTTTTTTAGATGAAAGCAATCAAAGTTACTTATTGGGCCACCACCGCAATTATTGCGTTAATGATGACCTATTCCGCCTATGCCTATTTGACAAAACCAGAAATGGATCAGGCTTTCCGGCATATTGGGTATCCCGCGTATTTCAGGATTGAACTGGCGATCGCCAAGCTGATCGGAGTGGTGCTTTTAGTACTTCCGCTTGTGCATGGCCGCCTGAAAGAATGGACGTATGCAGGCTTTGCCTTCACGTTTGTATCGGCCGCTATTGCACATGCAGCTTCCGGCGATCCGATGCCTAATCCGGTAGTACCGGTGGTATTCCTCGGAATACTGGCCGCCTCTTATTTTACTTATCATAAGCTCAAAAAATAAAAATAATCGTATGAAAAAGATATTGAAAGTTGTATCCAGTGTGAGTGGTGCTGCGTCTAAGAGTACACAGCTGGCAGATGGCATTATTGCTCAGTTACAGGAACGTTATCCGGGTAGCACAGTGACCGTGAAAGACCTTGCAAAAGATCCTTTGGGCCATTTTGATGCATCACATTTACTGGCATTCCGTGGTGCGGGAGATGCTACAGCAGAAGCAGCCGCTATAGCGGACAAATTATCAGAAGCAGCTATTAAAGAAGTGGAAGAAGCGGATATCATCATATTGGGAGTAGCGCTGTATAATTTCCATATTCCGTCTACGCTGAAAGCATGGCTGGATCACGTGGTACGTGCAGGCAGAACATTCTCTTATGCCACAGGTAAACCTGAAGGTCTGTTAAAGGATAAAAAGGTATATATCGCGCTGGCTTCAGGCGGTGTTTATTCTGAAGGACCTGCACAGGCATTTGATTTTGCTTCTCCATATTTGCTGGGTATGCTGGGTTTCATCGGATTGACAGATGTGCAGCTGGTGAGAGCAGAAGGTTGTAGTATTCCAGGTTTACAGGAAACTGCGGTACAGAAAGGATTGGAGCAGGTTGTAATTGCATAAATACTTTCACTGCATAATAAAAAAGGGCTCCGTAAGGAGCCTTTTTTATTATATAATCAGAATGGCGGAGGCGGTTTACATATACTTCATGGCATCGTAGCCCAACAATCTTCTCCACAGGGCCAGTTGTCCGATACAATTTGCTTCCCGGTAAATCTGGAACGAAATGAGTTCCAATAGGGTCATTTTCATACCCGGCATTTCAAAAGGCTCATCCAGTTTCTCATCATCAGCTTCCAGCAGTGCTTTTCTCAGCAAAGGAGAGATGATCTTCCAGTCCTGCTCAAGTGTTTGCAAAGAGGGATATTGTACTCCTTCCTGTATCCCCTTATGATCTTTGAATAATTCATAGGCCTGTTGTTGCTTATCTATGCCGAAAGATTTCGCCAGTTCAAATCTTTCCTGTACAAGACTGCCCGCCAGCCATGCCATATGGTTGGCTTTTGTACCTAAACGTTCGCCGGCATCTTTTTCAGAAATATCCACGATGACTTTGGAGAAAAACGTAGTATGCATGTCATACAATACCATGAAGCCATAGGTTCTGCTGCTAACTGTTTGTACTTCCATCGTTAATAGTATTGGTGTAGTCCAAGGTAGGTCATTCGTCCGCAGGAACGGGTCGGTAAAGCAGCCAATTATAGGGGGTATTTGTGACAAACAGCGTAAATTCGTATTCAACACCATATAGTTATGTCATCTCAGACACTGGACAGCCGCACGATCGATACATTGAGAGATCTTCCCGATCTTATCCCCGTATTCAGAGAATATTTTGAGGACTGGAGCATCCGGGTATTCAACCGGGAGATACATGAATGCCGGAATTATCTTTCTCCTAACCGCCGGGATTTTTACAAGATCCTTTTTACGACAAAGGGCGCAGGTGTGTTTACGATGGGCCTGAATACCTATTATCTGGATGAGCCGTCTATTTTGTTTATACATCCGAATGATATTATTTCCTGGCGGAACCTTTCAGAGGAATCCGGAGGGTATTATTGCCTGTTCAGGCGCTCTTTTCTGGCTGAATTTCCCATGCTGAAAGCGGGTATGGATAAATTTAGTCTGTTTACTGATAAGTCGAAGAGTGTAATCCGTATTGCGGCAACAGATGTTCCGGTGCTGGAACAGCTTTTTGACAGAATGAAAGAGGAAGAACTGGCAGGTAGTAAATTAAGCGGTGATTCGCTGCAGGCTTACCTGCAATTGATTATGGTGGAGAGTGTGAAGAGAGCCAGTTTCCCACCACCAGACACGGTCTCCGATGAATATCGTCATGTGCATGACTTTTTCAGATTGCTGGAAGAGGAAACTGGTGGCATTAACAGGGAAAATCCGATAAGGATCAGGACTGCCAAAGAATTTGCTGCTGGTCTTTCTGTGCATCCTAATCACCTGAATGCCTTGTTAAAGAAGCATACAGGGCAGAATGTGAGCACTCATATCAAAAACAGATTACTGGACGAAACCAAGGTATTGTTACTGCAGACCGACTGGTCATTGCAGGAGATCGGCTATAGTATTGGATTTGCGGAGCAACCCAACTTCAACGCTTTCTTTAAGAAGAATACCGGTCTGACACCCGCTGAATTCAGGAAGAACTATCATCTTTGAAATTCATAATACTTTCAGTGTTATTGCTAACAGCCAGCCCATGGCTTCTTTTCATCTTTGTATCACAAAAACAGACACAAAATGAAAAACACAAAAACACAGAAAGTTTGGTTTATAACTGGTGCATCCAGAGGTTTTGGTTTGGAAATATCAAAGGCGGTGCTTGCGGCCGGAGATAAACTGGTGGGTACTGTACGTAGCAAACCGGAGGATTTGAAAGCACAGCTGGGCAATCATCCGGATCTGGCAGTGGTAGTGATGGATGTGACGAATGAAGAACAGGTACGTAAAGCCGCGGCAGAAGCGATTGAGGTCTTTGGACGTATAGATATATTGGTCAATAATGCAGGTTACGGTTTGCTGGCAGGCGTCGAAGAAGGAACAGCTGCCGAGGTAAAACAGAATTATGAAGTGAATGTATTTGGTACGTTGAATGTTACCCGTGCAATATTGCCTTATATGAGGACGCAGGGTGCCGGTCATGTGATTAATGTCTCTTCTATCGGTGGACTGTCCGGTTTTACGGGATGGGGCATCTATGGTTCAACAAAATTTGCGATAGAAGGTATTACAGAAGCTATGGCGAAGGAGTTGGCGCCATTGGGCATTCATGCCACGGTAGTGGCGCCCGGTTTCTTCAGGACAGAATTTCTGGATGAAGCTTCTCTGACCAGAACCAGTAATGAAATAGCTGATTATGCTGCTACGGTGGGAGAGATGCGCACAGCGATGACCCATGCCAACAAGAAACAGCCCGGTGATCCGGCAAAGCTGGCGCAGGCATTTATTAAACTCGGTCATACAGAAAAGCCGCCGGTGCATCTGCCATTAGGTAGTGATACATTGGCAAGGTTCAGGGAAAAAACGGCTGCTTTTGAACAGGAGATTACGGCATGGCATGATGTGATTGTAGGAACAGATCACGATGATGTGACTGCCTGATGAGTGGCAGCGGAGATAAAGATTATAATAAAGAAAAAGGGCTTATCTGCTGTAATGGTAGACAAGCCCTTTTTCATGTGTATAAGTTATTATTTACTATGACCGGGTGAGTAACTGACTGGTTTTTTCCAGTGTTTCATCCAGTTCCTGTACCAGCCGGGCAACGATGTCACTAATCGGGCTGATATCTTCCACCATTTCCACGCTCTGGCCGGCGGTCCATAATTGTTGATAATTACCCGGTTTGATGGCCTGTTCCAGCTTTTTCATGCCTTTTAACTGTACCAGCATTTTAAAGTATTTGCGGGTACTGGCATTTTTATTCAGCTGTTTTTCCAGCCAATTCTGCTTATAGCCCATTTTTTTGGCTGCCGGTGTGTTGATGACATTGCAGGGCGTGCCTGAGAGGCGTTCTGTCAGTACAATATCTTCCATACCGTAGTCGAGGATGGCATTTTTATAAGCGTCACTTACGCTGGCTTCTTCACTGGCGATAAAACGAGTCCCGATGGAGGCGCCGTGTGCGCCGAGTACCATGGCACTGGCGAGTTGTTGTCCGGTAGCGATACCACCGGCGGCGACCAGCAATTTATCCGGGAAGGCTTTTTGCAGGGCTGGTACGAGAATATGCATAGGGTAGGGGCCGGCGTGGCCACCTGCGCCTACGCAGACTGCAATAAATCCATCACAGCCCTCCTGTGCCGCTTTTTCTGCATGCTGAATATTGGTGACATCGCAGAGTACTTTCGCGCCATAGCTATGGGCGGCGGCGATTACCTCCCGGGGATTGCCCAATGAGGTAATATAAAAAGGTACTTCTGCTGCTACACAATCTTTCAGGTGTTTTGCATAGAGCGGATTCGTCTTCTGGACGATCAGGTTAACGCCATAGGTGCCTTGTCCGGCGGGCAATTGTGCCCGGTATTGGTTCAGCTGGCCGAGTACCTGTTTTAGTTCCCCTTCCTTCCGGTAATTGAGGGTGGGGAAGGTACCGGCGATCCCGCTGTACATGGCTGCCCGGACCATTTTTTCATTACTGACGAGGAACATGGGCGCCATGATAACCGGATGGCGGATGGCAAGGGCTGAGGTTAATTGCATAAGTGGATGTTTGAGCTATGATCTGACAGCAAGCTGTCGGGCCACGAACTTACCCAGAATATCAAATTCCAGGTTGATGGTGTGCCCGGGTTGAACGGCTGAGATATTTGTGTGTTCGTATGTATAAGGAATCACGGCGATGGTGAATTCCGTATTGGTCACATTATATATGGTCAGGCTGATACCGTTGAGGCAGATGGAGCCTTTTTCCACGATGAGGCCGGCGAACTGTTCGGGGTAGCGGAAGCGGAATTCCCAGCTACCGTTCTGCGGTGTTACGGACACGCATTCACCGGTGCTATCGACGTGGCCTTGTACGAGGTGGCCGTCAATTCTGCCATTGAAGATCATGGCTCTTTCCAGATTGACTTTCTGGCCGGGCGTCAGTTGGCCGATATTACTTTTAATCAGGGTTTCGGCTACGGCAACGATATCATATGTCTCGTTATCTACGCGGGTGACTGTCAGACAAACACCGTTGTGAGCCACACTCTGGTCAATTTTCAGTTCAGGCGCGAGGGAAGAGCGGATGGTGATGACCATATTGCTGCCTTCCTGCCTGGTAGCTATTACTTCTCCTAGTGATTCTATTATTCCTGTAAACATGGGGCTAATTTAAGTAATAATGAGGAGACGGGTATGACAGGGTGGCTTTCACATTATTTTGATAATTAAAAAGAATGTTTTACTTTTGCCTTCCTGAAAAAAAAGGCTATTAATTATGTTGATCATCGATTCCAAAGATTGCGAAAACATTGACAAGGCGCTCAAAAAATATAAAAAGAAATTTGAGAAAGCCCGCATCCTGCTTCAACTCAGGTCACGTCAGTCTTTCACAAAACCATCCGTTAAGCGTCGTACTGAAGTGCTGAAAGCTGTTTACAAACAGCAGTTGGCCAGTGGTAAATTAGATTGATTCTATCGGGAGTAATTCCCCGCGCAAAATATCTGATGATTGTAAGGTTTGTTTTAACTTTACAATCATCAACTTTTTTATTTTGAGTGAAGTTTTACACCCGGTAGCCAATCAATTTCTGGCTTATATCCAACTGGAGAAGCGCTATTCTGCGCATACTTTCACTGCATATCAGCAGGACCTTACACAATTTTTTATTTTCCTCAGATCACAATATGGCGATGTGTCTCTACAAGGCATATCGCATTTGCATGTCCGTACCTGGCTGGCGTGGCTGATGGAGGAGGGCATTATTGCCAAAAGTGTTAACCGCAAGATTTCCACACTTAAATCATTTTTCAAGTATGCGATGCGTCATGGTGTAGTAGCGACTTCACCGATGACAAAAGTGACTGCGCCCAAAACGGGAAAGCGTTTACCGGGTTTTATTGATGAGAAGGGGATGCAGGCGGTGGAGGATAACCGGAGTATGCGTCGTGGACAGGAGGACCGGCCTATATTTACGGATGACCTTGAGGGGAAGACGCACCGGTTGATATTTGAGTTGTTGTATCATACGGGCATACGGTTGTCAGAGCTGATAGGTTTGCAGGAGCGGCATGTAGACATCTCCAATCTGACATTGAAAGTGTTGGGAAAAGGGAATAAGGAGCGCATTATTCCCATTAGTACAAACTTACGGGACGAGATCAGGGCATACAGGGATATGCGCAATAAAGAGCTGGAAATGCCGGATAAAGAGGTGTTGCTGGTGAATCCCCGTAGCGGAAAGAAGTTATACCCCCGTTATGTATATAACGTTGTAAAAGGTTACCTCACAGATCACGAGATCACGACGATCAGTCGCAGGAGTCCGCATATACTGCGGCATACGTTTGCTACCCATCTTACCAATAACGGCGCGGACCTCAATGCAGTAAAGGAGCTGCTGGGGCATGCCAGTCTGGCGTCCACGCAGGTATATACACATAACAGTATTGAGAAATTGAAGGAGGCGTACAGGAAGGCACATCCGAAGGGCGAGTAGGGGCGTTGCATGTAGCGTGGGTCTTCATGCAATGAAGGAGTTGCCGGTCGCGTGCGGGTCTGGTGTGTACGGAGATACATGTACATGATAGTATTGAGCAATTGCGCGAAGCGTATCTGAGGGTGCATCCGGAGAATGAATAGAGGCGTTATACATAGTGCGGACCTCCATGCAATGAAGGAGCTGCCGGTCGCGTGCTGGTCTGGTGTGTACGGAGATACATGTACATGATAGTATTGAGCAATTGAAGGAAGCGTACCGGAGGGTGCATCTGGTGGGCGGGCAGGGGAGTTACACATAGCATTATTGAGCAATTGAAGGTGGCGTACCGGAGGAAACAGTTGAAGGGCGAAGAGGGAAGTCGGAAAGCTTTAACAAAATATTACTAAATGGTTATGCAAAAGAGTTGAAAGTTCATTAAATTAGTAATGAGTTCTTTGTATACTTTTTTCATTAGTCGATATCCATGACCATTAACACAATGAAAGCCTATGGACGTAATGTTACGAGCATGTACAAGATTGTTAAAACTAAAAATTAGTGCTATGAACGTTCAAATTCAAACAGTACACTTCGACGCTGACTCCAAATTGATTGATCATGTGAGTAAAAAACTTCAGAAACTCAATACTTTCTATGATCGGATTATCAGCGTAGAGGTATTTTTAAAACTTGATGGAATAGCTCATCAGGTGAAGGATAAAATAGCCGAAATAAAAGTCCACATCCCGCGCCAAGACTTATTTGTAAAGCACGAATCCAAATCTTTCGAGGAGTCATTTGATCTCGCCTTTGACTCAGTTGTTAACCAGATAAAGAGATCGAAAGAGAAAAAATTTCAATAAAATCTTAAAAATATTTTGGAATTAAATATCTGATTACTACCTTTGCCATCCCGATCGAAAAAAGGGATCGGCGAAGGTAGTAAAGTTCTTTACAGTAGGGTGTTTTAGCCGAATATACAAGTCTTAAAAAGGTTGTATGCAGGTGCTGAAAAAAAGATAAAAAAAGATTTGGAAGTTAAAATAAATCAACTATCTTTGCACCCTCTTATAACGGATATCATTTATAAGATTCTTATATAAGATAAGCCAGCATAGCTCAGTTGGCCAGAGCTACTGATTTGTAATCAGTGGGTCGGGGGTTCGAATCCCTCTGCTGGCTCCGGATAAATTCCGAAGCAAAAATGGTCCGGACGGACGAGATTTGGGAAAGGAGTTTAAGGAAAAATGGGCAGGTTCCAGAGCGGCCAAATGGGGCGGACTGTAAATCCGCTGTCTACGACTTCAGAGGTTCGAATCCTCTCCTGCCCACGTAGCGCAAATGTTCCGCCTTTGCCCCTCGCAAAGGCGGAACTTGTCTGTTAAGTGCAGGTTCTCCATAAATAGAGGAGAAGGTGAGTAAGATCAGAAGTTCTTTATAATGTTTACCATTATTAATTATATGCGGGAGTAGCTCAGTTGGTAGAGCGACAGCCTTCCAAGCTGTAGGTCGCGGGTTCGAACCTCGTCTCCCGCTCACAAATAATACGGATGGACTTTGTTCATTAGTATTATGTGAGATGAAAGTTCTTTAAAAGATTTTCAATGCTGTTGTAGCTCAGGGGTAGAGCACTTCCTTGGTAAGGAAGAGGTCGTGAGTTCAATTCTCATCAACAGCTCAACGGATTTCCAAACATCCGGGATCCGGATTTCGTTGTAGCTCAGTGGCAGAGCGTACCGGTTGATACCGGGAAGGACGTGGGTTCAATTCTCATCAGCGATACAAGTTTGTAAAACCGTTTTTTAAAAACAACTATCAATACAATCTTTACAAACCATCTAAAAAAAATACAATGGCAAAAGAAACCTTTAAGCGGGATAAACCCCACGTAAACATTGGTACCATCGGCCACGTTGACCACGGTAAGACTACCTTGACTGCTGCCATTACCAACATTTTGGCAAGCAAAGGTCTGGCAGAGAAGAAAGGATATGATGAGATCGATGCCGCTCCTGAAGAAAAAGAAAGAGGTATTACCATCAATACAGCACACGTTGAGTATCAGACAGCTAACCGCCACTACGCGCACGTTGACTGTCCTGGTCACGCTGACTATGTGAAAAACATGATCACTGGTGCTGCGCAGATGGACGGTGCTATCCTGGTGGTTGCCGCTACAGATGGTCCGATGCCACAAACTAAAGAACACATCCTCCTGGCTCGTCAGGTAGGCGTTCCTCGTATCGTTGTGTTCATGAACAAGGTTGACCTGGTTGATGATCCTGAGCTGCTGGAACTGGTTGAACTGGAAATCCGCGAACTGCTGAGCAAATATAACTACGATGGTGATAACACACCAATCATCAAAGGTTCTGCAACCGGCGCTCTGGCTGGTGAAGAAAAATGGGTATCTGCAGTTGATGAACTGATGACCGCAGTAGATGAATACATCCCACTGCCTCCTCGTCCGGTTGATCTGCCGTTCCTGATGTCTGTAGAAGACGTATTCTCTATCACTGGTCGTGGTACTGTTGCTACAGGTCGTATCGAACGTGGTAAGATTAAAGTTGGTGAAGCAGTTGAAATCGTTGGTCTGATCGAAAAACCACTGACTTCTACTTGTACTGGTGTTGAGATGTTCAAAAAATTACTGGATGAAGGTGAAGCTGGTGACAACGCTGGTCTGCTCCTCCGCGGTATTGAAAAATCTCAGATCCGTCGTGGTATGGTTATCGTTAAACCTGGTTCCATCACTCCGCACACTGAATTCAAATGTGAAGTATACGTACTGAGCAAAGAAGAAGGTGGCCGTCACACTCCGTTCTTCAACAAATACCGTCCTCAGTTCTACTTCCGTACAACTGACGTAACAGGTGAAGTTGAATTACCAGCTGGTGTTGAAATGGTAATGCCTGGTGATAACGTAGGTCTGATCGTTAAACTGATCGCTCCAATCGCTATGGAAAAAGGTCTGAAATTCGCTATCCGCGAAGGTGGACGTACCGTAGGTGCTGGTCAGGTTACTGAAATCATCAAGTAATCACTTTGATATAATTAAAGACCATTAGCAATTAGTAAATTGCGGCTGGATAATAGATTTAAATTTTGTAAATTTGTTCTCCGGATTTCATAAAGCTAAAAGCTAATGGTCTTATACACGGGCATAGTTCAATGGTAGAATAGAGGTCTCCAAAACCTTTGATCTGGGTTCGAATCCTAGTGCCCGTGCTAAAAAATGGTGAAAAGTGAAGGCTTTTCACCTTTCATGTTTTCAAACGGTTAATTTTTAAAACCAATGAATAAGGTTAGAGCATACTTCCGGGAGTCCTATCACGAGCTGGTGCATAAAGTATCCTGGCCAACATGGCAGGAACTGCAGTCTTCCACAATGATCGTATTAATCGCTACTATAGTTATAACTGCGATGGTCTGGGGTATGGACGCCCTATCGCATCTCGTGATGACTCAGTACTATAAAATGCTATAAAATAATTTCATAATGATCGATGCATCCAATAACCCTGCAGAAGAAACAAACATTCCGACCCAGGACACCAAATGGTACGTTCTGCGCGTAGTGAGTGGTAAAGAGAAAAAGGTTAAAGAATACCTGGATATCGAAGTACGCCGCTCCGATTGGGGTAACGTGATCACCCAGATATTTTTACCAGTAGAGAAAGTCTACAAAGTGCAGGCAGGTAAAAAGGTGATGCGCGAGAAAAACTTCTACCCAGGTTACGTAATGATCGAAGCGATTGATGGTAAAATGACTGACGAAGTTATTCAATCCATCCGCAACGTATCAGGCGTTATTCACTTCCTGGGTAAAGACAAGCCAATCGCCCTCCGTAAGGCTGAAGTGAACAAGATGTTAGGTAAAGTGGATGAAATGTCTGACAACGGACTGACCATGAGCGAACCTTTCATCGTTGGCGAAACAATCAAGATCATCGATGGTCCTTTCAACGACTTCAATGGTATTATCGAAGAGGTAATCGAAGACAAGAAGAAACTGAAAGTAACTGTGAAGATCTTCGGTCGTGCTACTCCTGTAGAACTGAACTTCATGCAGGTAGAAAAAATCAGCTAACTATTTCAGTAATCATATTAAAAACGCCTCGTTTCAAGCGAGGCGTTTTTTTATTGCTGTAAACCGGCAGTTATTTCTTTCTGGTAAAGTCGATTTCCATTGTCTTAACTTCTTTTCCATCATTCACCATATACATTTCCATATGGTGATGATCATCATCAATGATCTTGAAGATCTCTTTTACCCCCATGTCTTTGCCACTCATTGGCTCATACATTTTACCGGTAAATGTGATGGATTTAGTAGCGTCATCCCAGGTACCTTCCATATTCATAATACCAGTACCCATATTGTCAACCCAACTGCTCTGGAAGATCTTCTTTGCATTGTCATAAGCCATGAGTCCATGTCCTTCAAATGGCATCCCCATGATCGTACTCTTGTGAACGGATTCCTGATAACGACCACCCAGCACCATTTTATTCACCGTGGTACCATTGCCTTTGGTGGGCGGCTGACTCGGATCCATCCACATAGACATTTCATAGCTCCATTCACCATCTGATTTTGCGATCATCTCGTGAACAGGACCTGGTTTCATATATTCCATCCAGGCTTTTTCTTCGGCAGATTGTGCCTGTACCTTTGTGTTGAAAGAAAGGCAGATGGCAATAGCTGAGGCTGAAAATAACAATAGACGTCTCATAATTGGTGGAGTTTTTTATTTAGAAATAACGCTTTAAAACGGATAAGGTTGATGTATAAAGGCCCTAAATGATTGATTATCGCTACCTTCGTGACTACTTTCGTTATATATATGAGATCTGTATACCTATTGTTAGCGGTCATTATATCATTTTCTGTTTCTGTATACGCCCAGCCTAAAGAAAGAATCAGCACTGAACATCCGGCACCAGCTTCACTGAATATTCCGGAAGGAGATAGTCGTACACCTGCAGCGCTCAGTCAGTACCTGAGAGCACATACTGCATCAGACAGGGAGTTTGTGCGTCAGCTCTATAGCTGGATCGTCTGGAATATCAGTTATGATGTGGTTAATATGTACAATCCCAGCTATTATAAGGATACCCTTGATGCAGCGAACAAGACTTTGTCTACCAGAACCGCCGTTTGTCAGGGTTATGCTAATCTGTATTATCTGACTTGTAAGGAAGCAGGGATTCCGGTGCAGCTGATTGGTGGATATACAAAGACACAGGGAAGGATAGATAATGCGAGTCATGCGTGGGTGGCAGTAAGACCAGATAGTGTATGGTATATGAGTGATCCGACATGGGGAGCGGGAGTTGTGAATAATAATAAGTTTGTCCGCAAGCCGGTTGACAGTTATTTCCTCATAACGCCTGCTGCATTTATCAAAACACATATGCCTTTTGATCCCTTGTGGCAGTTGCTGGAGCGTCCGGTAAGAAATGAAGAGTTCAGGGATAACAACTGGACGGCTGCGGCGGGGCGGAGTGTATTTCATTATAAGGACTCGCTGGATACTTACAATACGATGAAAGATGATTTGTTGAAGTACCAGCAGGTGATTAACAGGATCGAGGGCGCGGGCATCACTAATCAGATGATCAGCCATGAGCTGGTGTATTATAAAAATCTGGTGACATTCATTGCGGAGAACCGCAAGGTGGTGGCGCAGAACAAGGCGGTTGATGAATTTAACGCAAGTAGCAGCAGGTATAACAGGGCGGTGAACCTGTTTAATGAATATGTACAGTTCAAGAATAACCAGTTTAAGCCGGCTAAGACGGATCAGGCGATTAAGGAGATGGTAGATGCGATCAGTAAGAAATTGTCTGACAGTAAGCAGGGGCTGGCGGGCCTGAACAGGAATGAGCCTTCATTGAAGCATAATATAACGGAGCTGGAGGAGTCCTTGTCGGTATTGGAGAAGCGGGTAGTGGAGGAGCAGGCATTTGTGGACAAATACATTAAGACTGGCAAGCTGTTCAGAAAATCTTTATTTTATAAGACGACATGGATGGGAATTCCATTAAATTAAATTAGATTTGTTGCTAACCATTAAGACCGAAAAGTTGCCCTATGGTTTTTACCTAACAGGGTTAAGATAAAATAGTTTTGTTATAGAATTGTAAAATTTTTGCCCCGAACTGATTATAATAGCAAAAAGAATGCCCGAAAGCAAATTCTTTTTGAGATTTAATACATTATTATATACCTTTGCATCCCCTTTAAAAGGTAAATTTTCTCCTTTTAGTTTTGGGAGTTTCGCCAGAAACGAGACGTTCTAACCAAATTAAACTTTATAACATGGCAAAAGAGATCGCTACGTACGTGAAATTGCAGGTTAAGGGTGGCGCGGCCAACCCAGCTCCTCCAATTGGTCCAGCGCTGGGTTCCAAAGGTGTGAACATCATGGAGTTCTGTAAGCAGTTCAATGCCCGTACCCAGGATAAAGCGGGTAAGGTATTGCCTGTATTGCTGACAGTTTACACTGACAAATCATTTGATTTCGTAATCAAGACGCCTCCTGCTGCTGTACAGCTGCTGGAAGCTGCCAAATTGCAGAGTGGTTCTAAAGAACCTAACCGTAACAAGGTGGGTAAAGTTACCTGGGCACAGGTAGAAGCAATCGCGACAGACAAGATGCCTGATCTGAACTGCTTCACCAAAGAAAGCGCTATGAAAATGGTCGCTGGTACTGCCCGTTCTATGGGTATTACTGTTGAAGGTAACGCTCCCTGGAGTAACTAATTGTGTCACCCTGTACAAGCAGGTTAACTTTTAAAACATTTTGCAATGGCAACTAAGAAAAGAAAAGCAGCCGATACAAAGGTGGACAAAAACAAGGTTTACAGCCTGAAAGAAGCTTCCGCACTTGTAAAAGATATTAACTGCACTAAATTCGACAGCTCTGTCGATATTCATATCCGTCTGGGCGTTGATCCCAAGAAAGCAGACCAGGCTATCCGTGGTTCCGTAACGCTTCCCCACGGTACTGGTAAAACTAAACGTGTACTGGTTCTTTGCACTCCTGATAAAGAAGCTGCTGCAAAAGAGGCTGGTGCTGATCATGTTGGTCTGGACGAGTTTATCCAGAAGATCGAAGCTGGTTGGACTGATATCGACGTTATCGTAGCTACGCCTGCTGTAATGCCGAAAATCGGTAAACTGGGTAAGATCCTGGGTCCACGTAACCTGATGCCTAACCCTAAAACAGGTACTGTTACTAATGATGTAGCAGCTGCTGTTAATGAGGTTAAAGGTGGTAAAATCACCTTCAAAGTGGATAAGGCAGGTATCATTCACGCTTCTATTGGTCGCGTTTCCTTCGCTTCTGATAAGCTTGAGCAGAACTCTCAGGAGCTGATCAACGCTATCATTAAGCTGAAACCAGCTACAGCGAAAGGTACTTACCTGAAAGGACTGTCAATGGCGAGCACAATGAGCCCGAGCATTACAGTTGACACAAAATCAGTTCAAAACTAATGATTGGCCGGTTGGCAGATCAACAAACTGACAAAAAGCTATGAACAAAGATCAAAAAAATGACGTGATTGAACTGCTGAAAAGTAAGTTCTCTCAATATAACAACTTCTACATCACCAACACCGAGTCTCTGACCGTTGCACAGGTGAACAACCTGAGAAGGGTTTGTTTCGACAAGAACGTGGAAATGAAGGTGGCTAAAAACACCCTGATCCGCAAGGCGTTGGAATCTCTGGATGCTGAGAAATACACCGGTATCTATGATGCACTGAATGGCGTAACTGCCCTGATGTTCTCTGACAGCCCGAAAGAACCAGCACTGATCATCTCTGCTTTCCGTAAGGAAAACAAGAAGGTTGAGAAACCTGAGCTGAAAGCTGCTTTCGTAGGTGATGAAATTTACACTGGTGATGCTCAACTGGCTAACCTGGTGAAAATCAAAACCAAAAACGAACTCATCGGAGACGTTATTGGTCTGTTGCAATCTCCTGCAAAACGCGTACTCGCTGGCTTGCTTGAAAAAGCTAAGAAAGAAGGCGCTGGTGCAGAAGTTGAAGCACCTGCTGCTGAGTAATCAGCTAAAAGCCTTTACCGGCTTATATAACAACACTGGCTTCCAAGTCACAATATAAATAATTACAATACTTAAAATTCTTAAAAACACTATACAATGGCAGACGTTAAAGCATTAGCCGAACAATTAGTAAGTTTAACTGTTAAGGAAGTTCAGGAACTCGCAGATTTCCTGAAAAGCGAATACGGCATCGAACCAGCTGCTGCTGCAGTTGTAGTTGCTGCAGGTGGTGGCGACGGCGCTGCTGCTGCTGAAGAAAAAACTGCCTTCAACGTTATCCTGAAAAATGCAGGTGCTAGCAAACTGAACGTAGTTAAGATCGTTAAAGACCTGACTGGTCTTGGTCTGAAAGAAGCTAAGGAACTGGTAGACGGTGCTCCTAAGTCTCTGAAAGAAGGCGTTTCCAAAGCTGAAGCAGAAGATCTGAAAGCTAAGCTGACAGAAGCTGGTGCTGAAGTTGAAATTCAGTAGTCTTTGCTTAAAGATACCTCTTTATAAAGGTCAAAAGTGCTTCTGGCACTTTTGGCCTTCTTCCCTTTGGGAAAGTGTCTTTTTGGAGCGTCAATAAGAGGAAATCACCAGGACGGTGGAGTCTGACACAACAAGCGAAGACAGAAATTTTGAGGGTATTTGGCAAAGATGTCTTAATTTCCCCGATTCATGTTGTGATTTACTTCACAATATTATATAAGTTAATATAACTGCTAACTTCGAATATGTCTCTAAAAAAAGCCCAAGCAAACGAAAGAGTAAATTTTGGAAAGATCAAACAAGTTACTGAGACACCGGATCTGTTGGCTATCCAAATCCAATCTTTCAAGGATTTCTTCCAGTTAGAAACCACACCAGACAAACGTAACAATGAAGGCCTTTTTAAAGTATTCAAGGAGAACTTCCCGATTACAGATACCCGCAATATCTTCAATCTGGAGTTTCTGGACTACTTTGTAGACCCTCCGCGATATACGATAGAGGAATGTATTGAACGTGGGCTTACCTATTCTGTACCGCTGAAGGCTAAATTACGCCTGAGCTGTAACGATGAGGAGCACGTTGACTTCCAGACGATTGTGCAGGATGTATTCCTCGGGAATATACCCTACATGACTCCTAGAGGTACATTCGTGATTAATGGCGCGGAGCGCGTGGTTGTATCCCAACTCCACCGTTCTCCTGGTGTATTCTTCGGACAATCCATACATCCAAACGGTACGAAAATCTACTCTGCAAGAGTGATTCCGTTCAAAGGGGCCTGGATGGAGTTTGCAACCGACATAAACAACGTAATGTATGCTTATATCGACCGTAAGAAGAAGTTCCCTGTAACTACCCTGCTGCGTGCGATTGGCTACGAGACAGATAAAGATATCCTCCAGCTCTTCGGAATGGCTGACGAGGTGAAAGCAGATAAGAAGAGCCTGGAAAAATACGCCGGTAAGAAGCTGGGTGCACGCGTACTCAGAAGCTGGGTGGAAGATTTCGTAGATGAAGATACCGGTGAGGTGGTGAGCATTGAACGTAATGAGATCATGCTCGAGCGTGATAGTATCCTCGATGAAGCGAATATCGAAACCATCGTGGATATGGGCGTGAAAAGCGTGTTTGTGCAGAAAGAGGAGGTGAGCGGCGACTTCTCAATTATCTACAATACTTTAAATAAAGATACATCTAACTCCGAACTGGAAGCCGTTCAGCACATCTACCGCCAATTGCGTGGTGCCGATGCGCCGGATGATGAAACAGCAAGGGGTATCATCGATAAATTGTTCTTCTCTGACAAGCGTTATGACCTGGGTGATGTTGGTCGCTATAAGATCAACAGAAAACTCGGTCTGCCTACGCCGCTCAACATGAAAGTGTTGACCAAAGAAGACATCATCGCGATCATTAAATACCTGGTACAGCTCACCAACAGTAAAGCGGAGATCGATGATATCGATCACCTGAGTAACCGTAGGGTGCGTACCGTGGGCGAACAGTTATATGCGCAGTTTGGTGTTGGTCTGGCCCGTATGGCCCGTACCATCCGTGAGAGAATGAACGTTCGTGATAATGAGGTATTTACGCCGGTAGATCTGATCAATGCAAGAACACTTTCTTCTGTAATCAACTCCTTCTTCGGTACCAGCCAGCTGAGCCAGTTCCTGGATCAGACGAACCCGTTGTCTGAGATCACGCACAAGCGTCGTATCTCCGCCCTCGGTCCCGGCGGTCTTAGCCGTGAAAGAGCAGGTTTCGAGGTGCGTGACGTACACTATAGCCACTACGGCCGTCTTTGTACGATCGAAACACCGGAAGGTCCGAACATCGGTCTGATCTCTACACTTTGCGTACACGCGAAAGTAAACGACATGGGCTTTATCGAAACACCTTACCGTAAGGTGAATGAAGGTAAAGTTGACATGGATAATGTACGCTTCCTGAGTGCTGAAGAAGAAGATTCTGTAAAGATCGCACAGGCAAACGCGCCACTCGACGAAGAAGGTCACTTTGTAAATGATAAGGTGAAATCCCGTGAAACCGGTGACTTCCCTATCCTCGACAGAGAAGAAGTGGAATACATGGACGTTGCACCTAACCAGATCGTTGGTCTGAGTGCTTCCCTGATTCCGTTCCTCGAGCATGATGACGCCAACCGTGCGTTGATGGGATCGAACATGCAACGTCAGGCAGTTCCATTGATCAACCCACAGGTGCCTATCGTAGGTACCGGTCTGGAAGGAAAGGCTGCACGCGACTCCCGTCTGCAGATCACTTCTGAAGGTAAAGGTGTGGTTGAATTCGTGGATGCAAACGAAATTCATGTTCGTTACGAGCGTGATGAAATGCAGAAACTGGTTTCCTTTGAGGATGACCTGAAAATATATCAGCTGACCAAATTCGTTAAAACCAACCAGAGCACCTGTATCAACCTGCGTCCTGCAGTGAAGAAAGGGCAGCAGCTCGTGTTTGGCGACTTCCTGACAGAAGGTTACGCTACACGTGGTGGTGAATTGGCACTGGGTCGTAACATGAAAGTGGCGTTCATGCCATGGAAAGGTTACAACTTCGAGGATGCGATCGTAATCTCTGAGCGTGTAGGACGTGAAGACCTCTTCACTTCTATCCACATCGATGAATACGAACTGGAAGTACGTGATACTAAACTGGGTGAAGAAGAACTGACACCAGATATTCCAAACGTAAGTGAGGAAGCAACCAAAGATCTGGATCAGAACGGTATCATCCGTGTTGGTGCACACATCAAAGAAGGTGACATCCTGATCGGTAAGATCACTCCTCGTGGTGAATCTGATCCTTCTCCTGAAGAAAAACTGCTCCGTGCGATCTTCGGTGATAAGGCTTCTGATGCGAAAGATGCTTCCCTGAAGGCACCTCCAAGCACAGAAGGTGTGGTAATCGACAAGAAATTGTTCAGCCGCGCCAAGAAAGACAAGAACTCTAAGACCCGTGAAAAAGCGGCATTGGAGAAACTTGAAAAAGTACACCAGAAGAATGAAGAAGACCTGCTGGAAGTACTCATGGGTAAATTGCTGACACTCCTGAAGGATAAAACTTCTCAGGGTATCACCAACACTTACGGTGAAGTACTGATCTCCAAAGGTTCTAAATTCTCTTCCAAGAATCTGGCAAACATCGACTTCCAGAATGTGAATCCGCTCGGCTGGACTACCGACGAGGTAACCAACGATCAGATCAACACACTGTTGCATAACTACAACATCAAGTACAATGAAGAACTCGGACGTTACAAACGTGAGAAGTTCAACATCTCTATCGGTGATGAGTTACCAGCAGGCGTACTGAAACTGGCTAAAGTTTATCTGGCCAGCAAACGTAAGCTGAAAGTGGGTGATAAGATGGCGGGTCGTCACGGTAACAAGGGTATCGTTGCGAAGATCGTTCGTGATGAAGATATGCCATTCCTGGAAGACGGTACACCGGTAGATATCGTACTGAACCCATTGGGCGTACCTTCCCGTATGAACCTTGGTCAGATTTACGAAACTGTACTGGGTTGGGCTGGTCTGAAACTCGGTGTAAGATTTGCGACACCTATCTTCGACGGTGCTACTACTGAAGAAATAGCCGAATATATCGACGAAGCAGGTTTACCAAGCTTTGGCCATACTTATCTGTATGATGGCGAAACCGGTGAGCGTTTCCACCAGAAAGCTACCGTGGGTGTTATCTACATGCTGAAATTGAGCCACATGGTTGATGACAAAATGCACGCCCGTTCTATCGGACCATACAGTCTCATCACACAGCAGCCGTTGGGTGGTAAGGCGCAGTTCGGTGGTCAGCGTTTTGGTGAGATGGAGGTGTGGGCACTGGAAGCATATGGTGCATCCAATATCCTGCAGGAACTGTTAACCATTAAGTCTGATGACATTGTAGGCCGTGCCAAAGCATATGAGTCTATCGTTAAAGGCGATAACATACCGAAAGCAGGCGTACCGGAGTCCTTCAATGTATTGATACATGAGCTCCGTGGTCTGGGTCTGGATTTGAAATTTGATTAATATTTGTCCATAAGTGATGGTCCATAGTCCCTGGCAGCCGCCTGGGACTATGGGCCTTAGGCTTTAGATAGTCAGACACGGTCCATGGACTTGTCTATGACCCGCGCACTGAATTACATGTGAATTTTCTTTAAACAACATACAATGGCCATCAAGAAAGAAAATCGTCCTAAATCAAACTTTAGCAGCATTACCATCAGTCTGGCTTCTCCGGATTCAATTCTGGAGCGCTCATACGGGGAAGTGCTGAAGCCGGAAACCATCAACTACCGTACTTACAAGCCGGAGCGTGATGGTTTATTCTGTGAAAGGATCTTCGGCCCCGTAAAGGACTATGAGTGCTATTGCGGAAAATACAAACGTATCCGTTATAAGGGTATCGTGTGCGACCGTTGCGGTGTGGAGGTAACTGAGAAAAAAGTACGTCGCGAAAGAATGGGTCACATCCGTCTGGTTGTGCCTGTTGTTCACATCTGGTACTTCAAATCATTGCCAAATAAGATCGGTTACCTGTTGGGTATGAGTTCTAAAAAACTCGAAACCATCGTTTACTACGAAAGGTACGTGATCATACAGGCAGGCGCCAAACAGGAGAAAGGCCTGAACTATGGCGATCTGTTAACTGAAGAAGAATATCTTGATATACTGGATACCCTGCCGAAAGACAACCAGCTGTTGCCTGACGAGGATCCAAACAAGTTCATCGCTAAAATGGGTGCTGAAGCGGTAGAAATGATGCTGGCCAGAATCGATCTGGATAGCCTTTCTTACCAGCTGCGTAACCAGGCGGCAACTGAAACCAGCCAGCAACGTAAAGCGGAAGCGCTGAAACGTCTGAGCGTGGTGGAAGCTTTCCGTGAAGCAAATGGTCGTGTTGAAAACCGTCCTGAATGGATGGTAATGCAATACATCCCTGTAGTACCACCAGAACTGCGTCCGTTAGTTCCATTGGATGGTGGCCGTTTCGCGTCTTCTGACCTGAACGACCTGTACCGCAGGGTGATCATCCGTAACAACCGTCTGAAACGTCTGATCGAGATCAAGGCGCCAGAGGTGATCTTACGTAACGAAAAACGTATGCTGCAGGAAGCAGTTGACTCCCTCTTCGATAACTCCCGTAAATCAAATGCGGTAAAAGCAGAAGGTGGTCGTGCACTGAAATCCCTGTCTGACGTACTGAAAGGTAAACAAGGTCGTTTCCGTCAGAACCTGTTAGGTAAACGTGTGGACTACTCCGGTCGTTCCGTTATCGTGGTAGGTCCTGAACTGAAACTGCACGAGTGTGGTCTGCCGAAAGATATGGCTGCTGAACTGTTTAAACCGTTCATCATCCGTAAACTGATCGAAAGAGGTATCGTGAAAACGGTGAAATCAGCTAAAAAGCTGGTTGACAGAAAAGAAGCAGTTGTTTGGGATATCCTGGAAAATGTACTGAAAGGACACCCGGTAATGCTGAACCGTGCTCCGACCCTGCACCGTCTGTCTATTCAGGCATTCCAGCCTAAACTGGTAGAAGGTAAAGCGATCCAGCTCCACCCACTGGTGTGTTCTGCGTTCAACGCTGACTTTGACGGTGACCAGATGGCTGTGCACGTACCGCTGAGCAATGCTGCGATACTGGAAGCACAGTTACTGATGCTGTCTTCACATAACATTCTTAACCCGCAGAACGGTACGCCAATCACCCTGCCTTCACAGGACATGGTACTTGGTCTGTACTACATCACTAAAGGCAAGAAATCTACCCCTACCGAAAAAGTAGAAGGTGAAGGTAAAGCCTTCTATTCTGCGGAAGAAGTAATCATCGCTTACAACGAGCAGAGAGTAAATCTGCATGCGAACATCCGCGTAAAAGCAAATGTTCGTGACGAGAAAGGTGAGCTGGTGAACAAACTGATCGAAACAACCGTAGGTCGTGTGATCTTTAACCAGCACGTTCCAAAAGAAGCTGGTTATGTGAACGCACTGCTGACAAAGAAATCACTGCGTGAAATCATCGGTGACATCATCAAGTATACTGATATCCCTAAAACTGCGAAGTTCCTGGATGATATCAAACAGCTTGGTTTCCGTACTGCATTCCGTGGTGGTCTGTCCTTCAACATCAATGACCTGATCATCCCAGAGGTGAAACAGCACATGATCGATGGTGCTGCCAGCGAAGTTGACGAAGTATGGGATAACTATAACATGGGTCTGATCACGAATAACGAACGTTATAACCAGATCATTGATATCTGGTCTCGTGTGGATACCAAAGTAACAGAAACGCTGATCCGTGAACTGGCAAATGATAAACAGGGCTTCAACTCTGTGTACATGATGCTTGACTCCGGTGCGCGTGGTTCCAAACAGCAGATTAAACAGCTGGCTGGTCTGAGAGGTCTGATGGCTAAACCGCGTAAGAGTGGATCTACCGGTTCAGAGATCATCGAAAACCCGATCCTGTCCAACTTTAAAGATGGTCTGAACGTATTGGAATACTTCATCTCTACGCACGGTGCCCGTAAGGGTCTTGCGGATACGGCACTGAAAACGGCGGATGCAGGTTACCTGACCCGTCGTCTGGTGGACGTTGCGCAGGATGTTGTAATCAATGAAGAAGATTGTGGTACCCTGCGTGGTATTGCGACTTCCGCACTGAAAGATAATGAAGAGGTGGTTGAGCCATTGTATGACCGTATCCTCGGCCGTACTTCACTGCACGACGTATTCGATCCTCATACAGAGGAAATCATTGTTGAAGCAGGTGCTCAGATCACTGAAGATATCGCTCATCGTATCGAAGACAGCGCGATCGATACCGTTGAAATCCGTTCCGTACTGACCTGCGAAAGCCGCAGAGGTGTGTGCGTGAAATGTTACGGTAAAAACCTCGCTACGGGTTATATCACCCAGCGTGGTGATGCAGTTGGTATCATCGCAGCACAGTCCATCGGTGAACCTGGTACACAGTTGACCCTCCGTACCTTCCACGTGGGTGGTGTGGCTGGTTCTACATCTGTTGAAACCGGCTTACAGGCTAAATTCGATGGTACTATCCAGTTCGACGGTCTGCGTACCACTACATACGAAAACAACGAAGGTGAAAAAGTTCAGGTGGTAATTGGCCGTACCGGTGAATTACGTATCGTGGACGTGAAAAATGACAGATTACTGATCACTAACAACATTCCTTACGGTTCTACACTGCTGGTGAAGGACGGACAGAAAGTTGCAAAAGGTGACATGATCTGTACATGGGATCCATACAACGCCGTTATCGTATCTGAAATCGCTGGTTCCATCCGTTTCGACAGCATCATCGAAGGTATCACCTTCCGTGAAGAGGCTGACGAACAGACTGGTCACCGTGAGAAAGTGGTTATCGAAACCAAAGACAAGAATAAGATCCCGTCTATCTATGTAGATGGTAATAAAGAGGTGAAATCTTACAACTTACCAGTAGGTTCCCACATCGTTATCGAAGAAGGTGAAGGTGTGAGAGCTGGTCAGGTAATCGTGAAGATCCCACGTATCCTCGGTAAACTGAGAGATATCACGGGTGGTCTGCCACGTGTAACTGAACTGTTTGAAGCACGTAACCCAAGCAATCCGGCTATCGTATCTGAGATCGATGGTGTGGTTGCATTCGGTAACATCAAACGTGGTAACCGTGAGATCATCATCGAAAGCCGTGAAGGTCACATCAAGAAATACCTGGTGCCATTGACACGTCACATCCTGGTACAGGACGGTGACTTCGTGAAAGCAGGTACTGCACTGTCTGACGGTTCTATCACTCCGGCTGACATCCTGTCCATCAAAGGACCGTTTGCAGTACAGGAATACCTGGTAAATGAGATCCAGGAGGTATACCGCTTACAGGGTGTGAAAATCAACGATAAGCACATCGAGGTAATCGTACGTCAGATGATGCGTAAAGTGAACATCGAGGATCCGGGCGATACCCGCTTCCTGGAAGGTGACACTACCGATAAATTCGAATTCTTTGAAGAAAACGATAACATCTTTGATAAGAAGGTCGTTACCGAAGCTGGTGACTCTGGCGTGCTGAAAGCTGGTCAGATCGTTACCCTGCGTCAGGTAAGGGAAGAAAACTCCCTGCTGCGCCGCGCAGATAAGAAACTGGTGGAATTCCGCGATGCAAAACCGGCTACCTCCAGCCCGCTGTTACAGGGTATCACGAAAGCGTCCCTGGGTACTCACAGCTGGATTTCTGCCGCATCCTTCCAGGAAACAACCAAAGTACTGTCTTCTGCAGCCATCAACGGTAAGATAGATGACATGCTTGGCCTGAAAGAGAATGTGATCACCGGTCACCTGATCCCTGCAGGTACTGGTCTGCGTGAGTTCGAAAACATGATCGTAGGTTCCAAAGAAGAATACGACATCCTGGCCTCTTCTAAAGAAGTGTTCCAGTTTGACGAAGAAGAATAGAACAGATACACTCATGTATAAAAAAAATGTCCCGGCACTACGTCGGGACATTTTTTTTACGTGTAACTTTCGGCCAATTAAAATCATCGGATGATTATTATGAAGCACTGGCGTTATTATTTATTGTTAATACTTGTTACCGCAGGCTTTTTTGCCTGTAATAAGGATAGTGACGAATCTATACCCGTTACCAGTTCTAATATCAATGTCTTTCAGGCAGTACCAGGTAAACTGTTTGACGTACTTATCGATACGATGACGATGACAACAGAGCTTGCCTATGGACAAAGCTCCGGCTATCACGCTTTCGAAGCAAAACGCTATGACCTGCTGATCCGTCTGGCGGGTCAACCCGACTCACCTTATATAGCTGGTCAGATCAGTCTCCGTAATGGACATTATTATTCCGTATTCCTGTCGCTAAATAATAATAATGTACCACAGGCGCTGTTGGTGGAAGATGCTTTAGGCGGTACCCGTGTAGGTTTTGGCAAAATGCGCTATATCAATCTGAGTGATTCTTATATCAATCGTGCCAGCAGGCTGACAATTGATATCAAAACATTTACCACTTCAGATGCCGGACAGGATACAGCGCGTTATTTCCGTCGCCTTAGTTATCTGGCGGCTACTGATTTCGTGGATGTACCTACCGGACCGCATTCGCTGGTTGTTACTTACCCGGATTCTACACTATCGCTTAATGGCAACGGACAGGCCATTCAGGTGGACGATCAGAAGCTATATACCTTTATCGGATATGGGAATGCTTTGAAGGCGGACTCCTTTAAAATCGCCACTTTTATACATTAATTCGCCTGAGAATGACCTGTATAGCAAATTTCATATGTGAAAGTGTTGTTAAGATAGGGAGGGACTAAGTATAATCATCTAAAAACCTTATTTTAGCCGTTCAAATTTTAAAACGTATTCAAGGATTCAAAATCCACTCAACAACATGCGCACTACTAAACAATTTGTGAAAAGCGGATTATTAGCGGTATTAACAGCCGGAACATTTATTGCTTGTCAGCAGACTAAAAATGAGGGTAACAGTAGCCCGGCGGCTGCTGCAAAAGATGGCGGTGCTGCTGCTAATAGCGCCTTTATCATTGCTTATGTGGATATCGATACCGTTGAAGCTCATTACGACTATTTTAAAGTAAAGAAAGCAGAACTCGAGAAGAAACAACAGGCGATTGATAATGAATTAAATGCTAACGCACGCGCATTACAGAACGAGGCCGCTGATTTCCAACGTCGTGTAAATGCTAACAGTGTAACACAGGCAGAAGGTGAAGCAACACAGCGTGCTTTGTATAGCAAACAACAACAACTGGAAGGTAAAGCACAGAACATGCGTTCTGAGTATGCTGAACAGGAGAATAAGTTCAATGAAGAGCTGCAGAAGAGACTGAATGACTTCCTGGCTAAATACAACGCCGATAAACGTTATGCCTATATCCTGTCATATCGTACAGGCGCCAGCAACGTTTTATACAAAGATGAGAAGTATGACATTACTAATGAAGTAATTAAGGGCTTAAACGAAGCAAGCAAAGAAGCATCTGAGAAAAAATAATAGTTGCTATAGCAAAAACATTAAAAAATAATATATCTTGGAATCCCGTCTCGTAAACTGAGGCGGGATTTTTTGTAATCCTCGATGTATGGACAACCAAAACACAGCTTTTCGTCCCAGTCTTAGTCTGCTGGACGCAACCATGATCGTTGCCGGTTCTATGATCGGTTCCGGCGTTTTCCTCGTTTCTGCGGAAATCACACGTAATGTTGGCTCTGCTGGCTGGCTGACCCTGATGTGGGTACTGGGCGGTATCGTTACCATTATCGCAGCAGTAAGCTACGGAGAGTTGTCTGGTATGTATCCTAAAGCGGGAGGACAGTATGTCTATCTGCGTGAGGCTTATAACCCTCTGGTGGCATTTCTGTTTGGCTGGACGCAGTTCAGTGTAATCCAGACCGGTACGATCGCTGCAGTAGCGGTCGCCTTCGCAAAGTTTTCCTCTTATATGATTCCCGCATTCAGCGAAGAGAATTATCTGCTGGATCTCGGTTTCCTGAAAATATCCGCGGCACAGGTCGTAGCAATCATATCTATTATACTCCTAACGTGGATCAATACACGAGGTATTAAAAATGGTAAGATTATTCAGACAGTTTTCACACTGGCTAAACTCTTATCGCTCTTCGGACTGATTATCTTCGGCTTTCTGCTGGGTGCTAAACAGGAGATCTGGAATGCAAACTGGACAAATGCATGGCAGGCTGTAAGCCTTACCCAGAGTGGGGGACAGGTAACGACTACCTTATTGTCAGGACTGGCATTGTGTGGCGCTGTAGCTATTTCGATGAAGGGCTCATTGTTCAGCAGTGATGCCTGGAATAACATTACATTCATTGCAGCGGAGATTAAAAATCCGCAGAAAAATATCGGCAGAGCATTGTTCCTTGGTACCTTGCTGGTGACCATCGTATATGTAAGTGCAAACCTCATGTATCTGGCTGTAGTACCTATGCATGATATCGCTTTTGCTGCAAAGGATCGTGTTGCAGTAGTTGCTGCACAGCAGATCTTTGGTAACAGCGGTGCATATGTGATCGCTGTAATGATCATGGTATCTACCTTCGGCTGTAATAATGGACTGATCCTGGCAGGTGCACGTATTTATTATACAATGGCACAGGATGGACTGTTCTTTAAAAAATCAGGCGCATTAAATGAGCATAACGTGCCGGCAAATGGTTTATGGATACAATGTCTGTGGGCATCATTGCTTTGTCTGACTGGTAAATACAATGATTTGCTGGTAATGGTAATATTTGGTGTATTAATATTTTATGTTATCACAATTGCTGGTATCTTTGTGTTACGTAGCAAACGTCCGGATATTCCGCGTCCCTACAAGGCATTTGGTTATCCGGTATTACCTATGATCTATATTGTGGTAGCTTCTGCACTGGCGTTATTACTGCTGATGTTTGAAAGTGGCTACGCTTTATCAGGTTTGTTAATCATTGTTATAGGTTTCCCGTTGTATTATCTGGCCATGAAGACACAAAAAACCGCGTAATAGGCAACGGAAGACTAGAATGGACAATAAATAGTTCATTCTTACACAAAAGTTGTATGTAAAATGGTTGAAAATTTATCCTACTGCTGTGGAACTTTCAGTGAATTGATGTAATTTGCATGAAGACTTCCGAATTAGAGGATTGATTTGTGTGTAACCCTTGACGCAACGACACGTATGAATAGAAAACCCTTTGTCAACTAAGAGCGCTGCTTTGCCACAGGAAGCAGTGAAAAATGGGGAGGGAACCTATCATATTAACACTACAATTGGAAGCCCGTTTAGCATAGGAGTAGTTAGGAAGAATATAAGTTCAGACATCCGGTATGGATATGTAGGAACGATTGTTCGTCAACATTGTTTGAAGATAGGTATCGCGTACAGAAAAACGAAGGTTAACATTAGAAGACTATATGCCGACAAACGACATCAAAAAAAATATTCATCATAAATAATTATAAGGCAATTATTTCTCATTAGGTGAGGTGAAGAAGATTTGAAAAAATCTTAGCACCCTGTAATGACCATTAAAAGCCTATACGATTTGCATTCTCGAACATTCACATGACAATCTTAACAACAAGCGTATGGTATCTACCATACGCTTTTTTTATGCCCGTTAGCCGCTTATAATTCCATTATCTCCCCGCAGCTAAGATCTGTATCCCCTGCGATTTATCCTGCCCATAAACCGGCTTTATTCTGTCCGTCATTTAAACATACCATAAAGATGATCAGGGTACTTTGTTTTCGTATAAATATGGTCAATGTTAAGGAATTATGAAGTCAGGTTTTCTGATTGGTACATCCCTTTTTCTCCGGCGTACTCTTTTTGTAAATTGAAATAATCAGGACTACGAACACCGGAAATGAAAATAGATAAGCAATTATTGGAAAAATACTTCAAAGGTGACTGTACAGCTGCAGAGGCTGCACAGGTTGCGGCTTATCTTGATCAGTCAGAGACGCCGGAAGCAGATGAGTGGTTTCAGGCAATGTATGAAGAGGTAGAAAAAGAAATTCCTCAGGAAACAATACTGCCCGTAAGTCAGATTATCACAAAAGAAAAGAAAGGCACACCAATATATAGCAGATGGTATAGTATCGCGGCAGCCGTTGTTATGTTGCTGGGCGTTTGCACCTGGTTGTTTCAAATGAGACAACGTAATGGTGGAAAAGCAAACCTGGCCCTTACATGGGATACCCTTGCCAATAATGATAAAAGTATCAAGCTGATGACGATGACCGATGGGTCCCGCGTATGGCTCGCGCCCCATTCGACAGTAATTTATCCCAATAACTATAACGACACCAGCAGGGAAGTCTGGCTGAAGGGAGAGGCATTCTTTGAAGTAGCGCAGGATCAGACAAAATCTTTCAGCGTACACACCGGTGACCTGAAAACTATTGCGCTCGGTACTTCCTTTAATATTTCCACCGGCAACTATGCTGATGGCAGTATACAGGTCAGTCTGATACAAGGGAAAGTAGCTGTTACCAGCCAATCATTCTCCCTGATATTAAAACCCGGAGAAATGGTGCGTTATGACGGAACCCGCTTATCCCAACCTGTAGAATTCGGCATCAGAGAAGTAATGGACTGGAGAAATGGTAAGCTGATCTTCGATAAGACCGCGTTGGAAGATGTATTCGCAAAATTACAAGCCCGCTATGGATGTAAGATCGTAGTCGGTAAAAATGTCGCAAAATCGTACAAGGTATCCGGCGTATTCCGTGCAGGAGCACCGGTACAGACTATACTGGAAGCCATACAATATGTACACGGTTTTCAGGTGATTAAAAAGGATGATAACACGTATGAGATAACTACGGGAAAAAATTAAAAGGTCACAACATAATTTATCGGGGATACCCTAGCCTGTATTTATTTACTATCAAATAGCAATTTCTAAAGTATGCAAAAATCTACAAACAGATTTTGTAATGGGGGAGTTATGCACAGTTGGAAAGCTTTCCTGTTATGTTTTGGTGCAGCGGGTTTCCCTGCTGTACTGGTGGGACAATCTTATCAATCATTAGGGGACAAAGTGTCTGTGAATCTGCAACACACAAATGCAGCAGCCGTTGTTAAATCACTTGAGCAGCAAACATCTTATACGTTCGCTTACGATCCGGATTATCTGGCCCATTGCTCACTGGAAGCAGTAAAGTTCAATGGACAGCCACTGGCGCAGGTATTGAATTACCTCGACTTGTATGCGCCTATCGACATCGCATTTGCTAACAATACAGTCGCCCTCAAACAGGGTAAGCAGGAAAAATCTGCTGTGAAAGAAAAAGGACGTGTGAAAGGGAAGATTGTTGATAATAAAAATGAAGCACTACCGGGTGTAACTATACAGGTAGATGGAGGAACAGGTGTCGTGTCAGGTATTGATGGTTCTTATGAACTGAATCTGGCACCGGGCACCTATACCGTTACCTTCAGCTTTGTGTCTTACGATACGCGTAAAGTAACAGAAGTAGTTGTAAAAGAAGGCGGCATCACCCCTTTGGATATCATACTCAAGAGCAGCAGCTCCCGATTGAAAGAGGTGACCGTTACAGGAAGTTATAAACGCGCTTCTGTGGAAGGATTATATGCTATACAGAAAAATAACGCCGCAATCACAGACGGTATTAGTGCTGAACAGATCAGCCGTACACCGGATAAAAATATCGGTGAAGTGCTGAAACGTGTAACTGGTCTCTCTACTGTAGATAATAAATATGTTGTAGTACGTGGATTAAGTGAACGTTATAATCAGGCAGTGTTGAATGGACAGATTATGCCAAGCACAGAGTTGAACAGAAAGAACTTCAGCTTTGATATCGTGCCTTCAAACATTGTTGAAAACGTAACGGTAGTAAAAACCTTAACTCCTGATCGTAGTGCAGAATTTGGTGGTGGTCTGGTAGAAGTGAATACACTTGATATGCCTACACAGAACTTTCTTAATATAGGTATCGGAGGTAGTGTGAATAACCTGACTACAGGTGAGAACTTCCGTACACTAAAACTGGAAGGAAAAGAATATTGGGGAAAAGCCGCCGATCATCGTAACCTCCTGGGTCAGACCAAATGGAATAATACAACAGACATCATTGCCAAATTTGACGCCAGCAATAAAGATTTTAAACAGTTCAGCAATAACTGGGGTGTATATGAAATGAAAGCGCCGGCGTCCCAGAACTACCAGCTGTCAGGTGGAAAAGTAATGAAGCTTGCCGGTACAAAACAATTGGGCATTGTTGCTTCTGCCAGCTATAGAAATACTTTTCAGACACAGGATATCATTATGACCAGAGATGGTTTTGATTATGGATTCACTGGTAAACGTTACGGTTTTACAACCAATCTGGGAGGATTACTGGGTATAGGTTACAGAAGTGACCGGACTAAACTGAGCTTACAGAGTTTATATATTCGTACACTGGACCAGCAATTGCTGATAGGCGTTGGGGATCACGTTGACCCGAGTGGACATATGCTGGGTTATTATGATCTGACAAATCAGACATCTCTCTGGCAGACACAATTCAAAGGTGAGCAGGCATTGGGAAAACGTGGTGTCAAATTGAAATGGCTGGGAAGTTATGTATCTCTTGACAAATTAAGACCAGATAACCATCAGCTGCTAGCTGAAACAATCAGTGATTCAAAATTGCCCTCCAACGAATTTAATGTGAGAGCACCGATCAGCAGTGGTATCAGTGAAGGTGTACTCCGCTGGTGGAGCCGCGCATATGAAAAAGACTATAATTGGGATGTTTCAATATCAGCACCATTCAAATTTGGTACAGGAAATTTCAATACCGACAATACGTTTAAAGCAGGATATGCAGGATGGAGCAAAAACAGATTGTTCTATGTATTGAACACCGGTACCAAAGGATTTAAAACAGATGATTTCCCGCCATTGTCTGAAGCATTTTCACCTGAAAGAGCTGGTGAAATTTACATGGGCCGCTTCGGAGATGATTTTCATAAAACAGCAGCACTGCATAGTATGTATGCAATGCTGGACAATAAGATAAATGAAAAATGGAGATTGGTATGGGGCGTAAGAGCAGAGTACTTTAACCTCAATGGTATCAACGGTGTACTTGATTCTGTATTCAGAGAGATCAATGCTTCAAGACCCGGTGCACAGCTGGACTATAGCGCACTGACAAACCGTGAACCAAACTGGCATTTGTTCCCCTCAGCGAACCTGACCTATAGCCTGACACCGGCAATGAACCTGCGTCTGTCTTATGCGAAAAGTATTATCCGCCCTGACCTGAGAGAACTGTCCTTCTTCCGTGAATATGACTTCGAATTGGGTGGTGCTTATGAAAGTGCACTGGTTAAATCAACTACCGTACAACACTTTGACTTCCGTTACGAATGGTATCCGGGTCCTGGTGAAATTATTTCCGCATCGCTTTTCTACAAAAACTTCAGAGATCCGATGGAAATCTACAAACAGGGAGACATCAGGTTATACCATTTGAAGAATAATAAAACTGCCAAAAACTACGGACTGGAAATAGAAGTAAGAAAAACACTCGCATTTACACAGGTACCAGTGATTAAAAACATCACCCTGTATGGAAACTTTACAGCACTGGATGCACGTGTGACACCGCTGGATATAGACTTCAACAGACTGGATCCAAACAACCCGAATAAAGTACTGCCGACAGAAGCTGTCAGAAAAGAAGAAAAAAGACCTCAGACCGGCGCCAGTAACTATATGGTCAATGCAGGGTTTTATTATGATGTAAAACCTGCTTCATTCAGCCTCGTATACAATTATGTGAGTAACAGAATGTTCAGACCAGCACAATATTACAGCGAATCACTTTTTGAACGTCCGCTGGAAGCACTGGACGCACAACTGGGTATCAAACTGTTAAAAGAGAAAATGCTGGTGCGTTTGAATGTGTCCAACCTCTTAAATAGTTATTCAATCGTATACCGCAACTTTTATAAAGACGAAGACATCAGTAATAATAGAAAGGACCCCAGCATTAAAGACCTGCTTTATCAGAAAGATACAGACCGTATAGATTATCAGGCTAAGCCGGGCAGGACTTTCAGCGCAACTTTGACATATAATTTTTAAGCCTTTTTGCATACGCGTAAACCCGAGATAAAACCCTGATCAGGTAAAACTCAGACACAAACCAAAAAACAAACAAACTCAAAACGAGAACCCATGAGAAAACAATCTCTGATTCTTTCCGTTGCAGTAGCGCTGATCGCTTTCAGCACTGCTTGTAAGAAAGAAAACAATGTCGTAAACGATCGTCCATTGACCGCTGCTGCAGCAGCCCACACTTGCGGTGATAGTACTATCTCAGGTGTAATCACTTCTAACCTGTATCTCGGCGACTGTAAAATTTACAAACTGAGCGGTATTGTGTACGTTTCTAACAACGCTACACTGACTATCGCTCCAGGTGCGCTGGTTCAGGGTATCAAAGGAGCTCCAGGTGGTACACTGGTTATCACCCGTGGTTCTAAAATCAACGCTGCTGGTACTCAGACTGCTCCAATTCTGTTCACTTCTGATCAGGCATCTCCTGTTTCTGGTGACTGGGGTGGTATCGTAGTTTTAGGTAAAGCTAACATCAACCAAGGCGATTCTGCGCTCGTAGAAGGTATCGGTGGTACACCTCCTGCCAGTGCTTATTATGGCGGTACAGTAACTAATGACAACTCAGGTGTACTGACTTATGTTAGAATCGAGTACGCTGGTTACGAACTGTCTGTTGACAACGAACTGAATGGTCTGACACTTGCTGGTGTTGGTTCCGGTACTACAGTTCACCACGTTGAAGTGTACAAATCAAAAGATGATGCATTCGAATTCTTTGGTGGTTCTGTTAGCGCTTCTTACCTGATCGCTGCTTACCCACTGGATGACATGTTCGATTTCGACAACAGCTTCAGCGGTACTATCAACTATGCATTAGGTCTGTCTGACCAGACTCGCGCTGACAAGAGCCAGTCTAATGGTATCGAGTGTGATAACCTGGCTACAGGTGATTCAACCAAAACTCCGATCACTAAACCAGTTATCAACCACATGACCATCATCGGTCTGCCTAACGCTACACTGGCTTCTACTACAACAGGTGCTCCATCTGGTACAGGTAGATACGGTCGTGGTGCTCATTTCAGAAGAGGCTCCCGTTTCGACGTAAGAAACTCAATCTTCATGGGTTTCAACACTGGTATCTCTCTTGATGCCAGCGTAGGTTCTGGTACAGGTGCTACTGCAAGCAACACTCCATGTGCTTACTTCAGAGGCCTGTCAGTACTGGATAACAACCTGGTACATGCTTTCAGCAGCACAGTTGCTCCTTTCACTATCGAAGGTACAAGTGCATGTCTGAATTCAAACGCTTTCTATAACCTGGCAAGCGCACTGAATGGCGGTTTCAATACTACTGATCCAAACAATGATATCCAACTGGTTGCTCCATTTGGTACTACTGCTGCCGGTTTCTATCCTCAGCCTTCTGGTGAAGCTGATGTATATAAAGCTGGTGCATTCAAGATTGGTGATGCTGACTGGACTGCTGGTTTCTCCCGTTTCGGAAACTAAGATATAGTCACTATTACAGTGTGGAGAGCATTGCTCTCCACACTCTTTAAAAACAAATAAAACATGCTGAGATTTTCAAAGGTTATTTTATTAGCTGCTGTTATATTGTTCGCAGCTTGCAAAAAGGGGGATCCTGTTAATGAATTTCATTTTGCTTCTTTTACAGCAGAATTAATTGCATTACCAGGTACAAGTAATATAGATATTTATGTTGGAGATAACATGTTAGATTCTCTGACACCCGGCATTACAAAAGGTCTGGCTACTCCGCTGATGCTGGCAGCAGACCAGACAAATAGAATTCTGTTTAAAAAAGCAGGGACCGACAGCCTATTACTCGATACCGTACTGAACCCTGCTCCCGGTCAGAAGATACCTTTAAAACTGGCGTACAGCACAGAGTTGGGTATTCGCAGTTTTATAACAGCCAGTGAAGGAAATATTCCAGCCGATTCAGCTGTATTTTTCCTCTTTAATCAGCTGCCCGTAGAGTTGCAGGCAGATGATGTAAATGTAGATGCAATTCTCTTCAGGTTCAATGGTACTGATTATGTAGATGCCGGCGTTTCGTGGACAAATCTGGAGAAAAACAAACTACATCCGGATCAGAAAAAAATAGCGGTTGTCGAAGATGAGACACCGATCAGATATATTATCAGATTAAAAGATAGAAGTACAGGCGAATTCCTGCCCGACGGACTCGGATTGGCAGACGTTTCTCTCAGCTATCTTCCCGGACAGCGGCAGATAGTGTCAGTTAAAGGAAGACTGACAAGAGGTAAATGGCGTTTTTATTCCGAAGCTGCAGCTTACTAAAATCGATGCGCATAAAAAGCTCGACTTAAAAGACGGACATTAACCCCTTTATACAATACGATGTTATCCGCTGATAACATCTCCTAGAATGTTTCACGAAGTGGTATGTTGTATCTACAGCATACCTTTTTTATTTAAATCAGTTTATCTCAACGCAGTTGGTATCTTCAATACCTGCTTATCCGCCATTGACGCCTGCGCGTCAAAATATCTTTGTACCACTGTCTCAGGATATACGCTTTCCCTGCCTCCGCCTGATATGATCGATATTGCTTTTGCAATCAGTGGATCTCCGGCATGCCCTACGGGAGATAGCGGTAATGCCGATAGTTCATCTATACGGTAATCAGGTGTAATACCATTCACATAGCCGCCTTCACCTTTTGCATTGGCAAGATTGTAAGTAAGTGGCAGCATCGTATAAGGGATACGCTGTGGAGAGCGCATGTCTGTGATAATAACTGCCGCCTTGTCCTTTCCTAATGTACTTAATCCGATCTGTACGACCTGCATATAAGACTTTAGTGTGTTGATGGTCAGTTCGGCAGCAGAAGCTGTCTGCGGACCCGTCAGAATAAATACACGTTGCAGGGAAAGCCTGCCGGCTGTCAGGCTGCTGAATGTCAGCGGACCACCAGTTTCTGGAACCGAGAGTGCTGACTGATATGAAACCGTACGCTGCCCCATGTTATTGTTGCCGCTATATTTTGCAAATACACTATTCTCATTGATCCCCGGGGCAATCAGGGCATTCAGTAAAGCAGCGCCGGCCACACTGCCACCGGCATTATAACGTAAGTCAATTATGAGTTCTGTTGCGCCGGCAGCCTTAAACTGCTTGAAGGCGTTCAGCACATTCGCGTTATAGTAGTCATCGAACGCATTGTAAAACAGATACGCAACTGTTTTTCCGTTTACCTGCTGTGTGTTTTGTTTATATATAGGTTGTTCACGGATCGTTCTTGCTGTCAGGGTAATATCTTCTCCTTTTACAACCGTATTTCCATTGACGGTTGCCATCGTCAGTACTGCATTACCACTGTTTAATATCTCCTGACTGAGCAAAGCCGCATTGGCAGTCGTCAGAGTGGTACCGTTGATAGCCGTAAAATAATCGCCTCTTTTGATACCCAGTATAGCTGCGCCGGAACCCGGTACAACAAGACCGGTCACTCCGATAGCCCCGCCGGGAGCCGCAGGGTAACTGATGACGTTGAACGTAAGACCAAAGGAGTACAGCATATATCTGGGAAGACTGGATGGATCATCCTGTTGATAGATCACGGAAAACCGATCCGCTTTGTCTTTCAGGCCGGCAAAGAATGCTGCCGCAGCAGGCTGACTATCCGCCAGCGCAGGTAGTCCGTTATTCCACAAATAGAAATACCGCATACTATCCAGTATCCAGGTATTGGTCTCCTGCCGGGTAACGGGTCCGGTAGGGACCGCCGGCCTGATCACGTCGTCTTTTTTACAGGCAATTATCAATAGAGATAAGGCAAGGGCATTAAGGGGCTTGCGGTACATATCAGATTGGGTTGATTGAATTACATATCGTAGTGGGCCATCATCTCCCGCCTGATGTATTGCAGGGCGAGGTTGAGGTGATTTCTTACAGTCATGGGCGACAGACTTAGCTGGTCTGCAATTTCTTTGTGACTTTTCCCTTTGTCACGGCTAAGCAGATAGATGTTCCGGCGTTGTTCCGGCATCTGTTCAATTAATTTGTGGACCTGTTCACTGAATTCTTTACGCATCAGTGTTTCTTCATCCCCCTTGTCTGTTGATATCTGGGTGGATGACAGTTGTGATAATGATTTTCTTTCACGGTATAGTTTTCTCGTTTCATCAATCACAATATGTTTTACAAATACAAATAGAAGGGGGAATACATCCTGGTCTTTTTGTACCTTATGGATGTTTTCCCATAGTTTGATGAAACATTGTTGTGTCACTTCCTCCGCCCGTTGCCGGTCGTCGGTAAGTTTGAATGCGAACCGGTACACCTTTTCCCTGTTGGCTTCAAATAATTGACCAAAGAGTATCCTTGATGGGTTATCAGACATAGCGTTTGATATATGGTTGCTATAATGGAAAATAAATGTAAGTAGTACATGTTACTTGAATGTTAAGCTTGAACTGCAGGGGATTTCAGCGGATGGAAACGGTAGAGTAATGGTCTGTTATAAACAATTTCATCAATTTATATACATTTGCCTCATGTCTACAGAATTGTACAATAAAATATTTGATCAGTGTATTGCTGATTATCATGTGCACAATAGTGTGCATCAGCCTATCAGCAATCCTCATGAAAAGTCAGCTTTTGAACACCTGCTGTATCTGAAAAACTGGATTGACACTGTACAGTGGCACCTGGAGGATATCATCCGTGATCCATTGATTGACCCGGTAAAAGCATTGGAAATCAAACGTTGGATTGATCGTTCCAATCAGGAACGTACCGATGTGGTAGAATATATTGACAGCTATTTCCTCGAACAATACAAAAATATCGCTCCGGTTGCCGGCGCAACGATCAATACTGAAAGTCCGGCATGGGCGATCGACCGTCTTTCCATTCTGGCACTCAAGATCTATCACATGCGTGAAGAGGCGACCCGCCCGGATGCTACACCGGAACACCGTGAAGCTTGTCAGCGTAAGCTGGACATTCTGCTGGAACAACGTCAGGATCTGGGAAGTGCTATTACACAATTACTTGAAGACATCGCTGCAGGCAGAAAATACATGAAAGTGTACAAGCAGATGAAGATGTACAACGATCCTTCCTTAAATCCGGTGCTCTACAAGGGAAAATAATTTATGCCTGAAAAACTGAGAACAATACTGGCGATCCGGTTTTCTGCCATGGGAGACGTGGCTATGACCATTCCCGTGATGCAGCAGGTATTGGAGCAAAATCCCGGTATACAGATCGTTTTCGTATCCAACAAAAACTGGGGTGCCCTCTGTGCCGGTATTCCCCGTCTGGTCTTTTTCCCTGCTGATCTGAAAGGAACCCACAAGGGATTTAAAGGATTGTACCAGCTTTTCCGGGAAATCAGCAAAGCGCATAAAATTGATGCCGTTGCCGACCTGCATCATGTGCTGCGCTCACAGATTGTACGCTCTTTTTTCCGCCTGAGTGGCAGAAAAGTTGCTGCGATTGATAAAGGCAGGGCAGAAAAGAAAGCTCTTGCCCGTCCGGAAGAAAAGATACTGATACCCCTTACGGGCACTATAGAGCGATATGCGGACGTTTTCAGGAAATTGGGGCTCCCGGTCACTATTTATCCAAAACAGCCTGTATTTGGCCGTCAGGAGTTAACAGAGGCCATATTGGAAGTGACAGGACCGAAAAATGGAGATAAGTGGATCGGACTGGCGCCATTTGCCACCTATAAGGAGAAAACGTATCCTCTGGCTAAAATGGAAGAAGTGCTGGCCGTACTTGTGAAAAAGAAACAGACAAAAGTATTGCTGATGGGTGGGGGAGCAGCAGAAGTGGCACAACTGACAACGCTGGCCGTAAAATACCCTGAAGCAATCATCGTCGCAGGAAGATTCCGTCTGCCGGAAGAAATGGCCATTATCAGCAATATGGATACCATGATCAGTATGGATTCAGCTAATATGCATCTGGCTTCTCTTTTTGGTGTGCCGGTTGTTTCCATCTGGGGAGCTACTCATCCTTTTGCCGGTTTTATGGGTTTTGGGCAGTCAACAGACAATGCGGTACAGCTGGAAAGCCTTTCCTGCCGCCCTTGTTCTATATTTGGCAACAAGCCCTGTTTCCGTGGTGATCATGCCTGTATGGAATGGATTCCACCTGCTGCAATAGCTGAGAAAGTGACAAAAGTGGTCGGAGAAAGCTAAATTTTTAAAACTTTTTTTGTAGATTAATAAAAATACTAATTTCGCCATCCCAAAACACGGTGAGCCGCGGTATATAGGGAGTACGATAGGTACGGATCTGTTTATCACTTCTGCAAAAGAAAGCATCGTTTTTTGACTGAATAGGAAAGAAGATATTTTAAAGATACAGTTTGTCCTATAGTATAATGGTAGTACATCTGATTTTGGTTCAGACTGTCTAGGTTCGAATCCTGGTAGGACAACGAAAAAAACCGCTCTCGCAGCGGTTTTTTTTATGCCCATATTTTTCTCCCCTGAAGAGGCCTCCCTGAAATTGATTCGTAATTTCTCTTGTTGTATTTTAATTTTGCGCTCAATATCCGGGGACGGTTAAATTATTGAGCAATGAATTTCTATACGCGTAAATGGGTAAAACCTGAAGACCTGAATGCACACGGAACTTTATTTGGAGGCAGTCTGCTGCGTTGGATAGACGAAGAGGCAGCTATCTATACCATTATACAGCTGGGTACCAACAGATGTGTGACAAAATACATGTCAGAGATCAATTTCGTGAGTTCTGCCAAACAGGGCGATATTGTAGAATTGGGGATAAAGGCAACTCACTTCGGACGTACTTCCCTGACTTTAGCCTGTCAGGTAAGAAATAAGATTACACAGAAAGTAATCCTCACCGTTGATAAAATGGTATTTGTCAGCCTTGATGAAAACGGCACTCCATGGCCGCACGGTCGTACAAAGATCACCTATACAGATGAGCGTCTGCGCGAAGATGAGTAATACTAAGAAGGGGTATTTACCAATACACACCCTTTAAGGATCTCCATTTTGACAAAAGAATCGGTTTCGCGGAAACCGGCATCTATCCATTGTTGCTTACACTGTGGATTAGCATAGAGTATTTTCAGTGGACGCTGCCGCCGTTGAAGGCTTTCTTTCACTTTACTGATGAATGCTTCCATGATTGTTTCATCAAAAGGATTAAAGAGAAAGATAACACCTACCGTTTCGGGAATGATATATTCACGGGCATCCTCACAGGATACATTGATCTGTATGTTTTTATAGCGATCATATAAGGTGTCACGCATCCGGATGGATGCCTGATACAAACGTGGGGAAAAGTCAATACCCGCCAATGCCTGAAAGCCATATGCTGCGCCCATCGCCAGTACCCGCCCTCTGCCACAACCAACATCCAGCAAGGTAGTAGCGAGGTCTGTAGGCTGCACATGGTCAAGTAACCACGTCGCCGTGTAGTAATTGACAGGTTCATACATGGCTACATGCTTCCTGTCTTCTTCTGATACTTCTGCCGCCAGACTGTCCGTGCCGATGGTACGGATACCATACTTCCTCTCTCCACGGATCTCATGTCTGATAATGAAGAAAGCCAGGTCAATGCCCCAATGCCATCCGATGTAAATAAAATATAACAGATACCTCATAATGTTCATGGTACTGTAATCCGCTTACAGTACGGCTATAATCTCAGGTTGTAGGGTATAAGAATAACGAGCTAATGTAAGTAAATTCCGGGAGATGAGGCCGGCCACCGGGCTATTGATCCTTGTCTTTCAGTCTTGGCTGATGTAATTGCACCGGCTTTGTACTCTTCGATTTCATCTTCAGATTCAGCATTTCAATAAATACCGAAAATGCCATTGCAAAATAGATATACCCCTTAGGAATATGCTGCTCAAAGCTTTCTGCAATAAGTGATACCCCTATCAGTAAGAGGAAAGAAAGCGCCAGCATTTTAACTGTTGGATGTTTATTCACAAAATTGCTGATACCTTCTGCGGCCACTACCATGACGCCTACCGCAATAATTACTGCACAGATCATAATCTGAATATGGTCGGCCATACCCACCGCCGTGATCACAGAATCAAGGGAAAACACGATATCCAGCAACAGGATCTGGATGATCGTCCGGGTAAAATTTGCCGGTTTAACCGGACCAGTTGTATGTTCACCGCCCTCCAGCTTCTCATGGATTTCAGCAGTGCTTTTATAGATCAGGAACAGACCGCCAATCAACAGGATAAGATCCCTGCCGGAAATAGCTGTTGCCTCCAGCCATTTTTCTGAATGAATGCCGATCCATTCCCCCACGTTAAAAAGAGGGGTAGTGAGAGACATGATCCAGCTGATAGATAATAAGAGCAGTATGCGGACAAACATCGCCAGTGTCAGGCCAAGACGGCGGGCCTTTTTCTGTTTTTCTGCAGGCAGTTTGCCTGCAAGGATGGAGATAAAAACAATATTGTCAATTCCCAGTACAATTTCAAGTACGCTTAAGGTTAAAAGGCTGATCAACGAGTCTATAGTAAACAGGCCTTCAGCGGAAAAAATATTTTCCATGTTTAGTTCGCATTAAGTTTGATACAGCAATCTTACTGTTTTTTTGTCTGCTTCGAAATTCCGTTTGATAGCCGGCGGATCATCCCTCCGAAAATAAAATAGTGGAAAGGAAGCATTATCATCCAGTAGAGCCTGCCCCATAAGCCGCGTGGCCGAAATGTGGCGGTTTGTTTTAATATAGATTGTTTATCTTTTTCTACTATCTGGAATTCCAGCCAGGCCTCTCCCGGAAGTTTCATTTCTGCAAATAATAACAACCTCCGTTGTTTTTTATCGGCAACCAGCACCCGCCAGAAGTCCAGTGCATCGCCCGCATGTATATCTACCGGGTCCCGTCTGCCTCTCCGTAGTCCCACACCGCCGGCAAGTTTATCAAGAAAACCCCGTATCCGCCATAGCGTATTGGCATAATACCAGCCAGTGTTACCTCCGATTTTCCAGATATTATTAAGGACGAAAGTTTCATCCTGATTGATGGGAATGCTTTGCTCATCTTTCAGACAACCAAAACTGGGGACTTCAATATTGTCCATCCATGTCTGAGGTGTGTTCGCTGACGAAAATGAATCTTTCCAGCTACTTGCGACAAGGTTTTGTTCTATTCGCCCAAATGCCAGTTCAACCGCCTGTTGGTAAGTAAGTAAAGTGATGCCCAGATCTGCTGCCAGACTGTTAGGCCTTGCTGTTACATCTACTTTCATACTATCAACAAGATTAACGGCAAGTTTATAGGAGGTAGATGTGATGAAATAAAGCCAATAGGAGGATAGCCGGGGTGTCATGACAGGCAGGGTGATAATATACCTTTTCAGCTTTCTGACCCTTGCATATTGCAATAACATCTGCTTATAGGTAAGTACTTCAGGCCCTGCTATATCATAATTTCTGTGATAGGTGGCCGCTTTCCCCAGCACACCACATAGAAAGAATATAACATCTCTGATACCGATGGGCTGGCAACGGGTGTTCAGCCATCGGGGAGTGATCATAACGGGTAATTTTTCTACCAGATCCCGGATAATTTCAAAAGAAGCACTGCCGGAGCCAACGATGATACCAGCTCTTAATGCTGTCAGGGGAACAGGGCCTTCTTTCAGGATATTCTCTACCATCAGCCGTGACTCAAGATGTCTGGAAAGGTCCTGTTGATTGACTATTCCGGTCAGGTAGATGACCTGCTGGCAGCTGGTATTGCTGATTAACCGTACAAATGTTCTTGCAGAAACCGCCTCTTTTTCCTCAAATTGCCCGCCACTGCTCATCGAATGCACCAGATAGTACGCTACATCAATATTGTCGGGGAAGGTGGTGTCCCCCGGCTGCAAAAAGTCGATCTCTATAACAGATACCGGATAGTCATGCTGCTGGTTAAACCTATCCCTGTCCCTGACACAACAGGTAATGTGATGGCCCTGTTCCAGTAATACCGGAATCAATCTCTGACCTATATAACCATTGGCGCCTGTAAGCAGTATGTTCAAGATGAATAGTATTAATATACAGTTTAAATACTACAAAATCTGCACCAGTACAGCAGTGAACTTTTATGATTAAAAAACAGGGAAAACCCATAGTTATTGGATACTTTTGTTTCATTAACCCTAGTTTGAAGACATATGAGTATAAAAGTTATTGCCTTTGATGCGGATGATACATTATGGATCAATGAACCCTATTTCCGCGAAACAGAAGCCGATTTTTGCCAACTGATGGAGAGCTATTTACCACAGCATACCGTCGCACGTGAACTATTGCAGACAGAGATCAAAAACCTGTCTCTGTACGGGTATGGTATTAAAGGATTTATGCTGTCAATGATAGAAACGGCATTGACAGTGTCCAATAAAACCATTGATATCAGTGCTGTGGAAAAGATTATTGAATATGGAAAAGCCCTGCTGGCCAGACCGGTGGAAATACTGGATGGTGTCCCCGAAGTACTCTCCGTACTGAAAGATCATTACCGCCTTGTTGTTGCTACCAAAGGTGATCTGCTGGATCAGGAACGTAAACTGCGCAATTCAGGCGTCCTGCATTATTTCCACCATGTGGAAGTCATGTCTGATAAACAGGAGGCCGATTACCGCAAGCTGTTAAAGCATCTGGATATTACACCTGACCAGTTCCTGATGATCGGTAACTCCCTGAAATCAGATGTATTGCCGGTACTGGGTATAGGTGGAAGCGCTATTCATATTCCCTATCATATCACATGGGAACATGAACATGTAGATGTGCATATTGATAGTCCGAATTTCAGACAGGTCAGCAATATTTCTGACGTACTGCCATTGTTGTACGCGCCATCGTTGTAACCCGTAACCAGTAATTTTTACTGAGTAACCATCCTATACTGTCTCCGCAGCAGCGGGGATTTCTATTGCTTTTTAATGTGTATTATTAAGCAGGATTTCCTATTTTGTAGCCCACGTTAAAATTCCATATTACTCACTACTCAAGTCAAGCAAATGAAAATTAAATGGATGGTGTGTTGTGCACTTCCAGTGGTTTTCATGTTACCACTGGGGGCACAAGCCGGCATCAAACAGGTCTCACCCGGCGCCTACACTCCTCCCGCGTATGAAGCGTTACGTCTGGGTAATGTTAAACCCACGGGCTGGCTCAAACGTCAGCTTCAGATTATGCGTCATGGATCATCTGGTCATCTGGATGAGTATTATGGCAAGATTAAAAATGATAACGGCTGGCTAGGTGGCCGCGGGGATGGCTGGGAGGAAACTCCTTACTGGCTGGACGGCGCATTGCCACTCGCTTATCTGCTGGATGACGCTGTCCTGAAAGAAAAAGTATTACGCTATGTCAACTGGACGCTGGATCATCAGCGTAAAAGCGGTTATTTCGGTCCCCTGACCAATGCAGAAATCACCCGCCAGATCGATATTGATCCGGAACATGCCGCAGAAGGAGAGGACTGGTGGCCTAAAATGGTCATGCTGAAAGTATTGCAGCAGTATTATTCCGCTACAGAAGACAAACGCGTAATCAAGTTCATGTCCCGCTACTTCCGTTATCAGCTGGACGCACTCAAAGTAGCGCCGGTGGGTAAATGGACCGAATGGGCCCAATCCCGCGGAGCGGAAAATGTAATGATGGCCCAATGGCTATACAGCATTACCAAAGATGATTATCTGCTCGAACTGGCAGAAACAATCGAACAACAATCATTTCCATGGACTACCTGGTTTGGTAACAGGGACTGGGTGATCAACACCACCACTTATCGCAATAATGCCCAATGGATGAACAGACACGCCGTGAATGTAGCCATGGGACTTAAAGCACCGGCAGTCAATTACCAGCGTACAGGCAAACAGGAATACCTGAAAAATCTCCATACCGGCTGGCAGGACCTGATGACGATTCACGGTCTGCCGATGGGGATCTTCTCCGGAGATGAGGATCTCAATGGAAATGATCCTACGCAGGGAGTAGAGCTCTGTGCGATCGTAGAGGCCATGTATTCATTGGAAAATATCAGTGCGATCACCGGAGATGTATTTTATATGGATGCACTCGAAAAGATGGCTTTTAATGCTTTGCCAACACAGACGACGGATGACTATAATGAGAAACAGTATTTTCAGGTCGCCAATCAGCTGCAGATCAGCAGAGGTGTTTTCAATTTCTCATTGCCTTTCGATCGTGAAATGTGTAATGTGCTGGGCGCCCGCAGCGGTTATACCTGCTGTCTGGCCAATATGCATCAGGGCTGGACAAAATACACGGCTAATCTCTGGTATCAGACGGCTGACAAAGGGGTGGCTGCATTAGAATATGGCCCCTGTATAATGACGGCAGAAGTAGGAAAGAAACACCGGGATGTGACCATCACAGAGGTAACAGATTATCCTTTTAATGAGGAAATCCGTTTTCAGATCGCTATAAAAAAAGAGACTGAATTTCCGCTCCGGTTACGCATACCCGCATGGTGTAATGAAGCTGTGATCTTACTCAATGGCCAGCCCTTAAGAAAAGATAAAGGCGGTCAGATGATCACGATCGAACGTGAATGGAAGGATAAAGACGAGCTGACATTACAATTGCCCATGACGATTAAAACCGGTACCTGGGGACGTAACTCCAGCGCGGTAGAAAGAGGTCCTCTGGTATATGCCCTGAAACTGGAAGAACGCTGGGTAAAAGACGCCGACCCCACAGAAGGTGCATACTATAGCGTATATCCCACCAGTGACTGGAATTTTGCATTACGTCGCAATGATATACGCCATGCGGCTGACAGTATGAAAGTGACAAAGCAGCGCCCACTGGATTCCAGTTTTGTCTGGAACCTGAAGCATGCCCCACTGGAAATAACCGCAAAGGCTAAAAAGATCCCTTCCTGGCAGGTCATGAACGGAGTTGCTTATCAGCCTCCGACCGACAGAGAAGGGCTCTATAAAGGGAAGGTAGATTCTGTTGTACACAATATCACACTCGTACCCTATGGTTTTACGAAAGTGAGAGTTGTCGCATTCCCTGTTGTACCATAATTTAAAACATCTGACATTGAGAGTAATTCTGACTGCAGCGCTGTTACTGATCACCAGTATTGTAAGCGCACAATATACCGCCTGGAAAGGTAGCTGGATCACCAACACGGAAGATACCACGGCTACAAAGGCACCTTATTTACGAAAGACATTTGCACTGGAAAAGAAGGTGGTCAGCGCGACTGCTTATGTGGCGGGTGTAGGTTACCATATTGTATTTGTAAACGGTAAACCTGTTACAGACGCTGTACTGGAACAGGCATATACCCGCTACGACAAACGCCTGTTATACAAAGTATATGATGTAACAGCACTGTTATCGCGTAAAGGTGCGCAGAGTATTGCTGCTGAACTGGGCAATGGCTGGTATAATATCCAGTCACATGCGGTATGGGGTTTCCAGAATGCACCGTGGAGAAAAACACCACGTCTGCTACTGGATCTTGTTATCCGCTATGATGACGGAACGACTGAAACGATCGCTACGGATAATAGCTGGAAATATTCCACAGGCCCCAGTCAGTTTAACTGTCTCTATTCCGGTGAGATCTATGATGCCCGTCAGGAAATATCCGGCTGGAACCAGACCGCATTTAATGATGCCGGCTGGAAACAGGTATTGCTGACTGCTTCCCCCGGTGGAGCGTTACACGAGCAGATCATGCCTTCCATAAAGGTGATACGCCGTATTAAGCCCGTATCTATGAAGAACCTGGGTAATGGAAAATACCTGTTTGATATGGGACAGAACTTCGCCGGTGTAGCTACATTAAAAGTAAAAGGACAGGCTGGTACTAAAGTGACCATGTATTATGGTGAGGTGTTGAAAAACGGTGAACTGGATATGGTGCATAACACAGAACACATGCGGAGCATGCCCGGTGAACTCCGTTTCCAGACAGATGTATATTACCTGAAAGGTGGTCAGCGTGAAGTGTTTACACCACGTTTTGTATACCACGGATTTCAATATGTGCAGATTGAGACTGACCAACCGCTGGACCTGAATGTACATTCACTGGAAGGGCTTTTTTACAGCACTGCATTTGAAGAAGCAGGGCATTTCACAAGCTCTGATCCGATGATCAATAAACTGTATGAAGCTGCCCGTCAGTCTTATCGCAGTAACTTCCTCAGCATCCCTACGGATTGTCCGCAGCGTGAAAAGAATGGCTGGACTGCAGATGCACATATCTCTACAGAAATCGGGCTATGGAATTATCAGACTACAGAAGGCTATCGCAAATGGTTGCATGATGTGCGTGACGCGCAATTGCCGAGTGGCGCCATGCCGGGTATTGCTCCTTCCAATGGATGGGGATATGACCGTCCGGGTAATGAAGAATTTACCTTCGGTCCCGCCTGGGGCAGTGCATTAGGCTTCGTTACATGGTATATGTATCTCTATCATAACGATACTGCATTAGTGAGAGAGCATTATGATGCATTTAAAAAGTATACGGATGCGGTGGCCAAAGGTGCGGAAGGTTACCTGTTCAAACACGGACTGGATGACTGGATGTCTTTGGTAAAAACACCAATGCCACTTACTTCCACTGCCTATTTTTATACAGATGCTGAACTGGTAGCGAAAATGGCGCGTGTATTGGGTAATAAGGCCGATGAGCAGACTTATACCAGATTGGCTGATAGTATACGTGCTGCATTTAATCGCGCTTATTTTGATGCTAATACAGGCGTTTACAAGGACAGTACAATGACTGCATTGAGTGCTGCTGTTTTCCACGGACTGGCTACTCCTGAAGCAGCTGCTAAAACTGCCGCGCAGCTGTCTGCAAAAGTACAGCGTAGTAATTATCACGCAGATTTTGGGGTGATGGGTACAAAGTATGTTTTACCAACCCTGAGTGATTATGGTTATGCAGATGTGGCTTTCCGCATGCTGACTGATACCGGTTATGCCGGTTGGGCGCATTGGATTGCCAATGGTGCAACTACCTTGTTTGAAGACTGGCCGGGAGAGTTATCACACAACCATATTTTCTTTGGCGATTATTGTGCATGGTATTATAAGACACTGGCAGGTATCCGTCCGGATGAAGCAGCGCCCGGATTCCAACACTTTTATATACAGCCGGCTTTTGTAAAAGCACTGAATTTTGTAAAGGCAGACTATGCCAGCAGTGCAGGTATGATCAAAGTGGAATGGAAGCGTAAAGGAAATGGTATAAAGGTGTCTGTAGAAATACCTTCACGTGCAACATTAAGATTGCCAGCCGGTATGACTGATGATAAAAATGCAACGCGTATTACTTTGAATGGACAGCAGTTTGATCAGATTATTCTGACAGCAGGTAAGTACACCTTTAACCTGAAATAATCTGTTGATAAATATTATTGGAATATGGAAACGTCTGGTAACATTACCAGGCGTTTCTCTTTTTATGACTAAACTATAGTTATACTATACTCAACTTACGTTAATGCTACGTTATAAACGTAGGTGTAGCGTAGGATTAGTATAGGATAACCATTATTTAAACGGATAATGATAGGGTGAGCAGGAAGGTAGTAATGTGGATAAATGGTACAAAGAGCAGGAGATGGTATATGATTTTGAGGGAAGGGAAACGGCGATGCCGTTAAGAATAAATACTACCTGTTTCTGGAAGACGCTTCATAAATAATCTGTTGCTGATATTCTCCGGTTATTACTCTGCCGTAAATGTTCCTTGTCCAGCCGTTTTCAAATCCATGATTATTAGCGATCAGATATCCTTTATGCGCGTCTGTCTTAATAATCTTATGTGCGTCGATGTAATGCCCTTTTACTTTGCAGAATACAATGTCTCCGATCTTGTATTCGCTGGATTTTTCGAAGGTCAGTTGTGTACCGCTCTTAAGAATGGGTAACATGGAGCTGCCAAATGCTTTCATCTTTCCTTTGCCGGTTTGCTCCAACTCGGCTTTTAATCGTTCGAATTTGTTCATGTTTTATAGTTTTCATGCTTATAGTTTTCAATGACAAATAACGGCTATATGTGTGCAACCTATTTGCGCAGGAGTGAACAGTTTTTTTAACAAATCATAACGGATTGAAAATGTGTACTATCGAAATAATATTTACTGCGCGTCCAAAAGAATGGCCATCCTGCTAATAGCAGAATGGCCACCAGATATCATTATGATTACTTTGATCAGAATGGACGGGGGTAAAAATTCAGCGCCTGATTCTTTCCTTCACTAATGGTCACATATCCGGAATTATCCGGCATTAATGCAATGCCTTCTCCTTGTTGCTCAGGTATGTATGGTAAGGTGACTGCCGGTCTGGCCATCGCAGCTTCCACTGTTTCCCCTGCCTGCCGGCTCCAGTAATACACAAGGCTTTTATCTTTAATCACAATATGTTTACCATCCCGGGAAATGTCGCCTGCGGTGATCCATGTATAAGGGACAGTACCCACTTTCTGTAATACCGCCTTTTCACCATCTTTGAAGTTCAGGGGTGTCTTATAGATCCCCACTGCCTTTTCTCTTTTACTTACCACATACAGGAACTTGTCAATGGGGTCTACCATGACCGTTTCTGCGTCTCTGGGGCCATCAGGATAGCTGATCAGTAATGTCTCCGGCTTGATGGTCGTTTTAGCGGCTGGTGCCTGAGAAGGGGCCTGAAAACGATAAATATGGGTATGCAGGTCCAAGCGGATATTGTTACCAATATCGCCGACATATACATATTGTTTTTGTGGAATCGGGCCGACGCCTTCCGCTATGTCTTCCCAATCGCGGTTTTTGACGCCTTCAAGCTGAATGGTGCTGATCAGTTGTCCTTTATTATCAAGGAGGTATACCTCGGGTTTATTACCACTATCATTGTGTGTCCAGAAGTAACCCGGCAGTGCTCTGCTGGCCGCAAGACCGGAAGCTTCCTGAATGGCTGGACTGTGTACGATCCCCAGTACCTGTGGCTGGACAGATTCGTTAAGCTGTACTTTCTTTTTTTTGGAGGAAGATTGTTCCTGTTTTTCCTTCTTCTTATGTTCCTTTTTCTTTTTCTGCGCAGGTGCTGATATGGCTGCAGATAGCAATAATAACAGCAGACTGTTAAAGATGGTCCGTTTACTCATTATACGATACTACGAAATAATGAGCACATAACCCATTCTAAACCAGCCCCGTCTGTAATGCTACCTTCACCAGTCCTGCAGTATTTTTTACTTCCAGTTTGTGTAGTAGACTGATACGGTGATTTTCTACTGTATGCAGACTGAGAAACAGTTTATCCGCAATTTCCTGATTGGTATGCTCATCAATGATCAGCTGCAGGACTTCTTTCTCCCTCCGCGTAAGCGTAGTATTTTTCTTTTCCGATTTCTTGTTACGGAACATATCTTCTATCAGCTGCTGGTTCAGGGCAGGAGAGAGGAATTGACCTCCTTTCTGTACTGTTTCGATGGCTTGCAGGATAGTGACATCGTCTGACTCTTTCAGCAGGTATCCCATGCAACCAAGTTTCAGCATTTTCTTCACAAGAAACAGCACATCAGAACTGCTGAGTACCAGAATGCGCACCTGTGGATAGTTCTTCAGGATACTAGCGGCCAGCTCAGGGCCACTCATATCCGGGAGGTGCATATCCAGCAACAGGACATCCGGCTGTCTTTCTCTGATACCCTTTAAAAGGGTATTACCATTGGTATAGATGTCGGTCACTTCTACATGGGCAGCATCACGTAATATGCTGCAGATGCCATTAGCTACAATAGGGTGATCGTCAGCAATCGCTAGTTTTATAGGCATGTCTGGCAGTATTATTATGTTTAATCGAAATTTCTATATGTACGCTGGTTCCCTCGCCTGGTACGCTCTCTATATGTAAATCCCCGTTTAACGAATTTACGCGTTCCCGGATAGTTTTCAATCCTATACCATCAGATTGTGCAGATGATAACATACCATTGCCATCATCTTCTACAGTAACAGCCAGTTGCGATTCATGACAGGCGATCTGAACGATGGCATGTTTTGCATTGGCATGTTTGAGGATATTATGGACAAGTTCCTGTATGATGCGATAAACGGTGAGTTCTTCTGCGGATGATAAGCCGGTATTGAAGCCGATGGACTGGAAAGTAACCTCCAGCGTGTGTCCTTTCTTTACGCGTTCGCAAAACAGGGCAGTAGCTTTGGTCAGTCCCTCCTGAAGCAATATTTCCGGCATCAGGTTGTGGGCTGTTTTACGTAGTTCGACAGACGCCTCTTCCAGCAGGTGCAGAACTTCCTTGAAATCTTCCGTCACATCCGTAGTGGTATATCTGCGGAAAATAGCACTCAGCCGTGTACGGATCGTACCCAGCGTACCACCCATGCCGTCATGCAGATCACGGGCAATACGGCTCCGCTCTTTCTCTTCTCCTGCAATCATCGCCTGTAAATTGCTGATCTGTAATTCCTGTCGCAGGTTCCGGATCTTCTCCAGCTGCAACTTCTGTTTATGCAGATTATTCCGGTATATCAGAACACTGATCAACAGTATCAGCAGTAATCCGGAAGACACTGCGATGATCAGCATATTTTTCGTTTTGATCCTGCTTTCATTACGGGTGATAGCCAGCTGCTTCTCCGCCAGCTCCTTATTCTTATCCGCAATACGGTATTTCATTTCCAGATTGAATACCAGTTCCAGTTTCTCCACTTTCATCATACTGTCCCTGATAACAGTATAAGCCTTTCTGTATTCAGCTGCTTTCCTGTACTGTCCGACGGCCTCATAGGCATCTGCCAATACCTGATTGCCCCGGCCTACCAGCAGGTGGACCATATGTCGTTCCTCCGCATTATTTAGTGCCGGTAAGGTAATGGTGATGGCTTTGTTATATTGTTGCTGCATTACAAAAGCCTGACCAGTGCAAATATCTGCAAAGATCTGGTGCCTGTTGGGAATAGGATTGTTCGCCGGAAAGAGTGCCTTTGCCTTTTTCAGGTATGCAATGGCAGGTACCGGATTCTTATCATCAAGGTAGGTAAGAGCAGTATTGATCAGTAGCCCGGCTTCCATACTGGCGGAGATCTTCGTTGCCTTTCCCATCTGGATGGCAGATGCACAGTAGTAACGGGCGGAGTCGTTCTGAACGATGTTATTAAAATAGCCTGCTTTATAATAATAAAGCATCATCAGTGCGGTAGTATCCTTCTTAATATTGGCGCTGTCGATCAGGTTGTCTATATGGCCCATGATCTGTTGAATATGCGAGTCGTTCTGGATATTTTCATTAATATTCAACCAGAAATCAAGCAGACTACAATATACACGTGTCTGCATCCTGCGGTCTGTTACCTTATTAGCCTCCAGCAGGTCAAGGGCCGCATAGCGGTAGTAGGCAGAAGAATCATACTTGCCCTTATAATAAAAGCTTTGCGACATGAACAGGTAGATGTTCACCCGCATTTCCAGTCCTTCCTGATTATCTTCACAATAATGCAGAGCCAGACGCTCGCATGACAGGGCCTTGTCTTTCTCATTGTTATTATTATAACAAAGCGCCAGACCCGCCAGCGCATGTGCAACGCCATTATTATACTTCAAGATGCGTGCATCCTCCATTCCCATATAATACAGACGAACCGCATTACTGGTGGCAGTATCTTTCTTGGTACCGGCAAGTTTTAACAGACTGTCCACATGCTTTATGCTGGTACCGGAATGCGTGACACTCCTTGTTAGCTGGTCAGTTACCGTCTGGGCAGTAAGGGACAGGCTGTTACCAATTAAAAGTAACAGCGCAAAAAGCAGCGTCCTACGGATCTTACCGTGGAACAGGTTACTAAGGTTACCCATCATTAGAAGTCATTTCATTCTCCTTGTGGCATCATGGCAAATTTTTCCTGTAAAATTGACAGTTATTACAGGATACGAAATAGATTCTGGTTGCAACAAAGGATTTCCTATAAAATAGTGTCGTTACGAATATAAAGTTTGGTTGATTCCGGGGAGTAAGATAAGAATTAAATAGTGGTTTACCGCTAATTTCTATAAAGGCGGTTTACCCGGATGCAACAACCTTCCCAACTGAATAATTTTAGCTTTTGAAAAAAGGAGCCTGGCTCGCAACATTCTTAAGGGGTATTGACAGTTGAATGTTAATTCGTTACAGCTAAATCTAACGCGTGGAACAGTAAAAGCCGGGTAATACGTCACACTATCAGGTCAGGAGCAACCAGAAGAAGATATTTTTTACAACCAGGATCATTTCAGTAAATCAGCTATACATATGACATTACCTATGCATGGTAATCAATTGCCGGCGTCCTTAAAAAAGCGCCGGAGGGGAATTATTACGGTTACAATACTGCTATTACTATCCGGTGCTGCGCATGCAGCCGGAACCAACCACGCGGCTGACAGCCGTATAGTAAGAGATTCTATCCCTATGGGTCTGGCGAAAGGAAGGGTGACTGGTGCTGAAGAGAAAGTCGCGCTGCCCAATGTATCAGTAGTCAACCTGTCTACGAAAAAAGGAACAGTGACAACTGTTGATGGTGATTTTACATTAAGCGCCCGTTCCGGAGACAGCTTACGCTTTTCATTTATTGGTAAAAAAGCACAGGTCGTCCTGTTTACCGGTCAGACTTTGGTGAATGTCCTGTTGAGTGGTACAGAAGGCTCCCTGTCAGAAGTGGTGGTGACAGGTTTCCAGAATATTGACAAAAAGAAATTCGCGGGTTCTGCCGTATCTATCAAGGCAGAAGACGTAAAAATAAATGGTGTGGCAGATGTTAGCCGCATGCTGGAAGGCCGTGTGGCGGGTGTATCTGTACAGAACGTATCAGGTACATTTGGTACCGCTCCCAAGATCCGTATCCGCGGTGCTACCTCCATTAACGGTGATAACAAACCATTATGGGTAGTAGACGGAGTAGTATTGGAAGATGTGGCCAATATCTCTAATGACCAGCTTTCCAGTGGTGACCCTACCACTTTACTGGGTTCTGCTGTTGCAGGTTTGAACTCTAACGACATTGAAAGTTTCGATATCCTGAAAGATGCTGCAGCAACGGCACTCTATGGTGCCCGCGCCATGAATGGTGTAGTGGTGATCACGACCAAAAAAGGACGTGCAGGTAAACCCACCATTGCCTATAGCGGCAATTTCAGTACACAATTGAAACCTACCTATGGAAACTTTAATATCATGAACTCTGCCAGACAGATGTCTGTACTGGCAGAGCTTGAGCGTAAAGGTATTCTGACATCCGATATCCTTTCCCGTGGCGACGTCGGTGTGTACGGAAAAATGTATGATATGCTGCAGACAGACGTGAATGGTCACTTCGAACTGGAGAATACACCTGAAGCGCGTAAAGCTTTCCTATTACAATATGGCAGAGCTAATACCGACTGGTTCGATATCCTGTTCCGCAACAACTTCGTACAGGAACATTCCATCAGCGTATCCTCCGGTACAGATCGCTCCCAATCCTATTTCTCTACCAGCTATTATGGAGATAACGGCTGGACAATAGCAGATAAAGTACATCGCTATACCCTGAACTATCGTAATAACTATAAATTCTCCGACAGATTCACAGCTGGTTTCTCTACACTCGGCTCCGTACGTCAGCAAAGGGCGCCGGGTACATTGACGCGTAACAGTAATCCGGTAGAAGGACAGTATGACCGCGATTTCGATATCAACCCTTTCAGCTACGCACTGAATACCAGCCGTACACTGAGAGCATATGATGATAAAGGCGATCTGGAATATTTCAGACGCAACTTCGCGGATTTTAATATCATCAATGAACTGCGTAATAACTATCTCTCACTAAATGTGATGGACCTTCGTCTGCAAGGTGATCTGGGCTGGAAAATCACCGATAAACTGAAATGGGAATTTGTAGGCGCACTGCGTTATGTGAAATCTTCCCGTGAACACCAGATCACTGAAGACGCCAACATGGCGAATGCTTACCGGGCAGCAGACAATGCGACCATCGCACAAAATAATAAATTCCTGTACCGCGATCCGGAGAACCCGGATGCACCGCCGGTGATTGTATTACCGGAAGGTGGTTTCTATAACAGAACGGAAGACCAGCTGGTCAACTACGATTTCCGTAACACACTCAGCTACAGAACTACATTTGGCAGTAATCATAATCTGAATATACTGGCAGGTCAGCAGGTGAAATATGCTGACAGACAAAATGCTTCCAATACAGGTTATGGTTACCAATACAATAACGGTGGTGTTCCTTATATCGACTATCGTGTATTGAAACAGACTATTGAAAGCAACTTCCCTTACTATGGTATGGCACGCGACTATGACAGATTTGCCGCCTTCTATGGTACAGCTGATTACTCTTATGGGGATAAATACAGTATCAGCGCTAATGCCCGTTATGATGGTTCTAACCGTCTGGGTGCTTCTTCCGGTGCGAGATGGCTCCCTACATGGAGCTTCGCTGGTCGCTGGAATCTGGATAGAGAAGACTTCATGCGTGAACTCCGTAATGTAGATTATCTCTCCTTACGCGCCAGCTATGGTCTGACCGCCAGCATGGGACCTGCTACCAACTCTAATATCGTTTATCAGACTGTAAACAGCCGTCGTGCACACCTGAATGAAGTGGAATCTGTCATCCAGCTGGCACACCTGAAGAATACCGAACTCACATGGGAAAAATTATATACGACTAACCTCGGTGTAGAAGCAGGCTTCTTAGACAGACGCCTGAACATGACGCTCGACCTTTACAGCCGTAAAAGTTTTGACCTGATCAGTCTTATTAAAACCTCCGGCATCGGCGGTGAACTGTACAAAGCAGCCAACTATGCGGATATGACTTCCAAAGGTATTGAAGTCATGGTAGGTGGTGAAGTGATCCGTAAAAAACATTGGGGATGGAGAACTAACCTGACCTTCGGTTATAACACCAATAAGATCACCAATGCGAAAAACGCTCCGTTGATCTTTGACCTCGTTGCTGCCGAAGGTGGTAATAAAGAAGGCTATCCGGTACGCAGTCTCTTCTCCCTTGACTATAAAGGACTGGACCCGCATACTGGTGTACCGACCTTCGTTACAGGTGATGGTAAGACCAGCTCAAACGTTGATCTGCAGGATGATGCAACTGGTACACTGGTTTATCAGGGACCCGTAGATCCTCCGGTAACAGGTGGTCTGAATAATACCTTCCGCTACAAAGCATTATCACTGAACGTATTCATGACTTATCAGTGGGGTAACAAGATCCGTCTGTACCCGGCTTTCAAAACGGCTTACTCTGACCTCGATGCAATGCCCAATGAGTTCTATGACCGTTGGATAATGCCGAAAGATGAAACCCAGACAAATGTACCATCCATACTCGATGCATATGAGCAGACACTGCTCGGTGGCGCATATCCTTATAACAACTACAACTATTCTACAGCGCGCGTAGCAAAAGGAGATTTTGTGCGTCTGAAAACGGTATCCCTGACATACCTGCTGCCAGCCAGCTTCTTAAAGAGAACAGGTTTTAGCAGTCTGTTGGTAACAGCTGCTGCGAATAACATGTGGCTGATCTATTCAGACAAAAAACTGAAAGGACAGGATCCTGAGTTCTTCAACGCCGGAGGTGTGGCACAGCCAATACAGAAGCAGTTTACATTATCTCTTAAAGTGGGCATTTAAAAACAGACAGTATGCAAAGAAAAGCGCTATATATACTTTTAGCTATTCTCCCGTCCGTAACAGGATGTAAAAAATATCTGGATCAACAGCCGGATAGTACCTGGACACAACTGGACACACCTGAAAAGGTAAGCCAGCTGCTGGGTACTGCTTATCCACAGGCTAACTATATGACCTTCTGCGAAGCGATGTCCGACAACGTGGCCGATAAAGGTACCGGTATCGACGTACGTACCAACAGAGATCCTTTCTATTTCAATGATGTACAAAACATCAATCAGGATTCTCCTGAATATTATTGGGCCGCGGCCTATACCGCCATCGCTGCGGCTAACAACGCCTTAATCGCCTGTGAAAATGCAAAAGACACCGCTGCTTACAGCCGGCAGAAAGGAGAAGCACTGGTAGCACGTGCATATGCACATTTTATGCTGGTAAATATCTTCTCTAAAAGCTACGATGCAGCAACGGCTAATACAGATATGGGTATTCCGTATGTTACCGAACCGGAAGAAGTAGTCTTCAAACAATATGACAGGAAGACAGTAGCCTATGTATACGATCAGATCGAAAAAGACCTGCTGGCAGGTTTACCATTGATCCGTGATGACAAATACAAAGTACCTAAGTACCACTTTAACCAGAAAGCAGCTTATGCTTTTGCGGCAAGGTTCTACCTGTACAAACGTGACTATAAACAAGTGATCACCTACGCAGATATGGCTTTCCCGACAAGTCAGGCAGTAACCTATCTGCGTCCGTGGAACAGCTCCTATGTGTTCCTTTCTCCACTGGAATTATTTAACATCTATTCCAACTCCAGCGAGAATGCCAACTTCCTGCTGGTGGAAACTAATTCCAGCTACGGTCGTAATCTGGCACAGTACCGGTTTGGTATGAACTTCCCGATGTACAGAGCTATCATGGGTAGTAATGTAACAGGTGGTGACTGGTGCTTCCCTGCATATACATATGGAACTGCTGATTACTTCATTCCTAAGCTGAGTGAATATTTTGTAAAGGAATCGGTGAATGCAACCATTGGTTACATCTATACTATGCTGCCTTTATTCACAGCCGAAGAAGTACTGTTCAACAGAGCCGAAGCAAACGCACAACTGGGTAACACCTCCGCTGTTCTTGCTGACCTGAATACTTATGCCAGTACGCGTATCACCAACTATGATGCATCTGCTGATGCGGTAACACTGGCCAAATGCAAAAGTTACTATGGACTTTCTGATAACAAAGACGCTTTGCTGAACACTGTGCTGGATTTCAAAAGAGCAGAATTCGTGCAGGAAGGTACACGCTGGTTTGATCTGATGCGCTACAAAGTGCCTGTTACCCATGTAACCAGTCAGGGACAGACTATCATACTCGGCGCAGATGATCCGCGCAGGGTTATTCAGATACCTGTATCGGCCAAGACATCCGGACTTCCATTAAATCCCCGCTAAACATTTCTCAGGATTTATCCCGCAAACAGCATGAAAAATATAAAGACATTATTACTTCTCCTGACGGTGGCCTTGTTTGCCGCATGTGCAAAAGATGACGATCTGAGTAATCTGGAAGATATTCCTGGATTGGGTGGAGATAGCTGGCAAAAAACAGCACTCGACAAATGGTTGTATGATACTCTGGTAGTACCGTATAACATTGAAGCAAAATACAAATGGGACCAGTTTGAGTTTGATCTGAACAAAACACTGGTACCGCCACAGGAAGCAATGGTAAAACCAGCCCTGCAATCCATTAAAAAAGTATGGATAGACACCTATGTACAGGAAGCGGGTATTGAATTCTTCCGTAAGAACAGTCCGAAATTCCTGATCCTTTGTGGCAGCGCCAGCTGGAATGTGGATAACGGCACTATCACTTTAGGTACCGCTGAAGGTGGCCGTAAAGTGGTCCTCTATTCCATCAATTCTTTCCGTATCAAAGGCATGCCCAATTATAAGCCTTCTGACTCAGCAACCCTGAAGCAGATCTTTCATGTAATAGAGCACGAATTTGGGCATATTCTTCATCAGACGATACTTTACCCACCAGCCTTTAAAAATATCTCCGCAGGGCGTTATTCTGCCAACTGGACCAATATCAGCGATGACGAGGCACACGCCAATGGTTTTATTACCCCATATGCGATGTCTGGCTTTGACGATGACTTTGTGGAAATGATCTCCCTGATGCTGACAGACGGCCGTGCAGGTTTTGAAAGACTGATCGCCAGTATACCGGAAGGAACCGCAGCCAGTGGTGTGACACAGGCACAGGCCATCTCTGCCCTGCGTCAGAAAGAAGCCATGGTTGTGGCCTACTTTAAAACAGCGTGGAAAATAGATTTCTACAGTCTGCAGACAAAGAAGCGGAAAGCAGTTGAAGCACTGATCTACTAAAAACAGCGGCTGACAATCATTTCAAAACACTAAGAAAAGACGCAAGATATTATGTATAAACGCTTACTCCTGATATGTTTTACCTTTTCCGTACTGGCAGCCTGCCAGAAATCGGATGAAGACGTATTCAGTGCTCCTCCTGATACCCGCCTGAACGATACCCTGAAAAAGTATAATGATATGCTTGTGGCTGCGCCATACGGCTGGAAAGGGCTGGTATATCCTTCTGGTCTGGAGCATGGTATATTCTCTTTTTACTTTCAGTTCAATGATTCCAACAGGGTAAAGATGTATGCTGATTTCGACTCTGCATCTTCCGTGACCATGGCAGAAAGCAGCTATCGTCTGAAAGCATTGCAACAGCCATGTCTCCTGTTTGATACTTATTCCTACATACACCTGCTGAGCGATCCGGATGGTTCCGTGAATGGCGGTGTATATGGCGAAGGATTATACTCTGACTTCGAATTTTCCATCGAAGGCATGAGTGGTGACTCGATCGTACTCAAAGGAAGATATCATGGCAGCAGAGCTGTACTTGTAAAAGCAACAGAGGCAGAAAAGAATGCTTATGCTGCACAGAAGAGCAATCGCCTGATAGATAAAATAGGTAGCTACCTCACTTACTTCAAACGCCTGACTGTTAACAGTAAAGGTTATGATGTGGCTTTTGATGTTGCCAGCAGAACCATTACCATCAGCTGGGTAGATGAAGGTGGCAATAATCATACAGAAAGCACCGGCTTTTATTATACGCCAACCGGTGTAGCATTCTCACCTGCCATTAATACCGGCAATGAGACGCTGACCGGCTTCGATAATGTTACCTGGAACGCCTCCACAACGACACTGGGCTTTACGGCCAACGGAAATACCGGTACCATCAAAGAAACAGCGAAACCATTGGTAATTGATAAAGACGCTGCGAAAACCTGGTGGCAACAGCAGGTAGATGCAGGTAGTTACTGGGTAACAGTAGATGGATTCCATGTAGACGGTATTGACGATGCCTACGGCATTCAGCAATTGCCTGACTATTCCTTTGTTGTATTCTATCCAAAATTCGGTACCAGCGACAATACAGTGTATGACCTCTTAGGTTTTGTAACCCGCACTGACGCCGGACAATACATCGAATACGGACCTGCATTCAGCGCTCCGACTTTCAAAACAGACGGCCGCATCATATTCCCATATCTGGGCATACTCGGAGAATTGCCGGAAGGAGAAACTGCTGTCTCCAACACCATTACGAAGATCACAGACTCCAACGGATTCTATCTGGTAAAAACGAATAGCGGTTACGATATGGTAAGCGCTAAAGACGGAAAATCCTGGATATCCTGGTTTTAACAATCCAAAAAGAAAGTTATTCACATGAAACGGTATTCTACTTATTCTTTTTACAGGGGTTTGTTGCTCATGGCAGTAGCACTGCTGGGTATACTGCCTGTTAAGTCCCAGACCAAGGATATTAAACTGGGCTCCAGCACCTTTGGCAGTGAGATCAGCTGGTATCCCTGCCCGCTGCAGGACTACAAGAAGGGCGCCCGTGCACAATATCTTTATCTGGCATCCGACCTGCAGGCAGCAGGTATGGGCGCGGGTAATATCAGTGCCCTTGGCTTTAATGTGCTTAACCTGCGTGGTATGAGCATCATAGAAAACTATGTAATAAAGGTAGGCTTCGTAACATTGAATAACCTGGATGAAACCAGATGGGAAACGGTTACTAATCAGGTATACGGTCCCAATCACTACCTGCCGGTAGCGGGTTATAACAAGTTTGCCTTCAATACCCCGCTTATCTGGAACGGTTCTGATAATATTATCGTTGAAGTATGTAATGGTGATCCTTCTGGTGGTACCAGCAATGAGAATCCGGAAGTAGCCTTTACTACAATGATGCCCTATAAAGCAGCGCATACCTATAGAGGAAATGACGGTACGGAATGTAGCACAACTTCAACTGATAATACCGGCGACCTGAATACACGTCCTGATATCCTGTTTACATGGACACCAGCAGCAGCTTGCACCGGTGCACCTGTGGCAGGAACAGTCGTGGCAAATGCAGCAGAACTTTGTGCTACGGGTAAAGTATACCTGTCACTGACAGGCACTTCTCTTGCCTCAGGTTTAACTTTCCAATGGCAGTCTTCTGCTAATAACAGCACCTGGACCAACGTCAGTGGTGCAACCCTGCCAGCTGTGACAGTAACACAGACTGCCAGCACCTGGTACCGTTGTGTAGTAACCTGTACCAGCGGTAGTGCCACTACCTCTGCCAGCCAACAGGTAGTAACACCTGCGCCGGTGAGTGGTACTTTCACCATTGATAGCAGACAAGCAACTGCCGGTAATAATTTCCATTCCTTCGCAGACGCTGTCAACTTTATCAGATGTGGTATCAGCGGCAATGTAATATTTAACGTGGCCGCAGGTTCTGGTCCTTATAACGAACAGGTATCCGTTCCCTCCATCACCGGCGCATCTGCCGGCAGCACTATTACTTTCAATGGTAATGGGGCATTACTGCATTTCCTTTCCGCTGATGCGAAGAAACAATATGTATTCGAACTGGATGGCGCAGATTATGTAATAGTGAATAACCTGCAGATAAAAGCAGAAGGTACCGGCTTCCAGCAATATGGTACCGCTGTACACCTGACAAACGATGCAGACAATAACACGATCAACGGCTGTACCATCACCAGTGATCTGGTAACCACCATCGACCAGTTTGTAGGTATCACATTAAGTGGTGGCCCCGGTGCAACTGTAGAAGACGCGAAGTGTGATAACAACACCCTGAGCAATAATACTATTACCGGTGGATACTACGGTATCTCCATGTTTGGTGGTCAGTTTACCTCCGTGTCAGGTAACAAAGTCCTCAACAATAAAATATATGATGTTCACAATACCGGGATAAAACTGCAGGGCTCCTTTAATACACTGGTGGAAGGTAATGAAATCAGCAATCCGACCAGAACAACCCAGTGGTACTTCGCAGGTATTGAATTGAATGGACTGAACACCAAAGCAATTGTTAATGCAAACCGTATCCATACGCCGTATGGTGGTATGCCGGGCAATGAGCAGCCTGCTACCGGTATCAATGTGAATATGGTAGTGGCTATCACTGGTCTTGAAAATAAGATTACCAACAACCTGATCTATGATATGAACAGTGGTGCCGACGTTACCGGTATCGCCTGTAATTATTCCAATAATATCTGGTTGTATCATAATACGATCGTTCTTGATGGCGCAGCTGCGCAGGGAACTTACGCAACAAAAGGTTTCACCGCAGATAATGGCGCTGGTGGTCTCCAGTTTAAAAATAACCTGATCTACATATCAAGAACAGGCAATTTTAAGAAACACGCCATGTACACAGATGGTGCTGGTGCCGGATTGGAATCTGACAGAAACGTGTTCTTCATCGCGAATACAGTGACAAATGCTTTTGTAGGATATGAAGGACAGGATGCAGCAACTCTGGTACAATGGCAGAGTATCTCGGGGCGTGAACAGGCTTCTGTTTTTGCACCGCCATTATTTGTAGATCCGGCAACAGGCAACTTCAAACCACAGAACAGCTCTGTGGATGATAAAGGTGCCTTCGCAGATGTAGCCCTCGATATCACAGGCGCTACCCGTAGCACCACAACACCTGATGCGGGTGCATATGAATTTACGCCACCTGCCTGTACAGCACCTCCTACACCGGGAACTGCCACACTGTCTAAATCAGTAGTATGTCAGAATACGGATGTAATGCTGGGCGCAAACGGTAATTCTATCGGTATTGGTCAGAGTTACCAGTGGCAGACAGCCACCGCTTTAGCCGGTCCTTTCACTTCCATTGGCAATGTACTATCTGGTCCGGATACAACTATCAGGGCCACAACAACACAATATTACCGGTTGGCAGTCACCTGTAGCGGGAATACTACGTTTTCCGTACCGGTATTACTGACGGTGAACCCACCTATGACACCGCAGACTTATACCATCAACAAAAATGCACCGGCTTCCGCACTCAACTTCACCAGCTTTACCTCTGCAGCTGATGCATTGTCCTGCGGTATCTCCGGTCCGGTAGTATTTAACGTGGTAGCAGGTTCCGGGCCTTATAACGAACAGATGATACTGGATACGATCAAAGGCGCCTCCGCGACGAATACAGTTACTTTCAATGGTAACGGTAATACCATCGCCTACAGCTCTGACGTATCTTCAGAAAGAGCAGCGATCAAACTGCGTCATAGTGATTATGTGATCATTGATAGTCTGACAGTAAACGGAGACGGTAGTGGTCAATATGGTGTAGGTATACAGCTGATGGATCATGCTGATAACAACATCATCCGCAGATGTAATATCATAGTAAGCACCACAGATTATTCCAAGGGAGTGGCTATGGTCATCAATGGTAGTGGCACGGATGAAGGTGAAAGTTATAATGCCTCTTATTGTAATAATAACCTGATTGAAAGAAATAACATTGTTGGTGGTTATTCAGCACTGACACTGTTTGGTAAAGAAGAATATCCGGCTGCTAATAACCGTATCCTGAATAACAACATCTCAGAATTTACACAGAATGGTATCCTGACAGATGGTACCCTGAATACGACAATTGCGGGTAATATCATCAGCCGTCCTACGCGTAACGGCAGTATGAGTGACTTTAATGGTATCAGATCTTCTACGCATAATGGTCTCCTCATCGAGAACAACCGCGTGGTGAATCCTTTTGGTGGTAATAGTACCGCTTATGGTGGGTTCGTAGGTATCTCTGTAGAACAGACAAGAGGCAGCGTATGGAATATTGTGAGAAACAATATCATCCACGCTACAGGTGGTAGCGGATCAACTGTTACAGGTATCTATGGTGGATTTACCAATAAAACCGGTATTTATCACAATACAATTGAAATAGAAAGCGCTCCTGAAGCAGACGTACTGGGCTTCTCTCTGGACGGTAATGCGGATAGTCTTGCTTTCAATAACAATATCATTAGTCTCAGAAGTGCAACAAGTAACAGATATGACAGGATCGGTATCAAACTGGGTAATGCCAGCCAGCAGATCCTGAGTATCGGTAATAATAATATCTATCTTAAGGCAGCAGGTCGTTCTTATGTCGGTAAAGTAGAATCTGTTAATGTTCCTGATATTGCAACATGGCAGGCGACGCCTTTTGGTACAGCATCTATCAGTGTAGAACCGATCTATGCCGATATGCAGAATGGTAACTATGCACCGGTGATCTCTCCGTTTGACAACGCCGGTATTCCGGTAGGAGTAACCAAAGATATCATAGGTGTGACCAGAAGTACAACTACACCAGATCTGGGCGCATATGAAATCAATATTCCAAAATGTACTGCTCCTCCTGTAGCCGGTACCGCGACTGCCACACCGGGTAGTGGTATCTGTCTTGGAGATACAGTAAAACTGGACCTGACAGGTAATACTAAAGGTGGTACCCAGACGTATCGCTGGCAGCGTGCAAAAGCAGCTACCGGACCATGGACAAACTTTGGTGAATGGCAGTTTGTATCCACACTGGCTACACCTATCACTTTCGAAAATTACTTCCGTTGTATCGTAGTATGTGGCACTGACACGACTTACTCTGCCGCAGTAAAAGTAAATATGAACGCGGCGTTTGCTGCCGGTCGTTATACAATCGACCCCACAAAACCAGCCGGTGTGACTAACTTCCAGTCCTTCAATAAAGCAGTAGAAGCTCTGGAATGTGGTATCGATGGCGCTATCATTTTTGATGTGGCAGCAGGTACCTATAATGAGCACATCAGGATGCATGCCGTAGCAGGCGCTGGTCCGGATGCCGGAATCACCTTCCGTAGTGCAAGTGGTGTTGCAGCAGATGTTACGATGACGTATGCCTCTCCTTATGATACCAACTATGTGGTAAGTCTGGATAGTGCAAGCTATATCACTTTCAATGGTATTACCATGAAAGCGACCGACAATAACTATGGTAAAGTAGTAGTATTCTCAGGTGCCGCTGCTTACGATAGTATCCTCAACTGTAAGATCATTGCTCCTGATGTGATCAACAGCAGCACAGATGTAGCCGCTATCATCGGAGAAAACTATGTTGGTAATAACATTGTGATCAAGGGCAATACAATTGAAAATGGTTCAGCGGGTGTATACTTCTTTGGCCTTGGTGATCAGAGTCAGTCTTTAGATCACGTGGTTGACAGTAATATCATTAACAACAGCTTCAAATGGGGTATCTATTCGCAGTATACCAGCCGTATGCAGATGACCAGAAATATCATCAATCTGGATGGTGATATGAGCAGCTCAGGCTATGGTATCTATGTCTTCGAATCAGATACTGCATGGCAGATCAATCAGAATACCGTTAACATCCTGAATACCGTATCCAGTGATAAAATATATGGTATTCAGGCAAGATGGGGTACTACTGAAACTTATGCGCCGTTTGAAATCATTGGCAATAAGATCATTGCACTGACCAACAACAAAGCATCGCTCTATGGTTTATATACCGGCGATAATAATAACACCAGTATACTGAATAACGTAGTGAGCCTCGTAACAGCCAATAAAACAGTTTATGGACTGTATGTAGACGGTGATAAGGCTGCTACTTACTATAACAACACGATCTATAACGGTTCTCCTGATCTGTCAGGTAAAACCACCAATATCACCGCCAGATTCAGAGACGATGACGGCAGCAGCGTAGTGGTAAGAAATAACATCTTTAGTCACGGTGCAGCAGGTATCGCTTTGGATATGGGTAGTGTAGTGGGAGAGAATACAGACTACAACCTGATCTATTCTTCCGGTGCAGTACTGGCATCTACCTCTCTTTATAAAGATGCAACTTTAGCTTCATGGATAGGACATACCGGACTGGATATACACTCCATCTTCTATAAACCGGAACTGAACCTGACGGATGGTAGTCCGGTGGTGAATGCACCCGGTGTATGGGCCCTGAATGGTCGTGGTATACAGATTCCTTTCAATGATCATGATATTAAAGGTCAACCAAGATCGGCCACCTTACAGGATGGTGTACCTGACCTAGGTGCATATGAATTCGTACCGACTTCTACACCAGCCTTGCTGACAGCTACGCCTGCGGCACCTGCTGCCGGTACTACCCAGCACTTTATGATGGGTTCTGACAGTGTGATGTCCATCACATGGGCAGCCGGTGCACCGGTTCCTGCTACTGTGGATATCAGAAGATATACAGGCACAGTACCTCCGAATGTAGATGCGTCTGTAGAAAAAATGTACTTCTATAATGATGTGCAGACAAGCGGCACAGGTGCATTCGACTTCTCCGTGAAGACCTTCTATATGGATCCATGGCAGGGTTTTGTAAGACAGCAATCACAGCTGGGATTAGGCAGAACAGATGCGGATGATAAGTGGCTGGTGACAGACAGTAGCAAAGTAGATGAATACAATAACTATATCACGGAATCTAAATTGAGCTTCCTTGATAAATTCACGGGTCTGGTTGATAGCGCAAGAGCGGTAGTTCCTGTTGTGATTCCACCGGCCGACAGCTCGAACAGAGGTACCCGTTTCTGGGTGGCATACGGTCATCATGACTTCTTCTTCAGTAGTAATGATCAGGATATGGTGCTTTACCTGAGTGCACAGGAAGCTGCTGACGTTACCGTAAAAGTGAATGGTACCAGCTGGATTAAACATTACCATCTGGATGCTAATTCAACATTGGCAACAGACATGATACCGAAAAATGGACTGGAAGATGCCCGTCTGGTATCAGAAGGTCTCTTTGACAGAGGTATCAGCATAGAAAGTGATAAGCCGATTGTAGCATACGCACATATTTATGGTAATCAGTCCTCAGGTGCTACCATGCTCCTGCCGGTAGGTACCTATGGATATGAATACTATGCACTGGGTTACAATCAGGTATACGGCGCCGCTGACTACTCATGGGCTTATGTGATCGCTGATCAGCCAAATACGGTAGTAGAGATTACGCCGTCTGTTCCGACAGCAACCGGTCACCCTGCTAACGTACCATTTACCGTAACACTGAACAAAGGTGATGTGTATCAGGTATTAGGTGCAAGGGTAAGTGAAACCACCGGTTATGATGTAACAGGTACAATCTTCAGATCAGTATCTAACTCAGCCGGTAAATGTTATCCGATTGCCGTATTCTCCGGTAACAGCCGTACCAGCGTAAGCTGTGATCCTACAGGTAGTGGTGGTAGTGGTGATAACTTTATCCAGCAGTGTTTCCCTTCACAGGCATGGGGCAAACGTTACCTGACAGCGCCTACATCTACAGATGAAGATCCTTCAAAACTGATGGGTAACGTCTACAGGATTATGGTAAAAGATCCGGCTACAAAAGTAAAAGTAGATGGCGTTACACTGACCGGACTCAATAAAGGACGTTTCTATCAATATGTAAGTGAAGAACCTAACTATATCGAAGCAGATCAGCCAATCATGGTAGCACAGTATATCGCGTCTACCGGCAGATGTTTCAATGCCGATGGTTATGGTGATCCGGAAATGATCTATCTCAGTCCGATAGAACAGGGTATTAAACAGCTTGGTTTCTATCGTAACACGGAAGAAGGAATTATCTCCAACTATCTGACACTAATCATCCCTACCAATGGTGTGAACAGTCTGAAAATAGATAACAGCACACTGTTTGACTTTAAATATCCTCACCCTGCTTTACCGGGTTACACCGTAGTGGTGAAACGCTGGGATGCTACAAAAGCACAGAGCTATGTAACCAGTGACTCCGCATTTACCGCGATCACATACGGTCTGGGAGATGCTGAAAGCTACGGCTATAACGCAGGTACTCTGGTAAGAAATCTGAATACCCGTGCTTCAATCTCTAACGTGAATAACGGTACAGGTGCGGCTAATGATTACACCTGTGAGAATACGCCGTTCAGATTCACCTTTATCTCAACACAGCGTCCTACTTCTTTACAGTGGAACATCAGTAAGGTAAGCAACATCACACCTGCTGCTGATGTAACACAGAATAATCCGGTACCGGTTGATTCATTCATCGCTAACAATAAGAAATACTACCGTTTTGCAATTGATGCAGATTACTCCTTCTCCAAAGCAGGTACTTATTATGTGCCGGTAGTAATGCAGGATCCGTCATTCGAAGGCTGTGATAATAAAGTAGAAACCTTCCTGCCGGTGAATGTAATCGCTGCGCCGAAAGTGGACTATACCGCCACCTTCAATGGATGTGTAAGCGACTCCGTACACTTCGAAGGAACAGGATCAACCACAAATAACGCAGCTATCACTAAATGGAAATGGGAGTTTGGTAATGGTGCGATAGATAGCATACAATCTCCTGTATATCTCTACTCTTCCGGTGGTACATACGATGTGACAATTGGACTGGTGGCAGCAGATGGATGTATAGCCGATACAACCAAAGAGCTGGAAGTAAAAGGACCGGCAGAAGGTATACTGGTTACAGACTCACTGACCATCTGTATGGGTACTGACGCTTCTTTCGAGGTACAGAGCCCTGCAACAGGAGTAGACTACAGCTGGTATGATGCACCAGCAGGCGGTAATAAAATAGCAGATGGCAGTACACTGAGCGTCACCAATGTTACTGCAGATGTGAAATATTATCTCGAAACAAATAAGGATGGTTGTGCATCTCCTGTGCGTACACCAGCGGTGCTCACCGTGTTACCACAGCTGACAGCACCAGTCGTAACACTCGATTCTACAGGTGTAAATGCCCTGCGTTTCGTCTGGGATGCGGTGCCGAATGCTTCAGGATATGAGGTGTCAACGGATGGTCTGAACTGGACCGTTCCTTCTTCCGGTAGCAAAGGATTATTCCATACCATTACCGGCTTACAGCCAATGCAGGAAGTGAAACTGTGGGTAAGAGCGCTGGGTTGTAAACCTGTAGAAACAGGACCGGTAAGTGGTACCACACTGCTGGACGGTATCTACATTCCGAATGCCTTTACGCCTAATGGTGATGCGGTGAATGATGAACTGAAAGTATATGGTAGCATCATTAAAGATATCCACCTGATGATCTTCAACCAATGGGGAGAAAAACTCTTCGAATCTGATATCCAGAGCCGTGGATGGGATGGTACTTACAAAGGCAAACCACAGCCATCAGGTGTATACATGTATGTGTGCAGACTGCAACTGGCAGATGGCAGTACGGTAGATAAGAAAGGAATTATCAACCTGATCAGATAACCATGACGACATTCGTAACCAACATTTTCAAAAAAATGCAGGCAGCAGTCCGTACAGGCGCTGCTGCCTGCTTACTCACACTGTGCGGCATTAGCACAATGGCTCAGGGACTGTCCAATAGAGGTAAAGAATTCTGGGTTGGTTATGGACACCATCAGTTTATGGAACCCGGCTTTACCAATAGCCAGAACATGGTCGTATACCTGAGTGCAGAAGATGCTGCGACTGTTACGATAAGTATCGATGGAACTGCATGGTCAAGAACATATACTATTCCCGCAAATACAGTGATCGTAAGCGATCTTATTCCTAAAGCCGGTTCCGTAGATGCCAGACTGTATTCTGTACCGCCTTCTTATGGTGGTACCGGTGGGGAAGGGGTCTTTAGTAATAAAGGTATTCATATCGTAAGTGACGTGCCGATCGTAGCTTATGCACACATTTACGGAAGCGTATCATCAGGTGCTACTATGCTGATGCCGGTTTCTACCTGGGGATACTCTTATATCTCATTAAATAGCCAGCAGAGCTTTGCAAATGACTGTTTTTCCTGGATGTATGTCATCGCGAAGGAAGACAATACGATGGTTGAGATTAACCCCTCTGAGTCGAGCCGTAACGGACGTCCAGCTAACGTACCGTTTACGGTGACGCTCAACAAAGGTGATATCTACCAGTTGGTAGGTGCGCCACTCGGTGGTGGTAAAGGAAAAGAGCTGACAGGTACTACTGTTCGATCCATCGCCAATGCATCCGGCAAATGTTTCCCCATATCCGTATTTTCCGGTAGTAGCCGTACGAGCATTAATTGCCCTGGTAGTACCGCAGGCACCAGCGGAGATAATAATATGCAACAGGTATTTCCTTATCAGGCATGGGGAAAACGTTACCTGACAGCACCTATCTCAGGCAGAGTAGCCACCAGTTTCCAGACGAATCCTTATAAAGTAGTCGTTAAAGATCCTTCCACTATCGTAAAACGTAACGGTGTTGTATTGACAGGCTTGTCTCATTCCTGTTATGAATTTGTCAGCAACACTGCTGATTATATTGAAGCTGATAAGCCGGTTTTACTGGCGCAGTTTATGGCCTCTCAGGGTGGTTGTCCGAATACAACCGGTATCGGAGACCCTGAAATGATCTATCTCAGTCCGGTTGAACAAGCCACGAAGAAAGTAGCCTTCTACAGAAATAATGTGGAAAAGATTGAAGTGAATGGGCTCTTACTTGTTATCCCTGATAATGGTATTCCTTCCCTGAAAATAGATGGTCAGAATACATTTGATCTGAGTTATCCACATCCGAACCTGCCGGGTTATACCGTAGTTGTTAAACGCTGGACAGCTGCTGCTGCACAATGTACCGTACAGAGTGATTCTGCCTTTAATGCCACTACCTATGGCCTTGGTGACTTTGAAAGTTACGGATATAACGCCGGTACCTTCATCAATAATCTGAACGCGATCGGACAGATCCACAATCAGGCAGATACCTCCAGACCAATGCACCCATTCACCTGTGTGAATACGCCGCTGGATCTATCTGTGTTGCTGACCTATCAACCTACAAAATTGGAATGGCAACTGAGTAAGCTGGGCGCTGATATCAGTCCTGCCGCAGATGTTGTACAGAATTCGCCGGCTCCTGCAAAACAGCTGCTGATTGAGGGCGTACAGTACTATCAGTATACTTTACCACAGCCTTATACATTTCCGAACGCCGGTTATTATGATATCACCGTATTATCCACAGCACCACATATCGATAACTGTAATAACACAGAAGAAGTCAACTTTACAGTGGCCGTAAAGGGTAAACCGGATGCGCTTGCTGCTTATACATTCGCTACTGCCTGTGAACTGGATACGGCTTATTTCGCCGGTAAAGACAGCAGTAACGGGTATAAACTGACGCAATGGAAATGGGGTTTCCCGGGTGGTGTAACATCTGCATTACAACAGACAGGCCAGCGCCTGAGCGCCGGTACACAAGCCATCACATATGCGGTAGTTACAGAAGATGGTTGTGTGGCAGATACAAGCTTTAACCTGACAGTCTATAACAAACCGGTAGCAGATTTTGCCGTTACAACTGCGGCAATCTGCGCTGGTAGTACCGTTACTTTTAATGACAATGCGGCGTATGCTGGTCCGGCGCCAATAAAAGAATGGAACTGGGATTTTGGCAACGGTACCAGTAAAACAAATACTACCAATTCGGCAACAACAGCCACCTATGCCGATTATAAAACTTATACTGTCAGTCAGGTAGTGAAAGTAAGTGATCTGTGTGTGAGTGATACCGTCAGGAAAACAGTGACAGTATACGCAGCACCAGTAGCTTCATTTACATACCCGGATGATTGTATCGCACAAGGTGCACCGGTACAGTTTACAAGTACGGCGACCGCTCCTGACGGACAGGCAATCGCAAGTTATGCATGGGATTTTGGAGACCCCAATGCAACAACCGGAAATCCAAATACCTCCACTTTAAACAATCCTTTACATTCCTATACCTACTATGGTTCCTATAAAATCCGGCACAGTGTGACGACCGTAAACGGTTGTGTGAAAGACACGTTGGTAACAGCCACTTTCAATGTAAAGCCTGTATTAACGTATGCGAGTATCCCAGCTGTTTGCGAAGGCGTAAAGGGCACCGTGTCCATTGCGCTTGCCGGGGTTACGAATGGCGTGACCGGGGCCGGTATCTACCGGGGCCCGTATATTGATGCCGCCGGCAATTTTAATCCTTCGGCAGCAGGTGCCGGAACACATACAGTAGCGTATGTGTTCACTGCGGATAGCGGATGTAAAGACTCCATCACCGCTAATGTAAATGTACTGCCTGCACCCGTTGCTGATTTCTCTCTTACAACTGATGTATGTCTGGGAGCTGTTGTACGTATTACTGATCAATCTACCGCAGGCAGCGGCAGCATCACTACGTGGAACTGGCAGTTCGGAGATGGTACTACAGCTGTACAAAGTAATGACAGTCCTTTCGATCAACTGTATAAAACAACAGGTACTTATGCAGTAAAACTGTCGGTTGTAAGCGATAACGGTTGTGTAAGTGATACGACTGCAAAGAATGCTGTTGTACATGCATTACCAGTGGCTGATTTCAATCCGCCGGCAGCGATCTGTATGCCTGAAGGAAATGCAATATTTACCAACTTATCCACAGCCGCAAACACATATCAATGGAGTTTTGGTGATGGCAGTGCAACCGCGACTGACAGAAACCCTTCACATGTGTACGCAACAGCAGGTACTTATAATGTGACCTTATCAGTAGTATCTGCCTATGGCTGTACACACGATACCGCAAAAATACTCAGCGCATTTTTCAATAAACCTACAGCAGCTTTCACAGCTTCTCCTGATACACTGTGTCAGGGTACAGACAATTTCTTTGCTGACAACAGCACTGTTGATAATGGGGTCATCAGTGCATGGACATGGGATTTTGGAGATGGTAGTTCCGACAATATTGCAGACCCTGTGAAGAGATATCAGGAACCGGGAGACTATACCGTGCGGCTGACCGTGACAAGTAATGCCGGTTGTATTTCCGAACCTTTCACCGCACCGGTAACAGTATACCTGCAACCTGTAGTAGACGCCGGCCCTTCATTCGTAGTGGCAGAAGGAACGGTGATCCGGTTTGCACCTGTCGTGAATAATGAAAACGAACTCACTTTCAGATGGACGCCTGCTACTGACCTGTCTGATCCGGACATACTGCAACCTATGCTGACGGTAAAAGCAGATGCTACCTATACCCTTACAGCTACAGGTCTGGGAGGTTGTACCGCCAGTGATGAGCTGACCGTAAAGGTGTTCAAGGAGGTAAAAGTGCCTAATGCCTTTTCTCCGAATGGAGATGGTATCAATGACACCTGGGTAATAACTAATCTGGCTGATTATCCGGAATGTGTTGTTGAAATCTATAACCGCTACGGACAGAAAGTATTTCAGTCCACCGGTTACAACACACCCTGGGATGGTATGATGAATGGACATCCTCTGCCACTGGCAACTTACTATTATGTTATAAAAATAAAGAATGGATCTGCGCCGCTGACTGGTTATGTAGTGTTGGTGAGATAAGTATAAACAACTATTAAAAAACATTGATCAATAAAAAAAGCTGACATCATGAGAACTTTTACCAAAGCATTGTTGATGCTGTGCTTAGTGGGCCTGACCGGTAAAAAGCTGCAGGCGCAATCCGACCCGCACTTCTCCGGTTACTATGTGTATCCGGCATGGTTGAACCCTGCCCTGACAGGTGTGTTTGATGGGGATTATCGCGTATCTGCCATCTATCGTTCTCAGTGGGGAAGCGTGAGCAGTCCTTTCAAAACCTATGGTATTGCAGGAGAAGTGAAGACGAATAATAATATCAACTTCGGCGCCAGTGTGTTAAACCAGAAGGCGGGTGACGGTGGCTATAACTATACAACTGCTTATGGTAGCGCTTCTTATACGGGTGTCCGCTTTGGTGCATTTGAACAACATAGGGTGGTCTTCGGTATTCAGATGGGGCTTATTCAGCGCAGATTTGATCCGGCTAAATTGCACTTTGGTGATCAATGGAATCCTATCACCGGTTACAACCCCGGACAGGCCACCAATGATATGTTCAATAAAACAACTGCTGCAGCTTTTGATGCCGGCGCAGGTGTGTTGTATTACGATGCACTGCCGGGTAAGAAATATAACCTCTATGGTGGATTCTCTGTCATGCACCTGAATAAACCCAGTGATCAGTTCAGTACTACCGGTGATGCCCGCATACCTATGCGTACCACTGCACATGCCGGTGTAAGAGTGATGATCTCTGAACTGTTCAGTCTCACACCAAACGTATTGTATATGAAACAAGGTGCTGCTTCTGAGAAGATGTTGGGTGCTTATGGACAATACACAGTTGCTGCTGAAACAGATGTGATGCTGGGTGCGAACTATCGTTTAAAAGACGCCTTCTCTGTATATACCGGTGTAAGCTACAAAAGCTTTATGCTCGGATTGAGCTACGATGTCAACTCTTCTGATCTCGGTAAGATTACGAGAGGTAATAACAGCTTCGAACTCTCTTTATCATTCATTGGCCGGAAATCAGTGAAAACACCAGCGGGTGATTTCGTTTGTCCAAGGTTATAAAGAAAAAATGATTACAACATGAAGAAAGTATTTCTGACAGTCATAGGTCTGGCCGCTATGCAGCTGGCATGGGCACAACATAAAGTAAGTTATTTAAGAGCTGCGGACAGCTATTACAAACAGGCAGATTATTATTCAGCTTCCATGTACTATGAAAAGTATCTGGCGGTGAATACTAAGTCTCCTGCTAAAGATGGATATAGTCCTTATACAGCACCCGGTGGAACAACAAAGCCTGCACCTTCTGCAGATGAAGTACTGGCAGCCTACCAGCTGGGAGACAGTTATCGTCACTTACATGATTATGAAAAGGCAGCGCCCCTGTTTGCAAAAGTAGTAGCCGCTGATAGCAGCCGTTTTCCACTGGCAGCTTATTATTACGGAGAAAGTTTGCGTTCACTGGCAAGATATGATGCCGCTGAAGCTGCATTCAAAGATTTCCTGTCCCGCTATGATAAACAGGATACTTACAGTACTGCTGCCGCGCAGGAACTGCGTAACCTGCCTTTTATCCGCGAGCAGCTACAGAAAAAAGAGCAGTCCGATTACCATATAAGAAAAGCGTCCGCCGCGCTGAATGCCGGCGGCGCTTCTTATGCGCCTGTATGGGCAGGTGATCAGTTATTATATACATCTACCAAAGAATCCAATTACACGAACCGCATCTATCTGGCAAAAGATACTGTTGCTGTTACCGCCCGCGCTGGTGTTCCGCAGACAACAAAGACGCATCAGGGTGCGATCAGTATCTCTGCAGATGGTAATGTTATGTACCTCACACAATGGACAACAGCAGATGCGAAGAAGTCAGCCGCCATCTATACCAGTCGTAAAGAAGGGGATAAGTGGAGTGAACCAGTGAAACTGGATGCGATGATCAACGTGGCAGGCGCCAATGCACAACAACCTTTTATCATGCCGGATGGTCGTCATTTGTTGTTTGCGAGTGACAGGGCAGGAGGACTTGGAGGATATGATCTGTGGAGCGCTGAACTGGATGCTTCGGGTAAACCATTGTCTGTTCAAAATCTTGGACCAGCCATTAATACTTCTTCAGATGAAGAGGCTCCCTTCTTCCATCCTGCTTCCGGCACGTTGGTGTTTGCCAGCAATGGCCGGACAGGCATGGGAGGTTTTGACCTTTACTATGCAAAAGGCAACCTGACTAAATGGGACACACCTGTCAACTTCGGTTATCCGGTGAATGATGTAAAAGATGATATGTATTTCTTCAGCCGCAGTAAGTCTGAATACATTTTGGAAGATGCATGGTTTTCTTCGGACCGTTCCGCCGAATGTTGTCTGGAATTATTCAGTCTGCATCTGGCACCACCGCCACCGCCTGTGAAAGAAGAGCCGGTAGTAGCGGTTACCCCTCCGCCAACGCTTGCAGATACGATTCTGAATGCGCCGGCGAATACAGCCATTACCATGCAGGAGATCTACTACGAACTGAACGAGTTTATCCTGACACCTGCCTCTCATCCGGCATTGGATAAATTGGTGGCTTTACTGAAAGATCATCCGCAGATGGAAATAGAGATCAGTGCACATACGGATAATACCGGTTCTGCTGCATACAACCAGCAACTGTCAGAAAAACGCGCACTGAACTGTGTGGCTTATCTGGTGGAAAAAGGTATCGACAAGCAACGTTTACAATACAAAGGATACGGTGCCACTAAACCGGTAGCACCTAATACGAACCCTGACGGAACAGATAATCCGGAAGGCAGAAGACTGAACAGACGTATCGAACTGAGGATCTTAAAACAGTAGCGTATGCAGCTGAAGGGCATGATAACAGCGATAATACTTGTACTGGCATGGCCGGTACAGGTATTGGCGCAACAGCAACCACACTATACACAGTATGTACTGAACACGTTTATCATTAATCCTGCTGTAGCGGGGATAGAGAACTATTGGGATGTAAAGGCGAGTCACCGTCATCAGTGGACAGGTGTGAATGGAAGTCCGGTAACGACCTACCTGACCGTACATGGTCCTTTGCGTAAAACAGACTATCCGCAGGCTTCTGCAACAGGGTTTAATCCGGAAGGGTCTAATCCCCGTGGAAAGGCCTATTGGGAAACCTATACAGCGCCTCCTTCACATGCCGGTGCGGGGTTTACTATCCTGAATGATAAGACGGGTCCACTGAGCCGCTTTTCAGTCAGCGGTACTTATGCACATCATATCGGGATAGCACCGGGTACCAGTCTGAGTGCCGGTATCAGTGTGGGTGCGCAATGCATTTCTCTGGATGCTACGGCTTTACAGTTTCAGAATCCTTCAGATCCGGCGATTGCTTCCAGTACTGTGTTAGGGAGGTGGAGACCTGACGTGAGTGCAGGGCTGTATCTCTATTCCGCGCAATACTTTGCCGGTATTTCCGCCCAGAATGTTGTGCCTTCAGGAATTGGTTTTGATAATGGTCAGGTGAAAGGAGACAGTGTCTATAGAGGCAAACTGGTGCCGCATTTATTTGCAACCGCGGGATACCGCCTGTGGGTGAATGAAGAGGTGAGTCTGCTGCCTTCAGTTATGATCAAATATGTAACGGCATTGCCGGTGAGCTTTGATGTCAATGCGAAGCTGCAATACCGTGATCGCATATGGGTAGGAGGATCTTACCGCTATAATGATGGTATTGCTGCGATGGTAGGGATTAATGTGAATGCCACTTTTAACATCGGGTATTCTTATGACTATACAACTTCCGGACTGAACATAGCCAGTCATGGTTCTCATGAAATTGTCCTGGGTATTATGATCGGGAATCGCTTTGCGGATCTGTGTCCGCGTAATATGTGGTAAATCTTATGCAGCATGCAGCTGCTTTAACGGAAACTATTTGATGGAGATATTTCAATCACTTTAACTTAAAATTCAAAAACCTAAATCGAAACATGAGAAAGATGTCTTTGTATGCTTTAATGTTATGCGGTATTATTTTCTTCGGTGCATGTGGTAAAGATGGTGAAGCTGGTCCTGCGGGCGCAAAAGGGGATACTGGTGCAGCAGGTCCTGCCGGTACGCCCGGTAAAGATGGTACTTCCGGTATTCTTTATTCTGACTGGCTGGATGTAACCTTCACTGCTGTAAAAGAAGAAACAGATGACAACGGTAATGGTGTGCTGGATACTATTTTCTTCGGCGCACAGATTGAAGCCGAAAAGATCACTGACGAGATCCTGTCTACCGGTGATGTAAGAGTATTTATCAATACTTATTCTGATGCAGAGAAAGATATCGCGCCTTTGCCATATGTTAGCCCGGTTACCGGCGCTACTATCAGCCCGTCTTTTTCCACTGGTCTGATCACGTTGCTGGCAAATGGTCCGTTCAACACCTTCACAGACGGTACTGCAAAATATCAGCAATACAGATATGTTATCATTCCCGGTGGTGCTGAAGCCCGTAAAGCCGCTGGTATCGACTGGAATGACTACAAACAGGTAAAAGCTTATCTGCACCTGAAAGACTAAGAAATAGTAAAAAGGACATAAAAAAGAGACTCCGGCTTTGGAGTCTCTTTTTTCATTTGTACTTTACCTGTCCTATCATGCAAAAAGGAATCTAATGAAAAGAAACAGGTACTTGATAAGTACAGCCATGTTATTCTTAGGAATTACCACGTCAGGTCTGGCTCAGATGGGGGCAAGCAACCTCTGGAGCCCCACAGGAAATTTGACTTATGTAGACCCCACTATAGGTAGTGTGGGCTTGATACTGGAGCCTACGAGGCCCGCCATGTATCTGCCTAACAGTATGGTGAGGGTATTCCCTTCCCGTAAAGATCAGCTGGAAGATCAGATCGACTTTTTCCCACTGACAATAGCCTCCCATCGTCAGCAAAGCCTTTTTGGCTTTATGCCACTCTCCGGAGAGGTAAATACCGAAAACTGGAAGCGTTCGCGTGTATATGACCGGGAAAAGGTATCACCTTGCAAATATTCTGCATATCTGGATGATACTGACGAGATAACATTTGCGCCCGCAGCACACAGCGGATACTTCGAAGTTAATTTCGCCGCTAATGCACCACATTACCTGAGATTAAGTATCCTCAATCGTGATGGTGACCTGACCGTAGATGGTAAACGTGCTATCAGTGGCCGGGAAACCTTCAATGGTATGAGCGCCTATTTTTATGCGGAAGTGAACGCTGATATCACCGGTACTGAATATCGCGGAGATAAGAAGCAGCACCTGTTTGCTGCACTGGGTAATAGTCCGCAGAAAGTAGCCGTACGTTACGGTGTTTCCTTTATCAGCGTTGAACAGGCAAAAGCCAACCTGAAAAAAGAAATTCCTCTGTGGAATATCTCACCTCTCGTTATCAAAGGCGCAGCCGCATGGAATAAAGTGCTGGGTCAGATCAACGTAAAAGGTGGCACTGATGCGCAAAAGAGGGTATTTTATACTTCCCTGTACCGCGCTTATGAGAGAATGGTGAATATCAACGAGTACGGTCAGTACTACAGCGCCTACGATCATAAAGTACATACCTCCGATAAGCCTTTCTATGTGGATAACTGGCTGTGGGATACCTATATCGCACTGGAACCTCTGCAAACACTGTTAAATCCTGAGATGGAAGCTGATAAGATCCGCTCTTATGTGGATATGTATGAGCAGAGCGGCTGGATGCCTTCATTCGCAGTAGCACATGGAGACATGCCTTGTATGACTGGCAACCACGCAGCTGCATGGATGGCGGATGCATGGTTTAAAGGCGTACGTAATTTCGATATCGCAAAAGCATACGAAGGGCTGAAAAAGAACTCCTTACAGGCTACTTTGTTGCCATGGAGAAATGGTCCTGCCACTTCCCTCGATGCCTTCTATACAGAACACGGTTATATGCCATCCCTGAAACCGGATGAAAAAGAAACCGTGAAAGAAGTGCACGATTTTGAGCGCCGTCAGGCAGTAGCCGTAACACTGGAAAACAGCTATGATGACTGGTGTATCGCGCAACTGGCAAAAGCAGCTGGTCATCCGGAAGATGTACCTCTGTTCCTGAAACGTGCCGCTAACTACAAAAATGTATACCGTGCAGATAAAGGCTTTATGTGGCCGAAAGATGCTGAAGGTAACTGGATAGAGCCTTTTGATCCTAAGTTCTCCGGCGGACAGGGTGGACGTGACTATTTCACAGAAAACAATGCTTACACTTATAACTGGGATGTGAAACATGACCTGTCCGGATTATTTGATCTGATGGGTGGTAAAGCGAAAGCAGAAGAAAAACTGGATCAGTTATTCCGTGAAAACCTCGGCCGTAGTAAATACAGCCTCTGGTACACCTTCCCGGATGCTACTGGTATGGTAGGACAGTTCGTAATGGGAAATGAACCAAGTTTCCACATTCCTTACCTGTACAACTACACAGGCGCACCATGGAAAACACAGAAACGTATCCGTATGCTGCTGGATACATGGTATACAGATAACCTGTTTGGTATTCCGGGTGATGAAGATGGTGGTGGTATGACCGCATTTGTGGTATTCTCCATGATGGGTTTCTGTCCGGTAACACCCGGTATTCCGGTATATAATATCGGTAGCCCGGTATTCTCAGAAATCACGATTAAACTGTCTAATGGTAAGACATTTACTGTATCAGCGCCGGGTAGCTCTGCTACTAAAAAATATATCCAGCGTGCTACGCTGAATGGTCAGCCGCTCAACGTGCCGTGGTTTACACATGAAGACCTGCTGAAAGGTGGCGTGCTGGAACTGGTAATGGGTGAATCGCCTAATAAACAATGGGGTACAGGTGCGCAGGCAACGCCGCCATCTTCCCTCAATTACAGCCCTGCTGCAAAGTAAATATTGGATTATTGGATAATAAAAACAAAGAAGCCTGATCGATCTGATCAGGCTTCTTTGTTTTATAATTGAAATAAGATATATCTGACGAATTAAAGCTCATCCTGAATATGAAGGGCCAGTTTCCTGATCGCCTCTTCATTCCGCTTATAATGGGTCCATTGCCCTAAACGGGTTGCTATCAGCAGATTAGCCCGCTGTAATAAAGACAGGTATTCTGACACGGTGGATTGTGTCAGTCCTGATTTCTGCTGAATGTGTCCCACACATACACCTGTTTTCGCAAATTCACCACATTCCTGTTTCGGGAAATGCTTTTCCGGTTCCTTCAGCCAGGCTAATATTTCGAGCCTCTTTTTGTTGGATAAGGCCTTAAAAACGTCTACTTGATCCATATTACAAAGGTATCGGAATTCTCCGATTTTTAGTCGTAGCGATTTTATAATGTTTTCATAACAATAATTTCTGCTATCTTAATGTTTTATAGATAATTTTTTATGGATCTGTTTCAATATAAGAATGGCGTACTGTATTGCGAGGATGTTCCCGTAGACAGCCTGCCGGCCAAAGGCCTTCCGACTCCTTTTTACCTGTATTCTGCGAACACACTCAGGTTGCATTATAAGAAGATTTATGGTGCTTTTGAGAAGCTGGATCCTGTAATCTGTTTTTCGGTAAAATCAAGTAACAATGTTCACCTGCTGAACGAACTGGCAGCTTTAGGTGCTGGTATGGATATCGTGAGCGGGGGAGAGCTGTTTGTGGTAAAACAGAGCAACGCCGATCTCTCTAAGGTGGTGTTTGCAGGTGTAGGTAAATCTGATGAAGAGATCACTGATGCCATCATGAGTGAAGTTGGCTATATCAATATCGAATCAGAACAGGAGCTGGCAAGAATACAGGAGCTCGCAGGAGACCTGAAAAGAGAGGTGAGTGTATTGATCCGCATACAGCCGGATATAACTGATGAGAAGACAAACGAGAAGACCCGCACTGGTTATAAAGGGGCGAAGTTCGGCATTGATTACGCGAATGTGGAAGCACTGGTAGAAGAGAATGCGGACCATCCATATGTAAAAATAAAAGGTCTGCATTGTCATATCGGTTCACCAATATCTTCCTATACATTTTATGAGGAAGTGATCCGTAAGATGGTCAGTCTGACGGAGTCTCTGAAGCAGAAGAATATTATCCTGAAAGTATTGAATATCGGTGGAGGGTTCCCTGCCAATTATGTGGATAACGATAACTTCTCTTGGGAGAGTTTTGCCGGTCCGATCATTAAGCTGCTGGAACCTTATGTGAAGCATGAAGGATTTAAGATCATCCTCGAACCGGGAAGGTCCATTTCTGCGAATACGGCGATCCTTGTGACGAAAGTATTATATGTAAAACAGTCCGGCGATAAACAAATCGCGATACTGGATGCCGGTATGACAGAACTGATCCGTCCTGCGATGTACAATGCCTTCCATTTCATATGGCCGGTAAAACCGGAAGCACAACACTTGCTGGCAAACAGGAACTATCCGGTACAGCAGGAAGGGCTGACTACCTATGATGTGGTAGGACCCATCTGTGAGTCATCTGATTATCTGGCCAAAGAACGTCCTTTGCCGCCGTTACAGCAGGGAGATTATGTGGCAGTATTCACCGTAGGCGCCTATGGGATGGTAATGGCCAGTAATTATAACCTGCATGTGAGACCCGCTGAAGTAATGATCGATCAAGACAAAGTATATATCATCAGAGAACGTGAAACCCAGCAGGATCTGGTGAGAAAAATGATCAGACACGAACTGTAATGTTAATCACCAATTGTTAAATGTTAATCACCTATGACAAAGGAAGAGTACAGTAAACTGTTCACTGCAGATGATGCCGTGGGCTGGCTGGCCATTGACAAACAGCTGGACAGCATTTATCCTGAACAGGAACCAAGGCACTATGCGCCGTCTTTACATTTCATGGTCGGGGGAGAAGATCCTATTGACGGTACCAGCATCTATGACAGCGAGAAACAGGTGAAGCACCTGCATCTCATCAGCTATGGCATGTCGCAGTTGTATTATGATGAAGAACAGGCAGGTAAGGAATTCAGTAAATGGGGTTTCGAATTTACCTTCCGGTTAAAACCGTATGCAGACGATGAAGGTGATCCCGGATGGGCGATCCGGATGATGAATAACCTTGCCCGCTATGTATACAAAAGCGAGCGTTGGTTTGAACCTTACCATTTTGTACCTGCAAACGGACCGATCAGACTAGACACGGCAACGGATATAGTAGGACTGGCATTTGTCCCTGATCCGGAACTGGGTGTGATCAGTACACCGCACGGTGAAGTGACCTTCCTGCAGATGGTAGGTCTGACAAAGAAAGAAGTAGAAAGGTTGCTGGCTAAACCGCAAACCAGTGAAGTCGAAAGACTGATCGATGAAATGCGGGAGTATAATCCACTGTTGATAACTGACCTCGACAGAGCAGACTAATTGAAAGGGCCCGCTGAAAAGCGGGCTTTTTTTTTGCAGGGTGTTAAAGAAAATGTTAACACCTGTTTATGGAATTCCATTGTTTCCTGCATCCTAATAGAAACGTTGTTGCCTTGAAGTATTTATCCTGGGCCTTTGTGGCCATGTTTGTTACCGCAGTCGTTGTACTGTCCTGGCAATATCTGCAGGCTAAAGCACCGCATGCTATATCTGCTGTGCACTATAAAACAGTAGGGCAACTGCCCTTGCCGCCGGGTTTTAAAAGAGAGCCTGTCGCAAAAGGATCCTTTGGTGAATGGCTCAGAACGATTCCTTTAAAAGCAGATAATACGGTGTATCTGTATAACGGAGAGAAAAAAAGGAATCAGACGGCACAATATGCTGTACTCGACATCTCTGTTGGTAAGAAAGATCTGCAGCAATGTGCAGATGCTGTGATACGTTTATATGCAGAATATTTGTATGCATCCCGTCAGTATGCGAAAATAGCTTTCCATGCTACGGATGGTACATTGATGGACTATAGCAGCTGGATGAAAGGTTATCGTTTTCCTGTAAAAAAAGGGCGTTTACAAAAGCAACTGATAGCGAAGCCCGGTCAGGGAGACGCTTGTTTTGCAGAGTTCCTGCAGACGGTTTTTTCTTATGCCGGGACCTTATCACTCAGTAAAGAATTGAATAATGTCAATAGTCCTGCTGCCATCAATATCGGTGATGTGTTTATCCGTGGAGGCTCTCCCGGTCATGCAGTGATCGTAATGGATATCGGTGTCAATCATGCAGGTCAAAAGACCTTTCTGCTGGCACAGAGTTATATGCCTGCACAGGATATCCACATACTACAAAATCCAGCCAGTAATGAAAATCCCTGGTATCAATATAACGGCGGAAAATTACTCAATACACCCGAATGGATTTTTGACTGGAACCAGCTAATGAGGTTCTGATAAGATTGTCACTCCCTATACCATGCAATGCCGGTCAGGCTGCTGATCCACACATCAGCATGCCTGCCGGCTTTTTGTGAATAAATACTTTTATTGGCATACGATGACTGCTTTTGCAGTTCAGGTAAATTTGAATATTTGCAATGATGTAACCCATTCCTTTCTATTATTTACCAACTTTTTTATTTGCTCAAATCAATCCCATGAAGTGGAATAATGAACCCGGAAACTGGTCAGGTAATGAAGAGAAACTCAGCTGTACCATTGAACCCGATACCGACTATTGGCGGATCACACACTATGGTTTTATCCGTGATAATGGTCCTTTTTACTATAAAGAAATTACAGGGGATTTTGAAGCCAGTGTAAAGATCAGCGGACAGTATAAAGAACTGTTTCATCAGGCTGGTTTAATGATACGTATTGACGAAAAGAACTGGATTAAAACCGGGATTGAATATGTCGATGGCGTGCAGAATGTAAGCGCTGTTGTTACCCGTGAAGTATCTGACTGGTCTGTTGTACCGCGGCATGATAGCCCGGCTGCTATCTGGCTTACATTACTAAGAAAAGGCGACTATGTGGAAATAAAATACTCTTTTGACGGGGTGCAATACGAAATGCTGCGACTCGCGTATTTTCCCCCTGATGTAGCAGCAGGTATTGGTGTAGTGGCAGCGGCTCCGGGTAAGGAATCGTTTGAGGTGGTATTTGAAGATTTTCAGGTAAAAGAAATCAGGAGTTGATAAATAAAAAGGGCTGTGTTCGAAGAACCAGCCCTTTTCTGTTGTTGTCGTTTAATGATCAACCTGAGATAACTGCCCGCTATATTACTATAACAGGCAGATTATACAAGGCAACCACTGTCTTTTAATGATTATTGGTTTTTATTATTGTCAATAGCCTGACGGAACATATTTCTTTCCTGTTCAGGAATGTTCTGTCCATATTTTTCCAGATAGGTATTAGCTGCAGATGCGTAGTTAGACCAATCCTGTTTATTGAAAGTATAGACTGTTTTTGCGCGTAGATAGATTTCTTCACCCGGATCGCCGTAAGGTTTGATGCTATTGGCAATAGCTGACCAGTCAGGGTCTGTGCTCTTCTGCAATACAGGGTCGATAACGTCTTTAAACACGATATTCATGAGCTTCACGGTAACTGGTCTTTTCTCTAACTGAGAATTACTGGATTGCAATTGTTGCTGTAATACGGCAAAGCCTTTGTCTTTTGTACTGTTGGTGAACTGAAGGATCAGATCCAGCTGTTCAGGGGAATAAGGGGCCTGTAATGAAGCGATATAAGCACTGCCGGCCAGATTAGCACCTGTTTTGTCACCCGCCTGTTTTGCCATCATGGCCAGGTTGAACAGGAATGACACATCCCGGCGGCCACCTACATATTCCTGCAGCATTTTGCTATATGCAACTACCGGATCAGTCAGATCTGCATTCATGGCAGTTACCTGTGGCACAGTACCCAGATCCGGGTTTAGTGACGCATGAATATTGCGCATCTGTTCAAATGGGATCTTCACTACCTCACGGTCATAGGTTAACAGACCATTCTGCTCACCTTCCACATCAAAAGGCTGTGTATAGATAGAGCCGGATAATCCATCTGCTTCCAGCAATTTCAGGTGCTGATTCATGATGGTATATTTGGCTGCCAGTGCTGCTGGTTTTTCCTGTATATATCCCCATGCGCTGCCAGTATTCCACTGGTGCTCAGGAATAAATACACCGATACCGCCGAATTCACCCAATACCCTTGCCTTGCCCGGTTCTGCAGGTGCATTCATCGGGTCAGGATAGGAGTGTACATCGGTCATATCTGCACTTACCCATGCATTAGGAGAGGGGCTGCGCAGTTGTTCATTCACATACAGCATTTCGCCGGAGTGACCGTTTACGATACGGGAAGGATCTGCACTTTTCACCCATTCAGTGATGCGCTGCTGATCATAAGCACCCCATTTTTCGTTAAAGATCACCCATGTAGTGATAGAGGGATAGTTGTGCAGTTGCTCCAGCGTTTCTTTGGTTTCTTTTTCATATTCCGCTTTAGCACCTTCCGGTAATCCCTGATTAGGATTCACGAAGTCCTGCCACACCAGCATACCCAGTTTATCAGTATGATAATACCAGCGTGCCGGTTCTACTTTGATATGTTTACGGATGGTGTTAAAGCCCATCGCTTTAATAGCTTCGATATCGAATTTCAGGGCATTGTCTGTAGGAGCGGTATAGAGTCCGTCCGGCCAGAAACCCTGATCCAGTGTACCAAGATTGAAGTAAGGTTTGTTATTCAGGAAGATACGGTCCACACCTTTTTCATCTTTCTGGATAGCAATTTTACGCATACCGAAGTAGCTTTTTACTTCGTCTACTGTCTTGTTTCCTTTGCTCAGTTTCACTGTAAGATCATACAGGAAAGGGCTGGCAGGAGACCAGAGTTTTGCGTTCTTTACAGGCAGTTTTAGCAGGCTGCCTGCTTTACCTTTTATTTTACTGACTTCGGTGCCATTATCACTGGCGATCAGTTCTACATTAGTACCTGCCGGCGCATTTACACTCACATTCAGCACGTTTTTGTCTACGTCAGGAGTGAGTGTTAAGTCTGCGATATAGGCAGCAGGCACAGTTTCCACCCATACAGTCTGCCAGATACCGGAAGAAGGGGTATAATAGATATTAGCGGGGTTCAGGACCTGTTTACCATGCGGGCCAACGCCTTCACTGGTAGGATCATATACCTTGACAATAATTTCGTTTTCTCCGTCTTTGAGTGCAGCAGTAATATCCTGAGAGAAGGACTGATAACCACCAGCGTGTGTACCTGTTTCTTTACCGTTTACATAGACAGTGGCCTGCCAGTCAACGGCGCCAAAATGTAATAAGACATGTTCTCCATCTTTGAGTGGTGCCTGCACAAAGTGCGTTTATACCAAAGATGCTGCGTAGGCAGCAGTGGCTTTTTTACACCTGACAGGGCCGATTCGATAGGAAATGGCACAAGTATCTGATCGCCAAAAGCGGAAGGCATAGCGGCGTCTTTTGGGGTAATGGTGTATTGCCACAGGCCATTGAGGTTTTGCCAGTTCTCACGCACCATCTGTGGACGGGGATACTCCGGAAGGGCATTGGTTGGGGAGACTTCCTGTGCCCAACGGGTTTTGATTGTAGCGGACTGTGCTTTCCAGCCGGTCTGCGCCATAACGCCCTGACCAAGCGCGACACTTAAGAAACATACACTAGCAGTCTTAATCAGATTCATTGCTGTAATTGATTGGTTGTTAATTGATTTTAGTTGTTGTGGAATCTCGCTTCCGCCCTCAGTGTAATCGATTACGCTGCGTTAGATAAAAGATCATCGTTGAGGTATAACATTAATAAGTATTTATTGCTGAAATAGTAACGTGCGAATTCGTTGTCCTGCCTGCGGATGCGATTGTTTGGTTTTAACTTTTCTGGTCTTTCGAGTGACAAAGATACTGAAAATTTGATGAAAACGATTGATAATCACTCAATTTTAATCACGGGGCTCCTTTTGCTTACCCCATTTTTATTGAGGGATTCAATCGTAAAATAATAGGTGATTTGTTTATCAAGTGCTTTTAGGTAGTACTCACTGGCATCATATACCATAATGCTATTATATAACTTGTCAGGGGCAATACCATAGTAGATGTTATAAGCATAGGCATCATCAGCAGGAAACCATTTCAGCCATGCATTTCGCTTGTCTGATTGCTGACGTAAGACCATAAATTGCTTAACATCTGCAGGCGTAGTACCATTTCCTTTACCGAATACCCTTAGTCCGCTGATAGCAAATTTTCCATTCGCCATATGAATATTCTCCAGTTTGATATACCGGGTTTTAACAGGCTTTGTGAATTCAACATAGTCATGTGGTACATCTTTCCTGTTCCGGCTTTTGTCGTGTAACAACTGCCAGTTTTTCCCATCTGTAGAATGCCATAAACGATATTGATGATAGATGTCGGTCCGTTTGCCCAGAATGTCTGCATCCTGATCCGCATAATTGATCTGTATGGCGTGGACAGTCGCAATTTCTCCGAGGTCTGTCTGTATCCATTCACCGGCATTGGCAGTCGCGGCACACCAATATGTTTTAATGTTTTCGTCCACTGCATTATTCGCAGCAAAAGCACCATACGTGGAAGAGACAGATACCGGGTGTTGATAATTTAGCAGCATCCAGCCGGTAAACTGTCCGCTTTTCTGTTCTCCCGGAAGATAATGTGGATAATCGCCGAAGGCGGTATTACAATAGAGTATATCATCTTTATCAAATCCGGCAGGCCATATCCCGATCCGTCTTTCGAAGTTATTCTTCACATTCACTACATGGTTGACACATGCCACCAATTATTGTTTTATCCTGAAAAGTAGCACCGTGTCCTGCTCCCGTGCAAATCCACCCGGTTTATAACTGAAAGGGTTGTGTGATTGATAAGTAAAAGGTCCCAGTGGATGGTCACTGATGTATACGCCATCTGCATAACCGCTGAATTCAGTGCCGGAGCGCCATATTGCAGGTAGTACTTACCATTGTGTTTGTTCATCCATGCACCTTCCATAAAGGGACATGAAATTATTGTCATTATATTCTCCGAAACGTTCCCATCCATGTTCGTCATCATGCAGTTTAATAAGATCATGGCGTGCTCCGATCGGTTGAAGGGCATGCCGGTCTACTTCCTGACCATAAAGTGGATAGGTATTGCTTGAACCATGATAGAGATACAGGCGATTATCATCGTCCAGAAAAAGGCAGGGTCCCATGCGCCGGCACGGAATGAATCTACGGCTTCTGTCCAGTTATCCGTCCGGGGATGCGTACTCATCCAGATAGGGAAATTCTTTTCATAGGTCGATCCGATGACCAGTAGTGTATCTCCAAAACAAAGACCGCAGGCGCACATAATTCATCATAGACTTTGTGCCAGGGTTTGAGGAACTTCCGGGGCACGAAATGCCAGTCAGATAGATCACTGCTCCACCAATATCCCCATTGGTTGGTGGAAAACAGGTAATAATCACCTTTGAATAAAGTAATGACAGGATCTGCAGTCGCCCGGTGCCGCCCGGCTTCAGAAAAGTTGGGAATAGGCGTAAAACCATAGTCAATATTGATGGGGTTGCAGTAGGTATGTTGTTGGGCATGTACTGTAGTGAAGAGGCAAAGCAGGGAAATGAGGTATATTGTGTTTTTCATAACCAGCCCTTTTGATACAGTAATAAAATTAAGAAAAATGGTGCCACGTGGTAAGATTGATTTCCGCTCTGATCTTTATTTGATATTAGTTATCCTACGTTCATCCTACGTTCATGAACGTAGGATGAACGTAGGATAACTAATATCAAAGCGGCATCTGTATGATCCTGAAATAGGTTTACACCTTAAAAAGTGTAAAACATGCAAAATTCAAACAATGAGGGACGTAAGGGTCGTCTAGGAATGCAATTTCAATATGAGCAGTCATTCATGAATAAAGTTGTAGCCGAATATATGGCTGGGGACCAAAGCATGAGCCAGGTGGCTGCTCGTTATAAGATTACAAAATCACAAGTAGCTTATTGGTACTCCCTTTTTTCTTCCGAACTTAGGCAAACTACTTTGGAAAAACCTATAAAAGGTACCGCTATGACAGAACAGGAAAAAAAGAATTTGAGGCCTTAAAAAAGCAAAATGAAGAGCTGCGTAGAAAGCTGGATCATGCCAATATGAAGGCATTTGCTTTTCAGACAATGATTGAAGTGGCTGAAGATCAATTTAATATTGAGATCCAAAAAAAGCCTGGTACCAAACCGTCTGCAGAGTAAAGGAACATTATCCTGATAAACATTTGGGTAATATTTGCGGACTGTTTGGTAAAAGCAGACAAGCTTTTTATAAGCAAAAAATATTAATCATCAATCTGCTCTTGAAATGGCTATCGTTCTTGAAAAAGCGGTACAAATCAGAGCTTCACAAAACAATTGGGTACTAAAAAACTGCATCGAATATTATCACAAACTCTTCAACATCATAAAATCAAATTAGGTAGGGATCGTTTTTTTAATCTGTTGGCTGAAAATGGAATGCTCCTCCGTAAAAGAAAACGAAAAAAAGTACAGACTACTGATTCTAATCATCCCTTCAAAAAGTACCCAAATCTGATTAAAGAGTTGAATCTGGACCGGGCCAACCAGGTATGGGTCAGTGATATCACGTATCTACGTTTGGTGGGTTCCAAGTTCTGTTATTTGAGCCTGATAACGGATGCTTATTCAAGAAAATAGTTGGTCATTGCCTGCATTTATCACTGGCTGCCGAAGGGCCTGCTGAAGCTTTGAAAATGGCTTTGGCGTCCATAAACACGCCTGGAAATCATAGCCTGATTCATCACTCTGACAGGGGTTCTCAGTATTGTAGTAATGGCTATATTAAGCTACTTCATGATAGTAAAATAAAAGTTAGTATGGCCGAAAAAGGTAATCCTTATGAAAATGCTATTGCTGAGCGTGTAAATGGTATATTAAAGACAGAATTTGCCCTGGACAGGTTATTTAAAAACTATGAGACTGTGGTAGCTGTGGTAGCAGAGTCTATCCATATCTACAATGACCAGAGGCCTCATACCAGTTGTGATTACCTGACTCCAAATCAGGCACATGCAAAACAAGGAGAATTAGTGAGAAGATGGCGAAATAAAAAAAAAGAGTCCCGAATCAGGATTAACAGTTGATACTGTAAACCAGATCCAGGACTAAAATCAGCAAAAAAACTTTTCCAGGATTATATTTTAATATTGTAAAATTCAAACGGATTATCTCACCCAAACCGTAAACCTATATCAGGACAAGACAATCAAACTAATAGCGCTATATAAAAAAAGGTGTATCGGGATTGACACGATACACCTTTTTGGGGATGCCGCTGACATCCACTCCGGAAGACAGGGGTTAAACAACAGGGGTGAAAGGACGGCTGAACTCTTTTACGAAAGCGTCTTTGCTTTGCTTTTTCTCCGATGGATCGTAAATAGCAAAAACCACTCTTTTGAAGGCATGTCTGAAAGCTTCATTATGCAACAGATGATGGGCAAACCATGCAGCCACATCTGTCGTTTTGTTTCTAAATACACCACAGCCCCAGGCGCCAAGGATCAGGGTGCTTTGTTTATTCATAACTGCGACAGACAACAGCTTCTCAATCCGTTCCAGCATCACTGCTTCTATGCGGTGTGCATTATTCGGCTGATTTTCAATCAGCGCGCCCCGGTTGACAGCCGGAGAAGTAATAATTGACACATGATAGGGCTGTTCAATCAGCTGATCATTATCATCTCTGAATACGGGTACCAGGGGGGAATAGATCATATGATCCGAATACAACAGATTGCCTTCTGCGCGATTGAAGTAATACATAGCAGGTTTGGCTTTCAGAGATGCATACAATCCGCTTGCCCTTGCCAGACTCTCTTCCTGTGCTTGTGCGCCACCCAGAAAACCGCCGCCCGGATTCTTCGCAGAAGCGAAATTCAGGCAACACACGTCTTCTTCTCCTTCCTGTTGTATCAGTCTGGCCGCAGCGCCAAAAGTCGTTTCGGCTGTTACTTCAAATGTGCAGGTGTCCGCAACCGGTGTCTGCAACAGTTTGTCTCTCGCAATCAGCACATTTTCAAAATCATCGGGGGTATAATGAATGGTGTTATCCACTGTGTATTGCAGTGCCGCACTGATATCTACCAGCTCTTTCTCAGGGTTGCTATACCGACCCGTGTTTAAAATATCCACGGTCTCATAAGCGATCGCCACTCTTTCATTTTTGTTCATAGTGGGTTAATTTTACTTTGCGTTAATTCGACACAAAGAGAAATCTTTTTCCTGAAACAGACAAATTATTTTTCGTGAAAGGTGTAATTTTCAGCCGCTAACCTTACCCTATACTGCAATATGAGCCGCACATTCGTCGTAGGAGATATTCATGGTTGTTATGATGAACTGATACAACTGACTGATCTGATGGGATTACAGTCAGAGGACCTGTTACTCTCCGTAGGAGATATTGTGGATCGTGGGGGAAAATCCCGCGAGGTATATGAATACTTTAGGAACAGACCAAACAGTAAAGTGCTGATGGGCAACCATGAACGCAAACACCTGAACGGGGTGTTGAGTTATGCACAGGAAATCGTGAAACTGCAATTCGGAGATACATACACTGCATTTCTGGAATGGTGTGCTACACTGGCGTATTTTCATGAGACACCCGAAGCTATTATCGTACATGCCGCATTTGAACATAATATCCCTTTGGCCGCCCAGCGGGAAGAGGTCTTATGTGGATCTACCGCCGGAGATCGTTATCTGGAGAAGAAATATGGGGAAGCGCCGGAGTGGGTCAACCGCTATCAGGGTAATAAACCATTGATTTATGGTCATCATGTGACAGGCGCATTACCTGAAATAAAGAACAACACATGGGGGATTGATACCGGAGCCTGTCATGCGGGTTATCTTACTGCAATAGAATTGCCGGGGTTCATCATGCATCAGGTGAAAGTGGAGCGCGATTACTGGGAAGAAGAACAGGCCATCTGGCAGATACCGGTATTAAAGTCGAAGGATTGGGAAAACATGACCTTTGAAAACATACAGAAACAACTGGATAAACTGGCTTATATAGAGGTACCGGAAGTGAAAGAGTATTTGTCCGCCATTGCGGAATGGTCTGCCGGTTTATCAGCGACGTATCCGGCGTTAATAACAGCTATAGATGCATTCGTGACACAGTTGACTGATACACACGGCGGGCAGTTCTCAGTTGTAGCCAATCAGTATGTATTCAAAACATACCTGTTCAAAAGCAGGGCAGGTAATCTGAACATTGCTGATCTGGAAAAGAGTCTGAATACGCCGGCTAAGATAACAGCATTGGCAGCTGCTCTTGGAATGTCATTATCAGACAATAAGTAATAGAGCGATGTTTTTTGTTTTTAAACAAATTTGCCATAATTTCAGTTTGTGGGATCATAATCACAACGACTCAGAATAATCTATACTATACTCAAAATCGACCTCAAGGGAATTAATCAAATCAACTCTCATTTGAACTGACGATGTAACCGCACTGCGGTGCTTCGTGTTTTTTGCTGTGGAATTCAATAACTGGTAAAAATAATCTTATTGTTTCAGGTTGCCGGGCTGATATGCCCGGGCATGTTTGCTATTGCCCATAGTATTCCTCGAAAGATCATCATAAACCACGACTCATGCAAAACGAAACATTTACCGTTGCGGATTATTTATTAACCCGGCTTAGACAATTGAATGTTACAGAAGTTTTCCAGATCCCCGGCGATTATGTAAAGCACTTCACACAAACATTAGAGCATTTCCCCGGTGTGAATGCCGTGGGGGCAATCAACGAACTGGATGCTGCGTATGCCGCGGATGCATACGGCCGTACCCGCGGACTGGCAGCTGTATCCCTGCAATATGGAGTAAGTACCTTTATTGCATTGAACGCAATCGGTGGCGCCTATGTAGAGCGGAGCCCTGTTGTGGTTATTTCTGCAACACCCGGAGCAGATGCCAGACAGATCACAAAGATGTATGACGTTTTGTATCATCACTCAACCGGCAATCTTGCTGCTGATCAGGAAGTATACGGTCAGGTAACGGTTGCTTCAGAAACGCTGAGCACTTCTGCAGGTGCAGGAGAAAAGATTGATCGTCTGATAGTGGCTGCTCTGACTTATAAGCGGCCGGTATTTATTGAGTGTTACAAAGAAGTATGGGGAGAACCTTGCGTACGTCCCTCAGAAACACCACTGGAAGCGATCAGATTTGAAAGTGAACCACTGGCACTGGAGAATGCAGTCAGTACTGCATGGGCACAGCTGACAGCTGCACAGAAGCCATTGATCTTTGCAGGCGTAGAAGTATTACGCCACGGACTTTCACCGCTTTTACAGGAACTGATTGACGTCAGCGGTTATCTCTACACCACGACCAGTCTGGGTAAAACAGTGCTGGATGAAGGTGGTGAGAAATTTATCGGTACTTATTCAGATCAGGCTTCCATTGAAAGTGTACGCAATCTGGTGGCAGAGTCAGATTGTTTCCTGACACTGGGCACTATTATCACAGACGACTATCTGTGGTTTATAGAGAATAAGTATGCGGATATGGTACTGGCTACTACTGAACTGGTAAGAGTGGGTTACTTTATTTATGAAGAGGTGACCATGGAAGATTTCATGCGTGCACTGATCGAACGTTTTAAAGCACATGGAGCCCCTTATCCGCTGGATGTAATAGCGCCGCCTCCACCGCGTTATCCGGAACCATGGATCTCTAATTCAGATCCTGTTTTTGATGCAACTCCTGAAGTACTCACCTACAACCGTTTCTTCCAGCACACTATGAAATTCCTGCATGAGGGGAATATGCTGCAGGATATCGTCTGGACATTTGGTATCAGTTCCGCGATGTATGTTGCCACTAATGCTTATGGATTACCGCAAAACAGTTTCCTCTCCTCCGCAGCATGGCAGATCATCGGTTATGAAACCGGTGCAACCACCGGGGCACAGCTGGGCAGTGGTAAAAGGTCATGGGCTGTGGCAGGTGATGGCGGCTTTATGACGGTATGCCAGTCATTATCCACATTGGCAAGAAACAATCTCAATGCAGTCATATTTGTAATGAGCAATGCGGTATATGCTATCGAACAGGTATACGTGAATATGGATGCGTTTAAACCCGGTCCGGAACACAAATTCGATACGTTCGATCTCTTGCCTAAATGGGATTATCTCGCGCTTGCACAGGCCTTTGGTGCACAAGGCTTCCGGGTTACTACCGTAAAAGAACTGGAAGATCTGCTCCCTGTCATCGCCGGAATACAGAATCAGCCTGCACTGGTAGAAGTCGTTATTCCTCAGAAAGACCTGCCGGGACAGATGCGTCGTCTTGGCCTCGAACCTTAAAAAATCTATCTCACATTTCCTCACCTTCAAATCACCACACAAAATGGCTAAAACATATTCAATTTTTGGCGCCGGAGCAGCAGGGCTTTATACTGCCTGGCGATTGCTGAACGGTAAAGTCAGAGATACCGGTGCAAAGGCAAAACAACTGACTGCCGGCGATACACTGGATCTTATCGACTTCGGGCATTATGCCTTTAATGACAAAAATAAAGGTACACGTGAACCCGGTGCACGCGTATGTACATGGCATTATAAAAACGATCCGGATAATTCTTATCTGGAAGTAGGTGGTATGCGTTACTCATACTGGAATGGGGATAATGACGGCAAAGCGGGTGGACACCGGCTGGTAACCACCGTAATTAAAAAGCTTGGATTGGATAAATACGCGGTGCCTTTTAATGAATCCACTAATCCGCTGTATTACCTGCGTACAAAGAATATGTATCTGAACCAGATTTCTTCGAATAACCCGGCACCTTATAATGTGGATAACTATGGTGCAGCGGCTTCTCCTGATACCGGTTTTAATATTGTGGAAAACCTGGCAGTTACCGCTCATTCTGGTCCGCAGACGAGAGCCGAATGGTGTAACTTCTATGCCAACGGTGTGATTAAAGTCAATATGCCGGATAGTTCTGCCTTTAAAAAAGGAGATAAGCTGAGCGATATAGGTTACTGGAACTTGATGTTTGATCAGCTGGGAACAGAGGGTTTTAATTATACATCAGATGGAAACGGGTATAGCTCTAACGTGATCAACTGGAACTCGGCAGTTGCCTTTCAGGCGAATAATGAGTTTACACCGGGTACGGAGTACAAGACCTTGACAAAGGGGTATTCTTACATGTTTACAGCCCTGTTTAACGCCATTGAGGATCTGGCGAAGGAAAAGGGTGTAAAACTGAATTACAAGCATAATACGCGTCTGCATTCCATTTTACAGATAGGTAATAAGATCAGGTATACGACGGCTTCCCGAGAAAACCCCAACAAAAAGAACGGCACCTTTGAAACGGATGCGGCATGGATGGCGATGTCCCGTGCACCGATTGAAAAAGTAGCACAGGCAACGCGTTACGAAGATCTGGAAGGTGCAGTAGATGTGTTGAACACCTCTAAAGTACAGCTCTATCTGGAATCGGCTATTTTACAGCCATCCTACAAAATAGGTATGTTCTTCCATGAGCCATGGTGGGCGGATAATGCAAAGACGCCGCCGACCTATCCTGCACAGATCAATGGTTATGAAATCACACAGGATGTGATTGAGCAGTTGAGAAAAGCGGGTTTTCCGGAACAATACCTGACGGATATTAAAAAGGACACCAATATTTTTGAAACACCATTTGCTTCTACTGATACTTTTGTGAAGACAGTGGAACTGGCGATTAACGAAAGGTTGACAGTAGAGCAGGAAAAACAATTGCTGCTGGCTGCACATCGCAATACGATCGGCCCAAGCGTGACAGATATGCCTATTCGTCAGGTTGTTTATTTCGGGGATAATGCCCTGAATAAGGAAGCGAAGAAAGTGTATGGTCTGCTGGCCGCTTATGACGATGAAATGTATGCCAGCTTCTGGAAGGAGCTGGAGCTGGGACCTGACCGGCAACGTGTGATACCTTTTTCTGAAGATTATCAGACATTGGACGGACCAAGAGAACCATCGAAAGCAATGGTCAAAATGCTGCGTGCACAGCTGGCGGCCGTGCATTTTGGTCCGCAGTCAGATTATACATTTGTTCCTGAACCGCTGGAAACAAGGTTTATGGACTGGTCTTTACCGCCATTCAATGCCGGTTACCATGCGTGGGCAGCACATTATGATGTATGTGATGTACAGCAGAAGATCAGGAAGCCATCATCACTCAATCCGGGTCAGGATGCGAATATCTTCATCGTAGGAGAGGCGTATTCCAATGATCAGGCATGGGTGGAAGGCGCTTATTGTACGGCGGAATCGGTGTTGAATGACTTTTTTGGCATAGAACCACTGATCGATGATGCAGAATATCCGTTCATCTGTCCGTGTGGAAAACCAGAAAAAGAAAAGGAAAAGAAAAGTAGTAAAAACGTGGAGGCAGCTGAGATTGCCTAAGATAACCGGTGCTGTTTAAACGGCACGGCTTCCGTTGGTAGTTAAAAAAACAGGTGTTGTATCAGCTTTATCGATACAACACCTGTTTCTGTTTGAGCATATGTTATTTAGGCGCGACTACGCTTTTTGCATCTGCCAGTTTTAGTGAGAATCGGGTAATGGAGTCATTGATCCCCACATATTTCTCCTTCAGGAATTCTTTTCTTTTGCGATCGAGATTCTCCATGGTCAGGGAGTCCGTGATATTGGTCAGGCTCTCTTTATACCGGTTAAACCGTTCGTGTTGTGCCGGGTTGTGTTCTCCGTCAATATACTTCTGTAAGGTATCCAGATAGCTGTTTTGTCTGGTTTTTACTTCTCCGGCCAGAGGACCGTCTATATTACGGGAAAGGCTGTCGGAAAGCAATTTGGCTTTCTGGGCGGTAGCCAGAATGTTTACAACAGTATCTTTACTCTTGATCAGGGCTGCCTGATCAGAAATCACGTTATTCTTATAGGAAGTCGTCATGAAAGTAAAGATGCCGACGGTCACTGTCATGATAAAGCAAACCAGCATATAGCGGTTGATCATCTTGATAATATTGGGATTAACGTTGGGTAGGGGCACCAGACTACTGATCAGTTTATATGCCAGATACATCAACAAAAAGCCAAATCCGGACAGTCCGGTTCCTAATATCTGTACGATATCTAAATTATCCATTGGTATAGGTTTGAAATTCAATTCCGGGTCAAATATAGAATATTTGGAATGTATTATTCAACACTCTGTCAGGAGTGAGTATAAAAAGAAACAGCCCGAAAACGGGCCGTAATTTGTTTTTTCTCATTTATTACCGTCCTACTTTTTCTGCTTGTTGATTTTCTGAATGATTTTTTTTCCGGGATAGCTGGCGTTGAACATGGAGAATGTATAGTCAGCTGCAAACTTTGGATTGGTATCACCCGGAATAGGCGCAATCTGCGTGAACCGGTGGCAGCCGGTACAGGTTTGCGACTGGATGTACGTTTCCATCGTGGTATTTGCAACTGGCTGGTCTTTCGGCGATGGCGCCATGGCTATTGGGTGTAAAGGCTGGATCTGTGGTTTCTCCGGAATGCCTGGAGGTGGGTTTTTGGTAGACCACAACACATTTACCAGATGGTAGTGTGACCATATAGATCCCGCATAGTTTTTTTCGATATACGCATGCAGTGTTTTGTTAGCTGCTTTTGCGAATGAATCTATGGGGAACTGCCTTTTCACCTGAATAGGAACGGGGCCCATGCCGCTGCAGAGATAGTAGGGCGGTGCCTGATTAGGCAATGAGGAGAAGGTAACCGTAGTGTCTATATTATTACAGCCACTGGTTACTTTGACGGTTGGTGGTTTATAATTGGGACTATAGAAATTGTACGAGATAGAAGTGGTATCTGTCTGGTTCATATCCGGCGCATTGGCTTCATGTTCAAAAGTTGTCCACACCCATTGTGGCTGGGAGGTGGTTTTCTGCAGGATATGTAGTCCGACAAGTGCTACAAGGGCATAACGGTAAGTACCGGTTTTTATATCTTCTACGACTGCTTTGGATAATTTATAGGTTTTCCATTTAGGATTATCCGGATCAGTCACTTCCAGCCATGCAGATTTCACTTCTACAGCACCTGTAGGGCCATTATATGCACCGGAGGGGAATACGATAGGTACGCCTTTATTCACAGCTTCATGCTGCTTATAGGCGTCGTAGAATTTATTGTTGACGATATAGTTATACTCATCCTGATTGAAATGGATAGCGTACCATACATTGGTTCCATTCTGGGCACCCAGCCATGCAGGGCTGAACTGAGGTTGTGCTTCTTCCGTATTCATGCTGTCCAGAAACATAGGAAGGCCGTCGAATTTGCTGGTCATACTCAGGAGAAGCGTTGCTTCTTTCATACGTTCATCTTTGGCGAGTACATCTTTCGGCAGATTCAGATGTTCCCTTAACTGGGCCCATGCACGAGGAGCGGCGCCATCAGACGGATATAATTCTTCTGAAGTGATATAGTTTTCCCACTGTACAGGTGCGGTACTGCCGGGTTGACCGAAAAAGTCGCCTTGTGTGGGCCAGTTTAATGTGATGAATTCCCACCAACCGAAGCAGTCGGCATTTTGTTGAGTGGAAAACAATCCTGTTGGAAGGTCTCCCGGTACATTGCTATTGAACGGAATACTTACATTTTCGCTACATTGGCAGGAGCCTGCATCACCTCCTTCAGTTGTCTGTGTTTTCTTTTCTGTATTGTTTGCGCAGGAGAAATAAATAACAGCTGTAATGGGCATAATCAGCAGCCATATCTTTTTATTGAATATGTACTTCATTTTATAATGTGGGTTTGGTCGTGATGGTGTGGAAAAATGAGACAATAGTTTCACCTGCAGGCATCACTCCTGCGTATGAGTTCTTGTGATATGACACGTCAATACACTACGCTGGACTATTGTCGCGTGGATGTCAGATAAGGCTTACATTAAATACTAAGGATTTCAATTTTTGAATTGGTTGATGTAAATAGTTTATGGTCTTCTGAGTCGTTATTTGAGGTGCGGTCTGCAATTAAATATACAGATAATTCGGACAAGTAAATCAATTTACGCAGCTAAATATTTTAGAATGAGGTAGTTAGTATTATGGTGTTTTTTAAATTGTTGAGAAGATTATATATGTTGTCATGTTGTTCCGGAGTGATTTAACTTAGGGGTACATAATCAGGAATTTAGCGGAGTTAAATTTGTCACTATGAATGAGTTGGAAGTACTGAAGCAACATATATCAAAGCGGATGTCGCTGCCTGAAGAAGAACTGAATGCATTTGTCGCAGCGTTTACAGTGAAGCGTATTAAGAAGCGGCAGTTTATCATTCAGCCTGAGTTTATCGCCCGTGTCCGTACATTTATTATCAAAGGTGCTTTCCGCTCTTATGTGGTAGGCGCTGAGGGTACTGATCATACGATACAACTGGCGATAGATGACTGGTGGATCAGTGATTACAGCAGTTATATTTTTCAGAAGCCGGCTACCATGTTTGTGGTGGCGCTCGAAGACAGTATAGTGGCGCAGATAGAATATGAAGCCGAGCAACGTCTGAAGCGGGAATACCATGATATTGAAACCTTTTTCCGTATGGCTGCAGAAGGTCTCGCTGCTTATCACCAGCGAAGGATCATTGCCTCATTGACACGTACTGCTGAAGAAAGGTATAATGACTTTATAGCCGCGTATCCCGGTATGTTGGAGAAGGTACCACAGTATGCTATTGCTTCTTATCTGGGAGTGACTACACAGTTTATTTCTAAAATCCGTAACAAAAAAGCGGCATCGAAATCATAAAAGTTAATCAAGGTTAACCGTTTTTTTTAATCTGCTTGATTTTTGCCCTGCTGTTTCTGTGAGAGCTTTGTGACATAAAAAGCAAAACAATATGTCACAGAAGTTAAAAAATAAGGTAGCGGTAATTACGGGAGGAAACAGCGGTATTGGTTTAGGCGCGGCAAAGTTATTTGCGCAGGAAGGTGCAAAAGTGGTGATCACAGGTCGTGATGCGGAGACGATCAATAGCGCAGTGACTGAAATAGGAAATGGTGCAATGGGGTATGTCAGCGACGTCAGTGATATGAGTAGTTTCGTGTTGCTCTTTAAAGAGATACATGCTACACTGGGGAAAATAGATGTATTGATTGTTAATGCAGGGATCATGCTAACTGCACCAATTGCTGAGATGACAGAAGAGATATTTGACAAGGTGACGAATATCAACTATAAGGGCGCATTCTTCACCATAAAACATGCTGTGCCATACCTGAATGAGGGCGCTTCTATTGTTATTACAACGTCCACTGTATCTGACAAAGCTTTTGTAGAAGGTAGCGCATATGTCGCTTCCAAAGCAGCAAAACGAGCGCTGGTCAGAGTATTGGCGGCAGAACTGGCGCCGCAGAAAATAAGAGTGAATGCATTAGCACCGGGATTTATTGACACGCCTCTTTTGACAAAGTCTGGTTTTACACAAGCGTATAAAATACGGTGGGTGACTTTTTTGCAGGTGCGGTAGCGTTGAAACGTGGTGGTACGGTAGAAGAAATGGCAAAAGGGTTTTTATTTCTTGCGTCTGACGACTCGTCTTATATGACAGGAGGGGAGCTGCTGATGGATGGTGGTTACAGGGATCTGTAAGGCTTGTAATAGATAATTTTATTAATGGCAGGAATATTCCTGCCATTGACGTTTATAGCTGTTTCTTAGTTGCTACAAGCCATTTGTTCACATTTTGAGTCGCAAAGATTCGACTTAATGAGCCTGAAGCTGTTTGTTTTACTATAAATGTCTCATTAACAGGTAAATAGCTGCCTATCTATCCGGTCCTTCTGCCGGAAATGATGTCGCATATGCATTTCCATAAATTGCACCCATTCAGCGGCACTGAAAAACAACAATCCCGGATGCAGGGATTTTCCTTTTGACTTTAAAAGCTGTTGATTTCCAGCTGATTGATTCACTTCTGCTTTGATTGACAACAAGGCCTGTTTTAGCTCCTCTTTGCTTTGAGGCTGTCTGATGGGTGTATTTGTAGCCGGTCCTTCGATCTGGATTTCAGGGAAGCTGTTATGCAGGAACATTTGTCTGGCGTTGGGATGCATGTCTTCGTGTTTATTATGCACATCAGACAGCGCCAGTTTCATTTGTCCGACCTGATACTGTGTATCGTCGATAATGTGGATATATACCTGTCCCAATGACCAGCTACCCGGTAAGGGTTGTTGGTGTAACATCTCAATAGTGTAGTCGTCGAGGTAGTTTAACCAGCTCGTAATGGTATGATTAAATTGCTTCAGAATATCAGCAGGATCAAGCGTTTGCATAATGTGGATTTTTTTAATAGCTCAAGTCGTCCCGAATTTATATATTTATCCCTCCATAAACTCTATTGTAAGCCTCATTTTTTGAAATTCTAATTTAAGATATCTTATGGGACTAGATTGGCGTCCGTTGGGTAAACCTAAACCTGAATGTAAAGAGAGGTTTGATCAGCTTTTTCGTATACTCAATGGAACTGACCCTATACCTGTAATTCCCGGCACGAAGAAGCGATATTCAAGAGAAGCATTGAAAGAAGAGTGGTTTGAGATACAGATACCTTCTTATGAAACCATCAAAGCGCCCATGGTAGGAAGAGATCCGGAAGCAGACGCGTGGGTAAAAGCACAATATGATGCAAGTGATAAATCTGACAGCCTGGAATTCTGGTATCAGCATTATAAAGGTTATTATGTGATTGAGCTGGCGAAAGAGACAGACGGTGTACCTGTGTATATATCTGAGATACAGGATGAGAATGTGTTCAGAGGGAAATTTGTCACAACATTCTGTGAGGAGCTGATAGGAAAACAGTTATATGAGGCTGCGTGGGAAACTCATCTGGCAGAGAGTACGGTGCAGTATGGCGAACAGCTGCTGGAAGTGGCAGATAAACTCGCAACAAAACATGAGCTGCTGTATCTGAAGGATCAGCATTTACCACCGGATATAGAAGTAGGCTCATTGCCAAGTCAAGTTCATATACTGTATGCTGCTGCCCGTTGGTTGATCTTCTACGGAAAAAATGGTCATGGCTTTGAAGCTGATCATTGATCAAAGATGTAATTGTGCTATCCAGACGGTAGCATCACCACATTGAGGATCATTTTCTTTGTATTCAATTATCTGAAAATTGTTTTCTTCTAATAATGTCCGGTACTGATCATAGTTGAGCGACGCATGAAATAGATTTTCACCGCCATTTATGCCCCACGCTTCACCGTATTCGGTACCGGATGTGAATATCAGTATTCCTTTATCGTGTAAATGATCTTTAAAGATCTGGAACATGACTGGTTGATCTGTCGCAGGAAGATGAAAGAAACTATGCCAGGCGATGATAGCGTTGAATTTCCTTTTCAGGCATAGTGTGCGCATATCGGCTTGTATCAATACAGCCGATGGCAGGTTTTGTTTGGCGATCTCTAGTATACGATGACTGGCATCTACGCCCGTCACCTTCAGCCCCTGACTCATCAGATAGTGCATCATCGGCTTGCCGGTTCCACAGCCAAGGTCGAGTATCTCAGCGTCTTTTCCTGCCAGTTGAATCAACTTATCCAGATATGCTTTCTCCGTCAATGCCTGCGGACGGTTGGCCGCAAACCAGTCCGCGATAATGTTGTATATCTTAAAGACATCTTTCTTCTCTTCCATGCAACAAAGGTAAAGCTGTTCCGCCAATATCACCTCCAACCGGTAACCAGTAAACCCTTAGCCGCTTTTTCACTACACTTCTGATATTTTGAATAAGCTCTTGCTGCACTGTTTCTTACATTTTCTGCTGATTCATTCCTGATGTAACTGCTCAACGCATCATGTAAAGTATAGGCTTCCGGAGACATTAAGCCGGTCGTCCAGACAAGCGGACGTGCCAGTGTAGGGGCCAGATGAGGGGTGAAATAGTCCCTGCTGATACAGGCTAATATAATGGCATCTCTGCGGATGCTGTCTGCATTGATAAAACGTTCCTGCAGATCGAAATCCATCAGTCCATCATGGCCGATGTAAGCCAGTAATCTGGCATTGCCATTAGTGCCCAATATTTTCTCCTTTAGCTGTATCGTGTCTTTTACACGTCCGGCGCAACTGTTTAGAAAGTCAATGGTGCATTGTTTGATGTATCTTCCATCGTAAGCATCTGCGATCAGGTAATAAGGTGCCTGCACATGCCGGAAGATCAGACGTTCCGGTCTGAGATTGTCCATCCTGTATTTCTTAACTAATGTCCATTCCTTGCTGTTTTTAAAATACGTGCGGACACCATTACCACAACCCCAATACAAGTTTTTATCCGGATCCTGCCCATTGCCGATTGCTTTGGGTACGGGGACAATGCCCTGGTTGTCATTGTCGCATAGGGCGACGAAGACGTGGATGTATTGGTAGGAGGAGTCGAAGGGGATATTGTGGGCAGGAAGGGGGATTTTAATGGCTGCTGTGTGCTTTTGGGAGCTACTTGCCTGGCAGGCGGTGAAGAGCAGGGAGAAGAGGAGTAATTTGTTCAAGGGGCTTGGTTTTTATAGAGATGCAGGGGGAGGGGAATTCCATAACAGGTATCAGATTTACTATCTTAAATAAGTCTTCACTATCAGGAATGTCCGGAAATTATTTGTATTGAATAGTATTCAATTTAATGTAGTCCCAAATTAATCGCTCTTTTAAATTTACCAGCCTGTAAAAAATGGTCTCTGGTGATAAATTGTTCTTCCCTTATTGTTGATTAACAAGCAGCGATAGGTGAATTTTTTTATCTTGCACCAGCCCGATAAGAAGGGGAGACTATGTTTGAGACAGACGATTTATCATTCAGAAGACCCCGTGATCTGCCTGTTCAGGAGCTACTGGATGGAGAATACATCCGTGTTGTCAGATTACATAAAGATATTAATCCTCTTTCCGTCATTCCTCATCGTCATGATCACTATGAACTGATGCTGGTTACAGCGGGTACAGGAACACATGCGATCAACTTCAAAACATTCGATATACAGCCAGATCGTCTGTTCTTTATACATCCCGGACAGGTTCACCTGATTGCACCTTTCGACCGTGATGGCTGGCTGATTATGTTTGGAGAAGAACTATTCAAAAGATTTCTTAAAATTCATCCCCACGAGGACGGAAGGGGCTTACTGGATGCCTATGCGTCCACACCTTTTATCGATCTGAATGCAGAGCTGTCAGTAGTGACGGGCTTTATTATAGAACAACTTCGTATCGGAGTAGCCGATACGAACCCGGATGTGGATATCATAATGCATTATGTTTCTTTATTACTCCTGCAATATAATCAGCAACACAATCAGCAACATCCTCTTCCGCAGACCAGCCTTGCACAGCGTGAATTATTACACAGGCTGAAACAACTAATAGAGCGCAATTTCCGGCAGCAGCATCAGGCGGCATTTTACGCAACGTATCTGAGAAATGATATCAAAAAACTGAACAACATCTGCCGTGCATCCACAGGACTCACTGTGTTTGAATTGCTACAGGAACGTCTGGTGACGGAAAGTAAGATTCTGCTACAGACATCAGTGCAATCAATCAAAGAAATAAGTTATGCCCTGGGGTTCAACGATCCTGCTTTTTTCGGTCGTTTCTTTAAGAAGCATACGGGCCTGACACCTGCCGCCTTCCGGCAAAGCCGATCGATATAGGCCATAAATCACCCGAAAAGTACCAGAATCGGGCTGCAGGTCAATCTACTTTTGTGGCATGTCAGAACAAAGAAAAGTTTTAAAGGCCATTTTGTGGGGCATTACTGCGTCCCTGTTTTTATCTTCCACATTCATTATCAATAGTCTGATTTCAGGCACTGGTGGGCATTGGGCGTGGACAGCTGCGTTACGCAGTCTGTTTCTTATTCCTATCCTTGGAGTAGTAGTATTGCTGGCAGGGCAGCTAAAAGCAACCCTGTCTGCCATCAGACAAGCGCCGGTTACTTTCCTGAAATGGGGTATTATCGGCTTCGGTTGTCTATATACATTGTTAGCGGTAGCTTCCTTATGGTCACCCGGCTGGATGGTCGCTGCCACCTTTCAGATCAATATTCTGGCAGGTATTTTACTCGCTCCTCTTATTTATCCTGATCACCGGAAGGTGATACCTAAGAAGGCATTAATTATCTCTGTGGTAATATTATCAGGAGTGTTTATCATGCAGCTGGAAAAACTCACAGAATTGCATTCCCTGAGGAATACCATTTTAAGCATTTTAACAGTGATAGCCGGGGCAATCGTGTGGCCATTGGGTAATCGTAGGTTAATGGTGGATCTTGAGCAAAAAGGGCTTCATCTAAACGCTTTACAACGTGTGCTGGGAATGAGTATCGGTTGCCTGCCTTTATTGGTCATATTGAGCATAACAGGCTTTGTTAAAAGCGGCCCGCCGACATTGCTGCAATGTGAGTCGTCTTTTTTATCTGCTTTGTTTTCAGGGTTCCTCGGTGGGGTAGGCTTTTATCAGGCTACACAGATCGTCAGCAGGAATACAGTAGCACTTGCGGCAATAGAGGCGACACAGGCGTTTGAAATATTGTTTACTCTGATTGGAGAGATCGTATTGAAGGGTGCCCAATTTCCGGGAGGGTATGCGCAGGTCGGATTTTGTGTGGTGTTGGTGGGGATTAGTGTGCATTTCCGGAATACATGGAAACAGGCGGGATATCAACCGGCGCCTATTGAAAAGACCTCCTGAATGCAACAGGCGAAAGACTGGTTTTTATCTTAAACAGTTTACTGAATGACTGCGGATGTTCAAATCCTAATTGATACGCAATTTCACTGACTGAAAGTGTAGTTGTTGATAACTGCTCTTTTGCTTTTTCAATCAATTTCTGGTGAATATGCTGCTGCGTATTCAGTCCCGTTAACGTTTTAAGCATACTGCTCAGATAGTCAGGAGAAACATGTAAGGCTTCGGCAACACTGGACACAGTTGGTAATCCTGTTTCTTCATCCAGATATCTTTGTAGTATATGTTCCAGTTTGTCTAACAACTGATGATTAGATATCCGTCGTGTTAAAAATTGTCTCCTGTAAAACCGTTCGGAATAATTGAACAAAGACTCCAGGTGCGAAATAATAATATTATGGCTAAGCGGGTCAATATTTCCATAATATTCCTGCTCAATATTGGTGATAATTTGTCTGATGGTGATTTCTTCTTTTTCTGAGAGAAATAAAGCTTCATTTACTGCATAGTCAAAAAACTCATATTGCCTGATCTTTTTTGCCAGCGGAGTATTCCACAGAAAGTCAGGGTGCAGCAGCAGAAGCCATCCGGAGGGGTGTCCTTCGATAGGTCCTTCCATCTCAAATCCGAGCAATTGGCCCGGACCAGTAAATGATAAAATGCCCTCATCAAAATCATACGCTTCCTGTCCATACCTGATCTTGATATTGCCAGCAAATCCCTTTTTCAGCGCGATCATATAGAAATCGGTCACTACCAGTTTAGGCCCCCGGGGAATTTCTGTGAGACTGCCGATATCAATCACACTGATCAGCGGATGCTGCGTTTTAGGCAGTCCTCTTAGGTGCAAAAACTCAGCAATTGTTTTTACTCTGTAGGCTTGCATACTCAAATGTACTTCTTTGCAAATTCCTTGACAAAATCCGTCAGTTTCACCTTTCCTAACGCTGGTCTGTGACGGTCATATTGTGCGAGTATTGTACCATCATGAATGGCAGCCTGCATTTTCACAAGATCTTTGGCCAGCCCTTCTGGTAGTCCTGCCATCTTATATCCCTGTAACATCTGTTTGTCAGAAATTCTGATCCACTTCATCCATGGTTTTCCTATAGCTGTACCAAAAATAGTAGCAGCTTCATTACAAGTGAGATCATCACTGCCTACATATCTAACATTGAGACCGCTGACAGGCGCCTCAAACGCTTCAACTGCTGCTGCCGCAATATCCTCCGGAGCGACGAGGATGATCCTGTCTTCAGCACCATAATTTCCTATCAGCAGACCTCTTCTTCCAAATAATGCCCTGATACCATAGGCCCTTAAGCCCATGACAAAGCCCATCATCCCCTTTCCGCGCATCATATCCATCATCTGATAGAAATTGGTGTAGAAGATGGCAGGGCGTAGATCAGAAATCGCTACACCTTCCAATGCTTTAAACACATCAGTCAGACTATGCCCTGCTATTTCAGCGGCCCATCCTGTCAGAAACACAGCTCGTCTGATACCATGTTGACGGATTGCCTGTACGTAATTACTAACAATCTGCTTCATGTGCATATCCTGATCTGCCACTGAAAAATCGAAAGGAACCATACAATAAACGGCTTCTGCTCCTGTAAATGCCGTATTTACAAACGAGGCGTCTGTGAGCGACCCAATAGCCGCTTTTGCACCTAATTGTTCAATTTCCTGTTGTTTTCCCGGATTACTGCTAATAACGGTCACGGAATGACCTTTCGTTATTAACGCGATACTAAGCGGTCTGCTGATGTTCCCCAGAGAACCTGTGATAACTATTTTCATGGACCAAAGGTACCTGTAGGGGAGTGGAGGGACTTAATCAAATCCCGCGGGTTTGTAGCCGTTTCCTCGGAGTTGTGAGTTATATATACAGTCCTTTGTTATTTTTATTGGGTTCCAGCAGGTCCCACTGGTTGCCATAGAGGTCTTCAAAAACGGCTACCATCCCATATGGTTCTTGTTTTGGTGGTCTGATAAAATGAACCTGTCGTGCGACCATGGTGTTGTAATCGCGCCAGAAATCATCAGTAAATAGAAACAGGAATACCCGTCCACCGGTTTGGTTACCGATACTTGAGGCTTGTTGCTCGTTGGCTGCTTTAGCCAGTAACAAACTACATTCCCTGGCGCCGGGAGGCGCTACTATTACCCATCTTTTTCCATCACCCTGTGGAGTGTCTTCAATAAGGGTAAAACCTAGCTTTTCCGTGTAAAATTGAATGGCTTCGTCATACTCTTTTACTACTAAGGCAATGTGGGCTATTCGCTGTTGCATAACTGCTATTTCTTTTATAGGTGATGCCGGATTAAGACAGGTTTACACTTAAAATCAGAATGCGGTGTTGAACTTTTATGCTGAAGTACTTATTCCAATCTCGTCGTTTTGGGTCCTTATTTTCTAAAATAGGTTTATGTACGGGCTTTGGTCGTGTAGGGTTGGAAAGCAAAAAACCGCTGCAAGTTACTTGTAGCGGTTTCTTTGTTGCCTGACCTGGATTCGAACCAAGACAAACAGAGTCAGAGTCTGTCGTACTACCGTTATACTATCAGGCAAGGTAGTCTTTGTTTCCCTCTTTCGCTTTGCGTGTTTGGGATGGCAAAATTATGCAAATCTTCATAACTTCCAAAAAAATCTATAAAAAATTTATAAATCGTTGAAAATGAAAAAAGTAGTTCCGCACAGGCGAAACTACTTTCTATTGGAAATCGGAGATTGATTGTCTTATTTGTAAGTGGCTGCCAGTTCCAGTGCTTTGTAAGCATTTACCACACCACCTGTACGACACAGTTCAGTCATCTGCACAGATGTAGGCTGATCTTCCACCATGATAGTCACCGGATGCTCAACTTTTACCACAGATTTCAGGATGATGTCTTTTACCTGTACTGCACTCAGCTTTGGATAATAGGAGCGGATCAGGGCTGCCAGACCTGCTACAACAGGCGCTGCCATACTCGTACCATCATGATATTCGTAGTGAGATCCCGGAGTAGAAGAGTAGATACCAACACCCGGAGCAAAAACATCCACGTTTACTTTACCATAGTTGGAGAATGGTGCAGCAAGTGTTTCATTGTCTTCCGGACCAGAAGCACCTACTTCGATCCATGCAGTTGCGGTGTCACCATTCTGGTATACACGGCTTGGATAGTTAGGCGTAACGTCATTGTTCTCTGCATCGTTACCAGCTGCATGTACCAGCAGCACGTCTTTGGAGATCGCATACTTTACTGCTTCATCTACCACGTCCTTATTAGGAGAGTATGCTTTACCAAAGCTCATATTGATCACCTTAGCGCCATTATCTGTCGCATAACGGATCGCGTTAGCCACGTCTTTGTCTCTTTCATCACCGTTAGGTACAGCTCTTACTGACATAATACGAACATTGTCAGCGATACCGTCTATACCCATATTGTTATTTCTGCCGGCACCGATGATGCCTGCTACGTGAGTACCATGATCTGCATCCGGACCGGTAGCATCACCGGAACCATAATATCTTTCAGTAGCATTGCTGTAGTCGTCGCCAACAATCGCACGTGGATCGTAGTTCAGGTTCAGCGAGTAATCTACCTGCTCTTTATAGTGTTTTACAGCAGCGTCCAGTTCTGTTGTCCTGAAGGTTTTGAAATCAGGATAGCGATCCAGTTGCGCGGAGATCACCTGTTTGATCTGTGCTTCTGCCGGATTCTGTGGCGTATAAGCCTGTAATTCTGCAGCTGTCGGATTGCTATTACCCAATTTCACCAGCATAGTATCCAGCATCTCTACAAAGCGGCTGATACCTACCAGTGTCTGCTGTGCTTCTGATAACTTCAGGTCATATTTATTCTTCAGTTGCTTGTACTTGTACAGTCCGGCGGTATCTTTCGGCACACTGTTCAGACTGCCGAATTGTTTCTGCTGCTGGCGGACCATACGGGTCAGCTCCAGATTGTCAAAGTCGACATTCCCTTTTGGAGAACCGATGAAGTTCCATCCATAAATATCGTCAGCATAGTGGTTTTTATCGTCATCCTTGCCATTTCCTCTTTTCTCTTTACTATTGATCCAGAGGATGCTTTTCAGGTCTTCGTGCGTAGTATCTATACCACTGTCGATTACAGCAACAACTACTGTTTTTGACTTCTTGCCTTTCAGTAACTCTGAATAAGCTTTTTCAGCACTGATACCGAATACTGAATCTTTCTGAAGGTCCATGCTCTGCCAGTTATGTTTCTGTGCATCCGCAACGAATCCTGACAATAATAATGTGGCAATGACTGCCGCTGGCTTACAAATATTCATGTGATAAAAATTCATTGATCAGCTGTAGTCCTATTCTATGTTTGACTAGCTGGGGTTGGTTTATTGAATTGTGTGTTATTAAATGCTACATCCTATCCTGCGTGCTCTGACTCATGCTCTTGACGGAATTACTGTTGCGCAAGGTAAAGTTTTAATGGCATTGAAAAATGTTAAAAGTTGGCAGGCGGTCGCAGATTTATTCAATTGGATTAACTGAAAAACCTATGAACGGCGTGTTATAGTGTTAATATTGTATTGAAATGGAGGCCTTTGCAGTATATTTCAATGCACATCCTGCTGGAAACTGGAAGGCCGCTTGTTGGTCAGCTGATAGAAAACCTTGCTAAAAGCAGCAATACTACTATAGCCTGTCTGATAAGCGATCTCACTTAATGTCTGATTCGTTTGCAGGATCATTTCTATGCCTTTTACCACTCTTAAGGTCTGCAGATATTGCACGAAAGACATATCCAGAATGTTGGTGAAAAGCCGCGATAAAGTACGCGGACTTAAATCAAACTGACTGCTGACGCTCTCCAGTGTCAGCTGTTGATCGAAGCTTTGTGCAATATATTGTAACACCGGACGTAAACGCTCATGCTGCGTGGTCGGTAATGCAACTGGTAATGCCGTTGTACTGATGTCAGGTAAAATATCCTTGATCGAACTGAGAAAACGAAACCCCGGTTCGCCCGGTAATACATGCCTTTCCCAACGGGCAGAATAGTTGATCATTTCCAGTAACAGATCATTTACCGGATAAATGCCCAGTTTATTGTAAAAAGGAGTGAGGTGGTCGTCCTGACTATAGAAATAAAGGTTTCTGGTAGTGGTAGACTTGGAATGCCTGATCTGCATATAATGTTCCTGTTGTTTTGGAATCCATATATAATGGCGTGCAGGTATTACATAAGATTTGTCAGGCATGTTGCAAAATGCGATACCTCCCTCTACATAAGTCAGCTGTCCTTTTATATGAGAGTGCATCAAAAACTTCCGCTCTACTTTCTCATGCATCACATATACTGAGTCAGGATGTACATCTATTTCGTTCAGATAGTCTGCCAGTAAGTGCATAGCGTCAAATGGCTTGAATGGACAAATAATTGGCAATTTAGATAAAAGCGTTCATATCTCCTCACAGTACCTTTGCTTCAGAATAAAGATTATGTGTACTGATATAAGAAAGGTGGTGTTGATGCTACCTTTTATGTTTTTGACAATGTGCGTAACGGCACAACAACCTCATGACACTACCAAACCGTTACATTTAACGCTCGCGCAGATATGGGAACAGGCAGAACTAAACAACAAAAGGATAGCTATGTCCCGTTTGCACGTGGAAAGTAGTGAAGAAGCATTGAAAGATGCAAAGGCAGAACGCCTGCCTGAAATCAACGCTGCAGGCGCTTATGCGCGTGTTACAAATATGCCTGTCTACGAAGACGGTCTCTTTCATACACCAGATCAATTTCCCGTACTACACAACTTTTACAAGGTAGGAGGGGAAGCTTATTTTAACATCTATAATGGTAATAAGACGAATCTTGAAATAAAGAAGGGAGCAACGGAACATGCAATAGCAGAAGAACAAAAGAACCTGACCGTATCAGAAGTAAAATTCAATGCGGCAGTCTGTTACCTGGATCTGGCGCGCAGTTGCCGGTTTAAAGAACTGATAGCAAAGGATATTGAAGAACAGGAAAGGCAACTGGCCCACATTCAGGAATTACAGAAAAATGGTGTCGTACTGAAAAGCGACGTATTGAGAGCTAATCTGAAACTGTCCCGCCAGAAAATGGGTATGATTCAGATAGAAAATGACATCGCTATTGCAAGTCAGAAACTGGACTTAATGATCGGCATTGATGAACATGTACTGATTCAGCCTGATAGTACGATGACCGCAGATTTCGCTGTACCGGGTACTTATGATGATTACCTTGCAGCTGCCGCAGAACATGCACACGAATACAAGATATCTGAAGGAGAAACCGCATTGAGAGAACTGTCATTAAAACAGGTGAAAGCCAATGTATCTCCTAAGATCGGTTTGTTCGCAGAATACAATTGGTCGTATCCGCAGATCCAGTTTTATCCTTATGGTGATGCAGTGTACGGATTAGGTATGTATGGCGTGAAAGCCTCTTTTCCTATATCCTCCTTCTATCATAATAAACACAAAGAAAAAGCTGCAAAGCTGCAACTGGAAAGACAGGAAGTAGAGCATAAAGAAACAGGCGATGTCGTAAGACAACAGGTAAACGAAGCTTACCTGCGTTATAAAGAAGCTCTTACGCGTATCGATGTAGCAGAAACCAATATCAAACAGGCCACAGAGAACCTCAGGATTGTAAATAATACCTATTTCAATCAGCTCTCCCTCGTTACAGATCTTTTAGATGCAGATACACAAATGCTGCAGACAAAATTTGACCTGGTATCAGCCAATATCGCTGCCCGCGTCAGATATTACCAGTTACAAAAAGTTATAGGCAATTTATAAATTAGTATGACAGCTAAGAAGAACAACCATGCCCGGACAGACAGGTTAATTACCACCATCACAGGATGGGTGGCAGGTATTATCCTGATAGCGCTGGCTATATGGGGAATAAGCACATTATTCGAACTGCGTAAATATGAAGAAACAAATGACGCGCAGGTAGAAGAATATATCAACCCAATCACCGCAAGGGTGACCGGTTATATCAGCAGGATCAATTACGAAGAGAATCAGGATGTAAAGAAAGGTGATACCCTGCTTATCATTGATGACAGCGAATACCAGCTGCAACAACAGGAGGCTGACGCTGCCCTGTTGAATGCACAGGCACAGGTAGAAGTGTTGCAAAGTAATGTAACGACTACTGCAAAAAATGCTGATGCGACTCAGTCACAAATCGCCGCAGCCAAAGCAAAGCTCTGGAAACAACAACAAGAGTATGACCGTTATCAAAAGCTGTATGAGGCAGAATCCGCTACCAAACAACAGCTTGAAAATGTTGAGACAGCCCTGAATGTTGCAAAAGCAGACTATCAGACTGTTATTAACAACTATGATGCTGCGCTCTCAAAAATAAACGATATCAAATCTCAGAAAGCTGTATTAGCCGCCGAAATAGAGCGCAGACAGGCAATGCTCGGACGCAATAAGTTGGATGTGTCTTATACAATTATCCGTGCACCATATGATGGAAAGATGGGACGTCGTACCATTCAGGAAGGACAATTAATACAGGCCGGACAGACATTAGCGTTTATCGTAAATCAGGCTACCGGAAAATGGATCATCGCTAACTTCAAAGAAACACAGGTCAGTCATATGCACATCGGACAGACCGCCAATATCGAAATTGATGCCTTCCCGGGTAAAACCTTCAACGGCACAATAGAATCCTTATCACCCGCTACAGGTTCAAGGTTTTCACTATTACCTCCTGATAACTCCTCAGGCAACTTCGTGAAGATCGTACAACGTATACCCGTGCGTATAAAACTCACCAGCAACGTAACAGAAACTGCTTTACTACGTGCCGGTATGAATGCGACTGTAGCAATCAGTAAGAAAAATGGCTAATAATATTCCCATATTCAAACCATGGGCCTCTGAATGGCTGATCAGAATAGTGATATTCCTGAACCTGATGCCATCCATGCTGATGTTCGGTATCTCTACCGCAAGCGGCTCCAACGCCGCTGGTTACTATGGTATAGAACCAGCAGATGTACAATACTCCATGGTGTTGTTTTATGCATCTCTGGCCGGTTTCTTCGCATTGGAAAGAAGATTCTTCATCTATATTGCCAGTAAAGAATACCTGCTGATAGGCGTTATTATACAGATTGTCACCTCTTACGGATGTTTTATTACCCGCGACCTGTATGTACTGCTACCGTTACGTTTCATTCAGGGAATGGCGAACTGTATCACCACCAGCGTGTGTATCACCCTTGTATTCAGCCGGCTGAGAACAAACCGCGCACGTGAGGTAGGCTACTCACTGTTTTATGGTGTATTGCTCGGTATCACAGCTTTTACCACATTGGTAACAGCACCTATCATAGATGCTTTTGATTTCAATGTGCTGTACAAGTGGATGATCTTTACCTATATCCCCGGTGCTATATTACTTGTTATCATCATGAACAGAATACGCCTGAACAGGAAAATACCCTTGTATCAGCTGGACTGGGCCAGTTATGTGGTATATACCACAATGCTTTGTTTAATTGGTTACATCTTTTTATACGGACAGCAATATTACTGGCTACAGGATGAAAGGATTATGGCCGCAGGTATTGCTGTAGTGGCATTACTGGTGATCCACATTATCAGACAACGGTCTTTAAAAGACCTTATCTCAGTCTGGAAGTATTCCGTTATCGTAACTATGTTATCGGCGTCAGTCTTATCACAATACTGTATGTGTGCAGAGGCGCATTCAATATCACTACAAACTACTTTATAACAGTCCTCGGACTGGATCCGAGACACCTGTCCTATATATTACTGGCGAATATTGGTGGTATAATATTGGGTGTACTCTATTCCTCCAGATGGATATTGATGAAACGTTCCGTAAGATGGATCTGGATGGCCGGATTCTCACTGCTGCTGATATTTCATTTATGGATGCATACCCTGTTTGCCACGCAGGCCGATGTGCCCACATTTATCATCCCATTGATATTACAAGGTATAGGCGTAGGACTGCTAATGGCGCCGATGATCATCTATACCATTTCGTCAGTGCCTGCACATCTGGGAGGTACTGCTTCTGCTACAGGGGTACTATTCCGTTTTACAGGATTCTGTATCTCTATTGCGCTGATCAATTACTTTCAACTGTTTTCCAGAAAAGTTCACTACAACCGCTTTCTGGACCTGGTCACTTCGCTGGATCCCCTGGTGACAGCCAAACTGGTAAACTACAAAACAGCTGTTGCTGCAAAAGGGATTCCGGCCGATCAGGCAACAAAGATTGCCAACGGACTACTATATCGCTCCGCCGATATACAGGCACAGATAAGATATTCTATGGACTATTACTATCTGATCAGCTGCGCATTGGTAGTGATCATACTGATGATTGCCTTTGTGCCTTATCTGAATAGAACGGTCATCAATCTCAGGAATAATCAACCGGCACCGGCATCTTATTAGATAAGGTGAGGATTGATATAATATAGGTTAGCTGTCAATGTGTATATATAGAGGGAAAGAAGCGCTTCAGAAATGAAGCGCTTCTCATTTTTATACCTGTCTGAGAGTAATTTAATTCTTCATCTTTTCCTGTAACACTGTTCCCAGCGATTTTCGCTTCAACTTCGCTTCTATCCACGCACTGAAGTCAAACAATTTCAGTTGTTGCCGCTCATATTTGTCTGCTCTTATTTTATCAAAACTGGCATTGATCTTCTTCCATAAAGCGGTGCGGAAAGAAGTAACTGCTGGTATTTCTCCACTTCCCAGAAATTTGATAACAGTGCGTTCAAGCATATAGGAGCGTCTGGCATCTGGCTGTAAATGCCGGCGAAAAGCTCTGGTCTCATAACGTATGTATTCGAAGTTGCCCAGCTCATATTGTATCAACAGGTGTACCAGACGACAGGTACGATATATAGGCAATGTACTGTATAGGTTACTTTGTAATACCTGTTCAAGACTGTTATGTGCATTGTTAATATCCTCATTGCCCAGATAGATAAGTGCCATATAGAGATATATTTCAGCCTGCTTGCTGATATCCATTAATGCGATATTCTTTCTGATACCAGGGGCATACTGTTGTAATAATTTTAATGCAAAACCAAAATCTCCACTATCAATATAGGCCCCTGACTCATAAATAAACAGCAATCTTTGTTGCATGATCTCAAAATAGACACCATCACTTTTCAGACGTTTGATCTTGTCGATAAAAGAGAATAGTTCTTCATAATGTTTCCCTGCACGCAAACTGTCCAATATCCCTTCAATGATGAGTAAATGATCCGCGGGTGTATCCTCAAAGAGTGCCGGATGTGTTTCCAGTAATTGATTCAGTTGATGAAAGACCTGCAATGCCGCGGGATGATCGCTGGTAGCGAGATGATAGTGTGCCTGAAAGAGCAGATGTGTTTTCAGACTGATAGCAGAATCAGATACAGGAGGTGGCATCTCCGCATGTAATACGTCTACTGATTCCTGTTGACGGATAGTACGTGCACTGCCTCTGTATAGCAGTGTATGCCGCAAAGTTTCGTATAAGGATGTCTGCTGACGCACCTGCTGCATCACATCCAGCGTATGCTGAATGGCCGATTGCTTATTAGAAAGTTCCTCTGCGGTGATACCTGAAAAGTTCAATTGCTGCAGAAGTTGGATCTCCTGTTGCTGTGCCCACAACAATAACAACTGCTTTTCATTTGTAGCAGACGTTGCCTGTATTTTTTGTAGTTGTTTCAATGCATCTTCATGCAGGGAACGTTCAAACAGAATATCACATTTTAGTATGCCCGCAGTCAGCATAGCGGTAGACTGCTTCTGCAATCGCAGATGCAGCAGGCAATCCAGCAAGACTTTATAGAGATACTTACTACATACATCATAACTACATCCTGCATACTGTTGTTGAAAAGCGAGTTTTACTTCCGCTGTACTTTTAAATGATTGGTGTTCCATCAGGTCAAACAGATTCACATAATCCTTGTTGCCTTGCTGAAGCGCAGTGTACATACGGAAATACCTTTTTTCAGCCTTCGTAAGTGTATTTATAAGTCTGCTAAGCATGTCAGCTTTAGCCATAGTCCTAACGGTTTTAATTTATAAGGCCCCCAAACTTTCCATTTTTTCAATAACAGATCTTGGTTGATATGGAACAAAATAAGTTAAATAACGAATAGTAAGTAGTGCACTGTCAGATGGCATATTTATGCTTTTGGATTATCTGAAATGTATGTAAATTATATTTTATTTATCTGGTCTATATAATACTAACTAGTTGATTGTTAATTATAAAAGCGTGAAGTGAATTATTTCAGAATTCAGCATTACTTAAATTGGGAATGTCTATTCTTTATAAAAAAAGGTTAAAAAGTTATCAGACGGCTCATTATATTTGAATCGTAATGAAGGCACAAATGCAAACAGCATTGTCCGGTATGTTATAAATTCCCGTTAGCGAGCCCTGATGAAATTGAAGAAGTTTAGTTAATCGCACTATATTCAACCTAATAATCACCGTAGAAAAATTGTAGCAGGATCTAAAAAATTTGAATTAACAGGAGTATAAGTAACCAGCAACTTCGCAAAGCATCAACAGCCAAAATCATTTTTTTCTAAAACCTAAACACAATTTATTTTAATGAAAAGCACTAGCTAAAACGTTTTATACAACAGTTAGGAGATACTATCCCAATGCAGAAAAACTGCATCATCATCTATTTCACGTTATAGTTTCCACGGGTCCGGAGCGTATTGTTCACCCTGATCTCTAGTATAAACACCTCTTTTAGCACATGCTGATGGAAGGCTCAATGACTTTGGTTGTGCGCTTCCGGCAATCCAGTTTATAATACATGATGTAATCGATTACTCATCGCTATGCGCTGATGTGATCAACTCTGCCTGTCTTAAATTATTTACCTTATGCGTGTACTTGTACGGATCTTCATTTCGTGCCTGGCACTGTATTGCCCAAACCTTTTGTCAGGGCAGGATACAGCGAAATTACACAGACCACAGGTCCGTGTAACAAAGGCCGATTCTATTTCAGTGGAGCGTGAAAATACTTATCCATATTCCTCACTACATCAGTTGCTGAAAGGCAATGCAGCGGGTGTGTATATACAGGAACCAAGTGGAGAACAGGGCGCTTATAGCAGTATAGCATTGAGGGGTGCTGCCATCCCCTTCATCAGTAGTAAAGATATTTATGAGTCGCAACCTACAGTTATACTCGATGGTATTCCATTGATCATGGACCATCCCTTTACTTTTGATATCCAACTGTTTGGTTATAATCACCTCGGACCTAATACCAACCTGCTTTCATCTATAGATCTGAACAACATCGAAAAGATCGAAGTGGTGAAAGACTTTGGACGCGCAGCCATGTACGGACCGCGTGCAGTGAATGGCGGTGTCATACTGCTTACTACAAAAGCTCCGGTAGTAGGTCGCCGGAGAATAAGTTTCAACACCTATTTTGGTATGGTGCAGCGGCCGCATGTCTACACCACCAACGCTAAATTTGAAAACGATTTCCGGCAGCGTTTCTATGATAAATATGCGACTACAGAACAACTGCAGACATATCCACTCTATCTGCGCGATTCCACCAATAATGCCTACTATGGCCCGTCCAACTGGACAGACCTCTATTTTAAAAACAGACCGGTATATGGTGTAAACGCCAGTCTTTCCAGTGGAACAGACCGCGCTAATTTCATGTTCGCAGCAGGTAACCAACGTTCCGCCAATACAGCCGATGACAGCAAGATGGATCGCTACAATGCCATGTTTGAAATAAACATGGTCCCACTGAAAGGATTGACCATATCATCTATGATCAGTGCCTCCCGGTTGGAAAGAACCCGTAGCTCATGGTTGCGTGACCGCTTTGCAGAAATGCAATACATACCTGATCTCAGCAGTCCTTTGCCTCCCAATAAAAACTACTACAGCCAGTACCTGAATGAGTTTCAGAAATCATTCGATGACAATAAAACCAATGAAGTAAATGGGTATTTCAAAGTAAATGTTAAACTGGGCGATAGCTGGCAGGTGAACTCCATGTTCGGTTTTGATTATAACGAAGGACTGCGTGATCTCTTCTATCCAAGCACCTTGCTGGAGAAAGTGAATTATCTGTCTAACTACTTCGGATATAATCAACGGGTGTTCTTCAATAACAATATCCAGTACAATCATACCTTCAATGAGAAACATCGCCTCAGCGTAGAAGCTGGTCAAGGCTTTCAGGCAGATTATCATCGCTACAACTATGCATACGCATACAAAGGTCCGAATGACCTGATCCGTATCAATCTGCTGCATTCCGATATCCTCAAGTCAGAATATCTGTCTCCAAAATCCTTCAACCACGCCCTGATCTTCTCTTTTCTGGATAAACAACGCGCGCGTTTGTTGTCATTCTACGGTCGTGCCGCTTACTCCTACAACGATCAACTGGATGTCTCCGTATTGGTCCGCGCAGATGGTTCTTCCAGTGCACAGCCGGACAACTGGTGGTTATACACACCTACATTCACTGCTGGTGTCAATATCAGGAATATCTGGCTGAAAGAACAGAACAGCATCGATGCCCTGAAAATGCAAGCCAGCTGGGGAAGAATCGGGCGCCTGATGCCTGATGATCGCTTCGGGGAAGGCTCACAGTACACGTCAGATATGTCCTTCAGCAACAATCCGGTTCGTTTCTCCTATAACGGTTTCCCCGGAATCAGCAGAGCATATTCCTCCGGATATATCGGTTATGGTATTACCTGGCCTTACGCAGATCAGTTGAATGTAAACCTGACGGGCGCATTCCTCAAAAACAGATTACAGGTTTCACTTGACCTCTACAACAAGGAAGATCATAACATGTTGCTTGGTGTACCATTCGCCGCCGAATACGGATACAACTTCCGCTACAAAAACGGTATGGACGTCCGCAACCGTGGTATAGACCTCGGGGTAAAAGCCAGTGTACTGCCTGCAACAAGCGCTTTGCAATGGACACCCGGTATTACCCTCAACTATAATAAAAATACCTTGCTGGCTTTACCTGATGGCAGGGAAGAACTGGTTGTAGCCAACGGCAGTAAACTACTGCGTGTGGGGCATGCGATCGATCAGTACTGGGTACTGGAAAACGATGGTATCTATAACCGCGATAGTGAAATTCCTGTCAGTGCAGAAGGAAAGAAACTGAATTATAAAGGTATTACCCTACAGGCGGGTGATCCTCGCTGGAAAGACAAGAACGGAGATTACATCATTGATGACAAAGACAAAGTGCTAAAAGGACATGTGCTACCGGTGATTTCAGGCGGCTTTAACAGTGACTTCTACTGGCGCGGGTTTACACTTGGCTTGTCCTTCTACTATACTCTGGGCCGTAAAGTAATGAATGCCGAAGTCGCCGACCGTTTCGACTTTATTAACAGAGAAGGAAAGATCGATATGAGTGCTGTAAAAGAAATTACCTTCTGGAGTAAAGTGGGCAACTACGACAAATACCCCCTGTATAATCCATGGAGCACGGTAGATGCCTATCGCATAGATCAGGATCTTTTCCTTGAAAATGGCTCATTCCTGAAACTGCGCAACCTCTCGCTGCAATATGACCTGACCACCGCAAAATGGTGGAATAAAAAAGGCAAAATCAACGGACTGGCTATCTACGCTACCGCTACCAACCTGTTCACCATCACTCCTTATACTGGTGGAGATCCTGAACTGGTGGACTTCAACGGCTTTGATACCGGCTATTCACTGCCGCTTTCCAGGACATATACCATAGGACTTAAAATGGATCTCTGATGAAAAGACTATTGCTTATAACAATTTGTTGTTGCACGACTGTGCTCACAGGATGTAACAAGTTGCTCGATATTCACTCTTCTCACGCAGTATCAGAAGAAAACTTCTGGAACTCGCATGAGGATACCCGTACAGCGCTTATTGGCGTATACGGACTCTTACGTGCCGCTATGGCAGATAATAATGCGTGGTGGATGTATGGTGAATTCCGTAAAGGAGATTTCTTCGCTATACAACGACAGGATATGAAAGCCCTCATTCGTAATGATCTTCGGGCCGCCTATCCTTTGCTGGAACAATTGTCTAACTGGCGTCGCTTCTATGCGGTGATCAATGCGGCAAACATGTTTCTCGAACATGTAGGTGAAGTCAAAGCCCGCGACCCCAAATACTCGGATGAGAATATGCGGGTAGATATCGCACAGATGCGCTGTATACGTGCCTATGTTTATTTCTTCCTCGTGTCTGTATGGGGAGATGTACCTCTGATCACCGCTTCTCATGATGGTGAATTTGCCAATAAGGCAAGAGAAAGTAAAGAAAATGTATTGGCATTTGTAGAGAAAGAACTGGTACAGTCAGCTGCTGATCTGCCTTATAAATACAGCGCCAATGATCCTCAGCAATCCGGTAGTTATTACAACGAAACGGATACCCGCTGGTCAGGTGTATTGGCCCGTAAGCATACTGCTTACGCTATTCTGGCGCATGTGGCAGCGTGGCAGGGCAAGTATGTGGATGCATCCGTATACGCGCAGTTCGTACTGGATAATTATTCAAAAGGTGGCAGCTATTATATCAATACAGATGAACTGGTTAACAGTAACGGGTTTTTCAAATGGAAAAAAGACAATCACATACTGGCTTTCAACTTTGACTGGGGACATGTAGACGCTACCTTCTCCGGACATCTCGAAGAACTGACGCTTGCAGCCCCTGTGGTGAATAAAGCACTGCCGGATATCTATGTACCCAAAGACACCATCCTTTCTGTCTTTGATCGGCCATCGGATGAACGTTTCAGTCTGGATACCCTTACCGGTGTACCCACCTCCCAACGCTACTTTGCCAACTTCAACAGCCAGATACCCATTTTCAATAAAATAAAAGTGATTCAGGATGGTAATACTTCGGATCCTTCTTTCAGGATCTATTCCAGTACGATCATCATCACCCGTCTTGAAAATATAGCCCTCCTGCAGGCAGAATCACTGGCCGTTATTGGCGAACAACAAAGAGCGATTGACCTCCTGAATACCATCAGGGACCTGCGTAAAATCAAAAGATATGATGCTGCAAGAGAAGGTGATCTGATTGACGCCATTTTCCGGGAACGTCGGAAAGAACTGATGGGAGAGGGCTGGCGCTGGTTTGACCTGATCCGCTATAACAAGATCAAACAGAATGATCCTGCTTTCATGGAACTGATCGCTAAAGGTGGCATCTATTGGCCGGTGGCAGACGATGTTATAAAACAGAACCCATTGATCACCCAGAATCCTTATTGGCAATGATTAAAAAAATAAAACACATGCTGAACATCCAAAATCTGCTGGCTCTGTGTATCTGTATCGTGCTGCTCTATGGCGGATGCAAAAAGGACAGTGGGTACTATGGTTATGAGAATCAGCTGCAGGAGTTTGATGGTACCACTTACGATTTCCTGAAAAGTCAACATCAGTACGATTCATTCCTGCTCGCAGTCGAAAGGGTACACCTGACAGATACACTGAAGAACGGTTTATATACAGTATTTGCACCTACCGATGCCAGTTTCAGACAGGCTATCGAGAATATGAATACCCTGCGTACCATACAGGGAAGAGCACATATGTTTATCAACACAATACCCTATGAACAGCTGGACACACTGGTATGCCGGTATTTTGTAAGAGATACATTCTCCTCGCACGTAATGACTTTACAGGATGGTCTCGGATTAACAACTATCCGATACAACTATCCCATGCACGGTAAGTTTAAACGCACAGATGCAGAAGGGCACGTCAGCGGCGGACCTGGTATCATCACCTACAGCGATACAAAAGGTGTGATCTATACCAATCGCTGGAGCAATGCAACTACAGTGGCGCTTGATATCGTTACTAAAAATGGTTATGTCAACGTGCTGGAAAAGGACCACATGTTCGGATTTGATGAATTCATCCCCAGAATGAACCCAACAGTTTCTTCTCCATGGAATGATTATCCATTCTATATACCGGGAGTAGTAGGATTGGAACAATACAACCGCGGTGGTAATAAAGTTGCCTATCTGGATTTCTCCCTGAATAATCAGGGTGGCCAGTATCGCCCTGCCGATCAGGTAGATATCACAACTGCCGGCGAGGGCGGACTGAAAGTAGGATGGACCGAAACCGGAGAGTGGATGGATTACACTGTAGAAGTAACAGAAACCGGCGCATATGATATGACTTTACGTTATGGTAGCGGCGGTGATGATGGTCGGGTGCATCTGGAAATGGATGGGCGTCCTGTCGTAGGTAGTTCTGTCGTGATGCCCGGTTCAGGTGGCTATGATAACTTCCGGGATATTACCACTACTGTTCAGCTGACAGCAGGCCGGCATCTGATGAAGGTCTATTTTGACTTTGCCAACTTCGACCTGCGCTTCCTCAAATTTGTATTAAAGAACGCACCCATGCCTATACCGGGAGTTATTGCTCTGGAAGATTATGACCCGGGTGGAGAAGGCGTTGGCTACCACGATACCAACACAAAGAATGAAGGTAATAAGTACAGACAATCTGAAGGTGTGGATATCGATTTCGCCAAGAATGAAGGCGGAGGTTATCAGGTGGGATGGAACTCTACCGGCGAATGGTTGAACTATACTGTCAATGTAAAAGAAACGGGTACCTACAACACATTTATACTCGTCGGTTCTGAAGGCACCAACGGCATATTCCACCTCGAATTTGATGGCAAAGATGTGACCGGACAACTAAAAGTACCTAATACGGGTGGATACCACAAACGGCAGAATATCGCTACCAGCGTCTTCCTCACAAAGGGAGTACATGTGATGCGCTTCTTTGTAGACCACGACGGCTTTGATGTGAAGTCTGTCACTTTCCGGCCTTTAAACTAAAATATCAACACCCATGCGGAAAAGCTTACTATTTTTATCATTGCTCCTGTTGCTTTTCGCCTGCCGGAAATGGGCGGCAGACGATCTCGACTTCCTCAGCCAGCGGGCAGTATATAATCAGAAGGTATTTGCTCCCATACTGGGAAGAACCACCCTGTATTCCCAGATCTTTAACACAGATAATTCAACTACACCTATCGGTTTCCGTATCCTCAATGTGCGGTATAAAAAAGATGGTAAACCAGCCAGCGATTTCGAGCAACAGGCAGATGTGCTGGTCTGGAAATCCGCTTATACCGGTGAGGAAAAGTCACTGGCAGAAATAGAAAATAAACGCGCTGTAGAGCGTCATCCCATATTTGAAATCCGGCCCACTTCCGGCGACTTCGTACTATGGGCAGAAGCTATCCAGTCGAATATGCGTCACCAGCCTGACTCCGGTTACCTGTTTGATGTAGAAGCAACCAATTCCGGTGGTACGAATACCTATAAGAATCTCTCGCTGATGCCGATGAGAGAACAGCCTTATGCGCCTTACGAGTATGATGCGGTGACCGGCATACATCGCGCCAATTACCCCAATCCCAATGACTCATCTCAGTTTGAGCTGATCTACAATCATCCGGGTGTGTATAGTATGGTGGATGATGATACCAACCTTGACCTGAAAGGCGATAGTGTAAGGGTGTTCTTCCATAAAAAAGGCACTGGCAACTCGCTGTCATTCAAGTTTATGGATAAAGACTCATTGCCTATAGATCCGGCGAAATTCAACCTGACTCCCTGGGATTCTCTGATGCATGGTTTTGATAAAAAAATGACAACAACAGAAGTCACCTATCAGGTTGCCTATCCAATACCGGCAATGCGGTTCAGAACAAGATATACCAACGGCGACGGTTCTCAGGCTTATGTGAAATTCAGTTTCACACGCGTAGCATTTGGTAATGTCCGTCAGACAGGTGTACTGGATCTCAACTTCAACATCTATCAGAAAGGTGACTGGGAAATCATTTTCTATTTCAGGAACAATCCCCGGTTCAGGGATGAATGAGTTATCAACACAAAAATCTATCGCTATGCAAGGTAAGCGTATGTATAAATTTTCAGGATGGATACTCCTGTTGCTGTTGCCGATCTTATTAAAGGCACAGGAGAAAGTGCAGATCAAAGGTATAGTAAGGGATGCCCAGACAAATGAACCGCTGGTAGGGGTGAGTATCATGGCAGGTACACCTCCCAAAGCGGTGGGTGTAACCAGTGCAAATGGTTCATTCTCTGTAGCTGTTCCGGCGGATGCCCAACTGGTATTCCGCTATATCGGCTTCTCTGATTATAAGATCAAAATGAAAGATAAACGTGATCTGGTGATCCGTCTGGTGGTAACAGAAAACAAGCTGAATGAGGCGATCGTTATCGGTTATCAGAAAAAGACAAGAGAGGTAACCACCGGTTCTGCGGTGATCGTAAGTGGTAAAGAATTACAGGACGTTCCCGTATCCAACGTAGAGCAATTACTACAGGGTCGTGTGGCAGGGCTGAATATCCAGAATAATACCGGTACTCCCGGTGGTCGCGGTCTGATACAGATCAGGGGTTTATCCAATATCAGTGTATCTGGTAATGGTAATGACGCATTTCTGTCACCAACCTCGCCGTTATATGTGATCGATGGGGTACCCGTAGAAGCGGATGCTAACTTCGAATATGGATACCAGTCTGCAGGTCCCGGTGTAAGTCCGCTGTCCCTCATCCCTCCGGAAGACATCGAAAGCATGGAGATCCTGAAAGATTCTCAGGCGACCGCATTGTATGGCTCCCGGGGTGCTTATGGTGTGATCCTGATCACCACACGTCGTGGTAGTTCTCCGATCCCACTGGTAAGATATACCGGTAACTTCTTTGTGAATAACCCACCGAAATTACGTCCTACCATCGGTGGTAAAGAAGAAAGAAGGATCCGCCTCGGTATGATCAATGGTGGCAGCAATATGGAAGACATCTACCAGATCTCTACCAAACCTTTTCTGGCAGACAGTCTGAATCCTTACTATAATAATTCTACCAACTGGCAGGATGTATTTTACGCTACTACCGCCAACCAGACGCATAACGTGAACATCAGCGGTGGTGATCCTAAATTCAACTATAAAGTGGATCTGGGATACTATCATGAGAATGGTGTGATCCGCAATACAGGCTTTGACAGGTATTCCATCAATACCAATATGCTCTATCAGCCTAATACCAAACTGCGTGTATTCACTACTTTATCCACACAGGTAGGTAGAAGAAACAAAGGGAATGGGAATGGCCTGACACAAAGTGGCGTCTCTTCTAATGCATCGGCTTCCTCATTGTTGCCCGGTCCATCATTTTACCAGAGTACCGCCGGCGTTTTAGCTGCTTTGAATACGCGTAATGATAATAAAACAGGTAACGTGCGTAGTAGTCTGGATGTCAGCTATCAGCTGGTGCCGGGCCTGAATCTCGGATCCAGTGTGAGTTATGAATACGCTTCCAATACGGAAGACCGCTTCACACCGGCGGAAGCCAATAATGACTTCTCCCAGATCTATGCGTATAACGACCGCAAGTTTACCTTGTACAACCGTAACACAATTTCTTATAACCGTGTTGTAAATACAAACCATAACTTCTTTATCTCCGCATTTAACGAATTCTATAACCGTGGCTTCCAGGCGCAGGTGATCCGGCAGGAGAAAACGCCGAATAACCAATACGAAGGACCACTCGGTTATGATGGATATGCTTCCCGTGGAGGGGGCCTCCTGGATAACTACAGCAAACAGCATGTGGCCTCCTTTGCAGGAACATTTTCCTACAACTACAAACAGAAGTATGTAGTGGACTTCAGTTACAGAATGGATGGTACATCCAGCTCCGGTTTTGAAGATCCATACTCTAAGAATCCCGCCATTGGTATCAGATGGAACTTTAACAAAGAGGCCGCTTTGAGCGATAAAAGCTGGCTGACCTATGGTTCGTTGCGCGGTAGCTGGGGACAGAACATCGTTCCGTCCGGCGACATATTTTCTATCTATGGTACCTACGATCCGAGAGGTACGTACAATGCCAATCCCCGCCTTGGTATTAACTTCAATCAGTTGCCTAATACATACCTGCAACCTACAGCGACTACACAGTATAACGGCGGTTTTGAGGCCGGTTTCTTTGACAGCAGGATAGAGGTGATCTTCGACGCTTATTATAAGACCGTGAAGAACCTCCTCCGTACAAAATCGCTGTCCAATATCACAGGTTTCAACGAGATCACCACCAATGAAACTTCACTGATCAACTACGGATATGAACTGACCCTTACTTTCCGTCCGCTGCCCCGTACCAGTGAAGTTCAGTGGACGCTCTCCCTGAATGCGGCGTTGAACAAAGACGTACTGACCAGTCTCCCGAATGGGGCAAGACAGCTGGTACAGTATGACAACTCCACCAGTCAGCATACACTCTTCCGGGTGGGCAGAAACAGTCTGACCAACTATCTGCTGAAAACGGAAGGTGTGTATGCCTCAGACGCAGATGTTCCTGTTGATCCTGCTACGGGTCAGCGTTACCGTACTTCCAATGGTACCTATTTCAAAGCGGGTGATCCTATCTGGAAGGATGTGGATGGTAACTATATCCTCGATGCAAACGATTATGTAGCTGCTGGTAATTCACAACCCCTGATCACCGGTGGTATACAGTCCTATGTGAACTGGAAGAATTTCTCCCTGAACATCAGTACCTCTTTTACCCTTATCCGCGACATTCTGAACAATGCATTTGCTGAAAGAATGCAGTTTCTGGGAGACCCTTACAATCCTAAAGCAATGGTTGATTTCAGTGATGTGGATTATTGGAAAGGCCCCGGTTCTACCGCACATTATCCGAATCCTTTTGACTACAAACGTTACAATGATATCAGGCCTTACCGCTATGACCAGACACTCATACAGGAAGACGGCTCGTATTTCAAGGTCAATACCATGACGATTGCTTACCTCGTGAACAGGAAATTTACCAACCGCTATGGTATCAATTCTGTGCGCATGTATATGTCAGGCAATAACCTGATCACCTTCTCGCCATACAGCGGCCCTAATCCGGAGAACGTATCCGCAATGGGACGCGATCAGTCAGGAGGTTATCCGATTGCCCGCAGTTACAACGTGGGATTGAATGTAGAATTCTAAAGTTTTAAATGTATTGCTATGATCCGGAGGTTTATTTATATCACGACCTGTTTACTGCTGATCAGTCAGTACGGGTGTAAAAAATTCCTGAATGTAGAGCCACTGGACCGGCTGTCAGGAAATACCTTCTTCAAAACAGCGAAAGATGTAGAAGACAATGCCTGGGACATCTATGGCCTTTTCAGAGATGTAACGGGTTCCTGTCCTCTGTTCGCTATGGCAGGAGAAGCCCGGGGAGGTATGCTGGCGATGTCGCCCAAAGGGGATGGAGCTGACAGGACCTTTGTGGAGTATATCGCCAAGAATGACCTTATTTCCGTTATCTACAGACCCGCAGGGAAGGAATTCTGGGACATTTTCGATCTGTATAATATGGCAGACTGGAAGCCCTATTATCGTGTCATACAGGCCTGTAATATCCTTATTTACGAAGTAGACAGGCGTCAGATACCTGATCTGACAGAAGCCCGTAAAAAGGCTTATAAAGCAGAAGCAACATTCATGCGTTGTCTGAGCTATTTCATCATGGTGAGAATGTGGGGCGATGTGGTTTATTATACAGACGCCTATCATGAAGCACCCTTGCCAAGGGAGAAAATGGTCAACGTTGTTAATAACTGTATCTCTGAGCTGACTGCCGTGCTGGATGATATGCCATGGTCATTTACAGAACCTGCCTATCAGGGAGCAAGAGCCAGTAAAGGTGCAGCTATTGGTCTGCTGATGGAATTACACATGTGGAACGCCGGATTCGATAAAGCCAACGCACAACAACATTATCAGGCTACCGCCGATCTGGGTGATCAGATGATCAAAAGTGGTGCTTATACATTGCTGCCTATTGAAGAGTCATTCACCATCTTCAAAGGCCGCTCAAGAGAAAGCCTGTTTGATATCGTGATCAGTTCCAACTACGGAGAAGGACTGGCAGAAAAATGGAATGATCTGTCTGAGTTTGTCGTGCATTACCCGTATAAACGCCCGGCCTACAATCACCAATACAGTTTTACCTACTTCCGCGCAGAGTACCTGCGACGCCTCTATCCTTCAGGTATACCTGATGCAAGAATAGAGATGTGGTTTGACTCACAGATGTTTGCCAATGACGGCACTTTCATGTTCCTCAAGTATAACAGCCTTTATGAACAGGGTAATTCAGACGTGAATGTGGATAACAACCTGATCGTATTGCGGTATGCAGGGGCCATTCTGCTCAGAGCTGAAGCACTTGCAGAACTGGGCGAGACACAGACTGCCGAAGCCATCAGGATGATGAATATGATCAGGCAGCGTGCCAAAACACCTGTATATCAGGGTGGCGGCGGACAAGCACTCAAGGACGCCATCTTCACAGAAAGAGCAAAAGAACTGATGATGGAAGGTCATTACTATTTCGATCTGGTACGTACTGGTCGTGTTATGAATCAACAATGGTGTTACTATCCGCTCACACAGGCGCAGTTTGACAATGGTGGCTGGACATGGCCTATCAATACCAGCGCACTGGATAATAACCCTTATATGCAACTGAACAACTATTGGTTAAGATAAAAACTGTTTTATGCGGACAATACTCTGTTTAATGACAGCCTTTTTTATGGTATTCACTGCCTGTAAAAAAGATGAATACTTTCAGGATTCAGGCAAGCATGATCCTGCTTTTAAAGGAACAACCATGGATTACCTCGATGCGGTTCCGCTCTATTTTGATTCACTGGCCACAGTAGTGAGACTGGCAGGAATGGAAGAGGTATTCAAAAGTGATACCCTGACCTTTTTTGCCCCGACCGATAGAAGCATACTCCGGTTGGTACGTGAACTGAATTACAACCTGTATTATCAGGGATATGACACAATAAAAACGCTCGCTGATGTACCACAGCGCATCTGGCAGAAGTATCTGCAGATGTACATGTTCCACGGTGCCAATGAGCTGAAAGATTATCCACAGATAGATTACAACCTGTTGAATACCTATCCCGGACAAGGATACCTGTCATGGTTTGGTACACCTATGAACATCGGTGTTATCTATAATGATGATAATGGGGTGAAATATGTTGGCTACCGCCAGTTGACGCTTGCATGGATACCGGATCCGGCAAAGCCAAAGGAAAACTGGATCATTGAACGTATTGCTTCCTGTAATATCACCACCTATAATGGTGTGGTGCATACGATCAATGACAATCATCTTTATTTCGGTTTTAGCTCATATCTCTTTGTCTCCGATGTGATCGCTGCAATGGAAAACGGAGGTTAATAAAAAAGTCAGTATCACATGAGAAGAATAACAACAGCAGTGCTGCTGATGCTTGCCATTGGCGCCTGCAAGAAAGATGAAAAATACGAAGATCCTTATGCTGGTGGAAAGGAACCACTGGGTGTACAACTCAGTACGGAAATACCAGCGCCTTCAGAAGCAGCACCGGGTACGGTGATCACCTTTAAAGGGAAAGGACTCGTAAAACATAAGGATGCCCTGCTTTTCAATTTCAATGGAGAACCGGGTGAAATTGTGAAAGTAGATTCCGCCGGCATACAGGTAAAGGTACCCGTTGCCGCCAGTACAGGCGTAACTTCCGCTACCATCGGAGACCAGATTTTTTGGTCCGCTCTTCAGAGTAAGAGGTAATCTGGATATTGACCCTAACTACAAAGTAGTGGTAGGCGCCAACAACTGGGTGAATGATGTGTATCGTTATGCAGACGGCCGGCTTTTACTGATAGGAGATTTTCTGGATTATGAACGTAAAGGCATTGTAAGACCTATCAGCCGGATCGTACTCACTTCCAGAGATGGAGAAATGGATCGTAGTCTGCAATCAGGAAGAGGCGCCGATGGTTCCCTGAATAGTATTGCAGCTTTGCCTAGTGGTAAACTTGTAGTGGGCGGCAATTTTGCCTCTTATGATATTCATCAGGCGGAGATCCATAATATCACAGTACTAAACAGCAATGGCTCAATCGATTCTGTGAGCGTGACCACTTTTACAGGCAAAGACACCGTGCCAGCTTTCAACGGTGGTACTGACGGCCGTATCTCTAAACTGTTTGTCCATAATAACCGCATTACCGCAATAGGTGGCTTCAATTACTACCTGCAGTTTATATATGGTAAATCTGATTACCTGAAAGAAAGAGATTCCCTGATCACAGACAGTGTGCTGGTACGCCAGCTGGTTCGTTTCCTTCCGGACGGTTCTCTGGATTCATCCTTCAATTATGACCTGACGCGCCATAGAAGTTTTGATGGCCCTAACGGCCCTATTGCAGATGCTTATCAGCAGGCAGACGGGAAGATCATTATTGTAGGACGTTTTACCCGCTATAACGGGCAACCGGCGCCATATATCGCCCGCATCAATGTAGATGGAAGTCTGGATCCCGGCTTTGGCGGTGGTGGGGCAGATAACTCTATTCTCTCTATCCGTTTCAATGAAACTACGCAGCGGTTCATCCTATCCGGCAGTTTTATCAAGTTTGATAATGCGCCTGCCAGTGGATTGGTTATGCTGAAAGCAGACGGTACACCTGATCCGCAGTTCAATGTGCGGGGTAAAGCCAGTAATGAAAATTATTGGTGCGCACAGCAGCTGAGTAATGGCATGGTGATCGTCAACGGTAATTTCAACCGCTATGACGGTGTGCATCGCAGTGGCTTCATGGTATTGGATAATACGGGCAAACTGGCTCAGGGTTACAACAATACCGGTGACTTCTCCGGCAACCTTTCCAAAGTATTCGAGACAATCAACTCTTCCGGACAAACACAGGCATTGCTCATGGGACGATTCAACCGTTTCAATGAAAAAGAGATCAGTAATGTAGTCCGCCTGTTATTTAAATGATAAAATTAACCGCATATATGAAGAAGCTCAGATGGCTGACCATCATCATCGGTGTACTTTGTGTAGCCTGTAACAAAGGCTATGACCGGATGCTGGAAAACAGGGAATATGAAGATACAACCGGTGTGACAGGCAGACAGCCTAAAATACTGTTTCTGGTCGTAGACGGAGCACGGGGTGAATCTGTAAGAAGTGCACAGGCGACTCATTTACAGATGCTGGGAGATAATGCAATCTATTCATGGAATAGCATCAGTGATACACTGAATCTGTCTGCTACCGCATGGGCAGATCTGTTGACAGGTGTGCGCAAAGAAAAGCATGGTGTGGTAAAAAGTGATTTCAGTGATAACCGGCTGTCACAGTACCCGGTGTTCTTCAAATACATCAAAGCCCGTATGCCCGATTTTCGTATTGCAGCATACAGCGCTTCCGACTCATTGGGTAAAATGCTGATCACCGATGCAGATGTGAACCGCACTTTTGCAAATGATGATGACGCGACAGAGTTGGCAATAATAGATGAATTGAAGATCGATACCGCCGGTCTCATATTCGGTCAGTTCGGACAGGTTGCCTCTGCTGGTAAAGCATATGGTTATGATGTAAGTGTACCGGAATACAAAGCCGCTATCCAAAGAGTAGATGATTACATCGGTAATATCATGAACGCATTGAAGCAGCGTAAGAACTATGCACATGAGAACTGGCTGGTGATCGTTACCTCCGGTAATGGCGGTCCGCACGAACTCAGACCGGAAGAAGATGATGGTACGATTCTCAGCAATCCTAAGATCAATACTTTCACAATCTTCTATTCTCCGCGTTATGTGCCCAATTTTATTGACCGCCCTTACACAGGTAACCGTTATACCGGTAAGTCTGTCAGACTGTATGGTAAAACTGCTGCTACCGCCGTATATGCAGATATCAATCAGGGGAAAGAAGATCTGAATCTCGGTAAGACCAATGAAATGACCATTGCTCTGAAGATCAAAAAGAACAAGACGATCTATGGCGACTATTCCTATACTTATCCTAATATCATTGGTAACAACCTGTCTGATGACTGGTGGAAGAACACCGGCTGGAGTATGTCTCTGGAAACAAATGCATGGGGTGTACACTACGGACAGAATGGTGCCGGTTTCAATATGGTGACCGGCGCTAATATCAGTGATGGTAAATGGCATGACCTGACTGCAGTATTCCTGAACAGAGATAATAAACGTTTCATCCGCCTGTTCACTGACGGTAATTTCAACACAGAACAGGAAATTACCTCTTATGGCAATTTCGACAATGGTTCGCCGCTCACATTGGGTTGGGTACCGGCTAACGTGGTGGATGATAATCGCTGGCTGAATGCCAATGTTACTGAGATTCGTTTCTGGCGCGCCGCTTTACCGGATAGTGTGATAAGGACCTATGTGTGCGCGGAAGAGCTGCCATCTTCTCATCCTTACCGGGATTACCTGATCGGATACTGGCCTTGCCGGGATGGCTTTGGCGGTGTCTTCAAAGATCAGTCGGAATACCAGCATGACTTTGTCATACATGGTGCTTATCAATGGGATGATTTTAATGATCTGATGTGCCCAAGTACCGCCACCAATCTCGCACAACTGGTGCCACAACCGGTAGATGTAGCGCGTCAGGTGCTGAACTGGCTGCAGATAGCCGCAGATACAAAATGGCAGATGGATGGAAGGGTATGGGTCACCTCTTATGCCAGCCTCTGAACATTTATTTAAAAACCGCAAATACGTTGATATGAGTCGCAATATATTCCCTGTGCTGTTGCTGCTATGTCTGTCAGGATTATGCTCCTGCAAGAAGAATGAAAAGTTTAACGACGAACAACTGTCGCCGGTAAATGTCTCCATCCGTAGTACCAACGGACGCATCACGGTGCCGTCGGGTAATAATTACACCCGGACTGTTGATAACGTCTCTATACCTGTCGGTATCGTGCTGTCTGCCACCGCGCCTAAGATATTCACAGTAGATGTACATGTGAATAATGATACGATCCGGCATATGATTGACGCCGGACAACTGGGAGACGCTGTATTACTGGAAGAGAGTTATTATCAGCTGGCTAAAACCGCTGAAGTCAGGTTTGGTATCGATACACTGTCTATTCCTTTGCAGGTTAGCATGCAGGCGATAGAAAAGTATTACGGTAAGACACTGGCGCTGGCTGTCAGCCTCGCAGATGTGGGAAAACACAATACATTGGACGCCAGCGGAAAGATGGCAATCATATTGATCAATACAACAGAAGTGATCAGACAGGAGGATATACATTATCTCTTCTTTACAGGTGGCGGTAGTGTATTGCAACAGCCTTCCGGTACGGATCACACGTTGGGTACCAGCTTTGTAGTATTGCCGGTAAGTGTAACGCTTGGTGGTGTAGCCGGAGGATCTTTTGCGGTGAATATCAGTACCAGCGCTGACACTGCGCAGGCTTTGATTGACGATGGTACACTGGCAGGATCTACATTGCTGAAAGAAGGAGATGATTATACCATTCCTTCTACTCTGAACTTTCCTGCCAATAGCAATACAGCAAGATTCGATCTGGTAGTAAAAACAGAATCACTGAAAAAGTATGAGTTGAATAAACCTGTACTGGCCTTAAGTCTGAGTAACCCTACCCGTCACCTGCTGGATGAGACACGTAGCAAAGTGGTAATGAAACTGGATCCTTCCAAACTGATAGAAACGGATATTACCAACACCAATATTGGTTATAAGACACAGTATGAGAATACCAGCAATGCAAACGAAACCTCTGGTAAATTGATTGATAACAATGTGAACTCCAAGTTCCTGTTGTTTGATTTCTCTACTTTATGGGCACAGCTGGAATTCGCTACACCGATAACTACAGGTGCTTATACCATGACTTCTGCTAATGATGCACCAGAACGTGATCCTAAGAACTGGACGCTGGAAGGGTCAGACAATGGTTCTGACTGGACAGTGTTGGATACCCGTACAGATCAGTCTTTTGGTTCCCGTTTCCTGACGGTAAAATATACTTTTTCCAATCAGGTAGCTTTTAAGTTCTATCGCCTGAATATTACAGCGGTGAAGAATGCCACCTTATTCCAGATGGCCGAGTGGAGACTTTTAAAGCGACCATAAACTTTTTCCTGTTCCCTCGAAATCAGGAGGTTTTAGATCCGCAGGCCGGCAAGTTTGCCGGCCTTTCTTTTTTCTGAATATTAAATGAATTTGCCTTCTTTAAAATTATACGTTCTGGCTTTACCGTCACTCAGGGATAGTATCAGTATTTTTCCGGCTTCGCCGTTACTGTTATCTGATCCGCCGGAAAGGATAAATAACTGTTCTTTTATCTGCAATACCTTACTGATATTACGGAAATTGGTAGGGATATGCCAGCGTTTGTTGCCACTTGTATCGACGGCTGTGATCATAATGGTGGCATTGGACGCAATAGACGCTTTGTGCAGTATGATATGACCGTCATCCGGCAGGCGCAATGCTGTCTGTGTATTTTGATTACCCTGCTGATCAGTTCATAGGCACCTTCATAAAAACCAGGTTCATTCTTATTAAAAATGCTGCTGTCAATACCTGTCGCCTTCAAAAACCACCAAAAAGAAATACATCTTCACTCATTTGTTTCAGGTCAGTAACCGGATTGGAAGCTGCTGTGGTATAGAGTGAGCGTCTTGGTGCTTCTTTGGTGCCATAAGGTGGGGCTTCGCCCTTCTGTAGTAGTGCAAGATCATTGTCATCCATAAAGGCATACAATTGCCCATTCTCTTTAGTGAACGTTACCAGTTGCCGGTGGTAATTGCTAATGGCGGTCTTACTGATCAGTTGTTGTTTCTCATTGAAGTACTTAACAATATTAATACCCGGTGCCGGACGCGTTTGCAGGGTATTTCCATCCAGCAGATATGCCAGTCCGTCGGAGCCTTTTATAACAACTGCCTGCAGGGAATCATCGTAGAGGTAGTTACTGATGAAATCAGGAAATAGTGAGCTTTCGTTCATTAACTTATCTGCTATACCTTTCAGGTCTTTATTACCGGCCACCAGTTGGCCATCTTCTTTATTGATCACATACAGTTCGTTCCGGGAGAAAAAAAGATATTTAGCAGACTGTCCCAGCAACACTGCATCTCCCCAGTTCTTCCCCAGATTATTCTTTGCGTTCAGCTTAATACTCCATAATTTTTCTCCTTTTTCCAGATCGAATGCACAGGCATAATAACTGGAGGAACCGGATACACTGGTTGTGCCGCCACCCTTACGTACAGCATGTGCGTTAAATTCTTTCAACACGGCAGCCAGCACTGTTTTACCTTCCTGTGTATAAATGACGGCATCACTTTGTATAGTTTTTCTGCTATGTTCATGCATAGTGGAAAAGATGATGTACAGTAAACCGGCGGTAAACAGAATAACCACTAAAATCGATAGAATAATTAAGAGCCTGCTGTTTTATTCATATTTGTATTTAAAAGTCGCTACAGGACCACAAGTTATTAATTTTATTAATTTGGGTGTGTTTTAAAGTATTATATCTATGTTTAGAATCATACTGCTACTGTTAACGCGAATGCCTGCAATGGCTCAGACTGACAGTCTGCGGGAGCATATCAGGGAACAGAGTCAGACGGTGAATGAGCATATCAATCAGTACAGAAAGACGGCGGTGAATATGGAGGGAACCAGTACCAGCAGAATAGTCTATTTGTGAAGACAGAGACAGATTATCTGAAAACGGCTGTAGATTTGCGTAAAGTTATAAAGACGGGCCCTTACATTCAACGGGACTGGCAATAAAACATATGACAGACATATGAAGATTACATTAATACAGGGAGATATCACCCAGATAAAAGCAGATGCCATCGTAAATGCCGCTAATTCTTCTTTATTAGGCGGAGGTGGTGTTGACGGTGCGATACACAGGGCGGGTGGTCCTGCAATACTGGAAGAGTGCCGGAGGATCAGAGATAAACAGGGTCGGTGTGCAACTGGTGAGGCTGTGATTACTACGGCAGGTAAACTGCCTGCAAAATATGTGATCCATACGGTAGGGCCTGTATGGAATAAAGGGAATGAAGAGGAAAAGAGATTACTGAGAAACGCTTATATCAATAGCCTGCTGCTGGCTGTAAAGAATGGTGTAGAGACAATTGCCTTTCCGAATATCAGTACCGGCGTATATCATTTTCCAAAGCAGATTGCTGCTGAAATTGCGGTAGCTGCGGTAAAGGAATTTCTGGCACAGGATAACAGGATCACTAATCTGATATTTGTGTGTCATGAGAAAGAAAACTATGATATTTATTCGGAGTTATTATCGAGAAATTAGGCGGGTATTGGTGTTTCAGATAACCAGTGCCCGATAAGTATAGCGCGCAGACAGATAAAAATGTCTGCGCGTTTTTCTTTTTACCACTTCATTTTGTACTTTATATATTCAAAGCAAAAGATGATGAAAAAATTCCCGTTATTATTACTTGTACTCTGCTGTTGCATGCCATTGTTTGCGCAGCAATTCAACGGTCTGGATATGAACATGGGTAACCTGTACCGTTTGTCCGATGCGAAGACCCGCTCTATCAGCCCTGAGAATTTTACCGGTGAAAAAGGAAAAGGTGGAATGGCAGTACCGCAGAAGGATGGTGCACCAAATACCGCTAATGCTTCCGGTCCGGCACGTGAACTGGGGCAGGGATGGAAGGTGAATCCTTTTGTGATCATTAAACCCGGACAAACCTTTACGATGGCCGAAATAACAGGTCCGGGCGCGATCCAGCACATCTGGATGACGCCGACCGGTGTATGGCGTTATTCCATCTTAAGGGTATATTGGGATGATGAAAAGGAACCTTCTGTAGAATGTCCGGTAGGAGATTTTTTTGGAATGGCCTGGAATGAATACGCACCGTTGAACTCAATGGCGATCACCGTCAATCCGGGAAGTGCTTTCAATAGCTACTGGATGATGCCTTTCCGGAAGAAGTGTCGTATTACCATGGAAAATATCAATACAGAGCAGATGACGTTGTATTATCAGGTTGACTATACATTAACCGAAGTACCCGATGATGCCGCTTATTTCCATGCGCAATTCCGTCGTACCAATCCGGATACAACATCAGATTATATATTAGTCGATAATATCAAAGGAAAAGGGCAGTATGTGGGTACTTTTATGGCGCTGGGTGTGAATAATTCCGGTTGGTGGGGTGAAGGGGAGATTAAATTCTTTATGGACGGAGATAACAAATTTCCTACTATCTGTGGTACGGGTACCGAAGACTATTTCTGTGGATCATACAACTTTGACCGGGGAGGAAAGTATACTGAGTTCTGCACACCATACGCCGGCTTACATCAGGTAATACGCCCGGATGGTACTTATCGGGCGCGTCAGCGATTCGGTATGTATCGCTGGCATATCATGGATCCGGTGCGTTTTGATAAAGATCTGAAAGTCACTATACAAGACCTCGGTTGGCGGGAAGGTGGCCGCTATCTGCAGCAGCATTCAGATATTTCTTCTGTGGTGTATTGGTACCAGACGGAACCGCATCAGCCATTTCCGAAACTGCCTGTAAAAGACAAACTCGAAGTTTATTGAGCCAATGCTTTGGCTAATACCAATTCCAGTTGCTTGCACAATTCACCAAAACTGGAAGGTTTGGTAAGAAAATGAGCAGCGCCCATCTCAGCAGTTTCTATACCGTCTTTTTCTCTCAACGAAGTAGAGAAAATAACAACAGGGATGTCGCGGTAGGCGTTCTTCTTTTTGATTTCAGCGAGGAACTGTTTGCCATTCATTTTAGGCATATTCAGGTCCAGAAAGATAAGGTCACATTCCAGGCTTTCATTCTCCAGCATGCGCAGTCCTTCTTCTCCGTCAGAAGCAAAATAGCAGGTGGCGTCACTGTCAACTATAGACATTGCCTCTCCGAAAAGCTCCTGATCATCCAAATCGTCGTCTACCAGTAAGATTACTTTTTTAGCCATATGTGCCGCAAAAGTAGCGATATTCCCTGTACTAATATGTATATTGAGCAGATTGTTTGTGTTTATTTGATATTACATAAATAAAATATAAGTATGTAATTTGCTACCATTAAAATTTCCTGGTGCCTTTTATATGACTACCTATTTCAGCGCGGAACAACGGCGGATATTGCGATATTCCTGGATACCTATGATCATTGTATTGTGTTGTTTTCTCTGGGTTGACCTGCTTCGCCCGAATACTGAAACAAAGGATAGTACTGCTAATTATCTCTTATCGGTATTGGCATTGTTACCATCGGCATTATTACCGGCATATGAGTTTTTAATGAGGGGAAGATACCGGGATATGATTTTGATGATACTGCTTGCCGGAGTGAGTGTAGGGATAAGATCCGTGGAATTCTGTCAACGTATGCAGCAGGGGCAGATATTATATGGCTTTAGTACATTGCTGATAGTCTTAGGCCTTAGTTTCATTATTTTAAGTCTGCGTGCATGGTTGCTGGAATTACGCAATATATGGCTTACTACTCTACTGGCTGTGTCAGCGACTTATTTTACGCAGTCTATATTCACACAGATTAATCTTTTCACTGACAATATCGTTATGCCATTTTATATGCGGGAGCTGATAACATTGCCTTTTAAAATGGCATTGCCCGTACTCTACTTCGCTGTACTTTTTCTTACAGATAATGTAACGCAAAATGCCGGTTACTGGAATAAACTCCAATCTAAATTGCAGGTGATCAATGCAAAAGAGTATTTGTTGTTGTCGCTTTGCTGTATCTATACCGGTTTCTTTGGTCCCGTGGCGCTGGGGTGGAGCCTGCTGGCCGTTTATGTTAAAATGGTGGGTGGCATTATGCCTGATATGGACTATTTCAGCATCTCTGTATTGGTTATACGAAGTCTCGTTTTTCTGGTTGCTTGTCTGTCAAAGGGATATCTGTTTCGTAATATCGTTATCAGCAGAATGATGACCACCGGCAGGAAGAACGCGTGGTGGTTCGTACTGCATTATTTGCTACCGCTCAATATCTTTACTATAATAACACTTGCAACAAAAAAGACGATACATACTACGACTGAAGAAAACCTGCAATGCTATCTTTCAGAGAGAAAATCATCTGTTGGTACAGTGCTCATGTATACAGGTTGTATAGGCAGGTTAATCATAGCAGGTTTATTGGGCATACAGGTATTCAAAAACCCTGATTTTTCCATGATGGCGATCGCTGTCACCTTGTGCTGCTGCGCGCTGCTTTATCCCTTTCTGCGCCGTCATAGCTCAGTTTTCATCACCGTTACTGTCGTAAACACTGTGCTGCTTTGCTTACTTTGTATTGCGGCAGGCTATGACACTATTGTCGGCCTCTTTTTTATGACTGTTTATCAATATGTTTTTGTGTTTCAGGAGGTTTTCTACCCCACGCCGGATAATATTGAAGGAGGAGAGGAGCAGTTTGCGCTTGTTAAATAGAGAATAAGTTTAATATAAGTATGTAACTTACACTATCAAAAATCCCTATAACCTACTTTTATGACAACCTATTTCAGCGCTGTCCAGAGACGCGTGCTCAAATTTATCTGGATTCCCGTACTCATTTATCTGGCTTTTCATCTTCCGGCCGACATTCATCAGCAGAATTTTTATAAAAGCCATTCTGGCGGGCCGGACTACCTGTCTTCTGTGTTGTTTTTTCTCCCCTTTTCATTCGCTGCAGGGTATGAATTTCTTATGCGGAAGAAGTACAAGGAAATAGCATTCATGATACTGCTCGCACTTGCCGTGGGTGGACTGGTTACGTTCGAGTTTTTTTTCCGGTTTAAGGCGAAAACTCACTCATATGGTCCCTTATCCTTAGCGCTGGCTTTGTCTGCCAATTTCTTATTGCTGGCAGTACGGGCTTATTTGCTTGGCGGTTCGAAGCTGTGGCAGCGGGCATTGGTAGGATTGGTCATTACCTATTTTACTGCTGCATTGTCCAGTCACATTTTTTCCTTTACAAATCCGTTTTATGGTATGGATTTCTGGCTGCGGGAAGTGCTCACTTTGCCATTCCGGGCCTTGTATCCTGTTTTGTATTTCACTGGTTTATTCCTTGCTGATAATCTGGTATCGGAAGAGGGTTATCTGGAAAAACTGAAGTCAAAACTGGAACGCATCAACAGTAAAGAGTATCTGGTATTGTATCTCTTTCTGTCAATGGTATGCCTTTTCGGTGCGACCGCCTTTGGCTTTAACCTCAATATGTTTCTTAATAAGGTCATGGGATATCGCTCATTTGAAACCGGCTATTATTCGGTATATGTAGTGATGGTCTTTGTAGTTTGTTATGGCACTGTATGTGCCGCTGCGGGCTATCTGCTGCGTAATATCATTATCAGCCGTATGAACACTATCGGTAGTGATAATGGCTGGCTGTATGTACTGCATTATTCTATCATATTGAATATCATTCCCGTAATAGTCTGGAGTAATGCCGCATCCGTTCATGAAACAGAAGAAGAGAATGCAGTTTTCTATCTGACCAAAACACCTTCTTCCATAGGTATGGTAATTATGTGTATAGGTACTGTCTGTGCGTTTGCGACTGGTTTTTACCTGCTGTCGGCAATGAGTAAATATCATTCTTCCAATGGTTATGCACTGGGTTTTGCTGCACTTTGTATTTTCAGTTCCCTGTTACATCCGATGCTGAGGAAGTTTAAAGAAGCCGTATATCTGGTATTGGCATTAAATGGCATCTCGATATTGTTATTTACACTGATTTCCAGAGGAAAAGAGGGTATGTATGTGGGCAGTATGATCATGGCCGTTTATCTCTCCTTTTATGTATTGATGGAAGTGTTTCATCCCAATCTGGATAAATATCAGTTGCCGGAAGAAACTTTTATGGATGAAAAAAATCCCGGTGAAGTCAGTTTTTAAGAGGCACTTAGATTTTACTGAGTCAGGAAGGTGTCTTGTACATAAGCCGTAGATACCCCGTAGATAACCCGTATATAAGCCGTATCTATAGGAATGGCTTATATACGGCTTATATACGGGATATCTACGGCTTATCTATGAAAAATCTACCTGATCAGGTAAAATGCGCACCGGATTGATGATAGCGTTTGTTGATCCCGTTTTACAATAGGAAAATTTTCCAGCCGGTGCATGAAATGCAGCAGTAGCTTTACAGGGTAGAAATTGTTGCAGCGGAAGTGTTACTATTTTAGTGCGGCATTAGCTGGCACATGATGCCTCAGCTCCTGATATTACAAATGTTAACAGCTTATAACTATTATTAATAGTTGTAACTTTTATTCGTAGAAATTTTGTAAATTCAATCGTCACATTCAGCACTGAAAGTGACCACTGCATGTGTTTTGCAGTAATGTACAAGGGACCGGCGGTATTAGTACACATGGGCATATTAAGTTAACCTGAAATGAAATGGAAGACAGTTTTCAAATACGCTTATCTGGCGTAGTGTCTTTAAACTACCTGAGTTATTTCACTTTTCAAGGTGTTCCGCTAAATGATCATCAACATGACTGCACCTTATCTGCAGTACAACCCCTAAGCTGGCTGAACCCACCTCCCGGATAGGACGGTTACAACTTATTTCAGCTCCCCTCTTCACTTTAAATAACTGACTGACATGAAACTTGATGTTAACTTTAATTCTTTACTACCTTTTCAACAATCCGAACACGTACCTGCATCTTTTGAACATTATTTGTCTTCAGAGAAGCTGCCACTATATTATACCACGCCACAATGTAGTGTGCTGATACAACAGATGCAGCTTTTTGAAAGAAGTTTCTGGTATACAGTCATTAACGCCACAGAGGATAATCTGTTATTACGATTTGATCTCACACCCGGACTAAGTAAATTATTGATTTACACCATTCAGAATGATAGCGAGATGATGTTTTTGCATCAGGATATAGGAATTGATATCGGGGAGAATGATTATTGCTATCTGGGAGGTGGCTTTCAGCCGAAAGATCTCCGCGTACTGGTGAGTAAAGGCAATTATCAGTCACTGGCTTTTCCGTTCTCTCCTGAACAGGATGACAGTGAAAGTATGAAAAGTGCAGAAACTTTTGCGTTCGTAAACAAGTTCCTTTTTGCCCTTGGTCTCATGAACACCGAGACCAGAAAATAAAGGGAAAGACCATTGTTCTTCTAAAAACCTATCCAATATGCCAATAGAGTTCCGGTTGCCTGCGCATCTGACGCAGGATGCAGCGATAACGCATGTTGTGCCCCCGCGTTACCGCAAATTACGATTACCGATACATGATACGGATACTGCTTTTGTATCTGGTAAATGGGGCGTACTACTAAAACAGCAGGTACAGGTGGCAGAAAGTTTTTATGCAGAATTGTATATAGAACCAACTGCGGATCTCAGCATTACATTAGTGGTTAACCAGCCGGTGATTATCATGCAGGCAATTGTAACAGGCAATATCCGCATGATCTATCCGGGCAGCCATATACAGCTGCAGGCTGGTAAAATGGGACTGCAATATCTGTCACCAGACGTGGAATATACCATCAGACTGACAGCAGGACAAGCATTCCGCAGTATTTATTTCCAGACACCTGTCACACTGCTGGATGAACTGGCAGACACTTATCAGCAGCTGAAAGAGATGCTGCGTACAATCAATACAGACAGCAGCTTTTCGGCGCATCTGCCTTATATCAGGCTGAGTGCATCGGTACGTACAGAGATAGAGAAAATGAAGAATTGTCCGCTGACAGGGCAGGCCCGTACACAGTATTATAATAATCGTATCAGTGACGTCGTTATCGCCTATCTGGATAATATGCATCGTATTACACTACAGGACAGCAGGTTGATATTGTTACACGAAAAAGAGATAGACGAATTTATAGAAAGTGTGGACCGCTGTCCTGAAGAGCATGTGAATGTCGAACAACGGGCGCATGCATTGGGACTGACAGAACGTGCACTGGAAAATGCATTTAAACTCAAATTGGGCAGTACGGTAAAGATCTATATACTGCAACAAAGAGTGGAAAAAGCCAAACAGCTGTTGATTGCCACCATGCATACGATCACCGACATTGCATTGGAAGTTGGTTATTCAGATCCCTCTTATTTTATCAGGATCTTTAAGCAAACTGAAGGCGTCACTCCGGGAAGGTATAGAAGCGATCACAGTGCGGCTATTTAGCTGTGTATAGGACAAAAGAGATAAAAAATCACCGGCAGTTGTTTGCCTTTGTCCTATCGTTTTTTCAGGCTGCTTGCGATATTTGTAAGGTGACTATGAGATTAACCCATAAGATAAAGTCGCAACATCAGATAGTTAATGCCACGATTGTATCAGAAAAAACCTTGTTTGTGACTTGATGGAAGGTCTTACTTGAAAACTTATCATTGCTTTGATAAACATATTTGCCTTTTCATAATAATGCGGGCTGGTGTTCTCCTGAGAATGCTGTTTTCCTCAACTACTTACTGAGTAAGGATGTCCGCAGAAGGATCAATCAGCTGATGCCCTGATCTTTGTTGATTACGAAGGTCAGGCCTCAGCTGATAACAGAGGAATGAGAAGCAATTTTTTTTAATGGTATATTGAGGATATCTAGCTGTTCTGCTTATCCAGGCGGGACATTCTCTGAAAAATATTATAACGTAAGTTATCATGGAGATGGTTCATCCTTCGGGATAACCCGTCAAAAGCGATGCTTGTTCGTAAACTCTTTTAGTGTTGGCTCTTTGTCTACCGTCTATCTTCATCCGTTCGTTAATCCACACCTAAGGTAGGCAGGACTATTGTAGCACAGTTTCAGCATGACTCAACTTTCCCTCGTTAACTTGTAGAGTCAGAATGGACTGCTAATGATCATTCCGGGAGAAGGCCTTCAGGCTTTTCCCGGAATTTGTTTTTACAGTCGCGTCTTTGTATTACTTGTCACTCATTTTCACTAATTTAGCAGTGACCAGACACCTGGCAACGTTACACCGGAGAAAACCTCAAAATATGTACAGATTGCTTTCCCTGATTAAGACGGGAACGGATGTTTTGCAGGAAAACAGGAAACGCACCACAGTCGTTATTGTAAACGTAATGGCGATTATCCCTGCTATACTGGCATTCATCATGGGACCTGTGTTATATGCCATCACCGGCAGCTGGCTGACGTGGATCTCTCCATGGATAGAAGCAGGCGTGTTAACCATCGCGGTGATGCTTAATAAAAGACATCAGTTTAACAGAGCAGCCCTGCTCACTTTTCTGGTACATTCTTTCGGACTATTTTTCTTTGGCCTGTTCCTCGGTCGTGCAGCCTGTATAGAAGGCATTGTCATCTTCATGATAGGGTTTAGTTTTTTGTTGTTTGAACGCAGAAAAGAACAGGTACTGAGTATCTCTTTTTTGCTGGTTATCGCACTGCTGCTTGAAATCAATTCATTTTATACGATAGTCGATCATCTGCCTTATCCTGAGAACGCAGGTAATCTCATGTACGGTATTATTTTCTTTCTGGTGACCTTCCTTAATATCATGGTACTCCGGTTTTATAGTCAGGACTTCTCAGACTGGATCAGGCGGCTTGAGGTAAAAAGTATGTCTAAGAGCAATTTTATCGCCAAGACAAGTCACGATCTGAGAGGATCTATCAATGTGATTGAGAGTATATTGGAAGATTGGTTTGATCCTGCTCATGCTGAACCGGGGAGCCGATTGTGGTGGATTATGATCAGGTGTCCAATATGTATTTCGCCACACAGGATGTAAAGCTGGTCATGAATGATGTATTGAGCCTGAGTAAGATAGAATCCGGCTCTTACGACGAAATTACCCGTTCTTCTGTCAGGGTACGGGAGTGGTTTGCCAAACGTACAGTCGGTTATCAGGTACTGGGTAACAGAAAAGCAGTAAAAATAGCCTGTCGCATTAATGACGACGTACCGGAATACATTATCACTGACGCTGCCAAAATGCATCGTATCGTGATCAATCTGCTTACCAACGCTATTAAGTTCAGCCGGAATGATACAACAGTCCGCCTTCATGTATATCTCCTGAACGCGGCGACCATCTGTATGGATATCACTGATGAAGGAGTGGGGATTGAAGAAAAGAACCTCGAGAAAATCTTCAGTCCTTATGTTTCCCAGCAACACCAGCAAACGGAATCCACGGGCTGGGATTGACCATTTCCAGACATTTTGCCCGTCGGATGGGTGGAAACATCACAGTCAGAAGTATTCCCGGAAAAGGCAGCACATTTACACTGACCTTACCATTGGAACAGGGCGTGGTGCCGCAGGCTAAGATCCTGCCGCCGGTATCTGCGGTAAACGGCACAAACGGACAGGAAGACCTGCTTCCTTTACACATACTGGTGGTGGATGACGATATTATGTGCAGAACGATTGCAGAAAGACTACTGCGTAAAATGGTCAGTAGTGTGATGGTAGCTGATAGTCTGGATAATGCCTTATGGCTGGCTAATGAGCAACCCCTAACCTCATTCTGCTGGATCTGAATATGCCGGGTATCAGCGGTAAGGAAATGCTGTATAAGATAAAACATCATCCCCGGCTGGCAGATATTCCCGTGATTATTTGTTCCGCAGATGCCTATGAAGAAACGATTGCCGATATGAAAAACTTCGGCGCAGACGGTTATCTGGTGAAACCTATTACTACTTCAAGTCAGCTGTATAACGAGATCATCAAATTTAGCCCTACAGTAGCAAACTGATTAATAGTCGTTTATCTCTCCCGAACTACCTGCTTCCTGATAAATGCACGCCCGGTTTTTTTTAAATTCAAAGTGATAAGAGAATCTCCTGACATTTCTAAATCACTTTGTTATGTTGTATCCAACATTCAGCATTCCTGCGTTGTATTGTCCTTTCAATTCCCAGATCAGTCCTTATGCCAGTGCCGTCGAAACCCATACCACCCAATGGGTGGAGCGGTTTGGGCTACATGAGGCCATCCGGGGATACCGTGAGGCTAAATTTGCCTATATGACCTCCCGGTTTTACCCTACAGCGGAGTATGGGCGGCTTTGTCTGGCGAATGATCTCCTCGTATTACTTTTTCTGATGGATGACATTTTTGATAACAAAGACGAAGAAGCGCAGCATCCTGAAAATCTTAAAAAGCTGCTGTATGCCTGCCTTGGCATCCTGAAAGACGGCCATTGCTATACGCTGGAAGACTGGCATAGCAGACAGCAGTCAGGTCAGGATATCGTGCATAAAAGCATTACGCAGGCAATGGTGGCAAAGGAACATGTGAATATCCTCGCAGCATTGACCGATGTATGGCAACGGGTACAGGCCTGTACCTCCGCCGGCTATCAGCAGGCCTTTGTACAGGATATGTTGAAACTGTTTAATGCGGTCAACTGGCAGAACCAGAATGTAAATGCAGACCGTATGCCCTCAGTAGCTGATTACATCGAATCCCGGCCGCTGATAGGAGGGGCGCATATTGCTGCTACGCTGATAGAACTGGCAGAACAGGTTCATCTGCCGGAGGATATCATCAACCACAAAAAACTGTCAAATCTGACCATGTTGTGCGGTCATCTGGGCTGTTGGGCCAATGACCTTTATTCGCTGGGAAAAGAGCTGGAACAGGGCGATACGCATAATCTGGTGCTGGTCATCCGTGAGGAACGGCAACTGGACATAGAAGCTGCAATCAATGAGACAGTCCGGCTGCATAATCAGGAAATGATACAATTTGAACGGATCTTCCACTCCTTACCCACATTTGACGATAAGACAGATGAAGAAGTGTACAAATATGCTTTTTGTCTGGCAATGATCGTACGGGGAAATATTGACTGGAGTCTGCAGGATACCGCCCGTTACCAGCAGCAGGTGTATGCGTGAATAACAGATGGGGACAGATCTTTTTTACAGGCGTCCCATTTCCGGAAAATAGTGGGGCGCCTGTGTGTATAACGCTGTGTATCCAGCAACTATTTTATTAACTTAATAGCCCATAAAATATCTTGTAATGAAGAATGCATTGTTTTGTCTGGCCTTGTGCTGCCTTGTTCTGCAGACATTTGCCCAGCGGGTTCACGTTATACCGGAGCCGGTTTCGGTACAGGAACAACCGGGAGATTTTGTTATCGATAACAGTGTTGTGATCATTGCGCCTTCGGCAGATAAGCAGCTGGCAGGCACCCTGCAATGGTTTAGTGACCGTATTGCGACTGCTACAGGTTTCCGCCTGAAAGAAGCTAAAACAGGCGCCAAAACGCTCCGTATTGTGCTGCAGAAAGAGGAAAAGAAGGAGGGGTATCAGCTGAAGGTAAGTCCGCAGGAGATCACCCTGACAGCAGCTGATCCGGCAGGTGTTTTCTATGGTTTGCAGACATTGCTGCAACTGTTACCGCCGGATATCGAAAGCAGCAAGCCGCTTAACCGTAGATGGTCAGTACCCTGTGTGGCTATCGCAGACTATCCGCGTTTTGGTTGGAGAGGTCTGATGTTGGATGTCAGCAGGCATTTCTATACGAAAGAAGAAGTAAAGCGTTACATCGATGAAATGGCGAAATACAAATACAATATTTTCCATTGGCACCTCAGTGATGATAACGGCTGGCGGATAGAGATCAAAAGTCTGCCGGAACTGACAAAAACCGGTGCATGGCGTGTGGCCCGTACCGGCAGATGGGGGACTTTCGAATCTCCGCAACCGGGTGAACCGGCAAAAGAAGGTGGCTTTTACACACAGGAAGACATAAAAGAGATCCTGGCCTATGCGCAGGCCCGCTATATCACCATTCTGCCTGAAATAGATGTACCGGCGCATAGTCTGGCGATGATTGCAGCATATCCGAACCTGTCCTGTACACAGTTACCTTATAGCGTCAATCCGGGCAGTCCTTTTTACAAAAAGGAAGACAATGCACTCTGTATTGGCAACGATTCTGTATACCTCGTACTCGATAAGGTATTTACAGAGATCGCGGCCTTATTTCCTTTCAACTATATCCATGTAGGTGGCGACGAAGCCTACAAAGGCTTCTGGGATAACTGTCCGAAATGCCGTAAAAGAATGCAGCAGGATCACCTGAAAAATGTGGACGAGCTGCAAAGTTACTTTGTGAAACGGATGGAAAAGATCCTGCAGAGTAAGGGTAAAAAGCTCATTGGATGGGATGAGATTCTGGAAGGTGGATTAGCCCCTGAAGCGACCGTAATGAGCTGGAGAGGTATGAAAGGAGGGATAGAAGCAGCAAAGATGAATCATCATGTGGTGATGAGCCCATGGGAATATTGTTATCTCGACCTGTATCAGGGAGATCCGGCCGCAGAACCACCTACTTATGGTATGTGCAGACTGAGTGATTCGTATAACTATGATCCGGTACCTGATGGTGTGGATGAGAATATATCCTCGGCGGACAAGGAAATCTCTGGACTGAATCCATCGCCAATTACCGGCATATCCAGTACATGACATGGCCACGTGCACTCGCATTATCAGAGGTCTACTGGAGTCCGAAATCCAAACGTAACTGGGACAATTTTGTAGAGAGAATGGAAGTACATTTTGTTAGATTGGATACAGCCCATGTTAAATACTCCCGTAGTGCATGGAATGCGATTGTAAAACCATCAAAAGATAATAACGGTCAACTGTCAGTCCGTTTGTCCACAGAGATCAAAGGACTGGATATTTATTACACCTTTGATAATTCCGATCCCGACAATATGTATCCGCAGTATACCGGACAAGCACTGGTATTTCCGGCAGGTGCGGCAAACCTGAGTATCGTTACTTATCAGAACGGAAAAAAGGTAGGAGAGCTACTTACCGTTGGTAAAGAAGAGTTGTTGAAACGGGTAAAAGATAACTGATTAATATACAGGAATGTAATACAGTAAAAGGGCGGCCGGTATATCGGTCGCCCTTTTACTGTATTACATATATAATATTTTTATTCTTTTTTCAGAAAACTATTGCTTACTTTGATAGTAATTAACTATCCGGAAAGCCTGATGACTATACCAATTAAGAGAACACTTCCCTCAGTGGCTCTCACTATTATTTATTGTCTGGTCTCAACTATTTTTATTCACGCACAGAATAACAGTATTTCGGACAACATCCAGCTTTTTCCGCAGTCTGATACAGTGGCAAAAATTGTGGACAGTGTATTTAATCAGACGCCTGATGCTGACAGTATTCCTGTTGTAATGGCTATCACTACTACAACACCGGATGGTACTTACGGTATCGGTAAAACGATTACATTTCAGATAATATTTGATCAGATTGTACATGTAAGCGGAGGATCGCCTGTCCTTCAGTTGAATATAGCAGGAAGAGCTGTGAATGCATCCTATACTTCCGGAGATAGTACCAATACACTCGCATTTTCTTACACTGTTAACCGTGGCGATACCATCGACAGACTGGATTATGCAACGGCAGATGCATTACAAATGAATGGTGCTACTGTTCGTGGCAGCCGTGGTCCACAGGCTGTATTGACATTACCTGTACCCGGTAGCCCGGGATCTGTATCTGCGCAAAGTCTGATTGTAATAGATGGGAATCCGCCTCCGGCGCCAGTTATTACTGTACCGGGTAGTAATGCAGTGTTTACACAAAGAGAAATGATGATCAGTGGTCTGGCTGAGCCGAATACATTAGTGACGATATACATCGATGGTAAAGTATTAGCAACTGTTACCACTGATGCAAGCGGCAGCTGGACAACCATTGTTACATCCACAGCTATTGCGGACGGAAATCACAATCTGCGGGCGACCGCTACAGATATGGCCGGAAATGTGAGTCCGCAGAGTACCGGTGTACCCGTTATAACAGATCTGACATTACCGGGTGCTATGTCTGTTGTTATGCTGTCCGCTAATAAAAACCCTGCTTTCGCGACCATCGGTGATGTGATTACGGTTTACTTTTCGGTAGATGATCTGATAGATCTGCCTGTAATTACCATTGGAGGTAATCCTGCTACAGTCACTGCATTGGGTCCTAAGGAATATGTTGCCAGACATACGGTGTCTGTAAATGATGCGGACGGACAGGTACCATTCAGGATAATATTCAGGGATCTGCATGGAAATGCAGGTGATACGATTATCACCACAACCGATAACAGCAAAGTATTTATAGATAAAAGACCGCCGGCAGTCACACTCAATACCATAGAGGCATCGCCTTTCAGAAGTGCTTTTCTGGTCTATATCAGCTTTAGCGAAGCTATTGCTGATTTCGATCTGAGTTATCTGCGTGTAACAAATGCCACTATTTCAGATCTCAACAGCATCAGTAACAACGTGATGACAGTACTGGTGACGCCAATGTATGATGGTCCGGTGACGCTTGATCTGGCTGCGAATGCTGCACATGATGCCGCAGGTAATCCGAGTCAGGCATCTGAACAGTTATTGGTACAGGCCCTTTTCGGTGGTTATTTTGAAAAGGTATACCCTAATCCTGCCACCAGTGTGATGCGCTTACAGTTTACGGGTACAGTGAATGAGAAGGCCACAATTACAATGGTGAGCTTCCGGGGCGTGGTGGTGTATGAAAAAGAGCTTTTCATGGATAGCAAGACCCTGACGCTGGATGTGAGTAACATACCTTCAGGCGCATATATTGTGACAATCAGGTCTAAGAATTATAGTTTTTACACGAATGTGATGGTGGTGCATTAGATACTGCCTTGTAATACTTTATCACAGGAGCGTAATATCAGATAGCAACTGATAGTTTATTCTGAACAAATTTTTTCTCTTTTCTCCGTAGTTCTTTATTGGTTTTAATTTCATATTCACGGCGCTTTCCATAACCCTGAACCAGTAATCAGCGGGAATAGCATTATTAGAATGGATTTCCAACCTTACCATAAGGTACTCGGGAGGGTCTCTTTTTTGATTAATAAGCTGGCTAAGCAATGTTTCGTCGATGCTTAACTCTTCTGCGAACAGTTTTCTTTTTATTTGCAATAAAGAAACATATTCTTTCAGAAAATAGCCGAATGATAGTTTGTGATCGTATTTTTCACTTTTTATGTATGTCTCAATCTGAAATTTCAGGCGTAATAAACCTAATATAAGTTTATCTTCTTCACTTGTTGCTGATTGTGACTTTTTTCTTGCTGCGGCAAGCTGCTCTGCGGCCTCTTGTTTTTGTTTTTTATTGAGCCTGACTGGAAATACGAACGAATCAACCAACTCTTCGGGAGATAATTCCGCTATCAATTTTTTTACGCTCATATGTAATGTTTTATGATAATTTCTTTTAATGATTTGCCCTCCAGATACATTTGCCATCCACCATCCAGCATGTTATATTTGCTCTTATAATGCTCTTTTAGCTCAGTTTTGGGAATCAGTGATACACATGCATCAATGCCGAAGGCTTCAAGTGCTATACGACAGGCAAATGCGATCAGGCATCCGGCAATTGTATCGTACTTTTTATTTCGCCCTTTGTTCTCTCTTGAAACACAAAGTAGTGCTATCTCTACTCTTTTTTCCACGGAAACTTCAATTAAACTGATAAGTCCTAATATGTCATCACCTTCTACTAAGCTGAGCTTGTACACAGTTCCTTCTTCCCTTGCCTTTTTCCAATCAAAAAAGTATCGGGACTGAGTTAACTTTTTTAAATCTTTATCTTCTAATGCAGTGATTTGAACCTCTTCATTGGTTCCGGTTTCCCTTCGGGTAATTAGCATATGCAATTTATGAAAAAGTTTACAGAATTTGTCAATTTTTTAGATATGGGAGAGGTCTTTGGGACTGATTAACAAATATATTAGCGATATTAAGTGAAGATGCAAAATAGCTTATTTTAAGCGTCCTCCATACTGTTGTTACAACATTTCTACTATTGATATTCTCTTTGTCTTTTATATATTTTCAATATAATTTTCCCCGCTAACCCGCTCCGGATAAGGATAAGCTGCTCATGCCCGGAGATAATATTTTATCCTTCACACGCAGCGCAACTACCGCCGGTCAGTTCCGGCAACGATTGCGTAAATAAAAAGTAAGAGAAGTAAATAATTCTGTAGCTTGTTGGAAATTAGTGTCACTACGACACTGTAGACAAATAGTTATTATTGATTCCATGGTTGTGCGGGGGGCTGTAGCTCAAAGACTGGTCCAGTACATATTGTCAAGTGCTTCGGTGAAGGTAAGATAGACTTAAAAATTCCTTTGGTATGAAAAATTATGCATTCCACCATCTGATTGCGCAAAAGACTTTTTGCCATCAATTATGGCAATATCGTTTCCTGAATTAAGGATACCATTACTAGTAATTCCACAATTAAAGCAGCATTTCGTTATGCCAACCGCTTAATGCGTGCTGTATTTCAGCCAAAAAATCAGCTGATGAAAGACTTTTTATTCCACAAAAAACTGTTATTGCCCGGAGCCTTGTTATTGCAAATGATGGCGTCCGCACAGCAACTGGCCGTTAATAATTCCAACGCAACGCCGCCGGCCATTGCTCAGGCAAAAGAAATTATCCTCAAGGGGAAAGTAATAGGGACAGAAGAAGGTACCGGCCTGCCCGGAGTAGTTGTACGTGTAAAAGTCGGCAACAAAGGTACGACCACTATGCCTGATGGCTCCTATACACTCAAAGTACACGAAAACTCAACCATCGTTGTATCCCTGATTGGTTACGTTACACAGGAGATCCCTGTTAACAAAAAAGAAAATATTACCGTTTACCTCGCCAAAGATGTGAAAGCACTGACAGAAACAGTGATCATCGGCTATGGTACACAGAAACGTGCGAATGTGCTCGGTGCTGTTGCAGCGGTGAATGCCAGTGACATTGAAGATCTGCCGGTTGCTAATCTGGCAACGGCACTGCAGAACAAAGTACCGGGTGTTTCAGTGGCACAGTCCTCCGGTCGTCCGGGTTCCTCTACCAGCCTGACCATCCGTAATCCGGTGACCTGGGCCGCTACAGGTTCCTCTATCGATCCTTTGTATGTAATCGACGGTTTCCAGTTGACCAAACAGGATTTTGACAATCTGGACGCTACCCAGATAGAAAGTATTACTTTCCTGAAAGATGCGGCTGCCTCCATCTATGGCGCCCGTGGTGCAAATGGTGTGGTGTTGGTGAAAACCAAAATGGGCCGCCCGGGTAAACCGCGTATCAGTTACTCCGGTTCGCATGGTATCTCTTCGGCTACCTATATCCCGGAGATGCTCACAGCACATGATCATGCTGTGCTCCTGAATAATAAGTATACAGCTCTGAAAGACGCGAATACCAATAAGTTTTACACACCGCAGGAACTGGAATACCTGCAGACGCATAACAATAACTGGATTGACAATGTATGGAAAAGCTCTCATCTGAGCCGCCATACAATCAATGTCAGCGGTGGTACCGAAAGAATTACCTTCTTCGCAGGTGGTAACTACTACTCGGAAGATGGCAACGTGGGTGATCTGAATGCCACTAAATACGGTCTGCGTATGGGGTTAAATACCAAAATCACCGACAACCTGACCGCTACCATTTCCTTTGCTACAGATAATTCAAAGATCAATCGTCCAACTCCTAAAACAGTACAGTCCGGCCTGACCGAACAGTCAGACCAGATGAGCGCCACCGTAAGCGCCCTCTTGCTTACGCCGGGATGGGTACCCATGTATATCGATGACAGACCGGTATTCTCCTCCGTACCGGGATGGCATCCGGGAGAACTGGTGAAAACAGGTAGTTACAGCCGCAGCCGTACACAAGGGCAAACCATCAACGCTGCCCTTGAGTACAAATTACCGGCTATAGAAGGATTGTCTTTCCGTGTGCAATATGCACGGAGTAACAGGACCAACTTTGGTAAGGAATTCTATGTGCCTTATTCCTTGTACAACTTTGTAAAAGAAGGTACACATGAAACCACACAGAATGTGATGTTCACCAATCAGCTGACCACAAACAATCCGACTACGCTGATCAAGAACGGTAACCTGATGACGGAATCTTACGGTGGTTCTTCCAGCTATCAGTTAAATGAGGCTATCAACTATGCCCGCACCTTCGGTAAACACGATATAGCTGTGGTCCTGGTGGCAGAACAGAGTGAATCTTCTTCCGATGCCTTTGATACCCGCCGTGAGCAGGTAGTGATACCGGGTATCGACGAACTGTTTGCTTTCAGTCAGGATAAGAGCTTTTATGATAACTCCGGTTCTTCGGGAGAGACAGGCAGGATGAGTTATGTAAGCCGTGTCAATTATAGTTTCAACGACCGATACCTGCTGGAAGCTACTTTCCGTGCAGATGCATCTCCTAACTTCCCCAAAAACTCAAGATGGGGCTATTTCCCTTCCGTAGCTGTAGGCTGGAGAGTATCGCAGGAGAAATTCTTCCATGACAATGTGAAATTTATCAATGATCTGAAGATCCGTTTTCAGGTAGGTCTGACTGGTAATGATGCTGTGAAGAACTACCAGTATAAAGAGCGTTATACACAAACAACTGGTATGCTGTTCGGTAATACAATGACCAGTGGTTTGAATAATAATGACATCCCTAACAGCAGTATTACATGGGAAAAAGCGCTGTATAAAAACCTCGGTTTTGATGGTAGCTTCTTTGACCGTCGCTTCGATTTTGCCATTGACCTTTATCATCGTTACAACTATGACATGCTGATGCAGCCGAGCAATACGGTGCCAACCAGCTTTGGTGGTGGTATTGCCGATCAGAACTATGGTCGTCTGAAGTCATATGGTATTGAGGCCGGACTGACCTACAACGGAAAAATAGGAAAAGAGTTCAACTATTATACGACTGTCAACTTTGGTATCAGTGACAATAAAGTGATCCGCAAATACTATGGTGCTGGTGATACTGCGTGGAGGAATCCGATTGGCCGCAGAACAGACAGCGGACTGGAAGGTTATAAAGCGGTCGGTATGCTGCGGACGCAGGCAGATGTAGATGCATTGCTGGCTAAAAATCCGGACTGGACCATCGATGGTGAAAAGCCTATTCCGGGATATATGAATTATGAAGATATCAATGGAGATGGCAGGATCAATGAAATGGATAAAACCCGTATTGCACCAAGGGGTAGCAGTCTGTTTGGTGTAGGCTTCAACCTCGGCGCATCGTGGAGAACATTCAAATTCAGTGTGAACATGTCCCTGCAGGTAGGTGGTCAGACGGTATATGATAAAACAGCAAGAACACCAGCTAATGAAAATCAGCGTGCACTGGCTATCTGGAAAGATTCGTGGTCACCGGAGAATCCCAATGCGAAATATCCTCTGATCAATGCACCACTGATAAAAGAAATATCAGATATCTGGATGGTCAGCGCGACTACCATGAGAGTGAACAACATGATGTTGTCTTATGGTCTTCCCCAGAACCTGTCTTCCCGTTGGAAAATACCCGATCTGAGAGTTTTTGTGACAGGTACTAATCTGTGGTCTATTATCAACCATCAGTCTTACAAAGATCCGGCTACCAATCTGGCAGTAGATTATCCTGCCCTGCGTACCTACACTTTTGGTCTGAATGTAAGTCTCTAAATTATTAAGCCATGCGAAAATTATTCAGCTATATATTACTTACTGTCAGTCTGACCGCATGTTCAGATATACTTGATAAGACAGATCTGACAGGGATTGACGAGCGTACATGGGATAACGAATCTACCGCTACACTGTACCTTAACAGGGTATATGATCTGTCAATGCCAACCTGGCCTAATCTGGCCAGTGCTGCAACACTGCCAACTGCTATTCATGACATCTCTGATGATTACAATGGAGGTGACCAGAAGATCTGGTACGGTACGTTGTCCGTCGATAATATCACTGATTTCTTCGGCGGAAATGCATCCAATAATGTATGGGCATATATCCGTAAAACCAATATTCTGCTGTCAGAAATAGAGAAAGGTCCGTTACCATTGGATGTGAAAACAAAGATCAAATCACAGGCGTATTTCCTGAGAGGATGGTTATATTTCCAGCTGATCAAACTGTACGGTGGTGTGCCTTATATCAGCCATCCACAGGACTGGGTAACAGAAAACCTGTTCGTTACCAGAAATAAAACTTCTGAATGTATTGACTCCATCGCGAGAGATTTCGATATGGCAACTGCTTTACCGGGTACCTGGGGAACAGCTGACAAGGGCCGTATCACCCGTGGTGCAGCATTGGGTGTAAAAGGCCGCATGCTGTTATATTGGGCTAGTCCGCAGTTCAACCCTAACAATGATCCTGCACGCTGGGAAAGAGCTTATAAAGCGAACAGGGCGGCATATGATACATTAGTACTGGACGGCTATGGATTGTTCTCCAACTATGCGAATATCTGGCTGGATGAAGGAACCGGTAATAAAGAAGTGATCCTGCTTCGTTCTTTTGACGGAGCTACCAAAGCCAGCACATTTGATGATGCTGCCCGTCCGAACTCCGAATCCAATGGCGGTGGTGGTGCTTATCAGCCTACACTGGAACTGGTGAATACTTATCCTACTATAGACGGATTGCCGATCACTGATCCGAATTCCGGTTACGATCCTGTCTATTACTGGAAGAACCGTGATCCGCGCTTTGATGCCACTATTGCCTATAACGGTTGTATCTGGCCCCTGAGTAATAAAACCGGTCGTAAGCAATGGAACTATGTTGGCGTAACTGAAGATAAAAATAAGCCCACTGCAACAGGTTTCTATTGCCGTAAGAACGTTAATACGTCTACTATCAAGGATAACACCAAGCTGGGTAAAACAGACTGGATAGAAATGCGCTTTGCAGAAGTAATGCTGAATCTGGCGGAATGTGCCAATGCAACAGGTCGTACACAGGAAGCTTATGACATGCTGACCGCTATCCGTAAAAGAGCAGGTATCCGTCCGGGTGAAGGAAGTACATACGGTCTGAAACAAGGTATGTCTAAAGACGAAATGTTTGAGACGATTATGAACGAGCGTCGTATAGAACTGGCATTCGAAGGAAAACGTTATGACGACCTGCGCCGTAACAAATTGTTTGATAAACTGAATGGTAAGAAACGTTCTATCCTGAAGATCACTATCAACGCACCTTATACAGTGGCTGATCTGGAAAAACCAGACGCGACAGGTATACCACTGCGTGATAAACTGGATCTGAACGGACCGGATTATACTACGTATTTTACAGCTACAGTTGATGTACTGGATACGCAGAAGCCGATCAACTATCCATCCAACTATTATTTTTACGCCATTCCCACTACCAACATTACGAGGAACCCGAGTCTTGTGCAGACGACAGGCTGGACCAGTGGCGGCTTTAATCCATTAGACTAAAAATATAATACATACCATTATCTCTGAACGGTTAAAGTTCACAGACCATTAAACTACTCGCATGAAACATTATCTCGCCGGAACATTGCTTATTGCTGCCCTTGGAGGGGCGCAGGGTGCTTATGCTCAGTATCCTACCATACCAAAGGCCGTACAGGAAGTCAGTGACTCATTGCTGGAAGGCGCAAAAAGACATTCAGATGCTGCATGGGAAAAAGCATTACCTATCGTAAAAGAGGAAGCCCGTCAGGGGAAACCTTATATTCCATTCGCCTCCAGACCAACTGATCTGCCACAGGCACAGATCCCTGCCTTCCCGGGTGCGGAAGGTGGTGGTGCCTATACTTTCGGTGGAAGGGGCGGAAAGATCTTTGTAGTCACCAGCCTCGAAGACAGTGGTCCCGGTACTTTACGTGATGCCTGTGAAGCGGGTGGTGCGCGTACGATTGTATTCAACGTAGCGGGTATCATTCATCTGAAAACGCCGATCATCCTGATGGCGCCTTATGTTACCATTGCCGGTCAGACGGCTCCGGGGGATGGTGTCTGCGTAGCAGGAGAATCTTTCTGGATCAATACACATGATGTTGTCATCCGTTATATGCGTTTCCGTCGTGGAGAAACAACTGTCGGACGTAGGGATGATGCATTGGGCGGGAACCCGATCGGTAACATCATTATCGATCATTGTTCAACCAGCTGGGGATTGGATGAGAACATCTCGCTCTATCGTCATATGTACAATCCGGGTGCTGGTTACGCGGAGGAAAAACTACCTACTATCAATATCACTATTCAGAATACCATTTCTTCTGAAGCACTGGATACGTACAATCATGCATTCGGTAGTACACTCGGTGGAGAAAACTGTTCATTCATGCGCAATCTCTGGGCATGTAATGCCGGCCGTAACCCTTCTATTGGCTGGTACAGCATCTTCAACTTTGTGAATAACGTGGTGTTCAACTGGAAACACCGTACTGTAGACGGTGGTGATTATCGTTCACAGTTCAATATTGTGAATAACTACTTTAAACCGGGTCCGATCACACCAAAAGATGATGCTGTTGGTCACAGGATACTGAAACCTGAATCAGGTCGTAGTAAACTGAAATACCGTGAATTCGGCCGGGCATATGTAAACGGCAACATCATGGAGGGCTATCCAAAAGTCACTGCCAACAACTGGGATGGTGGTGTGCAGATAGAAGATATGGATAATGCCGGTGAGTATGAAAAAGACATGCGTGTGAGCAATCCCTTGCCGATGCCGCGTATGATGATCATGTCAGCAAAAGACGCCTATCAGTATGTATTGGATAATGCCGGCGCTACACTGCCGGTGCGTGATGCTGTAGATACAAGAGTGATTGAGCAGGTAAGAACGGGTAAGATTCAATACAAGGATAATACCACATCAAAGATCGGCAGTGAATACATCAAACGCCGTCTGAGCCCGGACTCTTATAAAGAAGGTATTATCTATGATATCGCACAGGTGGGTGGTTATCCTGAATACAAGGGTAAGCCCTATAAAGACAGCGATGGCGATGGTATTCCTGATGAATGGGAAACCCGTCATAAAATGAATCCGAAAGATCCGAAGGATGCCGTACTGGATGGTAATGGCGATGGTTATACCAATATCGAAGATTTCCTGAACGACATCAAAGGCGACAAGAAAAGCTATCAGATGATTGTAACGGAACGTGCTTCTAAGATTGTATCTACCCTCGATCTCCGTGATGCAGGTAAATCTATACAGGTACAGGATATCATCGCACAGCAATATGTTGATCTGCATGATCTGGATGAAAAGAAAGATACCACGCAGATACACCAGCTGCATGATCGTTACCTGTCAAAGCTCTCTTCTGTACTGAGCACAGAACAGGTAACACGGGTGAAAGACGGTATGACCTATGGTGTTATGCCGATCACTTACAATGCTTATCTGGAAATGTTGCCTCAGCTGACCCAAAAGCAACAACAACAGATTAAAATCTGGCTGGAAGAAGCACGGGAGAAAGCAATGGATGCAGGTTCTTCAGAACAGAAGCATGCATGGTTTGGTAAATACAAAGGACGTATCAATAACTACCTGTCATCAGCAGGTATAGACATGAAAAAGGCGGAAGCCGACTGGAAGAAACGTAGGAATGACTAAGCGATTATTAACAATATGTATTGCCTGCTGGCTGCCTTTATTGGCAGCCGCACAGGCAAAGAAGCCGAAAGCGCCTTTACCTCCTGTGTCATGGGAAAAAGGACAGCTGGTGTATCAGCCGGATGAGAAAGGGAATCGTGTGCCTGATTTCTCCTGGTGTGGATATATGGCCGGCGAACAAGCATTGCCCCTGACCCCTATAAGGGTCAGGGTGCCTGTTATGAAGGGAGATGCTACCGCGACCATACAGGCTGCACTGGATTATGTAGCGTCATTACCATTGAAAGACGGTATACGTGGCGCTGTATTGCTGGATAAGGGCACTTTCGAGATCAGCGGAAGCCTGCGTATCAACGCCTCTGGTGTCGTACTGAGAGGAAGCGGAGATAGCACCGTATTACTGGCGACAGGTTACAGCCGTGCCATACTTATACACATCAGTGGCCGTAATGATAAACAATTATCTCCGGCGGTAAAGATCACAGACGCTTATGTACCTGTGAACAGTAATGTTGTACATATACCAGCAGGTGCATCACTAAAAGAAGGAGATGAAGTGGAAATCGTACGTCCCTGTACGCTCTCGTGGATACAGCAATCAGGTACCGCACATTTTGGTGGCGGTATTACTGCTCTTGGATGGAAGCCGGGAGACCGGGAGATCCACTGGTCTCGTAAAGTGATGAAAGTAACCGGAAATACAGTCACATTGGATGTTCCCCTTACCAACGCACTGGATACGGCGTATGGGGCAGCTACCGTTGCAGCTTATAAATGGCCGGGATTGATTACACAGACAGGCGTGGAAAACCTGCATTGCCGTTCAGTCTTTGATGCTACGAATCCGAAGGATGAAGATCATTGCTGGACAGCCATCGCAATAGAAAATGCCACAGATGCCTGGGTAAGACAGGTCAGTTTTGAACATTTTGCCGGTTCTGCCGTAGCTGTATTAGAGACAGCCCGCAGGGTCACCGTAGAAGATTGTATATCCACAGCGCCTGTCTCAGAGATCGGCGGACAACGTCGTTATACCTTCTTTACGTCAGGTCAGCAGACACTGTTCCAGCGTAACTATGCACAAAATGGCTACCATGACTTTGCTGCCGGTTTTTGTGCAGCGGGTCCCAATGCTTTTGTGCAATGCATGTCTGATATGCCCTATAGTTTCAGTGGTGCCATTGATAGCTGGGCTACAGGTTTGCTGCTGGATAATGTAATTGTCAACGGACAGACTTTAGGTTTCCCGAATCGTGGTCAGGACGGACAAGGCGCCGGATGGACCGCTGCGAATAGCGTATTGTGGCAATGTGCGGCCGCACGGATAGATTGTTATCGTCCGCCGGGTGCCAATAACTGGGCTTTCGGTGCATGGGCGCAGTTTGCAGGAGATGGGGAATGGTATGCTTCCAATGAATACATTCAGCCACGCAGCCTGTATTATGCACAGCTGTCCGCCAGACTGGGGGATAAAGCTGCGGAACGCGCTTACCTCCTGCCTGAATTGGGAGACGCTTCCAGTAGTCCGACTGCAGATGTTGCTGCCGCATTGTCCCGCCAGTCTATGCAAGCTGCTACTACCTTGTACGAATGGATCGGTATGGCAGCCACCCGCACACCGATTCCGGTTAATGCCAGTAATGTACGGATACAGGAGACTGTACAATCTGCGGTATTATCAGCTGTACCGGGTATGAAGGTAGTGAACGGATGGTTGGTGAATAATGGCGCAATTATGACAGGGGACCGGAGAGATGTATCGTGGTGGAGAGGGAATATCAGACCCGATGGGATACAGGAAGCGACACCACATATTACCCGTTATGTACCGGGTAGAACAGGTACAGGCTTAACAGATGATCTGGATTCCGTATCTGCGTGGATGAGCCGTAAGCACATTGTGGCGATCGATCATAATTACGGATTATGGTATGAAAGAAGAAGAGATGATCATGAGCGGGTATTACGATTGGATGGAGATGTATGGCCTCCTTTTTATGAACAGCCTTTTGCGCGTAGCGGACAAGGGACTGCGTGGGAAGGATTGAGTAAGTATGATCTGACGAAATATAACCGCTGGTACTGGTACCGTCTGCAGCAGTTTGCCTCACTGGCCGACAGGAATGGACAGGTATTGATCCATCAGCAGTATTTCCAGCATAATATTATCGAAGCAGGTGCTCACTATGCAGATTTTCCGTGGCGGCCTGCCAACAATATCAATAAGACCGGATTTCCGGAGCCACCGCCTTATGCCGGTGGTAAACGCATCTTCATGGCGGAGCAGTTTTATGATACGACCAATATTGTAAGAAACCACCTGCATCGCGCTTATATCCGTCAATGTCTGGATAATTTCAGCAATAATCATAATGTCATTCAGCTGATAGGTGCTGAATTCACAGGTCCTCTGCATTTTGTGGATTTCTGGGCAGATGTGATCAGAGGATGGGAGCAGGAAAAACAGCAGCATCCTATTATAGGATTAAGCGTAACGAAAGATGTGCAGGACGCTTTACTGAAGGATGCGCAACGTGCAGCGGCAATTGATCTGATTGACATCCGTTACTGGCATTATCAGGAGAATGGAACTGTCTATGCACCACAGGGAGGACAAAATCTTGCTCCCCGTCAGCATGCACGTTTGCTGAAACCAAAGCGTAGCAATGAGAAAGAGATCTATCGGGCAGTACGCGAGTATCGCGATCTATATCCGGGTAAGGCCGTGATGTATTCTGCCGATAGTTACGATAAATACGGCTGGGCTGTATTCATGGCAGGAGGTTCTCTCGCCAGTATTCCATCCATAGCTGTACCCGGTTTTCTGTCTGCCGCTGCTGATATGCATCCGGCAGACATGCCGGGTGTATGGGCATTGAGCAATGCGCATGGTGATTATATCATCTATAATACCGGTGCAGCAAATATCGATATCCCAGGTGCCGCAGCTGCCTACAACGCTGTGTGGATCGATGCTGCCAATGGTAAAATACTACTGAGTAAAAAGAATATTAAAGCCGGTACCGGCCATACGCTGCCAGCGCCACAAGCGGGTGCACTGGTACTCTGGCTGGTACGTAAATAAAGGACCTACTATGCTGAACAGGAATTGTATTGCGATGATCTCGTGCTGTCTGCTGCTTTGTTTTACCGCATTAACCCATGCACAACAGCGACAATTATCACCACTAAAGGTGTCTGCTAACGGACGGTATTTTGAAACCAGTGACGGGAAACCCTTCTTCTGGTTGGGGGATACCGGCTGGCTGCTCTTTACGAGACTGACCCGCGAAGAGACAGAACAATATCTTGAAAACCGTAAACAGAAAGGATTTAATGTCATTCAGGTGATGGTATTGCCAGCCGTAACCGCTGCCAATATTTACGGAGACTCTGCATTGATCGGTACCAATGTAGGTAAGCCGCTGACAACAAGCGGCAATCAACCCACAGATACTACACAATACGACTATTGGGATCATGTGGATTTTGTGGTGGCAAAAGCGGCGGAAAAGGGATTGTACATGGCACTGGTGCCGGTATGGGGGAGCCCGGTAAAAGCCGGTCTTGTTAAGGAAAAGGATGCCGTTACTTATGCTGCTTTCCTCGCAGACCGTTATAAAAAATACCCTAACATCATCTGGATGAATGGTGGTGATATCAAAGGCAGTGACTCCATGAATGTGTGGATGGCCATCGGCAATACGCTCCATCAACAGGATCCGGGACATCTGGTGACTTTCCATCCGCGCGGACGTACGCAGTCCTCCGATTGGTTTCATGACAGTTCATGGCTGGCGTTTAACATGTTCCAGTCCGGTCACAGAAGATATGATCAGGATACTACCAAAGGTGATAAAGCATATGGAGAAGATAACTGGAAATACGTAACGACAGACTACCAAAGAAAACCAGCAAAACCTGTTATAGACGGAGAACCTTCTTATGAAGGCATTCCACAGGGATTGCATGATCCGGCAGAACCATTCTGGAAAGATAATGATGTACGTCGTTATGGATACTGGTCTGTATTTGCCGGCGCCTGTGGATATACTTATGGTCACAATGCCGTGATGCAGATGCACAAGCAGACCGACGGAAAGGGCGTATATGGTGTGCGTGAATATTGGAATGACGCCATCAATGCACCCGGTGCCGGTCAGATGCAATACCTTGAAAAACTGATCTGTTCCCGCAATTACGCAGCACGTGTACCCGATCAGTCTCTGTTGGCTGATAATGGTAAAGGCTATCAGCATTTACTGGCTACCCGCGGAAAAGACTATGCATTTATTTATACCTATACCGGTCGTAAAATCGCTGTGAATATGGGCCATATCTCTGGTCGCCGTGTGAAGGCAGCATGGTATGATCCCAGAAATGGCGAAACGAAAGAAATAGGCACCTATCCCAATGAAAAAGGAACAGTTGTATTTGATCCGCCGGGAGAAGAAAAAGAAGGGAACGACTGGGTACTGGTAATGGATAGTGTTAAATAGTGCTGGTGTGTGTAACATGAAACGATTTGCTCTCTATATATCGATTATTCTGCTTGCGGCCTGCCGTAGTAACAAAGAAGTGTACATGTTCACTTCTTTTCATGAACCCGGCAAAGATGGGCTGCATTTCCTGTATAGTTACGATGGCTATAAATGGGATAGTCTTCGTGGAAGTTTCCTGCATCCTCAGATGGGAAAAGATAAGATCATGCGTGATCCCAGCATGGTGAAAGGCCCCGACGGTACTTTTCATCTGGTCTGGACGAGTAGCTGGAAAGGGGATAAAGGTTTCGGTTATACATCCTCAAAGGATCTGCAACACTGGAGGCCGCAGCAGTTTATTCCCGTAATGGAACAGGAACCCACCACTGTAAATGTCTGGGCGCCTGAATTATTCTATGATGAGGAGGGAAAGCAGTTCATTATTATCTGGGCATCCTGTATACCGGGACGTTTTGAGAAAGGAATAGAAGCGGAGGATAATAATCATAGAATGTATTACACGACTACCAAAGACTTTCAGACGTTCTCACCTGCTAAATTATTGCTGGACCCGGGGTTTAGCGTGATAGACGCCGTGATCGTACAAACAGGATCGCAGGCATACACATTGGTGCTAAAGGACAATACCCGTAATGAAAGAGATCTGAAGGTGGCTTTTGCCCAACATCCTTTAGGCCCTTATCAGGATGTCTCCGCACCATTTACCGGAAAACTGACAGAAGGACCGACCGTATTAAAAGCCGGAAAAGACTGGCTGATCTATTACGATGACTATGGCAATAAGCGCTATGGAGCCGTCGCTACTACTGACTTCCGCACATTCAGAGATATTAATGCCAGCATCATAATTCCTGAAGGACATAAACACGGGACAGTGTTTAAAGTCCGCCGTAAAATATTGGATAAGCTCAAATGACGACTATGAGGATCACTGCAATGATATGCTTACTGTTAACCTCACTGACAGCTGCTGCACAGGAAAGTATCCGCTATACCGGTAATACACTGGTGAATGTGGATTATCACCACGGACAGTTACGTCCGGTGATGGGTGTGCATAATATACAGATTATGCGGGCCAACAGAGAGCATCCTGCTATGGGTGATGATATGGGATGGACATACAATCATGCGCCTATGCTGGCTTACTGGAACAAGCGCTTTTATGTGGAATACCTGAGTGATGCAATAGGTGAAAGTATTCCTCCCGGACAAACATTGTTGTTGTCTTCTGCAGATGGTTATCACTGGGATAAACCGCTTGTGTTATTCCCTCCCTATAAGATCCCGGATGGTACTACCAAAGAAGGAAACCCCGGTGTGGCGAAGGACTTATTCGCAGTCATGCATCAGCGCATGGGCTTCTATGTGGCTAAGAATAATAAGCTGCTGGCACTTGGTTTCTATGGTATCTGTCTGGATGCAAAAGACGATCCGAATGATGGGAATGGTATAGGAAGGGTAGTCAGGGAAATATTACCAGATGGCAAATTCGGTTCTATCTATTTTATCAGGTATACAAAGAAATGGAATAAGGATAACACCCGTTATCCGTTTTACACCAGCAGTAAAGACAAAGCATTTGTTGCAGCCTGTAATGAGCTGCTGGCCACTCCATTGATGATGCAACAGTGGAATGAAGAAGCGGATAGAGATGATCCCCTGATTCCATTACAAAAGCAATATAAGGCGTTTTGCTACTATCACCTGCCTGATGGGAAAGTGGTAGGGCTGTGGAAAAACGCATTGACAGCGATGAGTAAGGATGAAGGACGTACATGGAGCACAGTGGCACGTGCACCCGGTTTTGTAAATGCCAATGCGAAGATCTGGGGACAACGCACTACAGACGGACGATTTGCTACTGTATACAATCCCTCAGAATATCGCTGGCCATTGGCATTGTCAGTAAGTGAGAATGGTCTTGATTATACCAATCTGCTATTGGTGAACGGAGAAATTACACCTATGCGTTATGGCGGTAATTATAAGTCTTACGGGCCACAATATGTACGGGGTATTGAAGAAGGGAATGGCGTACCGGCTGATAGTAATCTGTGGGTAACCTACAGTATGAATAAAGAAGATATCTGGATATCAAAAATACCAGTGCCGGTTACGGATAAAGCACCTGCACACGTTGATGAATTATTCCCGGCATTACCAGCTGCTGCTGCATTGACTTACTGGAATATTTATAGTCCGCGTTGGGCAGCTGTATCTGTTGGTAATACACCTGCTAAAGAACAACAGCTGATCCTGACAGATAAAGATCCTTTTGATTATGCAAAGGCGGAGCGTTTATTCCCGGCGGCACAGCAACTGGAAGTCGCCTTTACAGTGACGCCTGCGCAGAACAATTATGGCATGTTACAGATCGAATTGCAGGACGGTAAAGGTACACCGGGTATCAGACTGGTGTTTGATGCGGATAGTGTATTCAAGGCAAAGCAGGCGCCCGCTTTAAGAACTTTATGAAATATGCACCGGATAGTGTGTATAACATTCGCCTGAATATTAATACAACGAATCGCTTCTACACTATCAATGTTAACGGAAAAGATGTGCTGACCAGTCTCTTGTTTGCACCTGTGGATAAACTGGAGAGAATTGTATTCCGCACAGGTGAACCCAGACATTTTCCTGATGCAGACACACCTGCTGATCAGGAGTATGATCTGAAGCAGGCAGGTGAACAGGAAGCACATACCGCTACATTCTATATCAGGTCTCTCAAAACATCTCCACTGTAATGCGCTTTTATCTCTACATATTATTCTTTTTAGGAAGCATGCAGTCCTTAAAAGGGGCTGCGCCTATATCACTTTCCATGCTCCGTTGTGAGATGTTGGTTAATCCCGTTGGTATTGATGTCATACATCCCCGTTTTAGCTGGGAAATAAATGCCGGCGGAAGAAATGTTATCAGGTCGCCTATCAGATCGAGGTGGCTTCTACACGGGAAAAGTTGCAGGCTGGTCAGGCCGATCTATGGAATACCGGTAAAGTGAGTGTCAGTACCATATACTGTTCCGTATGAAGGGAAGGCTTTACAGAGCCGTCAGCATTGTTACTGGCGGGTACGGGTGTGGACAAACACCGGTGCCGCTGAATGGAGTGAGGTCAATGAATGGAGTATGGGTTTGTTTACAGGCTACCGACTGGAAAGCCCGTTGGATAGGCGCGGATAAGGCTTTCCCATGGGATAGTGCACAATCAAATTCTCCCGTCTTTCCGCCAGATATTACCGGAAGTCTTTTGATGTAACAACAGCAGGTAAACGGGCAATGGTCTATATCTCCGGCCCCGGACTGTATGAGTTATATATCAACGGACAACGTAGCGGAGCGGCTTATTATCCCAATCGCCCACTGATTATAGAAAGTCGGTAAAGTATAATACCTATGATGTCACTACTGCCGTACACAGGCGAAAATGTGATAGGAACTGTATTGGGTAATGGCCGGTATTTTACCATGCGTCAGCATTATAAACCGCATAAGATCACCACTTTTGGTTATCCGCGTTTATTGCTGC
>NZ_VOHS01000004.1 GCF_007896845.1 Chitinophaga pinensis | reverse complement strand
TCAGGCATAATCACCTTGTGGAATGGGTCTTCTACCAGTATTCCCCCCTTTCTATCCAGATAAGTACATACCATCCGCTCTGTATCGATCACCCATTTTTCCACACCTGCATCCGCTGCCTGCTGACAGAAAGTAAGAAAAGCCGTCTGCCCTGTTGATGAATAGTAATCGTATGTCTTAAAGCTATTGCAGAGCATGGTATTGATCGCTTTCTCCTCATAGATCGGCAAGCTTTGTACCTGATGACCGTTATCACCGTAATAAACAGTGTTACCGTCTGTTACAAAGTATTCATATCGTCTCAGCCCCAATGCTTTAATCTCCTGTATATAGCGTGGAAAATCTGCGCCTGTCTTAACTCTGGCGTGTGCCGCTTTAATTGCTGTAATGTGAACATATGTCAATGATTATGCAGCAAATTACCTCTGTATCAACAGGGGAATTGTAAAAAACCGTTTATTTCAGGAAAATGGTGCATCAGGATGACGAAGAAAAAAATTGATCTGGTGTCTCTCCTGTGAAACGTTAAATTCCTGATAAAATGTGTGTCAAGAATCCGGCATCATATCCTAATGTTGTGAGAGAAGTATCCGGCGAATATTGCTGAATAGCATTTCTGAGGCGTACCAGCGACGCAAACTTTTTTGGGGAAGCACCTACTGCTTTGCGGAATCGCTTTTCAAGCGGACTCGGACTCGTGGTAATGTTTTAGCCAGATCAGCAATCCGGATATTGCCCTTGTAGCTGTATATCAGCCTCAATGCGGCAGCTACCAACGGATCAGGAGTCGTCTGCTGTAAAACGCGTTATAAAGAACTGCTCTACCAGCTTAATCCGCTGCAGGTCCTGCCCTGCCATTGCCAGTGCTCTTCCAATATTGCCAGCGCTGACTGTGTCACAAAATTATCCAGCGATACTGACTGTCTGAACAACTCATGCACCGGTGCCTTAAAAAAAGCCGGTAACCCTGCTTCTTTAAAATACACCAATATCGTCCCTATATCCGGCGGTTCCTAAAAAGACGATACCCATCCTGCAATCCGGTGATACCCGCTTTTGACAAAGCTATCGCTGCATTGTCAGTAATCGCCGATAATTGGCCTTTATATTGAAAACCGATCACCAGACTGGTATCAGGAAAAACTTTGTACACAGACGCCTCTTCCGCCTCAGCAACAACAAATTTCTGATATACGGCTGCAACATCTCACAAGGAATGTAGGCGTCAATTTCATCGCTGAACGGTTGGATATTTAGTGTTTATCAAAAGTAAAGAAAATATCCCCACCTGCTTCGTTGGTCACGGGAGCCCCTTCTACTTCTTTACCTTCTTCTCCTGTCCCAGCAGATACCCGTATGGCTGAAGCACAGGTATATGGTCAAGATACTTTCATCTGCCCATCAAAGGGATCGCCATCACCATCCCCGGAATGCCCCACAATAGTTCACCAGCTACCAAACCTACTATTGTCGCCATCGGATTGAGATCTACACCCGATCCAACCACCAGTGGTTCCAACAAATATGTCTGGATAAACTGCACTAATCCATAAGTCACTAAGATCCCCACTACCAACGTCATATCTCCACCCTGTACCAATGATCATTAGTGTCAGTGCTGTACCTGTAAGATTACCCACAAATGGGATGATCTCCAGCAAACCACATAAGATGGCAAAAAAGAATGCATGCTTTACGCCCACGATCGAAAAACCAATTGCATACATGATCCACAGGGAAATGATCATCAGCAATAATCCTTTCAGATACTGCTGTGCTGTTCCTGAGTTTTATGAATACAGGCAATAGTCTTTTCTTTCTCATTATGAGGTACCAGACGCAAATAAATCCCCTTATACGTCCTCTGAAAAAGGTAAACAGGAACACATATACCAACACCAGTAAAAAGTCTGTCAGAAAGCCGCCAAATCCGCTAATGATCGCTGTCAATGCTGCACCTGCTTTCCCTGAAGAAGAAGCCTGCTGTTCCTTTAACATCTGCTCCTGTTGCTCCTTACTGATACCATACTCCGTACTTAACCACTGCCGCAACTGCTGATACTTTGCCATCAATTGTTGCTCCAGTTGTGACGCATTTTCTGCAACATCAGCTATTTGCCAGCTGATAAACAAAATCACCAATGCCAGAAAACCCACAAAAAGTAATAAAGACAATAGAATAGCTACAGCGTTATGAACACCTTTTTGTGCAACCACTTACTGACCGGCAATAATAACATCGCTAAAAGACCCGCAAAGGCAATGGGTACAAAGAATGGCTTGCCATACACAAGGATCAGCACTACCAACGTCAATATCAGCAAAACAGCAGCCGCATTGATAACTTTTGTCCGATAAATCATAATGGGTAAAATCAGTTTATACTCATGTCAGTCACAACAACGATGCCATGCACTATCCTCATACCGGTTCGGCAGTATGCGCTGATACAGATGAGTCAGACTGCCCATTATTCTCCGAAACATTGTAGCTTAGTTGAAAATAAGCGCATCTTGAAAACCATTATCACTTTATTAAAATTCCTCCTGCTGAGCGAATACCCTTCCGGTTCAGCCATCAGTTACTATAACGACCAGTTGTTATTGAAGGCGCTACCCTTGCCGGCAAGCATCTCATATTGAGCAACCGTGGCAATGAAAATAACCCGGTCAATCATCTGATCATCACTACACCTGATTTCTGGCAACAACAGGAAAATGCAGCTATCGACATTGCAACAATCAACATTCCCTTCAAACTGCCGGGGTTTGCCGGTATCTCGGAATTATGCTACGTCGCACAGGAAGACCTGCTATTGGTACTGTTGTCAAGTGAAGCTACGGGTAATACCTACGATGACGGTGCTATTGGTGACAGCTATATCGGCTGGGTGACCCATTTCAATCAAAAACTAACTATCGGAGATATACCGCTTGATGGTATTATTAACCTGTCGGAAACAGATCCGGCTTTCAAAGGTGAAAAGATGGAAGGCATCTGTCTGGCTTCCATAAAAAACAATGAATGGTACCTCCATCTTGTCGCAGATAATGACAAAGGCGAAAGCAAAATATTTCATGTAAAAATGGTGGTCGACCAGCCGCACGCAGCCATCCAAAATGATTTACCAATACGGCGCAGCAGCCCGCTGATTATACTTTTGTTTATTATCAACATCATGTAGCTATTTATTTCAGCTGCAAATTACCCCTTGTTTCCGGTCAGATCAGACCAATGTCCACAGGACGCATTTTCATGTGCACAGGACGCCAAAATATGGGGACGGAAAATCAGCGCCTTGTCTCATATGTCGTACTATATCGCTATTAATCCGCCATTACAGCGGCATTATTCCGTTCATAACCGGAACAATAACGACCTGATTGCGATACAATGCCCTTGTAATGGGACAAGCAAAACTTTGATATTATTCAAACATCTCCTTATCTTACCTACAGATACTAATCCACAACCCGTTATGAAAAAAGGCATATCCATATTCATTGTATCCTGTTTTATTATATACAATATATCAGCACAAAGCATCAGTTGTAACTGCCTCAGTAACCTCGATTCCGTTATCAGTCATACAAGTACCAATTATGCCGGGTTTCCTGTAAAGACCAGTGGCAGTAAGGCTACAGGTTATAACAATATGGTAAGCTCCCTGCACAAACGGGCAACTGGGATCACTGATCCTGTTAAATGTTTTGCAGTCATTAAAGACTATGTATCATGGTTCAAAGACAGGCATTTCGATTTCTCCTATGCACTGGACAGCACACAGTGGCATATCTCCACATTCAATGAAGATCATTTCAGAAAAACACTGCCTAAAAAACATCACCCCCTTGAAGGCATCTGGCGGAATCCTGATTCCACTCTGCAGATAGCAATCAGACAAACAGCTCAGGGCAACTATGAAGGCATCGTAATAAACAGTCAGGATAAGAAAATTCCTTCCGGCTTAGTCTATTGTACCATCACCAAAACAACCCGTGGTTATGCCTATAGAAAATATAATTACATGACGATGGACTATCCCGCCCAACAACAAGGTGGTTTATTACGACTCTGGAATACCGAACTATGGGGCAAAGTCTATCCGGAAGAAATGAATGCTGCAGAAAAAACAGAGTTATCCACATGGAAGAATTATAACTTTGGATTAAGCTTCAAACAAGCAGACCCGCAAACTGCTTATCTGAAATTACCCACTTTCAACAGAGATAACCTTGTTCAAAAACTGATCAGTGACAATGACTCCATTATCCGTCAGTCAAAATACCTGATCGTTGATCTCAGAAGTAACGGTGGTGGCAACACGGGATGGGCTTATCTGCTACCCTATTTAATGACCCAACCGATAGATCAGGGGAATAACTATCTGCGGCTTTCTCCACAAAACACACAAAGAGCACTGGCCGAAATAAAACCTTTGGTGGAAAATCCTATTCCTGACGAATTGAAAAAATATTATACAAGGTCCCTTGTACAGCAATACCAGCATATATACAAAGAAATGCCACTTGCCATAACACCGTTCTATCCCATTCCTTCCATTACAATACCACTTGATATTGTTATACATTATCCCACTCAGATAGCGCTTATTTTTGATGATCTCTGCGGAAGCTCAACAGAATACTTCTTCCAGCTGTCCAAACAAAGCAATAAGATAAAACGCTACGGCACGGCTACACTGGGTATGATGGACTATGTCGGTATGCATCAACCGACACCGCTTCCATTTAGTGGATATTACCTTGTTATCCCAGATACAAAATCCAGCTGGACAGATACCGCTCCCATCGATGCCACTGGTCTGCAACCAGAAAAAGATTTGAGCAAAATACCTCAGGATGAATGGGTTGATTTTATCCGGAGAGACTTAAAGCAGTATTAACATTTTTTATATAGAAAATCCCGATTTTCAGTTATATCTTTCGGCCCGTTATGTATATATCTTTGTAGCATAATTAATAAACGGACACCCCAGCATTTATTAGTTATAACTGAAAACCATGAACTTACCATTTATTGAAATCATTGAGTGGACCGAGAAAGACCCAAATCTGCTCATGTGGAAATTCCCTCACCGGGATGCAGACATTAAAAACGGCGCAAAACTGATTGTACGTGAATCCGAAAAAGCACTGCTGTTAAGTGAAGGTAAACTCGCTGATGTATTTGAAGCCGGCACGCATACACTGAGCACAGAAAACATTCCGCTGTTAACCAGACTGAAAGGATGGAAATACGGCTTTCAGGCACCGTTTAAAGTAGATGTCTATTATCTCTCTGCCAAACAATTCGTCAACCTCAAATGGGGAACCCCTGCTCCGATTATGTTGTCTGACGCGCAGTTCGGACAGGTCCGTGTAAGAGCCTTCGGTAGTTACAACGTACGCATTGCCGATACGGCGAAGTTCTTCCGGGAATATGCAGGCACATTGCCATGGTTATCTGTAATGGATCTGCAACACAAACTGAGAGATTTTATTGCACCTAAATTCGGTGAAGCATTAGCCGCTGCCAACATTCAGGTACTCGATATTGCAGGCAATCTGACTGTACTGAACAATAAGATAAGACCGCTTATTCAGCCTTATTTTGACGCCTTTGGCATTGAGGTAACGGAGTTTGTTGTCAGCAGTGTCAACCTTCCTGATGAAGTAGCCAAACATTTTGACACCATGACTAATATGAACATGGTGAAAGATATGGATGCTTATCTGAAATTCAATCAGGCTAACGCTGTCGGACAAACAGGAACAGCATTAAACGATGCTGCACAGCAAGGTGCCGCCATGGCCTATATGATGAGCGCTATGAATGCACAGAAGACGGAACAAAAACCCGCAGATGATCTTGAATCCAGATTAAAACAGCTGAAAACGCTGCATGATAATGGACTGATCGATGCAGAAGAATACAAAGCAAAAAAGCCGACATCTTATCCAAACTATAAGAGGATGGAGCATGAAAATAAAAAGCTGTCGTTCATAGAACGTATGAAGCAGCGCGCCGTATCACAAGAACCTTACAGTGGAAAAGCCGAAGATTTCAACGCCGGCACCAACACTTCCACCTGCCCCAATTGCGGCGCCGGACGCGCTCAACAGGACGGACTGACACACTGCGCCTACTGCGGACATACCTTCATCATAACAACGCTCAGCGACGGACACTATATAAAAGGATCTGATAATTCTACAATTTAGTTATGGGTTTATTTAACCGCGGACAATCAAAAGAAGACAAACTCCAAACCGAAGCCATTCAAAGTGAACTGGCAGCCCTCGAATCAAGGCTGGACAATTTCCTCACAAAACTGAATGATCGGGTAGACATCCTGATCGAAGGTTTCATCGCTGAAGCACCTGCTATCATGGCGACTGATGACCGTTTCGGACAAGCCTATTACCGCTTCGCTTCCGGCATGAAAGGACAAGCCACCAATATGCGGGAGAAAGTAAGAGAAGTACTGGAGACACAGATAGAGCCTACTTTCAGCCGTTATACGGATACATTACCTGTCGGTACTGATGCCTATCGACTGGTACACGATTGGCGTCACCGGTGCGCTGATAAAGCCAATACGTGGGAAGACCAGCTGCAACACCGGGTAGATGCCGCTACCGAACAGGTAGAAAGGAAAGACTATGAACCCATCTTCCGGGATATGGTCAATCAATACCTGCAGCAATGTAAATCCATTCATTGTACACAATGTGGAGACAATCTGCAGATAACACAGGTCTACTATCACAGTGCCTATGTTGCATGCCCGTCCTGTAATACACAGAATATATTCGAGCCCGGCGTCATTGCCCGCGACCTCGAACAAAACGCCCGCAAACTGGCAGAACAGCGCAGCAAACATTTCATGGATGCACACGAGCAGAAAAGAGCGGAAGAAGAAGACCTCTATCAACAAATGCATACCCTGCAACTGAAGATGAGCTTTCAGGAACTGCAATCTAAAAGTGGACCGCTGTATGCACAACTGCTCGCATTGAATAAGCAACGTGTGGAAGCAGAAAACGAAATACCGGCGCAACTGGATAAATATTACAGAAACATATTCGATGAACTGAATGCCCTGCTCCCCGACCTGAAAGAACATCATGAAAAATTCTTCATATCGCTTCAGAATAACTACAAGCAATATGATAGTAAACGTAGCGTAAACCTTTAGTAAAATATAAAAAACAACAGAACCATGAGTCAGAACAACCCCCTTTTCGAACCTATTCACGGTATCAGCTTATTCGATTATTCCGCTGCCAACGCAAAACTGGCAAACGGTATTGGTGTTGATACGATCTGTGCTGCTCTCGGAGTAGAAATTCCGGTATGGGAAGACGCAAGCCAGGGATGGACACAGCGTATGCAGGAAGATTCCGACTTCATTGTGATCACGCAGATGGGTACTTACTTCGCGCAGGCTGGTGAACACCCGAAATTAGGTCATCTGCAACCTGCAGCTGGCGCAGGTAATGCAGCTAATCTGCAAAGACTGGCTACTGACCGTTATTTCTACGAAGAACTGTGTGGTGCGCGTACTGCCGCATATGAAGCTGGTATGGACGGTGCACGATGGATTCAGACCAACTACGGTATCTCTCTTGGCGACTTTCAGGAAGTAGCTATGCAGTGGATGCAGCAGCAATCGTCTCAGACAACAGAAGAAACCCTGGAATACGTAAACTATATGGATGCGAAAAGACAGGAATACGCGAGAAAATTTGCCGATGAAAATGGCGGCAATATCGCTGATGATGTTGACTTCTAATCAAATTAAAAAGCCTTTCAGCACTACACTGAAAGGCTTTTATTTTATATACACAACCAACTAAAAAACTTCGTCCGTCCGCTCCTGTACAAATGCAGGATGACCATTGATCCATCCACGCACGCCATTGTACATCACCTCATACCAGATCCATTTCTTCCCATCTGTTACTACTTGTTGCATATTGGCACCCATAAATCCCAGCACTGATTTTTCAGGGATCATAAGGATCGGTGGTAAAGTAGAATCAGCCGCTTCAAACATCGGTACATCTGCCACTGTCAGCAATTGCAGATCTCCTTTTAAAATGACCGCAGGCACATTAAACCGGATCTTATTCCGCGGATATAATTGTAACAGATCAGCTGCCTCGCGGATCAGATGCCCCATCTTTGCATCTTCCGCTCCCTCCGGCACATTTATCAACCTGAAATGACCCTGTCCGCTTCTGTTGAAAGAAAAATAACTGCCATCCCGTCTGAGCACATTGTAGATATGTGTATCTCCATATGCCAGCTCACTGACGATCGGATAGTCTTCAAAGAAATACATATTACCTATACCCGCAGCAGCACCGCCATCTTCAAAAAGTGTATACGTCATTTCAACCGGATTCCCATTATCATGGTAAAGCGTCGCATTCAGGGTATCTCCGCTACCTGCCGGCGGCAGACTGGCATTTGTAAGATGTAATGCCGGCTCAGAGATCAATGCGATTAATCCGTCAATAATATACATTTCCCTCTGCATAGAGTCTGGCTCCTCTATAATGGCTGTTGTCGCAATAATACTGTCAATGCCCGATGCGGCACTGTCAGTCGCTATACTATCGGTCGGAGGAGAACTGTTTGCATGGGAAATACAACCGACAGCTAAAAACGCACCTAAAGTGCTCAGGATAAATATGTTCACATTTTTTATCCAATTCATGGCACAGGAGTTATATTATTGATTTCTCAAATATAACTCTATTTCTTTTCTATCACCATATTCACCACTCCCATTGGTGGTAAAGATACCTTTACCCCCCCTGTTGCAGCAGCTCCATAAGGAGTCAGTCCAGCGTAATTATCCGGACCGCCGGATACACCTGTCGGACCAGCTCCGTTTACAAATACTTTCCGGGAAAAACCGGTTACACCTTCTCCGCCGGTCAGCACATACCAGTAAAAACGCGCGCCGGTCTGAAAGTTCTTAAAGTTCACTGTCACATTACGTGTCATATTAGCTCTGTTCACCAGTGTCAATCCTATTTCTCCTGAACTGAATGTGGAAGCGTAGGCACTGATACTCGAATTACTATCTGATACAATCGCCTTAATGCCTCTGTCACCCAGAAATTTCTGAAAGAAATATTGATAATAAAACGCGGGTCTTGGTGTCCATTTTGTTTCACCTGAAAGCGATTCGCCCTGACTGAATAATCCGTGATCATTCCCATTCTCCCATGCATTTGCCAGATCCCAGCGACTGGACATACCAAATTTATTACTGATCAATTCTCCCCATACCATCACGGCATGCATACCTGCCACCTGTGATACCATCTGCTGGGACCCTACCGCAAATATATTCCACTCCGTCAGAGCGATCGGTTTTGCGGCTACACTATTCGCAGCAAAAGAGCCATTGACATGATTATAGATCGCTTTCGTAACGGTTGCAGCAGATGCCAGTATTTCCTGCGGATTTGAATTCGTATTGTAAGGCGTGAAATAACTGTGTACAATATAAAAATCTGCTGAAGCACCTACCTGTTGTAACACACCTGCATTCCACTTCTTATCCGTATCGGTTGCCCAGATTGCCGGCTCATGCTCCAGCAACTGGGCGCCGATGTAGATTGTCCTCCCTGTTTCTGCTGCTGCCTTCCGCATGGAGTCAGCAAATATCTTATAATGACGTCCGTATAATTCGCCGCTGATCACCTGTGGCTGTGCATCTTTATTCTGTGTCACATCTATTCTGTAACCAGCCTGCCATGTACCATTACTTTCATTACCAATCTCCCAGTATCTTGTGCGTCCGTTATCATATCGTACCCAATCCGCTGCGAGATGTGCTGCGGCAGCTACCGGATTCGCAGCAGTACTATATCTGGCGTAGCCATAATTTACCGTAATCATCCCTTCGTTGCCGGTCTGCTGTAACATGTTGTAATAGTTATTCACAGATAGTGTCCAGTCTGCCGTATTGTTACCATACCAATATCCGGGATCTATCTTATTACCATCAGCATCGGTCAGTTGCGCAGGCGCATCCGCAGGCGGTACACCCACCTGTCCGTTCCAAAAATAAACACTGCTGATATTTCCTCCGGGAAAACGGATAATACCCGGATGCAGGTTAGTCAGATGTCCCATCAGTTTTGGCTGATTCACCATCTGGCTCATATAGGGATTACTGTTATTCCCGAATAGCGCCGGAGAGATCTTTGTGGTGATCGTCGATGCATCTACTGTGACAATATATGGCGCAGCAGCTGGCAGTGCCGACTCAGTAAAAGGACCTGCCTTAAAAGTCTTTGGCGCCCATGACGACATAAAGAAACCTATACTGGCAGCCAGTACCGGATCTTCAGGTACTATCACCGTAGTACCGGAGGTATCCGTCTCTTCTTCCTCGTACTGTTCACCGCTGTTTTTGTTGCAGGCCGTGCACAACAATATTTCCGAACATAAAAAAAACAGGACCAATATGCGCTTCATTCTTAAATACGTATTAATAAGTTTTTGCCATAACAGGTCCGTAATACAACTACTGCGGACCTGTCATTGATATTTCTATCTGATCTTCACTATCCTGAAATTGTCATATGCAGCATTGTAGACATCTACAGGTGCATCTTCTGTAATGAAACGATATCCAAAGGCAACGACACCACCGGCTTTCAACAGATCTCCCATTGTCTGGGCACCTGCGCCGGTTCCTTCTTTACCATCTGCCACTGTTTTGAAAGCAGACAAAGGAACAGTTACTGTCTGCCATGCTCCTTTCGTTTCAAACTTTGCACCTGCTGCACCTGACCATGGCATATAGCGATAGGCATAATTATCTCCGAAACGCAACACATTTACACCTGCTGTCCACGGCTCTTTTGTGCTGATCTCAAATTTCAATGCATAGTTAGCAGCCTGCTCTGTCATGATAGCGGCAGTGAACATCGGTACGTCATTGAAGTTACCCGAACGGTTGCCATTCCACCACGCGCCATCACCGGCGCCCACTCCACCAAAAATATTCTGTAGATAACCGCCCCGCGTACCCGGGAACAAATTTGCATCCGTCGTTCTGTTAGCCCCCCACCAGGCCCAGTTGAAAACAGCCTTCTCACCTGTCTCCCCGTCAGCCGTCAGATTACTGATCACATTTCCACTCTGGTGATCATTCAGCGGACCATCTGATACCGCGTTACCATATTTGGCCTGTATGAGCAATCTGCCGGTATCATCCCCCAGCGCTGGCATGATCATCCCTATCCTCGTACCTGCATCGTCTGCGATAAAATCGGTCACTTCTCTACCTCCAGGGAACACGATCTTATCAATCAGCCATAAACTGGAACCATAGATGATAAGGGAATCTCCTGCCAGCGCATTTTCATTCGATATGGCGGCGATCGATGGAGGAGGAATCTCTAGCGTAAATGAATAACTGGTTTCACCATGATTAGTGATAATGTGGATGGTATTGGGTACATCCGGATCTGTTGCCTCTGTAGGCGCATTATCCGGGATAGTGACAATCAGGTGCGTACTGGTATTGTAAGTCGGATTAAAGTACGCTGACTGTCCGTTAAAAGCTATTTTAACGATGCCATCAAGGTTTTGTCCTGTGATCAGGATTAAGGTACCGGGTAGTGTACCGGTAAATGTACTGTCAGTCTTGCTGGCATCCAGCAAGCTGACACCTGTTACTACAGGAGGTGCTCCGCTACCGCTGTCATCTTTGGAACAGGCAAAACAAAACACGGTGAACAGGATCAATAAATACAACGGCAACCTGTTCATATGACGGATAAACGTGAATATATTACGGGTCATGATCAATCAGTTTTAATTAGAATTTATAAGGCACCGGAGGCTTCCTTAAATTAGGTGCAGCAGTCAGCTCAGCTGCCGGCAACGGCAACAGGAAATTGCTTTGTGTCACAGCATAGAATGCCGGTACATCGGAAGTGATCGTCCACGATGTTGCATTCGTAGCTGCATTAGCTGCAACCCGATAAGTACCTCTGTCCTGTGCATTGATCAACGAAATCGCTTTCGCCGGGTCATAGTAATACAACCTTACGAGGTCATACCATGCTTGTCCTTCCATGGCCAATTCCAACCTTCTTTCAATGTAGATATCATCCCATGTAAGCACTGTCTTTTCAGGTACGCCTGCTCTTTTCCTCACCTTGTTGAAGTATAACAAAGCCTGTGCATTGGTTGTAGAAGCAGATTTACCCAGCAATGCTTCTGCATAGATCAGATAAACGTCTGCCAGTCGTAACATATAGGTGTTGATCTCTGTATGTTGCTGGGTTACTTTGCCATCATTATCTTCCGGACGTCCCACCACGTACTTCTTCACCCATGCCCGCGCATTATAACGCTCTGTACCTACATAGTTCCATGGCACCTGCAACTCCTGTATGATCTTCTTGCCGGGATTATTAGGATCATCTACTGACTGATGGATATAGGAATAATGATCGCCGGGGAACATAAACGTTCCTTTACGACGTTTATCATCTATCCTGTATAATTTCAGCTGATCCAGAGAGGCGCCAAGATCACCTCCCCAGCCATCACCAAAACCTGTTATTTCAGATCCGTAAGCAAGGAAGGCCTGCACACTATTCTGTGTACCCCAATCGCCGTCATACTTCCATTGCAGGGCAAACAGGCTCTCTGAATTATTGTTATTCTTCATCAGAAAGAGATCTTCATAATTGTCCATCAATGCTGCACCACTGTTCATGATCACATCATTGGCATACCATGCGGCGCTATCCAGATCTGTCTGATTCTTTGAACCGGAAATACCGGCGCGTGTCAGGTACATCTTCGCCAGCATACCTTCAGCCGCCCATTTTGTAAGACGGCCTTTCTGCATAGGCGCTGCCGGAAGATTCTCCGCTGCAAAACGGATATCACGGATGATAAATTCCCATACTGATGCTACGGTATTCCGGCTGATAGAAGTATCTGTCAACAACACTTTATTATCTGCGATAATCGGTACCGCGCCCCAGTTCTGTACCAGATAGGAATAAGCCACTCCTCTCATAAAACGACCTTCTGCAATACCGGCCTGTTTCACATTCTCAGGAACTGTCGGTGCGGTATAAGTAACCAGATTACTGATAATCTGATTGGCCTGTGCCACCACATTAAAGAAAGAAGTCCAGGAACTATATACTTCCGGTGTCACATCCGTCGTCTGCATACGGATATTATCCACCTGATAAGAACCTGACATCAGGATACCGGCCCTTCCATCTCCGATACCATGAGAGGCTTTATCATTATAGGCAAACCATACAATGTTGTACAATGGTGCCGTTCCTGCGAGTATCTGGTCAGTGGTCTGATAGAAGTTCACATCTACGATCGCATCTTCCGGTGGTCTGTTGAGAAAGTCTTTACTACAGCCCGATGCAAAAAGTGTACAGGCAAGGGCGATCAGATATATATGATAATTTGTCTTTTTCATACTGTCAGTTTTAAAGCTCATTAAAAATCAACCGCGATACTTGCACTATACAAGCGGGTCAACGGATAGCGGCCTGCATCCACACCTATCAGCTGGCTGCTTAACTGTACTTCCTTACCGAGATAAGAACCTACTTCAGGATCATATCCTTTGTATTTTGTGAAAGTGGCGAGGTTTTGCACACCCGCGATCAGGCGGATATTTTTAACGACAGACTGTTGTCTCAGCAATGCATGCGGAATGTTATATCCGAGCTGTACATTTTTGATACGGATATAAGATCCGTCTTCCACATAGAGGTTTGTAAAACGGTTACCATTACCGTTTACATCTGTACCAACGATCCTGGGTACATTGGCGCCGGGATTTTCTAAAATGGTCTTTCCACCTACATCTCCGACGCGTGCATAATTGAATGATTCCTGTAACAAGTTCCGGCCGAGATTGATATTATTGGGATTCGTATTCTCAAAACGGAGATAATTGAAGATGTCATTTCCCTGTGCACCGGTCACCAGCACACTCAGGTCAAATCCTTTCCATGAAAAAGTATTGGTAAAACCAAAGGTCAGCTTTGGCCATGGGTTACCGATAAATGTCTGGTCACGTGAATCGATGATATTATCACCATTCAGATCCTTGTATTTGATATCACCTACCCATACACCACCATCTTTCGCAACGGGTAAACGGGTTCCGTCAGATTGTGCGGGAATAGCACTGCTGTTGATCTCATCGACGGACTGGAACAGTCCTTCTGCGACATAACCATAGAACTGCCACGGCGCATCTCCGATCACAGAACGGGAAGTGAAATTATTCATGAACCACGCAGACCTTGAGAGGAAGGCTGCATCAGAATAGAACTTCGTGATCTTTGTTTTGAAAGCGGAGATATTGAAATTGGTCTTCCAGCTGAAACCTTGTCTGTTATCCACATTCACGGTATTCAGCGTAATACCAAAACCCTTATTCTGCATCGCACCAATGTTTACGATAGGTGCATTAATAGCTCCTTCTCCCTGTGTGCCCATGTAGGCAGGCAGTGGATTGGGCATCAGCAGGTTGTCTGTTTTCTTGATATAGAAATCGCCTTCCAGTTGTATGCGATCTTTTAACACACTCAGATTAAATCCGATATTTTTTGTTTCGGTGGATTCCCATTTAAGTCCGGAGTTACCATATTGTCCGGTACGGAAACCTGCACCCCATGGTGTAGTCACAGATGTCAGGGAAGAAAACTGTGCACCGCCACTACCATTGTTACCGGTAGTGCCATATTCTGCACGGATCTTCAGTTCATTGATAAAGGGTAATGATTTCATGAAATCTTCCCCTGTCAGACGCCATGCCACTGATACGGATGGAAAATATCCCCACCGGTCATCTGCACCAAAGTTGGAAGAGCCATCTGCCCTGCCGGCCAGTTGAACGATATATTTGTTATCATATGTATAATTCACACGACCGAGGTAAGACTCCAGTGCGCCGGATCCTTTATAACTACCGGTCGTCTGTCCTAATGCATTTCCAAGATTGAGAGAAGGAATACTATTGCTGGCAAATCCGACACGCTGCGCAGAGAAACCCTGATAGTTCCATGCCTGTGCTTCATGGCTGACCATCACACTGAAACTATGTTTACCGATATCTCTTGAGTATTGTAATAACTCATTCAGGTTCCAGTAGAAGTTCTTACCATTGGAAACAGCGAGTGATGCTTTTTCATTCACGTTATAACCCAACTGATAGGTAGGAATAAACTTACTGCCATCTGTATATTCGAAATTACCATTGAAGCTGGTACGGAAGGTCAATCCTTTGATGATAGAGATTTCGGCAGTAGCGCCTCCCAGACCACCGGTACGTTTATAATCGTTACTCACAAGGCTGGCGATAGCAACCGGATTAAGCGGTGCATATTTTGCATTTGAGCCATATTCATTCTCCGTAGCACCACCCCAGCTACCGTCTGCATTTTTCACCGGAATATTAGGCGCGAGATTAATGGCATTTCTGATCACGTCTTCACTGGTAGACGCCAGCTTCTCTTTTGTCTGATAGAAGTTCAGGGAGGTACTCAGTTTCAGCCATTTGAAAGCCTGATTATCGAGATTGAGACGGAAGGAATAACGGTTGAAATCAGAGCCGATAGCCACCCCTTCCTGATCAAAATACTCCCCTGACATATAATAAGTCGTATTGCTGGCGCCACCACTGATATTCACCTGATGCTTCTGTAATGAAGCGGTGCGGAACAGGCCATCCTGCCAGTTCGTTCCTTTACCTAATACAGCCGGATTCTGAAATTCCGGCGTCGGTGTGCGGTTCAGCAATTGGGCAATTTCATTATTCATGATGGCGAACTGCTGCAAGGTCATGGTGTTCACCGCTTCTGGTTTGTCCTGCAGAGAGTAGAGATAGTTATAAGACAGTTTCATCTGTCCGGACTTCCCTCTTTTGGTGGTCACGAGGATTACCCCGTTGGTCGCTCTGGAACCATATACAGCGGTTGCAGAAGGCCCTTGCAGGATCTCTAATGACTCAATATCTGAAGGGTTGATACCTGCCAGTGGATTCACAGAACTGGTCGCACCATAAGAAACGGTAGCCGGTTGCATTTGTACACCATCGATGACATACAGTGGCTCGTTTGTTCCGCTGAGGGTATTGACCCCGCGGATATTCACCGAAATACCACCACCCGGCTGACCGGAGTTCTGTGTAACATACACACCGGCGGCACGACCCTGTATGGCCTGATCGATGGTTGTATTGATGGTACGGTTGACCTCTGTGGAGGTAATGGAGACCTGCGCACTGCTCTGGTCTGTTTTCTTCATTTTACCATATCCGACTACCACCACATCATTGAGTTTACGGTAATCTTCCTGCATCACAATATTAATAGTGGCGGAATTACCTACTTTCAATTCCCGGGTGATAAAGCCCATAGAAGCAATGTTAATGACTTCTCCGGGAGAAGCCGGGATACTAAAGTTCCCTGCTCCATCAGTTGTGGTCATTCTTTTTGTTCCTTTAATAGTAATTGAAGCCCCCGGAACAGGTGTACCTGTTTCTCCGGCGGTAACGCTGCCGGAGATCTTTCGTCCCGGATCAGACTGGGTTTGTGCTTGCGCAGGCATAGTGACAGCCCAAAAGAAAATCATTACCCATACCGTCAGGTACGATTTTCCAGTAATACTGGCTCGTTTCATAGCGTGGAAGAATTAAGTTTTTAGATTAATGCGCGATTCATTTGATTTTGGTCATCATTGCTCATATCGTGTTCCCCTTGTATGATAAAAGTATCATCCCTCCCTGAGAAAGAGGGCTGTAGAATGTTTATTAAATAGGATAAAATGTTGCAGGAGGGGTATCAAATGTTGCCTTACGGGCATCATTTATTGCAATACTTACTTTCTGGCTGCAGTTGCGTAAGCAGAAGGCAGCATGTTATACGCCATTTTGAAGTACCTCGCGAAGTATTTTGGGTTGTTGAAACCAACTTCATAGGCCACCTCGGTGACGTTCATTTCAGTTTTGGATAATAACTGTGCGGCCCTTTTTATACGGATCATCCGTATAAACTCCACCGGTGTCTGTCCGGTCAGGTTGAAAATACGCCGGTAGAGGGACACCCGGTTCATAAATAGTTCCCGGCTGAGTTCCTCAACGGAGAAACCGGCATTGGACAGGTTCTGCTCTACTATTTCTAAAACACGGCGGAGGAACTTTTCATTGGGAGAAACTTCCTGTTCAGCGCTTTTTAATTCCGGCAGACTCACCTGATGTTTGGCCGGCAATGGTCTGGCCAGCAGATTACGTACCCGGGACAGCATGATTTCAAAATTGAAGGGTTTTACCAGATAATCTGCGGCTCCGGCTTCCAGTCCGCGGAGTTGCTCCTGTTCACCAGCTGCTGCAGTTACCAGTATCACGGGAATATGTCTGGTCCGGGGGTCAGTTTTGATCTTACGGCACAGGTCTATCCCGTTCATCCCCGACATATTCACATCACTCATGACCAGATCCGGGTGCCCTGACAAAGTTTTCTGCCAACCGGACAATCCATCTGCTCCTTCAATAATATGGTAACAGTCCTTCAGGTTCTCTTTCAGATAAAAGCGGAAGTCCTCATTATCTTCTATCAACAGGATCGTCTGCCGTTGGGTATCCCCTTCCATGACGCCGGCTGACAATTCCTCCTCCAGGTCTTCCGGTAACAGGGGTTCATCCATTAAGGCTTCTTCTGCTGCCGCTTCGGGTACCTCGTTTGGCACCTCGGGTTGTTCACAGGTTTCCAAAGGCAGTATAACGGTAAAACAGCTGCCTTTATTCACCTCACTATCTACCGTGATGGTCCCATTATTCAGTTTTACAAATTCCCGGGTAATAGCCAGTCCGATACCACTTCCCCTGTTCATCAATCCGCCCGGCATATCGCTCTGGAAGAACTGTTCGAATACCTTCTCATGTCTTTCCGCAGGAATACCGATACCGGTATCTTTTACCTTCATTTCCAGCCGGGTTTTTCCTTCTTCATCTTTGGTACTGCTTAGTTCAACATGTACTGAGCCGCCGCTGGGGGTGAACTTAAATGCATTGGACAGGAGGTTAAACAGGATCCGCTCTATCTTATCATTATCAAAATAGGTATAGATATGCGGGGTATTACTTTTATAGGAGAAGACAATTTGTTTCCTTTCCGCCAGATCTGCAAATGAAAAGGCTACCTCCCGGATGAATACGGCGATATCTCCCCAGGTAGGATTTAAACGCAGTTCCTGCATTTCCATCTTGCGGAAATCCATGAGTTGGTTCACCAGTATCAATAAGCGTTTTGCATTCCTGTAGATCAGCTGGAATTTACCTTTCTCTTTCTGATCTCCGCTTTGTTGCATAATCTCTTCCAGAGGTGACAGGATCAGGGAAACAGGTGTTCTGAACTCGTGACTGAGGTTTGTAAATAAACGGATCTTCATCATATCCATTTCATGCATACGTCTGGCTTCCTGTCTTTCCTGTTCCAGAGTAAAGCGTTTGTGTGCCCTTTTGATCACACTACGGCGCAACAGTAATAAAATGGCGACTGTCAGAAGTACATAGATAATATAGGCCAGAGGCGTTTTCCAGAAAGGAGGTTTCACAATGATCTTCAGGGAAATCCCTTCTTCATTCCAGAAACCGTCTTCATTGGCAGCTTTTACCTGTAATGTATAAGTACCGGGACTGATATTGGTGTAGGTAATACGGCGTGTGCTGCCATCTGCGACCAACCAGTTGTCATTAAACTGATCGAGGCGATAAGCGTATTTATTCTTTTCGGTATTGATAAAATTCAGCGCAGCGAATTCAACCGAAAAATCATTCTCGTTGTGCTTCAGCACAATTTCTTTTGTGACAGATAAGGCTTCCGGCAATAAAATCCTGTCATGTACTTTCGCATTCACTTCAATATTACGATCGAACAGGCGAAGTCCGGTGAATACAACATCAGGACGGGTTTTATTGCGCGGCAGTGAAGACGGATCAAACAGGTTAAATCCATCGGCACCGCCGAAAATGAGTTCGCCTGTACTGAGTTTAAAAGCAGCATTCACGTTAAATGCCTTGCTTTGTAAACCATCTTTGTCGTCATAGTTGCGACAGCTGATACTAAGTCCTTCCGGACCGTCTTTCACCGCGATGCGGCTAAGGCCGTTGGAAGTACTTACCCACAGATAGCCTTCATTATCTTCCAGCATGGTGATAATGTTATTATCCGGCAGACCGTCCTTTACGGTAAATGACCTGAATTGTTGTTCTTTTTCGTCAAATACATTCAGTCCGGCGCGGGTTCCGGCCCACATATGTCCCCGTTTGTCATAGAGCAGCGAACTGACATTATCATTGCTCAGCTGATGAGTGGAACTGAGGTAGTGTACAAAGACACCTTTTGAATTATCGAGTACATCGATACCATAAGCGGTGGCAATCCATAGATTGCCCCGGTTATCTTCTGCGAATCCGGAGATATAATTGGAATGAACGGACGCCGGCATATTTACATTGTTATGGTAAAAGATGCCATTACCCGGATCAAACCGGTCTAGTCCTCCGCCCAGTGTGCCTACCCAGAAATTGTTTCGCTGGTCGCGATATATCTTCCAGACGGATTTATTCGCCAGACTATTCGGATCATCATCTTCATGGCGATAGTGGTTAAAGCGTCCATTGCTGTAGAAGTCCATGCCACCAAAATAGTAGCCTATCCACAGGTCATTATTGTTATTCACATAGAGACTTACGATCACATCTTTGCTGATGCTGTTGTCATTGGCCGGATCGTGCTGAAAGCGTTTGAATGTCTGGTTAACACGGTCGAAGTAAATCAGTCCGCCGCCATTCGTACCGATCCATATATTCCCTTTTTTATCTTCTTCGAAGCAGTTGACGTCATTATAACTCAGGCTATTATTATCCGCATGACTGTGCTTATACAAGGGGAATTTCACCATATTCTCCGTGAAATAACTCAGGCCTCTTTATACGTACCGCACCAGATGATGCCAAAATTATCTTTATAGAGTGCGTAGACGGCATTCTCCGCGAGCGTCTTCAGATCGCCTTCCTTATTCAACAGAAAGCGGGATTTGAAATTGTTATTTTTGTCAATCAGGTTAATACCTCCATGATCGGTACCGATCCAGATGATATGTTTATCGTCTTCCACAATGCTGTTGACGATATCGTTATTCAGGGCGCCTGTTTTGCTGGACAGCATCTTCACTTTTCCGTCTGTCCTGCTCAGATAAGCTACGCCGAAATCACTTCCCGGCATATACACCCACATGTCTTTTGCATCGTCGATAAAGATGCGCAGTGCTAAGGGAGTTTTACCGATATATTTTCTGATGGCTGTGTTCCGGTAGATAATTTTGTTACGGGTAATATCCAGTTTTTCCACATCTCCATTCAGGTAGAGAATGACGAGTTGATTTTCGCCCTCACTCTGCAGATCTGCGATAGCGGCATTGGCTCTATCGGGTAATAATATGCTGGTAGTACGTCCGGTGCTGTCTGTTTTGTACAGGCGGGCATCACCATAAGCGATCCACCAGTGATTACCTGTTTGTGCCAAACCGGTGATCCCATATTCAGACAAGCCTCTTTTCTTTAGCCAGACGGTCGCATCGGAGAATTGTTCCGTGACAGGATTATAGAAATTATCCCCGTTCCTTGTGCGGATAAAAAGCTGATTGTCGGGTGCCGGATAGATACCAGTGATGTAGTCATCGTTAATGGCGCCGGGTTCTGCGCTATGCCGGAATGTTTTAAAGGTATACCCATCATAGCGGTTCAATCCGCTCATGGTACCAAACCACATAAATCCTCTGGCATCTTTATAAATGGAATTCACCTGGTTATTGGATAAACCATTGTTCACATCTAAAGAAGAGAACTGGTAGGATGGCTGTGCATAGGCATAGCTTACCAGCAATAATAGTGGAAGCAGCAAATTTTTCATTAACATGGAATACGACTCAGTGCGTTATATTAAAAATAAGCTTTTTGGATCAAAAAAAATTTCCCATCTTAACCCAACCCTTTCCCCTCCCCCGGGGTATTACCTATATCACTGAAACTAATTAATATTGACAAATGATACGAATGAGACACATACTCTTACCTATATTACTTGCTGTAATCGTCTCCTGTAGCACCACAAAGCTGGCCGTACCTGACCAATTCAGCAGTGTATCAACACGTTATCCCGTTAAAGGAGCACAGGGTTGGCTGGTAAACCAACACCTCAGTTTTGGGGATTATTCGACCTCCCGTATCAAAAGGGGCTGGCATATCAAATCCAGCGTCCGCTATAATAACATATGGATCCCGCCGCAGGATGTGCTGATAAATATATTCGGGGCAGAGGTGATGGAAGAGGGAAAGCATGAAAAAGCCAAAATCAGGTATACGCTGACCAATAGTCATAACAGCGCCGAGATTTTTGGTTCTGAGTTTTATAACAGCCATGATGTGGTATTGAACGCCGGCCGCATTCCGGTCATCGGAGGAGAATATTCCACGCTGCTTAGTTCCAGCTATATCTATACGGCGGCTATTGTACCCAATGACACCAGTGGTACAGGGCTCTGGTCTTTGCTCATGGCCCGCGACTATGATATCAGCAAAGACACTTCGCACCGTATTTTAGATGCGCCTTATGTGAAAGAAGAAGGTTATGCAACCAACGGCAGGGATACCGTCAGGATAAGAACACTCAACCTCAATACTTTTATGACCAAAAGCGGGAAAGTGTCCAATACCCTGCTGGGTGCAAGGATACTCTCGGGTTATGAACTGAGCACTACAGACGGGGTTGTCGGTATCATCGATTCTATGGATAAAGCAATCTGGCTGTACAATGATCAGGAAGAAAAGTTAAAGTTCATCCTGTCTGCCATGGGGACAGCCATTCTGTTGAAACAAATAGAAAAAGAATAAGCCTTTATATCTGAATAACATTGCAAAGCCAGGAGCAGGACATATCACTCCTTATTGAAGGCTGCCTTGCCAATAACCGCAAGGCGCAGGAACAGCTTTACCGGCTGTTCTATGGCTTTGCTATGTCCATTGCGATGCGCTATGCCAGAAGCGAAGCGGATGCTGCAGATATCATGAGCCATGCTTTTGTGAAAATCTTCAAAAGTATGCATACCTACGATGCATCGAAAGGAACGATGTATGCGTGGATAAAACGGATTGTTGCCAATGAAGGCATAGATTATATCAAAACTCAGAGTAAATTCAATCCTATCGAACTGGAAGAAGCGATGGCGCCATCCATCGACAACTCCGTTATTGCCAGACTGGAGGCTGAAGATATCATGGATATGATCAAAAAGCTGCCACCTGCCACCCACGCGGTGTTTATACTATATGTCATGGAGGGACATACGCACAAAGAAATAGCCGTCAAACTAAACATCAGCGAAGGCACCAGCAAATGGCACCTGAGTGAAGCCAGAAAAATACTTAAACAAACATTACAGTTACAAACTGAATGAATCAAAAAGAAACATATGAAATCATCATCGCCCAAAAGCTGGAACAGCTGCCTGTTCCTGCTATGGAAGACGCTATCTGGAACCGGATAAGCGCACAGCTGGACATTGAAATGCCCGAGACAACACCACCTGATAATACTCCTCCTGATAACAGCGCATTGCTGAATATTGCCACACTTTTTGTACTGCTCACCGCACTTTCCTGTTACCTGTTTATTGAATTTTTCCATCAGACGCCTAAAGCGGTAACACCGCCAGCAATACCAGCCACGATCATCAAAGACAGTATCTGGCATGAATTACCACCGGCACTGTTACCACCACCGGACAAGCAGCCCGTTGAAAAGAAGAAGACTATAGAGCCTGACACAGTGAATGCGGTTCATCCTGTTATAGCAACACCAATACCTGACAGTATTGCAACAGATCCACCCGAACAGATCATTACACCGCCGGTAATTGCACCATCACCGCCAGTAGTGGACACTACTCCTAAGAAGAAGCCCAGAGGGGTAAAAGGTCTCACTGATGATGATTACAGAATAGCACCTAAAAAGCATTAAATAGGGAAGCTGAATGACAGTCTGATTGGACTTGTATGTAAAATTTGTACATCTAACATAGTTAATTTGTACATTTTTACAATAATAATATTTTAGGAAACTGGCAGGTTTTTGCGATATTCTGAAGGGTTCATCCCTTTTTGCTTCTTGAAGAACTTGTTAAAATGGCTCTCGTCAGCAAAACCCAGTTCATCGACTATTTCTGACAGCCGCATTGTGCTGTAGCGCAGTCTGTTTTCGATGAGTTTAGTTTTATAGGAAGCAATATAATCCTGCATGGTTTTCCCTGTATGCTTCTTAAAATAACGCCCCAGATAAGCCAGTGAAATACCGAATTCATGGCTCACATGCTCAGCCTTTATCAGCTGTGGATTATAGATGTTGGCCTGTATATACTGAATGATGTCCAGCGCCTTTCTTCTTTGTTGTCTTCATAGACCTGCGGCAGATTCTTTTCGATGTTACGTGCGAGTACCACTACGAGGGTATTCACCAGTGAGAGGATCAGTTTATCCCAACAGGAATCACGGTTGATCTGTGCGCGGATAATTGCTTCTATCATCGCTTTTACCAGCGGTTTATCAGATTCATTCTGCAGAATGGAACCTGGCACCTGTTTGGCATTGTATAGCAGGTATTCAAGCCGCTGGATATTGTCTTTGACAATACCATTGGATTTCAGGTACACATCATTGAAGCGCAGGAAAAAGAATTCCGTTGTGTTATCTATGGCAAAATCGTGCAGGTCATTGGGTGTCAGGAGAAACATATCGCCCTGTTTATAAGCAAAGCGGTTGTCATTCACACAATGCCTGCCATCTCCGCCCAGCACATATACCAGTTCAAAAAAGCAGTTTGTCTGGCTCCTTTCGGATACTCATTCATCGTCTGTACGGAGATTGCATATGGCTCGTACAATTGTTCTCTGATCATACCTTAAAGTTAAGCAAAATGACAGAATTGTACAAATAAGGAAAAGGCGCCGGAACGATCCGACGCCTTCAGATATGACACCCGATTAATGTACTATTTGGTACAATATCGTATACTAAAAAACTATTTCACTTTTCTTGTCAGGAAATCATCAATCAGGGAAGTAATCACTGTACCATCTTCTTCCAGTGCAAAGTGACCGGTATCCAGCAGATGCAATTCTGCATCCGGCAGATCTTTCAGATAAGCTTTCGCACCACTTGCAGGGAAGATTTCATCATTGGCACCCCAGGTGATCAGTGTTGGCGGCTGATAAGTACGGAAGAATTCCTGCCATTCAGGATAACGTTCAGGATTACTGCTGTATGAGTAGAATAAAGCCAGTTGTATATCCACATTACCGGGACGATCCAGTTTACTCTGATCATGTACCCATGTATCAGGACTGATCTTAGCCACATCTCTCACACCTGTCAGATACTGCCACTTTGTGAAATCCAGCTGTGAAGTTGCCTTCATACCTTTAATGTTTTCTTCATGCTGTGGGTCAGCCCAGAAAGCTCTGATCGGGTCCCAGAATGGAGATAAACCTTCTTCATATGCATTGCCATTCTGTACCAGCAAAGCCTGCACTCTTTCCGGGTGTCTTGTAGCGATACGGTAACCTACAGGAGCGCCATAGTCCATTACATACAGGCTGTATTTAGTCAGTCCTTTTGCGGTGATAAACTGATCCACGATATCTGCAAGATGATCGAAAGTGTATTCGAATTCAGTCACCAGTGGCATACTGCTGTTACCAAAACCGGGATAGTCAGGAGCAATCAGGTGATATTTTCCTGATAATGCCGTAATCAGGTTACGGAACATGAAGGAAGAAGTCGGATAACCGTGTAGCAGCAGAACGGTCGGATTGTCCGGAGAACCTGCTTCACGATAGAAGATTTCCTGTCCTTCAATAGTCAGCGTTTTATACTCAACATTGCTGATGTCTATGCCTTTTGTGGCAGGCTGTGTAGTTGTTGCATGTGCCATTTTGATAAGTATTAAGTTGAATGTAATTTGTTTTTATAATTATGTACTAATTAGTACAATATTGGGCAAAAAAATTTAATCCAGTACTTTCAGGCTCATTTCGAGCATCTCTCTCAGGTCTTCAGTATTGGGATTGCTTCTTCTGGTGATGTTTATACCATTCCACAGATTAATCAGGTACTTCCCGATCACTTCCGGCCTCGCGGTGTTCTTTATTTTCTTTTCTTCCTGTGCCTTTCTGATTACCGTGGTGAAAATATGTTCTGTTCTTGTCAGCAGTTGCGCAGCGACGAGTTTCGTATCCCGGTCTCCATCTGACAATTGCACCAACGCATTCCCCAGATAACAGCCCTTTATGATCTTTGCTGTCGGATCATCCGCCAGTGAAAGAAAGAAATGCCGGATAAACTCCACCTGATCTTTACTTTCTGACAGATCATGTGATAATTGCTTATCATAAGTGTCGGAAAACTGCTTCAGGGACTTTTCATATAACTCCTTCTTACCACCCTTAAAAGCCAGATAAAAGCTTCCTTTACCAATCCCCATGGCAGCCAGTAATTCATCTGCAGACGCCGCCTCATATCCTTTCTTCCAGAATACGTCAACCGCCTTCTCCACTACCTCTTTCTCATCAAATATTTTTGGTCTGCCTGCCATATTTCCTTGTTGTTTCTGATGTAAAGGTAAATACTGTACTAAATAGTACAAAATATCTTTTACTTTTTTCTTCGGATAATTTTTCTTATCTATAATTACAATATGGAGGGTGGAAGCAAACGGTAAAAAGAGGCATCAGACATGGAGATATTGCAGGGAATAAAGCATAGATGCGTCATGTCAAGCAGTCTCTTGGGCCTGATAGGAGGCATTCTGGACAAGCCCGATAACAGATCAATTACTGATCAAGTCCACCTCATGTCCTGATCAAGTCCACATCAAGTCCACCTCAAGTCCACCTCAACAATAGCGCTACAGGCAACACAACTTACTGTTAAACAGCAAATAAGCCACAAACAAGCTATCAATAACCCATCTCAGTGGCAAAAGCCTGTATCTGGATTATTTATAGCTTGCCTGTGGCTTATCCATCCAATACCGTTCTGATTAAACGATATCACAATTCTTCCGTCCCGGCGACCAGTTGAAGGAAAATATCCGCTGAAGACTTGTCTGCGGTTCCCGCTGACGCCTGACCGGCCCACATATTTGTGAACTCTTTCCTGTCAGCCTGCTGCGCTTTAGCCCGCAGTCCTGCTGTAATGATGTTTTGTATGGGGTAAGGAGGAATATTCAATCCGGAGGCCTCTATAGCGTCCATAAACTGATTTCTGATCCCTCTCGCCCAACGACCGGAAAAGGCACGGGTCAATGCGCTGTCAGTCACCTGTGCCTTTGTAAGGGCCGTTTTATAAGAACTAATCGCCAGACTCTCCTGACTGGCTATAAAAGCCGTTCCGATCTGCACTGCTTTCGCACCCAGCTGGAATGCCGCTCTGATAGTACGACCTCCTTTGATCCCTCCTGCGGCTATAACAGGTATCTTCACATGGGCCCCTATCTCAGGTACCAGCACAAAGGTGCCGACCATGGGCAAAGGCTCCTCCTCCAGAAAACTGCCCCTGTGTCCACCTGCTTCAATACCCTGTGCCGCCACAGCATCAGCACCAGCCTTTTCTACCAGTATCGCCTCCTGCACAGAAGTGGCAGTTCCCACCAGCACAATACCTCTCTGCTTTAACGCAGTCATGCTTTCCTCATCCGGAATACCGAATGTAAAACTGACTACAGGTATGCCTTCTTCTATCAGGATCTCTATCTGTTCTTTATAACTATAAAACCGTAATGCATCCAGTGATAAACGTTCAAAGCTCAGCTGGTTTTCTTTAGAAAATATTTCGAGGAAATCCTGCATAGCTTCCGCATCTGCGTGGTTGTACTCTGGTACACCGTTCGTGAAGAGATTAACGGCAAACGGTTTATGGGTCAATGATTTTGTCTTACGGATAAGTTCTCTTGTCCTATCCGGAGAGACCTCCTACGGGCAAAGAGCCAAGACCACCTTTTTCTGAAACGGCTGCCACCATCTCCGGAGTTGTAACACCCAGCATGGGGGCCTGGATAATGGGGTAGTCAATGTCTAATAAAGCTGACAATTCATTTTTCCATTCCATCATTCGATCTTTTGGACCTTACAAATTTAGGTCAAAAGAGATCCGTCAATTACTGCTCTCTATACAATACCATACCTGCATGATACAGTATGTCATCCCTGAAATCACCGTCAGCCGTGAAGCCAGTGTCGTCTTTATAGTCGATATGATCGCCGGTGATGATATAGCTGCCCTGATAAGCACTTTTCTTATTACCTCTTGCTTCATCATAGCGTCCGTTGGGTAACAGTTCGTGTCTGATATAACCGTCTTTGGTTACCCACATACCCAGATATTTATTTGCGTTGTCCATGCTTTGTTGATTAATTGAGATGTGCTTTGTTATTGTAACTTTCTCCTTTCTTACTGTCCACGTCAGTCAATTGCATTTTCAGTGCGAGATGAATCAACTGTGTCACATAATTCCTTAGCAGGTCGTATTTATACCTGTAATCAGATGGCCATTCTTCCAGCATGCGGATAAAGATATCTGCTGCTGCTTTATCCTGTTCCTTTGTCAGTATGTGCACCGGTTTTCCACCGGCCATAAACATGGGAAGTGCATTGATCTTCTCCTGCATCTGTGTCGTAAAAAACGGAGGGCTGAACACGCAGCAGAATCCCGTTTTATCTGCTTCCAATGATTCCCATGTATATGGCGCATGTGGATTGAAAAACACCAGTGTGGTTGCCGGCCCTGCTATGCTGTTATCAGCATAGTGAGCGCGATTGCTTCCTCTTATCAGCCCTATCTTATAATAATCCATGCATTGTTTCGTCTTTCCAGTCTTGCACTGCCATACATCCTCCAGCCTGAATACGCCGAAAAGTCCTGTCTGTTGTTCCGGATGTCCGTGTTGTTTTCTAAACACACGATGGCAATACGTTCTTATCCGTTTAATATTCGTCGTCAGACAAACCACTATCACGATTGATAAAAGGAAGCCCATACGCTACGCTTCAATCGCTGTAGAAACAGTCAGTTCTTTCCATTTTTCCAGTTCATTTTTCAATGAATCCAGTTTCTTGTGTACAAATTCATATGCATCTGTACCAAGATAAAAATGTAAAGGTGGGTTTTCCACTTCTGTGATCTTAATCACGGCTGCTGCTGCCTTTTCAGGATCGCCCGGCTGATTACCATCTATTGACTGCTGGTGTGTGCGTTGAGATTCCCGCACGGTGGTGTATGCATCTATAGGATGCTTTGGTATCACCAATGAATCTGAAGCGAGGAAGTTCGTTCTGAAATAACCCGGAGATACAATCGTTGTATGTATGCCAAAAGGTTTCACTTCAGCAGACAGTGCTTCTGAGAGTCCGTTTACTGCAAATTTTGTGGCACAATAAATACCGAATCCCGGGAAATCGCCTACTATTCCACCAACGGAAGAGAAGTTAATAATATGACCGGAGCCCTGTGCTCTCAGATGAGGCAATGCTTTCCTTATAACGTGTAACAGACCGAAGACATTTACGTCAAAGTTCTGACGGCTTTCTGCATCTGTTAACTCTTCCAGACCGCCTGCCAGTCCGTATCCTGCATTGTTCACTACCACGTCTATACGTCCGAACTTATTTACAGTAGCAGCGATTGCATCTTCCACGCTTTTTTCTGCAGTCAGATCCACTGCGAGGGGCAGAAAATTCTCATCTTCACCTACTGCTTTATTCAGTTCTGCGAGGTTTCTCGTTGTTGCTGCTACAGGAATACCTTTCGCGAGTAATTGTTTTACGATAGAGAGCCCGAATCCTTTTGAGGCACCGGTTACAAACCAGACTTTTTGTTGTTTCATACTTTGTTTCTTTTGTTGTTGATACAAAGCTACAGCAACAAGTGCCGGTCGTCATTACACCATTCAAAGCGATACTTATATCTTTCAAACAGTGCCTTTTTTTTAGATATTTCTATAAGCAGTAGGCGTAGTATCTACTTGTCTGCGGAAAAACTTATTAAAATGCGCAGGCTCTTCAAAACCAAGCGCATAGCTGATTTCCGAGATATTCCAGTCTGTATGTTTTAATAAGGACTTTGCTTCACTGGCCAGTCTTTCAAAGATATGCTCTGTCGTAGTACGTCCGGTTGTTTCTTTGATTGCGCGGTTCAGGTGGTTCACGTGTACAGACAAGTGCCGTGCGAAATCATTGGCAGAGCGCAGTTCAAAACGCTGATGTGGCGATTCAATGGGAAACTGACGTTCCAGCAGTTCTGTAAAGACAGATGTAATACGTGTCTTTGCATCACTGTGCTGATACAGTTTCTCCGAAGGAGACAGTTTCAAGGCATAATGAATGATCTCCATCACATAGTTATTCAGCAGATCATACTTATATATATAGTCTGACTGGATTTCTTCCATGATCTTTTCAAAGATGGCGGTCACCTGCTGATCTTGTATATCATTCAGGAAATATGCTGGTTTTCCGCCCTGTGCAAACATGGGAAAATCAGTTATGCTACCGCGGATTCTTTCTGTAAAAAAGCCTTCTCTGAAAATACAGAAGAAGCCACTCAGATCCGGCGCGAGCGACTGCCATGTATAAGGTACATTCGGATTGAAGAACATCAGTGTAGTTCCTGATACTTCTATACTCTTATCGGCATAATGATAGAAACCATGTCCTCTGGATAAGCCTATTTTATAAAATGTCTTACGGCTGTAACGAGGTGGCGTGGTTCCCATATGATTCTCCAGACTGAATACATTAAAATGCCCGGTTTCCTTACTCAGGTTTGCCGGCACTTCTTTGATCTTATTCTGATAAAAATCTTCGAGTGTTTCTGTCAGCATGCGTGCTATTGTTATATACGATATGTTAAACTTGAGATATGATCTTGCGGGGGAATACCTGTCTTAAAAACGGCCATACTTTTTCATACACTGCAAAATTAAGGTGATGTAGACGGACTGTTATTACGATAAACAAAGGATTACTTATAAAATTCAAACAATCCGCTTTCCCTGAATAGCAAGTTTCGGGTTTTCCGCCCCTGCTCCCTTCCCTACTTTTACAGAAAAAAGATGATGAAAAATATCGCGGAACGCCTGCATAGCAAGGATTGGCAGCAGATCAGCAATGATATGCATGAGCGCGGTTATTCGCTGATACGGGGCTTATTATCCGGGCAGGAATGCCAGGAACTGATTGAATTGTATAATGACAATGCGTCTTATCGTAAAACGATCTCCATGGAACGATACCGTTTCGGTCTGGGAGAATACAAATACTTCCGGTACCCGCTACCGGACCTGATCACCACTGTCAGAGAAACTGTCTATCCTTATCTGGCTGCAATCGCCAATAAATGGATGGAGGTTTTACAGTCTGATCATCGCTTTCCTTCCGCCCATTCCACGTTAAGGGAACAATGCAGCGAAAAGGGGCAGGATAAACCGACCGTCCTCATCCTGAAGTATGGCGCCGGCGGTTTCAACACCCTGCATCAGGATCTTTACGGCGATATATGGTTCCCCATGCAGGCCGTCCTCTTTCTGAATGAACCCGGCGAAGATTATAATGGCGGCGAATTTGTACTGACAGAACAGATTCCCCGTGCACAATCCAAAGCCAGTGTAATAGCTGCCCACAAAGGCGACATGTTATTATTTACAACCAATTTCCGCCCGGTAAAAGGCAGCAGGGGGTATTACAGGGTGAATATGAAACATGGGGTAAGTCCTTTACATAGTGGCAACAGACATACATTAGGTATCATCTTCCATGATGCGCAGACCTGAGTATAGCCGGGATAAACAATCTTCAGAGAAAGGCAACAAAAAAGGGACTTCAAAGCTGAAGTCCCTTTACTTATACTCCATATGGAGCAATCACTTAAATCTCAACGACGATATTACCTGTTTCACCTCTGCGTACGATCAGGGTCAGTGCCTGATCTGCGGTCTGCAGATGAAAATGGCGTGGATCCAGTAATGGCAGTATCTGTCCTGCTTCTGCCATTCTTGTGGCTTCTCTTAAGATAGCACCATGGTGCTCTCTGCCCATTCCTGTCAGCATTGGCAGCAAGGTGAAGACGCCTGAATAAGTAGCAGCTTTGGATGATAATGGTGCCAGACTGTGAGAACCCCATCCCAGTGAACTGATCACATGACCATTATACTGCTTTACAGCCTCAAAGGAAGCGTCTAAGGTCGCGCCGCCCACCGTATCGAATACGATGTCAAAACCGGCGCCACGGGTGTATTTATTCACATAATCCGATACACTGACTGTATCTGCATCAATATGTGTCGCGCCAAACCACTCAATGATCGCTTGTTTATCATCTGTGTCAGTCGCGTAAACATCTGCACCGAAAGCACGGGCGATCTGAATGGCCATTTGTCCGATACCACCGGAACCACCATGAATCAGCACTTTCTGTCCTTCTTCGATCTTTGCTTTGTCTACCAGTCCTTCCCATGCGGTAACAAATCCAAATGGTATTGCTGCTGCTTCACGCATGGTCAGATTAGCTGGTTTGCGTGCGATCAGTTCTGCGTCTACAGCTACATACTCTGCGAGAGAGCCCTGTAAACCGGCCACACCACCTGTCATACCATACACCTTATCACCGGGCGCATAACTTGTTACGCCCTCTCCCACTTCTACAACGATACCTGCCATGTCAATACCGAGTATTGCCGGCAATGGTTGTTTTGCATGCTCCGCTTCTCCGGCTTTAATTTTTGCATCCAGTGGATTTACACCACTCGCCTTTACTCTTATCAGAACCTCTCCAAAATCCGGTCTTGGCCTGTCTATTACGCGATATACGAACGGCGCGCCATAATCCTCGAGGACTAGCGCACGCATGTGCTCACTACTCATAGTTAGTCGGTTAATCTTTTATTGTGCTGTTTATTATCTTAATAGTAAAGGACACACGACGAAATATTCACAGTCATTGGCTACATGGGCAAATAATGTTGCCCTTGAGGCAAATATTGAACTGTCAGCTTCCTAATAGATTTTGTCTATGCTAAAAGTGTTCCATTTTGCAAACTACTGACAAACAATGTATTTCCTGAACGTCAACTTGACATTTTGACTATATTTCGTGCATTTCTGACAATTTCACGATATATAACATATAGAAAAGATGACTATCTTACCTGCATGAAACGCCTGCTTTTCTCCATCATATTCCTAAGCGCTGCCACACTGGTTTTCGCGCAATCAAAAAGCACTAAGAACAGTACTTATTTTCCTGCAAAAGATAACTGGCAGCATCGTGCGCCGGCAACACTTGGACTGGACGCTGCAAAACTGGCAGCTGCCATACAATTTGCAAAAGACAACGAGACAAAAGCGCCCCGGAACATGGAAATAGCACAGGCACTCAGTTTCGGGAAAGAGCCTTTCAGCAATGGTGTCGGCCCTTTTTCCACACGTGGTGATGCTACGGGCATTATCGTATATAAAGGTTATATCGTAGCAGAATGGGGAGAGACGTTCAGAACAGATATGACACATAGTGTGACAAAAAGTTTTTTGTCAGTTGTAGTGGGACTGGCAGTAGACAAAGGACTTATCCACAGCGTACAGGATACTGTCGCCAACTATGTGCCACCAATAGAAGTATATAATCCTGCGGCTATCGGTCCGGGGGCAGAGCAACTGGGACAGGCACAACTTCTTTATCCTTTTGCAGGTGCGCATAACAGCACCCTGACATGGGATGTCATGTTACGACAGACGAGTGACTGGGAGGGCACCTTATGGGGAAAACCGGATTGGGCGGACAGACCGGAAGGCAATTCTTCCGAATGGATGACCCGTAAACGGAACAAACCCGGCACTGTATGGAAATATAATGACGTTCGGGTGAATGCCCTTGCGCTGGCAGCTACCAGTGTCTGGCGCAAACCCTTACCGCAGATACTCAAAACAAATATTATGGACGAAATAGGTGCTTCTGACACATGGAGATGGAATGGCTATCGCAATTCCTGGATCGTGCTGGATGGTGCTCCTGTACAGTCCGTGAGTGGCGGCGGACATTGGGGCGGTGGTATGTTTATCCACGCCTATGATATGGCGCGTTTTGGTCTGCTGACATTACATAGAGGTAACTGGAACGGAAAGCAGCTGATCTCCGAACAGTGGGTGAAACAATCCCTTACACCCACTACAGCCAAACCGACCTATGGGTATATGAACTGGTTCCTGAATACAGGAAAAGAATTATTGCCCGGCGCTCCGGCAAATGCATTTGTCCATATAGGTAATGGCACAAATTTCATCTACGTAGATCCGGACCACGATCTCGTGGCAGTGGTGAGATGGATAGAAAATAAATCGATGGACGAGATGGTCAGACATATACTGGCTGCCATTCCGCAGTAAACCTGATTAGCAGGTTGCTGCTTCCGGCATCAGTAACTTACTGAAATTGATGCGCGCAATCCTGAAATTACGCCATTCCTGACTGGTACATTCCAGTGGAGAGATATTACCAATGAGCGCTTCCAGTTGCTCAAAGAGTGCCTTTTTGTTGGACGCTATTTCTGCTGCTGCAAATACAATCGCCTCTACTGCCGTGTCGTTAATCGCCTGCTTTACCTGTTCAATGATGGACAAAGCCTGTTCACTTGTTCTCATAATTTGTCGATACATTTTCGCCGCAAATATACCGTTCCCTCTTCAACCATCCAACATATTGTGGAGAAGATCCATATATTTATTAAAAACGTTATATTTGCCAGTACATCAATCCTGTACTTTATGAAAACCGTATATTTTCTCCCTGTCCTGCTGATCAGCTTATGGTGCAAGGCACAGGACGGTCTCTATCCTTATGCAGAAAAAGGAAAATGGGGACTTACCAACAAGAAACATGCAGTCGTATTAGAACCACAGTTTGACAGTATTCACCTGTTTCAGGGTGATTATGCCCGCGTGGAAAATAACAGAAAGGTCGGATTGATCAATGGCTCCGGCAAGATCATTTATTCCTGTGCGTACAATGATATGCCGATAGTTGCACCCAATGGTATGGCTGTCGCGAAAACCATCAAAGGGTATATCCTGCTTGATCCTGCTACCGGTAAGCAGAAAGGTTCCCTCGTATTTGATGAAATACCCGGTATTAATCCGCTTTCTAAAGCCACCAATCTGCTGGTTGTAAAAAAAGAAGGTACCATCGGTCTCGTTGATATGAACACCGGTAACCTTGTAAATAAAACACTCAAATTTGATGATGGTGAATTCTTTGAAGAACCATCACTCAAAAATTTCCTGATCGTTGCACTGGATGGTAAATACGGTGTTGTAGAAGCCTCCAGCGGTAAAGAAGTCATTCCTGCCACCTACGGTGAAATCAAAAGTGCCACCGATGGTTCACAGGACCTGATCAAAGCTGTTACCGATGACGAACGTGTAGTATACTTTGACGCCAGCGGTAAGGTGGCTCCTGCTGCTGTAGCCAAAGCTGCACAAAAAGCGGAAGAAAGCAGTAATCATGATGCAGCTGCCCTTGCAGGTTCCGGAGAGAAAAAAGATATGCGTATCTACAAAATTCCGGGCGGCAGATGGAGAGTTGTATTGGAGATCGGCGAATTTCAGCGTCCGGGCAGAGCATTGGACAGCATTGAATTCTCCGGATATTCAACACTGGAATACCTGTCTTACCGTGAAGCACAACGTATCCCCGGTATGATCAAAGCCGTGAAAGATAACAACACAGGTGTGATCGATCTGAAAGGGAATGTGATCGTTCCATTGATCTATGATGATGTGAAATACAGAGAAGATAATTTCGGTCACTATGCCTTCATCGAAACAAGAATAGGCAACCGTGTAGGCATCATTCCTGTTGAAACCATGAAAGAGCTGAAAAAGCCGGTATTGGTACAGGTGATCGATGAAGATGCGAACCGTCAGGCATTACTGGTACAAACTGCCAGTGGTACAAGAGGATATATGGATAAAGCAACTGGTGAGATCTATATTCCCGGATACAAAGACTAATCATCTTATCATACACAATAAGAAAAGGGCTGTCGTCTGACAGCCCTTTTCTTATTCCTCATCTTCCAACAGCGCATTGACCAGCGCCTTCCATTGCAGTTTTGAAATACCTATCGCCCCTGCTGACCCGATCACTGCATTACGCATCTTATCCAATGTCTCTTCTGTATCTGTATTGGGCATCTCGTTTCTGCCATAAACCGTTGCTGTTACAAGGTTCTCATCTCTCGTTACTACGAAGGAACTGGTTGCTTCTTCTTTCAGAAAATGTGCTGTACCGGCATGTTTTTGCTGCGGATGTCCTGAAGGACGCGCGCGTATAAAAAATAATTGCTGGTGCTCACTCAACTGTATTTCTTCCACCTGTTCTATCGACACCCAGTCATAACCTTTTCCTGCACTATTGCCGGGTCCGGGTATATCAATACGTATAAACAAACCCGCATTGGCAGTTTCATCAATTTCTTCTCCCAGCTTATCCACCAGTTGAAATGATGAAGATAAAGCTCCACACAATTTGCCCCATTCATTCACCTGCTGTAATCTTTTCACAGCACGTTCAAAAACAGTGATAGCGGCCTGTTCGTTGCCGGTCTCTTTTTCTGCTGATGTTTCCGTTTCTTCTCCCGTATACTGCACGGGGATAAAGGGCGCTGAAATATGATCTGGCATACAATTGAATTTATATAAGACAACTGTAAAATTTTATGCCAGAACAAACACAGCTGATATGGATAATAAAAATACCGTCATCTTAACCATTAACTGCGGCTCTTCCAGTCTGAAATTTGCCTTGTTCGATTTCACTTCCTTAACACTGATCAGTAAAGGAAATATACAGAACATTGGTGCTGACAGCAGCGTCCACATTGAAGATGCTGCCGGGCATGAAGAACGTGCGATACAACCCGTTCCCGATCTGAATGCAGCAATACAATTACTTACCGGACTGCTGCAGGAAAGTTACGCACCTTATGCTATCCATGCCATCGGACACCGGATTGTACAGGGCGGCAAAGCACATTATCTGCCGGAGCGGATCACACCTGCGCTACTTGATGCATTTGAATCTTTAATACCACTCGCTCCCGGACATCTTCCGGCTGAAATCACCGCCATACGTGCATTTGCATCCGCTTACCCGACGATTCCACAGATTGCCTGTTTTGATACCGCTTTTCATAAAGACATGCCCTTCGCAGCAAAATATTTCGCCATTCCCCGGCACCTATGGGAAGACGGTATCATCAGATACGGTTTTCATGGCCTTTCGTATGAGTATATTTATCAACAACTACAGCAATCGTCACCACAGGAAGCCAAAGGAAAAATCATCATCGCCCATCTGGGCAATGGCGCCAGTATAGCTGCTATACGCGATGGCAAAAGTATTGATACCACCATGGGACTGACACCTGCCGGCGGACTCGTCATGAGTACCCGCTCCGGCGACCTCGATCCCGGCATTATACTTTACCTATTAAAAGAAAAACAGTTCATCAGCGAAAGAGCATTAAATGAGCTGCTCAACAAACAGTCCGGCTTAAAAGGCGTCTCTGGTACCGCAGCAGATATCCAGACCCTGCTGGAAATGGAAAGCACAGATCCGAAGGCAGCTGAAGCAGTACAATTGTTCTGTTATCAGGCTAAAAAATATATAGGCGCATTAACTGCTGCTGCAGGTGGTATTGACACCCTGATATTCACTGGTGGTATTGGCTTACATGCACCGTTGATAAGGCAAAGGATCTGTGCTGATCTTGATTATCTCGGCATACAGACAGATGCGGCACTGAACAATGATAACCGTGACATCATCTCTCTGGAAAGTGCGCGGGTAAAAGTCAGGGTGATGGCTACAAACGAAGAGTACATTATTGCACAACACACGCAGCAATGGCTGCTGACACATTAAATCAGACGACATGGCAACACTCACCAACGAACAAATACATCAGATACAGGGTTATTGGGAAGCGTCTAATTATCTGGCAGCAGCACAGATCTACCTGCAGGATAATCCGCTTTTAAAAGATCCTTTGCTGACCGATCATATCAAACCAAGACTGTTGGGGCATTGGGGTACTTCTCCGGGATTGAACTTCATTTATGTGCATCTTAACAGACTGATAAAATCAAGCGATGCAGATATTCTCTTTATCTGCGGACCCGGACATGGCGCACCTGCAGTCCTTGCACAGACCTGGCTGGAAGGCACTTATACGGAGACCTATCCTGACATTACACAGGATGAAAAAGGTATGAGACAATTCTTCCGTCAGTTCTCCACTCCCGGCGGTATTCCCAGTCATGTGAGTGCACATACACCGGGCTCTGTGCACGAAGGTGGGGAACTGGGTTATTCACTGGCGCACGCAGCGGGTACTGTAATGGATAATCCGCATCTCATCGCCGCCTGTGTGATCGGTGATGGAGAAGCAGAAACCGGTCCGCTGGCAGGGAGCTGGAAACTCAACTCTTTCCTTAATCCCGCACGTGATGGCGCGGTATTACCCATATTACACCTCAATGGCTATAAAATATCCGGTCCGACAGTAATGGGACGCATGCCGGATGATGTACTTGCCACACTGTTTAACGGATACGGCTATTCGCCTTTATTTGTACGTGCTGCGGATACGCTCAGCACCCATCAGGAAATGGCAATGGCACTCGATACCGCTTACGAACGGATCAGGGAGATACAGCAACATGCGCGGGAGGGGAAGAAAACGGACGAACGCATGTTATGGCCACTAATTATACTACGTTCTCCTAAAGGGTGGACGGGGCCTGTCATGTGGAAAGGGAAACCAATAGAAGGCACCTTCCGTTCCCATCAGGTTCCCCTGCCGGATGTCAGGGAAGATCAGGATCAACTGGCCTTGCTGGAACAATGGCTACGCAGTTATACACCGGAAAAACACTTTATGGGAAACGGTGTACCACAAACTGCATTGACCGCCCTTGCGCCTGTTGGCAATAAACGTATGAGTGCTATACCATACGCTAATGGTGGTAAAGATCCACAGCCACTGGTCATGCCGGATTTCAACAACTATGCAGTAGCTGTCAGTGCCCCCGGTGTCACGATAGCTGAAGGAACGCGTGAACTTGGCAAGATGCTACGCGATATTTTCGAACTCAATGCATCGCAGCAAAACTTCCGGCTGTTCTGTCCGGATGAAACGACTTCCAACAGATTGAACGCTGTTTTTGAAGTCACCAAACGCTGTTTCATGGAACACCTGATTGACATAGATGATCATCTGTCGCCTGATGGCCGGGTTATGGAAGTGCTGAGCGAACATCTCTGTCAGGGATGGCTGGAAGGGTATCTGCTAACCGGCCGGCATGGGGTTTTCCCTTGTTACGAAGCTTTTATTACCATTATCGATTCGATGTTTAATCAACATGCAAAATGGTTAAAAACATGCCGGGAAATTCCGTGGAGAAAAGACATTCCTTCACTGAATTATCTGCTTACTTCTCATAGCTGGCGACAGGATCACAATGGGTACAGTCATCAGGGGCCCGGTTTTATTGACACTGTCGCCAATAAAAAAAGTAACGTCATCCGTATCTATCTGCCACCCGATGCGAACTGTCTGTTGTCTGTTATGGACCACTGTCTTAAAAGTAAAAACTATGTTAACCTTGTAGTAGCAGGCAAACAACCCGCCTTACAATGGCTGAATATGGAAGATGCAGCTAAACATTGCGCGCAGGGAGCTTCTGTCTGGGAATGGGCCGGCAATGATAATGGTCAGCAACCTGATGTTGTGCTCGCCTGTGCCGGCGATGTACCTACACTGGAAATTATTGCTGCGGCGTGGTTACTCAGGAAGCATTTACCCGACTTAAAAGTAAGAGTTGTGAATGTAGTAGATCTGATGTCACTGTCTCCGAAAGATTACCATCCACATGGTTTGGAATCAGCGTTATTCACATCACTTTTCACAGATGATGCACCGGTGGTATTCGCCTTTCACGGATATGTCAGAATTGTACATGATCTTGTGCATGGTCGTCCGCATCCGGCAAGATTTCACCTGAGAGGATTTATGGAAGAAGGGACGACCACTACCCCATTTGATATGGTGGTACTTAATAAAATGAGCAGATTCCAACTCGCTATTGCAGCTATCCGGCGTACTGAACGGCAACTGGAAAATGCAGCAGCAGTGATCGGATATTTCGAAGATAAACTGAGTATGCATAACATCTATATCAGAGAATGTCTGGAAGATATGCCCGATATCAGTAACTGGAAATGGAGTGATGAGTGAGTAAAAAACGAAGAAGGAGCTTACTAAAAAAATAACACCGGAATAGGACTATTCCGGTGTGCTGCTTAAACCTACAACTGTTACATTATCTGTAATCAAATATTTTTACTGCAACAAAAGTACGGGAGCATTTTTGCACGGCTGCTGTACGAAGTCTGGAATTTATTGGACAAATCACGGTTTTTTCCTTTCAGGGTATTTTTCATGCGTATTACAAGGTTTATTTAAATGAAAACACCGGCCTAAGAATAGGCCGGCGGCTTATAAACCTACAACTGTTACACTGTTAGTAACAAAGCGTTTATGACATTTGTCCTAAATAGTTAAATATTTAACTATCAGGACAAAAAAAAGGCTATTCTACCTCGAGATTGCCCTTGATCACGTGTAAAGACCTGGTCACGTTTTTCAGATAATCAACTGAAAGTCCTGTGCTGGCTTTTTCATGCAATTCTTCCACTATAGGAGTCAGCAGATCGGTGATTTTACGGCCTGCGTCTGTCATATGAATGATTTTATTTCTTCTGTCGGCGGGATCTTCTACTCTGCGAACCAATCCTCTTTTGGAAAGGTTATCCAGCAGGTAGGTAATGCTTGTTTTGTCTTTATTCAGCAGGTTGGCAATTTCCTGCTGGTTAATCTCTCCTTTTTCCGACAGTGTATTGATCACCTGCAGCATTTCGAAGGTCAGGTCGATGTTTTGCTCCCGGAGTCTGCGCTGCACAAAATGCCGCATAGCGTCTCTCAGATTGGATACGACTTCGCCCAGTGCCTTGATATGAATGATGTTGTCGGGTGATTTCACCATGCTAAATTACGGTTATTAGTTAAACATACAACTATTTTTTCCAGACAATTGTTATCCTTTATTCCCCGGAGGCGGGTGATCAGTTCTTCCCTACTATGGGGAAAATAGCCTTAATTTCCTAGAAATACCGCGCACAGCGCGTATTATCCACCTTATTGTTATGCGGGAATAAGATGCCTATAGACAGCTCGTGTGAGCCTCTTTGGTATCTGGACATACCATTCGTTGTAAGATCATAAGAATACCCCAGCCGCATATTATCCGACACAAACACTTCGGCCATTGCGCTGATGCCACTTCCCTTATACAGCTCATCGGGTAAAGCCGGTTTTCCCCACAGATTGACACCTGCTCTATAGGAAGCACCCAGCCACAGCCGTTCCTGTAAGAGCACAAATACATTGAGGTCTATATTTGTCGGTCCTTTCAGGTCTTCTTTAATCATAACAGAGGGCTTCAACTTGACGTCATTGGACAGATATACCACTGTTCCTCCACTGAGATAGTAATGGCGGGACTTCCGTAAATTAGAATACAGGGTACCATTGCCGAAATAGATCTTTCCGCCTGTATAGGCAGAAAAGAGATCCATAACAGAAAAACCGATAAATGTTCTGTAAGTATTATAGTAAATACCGAATCTCGCATCAGGCGCCAGTGTACTTTGTTTACCCAATATCAATGCCGGGTCATCTGCATCTACATATTTCCGGGAACTACCGTCCACCGCATACTGTGTAGCGCCGATACCCAGACCAAAACATAAACGACGGTCGTTTTCCAATGGAATACGGTAGGCATAGAAACCATACAATGATAAAGACTCCTGTGGTCCCAGACGGTCCCAGGTGATCTGTGCACCAAGTCCCACCCTTTTTGTATATACATCTGTCACGCCATCCAGTGCGACTGCTCCTGTCTGCGGCGCTCCCTGAAAACCTGCCCATTGCTGACGATAAGCACTGTGCAGGTACAATTCTTCCCTGTATCCTGCATAAGCAGGATTTACACTCAAGCCGTTAAACACATACTGACTAAACTGCACATCCTGCTGTGCCTGCAAAGAGCAGGTCATCAGCAACAGAAAGATGAACAGTAAAAGGCCATTCTTCATAACACTATTTTTGGATCAGTTCTATGTATCCTTTATATACTTTTACCGTACGTGACATATTAATCTTCAGCACATAATAATAGATACCGGAGGAAAGGCCCACACCACCCCAGTTATTGGAATAATTCACTGCATGGTACACCATACTGCCCCAGCGGTTATATATTTCCAATACAGACCCCGGATACTGTTCAATACCTCTCACAACGAAATAATCGTTCTTGCCGTCACCATTCGCTGTTACCACATTCGGAATAAACAGATCAGGCGAGATCTCCAAAGGCTGGATAGCTGATTCGTTATTGCTCAGATCAGGATCTGTTTCACGACCGGAAATAATAGCTGCATTCTCCAGCATACCACCGTAAATGATGCGTGTGGTAAACGACAGTTGCATGGGTTTATTCACATAAAGCGTATCGATATTCCACACCACCTGATGCGTACGTGTATTGAAAAAGGCACGTCCACCTGTTGTTGTCATGTCTGTAATTTCATCCAGCATACCTGAAATATCATCTGTCACGATTACCTGTGAAGCGTGGTCCAGTCCTTTATTGTTAACCGTCAGTGTGAAGGTAACAGGATCTCCTACCGTTGGTGCTTTCGCGATCGTCACACTCTTGATAATAGAAAGGTCAGCGGAAGTGCTGTTATTGTAATCAATATATTTCACACAATTTCCTTTGCTGGAAGGATCGGTTACTGTTATCGTTATCCTGCCTGTCCCGACTACGCCGGATGACAAAGTACTGAAGTCCCCTCTTCCATCTGTATGTGTCGTAGTGATGCTTCCATCAGGATAGGTAACCAGAATATCTGCGCCCGGCATGGCAGTGCCGGTAATTCTTAATAGGCCTCCTTCCTGCTTTACAGGATCATTCACCAGAAATACCGGGAACAGTTCTGTAAGTGGCATTCTCATTGTCGAGAAACAACCATTCTGGTCTGTTACTGTAACAGCATAATTACCCGCCGGCAGATTTGTGATCTTATTACCCGTAGCCCCTGTGCTCCATGCAACACGGTATGGCGGTGTGCCGCCTGTTGCTGACAATGTAAGTGACCCGGAATTATCACCATGACAGGTAATATCTTTTGGAAGAATGATCAATGCAATGTCCAGCGGTGCCGGCACCGTCACTGTTGACATAGCAGATACGCAATTCTTTTCATTCATCACCTGCACACTATAATTGCCACCTTTCAGATTGGAGAAGGTATTATCATCTGTCCAGTTGCCGCCATTCAGGCTGTATTTATATCCGGTACCCGGTGATGGTATGGTAATACTACCATCACTGCTACTATTACAGGTAGCACTTTTGGTGGTCGTGGTAAACACCGGCATTGGTGGTACTTCTACTGTAAAATCTCTTTGGTTACGGCAACCATTTACCGTCGTTACTTCATAGGTAATGATCGCTGTACCCGGTTGTATACCTGTAATATGTCCTGCGGCGCCTACTTCCAGAATATTCACATCATTGCTGCTCCATATGCCTCCCGGGGTTATACATTGCAGATCAGTACCCTGATTATCGATACACACCATATTCCTGCCGCTTATCGGTGCTATTACCGGAGGACCTTCCACAGCAAGCGAAGTAGTAACTGTATTGGCGCATTTGCCATTATTGAAGCTATAGGTAATTATATAATTGCCGGGTGTACTGGCCGCAAGATCTATCACTCCGGAGTGAAGATCTATTTTCAATCCTGCGCCGGCAGCGAAAGTGCCACCAGTTGTACCAGTCACAGTTACACTGGTAGTACCAGCTGTACAAAATACAGTCTTATCATATGCAATCATTGCCTCCGGTAGAGGATTGACAATAACATCTCTGCTGATGGTATTCTCACAACCGTAATTGTCTTTGATGGTATATACCACCGCAACCGTATCAGCCGTAATTCCTTTCAACTGACCATTTGCATCTATTGTAGCAACAGATGGGTTATCTGTCATCCAGCTACCACCGGTAACTGTATTCTGCAAAAGCAACTGTTCTCCTTCACAAACTTCTGAAGCACCGCTGATCGCAGGTACTACAGGAAGATCATGAATATTTACGCTGGTGGTGGTGGTATTGGTACATTTTCCGTTACTGAATGTATAAGTGATGTTATGTGTACCGGCTGTACTGTTTTCCAGATCGATAGTTCCGGTGGTAGCGTCAATCACCAATCCGGTGCTGCCGGAATAAGTGCCACCGGTAATACCGCTCTGCGTTACTGTACCCCTTCCTGATTTACAGAGATCAGTGGTATAGTTGATCACTGCTTCCGGCAAAACATTTACGGTAACTGTATCTGTCATTCCTGATGCAGTACAACCACGCGCATCTGTCGCTGTAGCGATATATACAAAACTACTGTCTTCCAATCTGGGGGCAGCTGTTGTCTGTTGTAACTGATCATCGGCAATCGTACTACCGGTCTGCGGAATAGCGGTCCATTTAAATGTATAGGGGCCGGGGGTATTGCTGGCGGTAACAGATAAATTCAGGGTGGTACCCGGACAAATTGCTTTGCTGTCAGCAAGCGCAATGATATCCGGTAAAGCATATACCTGTAATGTTTTAATGGCCGTTGCATTACAACCTGTTGCATCTGTTACAGTGTAGGTGATGTCAGTATATCCTGCGCTGAGTGCTTTAATTTTTCCATCTGTATCTACCGTTGCAGCGACTGCATTACTGGTCGTCCATATACCATCCGGCGTACCATTGGAAATAGTAGCAGTAGTCCCTTCGCAGATGCCGGTTGTAACAGGGATCATGGTACTGGCCGGCAATATACCTGCCATCGGAACTACGGCGATATCATCCAGTGCGAGATCGTTCCCGTTGATGCCACTGGCATTGTTTTGCAGAAAAATATCAGCTGTATTGGCGGGGGCGATAAAGGTAAATGTGTATTCCGTCCAGCTGCTATTATTAATAGTGCCCGTGCTGAATGTCACGACGCTACTTCTGTCGGTAGCGATCATACCTGCCAGTATATCAGGTTTCACTGGCGCAGCAGGATTGGTATTCGCTGCCCAAAACTTTAATTTATATGGTTGTCCGATCAATAAATTCGTCAGGCGTTTCCAATAAAAATACTCTCTATGAAAACCTGCTTTCACTAACATCATATTACCTGTGCCTGTTGTATGATCTGTCAGCGAGCCATTTTTATCGGCAGACTGAATCGCATAATAGCCATCACTGATATCATTATTATTATGATAGTGGTAAGATGTACCAGTAAAAGGCGCAGCTATTTCAAAATCTTCTGTTGAGATCACACCACATGCCTGCGAGATAGCCAAAGGATTCAGTTGTGCCAGATGCGCTATCACATGTACGGTTTCTCCTGCGGAAACATCGATCGTTGCGTTTGTCTGACCCGCAGTACTGGTAGAATTATTGCCCGGATCGTAGAGGGTAAATCCAACTAAATTCCAACCGGCAGGTACAACAGATGATAAGGTATAAACGCCTGCATTCACTGGCAATACGATAGCATTTCCTCTTGTTGTAATCCGTTCATCATCAATCCAGATACCTTTATCTGTGCGGGCCAAAAGTACACCGGCACCAGTTGGCAGACTGGAGGCACACCATATTTGTTGTGCTCCGGTAATGCGGTTAAAAGCGGTGTACGATGTAATATCAGCTATCCAATTACTGCCATTCCAGCTATAGCCAGTTGCATAAATAGTACCGTTATCACCAAAAGCAACATCGGTTGTACCGGGTGCTCCCAGATCAAGTGCTGTACCGCCGGCAAATGGCAAAGTGAATACATTACCACTACCGGGATTGTAATAAACAATCTCTCCGGAGGAAGGCAATATATCGAGGCGACCGGCATTGGTACCTGTTCCTGCCAGCAGACTCCAATCATCTGTATAAGGTGCTGATATTACGTTATTCTTCCAGATAGTACCATCTGCTGCGACAATTGCAATGCGCCCATCACCGTAACTGACATCAGTTGCTTTCAGACCAGCGTGTGCTGCAGAAGAATAAATAAGTTGTTGATTATTACTATCCATGAAGTATACATCACCGTTAGCATCAATACTGACAAACTGGCCGGGGCCTGCTCCGTCCAGTGCAATACCGTTCCATGATGTCAATGTCCATTCGCTGCTTCCTGCTATACGATGATAAATCTGTGTATTAGTCAACGACACCCATAACTCTCCATTTCCCAGACCAGTGCCTGTCATACCATGACTTGCACCAATATCACTGATAGCGTCTGAGGTAAAGGGTTGATCATTCAGGTAGTAATCGGGTATGATAGTCGGGCCTCCGTTTACAGTGAACTGAAAATCAGGAGATGAAGCTTCATTTAACGCGCTGAGGTGTACGTAGATGTATCCGTTTTGTGCTGTGGCTGATGAGACAAAAGATAGTACGATCAGTAAGATTTTCAATAATCTAATGGCAATTCGGTTCATAGGTTCTTTGGGAACTACAGGCGACTGTAGATGGTAATCCACTTATTATACATCAATCCGGTACGTAATTTAGATATATTTATGATATAAATATAATATGAAGGTAAAATAATATGCCTTCCACCGTTACGGCATACACGAAATCATTGACTTTTATTGTGTTCCGTTTTTGCAGTTAGTTGACAACCGGATTCAAAAAAATGTAAATTAAAGGGACTGGCCCTTTAAACGGACCGGCCTGAATATTGCAGTTTAATTATAAGTCCTGATTCGCGGGGCACAAACACTTTAAACATTCCATGATGAAAACGCTCACGCTTCTTTTCTTTTCAATGATTATTGCCACCGGCAGTCTCTTTGCACAAAATGGTACGGCGGATAAGATACTGGGTACCTGGCTGAATGAGGAAAAAGACGGTAAGATAGAGATCTATAAATCTGGCAATAAATACTTTGGCAAGCTGGTATGGGGTAAAAACATGTATGAACCAGATGGCAGTTCACGTACTGACATTAAGAATCCTGACACAAAGCTACGCACCCGTAAGTTGCAGGATCTTGTCATACTGACCAATTTCACCTTTGACGATGATGAGTGGGAAGGCGGAAAGATATATGATCCAAAGAGCGGGAAAACATACAGTTGCGTCATGAAATTTAAAGGTAGTTCATTACAGATCAGAGGGTATATAGGTATCTCCATGTTGGGTCGGACAACCATATGGACCCGTAGCTGATGAATAATAATAAACCGGACAGATTGCGGAAGGCGGCTTGTTATAAAAGCCGCTTTCCGCAATCCGCCGGTTAAACCTGTTGGCTTAGGTTTGTTGATAAAAGCGTTGTTTCTTTACTCCCTACTTCCTGAAATTGAATGATCTTGAGATATTGAATCCGAAGAAGATATCTCCTTTACCCCAACTACCATTCGTCTTTGACAGATAATAAGGTCCGATCATACCATTTGAATTGGTAAAGACCAGCTGGAACACGTGTCCTCCTGTTTCGATGTCTACTCCGAGAGAAAGTGAATTATACACTTTCGTTGATACCACCTGATCAGGCAACAGATAACTGTATTCTGCGGTAACACTCATTCTCTTTGTAAACTTCATCCTACCACCTGCCGTAATGGCAAACAAGTCATTATTATCTTCCGGTGTGGCAACCAGATTATAATGTGTCCATGACGGCGCCAGTTGCAGCGATAAATTCCGTGAAAACTTCCTGGCTATGAGTAACTGAGAAGTATAACTGGTACGGAAACGGGAATTTAGATAAGGTTTATCCGTATATCGCTGTGTATAATGAGTCACGAGTTCATACAGACTAAGTGAAATGGGCATCGCGCCCTTACCTGTGGATTGTTGCAATATTTTGTACTTGATATTTCCATCAAATGCCTTGTCTACAGAGCTTCTGCCTACACCTGCGGATAACCTGTCGGTGAATCCGTAGTCCAGACCAAAGCGGATAGAAGCATTATCCAGTCCGAACAGTTCATATGCACCTTCATTCAGTTTTCCGAAACGGTGCATGATCAGGAACTGTAAGCTTTGTTTACCAGGCGATTCTACAGTAGGAACATTGATCAGCTGTGTAGCTTTGAACGTACCCGTCACTACATGGGATTGATCCGAAGAGTTCTGTGATTCGTCCAGCATTTTCAGCAGACTGGTATCCTGCGCGAAGGCAGTTACATTTCCAAGTAATAAACACAATATGATATAACAGGCGATCTTTTGCATATTCAAACTATTTTGCCGGCTGACATACCGCTACTATTTGTATGTTGATTTGTGACGCAATTTTGTCTTTAACCAGTGATGGTATTTTAATATTGTAATCAGAAGGTTTCACTGCGAAGGCAGCTTTAGCTGTCATTTTCCCTTCTTCGATCTGCAATTCGGCAGGCAGATTCTGTACCTGTTGTGTTACACCGTGAATGGTCAGTTGTCCGTTTACCTGTACTTTATAAGTACCGGGCTTATTAGCGACATCTCCGGTGAAGGAGCCTGTAAACTGTGCTTTAGGAAACTTTTCACTTTCCACATAATTCTCATTATAGTGCTCCTGCATCAGCTCTTTGGCAAACAGAAAGTTGCGCTGCAACAGTGTGAAAGCAAGCGATTTTTTCGTGAGATCGACAGCTGCAAATGCCTGATTATTTTGTGCTTTAATATCTTCCAGTGGTGTCTTAGAATAAAAGCTGACATTCCCGTTTCTGGTCATATATGTCTGTGCCTTCATTGGCAGATATAACAGACAGGCCAGTACAATAAAGCATATGGTTTTCATATCCGTATTTTTTAATTGTTCTGTGCTCCGCGTGCAATCCACGCTTTGATCTTATTGATATTACAATCTGACAGTTTAGCTCCGCCTTGTGGCATTGCAGGATATCCTGCTGCATGTGTGATCACACCTATCAGGTTGCCATTGTCAGCCTGTGTTTTAACAGAAGCATAACTACCCAGAGATACGCCACCACTAACGTTACCGTTACCATGACAGCTATAGCAACTTGACTGAAGGATTGGCAATACATCAGCGGCATATTTCATATTAACAGTGTCGCAGGTGTTACCACCACCGCCGTTACCACCACCATTACCCGGAGGATTAACGACATCCTGTTCGTTACTTTTTGAACAGGAAACAATGATGGTGCTGCAAGCAATAGCCACTGCTATTAAAGAGAAAAACACTTTTTTCATAGTCTGAATTGTTACTTGTTATTTATAATAGTTGCGTCAACAATGCTTACATCCATCAGTAGCCCTGTGCACATCCCTTTGATCAATACTGATTGTCCAACTTTTGGCAGTTGTACTTCTTCTCCCGGCGCCATACTGCAATTCACCCCTCCCATACCATCTACCTGTCCGGCCAGTAACACAGAAACGGCTGTTCCTGTCTTTTGTACATCGGCTACAGTACCAGCCACCTCTACTACTTTATTCACATAGGTAGTGTTTGCAAGCTTTTCATCTTTTGAAAAATCTTCATAGAGCTTCAGCGCGGTAATCTGTTTATCCGTGTGCGCCTCTGCGGCGGAAGTTCTCGGTTTATTGTACAGGTAATACCCTGTTCCCGCTGCTATCAGGCAAAGCAATGCCCCAGCGAGAATTATCAATTTTCTTCGCGTCATGTCGTTGCTTATTAAAGTGCTGTTCTTATCTCAGGCGTAAAGGCCGGGTCAGGCCAATATTCATACCTACACTTGTCACAGGCAGATCACCAATACCGATACCTCTGGATGGTATCTTAATATATGGTTCTACCCGTAGTGTGCCTAACACGCCTACTGGCCGTTCGTATCCAACGCCCAGGTGTATAATAGAGAACCAGTCTGCAGTTGTTTTCCTGTAGGTCCAATTTCTCTCTCCATACTGGCCATAGTATTTATAACTATAATCGTACTTCTGTTTTTTCATAATGTACGATGACATTCCTGCGCTTGCGTACCAGCTGCTCTTTTCACCCGTTGCAAAGGTGAATCGTACATTCACAGGTATTTCATACATATTACACCATCCATCCACATTCAACAGTTCCATGTCCGCAGGCCATGGTGTTTTCTTTGTATTAAAATATTCTCCGGTAGAATAATAATATTTACGTTCGTACAATATGCCTGTTTCTACAGCCAGTTTTTTACCGAAACGATAACCGGCGAGCAGTCCCAGATTATATCCGAGACTGGAGGTACGCTGGAATTTTACTGTAGTAATATCCGGACTGAAAAGCAACCCGTAATACAGTCCCTTTTTCAATGAAGCAGGTTCCCGTTTAACTTTTGTCGCACTCGCCGCTGCATCATTCTCCGCTGATGCAACGACCGGTATATTGATCTTTCTATCCACATGTAAGATGCTTGTCTGTGGTATTGTAGTCTTTGCTGTCGCGCCTTTTATATATTCAAGGCTCAGCGGACTTACAATGACAGCAGTTATCCCCGGTCTGGCAGCAGGATAACTGCTGTTGTTGGGGATATCCTGTGTTTCGCTGTTGCGTACAGGTATATTCCCATTCTTCCTGTTCACGATGGATTGTTCACTGTCCGCGGTGGACGAACGTTCATCGCGGCCTGCAACATTTGCTGCAACCTTCTGTTGTTTCTGCGAAACTACACGTTCACGCGTGTTCAGTCGATCATCTCCGTCAATAGTAGATCTGTTTCCTTTTATGATACCAATGTTGTTGGTTGCTGATGGCTTATTTTTTACCGAAGTACCCACCAGTCCGATGGCTGTTTGATCGGTGTTTCCTTTAGTGTTTTTCCCGGCCACACTTACCGGAGTATTGCCAATTGTTACGGTACTGTTGATATTACCGTTGTTTTTCTTTCCTGCAGCACTTACCTGAGTATTACCAGTTGTTACAGTGCTGTTGGCGTTTTCAGTATTTTTCTTTCCTGCAGCACCTACAGGAGTATTGCCAGTTGTTATAGCGCCGTTTGTATTTACCGGAACTTTTTTCCCTGTCATTACACCCGGGGATTTAACTGTTTCATCATTGTTACCGCTGCTTACTTTTTGAGCAGCAGCAGTTGCAGGTTTGGTAATGCCTTCGCCTGTTCTGCCGGGTTTTCTGTCAGCAGGTATATAGGCTTTATCCGTGTTAGTCACTGTTGAAGAAGATGATCCTTCTCTACTATCTGATGTATTCGGATATCCATTTTCTACGCTTGTCGTTCTGGTATCGTCTGTTGATACAAGCCCTTCGTCTTCATTCTTTCCTGTTGTATTCTCAGTGGCAAGGGCGTCTTTTTTGTCATTGATCCCCTGTCCGTCTCCCGCTGCTGCTGATGTCTTATTATCTGTTGTTGTTACCTGTGCTGCTTTGTCTTCTGCAACCCCCTTGTTACCGCTGTCCTTACGATTGCCATTAAATAATCCGCTTACAGCTACTGTCAAAAACAGGATAGTTATAAGCACCCATAGTCCGGGTTTGAACCACCAGCGATCCTTTAACCTGCGTGTAGCGGTCCCCTGCTGATTGTTATCAGCCTGCTGCAACTTATTCTGCATAGCTTCCCAGTTACCACCGCCTGTGTTCAGGGGATAGTCTGAGGCCGCATTGCGGAATAGTTCGTCCATATCGTCATCTAGGAGCTGCATACGTCAATTTCAGGTATATCTGTGTTTAATTTTTTTTGCAAATAAGCTCTTGCCTTTGCCAGATTGGACTTGGAAGTGCCGATACTGATATTCAGTTTGTCAGCTATTTCCTGGTGGGAGAATCCATCAATTACATACATATTGAACACCACCTGATAGGAAGGTGGTAGTTCCTTTACCAGTATGATCAACTCCTTGTAGTATAGTTTCTGTTCTGCTGACTGTCCCACGTCCGGTACGTCCCATACTTCTTCCGGTATACCGCCGATCTCCGGTATCATATTTTTCCGTCTGAGTTCATCAATTGCCGTATTTACCATGATACGTTTAATCCATCCCATCAGCACTTTTTCCTGATCTTCGGTATCCTCGCAACTGAATTTGTCAAAACGGGTAAACACCTTCACAAAACCATCATTTACAACGTCTGCGGCATTTTCGTACCTGTAAATATACCGGAACACAATTTTAAAAGCATAGCCATAGTATTGCTCATACAATAACTTCTGGCATCTGGGCTGTTTATTAATGCACCCCTGTATTATGGTAGAAAGTTGTTCCAATGTTTTGTCAATAGGCTCACATATGTCCTTACCTTATAAATACGGAAGCTATAGAGAAAGGTTGCCTCGGGTGAAAAATATTTTTCAAATAAGATTCCACAGGTACGTAAATCATTAATAATCAACCATATTAAAACTTATCATTCCACGGAAGCAATTAACTTTTTTGGCTGGCCGCCCTTCTTTTTAAGGTGATATGTGTCTGAAGAACGATCAATGTTAAGGTCAGCCGGCGCCTTTTCTGGCATGTAATGACTTTTCCACAGGCAGTGCCCTCCGAAATGTACATATTTCTCATTTACTAATATAGATAGGTCTGAATGTAGGGATTGTTCTTCCTGGATGCGACAGTCCTAACCACGCAACAATAGTATCCCACGGAAATCTCTTATTTCCGTCTCTGACCTCTTCGCAATAAAAATAAGCTTATTCTTATTCCACCTCCTGCTTCCAGGCACCAATCGCCGCTGTATCGGCCTTACTTATAGAAACTTTCCCCTCATGGGATAGCTCTGCCTGCTGTCCGGCAGGAATGGACAATCTTTTACTTCCTGCCTGTAAACGCACGGCTGCTTCTATAGCAGTAATGACCAGCCGGGCAGGTGTAGGATAGGTTTGAATATTAAATGATGTACCAGTCACATCTGCGGAGAGCTGATGTGCACGGATATGGAAAGGACGATCATGATCTGCATTTACACGGAAACTGGCCTCGCCACTTACTTCAACGTCTCTGTCGGTCACCGTATAGGAAGCGGGATACTTTACCGCACTGCCTGCATTCAACCAAACCTGTGTACCGTCAGGTAGGGTATCCTTTGATTTATGATCGGAAGCCGCAGATAGGGTACGAAAGGAGGCTGACTTTTCCGAGCGCATAAATATCAGATAGATGCCCGGCCCAACTATCAGAAAAACCAATGCGGCCGCGGCATACAGATAATTCAGACGTTCAGAATAGATCTTCCGTATGGCAGGTGTACTGTCTGCCGGTATAGGCCGGTCTATGGCCGTCGCCTTTGATATCATTGGTGTCCAGTGTTCATCAAAAGGCTTGATGACAGGCGGATTACCCTCCAGCAGCCTTGTCTTTTCCACGACCCAGTTATTGTGGCGGGATGATACGCTGCTATGTGCGACATCTTTCAGACATTGCCTGACTGATTGATGTACGGCATTAATCGCACCGGTAACTGTATCTGCAGATAGGTTCATGACAGCTGCTATCTGTGCAGGAGGCATTGCTTTCAGGCGATGCATTTCATAGATCAGTCTCCTCTGTTCCGGCAGGGACATGATTGTATCATGTATCAGCGCCTGATAGGCCTTATAATGCTGTACTTCCGGGGGAAGTTCTTCCTCATATTGCGGTACCGGCAATAATTCGTCTGCGGCTGTATCCTGCAGATAGCTGTAGCACTCATGTAATGAAACAGAACGCACATAAGCGTCCATATCTTTTATATGAGGCAGCTTGTCTCTATGCAGCCAGATAATGATAAAAGTTTCCTGCAATACTGCCTGAATACAATGGCTATCTCCTTTAAGTATAATTGCTATATCAGCCTGCACGATTGGTGCCACCGCCCGGAAGAAACGGGCAAACGATGTTTCATTGCCATCGGCAATGCTTTGCAGCAGTTCTGTATCATGATAGTCTATCTCCTGCATAACGCGGATGATCTTAAAAGGAATATACGAATATATACCATCCGATCAAAACCACGCACATAATCTGTGCCTGTTTGTCACATACACCGAATATACAAAGACATAGACCCGCAAGCGATTACGACCCGGGCATTTATATCCATATAAGCAAGATGCCCATTTAGTACAACACTGATAAACTATAATAACTAAAGAGCTAAAAAGACACAGCCCCGGAAGCAATTACAACCCGGCCATTTATATCCATATAAGCGAGATGCCCATTTACAACACTGATAAACTATAATAACTAAAAGGCCACAAAGACACAGCCCCAAGAGCAATTGCAAGACCCACACTTATAGTCCACATGTTGCAACTGCCAACTCTTTTTCATAACAACTCATCTGCTGAATCTCCCACCAGCCTATCTACTAACCTACCATAGCATCTACTAATCTACCATACCATCTCCTAAATCACCTGCCAGATCATCTGTTCATCTACTCATCTGCCTGATCGCCTGCTACATCACATAAATAACCACCAATCCATAAATCCCCCTTCTAACAAGTCCTATAAACCGTAGCTTTGCACACTATTATCACTCACATGCATTTTGAAAACAAAGTAGTCTGGATCATAGGCGCCTCCTCCGGGATCGGCGCTGCACTGGCAAAACAATTCGCCAGACAAAAAGCATTATTGATCATCACAGCACGGAATACGGACAAATTGCAATCATTAGCTAGTGAACTAACGCAGCTGACAACCTGCGTAGTGCTTCCGGCGGACATAGCCCGCCGGGACACGCTACACATTATAGTGGAAGAGGCTCTCCAGAAATTCGGGCATATCGACATCCTCATTCACTCCGCCGGCATCGGACAACGTTCGATGGCAACCGATACCAGTCTCTCCGTCTACAACCAACTGATGGACGTCAATTTTTTTGCCCCACTGACGATCACACAATACCTGCTGCCTTACTTCAAACAGAGCGGCAAAGGACATGTAGTCGCTGTCAGCAGTATGTCCGGATTAATGGGCTTCCCCGGCCGCAGTGGTTATGTGGCCTCCAAACACGCATTAAAAGGATACTTTGAAACTTTGCAGGTAGAACATGACATACCTGACTTTTATATAACAATTGTAAGCCCCGGCAGAATCAATACGCCACTCCCTTTATCCGCACTGACAGCGGATGGTCAGCCTTACAATAAAATGGATCATGCACAACTCAATGGTATACCTGTGGATGTATGTGCAGAAAAGATCTGTGACGCTATCGTCCGCAAAAAGAAACACATCTTCATCGCCAGAAAGGAGCGCTACCTCTACTGGTTAAGAATATTATTCCCCGCTGCCTACTATCACATCGCCAGAAAAGCAGGTGTAAAAGAACGCCATGCAGATACTGTATGATTGCTTTCTCAATTGCTCTGCACAAAAATATTATTTTCTTCACTTCTCCATACAGCTGACACGGAATGAATGATATTGAACAATGTGAAAAAAGAGAGAACAGTAATGAATAAGTTGATAGCTGCTTGCTATCCAGCCGCCTCAAACCCTTCATCATCCTTCATCTCCCCGGTTTTATAATATTTCGTAAGCGCCTGCGCCAACTCCGCCGGTGGCAATATTACATCTGGTTCATCTCCCGTAATCACCGATACCGGCATCCCCTTAAATACCGCTGATGCCGGATCCTGTACAAATACAATCCCTCCCGCACCCTCTATCGCCCTCGCACCCTCCAGACCATCCGTCCCCATACCCGTCAGAATAATGCCAATCGCCTTATTACCCGCATACGCCGCCAATGACGTAAAAAATATATCTACCGCATAATTCACCACATGTGTCGTCGTACGTGGTATCAAACGTAAAATACCATCCCTGATCAACAAAAACTTCCCCTCAGGCAACAGATAAATATGATCAGGCCTGATCTCCATATCCTGCAACACCCTTATAATCGGCAACTTCGTATGTGATTGCAATAGCTTGTCAAGTATACTCACATAATTCCTCGATAAGTGCTGTACTACCACAAAAGCTATCCCCGTCTGCTCAGGTACATTCGCAAAAAATGTCTTCAATACATCCAGACAGCCCGCAGAACATCCCAGTCCCGCTATAAAAAAATCCGGTTTCACCATGTCTCTTAAAGCTTTTAAAAATTCCTCTTCAAATTTCAGGCTAAAAGATTTTACATGAGACTGCTCCACTGACTGGTAAGGTCTTTGCTCCAATATCAATATGGCCCGAAAGTCTTCGGATATAAAGTCTTCAGCAGGTAAGCAGGCTAAATTTCCAGCTACCCTGTCTCCCATGCTCGCCACATTGGTAGATCATCCTGTGGATGCACCCGGCTGGTTGTACGAGGTAAAATGGGATGGCTACCGCGCTATTGCCCTGCTGAACAAAGGCAAGGTTCAGCTGATCTCCCGCAATAACAAATCATTCGACGATAAATTCTATCCTGTCTATCACGCACTGGAAGCATGGAAGATCAATGCAGTTATCGATGGCGAAATTGTCGTACTGACGCCAAACGGTATCTCCAGCTTTGCGGATCTGCAGAACTGGCGTAGTGAAGCAGACGGAGAATTGATCTACTATGTGTTCGATCTTTTGTGGCTGAATGGGTACGATCTTACACAACTTCCCCTCATCCAACGACGGGAGTTACTGGAACGCCTATTTCCCGCTCCCGATATCATCCGGTTGAGCACTGCCTTCAGAGACACCTCTTCTACATCATTTCTTTCTGCAGCAAGATCTCTCGGACTGGAAGGTATTATCGCCAAAAAAGAAGATAGTAGCTACCTCAAAGGGGCCCGCAGCAGGGATTGGCTGAAGATCAAGATCAATAAGCGGCATGAAGTGGTCATTGGTGGTTATACGCGCAATGAAAACTCATCCAAACCATTCAGCTCTTTACTGGTAGGTGTATTTGAAAAAGGAAAATTGCAATACACAGGAAAAATAGGCACCGGCTTTACCAGTGCACAACAAAAGGATATGATGCAGGCATTCAAACCACTGATCAGAAAAACATCTCCTTTCAGTACGGTGCCCGATATCAACAAACCTTCCCGTTTCCGCCCCAATCCGCCCAAAGCAACTGCTATCTGGCTCAGTCCGAAACTGGTATGTGAAGTGAGTTATGCTGAGATTACCTCAGATGGTGTCATGCGTCATCCTTCTTTTGAAGGCATGCGCATAGACAAAGCCGCAAAGGATGTCGGAAAAGAAGAAGCTATACCGGTTGCCAAAGTCGTAAAAGAAGCCGCTGGCTCTATTTCTCAACAAATGCTGACGCCTGTTACCGGTGGCAATCGCAAAACACTGCTGAATCCATCTGAGGCTACACAGGTAAAAACAGTCAGTAAACATGCACTGAAATTCACCAATCTGAATAAAGTCTTCTGGCCGGAAGAAAAGTATACTAAAAGGGATATGCTGAATTATTACTATCAGGTAGCACCTTACATACTACCCTACCTGAAAGACCGGCCGCAATCACTCAACAGATTTCCTAATGGCATAAAGGGTAAAAGTTTCTACCAGAAAGACGTAACAGGCAAAGCGCCTGACTGGATCAAAACCTTTCCTTATCATACCAGTGAAGGTGAAGACAAAAATTTCATGGTCCCCACTGATGAAGCAAGTCTGTTGTACATGGCCAATCTGGGTGCTATTGAAATGAATCCATGGAACAGTAAGATCAGTAAACCTGATTATCCTGATTGGTGTATTATTGATCTGGATCCAACAGAAAAGAATACCTTTGAGCAGGTAATCAGAACTGCACAGGTTACAAAAGAAGTACTAGACAGCATCAAAGTTCCAGGCTATTGCAAAACGTCCGGATCTACCGGCATACATATCTACATTCCTTTAAACGCAAAATATACATACGAAGATTGTCAGTTGTTCGGCAAATGGATTGCCGCTCAGGTACACCACCAACTTCCTTCTTTTACAAGTATTGAACGCATGACGCAGAACAGAAAGGGCAAAATATATGTTGATTATCTACAGAACAGACCGAAGGCTACGCTTGCGGCACCTTATTCCCTGCGTCCCAAACCAGGAGCAACGGTTTCCATGCCGCTACACTGGGAGGAAGTAAAAAAAGGACTTAAAATGAAAGACTTTAATATTACCAACGCTCTTGCCCGTATCAACGAGATGGGGGACATCTTTAAACCGGTACTTGGTAAAGGCATTGATATGAAAAAGATACTACGGTCGATACAGCCGTAATCATTTATTTATTAACCTTTAAATTCCACACCATGGCAAAGTATTCAAAAAAGAGCCAGGACAAAGTAGAAGAGAACATGAAAGAAATGAAACAAGGTAAACTGAAAAGTGGCAGAAGTGGTAAGAAAGTTACCAACCCCAAACAAGCTATCGCCATAGGTTTATCTGAAGCCCGTAAAGCCGGTGCGAAAGTACCAAAGAAAGCGGCTGCTAAAAAAGCTGCGCCTAAAAAGAAAGCAGCCGCAAAGAAAGCAACACCTAAGAAAGCAGCTGCGAAGAAAGCTACTCCTAAGAAAGCTGCCGCTAAGAAAGCAGCGCCTAAAAAAGCGGCTGCAAAGAAAGCGGCTCCTAAGAAGGCTGCTGCTAAAAAAGCAACGCCCAAAAAAGCGGCCGCTAAGAAAGCAACGCCAAAGAAAGCGGCTGCGAAGAAAGCGGCTCCTAAGAAAAAGGCAGCTGCTAAAAAAGCCGCTCCGAAGAAACGGGCTGCTAAGAGGTAATATCAACGCTCTCCCAGCCAGGATAAAAACTGAGGAGTCTTTTCCTTGCTGACCGTAATCACTTCTTTGAAAGACACATGCAGATTAACACATAACTTGCGGGACAGGTAATGTGATGCATCTTTTATAGCTTTACGGTTCACAAGAAACTGCCTGTTTACACGGAAGAAAATATCTCCGCACAGCTGCTCAGCCTCCTCCAGTGACTTCTTCAGGTAATAATGCTGACGGTCGAAAGTCATCAGACATAAAGTCTCCCTTTCGATATAAAACAGTGCTATACTATCCAGTCTTACAGGGACGATCTTATCCTTGTAATGAACCAGTATGGCTGCTGGCTTAGGCGCATGCTCGTATACAACGTCCAGCGCATTTGCGGCGCCGGTATCTTTTACAGTAAAACTGCGACGCAGCGTATTGTATTTTCTGAGTGCATCCGCAATAGTGGCATCCGTAAACGGCTTCAGAATGTATTCAATACCATTTGCCTTAAACGCCTGCAACGCATATTCATCATACGCTGTACAAAAGATGACCGGCGCCGTTACCGCTACATTCCTGTATATATCAAAACTCTCTCCGTCTCCCAGCTGTATATCGCTGAAGATCAGATCCGGCATTTCATGTGTTCTGAAATAGGCAACTGCCTCCTTGACCGACTTCAGCACCGCCGCCACCTGCACCGTATCATCCAGTTTCTGGATACTCTCCTGCAGGTCCTCTGCTGTCAGCGCCTCATCCTCTATGATGACTACCTGCATGTTGTAAAATTTTAATTTTCACGGTGAATGTCTTCCCGTCATCCTCAATCAGTATATCCTCTCCTGCCAGCATCCGGTAACGTTCTGTGAGATTCATCAGTCCACTGCCTGTAGATACTTCGGTCTGGTGTTTGACCTGCAGATTATTCACTACTTTCAGATACTCTCCTTCCTGTATGACCTCAAGACATAGCGGATCTTCCACCGTCAGTACATTATGCTTGATTGCATTCTCCAGCAAGGGTTGTAATGAAAAAGCCGGTAACCATTTATTGGACAATGACTGCTGATCTACCCTTATTTCAAAACGCAAGGCCTCCCCCACTCTCATCTTCTGCATTTCCATATAATCTGAACTTAGTTTCAGCTCATCCTTCAGCGAAATAATATCCCGTTGCCCTTTTGAAATACTTGCTCTCAGAAAATCCGACAGATGGATCAGATACTCCTCCGCCTTCTCCGGTTGTCGACGGATCAGAGACTTCAGGGTATTTAATGCATTGAACAAAAAATGTGGATGGATCTGCTGACGCAATAACTGGTTAATAGCCTCCGTGTTGGCAAATTTCAGGCGTGCATTCTCCAGCTCCGTATGATTCTTCGCGTGTAACAGCGTTATGTAGTTATGGAGGATAAATACCAGCACATTCACCACCAGACCATGTAACAGGAACAACATCGGCCAGATCATCTTATTCCGGACCTGCTCATACCAGTCCGGTATCAGGTAAGTATGCAGGCTCGAATACAGTATTCCTCTGAATAACAAATAATTAAATAATGACGCACCGGTAAAACTCAGCACTATTCTGATTATCTTGTAGTTGCGGGAACCATATTGTAAACGGGAAGCCAACCATAGCATAAGCCCTAAATTGTACATCCCCATAAAGAATATTACGATGTACATCAATGCAGACTTGAGAAGGACTGTATTGAGGGAGTATTCTTTGGCAGACGAGGTTAGCCCCACCAGAATGGCAATACATAAAGGTGCGATCAGGCTCACGCGTACAAGACTTCTGACAGGTATATTTTTCATGTGCTTCAGACTGCAAATTACACACTACAAACCGGACGGCTCAACTTTTCCCTGTCCGATTCAGCGTTAATTTTGTCTGTTTCAGCCCGACTACTTTTTGCATATCAGATAATTATTATTTGTTTCGCACTAAATTTTAAACCGGATGAAATCAAAATTGTTGCTGATTGCTGTCTCGCTGATGGCCCTGCAAGCCACGGCACAGCAGAAACATACAATTAGCGGAACCATTAAATCCAAAGCCAAAGGCGAAACCCTGATCGGCGCTACCGTAAGAGTCAGCGGTGGCGGGGGAACCACTACCAACGAATATGGATTTTACTCCATCACCCTCACCGATGGCAGACACAAACTTGAATTTACCTCTATGGGCCTTCAGACAAACAGTCTGGAGTTTACCCTGCGTAAAGACACCACCATTAACATATCTCTGGAAGACGAATCCGTTTCCCTCGGCGCTGTAACCGTTACCGGTACCAGCACAAAAAGAAGCCTCGCCGCCCCTCAGATGGGTCTGGAGAAGCTGACAGCCAAGGAGATGAAAAATGTACCCGTTCTCCTCGGTGAAAGAGATGCGATTAAAGTTATCCAGTTACTGCCCGGTATTAAGTCCGCCGGTGATGGTAACGCAGGTATGTACGTTCGTGGTGGCGCTGCCGACCAGAACCTGATCCTGCTGGATGAAGCGCCTGTATATAACGCTTCTCACCTGCTGGGTTTCTTTTCCACCTTCAACTCAGACGCGATCAAAGATATCGCTGTGTATAAAGGCGGTATGCCTGCCCAATATGGCGGCCGACTGTCCTCCGTACTGGATATCAAGATGAATGACGGTAATAATCAGGACTTTGGTGTGAGCGGCGGTATCGGCCTCATCTCCGCTAAACTGAACGTCGAAGGCCCTATCCAGAAGGATAAATCTTCCTTCCTCGTGACAGGCCGCAGAACTTATGCCGACGTCTTCCTGAAACTGTCCAATGACTCCAGTATCAATAACAATAAACTCTACTTCTACGATATCAATGCCAAATTGAACTACGAACTGGGCGATAAAGATAAATTGTACCTCTCCGGTTACTTCGGAAAGGATAAGCTGGGCGTAGGTGACCTCTTCGGTCTGTCATGGGGAAATACCACCGGTACCCTTCGCTGGAACCACATTTTCAATAACAAATTATTCTCCAACACCTCCCTGATCTACAGTAACTATGACTATACTGTATCTATCAACAGTGGTTCGGTAAATGCAGATATCTATTCCAAGATCAGGGATTATAACCTGAAAGAGGAATTACAATGGTACCCTTCTTCCAGTCATAATGTCCGTTTCGGTATCAACAGTATCTACCACACCATCACACCGGGTCAGGTAACTACTTCCGAAACCTCTCAGATCAATGCAAGATCACTGGAAGACCGCTACTCATGGGAGAATGCCATATATGCTACTGACAGCTGGAAAATGTCTGAAGCGCTCAGCATGACCTATGGCCTGCGTCTCTCCAGCTTCAGCGTACTGGGTAAAGGTGATTTCTTCAACATTGACCCGGATGGTAAAATACTGGACACCCTGCACTACAAAAAAGGGGATTTCGTAAAAACTTATGTCAACCTTGAACCAAGACTGGCAATCAGCTATAAACTGAATGCTACCTCTTCCGTAAAAGGATCTTATGTGCGTAATACACAAAACCTGCACCTGATCTCCAATAGTACGACCAGCAGTCCGACAGATAAATGGGTGGCCAGCACCAATATTATCAAACCGGAAATATCTGATCAGTTCTCCATTGGTTACTACAAAGACCTCTTCGGTGGCGACTATGAACTGACAGTTGAAACCTACTATAAATCATTGCAGAACCAGATCGATTACCGTGATGGTGCTAATGTAAACTCTGTCAGCAATGCGATCGAATCTGAACTGCTGTTTGGTAAAGGACGCGCTTATGGTATTGAGTGGTTGTTCAAAAAGAGAGTAGGTAAGTTCAATGGCTGGGTGAGCTATACATTGTCCAAAACTGAAAGAAAGATCGACGGCATCAATAACAGCGAATGGTACAATGCCCGTCAGGACAGAACGCATGACATCGCGATCGTAGCGATATACCAGCTGAGTCCTAAATGGACACTCTCTGCGAACTGGATCTATTATACCGGTGATGCAGTAACCTATCCTTCCGGTAAATACAATGTCGATGGACAAACCGTTTACTACTACACCGGCCGTAACGCTTACCGTATGCCAAACTATCACCGTCTGGACCTCGGTGCTACCTTACAGCTGAAGAAACGCAAACGCTGGTCATCCGAACTCGCTTTCAGTCTCTATAATGCTTATGGCAGAGAGAATGCATATACCATCACATTTGAAGACAGTAAGGATGATCCGACCAAAACAGTCGCTAAACAGACTGCATTATTCAAATACATTCCTTCTATCTCTTATAACTTTAAGTTCTAATAACCATGCGTAACAGTTTAATATATACTTTACTAGGCTCGGCGCTGTTGTTGGGCACCGCCTGTGAAAAAGAGATTGATCTCAATCTGAACGGTAATGACAACAAGTTAGTGATCGAAGGCGTGCTGACTGATAATAAAGGCGGATGTAATGTGAAGATCAGCCGTACCAAGACCTTCGATGCCAACAATGATTTTAACGGTGTATCCGGCGCCAAAGTACAGATCTGGAACGGTACAGATACCACCCTGCTGACAGAGACGTCTGAGCCGGGTGTTTACATCGCATCTGAGTTGTCAGGTGTAAGCGGTACTACGTACGGAATGCTGGTTACCATTGATGGAGAACAATACACAGCTACTTCACGCATGCCTTCAAAAGTTCCTTTTGATGCATTATCAATTGTTGAAGAAGACCTGTTTGGCGACATGACTAAAATAGCCAATGTCAACTTCAGAGATCCGGCAGCTGAGACCAACTACTATCGTTTCCGCCAGTATATCAATGGCAAAATGATCAAGAGCTATTGGGTAAGAAATGATGATCTGACCAATGGTAATGAGATCAATGCACGTCTTTACATCCTCGGACAGGATGATGATGACGAAACACTGAAGATTCACGCTAAAGATGAAGTGACCGTAGACATGATGAACATCGATGCAGATGTATACAAATACTTCTTCAGTCTGAGCAACAGTGCAACCGGTGAAAGCAATTCTGCCACACCTGCGAATCCTGTAAGCAATATCAAAGGCAATGCGATTGGATATTTCAGTGCGCATACGCAGGAATCGAAGACTATTATTGTGCCGTAACAACGCAACATAGCAACTGTAGAAAGCCGGATCGTAATGGTCCGGCTTTTCTTTTTCCCGATCCGACCCTGATTCCCCGATGAATATGCCTACTTTTACCAGGCATGAAAAAACAGCTTCCTTTCTATTCGCTGGAGCCATCCAATATCGGCGGTCTGGTCATCGAAGATATCCCGGAAGATATTGCCTATGCCACTATGCCGCATCAGGATGATCATTATCTGGTCATGATCCTGACGGAGGGTGTCGGAACAATGGAAATGGAGGGAGAAGTTTTTCACTGCACAGCCCCTGCTTTGATGGTGATCAAGCCTATGCAGGTGCACTTTGCGCATGAGGTACACAGCGCAAAAGGATGGATCATTTCCACTGCGCCTTTTCTGATACCCGATACGCTGGCAGTTGCTTTTCAGAGTCTGCAAACAAAACAGCAATATGCACCACTTCATGATGCCGGAGACCTGATACAGATGGCGCTCAGTTTACAGGCTACCTTCAACGCCGGCGGCTGTCCTGTACGTTATAAACCGGCAATTATGAAAGGACTCAGTGAAGCACTCTTTCACCGGATATTACCTGAATTTGAGTGCATCCTTGAAAATGGCGCACAAAGCATTCGTCAGGCTGCGGCTATCACCCGTCAGTTTATGCAACTGTTGCAACAGGAAGGAGCCGCGCAGACACCCGCTTTTTTTGCCCAACAAATGCACATTACGCCCGCTCACCTGAATGACTGTGTCAGGGAGACAACCGGTTACCCACTGACCTACTGGCGGCAGTATGCTATGCTGAATGCCGCGAAACGCCTGTTATACTACACGGACAAACCTGTCAAGACCATCGCATGGGAACTGGGTTATGAGGATCATACCTACTTTTCCCGCCTGTTCCGCAAACTGACCGGTGATACGCCGGGCAATTTCAGGAGCAAATTCCACGAATAGTCCAACATCTTCCTTCCCGACTCCAATTCCTACCCTTTTTTCCTGCCTTTCTTTGCTGTAAAAAAGAAAGATGAATACTTTACTTATAAAAAGTAGTGAGGTCATTAAAAAGGCCGGAAATTGCATAAAAAAGGAGGTCCCATCTGTAAGAGCATGGAATAAGCAGGAGATGCTGTTCCAGTTTAAACGGGTGAACACGATTTGCACTAATATCATCCGGGAAGGCTTACTGGCGATTGCACCGGATATCCTCTGGTCAGATGCCGAATTTGCCCCCCGTCAGCAAAGAGAATCGTCTCCGGGCGACCGGTATTGGGTTTGCGATCCGCTGGATGGAGCTATTCATTTCCTGCAGGGATTCTCTCCATGGTGCATATCGCTGGCACTGATTGAAAACGGACTGACCGTATGCTCAGTCATTTATGATGCGGTAAAAGATGAACTATTTACTGCGCTCCGGGGGCAGGGAGCCTGGATGAATGGTGAAAGACTTTCTGTGAATATACGCAACAGACTCAGCGATGCTATATTGGTAACCGCCCATCCCAATCAGCCGGATAAGGCAACAAAAGAAGTACGTCAGCTGATGGACACACTAGGAAACTTGCTGCCGCAGGCAGGAGCTGTCCGGATGACAGGTCCCTCTTCCTTACAACTGGCTTATGTGGCCGCAGGCCGCATCGACGCATTCTGGGAATCGGGGGATGATGCCTGTGACTGGCTGGCTGGCGCCCTGATGGTGGAAGAGGCCGGTGGTGTGGTCAGAACTCTGGATGGTTTACCTTATTCCCTGCAAACGGACACAGGCATACTGGCAGCTAATGAAACAATGGCAGATCTGGTGGGGGAAGAGATCGCCCGGACACTCTTTGCTGATAGCCGGGTAATGGCCTGATCTGCTGCTGATATTTATTATCCTTTTATTATCCTTCGTTCATCCTTCGTTTATGAACGAAGGATGAACGAAGGATGAGTATTATCAAAGCTTTATCAAACCGGATCTGTATTCAAGATAGATAAGTTCCCTTGTTCCCCCGCAGCATTTATCTGTAAATTGCCCCGCAGCAAATCTCCCTTTGTGCGAACTTCCACAAGCTCAGCAAACAGAACAGTAACATCTTTTTTAATCTGTTTTTTTTGATAAAATAATTCACAATATGTCCCGGAATATTTATTTTCGCATTGACCATGTATCTTTAATTGAATAGTTATAAGCGTTAATCCGGCATCTGAATTTTAGTAACTATGGAAAAACCTGCCGCTTGCTGAAGCAGTTAATCCGGTCCCCAATTTCCATATACATTTTCATTTGCTGCCCATAAAAATTTCATTACTAATACCATATTAATCAAGCAAAACCTCAAGGATATGTCATTTAAAGCAGTTATGCGTATAGACGGAGAAGAACTCAATGTATTGGATTGCCATTTTTCTTTCGCCCAACATACAGATCACAACGGAAAACCCGCTGCCCGTCCGACGGGAGGTGCTGTTACTGTATTGGTAGAATCAGATGGTAATACAAACCTCTTTGACTGGATGGTATCTAACACGCAGACCAAAAGTGGCAGCATTGTTTTTTATCGCCGTGACGCCATGTCTAAAATGAAGGAATTAAAATTCACTGATGCCTACTGCGTAGAATATGAAGAGCATTTCAAAGCAGCAGGCGATGTTCCCATGCAGATCAAAATGGTACTGTCAGCCAGAGAAGTACAGCTGGGCAGTTCCGTGTATAAAAACCCGTGGCCGCAATCCTGATAAGGACTCTGCCGGCTGTTTTGTTACCCCGATATATCATGTGATCACTGATTAAAACATTGTACTCATGGCCCTGAAAAAATTCCCTGCTTTCAGTACATTATGGAGCAGTTATCCACACGATTCCCAGGCACCGGCGGGAAGTGCCCATGCTATGCCCTGCGATGAAAAAGATAAAAACGGATTTTATCACTATGAAAATCAGTGTGCCATCCGTATGTCTCATTGCCTCATTAAAGCCGGCATCACATTATCCAACTACACGGATCCCAAATGTAAACATGGCTACGCCAGAGGAGCAGAAAGTCTGGCCACCTGGTTATGGCGCAATTTTGGTAAACCATTGCAGGTAATATGCAGCAATGCGGCCCAGAAAAATGCCTTTCTCACAAACCAGTACTGGTCAAAAAATGGCATCATTTTTTTTAAAGACTTCTACGGTACCAACAATACAGGCGACCACATCGATCTCCTGTATCATGTCAACACACAAATTATGACAGCCACCGGCGATTATACCAATGACAGCCGGGTAAAAGAGATCTGGTTCTGGGAAGTAAACTGACACTGTATGAAAATATGCTATCTGATATGTCTTTCACTATTCTACACAGCCACCAGCATCTGTGCACAAAGCCAGACCGGTAAAGTGGCAGTGAAAGATGCCGTGTGGATGCCTAAGCAATACCTCGAAGCACGTAAAGCACATCCTCCGCAGGATACATTCTGGAAAACAGTTGATTTTACAAAGTACCTCAGTCCGGTGAGTGCACTACGCACAAGAACCCTCCATCAACAACAGGAAGTAAGCGTCTATACCTATGGTGCAGAAAATTTCCCCATTGCTGTAAAAGGGACCAATCACGCCGGGCAACGAAAAGAATGGTTGCTGGATAAGCCCATTTTTACCGGCGGACAATCAGCAATATATGACAGTGTACATTTTAGTCTGATCAGTCATCATAACGATCCACTGGATCTGTGGATAGGCCTCGCCTATCCGGATGGCAAAAGAGACTCTATACAGATGGGCCCCGTGCCAAAAGAAGAAAAAGATGCGCCTTTATGGATGCATTCCAATAACTATCTCTCTTACTATTTCAAAGGCAAACAGTTTGACGTGTATGATGATAAAGGCGCCTTACTGTACAATGATGTAGTCACTGACACAAACGGTATCATTAACGGACTACCCGGTTACAAATCATGGAACATTACCTCATCTAATATGTTTCAGGTCACCGCCGATAAACAGGGAGCCGCCAGCATCTCCAGTTTTAATGTCAGTTTCAAAGGAGAAAACATCGCCCTTCAACCACAACAGGTGGAAGGCGAACTAAACAGACCATTGTTACTAAAGGAAAAACATAATAAAAATTAAAGCGCAGGCAACAGATGAAACGCTTTTTCACTCAGCTGCTGCCAACGCTGCATTCCAAATTTTTATATTATGGCACTGAATACAAGTACCTCATTCTCCATAGCCGGACAACAGTTCCAGACCTTCAATACGATTGAACTGAGACAGTATCTGGATGACCATCATGAGTTTGAAATATATGTGAGCTATGACTGGTTTGAAAAACTGGGAGGCGGCATCTCCGGTGCTGCGAATAAATTTCTGGGAGAAGAAATCGAGATCACCGTGGCTCCTGCAGAGCAATTACCGGGTGTGAAAGACCTTATCTTTAAAGGGATCGTTACCAACATCACCACAGGAAAAATGGGCGATGGCACACATGGTCATTGCATCATCCGTGGGCATAGTCCGAGTATTCTGCTGGATGATGATCCGCACATCACTTTCTACGAAAACAAATCAGTGTCTGACATCGTATCTGCAACTGTTAAAAGTTATCCGCCGAATGTGCTGAAAACAGCCATCAATCCGGATACAAAAGAGACGCAGAAATATGTGGTGCAGTATAAAGAAACTTCTTACGAATTTATTCGCCGTCTGTCTGAACGCCATGGAGAATGGTTCTTCTATGATGGTCAGCAAGTGGTATTTGGTAAATATTCTCCGCAGAAAGCAACATTGACCCATCAGGTAGATCTGCTGGAATTCAATATTGCATTATCTGTAAAACCCAACAACGCCAAACTGAATGGTTATGATTACCGGCAGGATAAAGTGGTAGAAGATACCACACAATCAAAAGAAACGGGTAAGCTGAATGCTTATTCCCAACATGCCAGTGATATCAGCAGTAAGTTATACAGCCGTGAAGGTTTGTATAAAATGAATTACCCTTTCAACAGCAGCGCAAAAGCACAGCTGGATAAACTGACGACCTTACAGAAAAAAGGGAAACTTGCCAAAATGGTGACTATCAAAGGTAGCAGCACCAATCCTTCTTTCCGTATCGGCGATACTGTCAGCATCAAAGAAGCTGCTATGGGTACAGAACAACATCATGGTGAATTCATGATCACTAATATACGTCACTACTGTGGCGCCAATGGCAGCTATCACAATATGTTTGAGGGTATTCCTGCAGATGTGGCCACACCACATATCAACCTCAGTAATATTCCTTATACAGAACCACAATCTGCTGTTGTAACCGAAAATAATGATCCTAAAGGGTTGGGCCGTATCCGTGTTCGTTTCCGCTGGATGCAACAGGGACAGACACCATGGATAAGAGTGGTATCTGCTTCAGGTGGTGGTGATAAAGGTATGTTCATCATGCCGGAAGTAGGTGAAGAAGTGATTACTGAATTTGAAGGCGGTAATCCGGAACAACCATTCGTTATCGGTGCTACCTACAACGGCGGTGCGAAGAGCAGCTATGGCAATTCAGGCAATGATATGAAAGCCCTGAAAACCAGAAGTGGGAATACAATCCTCCTGAATGATGCAGCCGGCAGTATTACGGTGACAGATAAAAATGGCAGCAGTATGGCCATGGATGGTGCAGGTAATATCACCGTCAGTTCTCAGACACTGATCACTGTGAAAACAGAAGATCATATCGTTGTGGAAGCACCAAATAAAATTGAATTCAAATCTAAAGAAATACACATCGTCGGTACAGAGAAAGTATTTATTGGTGAAGAAAATGCCAGCATACTGGTGGATAACGCAGCAAACAATATAGAAAGCGGCGCCAAAACCATTACGTCTGCAGCAGAATCTGCCAATACCGTTTCCAGCGGATCCAACCTCTATATTGACACCAAAAACTTCTATGCAGCAGGTGAAAATGTGGTAAATATTGACAGTAGCAAAGGCAACGTCAAAGTAAACGGAAAAGTGACCACGGATATCGTTGGCGGCATGCTGAACCTGAACTGTTAATCCAACACTATGAATGAACACAATCCTATAGCGCAACTGGTCAATAAGATACAGCAGCAATGGCGGGAGAAAACAACGGGAAAACCATCCCTGCGATTTGTACGGTTCATTATCAAACCGGAGGAAGCGCGTGTCTACGAAGGTTTCTGTAAACTGGAATCTTCTGAACATGGGAGTCTGCCGGAAGTGTTTGTTACACACCTCACCTCTTTCGAAGATGAAGACACTTTCAGCGCAGCCCTGATCAAAGACTGGCTGGATACTTATGATAAAAGTACCGGACTGCTGGAGCAGGTACAACAGCGGACTTCCTTTCAATGGGATCCCAGTCCATACAGACAGGCATTAGAAAAGCAGCGGGGCTTTCAGATGGATGATACCTTGTTATCATTGCTGGAAAGTTTTAAACAGGCATTACCGCAGGAAAGAAAAGAATTGGTACTGGCACTGATCCCCCGGCAGGTCAGCAGTACAAAGGATATGAAGAACTGGATCAGTAATCTGCTTAAAAAAGGAATACCGGCAGGTGTAAAATTACTGGTCATCGATCATGTAGATGCAGATCACTTTGCCCTGCAGGACAGATATTTTCCGGATATGCTGTTGCACCTTCATATTCCGATGGATCTGCATGGCGCCATAAAAAAACTGGCTGGCGCCGGTAATCCGAATGATCCGGAAATCATGCTGCGCAAGTGCGTATTCGAAATGGGGGCAGCACTCAAAGATAAAGATGTAAAACGTCTGCATCGCTGGGGCCAACAGGCATTGGACACTACGCAACGCAGTGGTAACAAAGGATTATTTGCCACCGCACATATCATGTATGCAGGCATGCTTTTTCACTTTAAGAAAGATCCGAAAATACCTGAACTGCTGGAACGCGGACAGCGCATATCCAAACAGGGTTTTCAACAGGGAGATGGCGCCTGTCTGCCATTAATGGTACAATTCTACGGATATCACGGCGCTTATGCGCAGATACGCCGCCGCTTCACAGAAGCTATCAACTGGTTTATACAACAGGCCGAACTGGCTGAACTACATAAATTCTCCCAACAGGCATTGAATGCCTGGTATCAGGCTGCAGAACTCTGCAGAAGAAAAGACAGCAGCCGCTATTATGATGTACTGGAAAAAGGCTATCTGGCTGGATGGCAGCTGCCGGATGAAGAAATCACGGCTTCTATTTACATCTATCTGTTGCGTGACTACTATGATTATGCACATGCAAACCGGAAACAAAACATCATACAGGATATAGACGAAAGAATGGGCCGGCTCTTTGGCGAAGACTGGAAAGCCGATGTAGACAATATCCGCAAGAAAAGAGCACCATTGATCCTGCCACTCGAAATGGAAGAACCCGAGGCTTTATAGTCTCTTAAAAATAATTACATATGCTGGTCAGCAATAAACATTTCATACCCGTCATAGGGCTTGATATCCACATTGTTATCCTGCTGGGATTTCCCATTCCCTGCCCCACCCTTACATAGGATTCGTGCTCGATCCCATGGACTATATTCCATTCATGGGCGCTACCACAAAAGTAAATCATGTACCACGCGGTGTCAGTGATACAAGCGGGATCATTATCATTCTCTTTCACTTTCCAATGGGAGGCCCATGGCTGCTGGCGCCAATGATCGGACATGACTCTGTGAATTTCTTTGGCAGCAAGACAGTGACGGCAGAAGGCAGATTATTAAGTCCTACAGGACATATGCTGATGACCTGTAACGATATCGGTATTCCGCTCTCCTTACAGCCGGGAAAGAAACTGAAACCAATCCCCAGCATGTATTTACCTACCTCTTTTTCTATTCCGCTTTCCTTCGGAAAACCGGTGATGGTAGGTGGCCCTTATGTGCCTGACTGGGCAGGTGTATTGCTGAATCTTGTGATGTCATTTGGGTTTGGCGCACTGATGAAAGGATTGGGCAAAATCGGTAAGAAAGGACTGACAAAATTCAATCATGCCTTAAAAGGAAAAATAGGTAGCAACAAACTGAGTAAGGCATTGTGTAAAAAAGGATTTGAACCGGTTGACCTCGTACAGGGTATTGTGATCTATGATGGTACCGATTTTCAGTTGCCGGGGCCTATTCCGCTTCAATGGGACAGATCATGGAATAGTGACAGCCAGTTTGAAGGCATGCTGGGACATGGTACACACCTTAGTTACGACATGCGTATACAAGAGTTCCTGCAGGAAAATGTTGTAGTAGTATTACTCGGGGATGGTCGTAGTGCCGTATTTGAAAGTCTGCCGGTACCGGGAGCACATGATTACAATCGTCATGAAAAACTAACACTCACACGGACTGATATAGATGAATACCTCCTGTATCATCATGAGGACAAACTGTATTATACCTTCCGTAAAACATATACAGGGCCCATCAGTATCACTTAGTCAGTATACATATAAGGCACAATTCATTATCAGTTTCCATTATAATTTCCGGGGCACGCTCGTACGTGTCATTGACAGTGCAGGCAGACATCTGCATATCAGCAGTGATCATGCCGGCCGTATTACAAATGTCAGCGTACATCACCGCGGACAGGAAAAAGTACTGATCAGTTATGCATATAATGAAGCAGGAGATCTGAGTACGATTACCGATGCACTCGGCCAAAGCACTACTATCACTTATGATCATCATAAGATGGTAAAAAAGACGGACAGGAACGGACAATCATTCTATTGGGAATATGATCAAAAAGGGCGTTGTGTCTATACCCGCGGAGACGGTGATATACTGAGTGGCCGGCTGGAATACCACCCGGAAGAAGGATATAATCTTATTACAAATTCTCTGAACCAGACTACCACCTATTATTATACGCCTGACTTTGTTGTATATCAGATAAAAGATCCGATGGGGTATTCGAGGTTCACTGAACATACTCCTGATTTTGAAGTATACCGTGAGATCAATGAAGAAGGGGATGCTACCGTTATGCATATGATGAAGCGGGCAATCTTACCAGCATCGTTCATCCTGATGGCAGTCAGATAAGCTATACTTATGATGAAGAAGGAAATCTGCTGGTAGCAACAGATGCTGCAGGTAACAGCAGGTCATATGTATACTATGAAGATGGGCTCTTACATTCACGTACAGATGCAAATGGTGGTCTGCAGCTTTTCACATACAATGAACAACATCTTTTAAGCAGCATCACAGAACATGAAAATGGCGTGACCCTGTTCACATATGATGAGGATCATAACCTGTCATCGCTAACTTTCCCTAATGGCGGTACTGCACACTGGACATGATGCATGGGGAAAAACGCTGAGTGCCACCAATGCCATGCAGCAACAACAGGATTTCCGGTATGATATACTTAGCAGAGTGACTGACATTTATACACCTGATGGTAACCACATTCAGGTGGAATACAATGCTTATATGGACGTCATACGTGCAAAAGACAAACAACACGATGTCAGGTTCCAGTATACACCACTTGGTAAAATGAAACTACGTGAAGAAAATGGCGTCAAAGTGCATTTCTTATATGATACAGAAGAACAGCTAAATACCATTGTTAATGAGCATGGAGAAAGTTTTCATTTCATCAGAAACATGCGCGGGCAGATCATACAGGAAAAGAATTTCGATGGCCGTATCTGGCACTATCATACTGATGCGGCAGGCAGACTTTTAACAATAGACCGGCCCGGTGGCAAACAGACTACTTTTGAATACGACTATAATGGCCTGATCACCCGCAGTGAATATAGCGACGGCAGCTGGGAGACTTTTAGCTATGATCCCAATGGCTTACTGATTGAAGCGGTTAATGAATTTAACACACTTCAATTCAAACGAGATAATATGGGGCGTGTGGTCGAAGAAATTCAAAACGGACATACTGTTGCCACTACCTATAACAGGAAAGGAGAAAAACGGAGTGTCAGCAGTTCTTTAGGCGCCCTCATTACCTACAATTATGACAAGGCAGGTGGCACCAGCCGTATTCAGGCATCCGGAGGGACTTCTGCCACTCAATGGATAACAGCAATACAGCGAAATCATATCGGACTTGAAACAGAACGCCTGTTTCCCGGCGGTGTGAAAAGCAGCTGGTCATATGATAAAGCCTGATGCCATCAACACATATTGTCCCAGCAGGATGAAGTAACGCGTCATATTATCTATCGCTGGGATCCTCATGAAAGATTGCGGCAGATGGTGAATACGCTGGATAAAACTCAGGTAACATTTGGTCACGATGAATCAGGATCACTTGCCTGGGCACATTATGACCATCAACAGTACGATTACAGGCTGACTGACAAAGTAGGTAATGTGTACAGCAATGAGCTCCGGAAGGATAGGAAATATGGCGCCGGCGGACAACTACAGGCATCTGCCAACGGACAGTTCACATACGATGAAGAAGGGTATCTGATAAGCAGGACCACCCGCGATTTCAAAGTATGGCAATATGAATGGTATGGCAATGGTATGCTTAAAAAAGTAATCCGCCCGGATAAGGAAACGGTTACATTTGAATATGACGGTATTGGCCGCAGAACAGCCAAAACCAGCAAACGGCAAACCACCAGATGGCTTTGGAATGGAGATACGCCTTTGCAGGAATGGACATATGAAAGTGCGCAACGGCCAGTGGTCAGTATAGATGAAATGGGAAATGTAATCGTTGCGCAGGAACCGGTGCCGGCAGAAACCCTGATCACGTGGGTATTTGAAGCGGAACATGCAACCCCCATAGCAAGATTATCTCAGCAGGGAGACTATTCCATTATCAGTAACTATCTGAGTACTCCCTGTCAGGCATATGATACCAACGGTCAGCTGGTATGGGATGCTACGCTGGATATTTATGGGAAGATCCGGAAGATCAAAGGAGCTAACCATTTCATACCTCTCCGCTTTGCAGGGCAATATGAAGATGCAGAAACAGGCCTGTATTATAACAGATTCAGGTATTACCTGCCTGAAGAAGGCGTATATATCAGTCAGGACCCCTTAAAACTTGCAGGAGGCAACCGTACGCTCTATAGTTATGTGCAGGATACAAACAGTCAGGTGGATCCTCTGGGATTAAATGTAGTTGATGCTGTGCTGACGCTGAAGGGACAGGCACCCCAACAGCTTCCAAGAGTAAAGGCCACCAATGGCGCCATCAACGTACCGGGGCGTACTGAAGATGCAGAACAGAAACTACTACGTGATCTGAAAGACCAGTATAAAGGAAGGCTGAAAGAGCTGAATGGGGCGACACTTGATATTGAGTCAAAACCAACGTTCATATTCCGGAACGGGAAGGCCATCCCTATTGACAGGGGTATGAAGCCATGTGACTGGTGTAACCCGGAGATGCATAACTTTGCGGTAAGGCGCAAAATGAAAATCAACTATACATATAATAAAAAAACGGTCAGCTATCCGCTGGCAGGATTCGAAAAACAGATTCTGACAGCGCCGCATGTTTGTCCTTAATAACATCTTGTTTATGTATCCGGAAACAAAAAAGCTTATACAATCCATTCAATGGAACCAATTCGAAGGCGGCTATGGTGATTCTCCTGAAACCGTTGCATCTTCCTTACTCACACTATGTGATGCGGAGGATGAAGACAGTGTCTATTCGATCTTATACAGTGATCTGATCAGCCACCTGAAATATGGTTTTGATGTTTTTCCGATAACGGCTCCTGTGGTAGACGTATTCACTCAATTGAATGAGGAACACTTTGCACATCAGGCGATATTACTGGATTATCTCGGTTACATTTACGCCACTGATATCAGAGAAGCTGTTCCTGTATTGTCTTACCCGGTCAGATATAGTTATGCAAAAAAGATAAAGCCGCCAGTCCCGGCTTTGAAGCTTTCAGAAAATTTTTCAAAACATATTACTACGGAACAGACAATCCGGAGTTACATAAGAGTGATGTATACTACACCGCTTCTCTTTTTCCTGAAAAGAAAGAGATCGCAAGAATATTTGAGCTGATCACTGATAATAACGAGGATACTACGTTCGTAAAAAATGCGGTTATCAGCGCAGCGCTGATTAACTATCTGCAAAAAGAAAAAACGGCATTACCTGACAATATTGCTGCCATACTTTCTGGTGATGATGAGCTTCAACCTTATGTGTCTGTGTATAAAGGATTCAGTGGCGAAGCAATAGAAAAAGCTGCACTGGAAACGCTTTTTTCCACCTATCAGGACGAAACACTGCTGTGGGCGCAGGCCTTTACATCAGTGATAGCAACAGATGCTTTGCTGATTGGTAGTCTTTCAGATAAGCAACGCGTGCGTAATGTGTTGGACAAGGATATCTTCCCCTTATTGCAGGAAAAGAAAAAGGAATTTGAAGAAGAAGAGCAGGAACTGGATTTTCCACTTTATCCATTTATGGCAGAGGATATTACCAGTATTATATTCAGGAATTTCCTCAACAGGGGTAAGGCACTTGAGCCTGCTGACTTAGATGACCTGCAAAGGTACTGTCTCGAACGGCTCTATGCAATGAAGATACATACACATGCGATGTTACATGCGGGGCTGTTACCGGAAGGTATTACTCCTTCGACACAACCTGTTTTGTTGCCTATCTATAATTACACGATTTAACTATATGACATGAGTTGCATCAGCTGACGCAGTACTTATGTTCAGTCAGCTTATTTATGGCAAGCGATACACATAAAACGCCCGTTGCAGAAAAGCTGCAATGGGCGTTTGCTATAAATTAAGGTGCAATTATTTCACTGGCATATAGCTATAGATGCTGTACTTACCTTCCAGCATACCAGCCACTTCTTCTTTAAATCTGGCATTATCAGCTTCTCCACCGCCCCAGAACTCACGTCCCAACAGGAAGTCATTAAAATAGGATTTCCAGTCGCTATAGCGGGCCTGTGCTACCTGTGGTGCTTTCATCAGCCATGCCATGGCTTCTCCCCTGTTAAAATAACCTGCCTGATAGGCTACACATATATTATTAATATACCGCGCCAGATCCCATGCTTTGATACCCGCACTGCTGAATGCTGTATAATGATCTTTAATAAACTGTATACCGGGCAGATCTTCCTTCGTCAGCTTATATTTAGTGAGATCGAGCGTATTGAGGTTGGCAGCAGCACCACCGTTTTCATCCAGTACTTTACGGTATTGGGCATATTGTGCCTGATGCCCTTCATCCAGTAACCAGGTCAGCGACTTTTCCAATCCGGCTACGTTGTGGATATCCCAATACTCCGCCAGTGTAGCTTTTGCATCTTTTTCACCCGCAGCATCTCCCGGTTTGAAAGGGAAGATGAAATAACGGCTGTAAGCGGCCTGCATTTCTTTTGAGAAATCAGCGGTACCGGGTTCACTCTTTACGGCTGGTTTGATCAGACCATCAAAGGTGTGGGTAGGACCACCATAACCATGTACAAAATAAACACCTGCCAGCATAAACGGATACAGTTCCTCATTTTTAATGGTCACTGTTTCCGCAGCGGCTACCGTCTGTTCCTTTTTTTCCTCCTTACCGGCATTACTGCTGTTGCATCCCGCTGTGGTCAGGGCCAACAGGCTGACAGCAGCGATGATTTTTGTATACATTCCTTTCATGTGGTATTTATTTAATAAACAAAGAAGCATCAAATATAGAACTTTTCAAATTTTATAAAATATCGGCTATGATAATCAACCACTTAATAAATACCCTACAAAACCTGTAGGGTATTAAGAAAATATCCCTATATTTGTGTTGTTAATAACAGGCAATCACATAAATAAATCAAGTTTATATGCCTAATGCTATCAAGAGAAAGATTGAATGTACAATGACTGTAGCGCTGAACGTCTGTTGCTGCTGTAACTGATGCCCCGCTGGTACTTTAGACCGGCAACGTTTCTAAAAATCATTACAACCATTCATTAATCACTGTCTACCAACCATCCCTTAAAACTTATTTTATGTCTAACAACATCAACAGATACGCAGATTTCTTCCCCGAATATGAACTTGAGTATGTGAAAAAGTCTTACAAGGACAGAACCCCTATCAGCCCTTTACGTGCTGGTGACAGACTGCCTTCTTTTAACATCAACAGAAAAAACATCATTGCCACTTCTGATATATTAAAGTCAGTGAATGGTGCACAGCCTGTAGAGCAGCTGCTGGATCGTCCGCTGGTATTGGTTTTTCATTCTATTCACTGGAATGGTTATGGTGAAAAACTGCTGGAAGACCTGAAAGATATCTATGCAGATATCCGTGTAATGGGTGGACAGCTGTTGCTGGTCACCGCAGAAGAAAAAAATACTTTGACTATGCTACGGCTTCATTGCAACTGCCTTTCGCCAGCATCTGGGATCAGCAGTTTCAGATAGCACGTAAAGCAGGTAACTACTCCCCTTCTGACCCGATCTGGGATAGATTATCCGGAGTAAATGAAGATGTACCGACACCGGCCGTTTATGTACTGACACCATCACTGAAAATAGCTTATAGCTCAGTGGATCTGTACATGGAGCAGTCGCTGAACAAAAGAGATGTATTATCCGCAGTATATGATGCGAGCCATCAGGATTCACACGGTATTGCGATCTAAAATATTGATCAGATGAAAAAGCGAAGCCCCGTTCTCTTTGCCAGGAACGGGGCTTCGCTTTTTTATTTGTATCTTGAAGGATGCTTACGAACCCTGAACAACCCACTTCCGGGGAAAAAGACCCCGCTTCCTGGTCCACCGTTATATGGATGCTTGTTATCTCCCTGATCGGCTTCGGCTTTGCCATCGTCCGTTTTATTCAGTTCACACAACAGGAACATCCGTTAAGGGGGCTTCGTCTGACTCGTATAGAGCTCTATATTTATCGTGCTACCGGTCAGTGGGGTGTTATCATCATTTTCATTATTATGGGCATTTTCGGCCTGTATAATGCCATTAAAGCGTTCAGATCGATCCGTTCCATGCAACCGTAACTTCCGGAGGTTTCACATAGTCCTGATAATAGTTTTCTATTTCTTCGGTGCTGAGGTCTTTAATAAAAGTCACTACCCGGTAGCGTTGTGTGTAATACCTCCCGTATTGCAGTATCCATTGCTTCATTTTGGTCGGACTGAAATTCATCATGATCTCTCCTCTTTCTGAATTCTCCGGCCATACTCTCAACGGTTGCGGAGAATCAAAATTGCCGGGATCATTCATGATCAGAATACCCGCCTGTCCTTTTTCTGTACGACCTGTTATCTTGATCCAGCGGGCGCGTGTACTGTCCGCATCTTTCCTTGTTTTTCCTTCAGAAGTCAGTACAGCACTGGTAGCAGCGGTCCATGCCGCCATCGTCCGGAGACCGAAGCCACCCCCATAACGGTATTGCAATAGGGTAATCCCGGTCGTATCGGCACAATTCAGTGTACTGGCAAAATCCCATACAAAACGTGAAGTATCCGTTCCGCAATTCAATGCTTTCACCTCCCATTCTTCATTCATAGCTGTCACTTTTTTGCCGCCGGAAAAGGCGATATGATCCTGCAATACAGTAAAGCCACAGGCTACAGGTCCCTGCACTCTGCCGGCCACGCCTTTAAAGCGTACCGTTCCCTCCTTTTTCTGCAGGTTCCAGAAGTCGGTTTCCTTGCCCCTGAAGGTAGTATGTGTCCACGGATTCCAGATCCCTACATGGTGCCAGTGTCCTTCGGGATGGATATTGGTGATGACTTGTCCGTCAGGTGCCCATAAGGGATGAATAAAGCCGCTGCGACGATATACAGTATCCAGTCCTGCGGGAGGTTCAACGATACTGTAATTGTATTGAAGCAATTTCCTGCTTCCCTGAAGCAATAAGAAAGTGCCTGCGGTATCTTTCAACTGCATGACATTACCGGCAGCAACAGACGGCCCCTTTACCAGTTCGTATACACGGGTATTACCGGCAGGCGTGATTCCATCCATGATCCAGTACAGCTTGTCGTTCAGCAACTGAAAAGGCACGGGGGAACGCTTATTGCCACGTACTTCCAATAACTGAAAAGCATCCGGACCGGGCTGGTTAACATTTTTGAGGGCAGTATACACAGCGGTATTGAGACGCCTTGATGTACCTGCTTTTACGCTGATACGCGCAAGGACCTGTGCATCAGCAGACAGTGTCGCAAGTAATAGCAGGAGCGTCAGTGTACGCCACTTACATTCGTTTTTCATAACAGTGATTGTTTGAGGGTAATGGGTTTTTATCTTAATAAGGCGCCGGTACCGGGCCTGTCAGCATAGATAATACGACCGTCTACGATCTTCACGCCGTCAGCGGTGTCTTCTGCCAGCAATAGCGGACCATCCATATCCACATAGTCCAGATAAGGCAACAGGTGCGCCACGGCAGAAGTACCTACTGTACTTTCATTCATACTACCCGTCATCACCTGCATACCCAACTGTTTGGCTTCAGCGATCATGCGACGGGCAGGCGTAATACCACCACATTTGGTGAGTTTAATATTGATACCATGAAACAGTCCTTTACACAAGGCAACATCCGCTTCCGTGATACAGCTTTCATCTGCGATAAGCGGCAAAGCGGATTGTTCATATACCCGTTTCATCCCTGCTATATCAGCAGCCGGCATGGGTTGTTCTATAAACTCAACACCCAAAGACTTAAACGCAGCTGCATTACGCAGGGTTTCCTCCACTCCCCACGCACAATTGGCGTCTACACGGAAGACTGCATTGGTATGCTTTCTTAATTCTTCGATGATTGCAATATCCTCTTTTGTACCCAGTTTGATCTTATAAATCGGCCATGGAAACTCTTTTAATTTATTGACCATATTCTCCACCGTATCTATACCAATGGTATAATCCGTCATAGGGTTGTGGGAAATGTCAAGCCCCCATACTTCATACAGCTTCTTCCCCTGCTTTTTCGCATAGAGGTCATGCGCTGCCAGATCGATGGCACAAAGGGCGAACAGGTTATCTTTAAACAAGGGGAACAGTGTCTTCCACAATTCCTCCGGTGTATCGAGTGTGTAGCCTTCTATCAGGTCTCTGTGTGCATTGATATCTTCCATCAGACGCGGCACCGTCATATTGTAGTACGAGTTGTCGGCTGTTTCTCCCAGTCCGCTAAGACCATCCTGTTCCAGTTTAACGACCAGTAATGGCTGTACATCTTTGGATTTACGCGAAATGGTGAATGTATGTTTAAACTTAAGTTCAAATGGGTATAGTGTCAATTGCATACCACAAAATAAAAATAAAGCGTCATAAAAAAAGGGGCTAAAACTTCCCGGACGTTTATTATCATTGTATCAGCTTACGTTTTTCAGGTGTTATATAAAATCGTCATTTGCCGATCAACCAACCATACGACGAGAAAGAGCTGCTTCTACGTCTGGAAGCTGACGATAAATCAGCATTCGACACGATCTATTATCGTTATGAGCAAAAGCTAAAACTATTTCTGTCCCCTTTTACAGGAGGGGATAGTCACCTTGTTGACATTATTCTGCAGGATGTATTTGTAAAACTGTGGTTGAAAAGGAAAGAGCTCGGTGGAGTCGCCGTACTGGAATTTTACCTGCAGCGTATGGCTAAAAACAGACTGTTAGATCACCTGAAGCTGCGTGATATCAGGGAAAAGCATAACAGGACCTATGCCGATCTCCAAACCGATGCAGGAGATCATATCGGAGAACAATTACAGCTAAAGGAATATTTGTCCATCGCGCGGGAGGGTATCGCACAACTCCCTTTACGTCGTCGTATTATCTTCTCCATGAATGTATTGGAAGGCTGGTCTATCGATGAGATAGCCAGTCAGCTACAGGTATCAAAAGATGTGGTTAAAAAACAACTGCAACTGGCCAAAACATTTGTCAGGGATTATATATCAAAAAATGGGGATCTCCCCGGTGCTATTTGTCTTGCTATTCTGGTGCTACCCACTTTTTAATTTTTTTTTCGTCCCCCCATCCCTTTTACTTTTCGACATTCGTCTTATATAGTGTATATGATTAACAAATCGGAGATATTAGCCAGATTTGCCCGTAACGAGGTGAGCGCTGAAGAGCGTGCAGCCTTTCATGCATGGTTGCAGACGCTTACGCCTGCGGAGATGGCGGCGTTGATGGATGAATATGGAGAAATGCTTGTCCATATAGAAACATCTTCTGCTCCTGCGGATGAAGCGTTGTTAGCGGCCATCCACCGGGAAATATCAACTCAGGAAGTCGCTGAGCCAACACCGCTTATACGCCGGATAGCCCTGCGCAAATGGGCACAGGCAGCAGCCGTAGCCCTGTTGCTGGGTGTTGGGATTTATTTATGGGAAGCACGCCAGACGCATCCGGCAGCGCCACCGGTGGTAGTACAAAATACTGATATCGGCCCCGGAAAGGAAGGCGCATTACTTACTCTGGCTGACGGGTCAGTCATTACACTTGAAAGCGCACATACCGGACAGATCGCTCAACAGGGAGGTGCTACCGCCAGCCTGTCGGGAAATAGTCTGGTATATGATAAAAACGGCCGGGAAGACGTATATAATACTATGAGTACACCTAATGGCAGACAGTTTCGGCTGGTATTACCTGACGGCACAAAAGTATGGCTGAACGCTGCCAGTTCTATACGTTATCCCACACTGTTTTCAGGGAAGGAACGCCGTGTATCTGTAACAGGGGAAGCTTACTTTGAAGTCGCAGCCAATGCAGATATGCCTTTCAGGATAAACGTGCGTGATAAAGCTGAAATAGAAGTGCTCGGTACAAATTTCAATGTGAATGCTTACAATAATGAAGAAACAATCAGTACGACCTTGCTGGCAGGCTCCGTACGTGTATTATCAACTAATAATAAAGGAGTAATTATCAAACCTGGCCAACAGGCACAGATCGCCAATCTATCTGGCATACAGGGTAATCAGCACAATACAGGCATTGAAGTGATTAGTACAGATGTGGATAAAGCAGTCGCGTGGAAAAACGGCTTATTTAATTTCGACAACGTGCCATTACAGGAAGCCATGCGTCAGTTAGAACGTTGGTACGACATCCGCATCGTATATGAAAAAGAGGTACCAGATATCAGGCTGGCCGGAAAAATGACAAAACAGGTGACGCTTGGTGGACTATTGATCGTGCTGGAAGAGCTGGGCGTACATTGCAAACTGGAAGCTAATACGCTGACCGTATCAGCAAAATGATATGCACCACTGTTCGTAAACGGGCCATCTATGCAGAGAACAGCCATATAACGGACAATACCAAAACCGGAATCAAAGCGGGTAATATATTGACCGCTTTTATATAAACAGGAATCAACCTTTAATAGGAAAACCGTCACGGGGGCAACCGCGACGGTCAAGTATTCAGTTGGTTCAAAAAACGGTTCCCTAACCACTTTTTTAACAACCAAATCGTTGCAATTTATGCAAAAAAAATGTGTGTTCCGCATACCGCGGAGCTATTGCCCGTCTGCGCGTCCGGGGGGATGGCGGGGTATTAACATCAACCAAATCAGGAGGGTCATGAGATTAACCGGCATGCTGCTTTTTGTAGCTTTTATCACTGCCTATGGGAACGGAGTAGCACAGCGTGTTACTATTTCCGGCAAAGCCTTCACATTAAAACAGGTATTTACCGTCATCGAAAAACAAACCGGGTATGTTGTGCTTACCAACAAAGAATTGTCTTCACAGGAAAAGACTTTTTCATTGTCTGTTACCGATATGCCATTAAAAACATTTCTTGATAAACTCTCTGGTGACCAGTCACTGAAATACATTATACAGGATAAGACGATCGTGTTATCCCGCAATGCCTCTCCTTCGCCAAACACAGCCACAATAATAATGCTGGCACCAGAAAAACCTTCTCTTTCCGGTCAGTTACTGGATGAGAAAAGCAGAGAACCTGTCATCGGTGTGACGATTCGTATGAAGCATTCCGGTCAGGGTACTACCTCAGATGCATCGGGACGTTTCTTCCTGCGCGACCTTACAGAAGATGCAGTGCTGATCGTATCTTCTGTAGGTTATGCGCCTTCGGAAATACCTTATAAAAAAGTAGCCGCATTACCTGCAGGAGACACTTATACAGCAAATGGCATCAGGATCTTCAAACTAAATACAGGCGGCATCGTCATCTATCTTTCCAGAAGCACCAGTAATCTCGATGAAAGTGTAGTAGTTGCATATGGTACCACTACGCAACGTTTCAATACAGGTAGTGTTGTCAGTGTGAAGGCGGAAGAAATAGAAAAGCAGCCTGTCAGCAATGTGCTGGCTGCATTGGAAGGCCATGTAGCCGGATTATTTATTTCACAATCCAATGGCGCTCCCGGTAGTCAGATGAAAATATCTATCCGTGAGCAACAATCTATCACCAGCGGTAAGCTTCCCTTATTTATCATCGATGGTGTTCCTTTTGTAGAAACCCCTATCAACCTTGTTGGTGGTTCTACTTCTCAGGCAAGCGGCGCTACAGGATATGTTGACCCGATGAACTCTATCAATCCGGCTGACATCGAAAGCATCTCTGTACTGAAAGATGGCGATGCCACTGCAATCTATGGTTCAAGGGGAGCGAACGGTGTAGTGCTGATCACTACCAAAAAAGGGAAAGCTGGCGATACCCGATTTGATGTGAATGCGTATACCGGTGCAGGCAGGGTCACTAATATGGTCCCCATGATGAATCTCCAACAGTATCTCGCAATGCGTCATGCTGCTTTTGCCAATGACAACGTACAACCAGATCGTTCCAATGCACCTGATCTCACGCTTTGGGATACCACCAGAGGAACAGATTTCCTGAAGAAATATATCGGTAATACTGCACATCAGACGGAGATCACAGGTGCGCTTTCGGGTGGCAGCCCTTATCTGCGGTATCGCTTTTCAAATACATGGAGACATGAGTCTACCGTATTTCCGGGCGACTGGGGATACAACCGTTATGCCTCACATCTTAGTGTGGATAACACCTCTCGCAATGGTAAATTCTCCGTTACTGCAACCGCTTTATACACTAAGGAATCCAACAATCAGGCAGCGACTGACCTTACTTCCACAGTCGCTAAATTATCACCTAACTATGCGTTGCATAACAACGACGGTACTTTAAACTGGACTGGTGGCTTTACCAATCCGGAGTCCTATCTGATACAATCCTCTAAATTCAAATCAGATAATCTGCTGGCAAATGCAGTCTTACGTTATACGATCATTCCGGGATTAAATGCAAAGATCAGTGTAGGTTATAACAAGATCTCACAATCTACCGAAAACTATCAGCCCAAAGCTTCACTCAACCCTAACAGTGGCTCCGGACAATCAATGGCATCCTATTCATCCAACTACATAGAAAGCTATATCGTAGAACCGCAGCTGGACTATACGAGAGCACTCGGACGTGGCCGTCTGAATATACTGGCGGGTGGCACCTGGCAGCAATCTGATTATGCACAGCCTTATTATGTCACTGCAACCGGTTTTTCAAATGACAGACTGATGAGCTCATGGGTTGCTGCATCTACGATCCTTTTCAAAAGCAGCAGCTTTACTGAATACAAATATGTTTCCGCATTTGGCCGTCTGAACTATGTACTGGATGACCGTTATCTGTTCAACTTCACCGGTCGTAGGGACGGTTCTTCAAGATTCGGTCCGGGACGTCAGTTTGGTAACTTTGGTTCCGTTGGTGCAGGCTGGATATTCAGCAGTGAACCGTATGTGAAAACTGCCCTTCCATGGTTAAGCTATGGTAAGATCAGAGGGAGCTACGGTACTATTGGTAATGACCAGATCAATGACTATGGTTATTTATCCACGTACGGCAATACCTTTTATGGGTACAATGGCTCGGGTATTTATCCTGTAAGAAGTGCCAATCCAGACTATGGATGGGAATCAAACAGAAAGGTGGATATCGCGTTGGAAACAGGCTTACTGAAAGATCATATCCTGTTTACAGCTTCCTGGTTCTCCAGCCGTACGGGCAATCAGCTGGTAAATATCCCCTTAGCTTCTCAGTCTGGCTTCTCCTCTTATACCGGCAACATGCCTGCACTGCTACAAAGTTCAGGATGGGAATTCGAACTGAAGACGACCAATGTCAGTTTGCAAAAGTTTTCGTGGAACAGCTCCTTTAATATCACGTTTCCGCGTAATAAACTGCTTGCATTTCCCGGACTGTCCACTACTGCTTACGCTTACGTCTTCATGGTCGGAGAGCCCATTGGTACCGATAATGGCTATCATTACACAGGATTGCAGGATGGCATAGCCACTGTGGAAGATCTGAATAAAGATGGCAAGTTCACGCAGGGACTGCATCAGACCATCAATGGAGACTATAATATCATTGCGCGTGCAAGTCCGGATTTTTATGGAGGATTCAGTAATACGTTCCGTTATGGTAAGTTCCAGCTGGATGTTTTTATGCAGTTCGCCAAACAAAAAAAACAGGACTTCCGCGGCGCATCAGGCGGGTTTCCGGGCGGATTGGCCAATCAGGATGCCGACATCATTAAAGATGGATTTAAACCAACTGTAACAGTAGGCGGACCGGCAGCATATGCTTATCAGAATTATTATCTCTATTCAGATGGGGTTTATTCAAATGCAGCCTTCATACGCCTGAAGAATGTGAATCTCAGCTATGAGTTACCCACAGCATGGGCAGCAGCCGCCAGATTGAAATCAGCAGGTGCTTTTATCAGGGCACAAAACCTCTTTACCATCACCAGTTATTTCGGCTTTGATCCTGAGACAGGAGGTACTGTGTTGCCTCCGCTGAAACAGATAGCAGCCGGTATTCATTGCTCACTTTAAACATCCGGGAATGAAAAAACAGCTTTCTATATATACTTCCATTTTACTACTCGCCGGAACAATGATGACCAGCTGTAAAAAGCTGATCGAGATAGATGCACCGGCTGATCAGCTGGTGACCAGCAGCGTCTTTCTGGACACACTCACGGCGGATGCCGCTCTTACAGGTATGTATTCGAGAGCAGCCAATCCTAATCCGGGTACGGATATCGGGACAGCGACCAGTATGTTCAACAGTATGTCCGCTGATGAAACGTACTGCTATATTTATAACTTCTATGATGATTTTACCAACAATGCCCTGACGCCACAGATCTATTATGTGGATGCTTTATGGGGTACCTTGTATAATAACATCTTCACTGCTAATTCAGTCATTACAGGACTAAGCAACTCTTCCCTGCCAGAGACTTATAAAACACGTTGTACGGCAGAAGCTAAGTTTATGCGTGCATTGAGTTATTTCTACCTCGTCAATGAATTTGGAGCAGCACCATTGGTCATGTCTACAGATGTACACAATACCACCAGACAGCCACGCGATAGTGCAAACGTTGTATACGATCAGATAGAGAAGGATCTCACCGAAGCGCAACAGGCATTGCCTGCAACACTTGACCTGTATGGCGGTAAAAGGATCCGTGCAACTACATGGGCAGCGAATGCACTGCTGGCAAGAGTATATCTCTACAGGGGCAAATGGCAGCAAGCTGAAACTATGGCGACTACTGTCATCAATAACCCGGGCTTATTCCGTTTGAAGGAAGATCTTAGTCAGGTTTTTCTGGCAAACAGTGAAGAAGGCATCATGCAATTTGTCAACGGCATCACCAGCTCATGGCTGGCTAACAACTTTGTACCCTTTGCGGCCAGTCCGACGCCAAAATTTGTCATTAAGGATGGCTTGTACACTGCCTTCGAAACCAGCGATAAACGTAAAGACAGCTGGATAGGTATCAAAACCTATGGCGGCGTTGATTACCCTTATCCGGCTAAATATAGATATATGTCAGGTGTTGGCGCAGTAGAATACATGCAGGTATTACGCTTATCAGAGCAGTACCTGATCCGTGCAGAAGCGAGGATGCGGCTGCAGAAATTTAATGAAGCAGCAGCAGATATTAATATCATCCGCGCAAGAGCAGGCCTGTCAAAAACAACAGCAACAGATGCGCCTTCATTAACGACAGCCATTGAGCATGAACGCAGAACAGAATTTTTCTGCGAATGGGGACAGCGCTGGCTGGACCTGAAACGCTGGCCGGGTACAGCGAATACATCTGTTACACGGGCTGACGAAGTACTATCTGCTCTCAAAGGAAATATGTGGCAGGCAACCGATGTTTTTTATCCTATCCCACAGTCACAAATCAATGCCAATTTAAACCTTAGTCAAAACCCAGGATACTGATCATTAAAAAAATCAATTGTTTACCATGCGTTATCATTTATTCAAACATACAATTCCGCTTATCACACTGCTGATAGGATCACTCGCTGCGAAAGCACAGTCAGGAGCAGGTTCATTTACGTTGAAAGGACAGGTAGCTGCCAATAAATATCCTGCAGTACTCTATCTCGACTATGAAGTGGGAGATAAGAACTGGGTACATGACTCTGTGATGCTGAAAGATGGACACTTCAAATTTACAGGCAAGCTGAAAAGACCGGTATCCGCCAGACTGATATTTAAGAACCAACCCGGTTACCGGTATTTCTACCTGCAACCGGGCACGGTAGAAGTGAATACAACCGGTTCTCTGGATAGTGCGACCGTTAGCGGAAGTCCGAATACGACCATACAGGACAATTACTTTAGGCTCCGGGAAAACCAGTCCGCTATCTTCGCAGGGCTCCGTAACAGGTCCTTTTTCAATCGTGGCAATCAGGATACGCTGGATGTTGTAAAAGCAGAGACGGCGGTCGCTCAAAAGCAGTATGTCCGTATACTGGCGGATCTGATCAGGCAAAATGCTGACGCTTATGCTTCATGGGATATAGTCTATAACTGTCGTATTGCGATGGATCCGGACTTTATAACGCCTCTGTTTGACGCTTTGAGTCCGAAGTTTAAAAATGCCCCTGAAGGTAAAGAACTGGCTACCCAGATCGCTAATGTCAGAAGAGTCATGGAAGGTGCACCGGCACCTGATTTTACGCAGTCAGATGTGAAGGGGAACCAGATCAGTCTTTCCTCTTTTCGCGGCAAATATGTGCTGGTAGATTTCTGGGCAAGCTGGTGTGGTGTATGCCGTATGGAAAATCCTAATGTGCTGCGCGCCTATAATGTTTTCAAAGACAGGGGCTTCACCGTGCTGGGCGTATCGCTGGATGATTCTACCCAGCATCAGAAATGGCTGAAGGCTATTGAAGAAGATAATATGCCATGGCAGCAGGTATCAGATCTGAAAGGCAGGAATAATATGGCTGCCTTACAGTACGGTATAAGAGGCATTCCCCAGAATGTACTGATCGGTCCTGATGGTGTTATAGTAGGAAAGAACCTCCGGGATAAGGATCTGATGAACAAGCTGATCACCATCTTCGATAAGGGTTATAATATGCGGCTGGAAGGCGATATAAAGGGCTTTAAAGACAGTATTATGATCTTCTCCTATAACAGGGACAATGTTCAGATACGAGATACTGTACCCGTTAAAAACGGACAATTTAGCTGGCTGGCATTGATGAAGGAACCGCAGGCGGTACAGGCGATCAGTCTCCCGAATCATCATATGCTACGATTCTTTTCGGATATCGGCTACCTGCAACTCTCAGCAAAAGCTGATTCACTGGCGGCATTCACGTTGAAAGGCTCCGCCTTGCAGGATGAAGCCAACTTCTTTAAAGCTTCTGTAAAGACCATTACTGATCAGCAGACGGAAGTAGTAATGAAATATTATGCGGCGAACACCAAAGAGGCACAACGGCCCTATAAAGCGCAAATGAAGACCTTACAAAATGAATATAATGACCGTGTCAAAAAGTACATTCAGACCAACTTTTACAGTCTGTATGCTCTGCAGATGGTAAAAGACATGGCGGAGGATCTTACAGGTCCTGAATATAGTGAAGTGAATCCGCTTTTCATGTTACTGCCTGAAGTAGTACGCCATACGCCTACCGGAAAGTTAGTCGCGGATAAGATGCCTGTTATAAAAAGACAGGCTATTGGCGAAGCAGTTGCTGATTTCTCTCAGTCTGACAGTACCGGCAAAAGTGTGTCTATGGGGGATTTTAAAGGCAAGTATGTGCTGGTGGATTTCTGGGCCAGCTGGTGTGGTCCTTGTCGTGCAGAAAACCCCAATGTTTTGAAGGCATACGATGCTTTCAAAGCCAAAGGATTTACGGTAGTGGGTATTTCTCTGGATACGGACGCATTTAAATGGAAGAAAGCCATCCATGATGATCATATGCCGTGGACGCAATTATCTGACCTGAAGGGTTGGAAAAATGACGTGGCACAGTATTACGGTGTAAGAGGTATTCCGTGGAACATGCTGGTAGGTCCGGATGGTAAGATCATCGCTAAGGGACTAAGGGATGAGGAGCTAATGAGCAAATTATCGGAGGTCATGCAATAATACAAGTTTCTCTTTTTAATAGTCATAAACCAACCAACCGTTAAACAGCTGTCCGCCGAAGGCGCGACGGCTGTTTCTTTTTATGAATGTCATATAATGCAAGAAGCCGTCCACCCAAGGTGAACGGCTTCTCTATCCTAAATATCCCTAAGCTGTTTGCTTATTTTACTTCTTCGAATTCAGCATCGGTTACGCCTTCGTTGCCGGCTGCGCTACCTTGTGGCTGACCTTCTGCACCTGCACCACCGTTAGCCTGTGCTTCCTGTGTTGCTTTGTACAGTTCTTCAGAAGCTGCTGTCCATGCATTGTTCATTTCTGTAACAGCTGCATCTACCTGAGCAACATCGCCGCTCTTCTGTGCTTCTTTCAGTTTGTTAAGAGCAGTTTCGATTGTGCTCTTCTTATCCGCAGGGATCTTGTCACCGTATTCTTTCAGCTGTTTTTCAGTCTGGAAGATCAGGCTATCTGCCTGGTTCAGTTTCTCGATCTTTTCGCGTGCTTCTTTATCTGAAGACTCGTTAGCTTTCGCTTCTGCCTTCATTTTTTCGATCTCTTCTTTGCTCAGACCACTACCTGCTTCGATACGGATGTTCTGTGTTTTACCAGTTCCTTTATCTTTTGCAGTTACGTGCAGGATACCATTCGCATCGATATCGAAGATAACTTCTACCTGAGGTACACCACGTGGTGCTGGTGGAATACCATCCAGAATGAAGCGACCCAGTGTACGGTTCTGGCTGGCTAAAGGACGCTCACCTTGCAGTACGTGGATCTCAACGCTTGGCTGGTTATCAGCAGCAGTAGAGAATGTTTCTGATTTTTTGCTTGGAATTGTTGTGTTAGACTCGATCAGTTTAGTGAACACACCACCCATGGTTTCGATACCCAGAGAAAGCGGGGTAACGTCCAGCAGCAATACGTCTTTTACTTCACCTGTCAATACACCACCCTGAATAGCAGCACCGATTGCTACTACTTCATCCGGGTTTACACTTCTGTTCGGTTTTTTACCGAAGAATTTTTCTACCACTTCCTGAATCTTAGGGATACGGGTAGAACCACCTACCAGGATCACTTCATCAATTTCAGAAGGGTTCATGCCTGCATCTTTCAGCGCTTTACGGCAAGGCTCCAGTGTTCTTTCTACCAGAGTATCTGCCAGTTGCTCGAATTTAGCACGGCTCAGTTTTTTCACCAGATGTTTAGGCACACCGTCAACAGCGGTGATATAAGGCAGGTTGATTTCAGTTTCCTGAGAAGAAGACAGTTCGATCTTTGCTTTCTCTGCTGCTTCTTTCAGACGCTGCCATGCCATTGGATCTTTGTGCAGGTCAACCGCTTCATCTTTCTTGAACTCTTCAGCCAGCCAGTCCATGATCACTTTATCAAAGTCATCACCACCTAAGTGAGTATCACCATTGGTAGATTTTACTTCAAATACACCATCACCCAGTTCGAGGACGGAGATATCGAATGTACCACCACCTAAGTCGAATACAGCGATTTTGCTATCAGCGTGTTTTTTATCCAGACCGTAAGCCAGTGCCGCAGCAGTTGGCTCGTTAATGATACGGCGTACTGCCAGACCAGCGATCTCACCAGCTTCTTTAGTCGCCTGACGCTGTGCATCATTAAAATAAGCAGGTACAGTGATAACCGCTTCAGTCACCTCCTGACCCAGATAGTCTTCAGCAGTTTTCTTCATTTTCTGAAGGATCATTGCTGAAATCTCCTGTGGAGTATATAATCTGCCGTCAATATCGATACGTGTAGTGTTATTTTCGCCACGTGCTACTTTGTAGCTCCAGTGAGGAATTTCATTGGATAATTCGTCAAAATGACGACCCATGAAACGTTTCACTGACATGATAGTGTTTACCGGGTTAGTGATTGCCTGACGTTTTGCAGGATCACCTACCTTTCTTTCACCATTTTTTAAGAAACCCACAACGGAGGGCGTAGTTCTGCGTCCTTCATCATTGGCAATTACTACCGGTTCGTTACCTTCCATAACGGCAACGCATGAGTTGGTAGTACCTAAGTCAATACCTATTATCTTTCCCATAATTATAAATATTCTCGCTTGTAGTTGTAGATAGAATTTTTGTCTCCGTGGTAGCAAATGTCAATGATTATGCCAATGGATCTGTCATGCAATAATGTCAGTTTTCAATGTCAGTTAACCGCCAGATACTGGCAAAAGCGATCATGCGACTGAACAATTTTCATGAAAAAAGGTTTGTAAGGTAACCCAGGGGCATCATTATGCCCGGGCGAGTAATGCAAATACAATTATTTCTAACCCTGAACGATTATGAAAAACTCCACTTTTTTCCGGGCAGCCTGTATGGTAGCCCTCTTTACCCCCTTATGCAGTATAGCCCAGACCTCTATCAATGGTCCGATTTTTACTGATGGTCCCGGTTACCGCCGCTGGTCGGTGGGTATAAACGGGGGATTGCTGGCTCCGGTAGCGCCAACGGGTGGCAGCAACGATTTCACAAAATGGAAAGCCCAGGCTGGTTATGGCGCCTATGTAAAGTACCAGATTTTACATTCGCTGGGCATTCAGGCCAATTATACAGGTGGCAAGCTGGCAGGCAATAATGACCGCAAGTTGGGGAATGATAAAACACCAGACAGAGAAGTTAACTCCTTCGAAACCAGCCTGAAGTGGTCAGCCGGCCTGAGCGCTGTAGTCAATGTGGCCACCATTAACTGGATGTATAAAAAGAATGCCGTACAGATATATGTATCTGCAGGCGGTGGATTGGCAGGCTATTCTCCTAAGATCAGTTCTCAGGTGGAAGGCGGTACCCTGACAGATTATAAAAAGGATGGTACCATTAAAGAATTCTATGTGCCTATCGGCGCAGGTCTGAAATTTAAACTCTCAGAATCCGTGAACCTGGATCTGGGATATACCATGCACTATGTAGATGGGGATAACCTCGATGGTTATAACTATGGTCCCAACCGGGATAAATTCTCTTACGGTTATGCAGGTCTCGAATTTCCGCTGGGTAAAAGATCCAAACCGGCGCTCAACTGGCAAAACCCGGCAAGGGTAATGTATGATGAACTGGCACAGCAGAAAGCCAATCTGCAGTCTGAACTGGAAGCCTCCCGTGCGCTTAATACCAAACTGACCGCAGATGTGGATAAGCTGATGGCAGATGCCGACGGCGATGGCGTATCAGATTATTTTGATAAATGTCCGGGTACGACTGCAGGCACCAAAGTAGATGGCAGTGGCTGTGAATTACCTAAAGATACCACGCCGAAACAGATCATTACCAAAGTGACCATCACAGAAGATGACCGTCGCCTGATCAAAGATGCGATCCAGAATCTGGAATTTGAAACGGCTAAGTCCAGCATCAAAGCCAACTCCTACCCTTCACTGGATAAGGTGGCAGAAATGCTGCGCACGAAAGGATTCAGTCTAAAATTAGGCGGTCATACAGATAATGTAGGTAATGCCACCAAAAATATGGCCCTATCCAAAGACAGGGCGGAATCTGTGAAACAATACCTCGTTGAGCATGGGGCTAATCCGTCTAAGATAGAAGCAGTAGGTTATGGCGCCAATCAGCCGATTGCCAGCAACAAGACAGCTGCGGGCAGACAGAAAAACAGAAGGGTTGAATTCACCATATATTAGAAAATATGGGCATAGATTTTGCTCAGCTTGGCAAATTCTCTATGAGACTAATATGAAAAAACTCATTCTTTCTGTAATGCTGGCAGCTTGTGTGGCATTTACAGCAAATGCCCAGACACTGTCTTTTGGTGTTAAAGGCGGTCTGACCATATCAAAACTGACCCAATTTAACGACGCAAAAGTTCGTCCGTCTATTTTCGCAGGTGGTTTCGCTAACATCGCTTTCAATGAAAGCATGTCACTGCAACCCGAATTACTGTTTTCCGGACAGGGAACAAAGTACGAACCACTGAACCAGACGATCACTTATCGCCTGAATTACATTAACATACCAGTGATGTTCCAGTACCGTATTGTGCCGGAATTCTATCTGGAAGCAGGTCCACAACTGGGCTTCATGGTTTCAGGTAAAACACATGCCGGTAAGGTGACTGTAGACATCAGCGATAACACCAAAGCGGTGGATTTCGGACTGGGTTTCGGTCTTGGATACCAGTTCCCGGTAGGTGTGGGCATCGCTGCCCGTTATATGTTCGGCCTGACCAACGTCTTCGAAAACAGTATAGACGACAACAAGAACTCCGTCGCGCAGATTGGTATGTTCTACACATTCAAACATCAGCATACGGCTTCCAAAAAGCGTAAAAGATAATCTCTCCGAAAGGGCCGGCTTTACAAAGCCGGCCCTTTTTCTTTATTATATTATTGCCTCCTTCCTCTCCCCCGCCAGATTTTTTATACCTTTGACGTTACTTTTTGCATTAACCGTTTATCAGCATGAGTGTTGTACAATCCATAAAATCTGCTGCTGCCGCAGCAATTAAGACGCTTTTTGACCAGACAATTCCTGCGAAGGACATTGCTATCAATACTACGAAACCTGAATTCGAAGGTGAATACACCATACTGGTGTTCCCTTTTACTAAATTCAGCCGCTTAAAACCCGAAGAAACTGCTGATCGACTGGGTAAATACCTGCAGGAACACAATCCTGACCTCGTAGCAGGATACAATGTGATCAAAGGTTTCCTGAACATCCAGGTCAACGAACAATATTGGGCGCAATACCTGCAGCAACACTTCAATAACCGCAATAGTGGTAAGAAACCATCCAATGGTAAGAAAGTGATGGTGGAATACTCTTCTCCCAATACTAACAAACCTTTGCATCTGGGTCACCTGCGTAATAACTTTCTGGGTTATGCCGTATCTGAGATACTGAAAGCCAATGGTTATGAAGTGATCAAAGCCAATCTGGTAAATGACAGAGGTATTCACATCTGTAAATCCATGCTGGCATGGCAGCTGTTTGCTCATGGCGATACCCCCGAATCAACCGGTATCAAAGGTGATCATCTGGTGGGCGACTACTACGTGAAGTTTGAATCTATTCTGAAAGAACAGACAGAACCCATTATTGCCCGTGCGTTAGAACATGATTATAAAGACTTTGAAGGGGCTGATAAAGAACGCATGGAGAAACTGGTAGCTGTTTTCCATAAGCCTGAAATACAAGCTGACCAGGAAAAACTGGATAAGCTGAATGACGAGATCAAGGAACTGTCGCGTAAGCAGACAGAAATTATGCAGCAAGCGAAAATCATGCTGCAACAATGGGAAGCCGGTAACCCTGAAGTAAGGGCGCTCTGGGCCACCATGAACGGCTGGGTATACAAAGGTTTTGATCAGACTTACAAACGTCTTGGCATCGACTTTGACAAAATGTACTATGAAAGCGAAACCTACCTGCTTGGTAAAGACCTCGTAGAAGAAGGACTCGCAAAAGGTATATTGTTCAAAAAAGAGGATAACTCCGTATGGATCGACCTCACCGCCGACGGACTGGATGAAAAACTGTTACTGCGTGGCGATGGTACTTCCGTATATATGACGCAGGACCTTGGTACTGCCCGTCTGAAATATGCAGACTACCAGATGGACCAAAGCCTGTACGTAGTGGCAGATGAACAGAACTACCACTTTAAAGTACTGCAGCTGATCCTTCAGAAATTACAGGAGCCTTGTGCTGACGGTATTTACCACTTGTCTTACGGTATGGTGGAGCTGCCGAGTGGCCGTATGAAAAGTCGTGAAGGTACCGTTGTAGACGCAGATGACCTGATTGACGAGATGATCGCAACAGCGGCTGAACAGACCAAAGAATCCGGTAAACTCAATGACATGAGCGAGGATGCACAGGGATTACTTTACAACATGATAGGTCTCGGTGGTCTTAAATTCTTCCTGTTACGTGTAGATCCGAAAAAGAAGATGGTATTCGATCCAAAAGAATCTATCAGTCTGCAGGGATTCACCAGTGCCTTCGTACAATACGCATATGCACGTATTAAATCGATCCTGCGTGAAATAGCACCGGACATAGATAAGTTGGAAGGTTACTGTCATAAGGGCAGCCTGACACCATTAGAGAAAGACCTGATCGTACTGAACGAACAGTATGAAAATGTACTGGAAGAAGCCGCCAAAGAAATGAGTCCGTCAGTCATTGCCAACTACGCCTATCAGCTGGCACAGACTTTCAACTCTTTCTATGCGGAGAAAAAAGATGGTATACCGGTTCATTCCGTAAGACAGGCTGAAACATCTGAAAAACAGAAATTGCGTTTACAGATCATCAAACTGACTGCAAACACCATTGCTAAGAGCATGAAGTTATTGGGTATCGAAGTGCCGGAAAGAATGTAATGACCAACCTGGTATAAAAAGCGAAAGCGTCCGCCAATGGTGGACGCTTTCGCTTTTTATACCAGGTTATTATTGAACGACTTGTAAGGCTTTGTCACAAAGAGCCTCCCCTTTTGCTACCTCTCCTTTACCGATATACGATTTACCCAACAGAAACATGGCGAATGCATTCGCAGGTTGTATCCGCAGTAAACGATCCCAATAAGTAACAGCAGCCACATATTCACCAGCGAGATAATAATGATGAGCCAATGCTTGCAAGGCTCTTGTATCATCCTGACGTAATTCAAGACAGGTCTGCAGATGTAATATCCCCTTATCCGTCTCTTTGATATGCAGATAAGCCGTACCGATTGTCAGACAATAATCGGCATCCTGCCGCCGCCCCTTTTTTGTAGCTGTTTCAAATGCCTGAACAGCAGCACGGAAATCCTTCGTATTGAAATACAACACACCTATTGCATACCATGCAGATGGTTGATCATCTTCCAGACGCAGATATTCCCTGTACCAGATGATACTTTCCGGATAGACCTCTTCCAGCACGGAAATTTCTGCCAACTGCAGATAAGCTGATGCATAACCACTGTCACGACGCAAAATTTCTTTAAAGCACTTCTTTGCAGCATCGAGTTCTCCGGCATGCCGGTAACTGATACCTTCTTTGTAAAGACTCTTTAATTTATTTCCAGGAAAAGCCATAACAACTTGTGCAAATAGGATAGCCCATAACAAAGGACATAAGATACGGATATTCAGCATAGGGTATCGTACGGACTACAACAAATATAGTAAATTTATTGCATATCCTCTGCTGTGAATGCCAGGGGAAGAAGATGTCTGACTGTGGGAATAACAAATACTTTTCCGGTCTGCCCGCTCATAATGATCCTGATGGCCTGCTGCTGACGACCTTCATACTCCAGCAGCGTCTGACGGCAGATGCCGCAAGGAGAGATCGGAGCGTCATTGCTACCATTAGGATTATGGTAACTGACAGCAATTGTCAGGATAGGTACCCCGGGGTATAGCGATGCAGCTGTGGACAGGGCTACTCTTTCCGCACAGATACCGGCAGGGAAAGAGGCGTTTTCCTGATTGGTACCCCTCACTACGATGCCATTGGCCAGTAAGATCGCAGCACCTACATAAAAATTGGAATATGGCGCATATGCCTGAGCAGTCACTTCACGGGCTTCTTCCAGTAAACGCAGATCAGCTGTGGGTAAGGCTGCACTGTCAGGGAAGGTATGGTATTCGAAAGAGTGTTTGCGGATGTCCATAAGTGAAACGATGAATTAGGAGTTACGAATTAAAAATAGGATGTCGCGAAGATCTCCGTGTTCAGTAATATAAAGAAAAAGGCGTTTCAATGAAACGCCTTTTTCTTTATTATTTTAAGAGCCGATGTTTATCACATCGGATCTGTAATCGTTATTACTTAATTGTTTTGAACAACCTGTTCCAACGGATAGTACCATGTCCATAGCTCATCCATATCAACCATGCTTTACCTACAATGTGATCTTCAGGCACAAAACCCCAGAAACGGGAATCCAGTGAGTTATCACGGTTGTCACCCATCATCCAGTAGTAGTTCATCTTGAAGGTGTAGTTATTAGCTGGTTTATCATTGATATAGAACTGACCATTTTTAGCTTCCAGTTTATTGCCTTCGTATACGCTGATGATACGGTCATAGAAAGCAATATTGGTGCTGTCGATATGCACAGTTACCCCTTTCTTTGGAATATACAGCGGACCAAAGTTGTGTTCTGTCCATTTGTAATGAGCAGTGTCATGCGGGAAGACCTGAATCTCCTGCGTAGCAGCTCTCACATAAGGTTTTACTTCTTTTACGACCGGCCATGTGCTCAGCATGTTAGCCATACCGGGCGTCAGGTCATAACGGAAGAGTGCAGAATCAAACACACCAGCAGGATTCGGATCAATGTCCAGTTCATCCAGACGGGTTGGATTCAAAGGGTCGCCGGTGGTTTTAACCCAGTAGCGACGCTCACTTTCAGGTGGAATAGGCGCCTGTACGCTATTGATATAAACAACACCTTCTTTGATGGACAGCGTGTCACCCGGAACAGCCATACAACGCTTGATGTAGTTCTCACGTTTATCTACAGGACGGGAAGTAACATGGTTCTGTTCCCATACATTATCACGTCCATAATATCTTATCAGCTGATAGTAGCTCTGTTCCTGTTGTTCCAGTGCTACAGTATCACCTTCGGGGAAGTTAAATACAACAACATCGTAACGCTCAACATCTGAGAAGCCCGGCAGACGTCTGTATTTCCATTGTACTGCTTCAGAATAAGCTTTGCTGTACCTGGTAAATGGCAGCGTGTGGTGGGTAAACGGAACAGCCAGCGGCGTCATAGGAATACGTGGACCGTAACTGATCTTGCTGACAAACAGAAAGTCGTTTACCAGTAAGGTCTTTTCCATAGATGGGGTTGGGATTGTGTACGCCTCAAAAATAAAAGTGCGTATCAAAGTAGCAGCGATGATGGCGAAAATCGCAGCATCAAACCACTCTCTTACGGCAGATTTCTTCTTCTTTGGCTGACCCTCTTTATTTCTTCTCCAAAAAGCCAGGTTCATTAAGATTCGTTTAAGATATTTTAAAGATCAAATATAAGATACTGTGTGCTGCAAGCTAAATAATACTAATCAAAAGTTTTGCTAAAATAAGTGGATTAGGTTGATTTAATAAACTTTTTTACATGTAAGGCCCTTGAAATCGACCCCTTTCTGTATAGGTCAGGCTTATGATATTCCAGCCGCCGGTATCAATCGGGCCTGTACAGGAGCGGTTCAGACCAGTTCCCGGCTCAAAATACGGCTGATTTCAGCCGCCCGGTTGTATACCATGAAATGCCCGCCATCCGGGATTGTATAGTCAGCTTTGATAAAACGGAGTGGAAAAGCCTTGTCGCGGCCACCATGAATATGCACAATGGAAGCGGGTATGAAGTCATTAGACCAGTGCACGATCACCCGGATACCCCAGCGCAGATAGCCATAAGAGGTCTTTTTCATATAGTCAGACAGCAAGGCGATCTCCTCTTCTGTTTCGGCATTCAGGAATAGCTTCACGACGCCCTTTCTGCGGGTAAAGATGATGGAATCGGGTAAGCGGAGTAATGCCAGCAGCCCTGTTTTCTTCACCCAGCCCAGATACGGCGGTCTTTCGCTGGTCTGCTTAATACTACTGATCAGGATCACTTTACTCACAGGACGCTGGCGGGCTATCTCCACAGCCAGCATACCGCCAAATGAGACACCCATCAGGGTCACATCGTCATGTTCGATCCTTGTTGCCATACGGGCTGCATATTCCGGGAAACTTTCTTCAGGTGAGGGTGTCAGCCACTCAAGGTAGTGGACAGTATATCCTGCGGGATAATGCAGGTTTTTGAAGATTCTTTCGTCTGCTCCCATGCCACTGAGCAGGTACAGGTGTTTTTCCATGATAGTTTACGAAAAATGGATGGGAAAAAACAAAGGCTGTCCCTTGCAGAACAGCCCTTATATCTTATGCGTTTACTTTCTTCTTGTCTCTTGCCGGCAATACATAATCATATACATCTTCCGGCGTAATGGTTTTTCCGGAGAGGATCACCAGTCGGGCTACCACATTACCCAGTTCGCGGATATTTCCGGACCAGTTATGCTGTTGTAAAGCCTTCATAGCCTCCTTATCGATCGATTTTCTTGCCATCCCGTATTCCTGACAGGCGCTGTCGAGAAAATGCTCTACGAGTGCCGGAATATCCTCCCGACGATCATTCAGGGAAGGTACATGGATCAGGATCACACTGAGACGATGGTAAAGGTCCAGACGGAAGTTCTTGTCCTCCACTTCTTTCAGCAGATCTTTATTGGTCGCTGCTACCACACGTACATCCACGCTGATCTCTTTATCACCACCTACACGGGTGATCTTACCTTCCTGCAGGGCTCTCAGTACTTTTGCCTGTGCACTGAGGCTCATATCGCCAATCTCGTCGAGGAACAGTGTACCACCGTTGGCCTGTTCAAACTTACCAATACGCTGTTTTACTGCAGATGTAAAGGAGCCTTTTTCATGACCAAATAGTTCACTTTCAATCAGCTCACTAGGGATAGCGGCACAGTTCACTTCCACAATAGGACCCGCAGCACGGTTGCTCAGCTCATGCAGCCAGCGGGCCACCAGTTCTTTACCAACCCCGTTTTCGCCGGTTACTAGTACACGGGCATCAGTTGGTGCAACTTTTTCAATCGTTTCTTTTATTTTCAGGATGGGCGCTGAAGTCCCGATCATTTCCTGTGTTTTGTTCACTTTACGGCGCAGCGTCTTAGTTTCTGTCACCAGATTGGTCTTATCCATTGCATTACGCAGGGTGATCAGCAACCTGTTAAGATCCGGCGGTTTGGAGATATAGTCGTAAGCGCCTTTTTTTACTGCTTCTACGGCTGTATCGATATTTCCGTGACCTGATACCATGATAATGGGCACATCCGTATTGATCTCCCTGGCTTTTTCCAGAAATTCCAGCCCGTCCATTTTGGGCATTTTTATATCGCAGAGTACAGCGTCGTACTGCTTATCCTTGAATAATTTGAAGCCTTCAGCACCATCTGCTGCCTCTTCTACTTTATACCCCTCATAACTCAGGATTTCGGATAGCGTTTTACGTATGCTTTTCTCATCATCAATTATCAGAATGCTGGCCATATCATTATTTTAGTGAACAACGAACAAAATTACGGCAAAATACTTGATCGTAGACAAGATAACAAATGCTGTTAAACCCGGTTTATTTGTCTACAGTCCTTATGGACTTTCGACATTAATACGTAATTTCAATGATCGTTTTCCCTCAATCCTGTAATTCACTTGGATATGCAACAACTTTTAGAAGAATTAAGGCGGAGGCATCAGCTGGCTGCAGCTACTGCTTATCCGCCTACCAGTGCGGTGAACGACTTTGCCAACAACTTTATAAACTGGCTTTTTCCAGAATATACCGGAAAGGTGATATCTGATATTGTGTTACTGGAAGAATACGCACACATGCTGCAGACTGAATTGCAGCAATTGCTGTCGCCAATGCAACAGCAACTGCCTGCTGCTGCCGAAGAACTGAGCCACCAGTTCATGGAACAGGCAGCTGTTATATATGACGCGCTGCAGAAAGACGCAGAAGCCATTTATAAAGGCGACCCTGCTGCTACCTGCATGTATGAAGTCATCAGGGCTTATCCCGGTTTTTATGCCATCGCGTTTTATCGTATTGCACACGCACTTCATCAGCTGAAAATACCACTGCTGCCCCGTATGATCACAGAACGGGCCCACAGCTGTACTGGTATCGATATACATCCTGCGGCCGTCATTGCCCCCTATTTCTGCATAGATCACGGCACCGGTATTGTCATTGGAGAAACGACTGTTATCGGCTCCAATGTTAAACTATATCAGGGTGTTACACTGGGAGCGCTGAGCGTGGACAAAGACATGGCCCGCAGCAAACGCCATCCCACTATTGAAGATCATGTCATTATATATGCCGGTGCTACCATTCTGGGTGGAGATACCGTGGTTGGACACCACAGTATCATCGGTGGTAATGTATGGCTTATTAAAAGTACTGCCCCCTTCAGCCGGATCTATTACCGGGCTGATGGCAGTGTTAACGTAGTAGAAAATAGTTATTAAATGCATTCGATATTAGATCTTGTTGGTAACACCCCGATGGTAGCGCTCAAAAGTGTCAGCGCCAACCCCGATGTTACTATTTACGCAAAGCTGGAAGGAAATAATCCGGGAGGAAGTGTAAAAGACAGAGCCGCCTATGGTATGATCAAGGGCGCATTGGACAGAGGAGAGATCAAACCGGGTATCAAACTGATCGAGGCGACCAGCGGTAATACAGGTATTGCCCTGGCAATGATCGCCAGTCTGTTTGGTGTGGAAATAGAACTTGTTATGCCGGAAGACGCTACCCGGGAACGGGTGCTGACCATGGAAGCTTTTGGTGCGAAAGTCGTACTGACACCCAAAGAAGCCTCTATGGAAGGCTCTATTGATTATGCCAACGAACAGGTAGCAAAAGGCGGTTATCATATGCTGAACCAGTTTGCCAATCCGGATAACTACGGCATGCACTACAAAACCACCGGTCCGGAAATATGGCGGGACACCCACCACGGCGTTACTCATTTTGTCAGCGCAATGGGGACCACCGGTACTATTATGGGCGTATCCCAATACCTGAAAGAGCAAAACAATGACGTACAGATCGTTGGTTGTCAACCGACAGAAGGTAGCAAGATCCCTGGTATCCGGAAATGGCCGGAAGCCTATCTGCCTAAAATATTTGACCGTTCAAGGGTAGACCGTATCATGGATATTTCTGAGGAAGAAGCCAAAGCTATGACCCGCCGGCTGGCAAAAGACGAGGGTATTTTCTGTGGTATGAGCAGCGGAGGCGCTGTTTCAGCAGCAGAAAGGATCTCAAGAGAGCTGGACAAAGGAGTGCTGGTGTGTATTATTTGTGACAGAGGAGACAGGTATCTGTCATCCGATCTGTTTGGAAGCTGAACAGAGAGAAGAAATTAAGCATTGAAATGCCTCGGAGATCTCCACGGCTGATCATAAGGTAAAAAAGGCAAGCGGCATTTCAATGAAGTGCCGCTTGCCTTTTATGAGAGATGATTGAGGAATTCTTATTTTTAAATTACTATAAAAGGAAAGGCCGGCCTGATAATCAGGCCGGCCTTTCCTTTTATAGTAATTACTTACTTCTTCATGTACATTACTTCTTTCACCAGTTTCACTGTGCGTTCAACGTCTGGCAGGTAACCCTTCACCAGGTTTGGCGCGTAGTGCATAGGTGCATCCGCAGCAGTAATACGACGGATCGGAGCATCCAGATAGTCGAAACCTTCTTTCTGGATACGGTAAGAGATCTCAGAAGAAACGCTGGCAAATGGCCACTGTTCTTCAACGATCACCAGACGGTTGGTTTTCTTAACTGATTCCAGAATAGTGAACCAGTCCAGCGGACGAATAGTACGCAGGTCGATCACTTCAGCCTCAATACCTTCTTTAGCCAGTTCTTCAGCAGCACTCAGCGCAACTTTCATCATTTTGTTGAAAGAAACGATTGTTACGTCTTTACCAGCACGTTTGATATCTGCTTTACCAATTGGGATGATGTATTCTTCTTCAGGAACATCGCCCATATCGCCGTAACCAACCTCGCTCTCCATGAAAACAACCGGATCGTTGTCACGGATAGCTGCTTTCAGCAGACCTTTACCATCATATGGGTTAGATACTGATATAACTTTTAAACCCGGGATGTTCGCATAGTAGCTTTCGAATGCAGTGGAGTGCTGTGCACCCAGCTGACCTGCAGAACCGTTCGGTCCACGGAAAACGATAGGACAACCTACCTGTCCACCACTCATTGCCAGCATTTTAGAAGCTGTATTCAGGATCTGATCCAGTGCCAGTACAGCAAAGTTCCAGGTCATAAATTCAACAATCGGGCGAAGACCATTCTGTGCTGCACCAACAGCGATAGCAGTGAAACCCAGCTCGGCGATTGGAGTATCTATTACTCTCTTAGGGCCAAACTCATCCAGCATTCCCTGGCTAACTTTGTAGGCTCCATTGTATTCTGCTACTTCCTCTCCCATCAGGAAAACGCGATCATCACGACGCATTTCTTCCTGCATGGCTTCTCGTAAGGCTTGTCTGAAAGCTATCTGACGCATGCTGTTACTCTTAAAGTTTGAAAGTTAATTGCCTCATTTATATTAAGGCAGGGGCAAAATTATTGTTTGTTGGTGAAAAAGCAAAGGAAAAGTTCAGAGGAAGCGCTTTCAGATTTTAAATACTATATATAAAATATTGTATATATTAGCAGGAACACTGCCTGTTATAAGTTAATATCCTATCCTATGTTTACGCTCACAGTCCTTTGTATCTGTTTTCTGGCGGCCATCTCGTTTAAGATAAAAAAGGTAAAAGCACCTTTGATCACCGGTCTGATCTGGTATTTTCATCTGGCCATGTGTGTATTTTCCATCCTGTGCATCCTCCTGCTGATCAGCGGCTATGGATTCAAGGGCACCTATACGGAAAGAGTATTTTTCACCTTATATGCCGGCTCCGGGATCCTCCTGTATGGATTGACACCCAAAGAAGTATCCGGAAAATGGGTCTATCTCTGCTCCTTTTACGGATTTCCCTTCGTGCTCCTCTTCGGACTGCTATTACCTCCATTACGGATCATTACCATGATCACCGGTATGGGATTGCTGTCTGACGGAGACCTGAAACGCTACCAGATCGACGATGATTATGCTATACAGACAAAATCCATAGATATCGTGTCCCGCTATCCCAGTTATAGTCTGATAGAAGACAAATACTGGCTGTTTGAGAAGATCTCCGGAGATGTAATCAAACCGGAAGGACAACCTGCAGCATTCAAATCAGAAAGAGCAGGAACAGATAGCGTGCGACTGTCTATTAGTCTGGTGAATGAATTGGATGGCAGAAGCAAGCTGGATACCACGATCTCCCTGAGAAATTAGGAATTGATTGATCCCGGATTTTAAACAGCTATATTTCCTGAAGCTTTTCGGAATATAATAGCAAAGAGGGCGTTCCAGTGGTTGGAACGCCCTCTTTGCTTATAAGTTGAGTGCTAAAATTAAATGATTATAAACACTTCATTGACCAATATTGAAACCATTGTCAACTCAATGCATAATTGCCTCTATCACTATCGCACTGGCGCCTCCGCCCCCATTACAGATACCAGCCACACCATAACGGGCATTATGCTGGTTGAGAATAGAGCTGAGTGTCACTACGATACGTGCACCGCTACAACCAATAGGATGTCCAAGTGAAACGGCTCCACCCCAGACATTGACTTTCTCCTCAGGAATACCCAGATCGCGTTCATTGGCAATCGGTACGCAGGAAAATGCCTCATTGATTTCCACAAAGTCCATATCTGCTACGGTCAGCTTTGCTTTTTCCAGAGCCTTGGTTACAGCCTTTACAGGTGTAGTGGTAAACCATTCCGGTGCCTGAGAAGCATCTGCAAAACTGATGATCTTCGCCAGTGGCTTCAGTCCCAGTTCTTTCAGCTTCTCCCCGCTTACCAGTAATACCGCAGCAGCACCATCATTCAGGTTAGATGCATTGGCAGCTGTGATTGTACCATCCTTCTGGAAAGTAGGCTTCAGCGTTGGTATCTTATCGAAGTTTACTTTTTTATAATCCTCATCCTCTGCCACAGTAACTACCTGTTTGCCAGGCACTTCAACAGGAACGATCTCATTTTTAAAATACCCTTTTTCAGTCGCTGCTGCTGATCGTTTATAACTCTGAACAGCGTAAGCATCCTGTTCTTCACGGGTGATCTTATACTCCGTCACACAAAGCTCTGCTGCATTACCCATATGAAAATCCTTATAAGGATCCCAAAGGCCATCCCTGATGATACCATCTGTCACCGCACCATGTCCGAGTCTGTAGCCATTACGGGCTTTATCCAGATAATAGGGTACATTACTCATGCTTTCCATCCCGCCTGCTACAACCACATCATTATCGCCGGAGAGGATGCTTTGTGCACCTAACATAATGGCTTTCATACCGGAAGCGCAGACTTTATTAACAGTTGTACAAGGTACATTGGTCGGAATACCTGCGTGAATACTGGCCTGATTGGCAGGCGCCTGCCCCAGATTGGCACTGAGCACATTCCCCATATACACTTCATTGACCGCAGTTGCCGGTACACCCGCTTTTTCAAGTGCCGCTTTCATAACAATAGATCCCAGTTGTGTCGCAGACAGGGCTGACAGTGCGCCGTTAAAAGAGCCGATGGGGGTACGCACTGCTGAAACTATAAATACTTCTTTCATCCGTAGAAATTTAAGTCTCGCCAGGTGGCGGGGCTGTTAAGATTGTTTGGTTTTCACCAAATATAACGGAATTTCAGAAACGGTAGCCCAGCTTAAATCCAAATGCGAACTGTGGATTGAACCCATCTTCATCAATTCTGAAAAACGGGGTTTCCCAGGACTCAGAATAATACGAATCATTGGGTGTTGTACGACGATGCCTTAGTCCGACACCAACATACAGATCCATTATAAAACGTCCCTGCTCACCGAAATAACGCTGTAAGCCCAGATTGGCAGAACCGGCGTAAACCCGCTTCTTAAATTTCTGCAGGTATTCAATAGCACCCGGCATCGGATAACGGATATCTTCATAAGTGGTCTGTTTATAAGTTCCCATCAGACTTAAATAGAAAGCACGATGTTGATTACGCCACCACGAAGGAAATAGTTTTATCTCAGGTCTTACACGGAAACCACGTCTGCTATCATCATTATAGGTTTCAGGTAATGCATACAGAATAGCTGTCGCATCTACTCCGATCGCCACACTTTCAGACAAGCGGTATTCCAGTCCCCATGTGGGACCACCTTCCGGCTCCGTCAGCGAACTAAGCGTGGTATTCAATATCAGCCCTTTTCGGTTGAAGGTCTTTTTCTCAACCGTTTTCTTTTCGTCCTGCGCCACTACAACGCCAGACATAAACAGTATAGAAATTGCTAACAGTACATGTTTTTTCATAAGGCTGAGTTTTTACCGGAATGTCAGATCAGAAGCGGTAACCTAATTTAAGGCCCACAGGAAACGCACCGTCCCATACATTATTCTTGTCAGGCACATAGTCAAAATTGTATTTCCTATCTTCAAGATAACTGTCCGCAGGTACAGGGCGGTCGTATGTGAACTTTCTGTATTTCACCCCCAATCCAACATAGACCTCAAACATAATCCTTTGCGTATTACCCATGTAGGTCTGAAAACCGAACTTGCTATCTGTTCCAAACATCTCTTTGGTTTTACCGAAAGTAGACAGTTGTTCATAATCGTAATCGCCATCATTAGGGTTAACATTCATTTTTACGATACGCTCTTCATAAAAACTAACCTTTCTGTAAAAGAAGTCCTGTGAGAAGAAGATGCGATACTTACCGCGTTTACCCGACAGGTAATACCTGATCTCCGGACGCACATAATATCCTTTGGCTTTCGGTGTAAATTGTCCCCGCATATCATACAGTTTCTTCTCGTCGATGAAGATCCAGCCACCTTCCAGCAGTACGCTCCAATTTCGGCGGAAACGATATTCCACCGCAGCTGATATCCCCCCATCCGGATGATGCAGAGTCAACAGATTACTACTCACTCTCCATCCCGTCAGCATCGAATCAGGCAATGGCCGTGCTTTCTTTTCTGCTCTTGCATCATTGTGCGTTCTATGTGCGTAAGACACCAGATGTGTGGTGATACCGGGTTCTCCGGTTTTATCGGCGGGCTTGTTTTTATTTTGTGCCATTGCAGCTATAGCAATGAACATACAGACAGATACAGTGTATAGGTGTTTCATTAATAGGCGAATTTTGAGATGAGCTTAATAGCAGCCGGAGAAGAGATGTCATAACAGTCTATACCTTTATTGCTACGGCAATACAGTTGTGTCCCCCTGATCGTCACATCTATATAGGGATCTGCATTTTTATCTGCCAGCCGCTTCAGGGTTGGCGATGCGGATACATCCACAACGCTGACACCTTTCGCGGTTGCCGCATACAGATTCGTACCTGATAATGCCAGTGCATACGCTGAATCAAAAGGCAGTGCACTCATAGGCACAATGCTATAGTCATCTTTAATTTCGTTTACTGTCAATGAAGTAGAAGACACAGGGTAACACATTTTCTTTGCAGGATTGGGAACCGCGTAAATAAAACGGTCAACCGGCAGCATAGCATAACAGGAGCTTAGATTGACCAGCATATTCCTGTATCGTATCATCCTCGGATCAGTAATATCGTACAGTGAACCACCGGTACCCCTGACATCCGTAGTCATCAGCATATCATTAAATACGTACAGACTATCCATCATCTCACCAGTCTGATATCTGGATTGCTGTATAGGCGATAGCGGCTGTGCCACAGAATAAGATATGATGTCTGTATTGTCAGCGAAATAGATAAATCCCCTGTTGGCTACTATACCGGCACTCAGGCGGGGCTTCTGCTCTCCATAGCCATCATAATACCTGAATTGCGTCCGGCATTTCGGATCATTCACCTTTGTCAGGTGCCAGCCGATCACCGTTCCCTTTGTAGGATCAGCACATTCGAAGTACACACTACGGAAAGGCGGAAAATCTTTCTGGGTCCATGCTCTTGATACACGGGCTACATGTGCTACCGAAGGCAGTTCTTTCAAAGGAACCACGATCAGGTCATTGTAGTTGTCCGCATACAGGTAATCTCCATCCACCAGCGCTTTCTGAAAGCCCGGGATACGCAGAAATCCGGTTTTAACGGGATTTGCAGGATTCTGGTAGGAGATAATATGCAATCCGGAGTCACTTTCTTCCTGAAGGACGTAAGTGTTGTAGGTATATAACTTTCCTCCGTTTTGGGTTTTTCTTGCGGGCAGATAGCTGATCTGCCGGAGACTGGGATTGTTATCATAAACGGGTACGTATGCATCCACGTAGCCACGTTGCCAACGATCATCCAGACATCCCCCCAACAAGAAACAAGTAATTAACAGTACATAGGTCAGAAATAGGCGGGCCATTATAGGTATTTTACAATTAAGCGGACAAAGATAACCGGAAGTTACATGTGAAGGGTTAAAAAAAAGTTAAGGCCCGCCAATAGAAAAGCCGTTCGTCATAAGACGAACGGCCTCCATTCTCTGAACATAACCGTTCCTTCCGTCAGAAACGGCCACTATTTTTACCAGCCCGGATTATTAGGCAATACTGCCGCATTGAGGGATACCTCACGCTGTGGTACCGGCCACAGATAATCACGTGGTACCTGGAAACTACGCTGTTCCGCCAGTACATGTTTACCGTAATCATCTTTTCTGTTCGCATCGAAATTGTTCAGGATACCATATGCCGGCCCTGCCATTACAGTTGCTGCAATCTTCCAGCGACGGATATCAAACAGACGATTGTCCTCTACCGGAAACTCTACTCTTCTTTCTCTTCTTACCGCTTCCCGCAGGGCTACCTGTCCGCTCACCTTTGCAGTCGTCAACAACGGCATCATCACGTCAGCTCTTTGTCTTACCTGATTGATGGCATCATATACGGACTGATCAATCTGGTTTGCTTCAATTTTCGCCTCCGCATAATTGAGCAATACTTCCGCATAGCGCATTAACACCACGTCACTATAGGAGTTATTATCCCAGTTACCCTGAATATCACGGGGAATATATTTCTTGTAATAATAACCAGTAAAGGAGGCGTTTCCTTTACCTAGTGCATCCAGACTATTCAGTTTGGTTACATCGATCGTTACGCCATTCACCTGTACGCCCGGTACTACCACTGTCATTTTCAGACGTGGATCACGGTTCTCAAACGGATGTGCGGGATCGTAGACGGCAGACTGCGCTATAGGCAGACCGTCTGTACCTTCGTATGCATCTACAAGTGATTGTAACGGTGTGATCTCAGACCAGCCACCTAGTGAAGGTCCGCCTACCCATGTAGCCATCGCATTAGGCTGTGTATTTTTCACGTAACGGGCAGAGAAAATGATCTCCTTGCTATTTTTATTCGTACCATCAAAGAGGCTCAGATAATTAGGATCGATGGTATAAGCACCCAGCGTCATAGCTGCCTGTGCTGCCGTAGCCGCTTCTGCATATTGTCCTTCATACAGGAGTACGCGTGATTTTAATGCCAGCGCTGCGCCACGGGTCGCACGTCCTTCATCTCCTGCTTCATATGTTACAGGTAAATCAGCACTGATCTCGTCCAGTTCTTTCACGATAAATGCCGCCACTTCTGCACGTGGCGTACGTTTCATTACAAACTCGCTGGTAGGTGGAATAGTGGTTCTTAATACCACATCTCCATACAGCCCGATGAGTTGCTGATAAGCATATGCTCTGATGAAGCGGGCCTCTCCTTTCAGTCTGGCCAGCATTGTTTCAGATAATGCTTTATCTCTGTCAATATTTTCCAGTACATCATTACAGGAAGCAATCATCTTATAGAAGTTGCTCCAGAAGTTGTCGAACATACCGGTACTGATAGAAGCACTACCATTTCCCACATAAATTGCGTCACTCGGCCAGTTACTCCAGGCATAGCTATCATCTGTAACACAAGAGATAAACATACGGTTATCCACATCTCCGAGGCGACGGTAACAGTTATTGACTGCATTGATCGCATCGTCTTCTGTCAACCAAAATGTTTCCCGGCTGACAGCATCCTGTGGCTGTTCATCCAGTACTTTTTTACAGGCTGACACCGATGCCAGACCTGCCAGTATAAGTATTATTGATAATTTCTTCATGGCTGCTTAGTTTAGAATTGCACATTTAATCCAAAAGTGAATGTCTTCACCTGCGGGTAGTACCTGCTATCATTCGGAGATTCCGGATCAATATCACTTGCAAGAGAAGAGAAGGTCAGCAGGTTCTGGCCACTTACATAAAGACGGCATCTGTCAAAGCCTGCGCGTTTCATGATATGAGAAGGCAATGTATAACCCAGCTGCACACTTTTCAGACGCACATACGCACCGCTTTTTACCCAGTAAGAAGAGGACTGATAGTTCTGCAGTGTGCTTACGAGTCTTGGGAAATCAGCGCCGGTATTTGCAGGCGTCCAGCTGTTCAGGTGTTCTTCTCTGAAGTTACCATCTGTATTGGTTGGTGCTCTTTCTATCGGCAAGGTGTGGATATCCACTTTACCTACTCCCTGAAAGAAAGCGGTAAAGTCAAAATTCTTATAGTCTGCCCCCAGATTAATACCATAAGTATATCTTGGGATATTGCTACCCAGATATACCATGTCGCCACCTTTATCGACTGCACCTTCTTTTACCTGCTTATCTCCATTCTGGTCCTTATAAATCAGATCACCTGCACCTGTAGTCGGGAATGGCTGTGTGGCATGTCCTGCTACCTGTGCTGCATTCTGGAAGATACCTTCTACCTGATAGCCATAGAAACTACCGATTGAATTGCCGGTTACAAGTCCTGTATAGATGTAGTTATTGTCCCTTGATATCGCATCTGTATTCTTAATATCAATGATTCTGTTACGTACATCAGACAGGTTAGCGCCTACATTGTAGTTAAATTCACCGATCTTACCGCGATAGTTCAGTGCGAATTCCCATCCTTTATTTCTCACTTTACCTGCATTCTGTGCAGAAGGATCCAGCCCTATGGATGGAGCGATCGGCAGGAACAACAGGATGTCGTTCGTGTTCTTCACATAATAGTCAAAGGTGAAATCCAGATTCTTGAATATCGTACCATCAACACCCACATCGGTCATCACAGTAGTTTCCCAGGTCAGACCGGAGTTGGGATAGATCGTAATACCGGCAGCTGGTTTCAGTACACCACCAAAAGGATAGCTGTTGTAGTAATATTGTGATTGGTAAGGGTAGTTAGTGGTCAATTTATCTCTGTCCAGTATCACATCATTACCCAGTTTACCCCATGAACCACGCAGTTTCAGGTTATTGATGAAGGAAACTTCTTTCATGAATTCTTCAGCGGAGATACGCCATCCTGCGGAGAAAGACGGGAATACGCCCCATTTCTGTCCATCGGAGAAGCGGGAAGAACCATCACGGCGAAGGTTCGCTTCAAACAGATATTTATCATCAAATGAGTAATTCAGTCTGCCGAAGAATGATACCAGAGAGTAAGCAACTGCATTACCTTCTGTGATCTGTCCGTTCTGTTCACCTGCATCGATCTGGTTCAATCCACCAGCCAGATTTACCCTGTAGCCGCTGAGGTCATCAGTCGTTTCTGAGAGACGGGAAGCACCACCCAATACAGTAAAGTTGTGTTTACCGATGTTGTGGGTGTATTCCGCTAATCCCTGATAGTTACGGAACCAGTAGCCCTGATAAGATTTCTTCACTGAGTTTTGTCCGAGTGGCAGCGGATCCTGATTCGTACCCGGGTCTTTGAAATAGATCAGTGTTTTCTCACGAACGCTGTTGTAATCGGATCTGTAGTTAACGGATGTAAGGCCGGTCAGTTTTAAACCTTTTACAAGGTTGTAGGTAGCTTTAAAGTTACCTGTAAACAGATTGCTTTTATACTGATACAGGCCACCTTCTTCCTGCAGGCGGATCGGGTTCTGTCCACCTCTGATCACCGGCCATGTGCCATCAGCATATCTGGTCGGATATAGCGGATTAATAATAGCCGCCTGTCCGAACTGATACCATGCAGAACCGGAAGCACCCTGTGGCTCTTGTCTGTCGCCGAGACGTGCAGCGATATCAGCATTGAAGCTCAGTTTCTTTGTAACATTGATATCTGTGTTCAGACGTACCGTAATACGATTGAAATCCATGTTTTTGATCAGACCTGTCTGATCGAAATAGTTTGTAGAGAAACGATATTTCACATCTTCTGTACCACCACTGATGCCGAGGCTATGCTCCTGTTGAAAACCGCTACCGGTAAGGATAGCATCCAGCCAATAATTGTCCGGATTAGTGAAGTTATCACGATTAGGATTATCGTATGCAGCAATCTGTGCAGCTGTGTAGGAAGCAGAACCACCTGAATTGGACGCTGTCAGATTCGCCAGATTCATGAAATCTTTCGCACCTACATATTTTGCCAGACGGGCAGGTGTCTGCCATGCAAAATAATTAGAGTACGTCACTTTCGGTTTACCGGAAGCACCTCTTTTAGTAGTGATCAGTATTACACCGTTGGCCGCTCTCACACCATAGATAGCGGAGGAAGCAGCATCTTTCAATACAGACATAGAAGCAATATCATTTGCATCGATGTCATTCATATTCATCTGCACTCCATCTACCAGTACTAAAGGATCTGTACTATTCATTGTACCGACACCACGGATACGTACTGTACCCTGATCTACACCCGGCTGACCGCTGGTGGTAGTAACTGTTACACCGGAAGCAACCCCCTGAAGCGCGGAAGATACCTGTCCTACAGGTTTCCAGTTCAGGTCTTTTCCGTCAACAGCTGCGATAGCACCAGTGACATTTACTTTCTTCTGTGTACCATAAGCTACTACGACTACTTCATTCATCGCGGTAACATCAGCCATCAGTTTTACTGCGAAGGAAGTACGGTTACCTACTTTTATTTCCTGTTTGGTATAACCGATAAAGGAAAATTCCAGTACGGCATTTTCATCAGGCACCTGCAAAGACCAGGAACCATCTGTACCCGTACTTGTACCATTAGATGTACCTTTTACCAGTACAGTCACACCCGGTATCGGCTGACCTTTATCATCAGTGACGGTACCTTTTACAGGAATTGCCGCAGGCGCTGCGACAGCAAGTGTTTCCGCCAGTTGTGCAGGTGTGTTTTCACCAGCAGGTGGCGGTGCGTCCGCAGGTTCATCATCCTGAGAGAATACGATATAGAAGCTATCACCCATCTTCTTATAGCGAAGCTTATTAGGACTGGTGATGTTTTTCAATTCTTCTTCGAGAGAAGCATGTTTTGTGTTTTCTACATGTGACAACTGCAATTTTGCAAGATTGCTTTTGTACATGAAGTGCACATTATATTTTACTTCAAGCCCATCCAGCACATTTTTCAATGACTTTGTCTGTGATCTTTCAAGAGGGCGTAGGGGTTTTCCCAGCGAGGCCAGGTCCTGCCCTTCTGCTGGCATATGGCAATAGCATGCCATGCCCATAGCAGCCATAAAGGCACTAATGAACTTGTTCATGAGATTTAAATTTGAGTGATTACCTCTGCTGCGGTCACTGCCTGCCGTTGTACACCAGCCAGCAGTTTTTACTGCATTTTTGTTTTTACTAATTAGTTTTCCTTCTCAATAATGACACTGTTGTCAACATGGCTCACCTTCAGGTGAAATAGTTGCGAAAGCCCTTCCAGCAACATATCGATCTGCTGTCCCGGTACAGTCCCTGTAAATTGTTGCTGTAACAAAGCTGAATCTTTGATCTCTACAGTTACGCCGTAGGTGTCTTCTAACAATTGTGCCAGTTCTGCGAAGCTGGCATTTTCAAAATGAAGATTGTTAGTTTTCCAGGATGAATAACTCTGTGCGTTGGTATTCTTCCTGACCTTTGTGCGCACCTGTTCCTTGTATTCAACAAGATCTCCCGGTTGCATAATGATCGCTTCTTCCGGTGTTTTACTGCTGTGCAGCTTTACCTTTCCGCTATTCAGCACTACCTGCATACGACCATGACGATCGACGAGATTAAAGCTGGTACCCAGTACTTCCACATCCATTTTACTGGCAGTGTGCACCATGAATGAACGGGGAACAGAGGATGGTTTGATAGAGAAAAAAGCTTCCCCTTCTACCCATACTTCACGATTGCTGTTCTCATCCCATTTGCCGGAATAGCGTAAAGTACTGTTGCCATTCAGTGTAACAACCGACTGATCGGGCAATACGACAGTACGTACTTCTCCGTAAGCTGTTTGAAAAACAGTAGCGCGATGATCACCGAACATCTTCCATCCGCCGTAGGCGAGCAGGATCGAGCCCGATAACATGGCAGCCACTTTGAGACCTGTAAACCGGCGGTTCCGGCGATGCCGTAACTGTTCCTGACCTGTAGTATCCAGTATGCGCTGGTAGAGGTCTGCCGCCTGTGATGTAGACATAAGCATGTCTGGTTTTTCACTGTCCAGTTCCTGCGTCATTGCAGTTTCCAGATATTCCCGTCCTTCGGGCGTGGTAAACCATTCCAGTACTCTTTCGTATTCTTCAGGAGTACATTGGTTATGCTCGTACTTATGTAGCAGACTTTGGTCGAATAGCTCCATAATGTGGATTACAATGATAAAATCAACAAGTAAGTCGTTACGTTCTGTATAATACTACACCCGGGAAAATGAAAAGTATTATACCAACAGAAAAAAAATTTAAAAAAAGATAACAAGGAGAATTAGCAGGCAGAAGAAGGTACTCATCATGATCTTGAGGACGTGTCGCAGGGTTTTGCTGGCCTGGGCATATTGAAATTTGACGGTATTAATGGACAATCCTAGTTTTTCCGCCACTTCTTCGTTACTCAGTCCTTCATAGGAGCGGAGACGGAAGATCTTTTTCTTCTGGGCGGACAAACTTTCCACTGCGCGGTCCACTACCTTTTTGTAGTCATTCAGGATGACAGTGGACTCTGCGTCACGGTGATCAGCCGCGGCATTGTATAATAGTTCATATTGTTTGGAAAGGCTGCGTTTCTGATCGCGGATGAGGTTCAATACATGAAACTTCAGGCATTTAAAAAGGAAATTACGTACGCCCTGTACAGGATCGAGTTCTGCCCTGTGTACCCAGACTTTTACGAAAGCTTCATGCACAGCATCTTCAGCAGCCGTATCGCTTTTCAGATATTTATAGGCAGTACCGTACAGTAACTGATGATAGGTAGCGTATAATTCCTCAAAAGCGTTATGATCACTATTGCGCAGGCGTGCCGCCAGCCGTTGGTCGTTATTGATAAAATGCGTTAACACAAATCTGTCCCCTCTTGGTAGTGCTGTTTTGGTTTTCGAAAACGTGTTAACCGAAATTAGGATATGCTGCTCTTTAAAAGGCATGTTAAATTACCCTATTAAGGTACTTTTTTACCATATGTTACTTTTCGCTGCAGTATTTCAGCTGATTTACTATCAGTTGAGCCAGTTTTCCTCCTGAAATGAGAAAGGTGGCTATCGGCTCATTAAAAGGGTCGGATCAGGAATATATTTGGGAGATAAGCCGTAGATAACCCGTATATAAGCCGTATATAAGCCATTCTTCATAGATACGGATTATATACGGGTTATCTACGGCTTATCTATGGCCACACAAGGAATCATCAACTATATAAAGATGATTTACAGTGCTTTATTCACCTCTTTGCTATTGGAGTAAGAACAGATTCCTGCCCGGTGAATTTTGCTTAAATTTGCTGTCTGAATTTTTAGCCCATTGATTTCACAGAATACCATACAACAGATACTCAGCCGGATTGACATTGTGGAGATAGTGGGCAATTTCGTGAAACTGAAAAAGCGCGGCGCCAACTACCTCGGACTTTGTCCGTTTCATAATGAGAAGAGTCCCTCCTTCACGGTTACTCCCAGCAAGGAGATATTCAAGTGTTTTGGCTGCGGACAAAGCGGAAATGCCATTAAGTTCATCATGGAGCATGAGAAGTATTCTTATGTGGAAGCGCTGCGCTGGCTGGCGCAGAAATATGATGTTCCGATTGAAGAAACGGAGGTAAGTCCGGAAGTCAGACAGCAACAGCTGATGGCTGACAGCCTCTACATCATCAATAATTTCGCACGCGAATACTTTTCCAATACCCTTTTCAATACTGAAGAAGGCCAGAATGTTGGTCTGAGTTACTTTGAAGAACGTGGTTTTACACAGGAGACCATCCGCAAGTTTCAGCTGGGTTACAGTCTGAACACCTGGGACGCTTTTACCAAAACCGCCCTTGCCAAAGGCTATAATCTCGATTATCTACAGAAAACAGGACTGGTCACCGTCAGAAATGAGCAACCCGGTGATAACTACCGTGGCCGTGTGATCTTTCCGATCCATAACCAGAGCGGAAAGGTATTGGGATTCGGCGCCCGTATTCTCGTTAAAAACGACCGTGCGCCGAAATATGTCAATTCTCCGGAGAACGAGATCTATGTTAAAAACCGGGTACTGTATGGAACCTATTTCGCCCGGCATGCGATTGACAAACTGAATGAATGTCTGCTCGTAGAAGGTTATACAGACGTTGTGTCCCTGCATCAGGCGGGTATTGAGAACGTTGTTGCCTCCAGCGGTACCTCCCTTACGCAGCATCAGCTCAGACTCATTAAGAAATATACCAACAACCTGACCATTCTCTTTGACGGGGATAATGCGGGTGTCAAGGCTGCATTGAGAGGGCTGGATATGGCCATCGAGGAAGGGTTGAACGTAAAGCTCGTTTTAATCCCCGATAAGGAGGATCCGGACAGTTACGTACAGAAGATAGGTGCAGATGCCTTTCGTGAATTTATTGCCAATAACAAGCAGGATTTCGTGCTGTTCAAGCTGCAGATCTCTATGCAGGAGGCAGGCAATGACAGCAGCCGTAAATCACAGCTGGTAAATGAGATCGCAGAGACCATCTCCAAGATCGACAAAACAGAAGACTTCACCAGACAGCAGGATTACATCCGTCAGTGCAGTCAGTTGCTGAAGATCGATGAGCAGGGGCTTATTAATCTGGTCAATAAATTCATCCGCGAACGTTTCCAGAAGAAAGAACAACAATTCAACCGGGAAAACGCCAATAACAATGCTGCGGCTCCTGCTGTGGATGACGATCTTTCTCCGGAGGCCATTGCTGCCATGGAGGCGATGGAGAATGGCGGTGAACCGGCGGTGAACTTTTTCAATCCGGACGAAAAACAGGAACGGGAACTGGTGAAGATACTCCTACGTTTTGGCGATAAACCTTTCAGTGAGGAAGATCAAAGTACAGTGGCAGATTATATTTTCCATCTTCCTTATGATTTCGAATCACTGGCAGACAATGAAATGGTGAAACGTATACTACGGGAATACAAGGTGATGTATGATCAGGATAATCTGCCGGATAAAAAATGGTTCCTCTATCACAGCGATCAGGATGTGGCTACACTGGTGGTGGCTATCATGGAAGACAAGGAAGCCGAGCTCAGTACGGCCTGGAAAGATAAGTTTGAGATCGATACAGTGTATGGCGACAATGCTTACCTGAAAGATACGATCTCTACAACCAATTACCTGATCTTAAGAAAGATCCGTAAAATGATCATGGAGAATCAGCAGGAGATGGAACGATCGACTGTATTTGAGGATCAGATAAAGTGTATTGAGATGCACAAGCATTTGAAGGTATTGGAAAACGAATTGACACAGGGATTAGGAACGGTTATTTTCAGATAACTCTTTTCCTGATAATTTATAAAAGCGAATGGCCTGACTGATGCAGTCAGGCCATTCGCTTTTATAATATCTATTGCCGGAGCAATGAAACGGATCTATTGTTCTCTTTCCCACACCTGAAAGGTCAGGGCATGTGCATGTTTCTCATCTATCTCATGCCTTTCATTCTTTACCAGCTTCCATCCTCTGGGATCGAATTCAGGGAAATAGGTATCACCTTGTACGATAGCGTGTACACGTGTCAGGTACAATCTGTCTACTATAGACAGTGCCATTTTGAAGATCTCACCACCACCGGTAATAAAGATCTCTTCTGTACCGAAGGTTTTGGCCTTTTCGATACCTGCTTCCAGAGAAGGCACGATGTGCAGTCCTTCAGCAGCATATTCTTTCTGGCGGGTGATCATGATATTGGGTCTTCCCGGCAATACCCGTCCCAGTTCTTCGAAAGACTTACGGCCCATTACGATAGGTTTACCCATCGTTGTATCCTTAAAGTATTTCATATCAACCGGTAAATGCCAGGGCAGGTGATTATTGATCCCTATTACATTATTTTCAGAAGCCGCAACGATTATAGAAAGTGTCAAGCAGTAAACTTTTAGAATTAATAAAGTGATATTTCCGGTCCTCTTATATGGCTACAGGCGCCTTGATATGAGGGTGATGCTGATAGTTCAGCAGTTCAAAGTCTTCAAATTTGAAGCCGAATATATCTTTTACTGCCGGATTGATCTTCAGTGTTGGCAGTTCAAATGGCTGACGGCTGAGTTGCAGCTTCGCCTGTTCCATATGATTGCTATATAAGTGTACGTCTCCGAAAGTATGTACAAAATCACCCGGTTCCAGATCACATACCTGTGCCATCATCATCGTAAGGATGGCGTAGGAGGCGATATTGAAAGGTACGCCGAGGAATACGTCTGCGCTACGCTGATACAGCTGACAGCTCAGACGGCCGTCTGCTACATAAAACTGGAACAGACAGTGGCAGGGACTCAGTGCCATATCCGGCAGGTCGCCTACATTCCATGCATTTACGATGATTCTGCGGGAATCAGGGTTATTCTTAATTGTTTTTACTGCATCTGTGATCTGATCGATCACTCTGCCGTCTTTAGTTTCCCAACTACGCCATTGTTTACCATAAACTGGTCCCAGGTCTCCATTTTCATCAGCCCATTCATCCCAGATGCTCACACCGTGATCTTTCAGGTATTTGATATTGGTATCACCGTTCAGAAACCATAATAATTCATATATGATAGATTTCAGGTGCACCTTTTTGGTGGTGATCATGGGGAATCCTTCCTGCAGGTTAAATCTGAGCTGGGCGCCAAAGCAGCTGGTCGTACCTGTGCCGGTACGGTCTGTTTTCACACTGCCTTGATCTATAATGTGTTGGAGTAGTTTAAGGTATTGTTCCATGAGGCAAAGTAACGAAATTTTGCCTTTACCTTATTTTACACGGCTATATTTGACCGAACAAAAATTCAGACAATATCCGCTGGTCAGGACCAGAGTATCTTTTGTCAGCCGGTTAATAAAAAAAACGCCGGTCTGATCTTGCTGTGTAGCTTTAGAGAGGGTTAATACTGTATCACCGGCCGGATTGCTATAAGTCACAATTTCTAACTTATAGGTATCATATATCATCTTTTCTGAGACAAACAGGCCATCAGAAGAAAAAGAAATATTGATCTTTTCTGTGGTGGGTATCCATCCATTTCCTGTCAGGGATGACACCGCCTTCCATTCACCCCGGATATTAGCGATCGTTTTGGGCTGAGAAGCATAGTCTCCCGAAGGTTTGTTCTTATCTTTTTTACAGGCAATAAAGGTAAGGGTCATGGCTACGGCCATAAGCAGTACAGCATTTTTCATAACATTGAGTATTTATCTCGTTTTAAAGGGAATTTGTCTGTCACCCTAATCGACGCTTCCTGTTGAAATAAAAAAGCGTTTCACAACAGTTGTATATACTGTTATGAAACGCTCTTCATATTGAAAAGTTACATCGTCTGATAAAATTCCTAAATACCTCTACGCTTTCTTTCCTTACGGATAAGTCCTAATTCACGACCTACCTGACCGGAGATAGACGTGTTTTCCTGTGCACGACGCAGCAGGTATGGCATTACGTCTTTTACCGGACCATAAGGCAGGTATTTAGACACATGGTAACCGGCATGTGCCAGGTTAAACGTGATGTTATCGCTCATGCCCAGCAGCTGTGAGAAACTGACATGTGGGTGATCGTGTGGCAATTCCTGCTGGTGTAAGAGATTTGCAGCCAGCATGCTGCTTTGTTCATTATGTGTACCGACAAATACAGCCAGCTTATCAAGACGCTCCATACAGAACGTTACAGCGGCATTGTAATCACGGTCAGTTGCTTCTTTATCCGGCTGGATCGGAGAAGGATAACCCATCTCTTCCGCACGTTTACGCTCTTTTTCCATGTAAGCGCCTCTTACCAGTTTAGCACCGAGAAGGTAGCCCTGCTGCTCTGCCTTCTCAAAAGAGCGCTTCAGGAAGGCCAGTCTGTCGTGACGGTACATCTGGAAGGTATTATACACGATGGCGTTCGTTTTATTGAACTGTGCCATGAGTTCGTTGGTCAGGTCATCTACCGGCTGCTGAATCCAGGATTCTTCTGCATCTATCAGCAGACCTACCTTATGTTTAGCGGCTGTAGCTGCGATTGTCTGAATACGTTGACGTACCCTTGCGTACTCGGCCGCCTCTTCAGGCGTCAGGGTTTCGTTGGCATGCAGTTTTTCAAGCAGACTAAAACGGGCGAAGCCGGTCACTTTAATAGCGATAAAAGGAATATTGGGATTGCCTGCGGCATATTCAATCGCGCGGACGAATTCAGGTACCGCATGATCGTAGTTTTCCTCCCCTTCCATGGCTTCTACACCATAGTCCAATGCTACACCGACGTGGAATTTACCGAGTAAGCTGGCTGTAGCGGCCGCCTCCTGCAGATTTTCGCCTCCACAGAACTGGCTGAAGATAGTACTACGGATCAGTCCCTTAATGGGTAATCCTATCTTCAGGGCAAACGGCGTAACCGCTGCTCCTACTTTCACCAGCCAGGGCTTACCTATATTGGTAAACAGGAAGTCAGCTTTTTTCAATGCTTTGTCTGTCTTTGATTCAAAAGCTATGGCGGTATTCTCGAATGATAATGATAGCTGCTTTTCCATGGGGCGCAAAGTTATCGTACAGCAGGGTTTCAGCAAAAATGATCTGGCAACTATAACAATTCGATTACAATCGTTTTGAAAACATCTAATGAAAATCTCCCTTTCTTAAATAAATCAATCAGGAAATTCCCCTTATTTAAACTCAATAATGCTTCCTTCCTATATTTTTTTCTTTAATTTTATATCTTCATCAAAATCAGTATTCCCAGTGCCTTCCAACCAGCAGCATGCTATAACCCGCCGGAGAGCGGGCTTTTTCGTACTTATTATACTTTGTTCAGGGACCTTCCTGTCTGCCTGTAAACAAGGGAAAAAACCAGTTTTAGGGGGATTTCAGGAAGCAGGCGTACAATATACTACTTATGAGGGCGCCATCGGCGAGCGGACAAAAGTCACCTTACCCGGTGGACTATCCGTAATATTGAACAGTCATTCCCGACTGCTGGTACCACCTGATTTCTCCGCCAATCATACACTTCTACTGGACGGCGAGGCTTATTTTGATACTACAGCATTCCCCCTGACCATCAAAACCAATATTCTTGTAATGACGGCAAAGACGCCGGCCGCTTTCAAGATCCGTTGTTTTGAAGCACAGCAGGGCGCGACAGCCTATGTGTTAAAAGGAGAAGTTGAAGTGAAAAAGTCTTACCATTCCAAAACAGATACACTGCCGGAGCTATTAGCCAAAGGGAATATGGTACTGGCAAACAAGGAAATCGATCTGATGGAAAAGGAGACATACCATCCGGCAGATATGGAGACCTGGTTACAGGATAAGCTGGTTTTCCATGATGAGCCGTTTATGAATGCGGTAAGGAAACTGGAGGAATGGTATAGTACGGAGATTTATGTGGATGGTGATCCTTCGCATGCAGGTGGTGTGAATGGAGAGTTTCAGGGAATGTCTTTGAAGCGCGTGCTGGAAAAAATGAAAGAGACAGCGAAGTTTAGTTTTGATGTGAAGAAGAATAAGGTGATGATTGAGTTTTAGGATTGATAGCAACGTTTCCCGATTGATATCAGTGTTTCAGGGATTGATATCAGGAATAGCAAAATGCATGCTTTGATATATAGGTTAACGGGAAGTATTTGTCTTCTGCAGGTAGCCGGATATCAAAGCATGCATTTTTATTATAAAGACGTATGAATAGTCTCTGCAGGTCTCATATCAGGAGTGCCACGCGTAGCCAAAGATTGTAGTGCCGATTCATACTTTTTTACAAAGAAAGGTTCCTTTGAATAATCCTGCATATGCGGATCGATGGTATATTTAAATTTTGGAAGCCCCTTCCTTTCTTTTCTTTTTAATGTATTCAATGTCATATTTCAATTTTTATGTTTATTCTGTAATAACCTAAACTATTATTATAGTGGAATCACTTTCTACTAACGACGAAAGCCTCATAATTTCTATCCAGACGAAACACCTCCCAACTGCCCTGAAAATAACCTTTTACGTTAAAAAATCCTTTTATCTCCTCCCAGTAATTTTTCATCTTCATCTGGTACAGGCGTGTCCGGGAAGACGTACTTCCTTCAGCTTGTATCAGGCAACCCGGATATTTATCAGTAAACGTTATAACAGTACCAGCTACTGTTGCAAGTACTTTTAATACATCTCCGTTATTAGTCACACTTGCATCGTTCGGGCATCGGCTTCCTTCATCCCAATCTCCAAAACAGAGATTAAATCGCTGCATTCCATAAATATCATCTTGCAATTGTTGGTAGCTAACAACTTTCTTTATCTTCCCATTCGGACCCTCACTGTAAAACTCGAAGAACCCGGTGGCAGGATTAACTGAACAATGGTATGTATCTAAATTCATACATGCAAAATAATGCATACGACATCACCCCTGTGATGCCATGCAAACATGCATAAAAGTGAATAGCTACAACATTGGGGAAACAAAAAGTGAACAAACTGACAAATCATACAAATACACCTTTAAACCAGCCACTGCAAAGCATTTAAAAAAGACTACTCTCCTCTTCCAAACGCAAACATCGACTGTACCTTATCCTTTTTACCAAGGATAATATCCGTCAACATCTTTGCTGCAATCTGACTAAATGTGATGCCATTCCCGCCAAAACCCAACGCAAACAAGGTACGCGGCATTGCAGGATAATTACCAATAAAGGGAAGTCCGTCGGCAGTAGTAATAAAAGTACCCGTCCATTTAAACTCGGGTATAAACGGGATATGAGGGAACTTCTTCCCGAAATCACTTTTTAGCGCGGCGGCTTTCTTATGGATCAGTTTATCACGACGGGAAGGATTATAAAATTCTTCATCACGTCCACCGACAAGCAGACGCTTGTCCATCGTAGGACGCATGTATAGATAAGGGTCTTTGGTTTCCCATATCAGACAATCATTATACCAGCAACAATCATCGTCCGCTACTCTTTCACTGACGATGGCATAAGTAGAACGCAGTTCAATTAAAGGTTCTTTGATGTATTGGGAGGCCTCATACCCTGTGGCAACGACCAGATGTTTTGCTTTGATGTTATAGCCTTCTGATGTAGTAACGGTAACGCCGTTGCGGGTATGAGCGATATCCGTAACAGCCGTTTTATCAAAGACCTCCATCCCTTTACCGATATTGTACTGATGTAGTGAATGGGTCAGCATATAAGCATCCGTCTGCGCAGCAACAGCCGAATAGATAGCACCGGGTGCATCAAAACCCATATTCTTTCTGATCGTTTCAGCATCCCAGTAATCAACTTCAAAACCGGCTGCTTTCCGCGCGGCAAATTCCTTTTGAATCAGTGCAAGATCTTTCTTGTAAGAAGCCACAAAGAGACTCTCCTTCCGGTCGAACCATGGTGCTTTTATCTTTTTGCAGATCTTTTCCAATGCGGAGATAGATTCGTAACAAAGATGATAAGCAGTGACGGCATTCTTCTCTCCTATTTTTTCTGACAACTCCGTCAAGGGAATATCAATCTCATATTGCAACAGGGAAGTGCTCGCACAGGTACTTCCCAGCCCGATTGTACGCGCATCAACAACAATGGCAGGTATACCTGCTTCCGTCAGATAAAAGGCCGCTAATGCGCCTGAAATACCTCCCCCTATGATTAACACGTCTGTACTAAGGTCACGGTTCAGGCGGGGGTAATTAAATGGCAGACCGTATCTGACCAATGAATAAGGATATCCTGATTGAAGATCCAAGGGGCACAAAGTTTAGTTAACAAAGAGCAGGCAATTATTGTACCCCTGTGAACGCCGGCTCTAAAATAAAAACGGAGGCATATCGATATGACATACCTCCGTTTTACCAAATTCATCTCAGGCGTCAGCTGATTTCTGCGCCTACTTTCTTCAGCAACTCCAGCGTTTTGCGCACACCTTCCTCTTCAGAGAGTTTGCTGCCTTCATACTCGATTCCGATATGACCTGTATAACCGGCGTCCTTCACTATTTTTAACATCCTGCGATAGTCTGTTTCGATACAGTTACCATCTGCGTCAAAATCATGTGTTTTAGCACTTACTCCTTTTGCAAATGGCATCAGTTCAGTTACCCCTTCGTAACGATCATACTCTTCCAGACACTTTGTAGCTGCCCAGCCCTGTGGTGTATTATCCACAGGTTTGGTACGATTCAGGCAAAAGTTACCAAAATCGGGTAAGGTACCGCAATTCGGCATATTCACCTGTTTCATTACATTGGATAACCATTTACCATTAGAGGAACTGCCACCATGATTTTCTACAATCACACTGATATTGTGTGTATTGGCAAAGCCGGATAATTTAGCCAAAGACTCTGTTACCGCTTTGGATACATCATCTGGTTTGCCCTCTCCCGCTGCGTTTACACGGATAGCATGGCAACCAAGGTATTCTGCTGCTTCTACCCATTTGTAGTGATTTTCCACAGCTTTCATTCTTTTCTTCACGTCCAGATCTCCCATTTCACCTTCTCCATCAATCATAATGAGTACGCTGCGTACACCATTATCACTACAACGTTTCTTGAGATCTGCAAGGTATGCCTTATCAGTTGCCTTGTCTTTAAAGAACTGATTCACATACTCAACTGCCTCGATACCAAAGTCAGTCTTCGCTTTAGCCGGGAAGTCAAGATGGTTCAGTTTTCCTGAAAATAAAGCGTCATGAAAAGACCATTCTGCGAGCGAGATCTTAAAGAACAGCTCCTTTGCCGCAGCAGCACCAGATGTTCCGGCTACGTTGGTACTGTCTTTGCTCTCTTTTGTAGAAGAGCCGTTGTTGCAGGCGGCCAGGACAGAAGGCAAAAGGCCTGCTCCCATTGTGTACAATGCCATCTGCCTGAGAAATTCCCTACGGTGTTTAGGATTGTTCATATACGTGGTTTTATATAACAAAATACAATTTATGGGTCAAAGTGAGTGCCCTAATAAAAAAAACTGTAAAAAATTACCTTAAAAGAATAGTTTTTTCACATTTTGTCATTATCTTGATAGCCACTTAACTTGTAATTCCCGTTTGTCTTTATCTATATTCCACCTCATTTAATGTGCGGCAAGTTATTTTCAGCACATTGATACGTGATAAACTACAGCCGTTCCGTTTCCAGCGGGACGGCTTTTTCGTCAAGTATTGTTGCTGCAGGTGGATGCCTGTGCCACCACGAAGCCAGCAATGAACCGGTTACATTCATCAGCGGACCAAATACAGCCGGCGCCAGTCCGACAGTAGCAATCTTACCCATATTCTTAGCAATAGCAGTTGCCAGTCCACCGTTCTGCATACCCACCTCTATCGCAATAGTACGGCAATCCTGCTCGTTCATCCTTATTAACCGGCATAACCAATATCCCAGTGCATAACCTGAAAGGTTATGGATCAGTGAAGAAACTATTAGCAATACTCCAACATCCAGCAGACTCTCCCGTCCTTTAGCCGTTATAATGACAATAATAAAAGCGATCGCCGACATAGAAATCTTTGGCATTATGTTGTCCAGCCATTTCAGCTTACCACTCAGGAAATGATTGAACACCAGACCTGCGGCCACAGGCAGTATGACGATCTTGCAGATATCCCACATCATCGCCGTTACGCTGATATCAACATAGCTGCCTGCCAGCCAGCGCATCAGAAAAGGTGTCACAAACGGCGCCAGCATAGTAGAAACAGCTGTCAATGTCACTGATAATGCAAGATTGGCTTTCGCCAGATAAGAGATCACATTGGACGCCATCCCACAAGGTACCGTTCCTATAAGCACCACACCTGCTGCTATCTCCGGCGGGAAATTAAACAGATGCGCCAGAAACCAGCCTACAAAAGGCATAATGGTGAAATGGCATACCACTCCTGTGAATACGCCCATCGGCATTTTAATAACACCATAGAAATCACGTAAGCTCATCGCTGTTCCCATACCAAACATGATAATCTGTATCAGCGGCGTGATCAGCTTCGACAAGTCAAAGCCTCCCACAGTCAAAAAGTATTGAGGATAATACATAGCGGTTGTCACTGCTGCGAATATCGTCAGCGTATATACAAAACCGCGCGTCTGTTCACGTCTGGAGCAGATAATAGCCAGTACGATCCAGCACGCAATGATGAAAGGCCCGGCAAAGGGAAGTATTGTACTCATAAGTGGAAACATTAATCAATCATAATTATTTAATCGGACTACCAGGTTCGTTTCTCCAATAGTTTGTCGAGCTCCTGACGGGTCATCGGTTTTTGCCCCTGTTGTTTGTGCTGCCATTCCAGAAATGCCTGTCTGATCGCATCCGGCCAGTTGTTGTCAAGTTCACCGGGTGTATATTTACCTGCTTTCAACATCTCAAAACTGAACTTATCTTTTATCTGAATAAAAGCAGCTATACCAATTACCTTTTCTGCCAGATGTGCCGGCACAAACACCACCCCTTCACTGGATGTTACAACAAGATCGCCGGGTAATACCACCGCACGGCCAATACGGACTGGCACATTCAATCCGGACAACATTACATTTTTCAGAAAAGAAGGATCCCAATCTCTTACCAACGCATTGAAACCTTCAATTTCTTTCAGGCCTTCGAGATCCCTTGCGGCTGCATCGAATACCACACCATTCCCGGATCGCGCATAAATAGCATTACCCAATGTAGAGCCGATCAATGTACCTTCAGCTATTTTGCCAAAACCATCCGCTACATACACATCGCCTTTACTTAATTGCTGTATCGGCCATGAATTACTATTGCCTTTAAACCCTTTCTGCTGTCCTCTTTCCTTCACATGTGCTTCTACATCCGGACGCGCAGGAATGAACATCGCTGTTACCGCACGTCCCACAATAGGCTTATTGTCATAGATCGTCTTCCACCCTCCATCAAACTGACAGTGATACCCCTCCCCTTCCAATATGGTCCATACATCGTCCAGACTGACGGTACGCGCCTGTTCAATGATGGCATCAGGTATTTTGGGTCTGCCATCAGGAAAACGTTCTCCTTTCCAGTCAGCTGTCAGGAATACCAGTTCCTCCTTTGGAATCGTCTGTGCACGCACACAAAGCGGAAGCAGGAGCAAGAGAAGAATGTGGAATAATTTCATTCGGTTAAGCATTAAAAAATTAAGCATTAATAAATTGAGGGTGACCAGCTAACGACTATTTGTGTTGGGCTGCCAGTCCGTTGAGATCATAAACAATCTTGCCGGCACGAACGGTTAATTCACAAAGTAATTTACTATCGCCTTCCATACGGGTGTTCGCATCTGTAAAACCGAATTTACCATTTTCCACACGCAGCAGCGCTATATCAGCAATACTGTTTTCAGATAAACTACCCAGTTCTTCATGGCGGATCGCCTTCGCAGCTTCTGATGTTGTTGCCTTCACCAATTCCGGCACAGACATACCCATATTCAGGAATTTAGACATTACATTCAGTAAGTCCTTCATATCACCATTCATGCTACCGGTATGGATATCTGTACTGATCGTATTCGGAAAGAAACCCGCTTTTAAGGCTGGTACGGCCTGCGAATAACTGAAGCTGGTACCACCATGTCCCACATCGAAGAGGATGCCCTTTTTACGGGCTTCAAATACGAATGGACGGAGTTTACCATTATCGTCTACAATCGACATACGACCTTTTACCTTCGCATAGGCATGGGTAAAAATGTCACCGGGACGCAGGTGTTGCATAAACAGTTCTTCCAGTGACAAGGGTGGATTACTTCCACCGAAATCGATCATAACAGGCGTTCCTGTTACTTTTCCTGCCTCTACTGCACGATCCACCGGCGCCCATTCCGCACCTTCATAATGGGCGACTTTCACACCTACTACCCACTGCCTGAAACGACGTATCGTCAGGGCCGTCATCTTACCATCCATATCAGACAAGTCCTGTTCGTAAGGCCCGCCCTGCATACCTCCGCCAACAATATTGATAAATGCCAGCACCCGGGTTTTGGAATGCATGATCGTCTGATTCAGAAACTGTTCAAAGTTGCGCCAGCCGGAACTCCCTGCATCCACCACTGTCGTAACACCACAACGGAAGGTAAAACCATCCGGTGCGATCGCATCGTAGCTGTTATTCAGATAGCGGTTGGGAGTAGTACCGATAAAGTTATGTGTATGAATATCTATCAGACCGGGAGTGACGTATAATCCTTTTGCATCAATTACCTTCTTTGCAGTAGTGACGTCTATATTTGCAGCCACCTTTGCAATCGTATCATTTAACAATGCGATATCCATGACCGCATCGATACCATTCTTCGGATCGAGTACATGTCCCCCTTTGATCAATAAGGTATATTGCTGAGCATGGACATTGACAAATAAAAGGCTCCCTGATACCAGGAGTACCAGGTATTGGATAATGCGCTTCATGTAATTACTTTTTAATGTTGAGACCTGAGTGGAGAGTGGTTTCCATATATACCCGCCGTGAAAGAATACCGTTTTAAAAACAGGGCAGAGCCGGCAACTTAGAGCTTATTATTACCAGCCCTGCTTAATCCTGTAGGTGACTAAACACACCATTTATCAACCATGCGCTTCTGACAGTGCTTTTTCTGTCAGTACTTTTTTTAGTTGTGTTGCTACTATTTTTTCCTGTCCCGGTACCAGCATCCAGGTCGTTACATTGAAAGTATGCTGGTTCGCGCCATCGGCTACTTCTATAGAAGGATTACCACTGCGCAGTTTTTCCCTGACCTCGGCAGCTGTTGCCGGGATCTTCTTAGGGTCCCAGGAGATGTGTAATGTCGGAATATGATTGGCTACCGGTGGTACCACCACTTTAGTTTCTACACCGGATACAGTCTTCACCGCATCGCTGATCAGTTTAATCTGCGCTTCCCACATTTTCCATTCCTTGTCATGATCAGTACCGAGATAGGTTTCCAGTGCGACGAGCATACCAAGGATCTCTTCCTTATTCACCTTCAATCCCCTTCCGATCGTATTACCACGCGGCGGCGCACTGAGTCTTCCGGCTTCAATGTATTTCTTCCTGCCCAAAAGCAGACCTGCACTTTGTGGGCCGCGGATACCTTTACCACCGGAGAAACATACCAGATCGTAGCCCATAGCGGTGTATTTAAACAGGTTTTCCACAGGAGGTACATCTGCCGCACAATCAATCATCGTTGGAATACCATGCGCCTGTGCAATCTTCAGGTATTCTTCTACCTGTATTTTACCATCAAAGTTGTTCGCATTCAGGAAATACATCAGAGCAGTCTTATCACTGATCGTTTTCTCCAGTTCTTCTTTTGTCTCGATGTAGATCACCTTCAGTCCCACATTCTTCAAGGCATGTGCATAAGCGATATCATGCGCTTTCTGCATGATGACTTCTGTCTTCATACCGGTTCCTTCCAGAAAAGGCAGCTGGGCGACTTTCTTTTCATCCATACCTGTCAATACACCTGCCGCTCCCAGTGTCATTGCTGCTGCTGCGCCGGAAGTAACTGTTGCATACTCACAACTTAATAGTTTAGCAATACGCTGACCTACTTTATCCTGCAATTCATCCAGTAACACATATTCTTTAGATGCGTAGTTAATAGCGCCCATCACTTCGTCCCGCATAAGGGAACCCGTCATGAATGTATATGTACCGGCCGCATTGATAAACGTGCGGATACCCAGTTCTTTGAAATAGTCTTTTGCACCTGCTGCGGCTCCGGTTGATCCTTCAGCTCCTTCAGTTAAGGGCAATAGTTTAGCGCTGCCTGCAAATGCACCGAATACGGGTATTGCAGACATATTTTTCAATAAGTCTCTGCGTTTCATATGTAAAAAGAAAAGAGTAAAGAAAAGCGTTCCTTTAGAGGGTAGCGATGCAATCCATCTCTACGAGAGAATCGCCCGGCACACCACCATAAACAGCTACTGTAGTGCGTACCGGCGGGTTGCTACCGAAACGTCCTTTGTATACTTCGTTCATTGCTTTGTAGTCATTCAGATCGTGCAGGAACACACTTACCTTCAGTACCTTGTTCATAGAAGAACCTGCCTTGATGAGCACTTTCTCCATTTCTTTCAGTACGTGGTCTGTATGCGCCTTGATATCACCTTCAAAGTGAGCACCGATACCTGCTACGAATACCATGTTGCCATGAACTCTGAAGCTGGAGAATAGCGGTACATCCTGATCATATACTATTTCGCCCTGTGGCGTGCTATCAGGTAATGCCGGAGCGGCTGCTTTCGCGATTGCGTTGATACCTGTTATACCAGCCAGTGTGGCTGCCATCTTCTTTAATACGGATCTTCTCTGGTTTTGCATGATTTCGGTATTAGTTATTTTTATCCCACCATACGCGGGTTGTCATAAGATTCGCTCCCTGACGGCTGATTGCCTCAGCCAGACTTGCGCTGTTCACACTCTCTTCAGAAGGTGGATACAGCAGACGACGTGGAATAGTACCGCCCGTAGTATTACCGGCTACATTTACCGGCGTCAGTGCAGGATAACCGGTGCGACGCCAGTTGGCATGTATCTCCTGTTCATCAAGGAATAAGGCTACCCATTTCTCCTGACCAATCATTGCCTTCATGGCTTCCGTGCTACCCGTCAGCGGATGTGCTGCCTGATAAGCCGCAATTCTCTCTGACGCAATCACACCTCCGCTACCAAACAATGCCCAGTTCCGCATAGAAGCCCCGATTGCATTGGAAAAAGCAGTCGCCGCATTTCCTTCCCACCATCCTTCTACAGCCGCTTCTGCCAGCAACAGATTTACTTCAGCCGCACTCATGATAATAAAAGGTGCATTGTATTGTAAGATCGTAGCCGGATTAGGCTCTGAATAACTGGTAAAATCAGCTGGCTTATTCAACAGACCATTTGGCATCCCTTTCTGTAAAGCGGAACTGGTATCTGCTTTACCGGCGTTCCATACGATCGCTATTACATTCAGACGAGGGTCGTTATTTGTTTTCAGTACGTTGATAAAAGTCTGCGCCAGTTTACCACCTTCGGTATTATTGTTACCATTAGCGACAGCATAGTCGTTTGACAACATACTCGCAGCAGCCGGATTACGGTTGATCGCCTGAGATCCATCTACATATTTCATTGTAGCGACATCTGCATCTGTAGTAATCACACCACCATCAATTGCTTTCTTTATCCAGGTCAGTGCAACAGCAGGAGATTTTTTGGAGATACGCATACCCAGACGCAACATCAGGGAATATGCAAACTTCTTCCATTTTGTCACATCGCCGGAGTAGATGAAATCACCCGCACCGAAAGTAGCCGTAGCAGGATTGAGTTTCGCTGCTGCTTCATCCAGTTCTTTCAACATGTCATTATAGATCGATTCCTGCGTATCATATGCCGGGGTGAAATCGTTTTCAGTATATCCTTTTACTGCTGCTGAATAAGGAATATCCCCATACAGATCAGTAATACGGTGCATGATATACACCCGGAAGATACGTGCGATAGAATGTTTGTTCACATCTGCAGGTACTTCAGGATTCAGTGCGTTGATCGTAGTGCCGATTTCATTCACCGCTGTTGTATATCCTGTTGTGAAATAGTCATATGGATAAGTACCCTGCTGGAAATAGTATTTATCACCGATACCTGGTACATCTTTATAAGTAGCAAAATGCTGCATAGATCCACCACAAGCCAATACATCGGTAGCGAAGTAGCTATTGCCAAATGCATCCAGTAAAGCCTTGCTGAACATATATTCAGGCTGTACGGTAGTAGATGCATCCGGATTGATGTTCATTTCTTCAAATCCTTTATCACAGGATTGAAAAGTCAGCATAGAAGCGACTGCTGTATATATGAGAAAGTTAAAGCGCATTTTCATCCGTAGTAGTTTTAAGAGATTAGAATTTCACCATCAGGTTAGCACCAAAGCTTCTTGTACGAGGCATACCAAATGCTTCGAAGCCCTGTGCGTTGCCATTTGTGTAGCTGGATTCCGGATCGAAGTTGTCAGTCTTTTTGTAAAGGATCAGCAGGTTACGTGCTACGAAAGACAGGGACGCACTCTGTACAATCTTGAGTTTAGCAACCGGGATCTGATAACCTAATACCACCTGACGTAATTTCACGAAACTGCCATCATACAGAAAATGATCAGTGTAGTTCTTCGTGTTATCGTAGTAGAGACGCAGGTTTTCAACAGGGATTGTATTATGATATTCGTTTCCTTTTTCATCCACGCCATTCAGTTCAATACCATTCTCTCTACCCACCAGTGTTTTCTTGTGCAGACCGAAACGGGTAGCATATACATCTGTACCGGAGAATACTTTGTTACCGAATTTACCATCTACAAGAATGTCGAGGGACAGACGTTTGTAATTAAAAGTATTACTCAGACCCATCGTCAGTGGTGGTACACCTCTTCCTAATGCTTTCAGTTCACTCTTCTGTTCATAGCCTGAAGTGCTGTTATAAACGGTCTGTCCTTTTTCATTCTGTACCGTTGTATACCCCATGATGATACCATAAGGTTGTCCTACTGTATTGTGTACAAATGCCCAGCTACCTACGCTTGTTGCCATCTGCAAGGTATTCAGACCTGCTGCCAGCTGTTCTACTTTACTCACGTTGTAAGCCATGTTGTAGCTCACATTCCAGGAGAAGTCCTTACGCTTGACCGGGGTACCTGTAAGGAGTAATTCCACACCTTTGTTAGAGAGTTTACCCACGTTCAGCAATGCATTGTTATAACCAGAAGCGGTAGAGATCGCAGTGCTTACGATATCATCTGTTGTTTGTTTTTTGTAGTACGTCAGGTCAATGCCTAATCTGTTATTCAGGAACTGCGCTTCACCACCAACTTCATATGTCGTAGAGGTCAATGGTTTCAGGGTAGAGTTGGTTACCAGATTTACAGCATTGGACTGTGTTACCTGTTGAACCGGACGACCGAGATGACCTCCCTGTAACATTGTATATGTCTGATTCAGGATATATGGTTCAGGCGTTGCACCGCCTACCTGTGCCCATGAAGCACGCAGTTTTGCAAAGCTGATCGCCTTTGGCATCTTCACCGCATCGGAGAGGATGAAACTACCACCTACTGATGGGTAAAGGATACTGTTGCTCTGCGGACTCAGCGTAGAGAACCAGTCCTGACGGGCAGTGAAGTTCAGGAAGAAGATGGATTTATAATCCAGATCCAATGAACCAAACACTGAGTTAGTGGCTACTTTACCTCTTGTTGGCGTAGTAGTAGAGGTGGTCAGGTTGGTTGAGCTGTAGAAGAAGGGAATGATAAACTGTGTACCAGCGATAGCTGTCTGATTGGTATTGAAACGACGCGCATTAGCACCGAGCAGGGCGTTTACACCAATATTACCTGCGATCTTGGTGTTATAACCGGCTGTTACCATAGAGTTGGTTTCAGCAACAGAATTTCTTAGTTCACTGTATTCACCTGCTGCACCAGTTGTGTACACGGTACCGGTTGGAATGATACCGATATAATTGTAATCAAAAAAGTCACGGCTCACTGTTCCTTTTACATAAAGATTTTTCAGCAGATCGTATTTGATACTTGCCTGACCAATAAAGCGGTTTTTGGTATCATTATTTTTGAATCTGTTGACAACAAAATAAGGGTTGGAAGCGTAGGCTGTTTCGTTCCACTGAATCTCGCGGCCGGTTTCATCATAACCCGGATCCATCCAGCGTACATCTACTGTGTTGGCGACCATATAAACGCCCCAGTTGGGGTTACCGGTGGCATCCCCGGAACTGGGACGGTTGGTTGCATTCTCAACATTATATTGCGCTATTGCTTCTATGCTCAGTTTTTTACCCAGAAAAGCGTTCAGATTCAGGTTCGCAATTTTCTTATCGAACTTTGAATTGGGGATGATCGCTTTACTGTTGGTGTTTGAGAGAGAGAAGCGGAAATTTATTGCTTCACTACCACCGTTGAATGCTACTGTATTGGTGAAGGTAGATCCGGTACGGTAGAAGTTTTTGATATTATCTTTCTGTGGTACATAAGGATGCATTTTTCCATCGAAAGCGATGTATTCTGTACCATCCATTTTAGTACCCCATGAACGGCGGCCATAAGTGATGGCTTCTGCCTGTGAAGTTGGTTTCAGCCCTTTATCACCCTGACCATATTCATACTGCCACTCAGGCAATACAGCAGGCGATTCCAGTGTCATGGTCGTATTGTAATCCACACCGATACCTTTGCGTGCACGACCTTTTTTAGTGGTGATCACAATTACACCATTTGCAGCACGGGAGCCATACAATGCAGCTGCAGAACCTCCTTTCAGTACACTGATCGTTTCGATATCATCCGGGTTGATACCACCGATACCATCCCCTCTGTCTACGTTTTGTCCGCCACCACCAGTAGTAGGCGCGCCACCCGGTGTGGTATTATCGATCGGCATACCATTCACTACATACAGTGGCTGGTTATTACTACCAAGAGAGCTGTTGCCACGGATGATCACACGGCTGGAACCACCGGGACCGCTGGCCAGACTGGTTGCATTCACACCGGGAATCTTTCCGCTCAGTGCATTGGCTACGTTCACTTCACGTGCCTGTGTAAACTCACTGCCTTTTACTTCAGACACTGCGTATACCAGAGCTTTCTTTTCCTTTCTGATACCGAGCGCAGTAACGACTACTTCGGATAATGATTCATTTGATTCTGCGAGACTGATAGCCAGTGGTGCATCCGCATCGGTTACATTCACTTCTTTTTTAGCAAAGCCCATAGAGCTGATCACGAGTACGAACGGAGGTGTAGCACCTTTGAGATTCAACTCAAAACTACCATCCGGGCCGGCCATTGCAGCGACATTGGAATTACCTTTCAGTACAATGCTGGCGCCGGGCACTGGTGAACCATCAGGACCTGTCACTTTACCTTTCAGTTTATCAGCCATGAGACTGTTCACATTAAGTATGGTGGAAGCGGAAGGTGTATATATAGAATATTGTGTTTTATTGACACGCATATAAGCAAGCGCAAAGTCAGATAAGAGCAGGCGTAATGCCGCTTCTGTCTCCATGCCTTCTGCTTTTTCCATTAGTTCTGCTGATATTAGTTTCCCATCCAGTAATCCCTCTTTATAAGCGATACGGACATTCTGAAATTTCTTTAGCTTTATTAAAGCTTCTTTAAGAGACACAGTGGCAGATACGTGTTTTACAGGGATCTTATCAGACTGCCTCATGGCATACATCGAGGGCGTCTGTGCACTGGCAGATATGGCAATACCTGGCAGCAGGGCACAAGAGAGCAGCCCCAAAACGAGATTTTGGTTCAAAATGTTCATAGTTTTTTTTTACGTGTCCTGGTATTCCCGCGTTAAACGTGTGTTTTTCACACTGTTTACTTTCCTGAAGCGATGACTAATTCCTTCTCTGAAGGCTGTTCAATTTTGACGTTGAGCGTAGTGGTAATTACAGTCAATAGTTCTTCTACGTTAGCTACGTTAATATCTCCCTCTATCTTTAGCTTTTTGATGGATTGTTCACTGACCTTTACAGTATAACCGTAATTATCCTGTAATGTCTCTATTATTTCTCCTAAAGTGGCATCTGTAAACGTCAGTGGTACCTGTATCCAACGTCTGATCGATTCTGGTTTGTTTATTTTTTTGGTTAGCAATAAATGATTGTCTGCATACTCGATATAATCTCCAGGCAACATGACCACTGCTTTGGGTGCAGTTGGTCCTTCTTTGAACCCTACCTGTATTTTTCCTGTTACCAGTCCTACTTTTGTTTTTCCGTGGCGGCTTCTTACATTAAATGAAGTACCCAGTACTTCGATGGTCAGCCCGTTGCTGTGTACAAGGAAACGCTGACCGGGTCTTACATTGGTGGTATCCCTGTTCAGGTGCTTAACATCGAAGAATGCTTCTCCGTCTATCCATATTTCCCTCGGAGCGACGGTATCCCATTTTTCCAGAAAGGAGATTGAAGATGTAGCGTTCAATGTTACCACTGAATGGTCGGGCAGGGTGATCGTTCTTTTTTCGCCGTATCCTGTTGCGATCATCTCCATGTGCGGCCTGTTCAGCTTACTGTAGATCAGATATCCGCCGGCAGTAGCTACCAGTGCGATAGCGGCTGCTCTTACCCAGACATTCATTCTGCGGAAGATACCCGGACGACGGGATTCTTCTGCTGCAATGGTAGCAGTGATCCTATCCAGCAAATGCGCCTTGTTGTCCTTATTTTCCCAGATTTCCTGTGAACGGTAAGTACGGATCACGCTGACAGCAAAATTGAAGTTATCAGCAACTGAAGGGTACTGTACAGGGAATTCGCTCCAGAACTGTGCTATAAGAACATCCTGCTCTTTGCCTGATACCCATTTAATGAAGGCATCATCATCAAGGAAATTCTCCAGTGTATACGTCGTATATTTTTCATTGTTCATCACGATATCCCCTATTTACTACTATTAGACATGACATGGTTGAAATTATCCCTCTGCTACCGGAATTTTTTTAGAAAAATTTCTAAAGAGGAATATCATTATGCTGAGGAAGGTCAGGAAGCGTTTATCTGACACTTTATGAAGGTTGTCGAGGGCCTTATATAATAATTTATATGTGGAGCTCATATTAATGTCCATAATGACGGATATTTCCTCATAGGACATGCCTTCATAAAAACGGAGAAAGATGATTTCCTGCTGACGGGCAGGCAGTGTATTAACAAGTGCAATGACCTGATTTCTGAGTTCCTGTTCTTCCTGACGAAAAGAGGCGTCAGGTATAAAATTAACGGCAAAAGTTCCCTGTCCGGATGCATTATCCAGTTCCACAAATTTTGACAGGGATTGTATTTTACGAAACAATGTAGAGCGTAACGCTTTATACAGGTAATTCTTCACGGAGGCCGGATTGCCCAGACGTGTACGGGTAGTCCACAGTCTTACAAAGAGATCATGTACTACATCCTGGATCAGATCCGCATCCTGCGTAAATTTGCGGCCGTAATTGTTCAACAATTCATAAAACTCACCGTAGAGCGCAGTAAAAGCGTCCCAATCCCCCTGTTTAAACGCATTCCACCATAACACGTGACTCTCCGATTGCATTGGCAGTTAGTTTATCAAGACGATTCCTAATAATACAAAAAAAATACCGCCCGTTGATAACATTTTCGTTCACATCAGATTTTTACGATAATATTTCTTTTATACATGATCCATACTGGTATGAACATCAGGAGGACCAATGTGATCGCGGCTGCAAGGGATGCATTGAGCGGAGATAAAAAACTGCCGTATGCATGGAACATGCCACCTGACATGCCTTTAAATATCATCGGAATGGCGCCTGATAAAACATAAGCAGTAATAGCATTCCATCCAAAGGCCACAAAAGGTGGTGTGATACTTTTGTACTGCTGCACATCGATCAGCCAGTAAGAAAGTGCAAGGCCCATAGCGGCGAGGCCACCGGTATACAAAACAAAGGAACTTGTCCATAGTGATTTATTGATCGGGAAAAAGCCATCCCAGATCAGTCCTGCGAGTACGGACAAAAAACCTGCAGCAAATAACCACGACACCTTTTCCGCATCTGCCACATCTTTTCTGCGTAGCCAGTCGCCGGTCATAATACCCAACAAACCTGTCGATATAGCAGGTAATGTACTGAGCAGACCTTCCGGATCCCAGGTACGGGCCTGTTTCCAAAGATGTTGTTCACCAAGGACAGTCCTGTCTATCCAGGCAGCGAGATTGGTTTCCGGTTCCAGATTGGCCGGACCGTAGCCAGGCACAGGCACCACTGTCATCAGCAGCCAGTAAATTACCAGAAACGAAAAACAGAGCCATATACGGGTCTTAGCGCCCGTTTTTAAGTACAGTAAGGAGATAACAAGGAAAACGATAGAAATGCGCTGTAATACGCCTAAAATTCTCAGATTGTGGAAATCAAATGAAGGGATCAGACGAAAGGCGAGACCGATGGCAAAAAGTATCGCCGCCCGGCGGATGATATGGATGATCAATGAGGCATGTCCGCTGACATCCGCCTTCCGGCTGCTCAGTGCAAAAGTAACGGACACCCCGACCATAAAAAGAAAGAAAGGGAAAACAAGGTCTGTAGGTGTGCAACCATTCCATTTTGAATGTTCCAGTGGTGGATAGACATACGACCAGCTTCCCGGATTATTTACCAATATCATGGCAGCAACGGTTAATCCGCGAAAGAAGTCGAGCGATAGGAGCCTTTGTTTCATTGACGTGACGATTTAGTTTCTGGTACCTGTTAAGATAGCAGAATAAATTTTATCACAAAAGCGCCTTCCCTTCATTTTCTCTGAATGCAATAAAAGCTTCTCTTCCGTAATGATCTGCCTTGCGGGTCGTTTCAGGCAAACGGTAGCTTACGCACATTTTCAGCACCAATGCGGTAGCTGTCTCCAAAGATATTTTATGTCCGGTGGAAACAAATACCGGGCTGATGCCATTCTGTGTTCTGAGGGCATTGCCAATATGTTCTCCGTTGTCTTCTGCCAGCAAAGGACTTACAGCACCTCTCTCTGCCGCCAGTGCTTCATATTTTCCAAACAGGCGGGTCTTACCACATCCGAGTGTTGGTACATCCAGCAATACACCCATGTGACAGGCAAGTCCGAAACGACGGGGATGCGCCAGCCCTTGTCCGTCGCAGACAATAATGTCAGGCCGGCGTTCCAGTTTCTTCCACGCTTCCAGTAATACCGGCATTTCCCTGAAAGAAAACAGTCCCGGGATATACGGAAAAGTAACCTGCATACAATGCGTGGCCACCTCCACTACTTCCAGTGTGTTAAAATCAAGTAAGACGAAAGCACCGGCAATGAGATCGCTTTCTTTGTCATACTCTACATCAACACCGGCAATGAGTTTTATATCAGCAGAAAGCTGGTCTGTCCGGATCACCCTTGACCGCAGCTCTTCCTGTAATTGGATCGCTTCCTGTTCTGTGAGAATATTGTTCATGATAAATTTCCTTTACTTCCAGCATGTTTCACCCCGGCTGGTTCCAGCCCCCTGATCAATCAACCAGACTACACGAAAATGAAATGTATTATTACTACTGGCGCTCTGATATCAGCATTTGCCCGCTCAAAAGAACATAGCAGGAGTTTTAAGGGAATAATAACTGAATCGGACAAGTGCTGCTCTTCAATGGAAGGCGGCAGAATCTGATACGCCGCCTGCTGTATTATGTCTGGCTATCTGTCCAATGCCGGACTTGTAAATTATCAGATGTGACAAAAGTAGCGTAACAAACCGTTATTTCTTAATAACGCCATCAAACTTTAATACTTTATTCAGCTCTTCTCTGATCAATTGAGAAAAGGAAGGTTTAAAAACATCAGCCTTACCTGCATCCAGTACATACACGACAGGATCATCTTCCTCTGATGCACAATCAAAGAAATAAGAGGAAAGCCCCTGCCACTGACCGAAGAAGAAGTGACTGTCTTTTATTACAAAAGCTGTAGTACCCATATCTCCCAATGATTTGATCGCATCTTTCCTGTTCTGTGCCAGATAGGCTACTTCGCTGGAATAGTTTCTAAGAATACGCCCCTTTTTCTTTCCGAAAACAGAGATGAATTCTACATAGGCCAGAGGAAGCTTCACATTATACTGTAACTCAATTGCTTTAATCTCTTCTGCATTAACTCCCTGAGGATCACCCAGGTGTTTTGGATATTGTTGTAAAAAATCCAGATACGTTGCCATGTGATAATCTGATAATAAAGCATAATATTAATTATTTTTTCCATGAAACGTAGGAATTTTTCCACGCCCTGTTGCGGCTGGTATAAGATCCTATTTCAGCTGGTTGAAATAGCTGTTGTTAATGGAGAGAGGGGGTAGTTGCGCGGCTATAAAGGTGGACTTGAAGTGGAATTGAGGTGGACTTGATACAGACCTGCGCACGGGTTAGATTGCATCTGAATGCCTTCAGACACTGAACAGATGACAATCATCAATGGAGAAAAGGAAGTGAGGGAAAATATGCAGCTGGGTCAAATAATGGAAGAAAGGCCATTCGTACACTCCTTATCCCAAAATAGATGCCAGAATGTAGTGCATTCTACACACAATTATGCAGCAATACCACATGAGCGCGACGCACTCACACCCCTAATTATTAGGACTCAACACATTAAGCAGCGCAGTCAAATTTTATCAACATCTACTGAATTACCCTTTTCTGACTGCTTCTCCGGTCAATGTCACGCACGTATAAGCATATATCAACCTTCCGATACGGATTGCAGATTCTAACCGGGTATGCTTACAGCATACGAAACTGGTATGATTTTACGCGTTATCAATTAAGCGTTCACCATTAAAAACGGACAGGATGAAAAAAACTACCGCGGATGTTGCTGTTATTGCAGGAGTAAGTGTTATTGCCGGATCTCGTGCTACATTGGCGCCGGCATTACTGTTTCCAGAAAATAAAGTACTGACGATGATGGCTGCCGGTGAGGCTTATGTGGATAAACTACCGGGTATAGGTGACAGAATAGCCCCATCCGGACTCGTTGGACGCGGCATATCAGGCGCCATTACCGGAGCGATAGTGAGTAAACGAAGACAAAAGAATGTATGGCTGGGAGCGCTTGTAGGTGCTGCAGCCGCCTGTGCCGGGGCTTATGTGACTTATTATGCGCGAAAGAAAATAGGCCAGATCACCCGTACCCCCGATCCTATCGTTGGATTGATTGAAGATGTGACGATGATCTGCCTCGGTAGCATATTATTGGACGACGACCGAATATAGACTATGTATAAACCTGGGGCCGTCCACCTTCGGCGGACGGCCTTCTTGTGTAAGATGATTCCTGTAGCAGATATAATACGTAGTAAAATAGCTATTAGAAAGGCTTCATCCTTCGTTGATCCTTCGTTTATAAACGAAGGATCAACGAAGGATGAAGCCTTTCTAATAAGCTTATAAGTAGTAAACTATCTTCTTTCATCGAAAACGCCAAATTCTGCGATAGCAGGAGCGTCTTTGAATTCGTCGATCAGGATACGCACTTTACCACCCCATACTCTGTTAAAGCGGTGAATCTTCACGCGACCACCGCCTTCGCCTTGCGTTAGTGGTTTCCACACACCATTTTCATTGTATTCGAGGCGGTATTTTTTGATATTGCTGCCGTCTTCAACGATAGTGATCATGTTGAAGCTTTTATCTTTATCAAAGATAACTTCATACCATGGTTGTTTCACAGCAGGGTTAGACTGCCAGCTGGTACCGAAACGGTCATCATTTGCGAAATCCATGATATTCATGTCATTGCTCCAGCTGGAATTGCTACGTTGGAATTTTGCGATATTAGAAGAAATGATCGGTGCTTCAGCCGGTGTAAGCGCAGGCATAGCACCTGTATTTTTCCAGCGTTTTCCTACCTCTTCCAATGCCTTCACAGCGTTAGGATCAATCAGACCATCACGGTTAGGCGCTACGTTCAGGATGAAGTTACACCATGCTTTGTTCAGAGGAACCAGAATATCATCTACCAGTTTTGCCGGATCTTTTACAGGCGTAGCCGGGAAATCAGATTTCCAGAACCATGCGCTGTTGATCGGCAGGCAGGATAATGCCGGCAGTCTGTTTGCTTCTTTGGAGATGTGCTGACCTGCACCCTGCTCATAAGACTTGATATCGGTGTAAAACAGGGCTTCTGTCGGATATTTTGCCGCGTTGAGGTCCATTACCAGACAGTTAGGCTGCAGGGTCTTAATGAGGCGATAAACCTCCTCAAATGGCACTTCATCATAAGAGATCCTTGACCATGGAGCATCCCATCCGTCGATAATGAGTGCGCTGATTTCTCCGTAGTTGGTCAGCAGTTCGGTCAGCTGTGCTTTTACCATGTCGATGTGCTGACGGGTAATGTCATGCGGACGGAGTTTGTGATGGGTATCCAGAATGGAGTAATACAACATTACTTTCAGTCCTTTAGCCCTGAATGCGTTTACATATTCTCTTACAACGTCTTTTTTGTAAGGGCTGTTCATCACATTATAATCTGTCGTCTTTGTATCCCAGATACAGAAACCACTGTGATGTTTGGTGGTCAGACAGCCATAACTCATGTTCGCTGCTTTTGCAGTTGCTGCCCATTGATTACAATCCAATTTTTTAGGATTGAACAGTGATACCGGTGCTTCCGGATCAGGCCAATCCTGATCAGCGAATGTTGGAATGTTAAAGTGGATAAACATACCAAAACGCAGATCAACAAATTCCTGTTGTAATGTTGCGAGTGGTTTTGCGGTTGATTTTACCTGCGCCTTTAACATGGCCGGCATTGCCAGCAGCATGCCCAGTGCAAGACGCAAAAAGAAAACATTCTTCATAATGTCTGAATACGATTTTTAGATTTTGAGACCCGAGAGTTTGTGGATAAATGAAATTTCTACAGCTACTAAAATAGGACAATCAGATTAGGCTTTTCAGCTATGAGAAGACAATATAATGAATTGCGAATTTCCCATTAGTTGATGTCTTTTAACAATTTATCAGGAATATACATGATTGCGTAGCAAAAAGTGGCATGGTGTTGGATTTATGGGCATTAAACAGGACAACAGCAAGAGTCATTAAAAACAAACACAATTTATATGAAACTTAGATTCATAGCACTATCATTATCCCTTCCGATTTTCTTATTTTCCTGCGTGAGCACGAAGAAGTTTAAAGCTTCTGAGGCGAAGTATGCGGAACTATCATCGCAGTATGCAAGCTTACAGGGTAAACTGGAAGATTGCCAGCGCAGTCTGCGTGATACCGCATCTGCTTTTGAACGCAGCAGAAACGTAAATGAGGAAAGAGTAGAAGGGCTTAAACAAAATAACAGCACCTTACTTAATCAGTTGAAAGACCTTTCTGTAATCAGTAATTCACAGGCAGAAAGCATCAAAAAATCACTGGATAACATCGGGGCTAAAGACGCCTACATACAGGACCTGCAGTCTGCGATTGCACGTAAAGACTCACTCAACATGGCACTCGTAATGAACCTGAAAGGTGCTATCGGTAATCTGGACGACAAGGATATTAACATCAAAGTGGAAAAAGGCGTAGTGTATATCGATATTTCCGATAAAATGCTGTTTGAAAGCGGTAGTTATGACGTTACACCAAAAGCGAAGGAAGTACTCGGTAAAGTGGCTAAAGTGCTGTTAAACCAACCGGATATCGAATTCATGGTAGAAGGTCATACCGACAGCAATCCTTATAAGAAAGGTGTATTACTGGACAACTGGGATCTGAGTGTGAAAAGAGCAACTGCTGTAACAAGAGTACTGCAGAACGACTACAATATTCCGCCAGCTCATATCACTGCTGCGGGTAGAAGTGAATATCTGCCAATTGCCAGCAATGATACACCAGAAGGCCGCGCGACTAACCGTCGTACACGTATCGTGATTCTGCCTCAGCTGGATCAGTTCTTCAAACTGCTGGAGAAAAAACAATAATCATCCATTTCATTATAGCAAGAAGGAGCGTCTCTCTTAACGGGGGACGCTTTTTTTTGTCAGATAATGACTGACATCGCAGTACGGGTGTCTGTATCCAGTATCAGAATCCCTTCACTGGTGGCATCCAGCTGTTCAAGGACGGCACCGGTACTATCCCATACAGCAGATTTACCGGCGCACTGGAAACCGTCCGATTCACCCACGGCATTAGATAAGAGGACCATCATATCATATTCACTGCCTATTCTGGACAAACGGTCAAAGGCATTCTCAATGCCACCCGTAGATTTTACAGAACTGGCGAGGTAAAATTGTGCACCACATTTGTAAGCGTCCTCTACATGTTGTGGAACGGATAGCTCGTAACAGATGGCCAGCGCCACATCTCCATCTTCTCCCAGCAGACTGATACTGCTTTCTCCGCTGACGAAATAAGGATCTTCATCCGCATGCAGGTATTTCTTCGCATATACATTCCGGCTTTCCTGCGGCCGAAACAACACCATACTGATCGTAATACCCGCCGCCGTTTTTAACGGTACCCCTACTCCGATGGTAACCGTTTTTTCATCACTGATATCCTGAAAGACATTTAATCTTTCATCATGCAGTTCTGTGGCCAGTTCTTTTGCCAGGGTGGGTTCATAACCTGTGATAGATAATTCGGGGAAGATGATGGTATCTGCGCCATTGGATACCGCGAGTGCGATGATCTTTTTATGATTTTCGATGTTACTCAGGATGTCCCCTTTTACCGCTCTTGCCTGCGCTACGCAAAGTTTCATAGTCTAGTGAGTTTTTAAATGGACGCCTAAAAGAATAAAGACTAATCTAATCAATAAATGGCGATCAGATGCTATAAAATTTTAAAGAATATACGCTGAATAATCCGAAATTTGGATAGGAATGCAAGTTCAATTTTCCGTAAACTGAGGACGATGGAAGTACAACATCTTTTAGGCACGAATGAGGCCCGTTTAAAGGCTGTTATTGAAGCGACCCCGGAATGTATCAAGATTGTGGCTCCGGACGGTACGCTGCAGTTTATGAACAAAGCAGGGCTGTGCATGGTGGAAGCCACTGAAGCACAAACTGTTGAGGGATGTTGTGTATTTGATATCATCGCTCCTGAGTATAGGGAAAACTGGATAGAAAAGCATAACAGGGTATGCAATGGTGAAAGCCTGAACTGGGAGTTTGATATTATCGGTCTTAACGGCACCCGCCGTCATATGGAAACACACGCCGTTCCTATGCCCAATGGAGATGGCACATTTTCACAACTGGCTGTTACCCGTGACATTACAGCAAGAAAACAGTCAGAACAGACACTAAAAAGGCATGATATCATCCTCAGGGGGCAGAAATATGCATTGGAACAGGCGGTACACGGCAAGCCCATCAAAGAAGTACTGGAAACACTGGTAAAAACAGTGGAAGATCAGTCAGATGGTTCTTTAATGGCTTCCATTCTGCTGATAGATCCGGAGGGAAGACGAATGTTACATGGTGCATCCCCCAGCCTGCCGGCAGCTTACAATGAAGCTGTCAACGGCGTAGAGATCGGCCCGGCTGTAGGCTCCTGCGGAACTGCTGCCTTCACCGGCGAAGAAATTACCGTACAGAACATTGCCAATGACCCGCTATGGGCCGATTATAAAGAACTGGCCTTATCACATGGCCTGCGTGCCTGCTGGTCTATACCGATCCTTTCTTCGCAACAGCGACCACTCGCAACATTCGCATTGTATTATACTACTGAACAAACACCTGCTCCCGAAGACAGAGAGGCCGTAGAATTACTGGCGAGGACAGCCGGTATTGTAATAGAATGGTACAGGGAAATAGCAGAACGGAAGGCATTGATGGCACAACTGGAAACCCGTGTCAGAGAGCGGACCAATGAACTCAATAATGTGAATGCGGCCCTGCAGAGTTCCAATGATACGCTGAAACAGTTCGCACATGTGGCCAGTCACGACCTGAAAGAACCTGTCCGCAAGATCAAGATATTCACATCAAGGCTGCAGGATGAAACAGGCCATTTACTGAATGAAGGAGGGAAGACCTATCTGGATAAGATCCAGTCTTCTGCAGAGCGTATGTCTACCATGATAGAAGGTGTACTCAACTACTCCGTTCAGAACGGCGCCCGGCAGATCAATGAGCAAATCGACCTGAATCTCATTATAGAAGAGATCAGGAATGATCTGGAAGTCCTGATCCAGCAAAAACATGCAGTCGTAAATGCCGGTCCGCTACCAGTCATAGAAGGCGACCGTATACTGATACACCAGTTATTCTATAATCTACTGAATAACTCACTGAAATTCACCACTGAAGAGGAGCAACCTGTTATCAGCATCGGGGCGACTCCGGTACTGCAGCATCAAGAAGCCTGTTACAATATCTTTATCACTGACAACGGAATAGGCTTTGATCAGCAGCAAAGCGAAAAGATCTTCGATACATTCACCCGGTTGAACTCAAAGGACAAATACGACGGTACTGGTCTCGGACTGGCCTTATGTAAGAAGATCGTACAACGTCATCATGGTACCATAATGGCTAGCAGTGAAAATGGGAAGGGCGCTACTTTCAGTCTGATACTACCTGTTGTGCAACCGGCATCCACGGAGCTCCAGCCGGTATAAAAAAAACGGTCCGGAACAGCATAATGCCATTCCGGACCGCGGTATAATACATTGGTTTATTATCCTTTACTCTGTGGATTAGCTGTAGCCAATACCACTTTTGCACCGATTTCACGGGCTACTTCCATCACTTTCACCACTTCTTCCACCGGCACTGTTTTTTCGGCATTGATAACAATGGTAGGATCCACTGTTTCACGTCCCAGTGCTGGGATCAGCATTTGTTTCAGGCTTTCGAAAGGTACTTTGTTGGTACCTACGAAGAATTCCTTTTTATCATTGATGCTGACAACCACCGTTTGTTTAGCTTTCGTGTTGCTTTTTGCTTTCGGCAATGTCAGCTTGATTACATTCGGATTGGCCAGAGTAGATACGATCAGGAAGAACAGCAACAGAATGAACAGGATATCATTCAGTGCGCCGTTGTGCAGCTCCACATGCCGCTTGTTTCTTCTATTGCGTAAGTTCATATTTTACAATTACAGATGATCGATGATTTATCTTGTTGGTTCCTGCAAAATATCAATGAACTCTGCTGAAGCTCCTTCCATTTTATTGATCACCTTATCAATCTGCGCATTCAGGAAGCTGTAACCAATGTAGGCTACCAGACCAATGATCAGACCAGTAGCGGAAGTGATCATCTTTACATAGATACCACCTGCGATAGTACCGAGGGTGATATCGGATGTGATGGAGATGTTAAAGAATGTCTGGATCATACCTGCGATAGTACCCAGAAACCCGAACATTGGAGCGATACCTGCGATAATGGACAGAATCACCAGATTCTTTTCCATCTTATAGATTTCCAGTTTACCTACGTTCTCCATGGATTTCTCGATACTCTCGATAGGTTTACCTATACGTTGTACCCCTTTGTCAATCATACGTGCTATAGGACTATTGGTGTTTTTTGACAAAGAACGGGCAGCGGAGATATTGCCATTAGAGATATGATCTCTGATCATCGGCATGAAGTTATCTTCCAGCTTACCAGCTTTGGAGATAGTCAGATATCTTTCCACGAAGGCGAAAACGGCGATCACGGAAAGTATACCCAGAGGTATCATCAGCACACCACCTTTTGCCAGCAGGTCGAGTAATCTGATTTGCTGATCGGCTGCAGCTGCAGTAGCCGCTGTGGCAACTGTGTCTGCCTTTGGCTGTAATAGAGAATCCTGTAATAATGTAACGAGTCCTAAGAGCATGAATAAATTTTTAACCTTGCAAAAGTATATATTTCAAATGCAACAAGGGAGGAAGATACCAATAATATGGTAAACATTTAACGTATGTTCTGACAAAATATTGCCAATCAACGAACTAATTAGCTACGTTCTTCCCAAACCTGTGCCAGATGGACAATAGTTTGCACGGCTTTTTCCATGTCCTGGATACTCACATACTCATTTTTGCTGTGCAGGGCCATCTCTCCGGTGAAGATATTCGGACAGGGTAAGCCCATAAAAGAGAGCCGGGAACCATCAGTTCCACCACGGATGATCAGCCTTAAAGGCGCTACTCCGGCGCGGCGGATGGCCTCTTCAGCATTAGCTGTTACCTGTGGATGCAGGTCCAGTACCTCTCTCATGTTACGGTATTGCTGCGTAACGGTCAGCGTGGCGCTGGCCTGTGGATAACGGGCCATCACAGTGTTCATAATATTGCGCAGGAAAGCGGCATGGTCATCCAATTTTGCCGTTACAAAGTCACGAAGGATAAAATCTATTTCCGCATGCTCCACGATACCGTGTATCCTTACCGGGTGAATAAAGCCCTGACGGTCTTCGGTGGTCTCGGGTGACAAGCTGTCTTTCGGAAGTGCATCCACGATTTCGCTGGCTATCTTAATGGCACTCACCAGTTTATCCTTCGCAGTTCCCGGATGTACGCTGACACCGTTTATAACGATCTTCGCACCATCCGCAGAAAAGCTTTCATTCTCCAGTGAACCGCGTTCACCACCATCCATTGTATAGCCAAATTGTGCACCCAGACGCTGCATATCCAGCTTTTCCACACCACGTCCTACTTCTTCATCCGGTGTGAACAGAATACGGATATCACCATGTTTAATCTCAGGATGTACCAGCAGGAAATGCGCCGCATCCATGATTTCGGCTACACCTGCTTTATCATCAGCACCTAACAGCGTTGTTCCGCTGGCGGTAATGATATCATCTCCTTTTTTAGAAACCAGATAAGGATGCTCAGCTGCCTTTATCACTGTTCCTTCCTCCGGTAAAGCAATATCACCTCCATCATACTGACGGTGAACGATAGGCTTTACATCCTTACCACTACAATCACTGGAAGTATCCATATGAGAGCAGAAACAGATGACAGGCACCTGTTTATCCGTATTAGCGGGGATCGTGGCAAACACATATCCATGTTCATCCATGATGGCATCTTTGATACCCATTTCCTGTAATTCACTGACTAACAGGCGTCCAAGGTCTTTCTGCTTTTCTGTGGAAGGGAAAGTCTTGCTAAGTGGATCTGATTGCGTATCTATCTGTACATAGCGCATAAAGCGCTCAGTTACCGTGTATTTATAATTATTGAACATATTGCAAACGTAAGGAATTTCGGATTCCGGCAAATAAGTACAGCCCGTTTTCTACGTGCTACGGAAAAAATCACTGTTTAGATGGTGATTCCGGGCTAAAACAGCACAATCATCTTTATAAAAACACATTTAAGAACAAAACACCAAATAAAAATAATTTATCATTATTTTGTTCCACAATACTAAGTTTGCACAGAAAATAGACAAGGTTACTTATATTTGATCTGGAACTTAAATGCCACTCAATAACTGTTTGCGGTTTCCTTCTTTAAAAAAGAAGGAATTAAAAAGGAACCGTGTGTAAATCACGGGCTGACGCGCAACTGTAAGTAACCTCCCGGGTTATGACCGGCATATGTCCATTACCGGGTATATCTGCAGATATACCAGTGAGAAGGACGGTCATAACTGTTACAAGCCAGGATACTTGCCTCAGACAGATTGATGTATGCTTTCGCGAATATGGAGCAGTCATCAGGTTATCAGTACCGGCACCATACCGTTGACATTCCGTCAGCGATCTGCCGCCTGTTCCTGTCCCTCTCATTCTTCGCATCGCATACCTGCAGTAAGTCTCCTATTATCTCACTCCTTTAAAACATGCAAGTATGCAAACCAACATTCTTGGCTATCCGCGTATTGGTAGCAACCGGGAATTGAAGAAGGCAAACGAAGCCTATTGGACCGGAAAAATCTCTCTTGAAAAATTACAGCTTACAGCCAGACAATTACGCCGACAAAACTGGGAGACCTTACATCAGGCAGGTATTGACCTGATTCCTTCAAATGACTTCTCTTACTACGATCAGATACTGGATATGTGTATCATGACCGGCGCTATACCCGCCCGCTTTCAGGCATTAAAGGAAAGTCTTGTGACACCGAGTAGTCCGGAGTTATACTTTGCTATGGCACGTGGTTATCAAAAAAACGGATTTGATGCAACCGCTATGGAAATGACCAAGTGGTTTGATACCAATTATCACTATCTGGTACCGGAGTTTGATGCTTCACAACAATTTAGTTTGTTGTATAATAAATGTCTGGAAGAGTTCAAAGAAGCGCTGTCTATCGGTATTCACACCAAACCTGTATTGGTAGGCCCTGTCAGTTTCCTGCTGCTGGGAAAAATAAAAGATGATTCTCTGCAATTGTCTGCTTTACTCGATCAGCTGTTACCGGTATATATTCAGGTATTACAGTCGCTGCATCAGGCGGGTGCAACATGGGTACAAATAGATGAACCAACATTGGTACTTGATCTCACACCCGCACAACAGGATCTTTTCCTGCAGGCCTATACACAGATCAGAAAAGCAGTACCTGCATTGAAACTACTGCTTACTACTTACTTTGGCGGTTTGCAGGACAATACAGCGTTGACAACAAAACTGCCCGTAGATGCTTTACATATAGATCTGGTGAGAGCACCCGCACAACTGGATACCGTATTAGCTGCGTTACCTGAAAATGTACAGCTTTCCATCGGTGTGGTGAATGGTCGTAATATCTGGAAAAATAACTATGATACTTCCCTGTCGCTTATTAACAAAGCGGTTGCTGCCCTTGGCAAAGACCGGGTGTTGATAGCAAGCTCCTGTTCCCTGTTGCATACGCCTTATGATCTGGAACTGGAAACCGATGAAGCTGTGCTTACACCACAGATTAAAAACTGGATGGCTTTCGCAAAACAGAAGGTATATGAAGTGGTTGCTCTGAAAGATATTCTGAACGGCCATCACGAACTGTTACAGGCGAATCAGCTCACTATGCAGGAAAGAGCAACGGCCGCCATTATCCACAAACCAGCTGTAAAAGCACGTCTGGCCGCCCTGACTGCTGCTGATGCTGAACGTAAGAGTCCATTCATCACCCGTCAGAAAGCACAGGAAAAAGTATTGCAATTACCGCTGTTTCCGACAACGACCATCGGTTCTTTTCCACAAACAGAAGATATCAGAAAACTACGCGCCGATCTCAAAAAAGGAGATATCACAAAAGAAGGCTATGACACTGCTATTCGCAAGGCCATACAGGATTCTGTACAGCTGCAGGAAAGTCTGCGTATTGATGTATTGGTACATGGTGAGTTTGAGCGGAATGACATGGTAGAATATTTCGGTGAACAACTGGAAGGATTTGTGTTCACCAAAAACGGCTGGGTACAAAGCTATGGCTCCAGATGTGTAAAACCACCAGTGATATATGGCGACGTACAGCGTAGTACACCGATGACAGTTGAATGGAGCAGTTATGCACAATCATTGACAGACAAACCTATGAAAGGCATGCTGACCGGTCCGGTTACTATTCTGCAATGGTCATTTGTACGCGATGATCAGCCCCGTTCTGAAACCACATTACAGATAGCACTGGCGATCCGGGATGAAGTGGTAGATCTTGAACAGGCAGGCATCCGTGTGATACAGGTAGACGAACCAGCTATCAGGGAAGGGCTCCCGTTACGTCAGGCAGACTGGCAGTCTTATCTGGACTGGGCTGTAAAAGCCTTCCGCGTATCGGTTTCAGGCGTAGAAGATGCCACGCAGATCCATACACACATGTGTTACTCTGAATTCAATGATATTATCAGCAATATCGCGGCAATGGATGCAGATGTGATCACTATAGAAACCTCCCGTTCGCAGATGGAATTACTCGAAGTATTTTCCACTTTCCATTATCCATATGAGATAGGACCGGGTGTATATGACATTCACTCCCCACGCGTACCTACGGTCGCGGAAATGACTGAGCTGCTGGAAAAAGCGATACAGTTACTGCCGGCGCGAAATATCTGGGTAAATCCTGACTGCGGACTTAAAACCCGCAAATGGCCGGAAACAGAACAGGCATTGCGCAACATGGTGGCTGCAGCCCGTAATATGCGTGTAGCGGCTCAGGCAACGGCATAAGTATTCCCTGATAACCACATATCCGTCATTCAAACCGATAAAGTGCGGCAGGATATCCTGCTGCACTTTTATACTATCTGCAAGATACAGGTAGCCAGCACTTTAGGAAACTATTCCTGTTTACTAGATTATGATTCGTAACTTTATTGCATGGCTTGTCATGAAACCATTACCTGCCCACGCTGCCATGCAGCTTTTGAATGCCGCGTCGGTTCTATCCTTCGCTGCCAGTGCCAGCAGGTAACGCTGACTGAAGAAGAGCGTGCCTTTATAGGCGAGGCTTATTCCGGATGTCTTTGTGCCGGATGTTTGAATGACATGAAAAAGAGTTACAGGCAAACCCGCTTTAAAGATCGCCTGCTGCAATTATTCTCCCTGCGGTTTAAAAGATAAATTAGTAGAACAACGATATGGCATACGAAAAACAGATAGCCGAATCCGTTACACGGATATTCAAAGCGGTATTTCCCAACACAGTGAACCATTATGATACTTTATTTGGCGGAACAGCGATGCAGCTGATGGATGAAGCAGCATTTATTACAGCTACCCGTTTCAGCCGTATGCGTATGGTCACAGTGTCAAGCGATAAAATAGATTTTAAGATGGCGATCCCTCATGGTACGATCATAGAACTGGTGGGAACAGTTGTACATGTAGGCACGACCAGCTTGAAAGTGGAGGTGGATATCTTTGTGGAACAGATGTATAATACACACAGGGAAAAGGCTATTTCAGGCTCTTTTACTTTCGTGGCAATTGATGACCAGAAGCGTCCAACCCGTATAGTACTGACACATGAATAATGTGGTATTACAGCATGACTTTAAAAGAAGAACGCTGATTATCCAATAGATAATCAGCGTTCTTCTTTAATAATTTAACTTCCCTTATCTGAATGACTACTTGATCTCAACCAGTTCGATGTCGAAGATCAGAGCTTCACCAGCCAGAGGATGGTTAGCATCCAGTGTAATGGAACTATCGCCGATAGCAGCAACCTTTACAGGGAATACCTGACCCTGTGGATTACTCATCTGCAGATCCATACCTACCTGTGGGTTCAGATCAGATGGAATGTTTTCCTTTGGAAACTCCATGATCAGCTCCTCATTTTTAGGACCGTATGCTTCTTCAACAGGAATATTCAGGGTTCTTTTTTCACCAATAGTCATGTCAACAACACCATTGTCAAAGCCTTTAATAACCATACCGGCGCCAACCTTAAATTCAAGCGGGTCTCTGCCTTCGGAAGAGTCAAAAGTTGTTCCGTTGGTCAGGCGGCCATGATAATGCACACGCACCGTATCTCCGTTTTTAACTGCTTGCATAATAATTTAATTAAAAGTGTTATTGGATAATTACCGCAAGGTAAAGAAATTAGTAATTAGATATTCAATTTAACATTATTCCACTAAACTACCAATCCTTAATATCTTGCGTGATTTAAACTATTTTTACGGCATGTATAAGGTCTTCATTACGCTTTTTTATTGCCTGATATTTACAGCAGCCAGTCAGGGGCAGGTCCTTACCGGCGCTGACAGAACAGAAGGATACCTGCCTCTGTTAAGCGGCAAAAGAGTTGCATTACTGGTGAATCAGACTGCTATGATAGGCCATACGCACCTCGTTGATTCATTGCTGAAATTGCATGTGCATATACAGAAGATATTCAGTCCGGAACATGGATTCAGAGGTAATGCAGATGCGGGCGAAAAAGTGGGTAATAGTACAGACGCCAGCACCGGACTGACCATCGTATCTTTATATGGCAAACACCGTAAGGCAGATGCCGCCGACCTTCAGGATGTTGACATACTGCTTTTCGACATCCAGGATGTAGGTACGCGCTTTTATACCTATATCTCCTCACTGCAGGAATTCATGGAATCTGCTGCTGAGAATAATAAACCGCTCATTGTACTGGACAGGCCCAACCCTAATGGACATTATGTAGACGGGCCCATACTGGAAGATACCAGCCTGCGCTCTTTTGTAGGCATGCAACCCATTCCCATTGTACACGGTATGACCGTAGGAGAATATGCATATATGCTCAATGGAGAAAAATGGCTCAAAAACGGCGTGGAATGCAAACTGACCGTCATTCCATGCAAGGGCTACGATGATCATACCTTCTATCAGTTACCTGTAAAACCGTCGCCTAACCTGCCCAATATGGCAGCGATCTACCTCTACCCTTCCACCTGTCTGTTTGAAGGCACAGTGCTTAGTCTGGGACGGGGCACAGATCTTCCCTTTCAGGTATTCGGCCATCCGTCCTTTCCAAAGGATCTGTACAAATTCACCCCCCGTAGTACATCAGGCGCTAAAGAGCCTCCGCTGAAAAATGTGACCTGCTATGGGTATAATCTCACAGGCACACCGGAAGCAGTAAGGGCTGAGATGGACAACAAACTTCAGCTGAAATGGTTATTACAGGCATATGATCTGTATCCGGAGAAGGAAAATTTCTTTACACCATTTTTCAATAAACTTGCCGGCAACACTACCTTGCAACGGCAGATAAAACAGGGACTCAGTGAAGCGGACATACGCGAAACATGGGAACCTGCATTGACACAATTTAAAACCATCAGGAAGAAATACTTATTATATGCAGAGTGAGTTAAAGGACCAACAAAATATAAGGATCATTTTTATGGGCACCCCTGATTTCGCAGTGGCTTCACTCGACATCCTTGTCCAAAATGGTTATAATGTAGTGACTGTCATCACAGCACCCGATAAACCTGCCGGAAGAGGCTTACAATTACAGCAAAGTGCTGTCAAACAATATGCAGTATCCAAAAACATTCCGGTATTACAACCGGAGAAACTGAAGAATCCGGACTTCCTGGCAGCATTAAGGGACTTAAAAGCTGATCTGCAGGTAGTAGTAGCCTTCCGTATGTTGCCGGAAGTAGTATGGGATATGCCACCTTTGGGCACTATCAACGTACATGCTTCGCTGTTGCCGAACTACAGAGGGGCTGCACCTATCAACTGGGCGATCATTAATGGAGAGAAAGAATCAGGTGTGACCACCTTCAAGCTCCAGCATGAAATCGATACCGGTGATATCCTGTTTAGTCAGTCCGTCGTAATCAGAGATGATGAAACTGCGGGAGAACTCCATGACGACCTGATGGCAACGGGCGCTGGTCTGCTGTTAAAAACAGTACAGGCACTGGCTTCCGGTACAGCTACTGGTACGCCACAGGCGCATATCAAAGCAGAGGAGATCAAACATGCCCCTAAGATCTTTAAAGAAGATTGTCAGATAAAATGGGAACAGCCGGTTGAACAGATCTACAATCTGGTACGCGGTATGAGCCCCTATCCTACTGCATGGACAATGCTTGCCGGAAAGAGTGTGAAGATATTCAAGGCTACCAGAGAACATACACAACCGACTGTTGCACCGGGAGAAGCGATCAGTGATAACAAAACCTATCTGAAAATAGCTGCAACAGATGGCTATCTCTCACTACAGGAAATACAGATGGAAGGGAAAAAGCGGATGGATGTAGAGGCTTTCTTAAGAGGTTATAAAGTCAATTAGGAATCAGGAATGCAGCGAAGAGTGAGCGCGGATAAGCAATAGAGATTGAATAATCAGATCAGCTATTATAAAAGATAAAGGCGTCCGGGATGACCGGACGCCTTTATCTTTTATATACTTAGAGAATAGTCAGACTTGTCTATCAATTCCTGATTAACTATTCTTCATAGTTCAGCTGACAGTAGAATTTCGCTTCATTTGTACCCAGTGCTTCCAGTGCGGAATCGCTCAGTTTAATGATCAGGCCTTCGTTCTGTTTAATCTGCGGAATGGCTTCCAGCACTTTGGCGTAGATAAACTTACCATTCAGCGGATTGGTCACTTTGATGATGGTGCCTCTTGGCGCTGTATTGTGTAATGCGTAATATTTACCGGCGCTGGCGTTGCTTTTGAACCATCCACCCGGACCTTTTTCAGCGGTCACGCTCTTACCGTTGCTCGTCTGCTGGTTATACAGTTGCTCGAAAGAAGAACCTGCGCTGGCTGCCGGTGCTGGTTTTGTACTACCGGTATTGGTAGCCGGAGCTGGTGTTGGCGTGGTAGTAGCTGGTTCCGGTGGCGCCTGCTGATCTGGTTTTGTTACCGGAGGAGCGGGCGTTGTGCCTGCTGCCGGGGTAGTTACTACCGGCGTTGTAGGCGCTGGTGTTGACGGCGTTGGCGCCGTCGTCGTAGCTGGCGGTGTGCTTACCGGATGAGTGGCAGGAGGAGGTGTAGCAGGCGGATTGCTGGCTACCGGTGCGGAAGCAGGAATACCTGTTCCTTTCAGATAACCGACGATCACGAAACCATCCTTCTGCAGACCATCACCGGTCATATTGTTCCAGCGACGGATGTTATCCAGTGATACTTTATTATGGTTTACACTAAGACGATACAGTGTTTCTTTTTCTTCAACCTTATGATATACAGGCGTTCCACCTGCATCTGTTTTTTGTGAAAAATTGGTGCCGTTTAGGGGAATCTTTACAGACTGTCCCAGCTGCAAACCTTGTTCAGCTGAGATATTGTTCTCACTTGCAATCTCTTTCGGAGACAAACTGTAGGACCTGCCCAGACTGTAAAGGGTTTCTCCTTTCTTTACAGTGTGCAGTACATACAGATCGGGAGAGGCACCCTGTACCTGGACCCTGTCCTGTGCCTGTACTCCACCGGCAACACATAATACAAGTCCCGCAATTGTCATGAACGTTTTTACCATTACTACGCTGTTTATACCTTTCAGGTAACTAAATTAAAAATTTTTGCCTACACTTCTTTCAGAATACGGAGTTCTTTAGGATAGTAATTGTTGATACGGTTAGGTAATATCTTCGCCCATCCGAGCGCCATCCCTTCATACTTCATCAGCGCCCAGCCTTTCACATCTGTAGTTACCTCAGGGTCTTCTTTTCTCAGATAGCGTAAAGACTGCTCACGGGTCAACGTCACTTGTGGGATTTCATCCCTGATCATAGTGCTCATTGCCAGCTGATGATCAGGAATCAGTTCTTTCGCTGCCAGCTGGCCCGCTTTAACGCCAGCTTTCCGCAAATATAAGTGCTGTTGTAATAAAGAAACAACTGGCGCCATATTTTCCGGAAATATTAATACCTCTCCCTGATGATCCATCATAAAGAGATTGTCCGTATTTTTCAACCAATGTGCGACCTTCTCCTGATCTTTCTTTGCAACCGCTGTGATGCTGTCCCTCTGTTTCTTAGCGGAATATTCATCAACGGAAGTCTTACGGAAACAGGTGATAAAGAAGCCTTCTCCTTTTACTTTGTCAGGGTAAAAACGATATCCTTCTGCCTGTTGTGGTCCTGCTGTGGTCTTCACAATGTGCCAGTCTTCACTGACAGGTATCGCGATATTTTCTACTGAAAAGTTATCCTGTATCCATTCCATGATCTCTTCGTCTTCCTGACGGGAATAAGAGCAGGTAGCATAGATCAGTATCCCGTTCTCTTTTAACGTATTCCATACGTCTGCAAGTATGCGCTGCTGACGCTGACTACACAACATCACATTTTCAGGCGACCACTCTTCTACTGCTTCCGGTTCACGTCTGAAAAGTCCTGAACCTGAGCAGGGAGCATCTACCACCATCACATCAAAGTATCCGGGCAGTCTGCCAAAATCACGTGGATCATTGTTTGTAACGATCACATTTGCAGCACCCCATTTGCTGATATTATCGCCTAAAAGAGCCGCTCTGCTTTTGATCACTTCATTTGATACCAGCACACTGTCAGCGCTGATCAGCGATTGAAGCAGGGTAGATTTACCACCCGGAGCAGCACAAAGATCCAATACTTTCAATGGGCTTTCCAGATTACATACATGCCGCATCACCTGTTCTACGAACATAGAAGAAGCTTCCTGTACGTAATAAGCACCTGCATGGAAAAAAGGATCAAAGGTAAAAGACGGTCTCACCGGCAGGTAGTAACCATACTGTGACCATGGAACCCGGCTGACGCTTGTTTCTGTCAGTGATTGCAGTACCTTTTGTACTACTTGCTCATCCTGTAATTTGTTCGGATTTATCCTGAGAGAAGTGATTTTTTCGCCTGCCTCATGTATACGCAAAAAGGCTGCCAAATCCATACCTGGCAGTCCTGATAGTGTGTCTGTAAATTTTTTCGGTAAGAAATCCAACCCCTTATTTTTGCAGCAAAATACTGAAAAAACGGGGCATAGCAGTCAGATGGGCTTTTATAGACTATTCACTATCTCTGCTACCAGCTGCTGTAGTACCTGTTTGGCATCGCCAAACAACATCGAAGTTTTGGGTTGGAAAAAGAGGTCATTCTCAATACCGGCATACCCCGGTTTCATACTGCGTTTATTGACAATCACGCTTCTGGCGTTTTCTACTTCCAGTATTGGCATGCCATAGATCGGGCTGGAAGGATCACTTTTTGCGGCCGGATTTACCACATCATTTGCGCCTAATATCAGTACCACATCCGTCGTATTAAACTGTCCGTTAGCCTGTTCCATCTCCAGCAGTTTATCATACGGTACGTCTGCTTCGGCCAACAATACGTTCATATGGCCCGGCATACGTCCTGCTACCGGATGGATCGCATATCTCACTTCCACCCCCCTTCCTTCCAGCAGCGTTTCCAGTTCATGACAGGCATGTTGTGCCTGCGCGACTGCCAGTCCATACCCGGGTACAATCATCACTTTATGCGCATATGCCATTACTACCGCCGTATCTGACAGGCTTATCTCTTTATAGGCACCCTGTTCCTTCGCGACACCTCCTGCCTTTGCACCACCAAAAGCGCCGATCAGCACATTCTTCAGAGAACGGTTCATGGCCTTACACATCAGGATGGTCAGGATGGTACCTGCAGAACCTACCAGTATACCTCCGGTCAACATAACCGGGTTATTATACAGAAAACCACCACAGGCAGCCGCGACCCCTGTAAATGAATTCAGCAGCGAAATCACAACCGGCATATCTGCTCCACCGATGGGCAATACGAAAAACACGCCATAGATCAGCGACAGTACCAGTACTGATGCAAACAATGCTACTGTGGCGGAGGGCAATGTAACTGTCACGAATATGGTCAGCAATACAATCACTGCCAGCACTGACAGATTCAGGATATGTTGACCCTGAAAAGAAATATCCCTGATACGTCCGTTCAGCTTCCCCCATGCTATAACAGATCCTGCAAATGATACTGCTCCTATGATCATTCCGGCAAATATGATCCCCAGTTGCCCCCGTACATCGGGAATATCGGCCAATGTACCCGCCATATGTTCAAACTCTACAACAGAAATCAATGCGGCACAGGCACCACCCATTCCATTGAACAGACTGACCATTTCAGGCATGGCAGTCATTTTCACTCTTCTGGCAGAAATAAGACCGATTACACCACCGACTACCAGACCGGTAATAATCCAGCCGTAATTGTGTAATCCTTGTCCGTTATGTCTGTAAAGGAAAATGGTTCCGAGTATAGCAAGTGCCATCCCTCCCGCAGCAATTGCGTTGCCTTTTCTGGCTGTAGCGGGATTACTCAACATCTTTAATCCGACAATAAATGTGACAGAGCCTATCAGGTAGATCAACGATAACATAGAGCAATGATTAGATACAACTATTTGGTCTTTTTCGATTTAAACATTTCGAGCATCCTGTCGGTCACCACAAAGCCACCCACCACATTTATCGTTCCCAGTATCACTGCGAGAAACCCAAGTATCAGCGCGAGGTAATTCTCATCACTCGCCTGTCCCATCACGATAATAGCACCGATGATCACAACACCGTGGATAGCATTAGCGCCGCTCATCAATGGGGTGTGTAATACGGATGGTACACGGGAGATGACTTCCACGCCAAGGAAGATGGAAAGAATAACAATGTAGGTCAGTTCAAGATGTTGTTCTAAAAAAGAAAAAACAGCTTCCATGATGGGGAATATTGATGTCAGGAAATAACGGATACTTACAGCTTGACACCTTCGGTCTGCTTCAGCCGTTCATTGGTAATAGCGCCGCTATGGGTAATACAGGCACCTTGTACAATGTCATCTGAAAAGTTCAGCACGAGGTCTCCGTTCTTTATCAGTAGCTGCAAAAAATTGTACATATTTTTTGCGTATAGTTTACTTGCGTCTGATGGCATAGAAGAGGGCAGGTTAGAATCACCAATAATCGTAACACCCTGATGAGTGACCGTCCGGTTATTTTCGGTAAGGGACGTATTACCACCGGTGGCCGCAGCCAGGTCTATGATCACTGAACCTTGCTTCATTCTCTCCAACATAGCTGTAGGGATCAATAAGGGGGCTTTACGACCGGGGATCTGTGCAGTCGTGATCACGATATCTGCCTTCGCGATGCTTTCTGCGATCTTTTCCTGCTGTCTTTGCTTATAGTCTGCACTCTGTTCTACTGCATATCCACCGGCGGCAGATGCATCAGCAGCGCCTTCCACTTCTATAAAGCGTGCACCGAGACTCATCACTTCTTCTTTTACAGCAGGACGTGTATCAAACACTTCTACAACAGCGCCCAGTCTTCTGGCCGTTGCAATGGCCTGTAAGCCGGCCACGCCAGCCCCGAGTATCAGCACTTTTGCGGGTGCAATACTACCCGCTGCAGTCATAAACATAGGGAAGTAGCGGCTGTAGCTGGTGGCTGCGACTAATACGGCCTTATAACCGGCAATATTGGCCTGAGAACTCAGTACATCCATACTCTGGGCTCTGGTCGTACGGGGTACGCTGTCGAGACTAAAAGCGGTGAGCTGTTTCTCCGCCCATTGCTGCATCAGCGCCGTGTTGTACAAAGGCTGATAAATGCCCGCCAATACTTTCCCTGCCGGGATCATCTTCCAGGAAGATTCTTCAGGTATCTGTATGCTGAGGATAATATCTGCCTGTTGCAGGATCTCTCCGGCAGGTTTGATCTGGGCACCTGCCTGTATGTAGGATTCATCTGGGTAATATGCCCGGGTTCCGGCATCCGGTTCGATCCAAACCGTTACTCCTTGCTTTTCTAACTGCTTAACAATCTCCGGCACTAAAGAAACCCTGTTTTCTCCTGGCTGTTCTTTAAGGACGCCTGCAATCATCTAGTGGAATTTATGATCTGAATTTACGGTAGTTTTTCTAAATATAAGGCATCACAACAAGTTGAACAAAAAACTCTCCGCCTCAGCAGGAAAGGCTTGGCAGGATATTAGTGTGCATATCATCAGAAGACAGTCCAGAATCAGGCTGAGCTTGTTTTTGTTCATCTAAACTTACATTTTATGCCAAAAGATCAAAACGGAAAATTTACGCCGATTAAAGGAAAGCCTTCCGGTAATGGAAAGGAGGGATTAGGTTTAAGAAGGTCCATTTCCCCTGATGAGCTGGAAGCAGACCTTGAAATGACGGATAAATATACCATGGGACCAGATGAGCTGCAACCGGGTGTACATATGCGCCATCCAAACAGAGATACTGCTAAAAAAGCGACACAGCAACAACAAAATCTCAGGGAAGCTCCAGCTGACAAAACCGTAGAAGAGACGTTTGATCAGCCCCAGCATAACATTACTGCAATTGAAATAGCAGGCAGACCTGATAAAAACACTTTTGCAGAACTGGCAGCAGAAAAGGGAAATATCTGTGTTACACTTTATATGCCGACACATGCATCAGGACAGGAGGTAAATGAGCAACAGGATCTGATCTGCTTTAAAAACATGCTGCAACAAACGCAAAAAAGACTGGAAGAAAAATCGATATCGCAGCTGCAGATAAGACAATTTTTACAACCCGGATATGAGCTGCTGAAAGACGAACTATTCTGGAAAAATCAACAGGAAGGACTGGCCTGCTTCATCACAGAAAATTCATTCCGTTATCTGCGCCTGCCGATGCCGATGCAACAGCAGATCTATTGCAATCATAGCTTTATGCTGACGCCGCTGTTGCCAATATTAAGCAGTACAGAACAGTTCTATGTCCTTACATTTAGTAAGCACAAGGCAAAACTGTTCCTCGCAGATGCATTCGGAATGAAAGAAATACCTGTGGAAGGAATGCCAGATGGTATGGACGATGTTATACACTTTGAAGAAAAAGGCGACCAGCAGCTGTTCCGCACAGGAAGCTCTGGCGGTGGCCATGGTGCGAATTATCATGGCATGAATTCGAACCCGGATCATAAAACTGATATCGCAAATTATCTTGAGGAAGTGGATAAAACCATATGGAAAGAAGTGCTGCATAACAAGCACATTCCATTAATCATGGCTGCAGTCGATTATCTCCAGCCTATTTTCAGAAAGGTGACCCGCTATCAGCATGTAGCTGATGAAGCGCTTACTGGAAATTTTGAACATGAGAAAGCGACAAAAATTTACAGGCAGGCCAGAGAGAAAATGCAGCCATTTTTTGACAAGCGGAAAGAGCAGGCTTTAGATAAATATAATAACGGATCAACCGGGGCATTGACAGCATCCATTCCGGATGATGTCATACCTGCGACCTATTATGGTCAGGTAGATTGCTTATTTGTTGAAAAGAATGCACAACTATGGGGTACCTTCGATGAGAAGGAAAACAGAGTGATTATACACGAAGTACAAGAACCCCAGGACGAATGCCTGCTGAATAACGCCATCACCCAGACCATTCTCCACAATGGCGATGTGTTCATTCTGGAGAAAGACAAAATGCCAGCTGAGAGCAGTATAGCTGCTTCATTGCGCTATGCATAAAATAGAAGACTGGCCGGGACATTCCCGGTCAGTCTTTATATGTTTATTCGCCGGTTTCAGGCAGTACTTCCTGTTGAATCTTCAGTTGAAAAGTAGTGGCCGTGGTTGCTTTATCTGGCTTCGCTGATAATGTTACATGCTCTTTTTGTTTCAATGCCTCCGGCAATGTATAATTGAAACTGATACTATCAGACTTTCTTTCCGGATTATCCACAGGTATATTTTCGATCGTTATATTGATATTGCCTTCGTTGAGTTTTTCTCCTGTCAATGTAATCAATACAGGTTTACCTGCTTCCAGCGGATCAGCACTTACACCGGTTATTTTAGGCACTCCGTTTGTCAGTTTGTCCGGTCTTTCTTCCTTCGGATTTGTACGAAACACCACGTCAAAGATCTCCTTCAGTTTTAATGTTGCTCTGTCTGTGAATAGTCCTGACAGAAGCGATATTGTCATCAATCCGTAGATATTGATATTTGAACTGTCGTCACTCATATTCAGGAACCCTCCCCTGAAAACAAAGTAAATCGCAATAGCCAGTGCTGCTGCAGTAAATGGTTTGACAACATACCAAAGTATCCAGCTCTTGCGGAATTTACCTGCTCCAATAAAGGTGGTAAATGAGGTCGCTATGTGGATCATGTTACCGAGAAATCCTGCTATGCCTACCAATAACAGGAATAGGGTATTGATGTGTATCAGCCCACTTTCGTTTCCTTTGTAATAAATAGTCCGCCCCTGTATCACAGTAAATGCAGCATCAGCCGCCATTTGTACGACCATTGTATCCTTTCCGGTAGTATCTTTCTTTGCGGTATCAAGGGGTGTATTGACCATCTGTTTTTGCAGATGAGCAATATCAATAATTGAATCAACCAGCCTTACATGGAACCATTTATTCACATAGAGCGAGGTGGTATTTTCTTTCGGACCCGGTATTCTGTCCGGCCAGTGCGCAATCAGGCAGATCGCGCTGAATAATGTAAAGAAAATGATCAGTAAACCAGCGAGCCATTTCCCGCCGGCCGTGATTTCATTACCATCATCATCCCTATAAGGAGGAAGGGGAGATTGTGGGGCAGCATGCTGCATTTCAGTCATAAAAGATGCATTAAAATAGTTGTGAAATAGTGCCGGAGAAGGCTTTGTGGCATTATGTCTTTATGTGCTCATTTTGTATATGGATATCAACACGACAAATGGGGTAACGGGGTTTTGGGGTCAAATTTATTCACACTACAAGTTAACAAAAAAGAGGGATAATAAAAAATTGGGATGCCTGTAAGCATCCCAATATATCGACTATTCAAATAGTTCCTGTTCGTCTGTATAATACGTTTTCCGGCCATTCAGTTCCTTCTGCTCAATAGCACCTCCCGATGGACTATGCGTCTTTTTAGGCTGATGTATTTTCATAAAATCTCGTATCTCACCTGCAATGATATCCGGGTGTTCTTTACGGATCTGTTTTTCTGCTGTTGTCAGCACCTCATGAATCGAATGATGCAAAGCTTTGACCTTAGCAGCAGGGATCTTATTGGCGATAGAGAAAGGCGAAATACCTGCTTCCCATAAGATCTCATCTGCGTAGGCGTTACCAATCCCCCTGATGACATGCTGGTCAAGCAGTATTTTCTTGATAGCTGTCTTTTTCTTTGCCAGCTGCTCTTTCAGAAATTCCAATGTGAACTCCTTTGACAACGCATCAGGCGCTTCCGCTACTTCCGGATTCAGTGAAGGCACTGCAGCCCCTTGAAAATCCGTCAACGCAAGGCCCTTTCCATCTTCAAACAGCAGCTCAATGATCGTATGTTTATTTGTATTCTGTTCTTCGAAGTAATACAATTTTCCGTGCAGCATCAGATGCATTCCTAATATAGCATCATTTTCAAACCGAAAACGCAGCTCCTTCCCTTCTCTGTACACCTTTTCCAGCTTTTCTCCTTCCAGTGCTTTCCTGAAAGCAGCCGGACTATCTTTTGCTTTTTTGGTATTTTCCAGTTTAACGGCTTTTAATTTCTTACCTGATAGTACTTTATCGAGGTTGTGGCTGAATACCTGCAGATCTGGTAGTTCGGGCATATGTCTGATTTATTTGGCGGATGATTGCACTATTGCCTCTCCTATCGCGTTGACAAACTTTTTATCTTCCATCCCATCGATTTTCCAGCCTTTCTTCATACGCCTGATAATACCCATACTGGCATCATTGAGGATAACATCATACTCTTCACAAAGGCCATCATGACAGGTTTGTCCGATAGGAATAGCTTCTCCAAGGTACTGCTTTTCATTGTATATAAGATCAAGCGGCGCAGGCTCTTTTTCCAGCTGTGCAATAATCTCCCGGAGAAATTCAATCAGATGCTTCCGCTGCGTTTTTCCTGAAAGACTCCATTTTTCTTTATCGGCACGTTTGTGCGCCAGCTTCAGTTTCAATCCTGCCATGGAAGTGGTGTAATCATTGGCATTCAGTTTTCGTACGTTTTGGTGCGCCAGAATATACCAATGATATGCTGTCCCTACCGGTACACCTGAACCTTCGGGCGCATGCCCTGCCCTACGTTTGGTCACAGCATATGATAACTCCCACAGATCGGGTGTGATCTTCGTTTCTTTCCAGACACCTGCATCATAATTCCATTTATGGCTTCTGCCTATCTTCATGCCGGTGTATTGTTGTCCTTCAAATTCCTTGAATTCATTGTACGTCTTCGACAAATCTTTCTTAACAGCTTTCTTACGTGGCGATGTTGTAACGGCTGTTTTCTTTTTTGCTGCTGTTTTCCTCGTTGCTGTTTTCATACATCATGCTTTAGTCATATCAATCAATGTATTTGCATTCTCAATGGCATATCCATGGACATCGTTATTGAAAAACACCCAAACTGTATGCCCTTCTTCTTTCCAGTTACGCATTTTTTCCGCATACTTTTCGAGCGTCTTATGACTGTAAGATGTCGCATATGAGCCATCGGGACCATGAAAACGAATATAGATGTGCCGGGCAGTCACAAACTCTCCATATGGCCAGCGTTTACCGGATTCAGCTATCACAAAGGCAATCCTGTACTTTTCAAGCAAGGCGATAGCATTATCCTGTAGCCAGCTTTCATGCCTGGGTTCAATGGCGAAGCTATACCCTTTGTATTCCTTGAGTACTCCAAAGAAGTGACTTACTTTATCTTCATGAAATCCCAATGTTGCAGGTAATTGTATCAGCACAGGTCCCAGATGCTTATGCACGGGATCAAAAACATCGAAGAACCGGGGCAATGTATCTTCAGGGTCATTCAGCTTTTTAATATGTGTAATAAAACGGCTGATCTTGGGGCAGAAATGGAACCTTGTATTCACCGTATCTGTCCATTTTTCAACGGTGGCAGGTTTTGGGAGATGATAAAAGCTGGTGTTGATCTCGGCCGTCTGGAAATGACCGGCATAAAAAGAAAGGTACTCTGTGGGTTTCAGGTCTGGCGGGTAGAAGATCTCCCGCCAGTGTTTATAACTCCATCCGGATGTTCCGATATGTATTTTGCCCGTTGCCATCATAATATGCAACAGAAAACTATGCCAAGATAAGTATACTCAACAGTATCCTTTCGCCGCCTGGATGATAGCGGGCACCGCTACTCCTGTCACATAGTTACCTGCCAATCTGATGCCGGGATAACGTTGTTCAAAAAAGCGGATCTGTTGTCTGGTCTGCGCGTAACCTACATTCAATTGCGGAATTGCTCTGTTCCATTCACTGAAACGCTGCATTTCAGGAGGCGTTGTCAGCCCCAGCAGTTCCATCAATTCTGTTACTACAGTCTGTTGCAGCTTTTCTGGTCCCAGCTGATCAAACAGCTGTTCCTGTCTTGCACCACCGACAAATACAGTAAACAATATTTTACCTGTCGGTACCCGTGAAGGGAATATGGCACTGTTACAGATAGCGCCGAGGAAATGTTTTCCTGCTGCATGTGGCACCAGAAATCCAAAACCTGCAGGTGCTTTTTGCTGCGCTTCCTGTCCGAATCCAAGATGCAGCACGCCCATCCGGGGATAAGGCACTTCGCTGAGATGCGCAGCCAGAGACGCGTCCAGTCCTTGTATCGCAACAGCTGTACTATAAGCAGGTGTAGTGAAGATGACACGGGAGGCATTCAGCATAGCAGTATTACCACTCTCCGTGTATTGTACAATATAATCAGCTGCCCCACGGGTAACACCCGTTATGGCGCAATTGAATCTTATTTTACCGGTGAGGAGAGATTGTAATTTGTTGGTCAGTGTCGCATTACCGCCTTTGAAGGCAATGATCTTACGACCTCCCATAGCGCCCTTGTTCTTCATCAATCCCTGTGTAACGCTACCGTATTTTTTCTCCCACTGTGGCAGCATGGGGAGTACTTCCCCTACTGACATCAGATCGGGATTACCCGCATAGATGCCGGAGAGTACCGGTTCAAACAGGTATTCATTGATCTCTTTTCCAAAGCGGCGGGTTACAAAGGAAGATACCGTTTCTTCTCCTTCCGGAGCAGCTGCTTTGCGAAATCTTTCCGTGAACAGGCGCCATTTGGCGCCGCCACTGATATAGTCTGATTGCAGTATCTTAAAAGGATGTGGGGATACTGCATGTAATTTATTATTTCTGACCAGAAAGCGGTTTTTACTGGCAGCAGCGGCTTCCAGCACTTCATCCTGTAAACCCAGCTGATCGATATAAGCCATGAACTCGGTGGAAGCGGCCAGAGAATTCGGGCCGGCATCCAGTTCATAGCCGTCAATATGTAATGATTTTACAACGCCTCCCGCATAGGAAGAGGCCTCCATAATTTCATAGGGAATGCCTTTCTGCTGTAATTCGTAGGCAATACTTAGTCCGGCAATACCGGCGCCGGCAATGATAACGGGTTGTGTTTGCATGATTGCGGATATTGGTCATAACGGGTCAGGACATTGCTGTCATCCATTTTACCACTGCCCCTACCCATAATGGGTGTACATTCAGACAAGGTATCATGGTAAAGCTGTCACCGCCACTATTGATAAAGGTATGCTTACCTTCCACTGCAATTTCCTCCAGCGTTTCAAGACAGTCCGACACAAACGCAGGACAAGCCACCAGCAAACGCTTCACTCCTTTCTTTGGCAATTCTTCCAGTGTAGCGGCTGTGTAAGGTTTCAGCCACTCTTCTCTTCCCAGACGGGACTGGAAGGTAACGCTCCATTTCTCTCTCGGTATTTTCAATTTTTCAGCTACCAGTTCAGAGGTAATAAACACCTGATGACGGTAACAGAATTCATGTGCAGGAGAACCTACATGACAGCAATCTTCTACCTGCAGACAATGTTTGCCGGTAATATCTCCTTTTCGTATGTGCCTTTCAGGTACACCATGATAGCTGAAGAGCAGGTGATCAAATTCCTGCGACACATATGGACGCATACTCTCTGCCAGCGCGTTGATATAATCAGGTTCGCTATAGTAGGGAGGTACGATATTCAGTGTGAACGGATATTTCTTTTTCTTGTGTACGGCCTTTGCGTGCTCTACAGCCGTCTCATAAGAAGACATGGCGTAGTGCGGATATAAAGGCAGCAGGATCACTTCTTTCAGATTGGGATTCTGCTGAAGCAGTTTGTCATATGCGTCTTCCTGTGAAGGATTTCCGTAACGCATAGAGATCTCCACAGGCATCTGCAGATCATGTTGTACAGCGTTCTGCAATTGCTTTGTCAGCGCTATCAACGGAGATCCTTCCTCCCACCAGATGGATTTATAAGCCTCTGCTGACTTAGGCGCACGCCTTGGCACTATAATACCTTTGATCAGCATTAAACGGAACAGATACGGATAATCAATAACCCGTTTATCCATTAAAAACTCATTAAGATAACGCTTGACATCCGGCACTGCCGTAGAATCCGGCGAACCCAGGTTCATCAGAATAATTCCTTTATCAGATTTAGCTTCCATCCTTATACTTAAAATTGTTGCAAATGTAATGGCTTATCCGGCCTGCAAATGTCATACAATTGTTGAAATAATTTAATTATTAACTATAATGTAATAGATAACGTATATCAGTATGTAAACTGACAAAAGTCATTTTTATGCATGTCATTATACCAGCAGTAGAAATGACACACTAATGACAGCCTGCTGCCCTTTCTTGCAGTCTATGCGAGTATTTTTGCACCCGGAAGCTTATAAGAACAAAATGCAGGGTAGTCATTCAAAAGATATAGCCCATTTTCATATCGTTGGTATCAACTATAAGAAAACAGATGCTGCTATAAGAGGATCGTTTGCTATTAACCAGGTACAATATCAGCACTTACTCGAAAGTGCAAAGTCCCTAGACCTGGATGATATTTTTGTACTCTCGACATGCAACAGAACTGAGATCTATGGTTTTGCCAATGATCCACAAGAACTGGTGGAACTGGTATGCAATGAAACCGATGGTGATTGCAATCTATTCAGCCAGCTCTCTTATGTGAAAACGGGAGAAGAAGCCATTAAACACCTTTATCAGGTAGGCACAGGACTGGACTCACAAATCCTCGGGGATTATGAGATCATCGGTCAGATACGTAATGCAACGAAATTTTCCAAAGCAAATGGTTGTTTCGGTGGATTCCAGGAAAGACTGGTGAACAGTGTTTTACAGGTATCCAAGCTTATCAAGAATGAGACAGGTCTCAGCTCCGGCACCGTTTCTGTGGCTTTTGCCGCCGTACGTCTGCTGGAACATAAAGTACCTGATATTCATCAGAAAAAGATATTGCTGGTAGGCGTGGGTAAGATCGGCCGTAATACCTGCAAGAACATGATGGACTATCTGGGCGTAACCAACGTAACATTGGTGAACCGTACTACTGCTGTAGCACAGGAATTTGCCAATCAACATGGTCTGCGCTATGCGCCATATGAGAATCTTGCAGAAGAATTACAGGCAGCAGATATCATACTCGTAGCCTCTAATGCACCGGAACCAAATGTACTGGCGGAACATTTCCCGCCATCCTCCCGCAAACTCATTATTGACCTGTCCATCCCATTCAACGTAGCTCCGGAAGTAAAAGACCTGGCGCATATTGAACTCGTGAACGTGGATGAACTGTCTAAAATACAGGATGAGACATTGCAGATGCGCCTGCAGGAAGTACCAAAAGCACTGTCAATCATCGAGGAGCACATGAATGAGTTCCTCTACTGGTATAAAATGCGTAAACACGCGGTAGTACTGAAAGCCGTAAAGGATAAGCTGACGGAAATCCATACAAAGGAAATACAACAGCAGAAGAATGGCAGTCAGTACAATCTGGAAGATATTGAAGCAGTATCTTCCCGCATCATCCAGAAGATGATCAACCTGATGGCGGGTAAAGTACGCCGCGAAACAGATAAAAGTGACCAATATATCGCCATGATCAATGATATCTTTGAGACCGGCGTTAATCAGGAATAATTCATGAACAAAGAAATAAGGATAGGTACAAGGGACAGCCAGCTCGCACTGTGGCAGGCAAATAAAGTAAAAGGCCTGCTGGAAGCGCAGGGTTACAATGCGGTACTGGTACCTATCAAAAGCGAGGGAGATATCGACCTCGTTACTCCACTTTACGAAATAGGCGTACAGGGTATCTTCACCAAGAGCCTGGATATCGCTCTCCTCAACGGCCGTATTGATATTGCCGTTCACTCTCTCAAAGACGTTCCGACGCAACTGCCTAAAAATATTATTCAGGCCGCCGTGCTGGAAAGAGGTCCTGTAAAAGACCTGCTGGTCTACCGTCAGGATACCACATTCCTCGACCAACCTGAATATATCGCCAACATTGCTACCAGCAGTGTACGACGCAAAGCACAGTGGCTGCGTAAATATCCGAAGCACCAGCTGCATAACCTGCGTGGAAACGTGAATACACGCCTGCAGAAGCTTGCAGCGGAAAACTGGGATGGCGCTATCTTCGCTGCTGCGGGACTGGAAAGAATAGGTGTACGTCCCGCTACCTCTGTGGAACTGGACTGGATGCTGCCTGCTCCCGCTCAGGGCGCTGTGGTTGCTGTATGCCGTGAAGATGATGATTTCTGCAGACAGGCATGTGCTCCTTTCAATGACCTCGCTACCGCCCTCTGTACCCGCGTGGAACGTGACTTCCTCCGTACACTGATGGGTGGCTGTACCACGCCGATCAGTGCATATGCGACGATCAGCAATGAAACCGTTCACTTCAGCGGAGAACTGTGCAGTCTGGACGGACAGCAGCTCTTTACTATCACTGAACAACTCCCTTTACAGGACGCAGGTGTGATAGGCAGAAGCGCAGCAGAAAAGATCCTTGCACAAGGTGGAGATAAAATCGTTGCGGAGATAAAGCATGCTATCAAATAAAAGATATCGCATATTAAGCACGAGAGCTGTAGACCCGGAACTGGTCAGCAGCGCTGCGGAACAATCTGTCGATATCATACCGCAGGCTTTCATCAGCACCAGACCACTGGCTACTGACAGTCTGCTGCAACAGGTACAACAACTGCTAAGGGAAAAGGCAACTGTCGTTTTCACCAGTGTGAATGCGGTCAACGCCATACACAACCTGTATATCCGGATCTTCCCGGCAGATACAGCCACCACACAGGCCAATATACCCGGATGGAACGTATATTGCCTCGAAGGCGCTACAAAAGAAGCCCTTTCCCGTACTGCCATTCCTTACCATATTGCCGGCACAGCAGCCAATGCAGCCATGCTGGCACAGATTATTGTCAGGAATGAAGAAAAAGGTCCGCTGGTCTTCTTCTGTGGAGACAGACGAAGAGACGAACTACCCGATATATTATGGCAACGGAACATCGGACTGAATGAAGTGATTGTATACGAGACCACGGAAACACCGGCCGTCACCGGAGAAACATATGACGGTATCTTCTTTCTCAGTCCAAGCGCAGTACAAAGCTTTTTCTCCATCAATCACCTGCAGCAGCACACCGTATGTTTTTCAATAGGCCCGACCACAGCAGCGGCATTGGAACAATATACCAACAACAAAATTATTATCAGCACCGGCCAGCGTATGGCTGACATGGTGCAGACAGCAATAATCTATTTTAACAACATCAACTGATACGAATGAGCGCCTTAAAGAATGACCTTTTACTGAGAGCTTTACGCGGAGAAACAACAGAACGTGTTCCTGTGTGGATGATGCGCCAGGCCGGCCGTTACCTGCCTGACTACATCAAACTGCGGGAGAAATACTCCTTCTTTGAACGCTGCATGAACCCTGAACTGGCTACGGAAATCACTGTGATGCCCGTACATCAGGTAGGTGTAGATGCTGCTATCATCTTCTCTGATATCCTCGTAGTGCCACAGGCAATGGGTATGGAAGTACAACTGATCGAAAAGATCGGTCCTGTATTGCCAGATCCGGTAAAAGGTGCAGCTGACCTTCAGAAACTCTGCGTTCCTGATGTAAAGGACACCCTCAATTACGTATTTGAAGCGCTGGCTTTAACAAAGAAAACACTGGATGGTGCTGTGCCATTGATCGGTTTTGCCGGTGCACCATGGACACTGCTCTGCTATATGGTGCAAGGTAAAGGTTCCAAAACCTTCGATGCTGCCAAAGCATTTTGCTACCAGCAGCCGGAAGTAGCACATCAGCTGCTGCAAATGATCACAGATACCACTATCGCCTACCTGAAAGAACAGGTAAAAGCAGGTGCAGATTGCTTACAGCTGTTCGATTCATGGGGTGGTCTGCTCAGCCCTCAGGACTTTGAAAACTTCTCTCTTCAATATATGCGTCAGATCGTGGCAGCACTGAAAGATGTTTGTCCGGTTACCGTATTTGCCAAAGGTGCATGGTTTGCACTGGAAGAAATGGCAGCTACCGGCGCTAACTGTCTGGGTGTTGACTGGGCTATCCAGCCTGCCCGTGCAAGACAGTTCGCTGGTAATAACGTTACCCTGCAGGGTAACTTCGATCCTGCCAAATTACTGGCTCCTATTCCTGAGATCAAAAAATCAGTAAAAGAAATGCTGACCGGCTTTGGTAAACATCGCTACATTGCGAACCTGGGCCACGGTATCCTGCCGAATGTGCCGGTTGACCACGCAAGAGCATTTATCGATACTGTCAAGGAATTCTAAAGGAGACCAGTTATGAACATTAAAGACAATTTTATTTCCCTCATCCATCGCCTGCAGGACGAAATCTGCACAGCGCTGGAAAATATAGATGGCAAAGCCAGTTTCCGCGAAGACCGCTGGGAACGTCCCGGTGGCGGTGGTGGTAAGTCGCGCGTGATTGCTGATGGCAATGTATTCGAAAAAGGGGGCGTGAATACCTCTGTTGTACATGGAGAACTGCCTGAACTGATGGCTAAACAATTTGGCGTAGGGCAGGCACAGTTCATGGCTTGCGGTATTTCCCTCGTTATTCACCCTGTCAATCCTTTCGTACCAACCGTACACGCCAATTTCCGCTATTTTGAGCTGTATGACGACAACGGTACACTGAAAGACTCATGGTTTGGTGGTGGAGCTGATCTGACGCCTTACTATCTGGATGAACAGGATGGGATCCATTTCCACCAGACATTCAAAAATGCCTGCGATCCTTTCGGTACAGAGCTGTATCCACAATTTAAAAAGCACTGTGACGAATACTTTATCAACAAACACCGTAACAATGAAGCCCGTGGTATCGGTGGTATCTTTTACGACTATCAGCGTCCCGGTGAAAAGATGAATGCAGAGCAATTGTTCAATTTTGCCAAAGCCAATGGTGAAGCATTTATACAGGCCTATCTGCCTATAGTGGAAAAGACCAAAGACATTCCATATACAGACGCACATAAAGACTGGCAGGAATACAGGCGCGGACGCTATGTAGAGTTCAACCTGATACATGACAGAGGTACTTTGTTTGGTCTGAAAACCAACGGTCGTACGGAGTCCATACTCATGAGTCTTCCGCCAAGAGCACGCTGGGAATATGATTATCACCCTGTTGCCGGTAGTCCGGAAGCACAGCTGGTGGAATTCCTGAAACCCAGAGAGTGGGCCGTTTAAACACAACAAAAACACATTTTTATGATACGCAGAAACAGGATATTGAGAACTTCTCCCGCCATCCGTGCGATGGTTGCGGAAACGATACTGACGCCCAGCGATTTTATTGCACCGTTGTTCATTGTGGAAGGAGAAAATGTGAAAGAAGAAATTTCTTCTATGCCCGGCTATTTCCGCTATTCACTGGACCTGACCGTGAAAGAAGTGAAAGAGCTCTGGAGCATGGGTATCAAAAGTGTACTGCTCTTCATCAAATGCGCAGATGAACTGAAAGATAATAAAGGCACCGAGGCGGTTAATCCGCAAGGTCTGATGCAACGTGCTATCAGAGCAATCAAGGATGCCGTTCCTGAGATAGTGGTGATGACAGACGTAGCGCTGGACCCTTACTCTTCCTTCGGTCACGACGGTATCGTAGAGAACGGAGAGATCGTGAATGACGCTACTGTAGAGGTGCTGTCCCGCATGAGTCTCAGTCACGCGGAAGCAGGTGCTGATTTTGTTGCCCCAAGCGACAAAATGGACGGCCGTATCCTGTCTATCCGTAGCATGCTGGAGCAGCATAGCTTCCATAAAGTGGGTATCATGGCATACAGCGCAAAATATGCTTCCTGTCTGTATGGCCCTTTCCGCGATGCACTGGATTCAGCTCCGGGCTTTGGCGATAAAAAGACTTACCAGCTGGATTATGCCAATTCTACACAGGCCCTGAAAGAAACCCTGATGGATGTACAGGAAGGCGCTGATATTGTGATGGTAAAACCAGCACTGTATTATCTGGATGTGATTAAAAAGATCAAAGACGAGGTAAATGTACCGGTGAGCGCTTACCATGTAAGCGGAGAATACGCTATGATCAAAGCAGCCGCAAAAATGGGCTGGCTGAATGAAGAAAAAGCTATTATTGAGGCCCTGACCAGCATCAAACGTGCAGGCGCAGATCTGATCGCCACTTATTTCGCAAAAGACGCGGTGCGATTATTGTAATCCGGTACACATGCTTTTCAGTTAAAAATATTTATCACTACCATGTACACGCAAAGCAAAGCATTATTCGAAAAAGCAAAACAGGTTATTCCCGGTGGAGTGAACTCCCCTGTCCGCGCCTTCAAAGGTGTAGGCGGCTCTCCTATCTTCATGAAAAGCGCTAAAGGTGCTTATATGTATGATGTGGACGGGAACCGTTACATTGACTATATCAATTCCTGGGGGCCGATGATCATGGGACATGCCTATGAACCGGTAGTGAAGGCGATTCAGGAATATGCTACCTATTCCACCTCTTTTGGTGCACCTACAGAACTGGAGATTAAGATCGCAGAACTGATCATCAGTATGGTGCCTAATATAGAACAGGTGAGAATGGTGAACTCAGGTACGGAAGCCTGTATGTCAGCCCTGAGACTGGCCAGAGGGTATACCGGCCGCAATAAATTTATCAAGTTCGAAGGTAACTATCATGGTCATGCTGACCCATTTTTAGTAAGCGCAGGTAGTGGCGTAGCGACACTGGACATACAATCTGTACCGGGCGTTACGCAGACCGTAGCCAATGATACGCTTACCGCTCCTTACAATAATTTACCGGCTGTGGAAAAGCTGATAGCAGAAAATCCTGACCAGATAGCAGCTATTATCGTCGAGCCTGTTGCTGGTAATATGGGTTGCATCCTGCCACAGGAAGGCTTCCTGCAAGGTTTACGCAATCTTTGTGACGCGCATAATATCCTTTTGATCTTTGATGAAGTGATGACGGGTTTCAGATTAGCGCGCGGCGGTGCACAGGAACTGTTCGGTATTAAGGCAGATTTGGTTACCTTTGGCAAGATAATTGGCGCGGGTATGCCGGTAGGCGCCTTCGCAGGAAGTAAAGAGATTATGGAACATATAGCCCCTGCAGGAAAAATTTATCAGGCAGGAACATTAAGTGGTAATCCAATTGCCATGATTGCAGGCTATACATTGTTGCAGACGTTAAACGAGAATCCGGATATTTACCGGCAGCTGGCAGAAAAAGCCGCTTATTTGGCCGGGGGATTACAATCTGTACTAAGTGCAGCAGGGATTGTAAACCAGGTCAACAATCTCGGATCTATGATGAGTGTTCATTTTGCAGAGTATCCTATTATCAATTTTGAAGCTGCTTCAGGCGCCAACAATGAGTTGTTCAAACACTTCTTTCATGCTATGCTGGAACGCGGTATATACCTTCCGCCATCCGCATTTGAAAGCTGGTTCCTCAGCTCAGCCCTGACAACAGAAGACTTAGACGCGACCGTAGATGCTGCCCGTTCAGCTATACAGTCTATACATAGTTAACAATTCAAATCCTGTGCAGAGTGGAAAAACGCCCCGATCATGTGTCGGGGCGTTTTATTTTGTCTATATCTTACTTCTTATGAGAAAATAACCATGGCAGCAGATTGGGTTCTGCAAAAGCATTATCCCAGCTATTATGTCCCACACCGGGATACTCTGTATACTTCACATCCGCCTTCAGTTTCTTCAGCGCCTCATAGTAATTCCTTGATCCGAACGGAGGTACTACCCCATCATCTGCTCCGTGGAAGATCCACATAGGCACTTTTTTGAATTTCACCGCGTTATCCACATTGCCGATACCACAGATCGGGAAAGCTGCCGCCCACATACCGGGATAACGGGCCACTATATCGTATGTTCCGATTCCTCCAAGTGATAATCCCCCCAGATACAGCCTCCGGCTGTCTACCTTTCCGGCTTTCACCAGACTGTCAGTCAGCAATTTCACCAGCAATCCGGGGGTAGCCTGTGCATCTGTGCCGTCAGAAAAGGACCGGTCAATTGCTTTACCGTTTTCGTCCCGTTTTACCTTCATATTTGCCCACATAGAATCAGGTGGACATTGCGGGAAAATCACAAAGGCAGGAAACTGCTGACGTAAGGAATCTTTCAGGAAAAGGCTGCCACCATGCAGGAGTTGTGCGGCATTATCAGTTCCCCTCTCTCCGGAGCCATGCAGAAACATCACAAGCGGATACGCTTTCTGTGATTCATAATTCAAGGGTTTCAGCATGCGATAGCGCAATGTGTCCCCGTTATGCACAAAAGTTTCATAACTAAATGCACTGTAATCGGGGGTAGTCTGAGCCATAGCAGAGAAATAGGTGAACAATAAGAGCGCAAGGGCACGGAATGTTTTCATAAATGGAAGTATTTGGAATTAAATTAAGCATTAAAAATTAAGAATTAAGATTGGAAATGCAGTGGAGATTGGTGTGAATGGTAAAAGAAAGCGGGAGCGGCTATCTGTTAAGAAGCCTGCTCCCGCTTTAAAATTTTCTTATGTCACTTCGGGAAGGATCCTCGTAATTAACAAGGGAAAAACATTTCCTGATGCTGCATCCTTAACGTCTGACAGTTGATTACTAATTGGCTAATACTTTAATATAAAGTGCTGCTTAATCTTCATCTCTGGTTTGAAAAATACCAGTCCGATGAAGAACAGGTCAATCGTAAAAGTCACCCTCGGATGTTGCTGAATGGTGTGCCATGCACTCTCCATATCCGGCGTCCAGTGAATATCATCGAAGATAAACAGGGAATCGTCATGTACTTTCTCCAGACATTGTTCGAAGTATGCCAGGGTCGGTGCAGAACGATGATTTCCATCTATATAGACATAGTCCAGACGAGGCAGTTCCTTCAGCAGAGATGGCAATACGGTATCGAAATTGCCGGTATGCTGTTTAATATTATTGATCTGTAAGGAGGCGAAATTTTTAGCAGCGCGGGCGGCTATATTCGGACAACCTTCAATGGTATGCACAGTGGCATCAGGTACAGCTTTGGCCATATAGGAGGTAGACATCCCCATAGAGGTACCTAATTCAAGCAGGTATTCCGGCTGAAAGTACTGTATCAGACGATAGAACAGCTGCCCAAATTTAGCCGGTTTGGCTGCATGGCGGGTAATATCGCTTACTTTACGCTCACGTCCGGCATTGGTGAGTGAACCTGCTCCAAGGTCAGTCACCTGTAATGTTTCCGTGCTGGCCAGCAGGGATTTTCTCATTTGTTCTATTTCACGGAATACAGGCGGTTTCTTCCTGTCACGTAATACCTTTTCTACAAGGTCAAATACAAATGGAGAATGTACATCATGACGGTTGCCTGCGGTAAAGTAATAATGCAGGTACTTTTTAGCTAATTCCCACTGGAGGCCCAAAATAAACAGTTTAATCAGTTATATATTTTCGCTTTGATCCACCCCCACTGATGCAGGCAATGCTGCATGCTGACTCTTAACACCCCGAATCCGTAGATACTGCTGCGTTTGAAATTAATACTCGAGGCGTCCTCAAAGTATTTGGTGGGGCAAGTTACTTCACCTATTTCATAACCTTTCATAAAAATCTGAGATAACATCTCATTATCAAAGATGAAATCATCGTCATTGGCCATATAATCGATGTTTTTCAGCACTTCTCCGGAGAATGCACGGTATCCGGTGTGATATTCACTGAGTTTTTGTCCGATCAGTAAATTCTGGGCTAATGTGAGAAAGCGGTTGGCCACATATTTATAGACTGGCATCCCTCCTCTGAGCGCTCCATTGCCCAGAATGCGTGAACCAAGCACGACCGGATACACATCATTGGCAATGATACTACTCATTGCAATAATTAATTTAGGTGTGTACTGATAATCCGGATGTAACATAATAACAATGTCTGCTCCCAGTTCCCGGGCCTTGTTATAACAGGATTTCTGGTTTCCTCCATAACCTTTGTTGTTGTCGTGGCGCACAATGTGCCTGATACCCAGCTGCTTTCCTACGGCAACTGTTTCATCCTTACTGGCATCATCAACTAATACGACTTCATCAACAATGTCAAAAGGAATTTCATTGTAGGTTTTCTCTAGTGTCAAAGCGGCGTTGTAGGCAGGTAATACGACCACTATCTTTTTATTATTTAACATGAAAGTGGGTAATTTGCTGCCAAAGTTAACAAAGTAGTTGAAAGACTGAGGGTTTCAACTTATCATAAATTGTTATCTTTGTGTAAACTCGTTTTTTGGCACCATATTTTCATGGACTGTTAAAGAAACGCTAATAAACATAGCATGCATAAACAACTACAGGTCGCAACTAAAAGCGGACATTCTTTCGTCGGCTTTGTGGACAATGTGTATCCTGGTGTGAATGTTATGTTTTTGTCAAATCAGTCTAAAGATCACGCATTTTAATTCTATGAGATATCTGACACTACTACTGATTTTAATTTCAAGTTTCCATTATGCGCAGGCACAGGAACCGAAACAACCTACAACCACAGACGCTGAGCTTAAGAATGTGGTGATGCCTCAGGTAAGGACACAAGACACGACCATCCGCCGGATAATGGAGGAGTTGCAACGTATTAACGACAGCGACAAACAGAATTCCAATGCTATTCAGGGATTGCTGCAGGGCCGTGAAATTGACAACATTACCAAGTATGAACTGATCAGGAATAACATCGTATTCGCCAGCGAAACATATTACCTGCTGAATAAAAAGATCATTGACCTGAAATCACGTACTACTACCAACAACCTCGACGTATTCATCACTTCCCTGAACAACCCTGAAAGTAAAGAACTGGGGTTCTCACTGAGTGACCGTATCGTTGAACTGGTTGAAAAAGTGGTACTGAAAGGTAAAGCGGATAAAAACGAAAAAAATGGCAAGATCGTGGAGTCTACAAAATCCATTATCGCCAGCCCTATCTTCCAGAGCTTTACTTCCCTGACTCCTCCCCTTGCGATCGCTAACTCTGTGATGAACTTTCTGCACAGCATCAGCGTAAACAACAAGGAGATCAATCAGAACACATTGAAAGAGTTCGAAAAAGAACTGAACAAATATGTAGTGTATTACACCGCATTGAACGATGCAAACCAGAAATTTGAGTATGGTCTGAACTTCAATAAAGATCAGCTGAACTTATTGCAGGATAATCTGTACGATCATATTATGTTCACTGCCAGTGCACTGAAATTCCAGCTGCCACAGCGTGGTAACAAGTCTATCGGAGAAACACTGAACGATTTCTTCTTCGACTTCAAAAGAGACAAAGTAGTTACCTACTTCAATGACCTCGAAACAAAGTATACCAAGGGCAGAAAGATCGATTACGAAGCATTACTGCGTGAGAATCCAAATTTGAAAGAAGTAAACAACCAGCTGGAAGACCTCGTTCTGCAGACCAAACGTTTTGAGAACCTGTACAATGAGTATTTCACCCTGCTGGATTCTTACTATGGTAAAGTAAACAGCTCCCTGAAAATTGCACAGGATAACGGTCTGGCTGATAAAAACACTATCGATACCAAACAGGCAGAATTCCGTAACCTGAAAGATGAAGCAGTAAAAGAAATACAGGCTTCCATCAACATCAAGGAACTGTATAACAACACCGACAAGATCAAATACAGATACAGAATATTCTAGTTAAGACCACTTAACACTTACGAATGACGGATTACGAATGATCAGGATCAGCCCTGATACTATTTGTAATCCGTCATTTTTTTATGCAGACGGGCGTAATCTTGCAGAAGATGATTCCTGCTACAGACCACCGATCGTCATAAATCGTAATTGATAATTCGTAATTTTACCGCATGACCACAGTTCAACTAGAATATATCGTTGCGGTTGATACCTATCGAAGCTTTGTACTCGCAGCCGAAAAGTGCTTCGTTACACAACCCACACTCAGTATGCAGATCCAGAAACTGGAAGACGAGCTGGGGGTCAAGATCTTCGACAGAAGTAAACTGCCCGTTATCCCTACTGAGATAGGCGTGGAAATCGTCAACCAGGCGCGTATCATCCTGAAAGAAAATGGAAAGATCAAAGAGATCATCGGAGAGCATAAAAAGGAAGTACAGGGTATTCTGCGTGTAGGCATCATCCCTACCCTCGCACCCTATCTGCTGCCACGTATCCTGACAGGCTTCATGAAGAAGTATCCGAAGGTAAAACTGGAGATATGGGAATATCCGACAGAACAGATCATCCAGCAGCTCAAACAGGAACAGCTGGATTGCGGTCTGCTGGCTACACCTCTGCATAATCCGAATCTGGAAGAACAGCCTTTATTCTATGAGTCATTCGTCGTATATGCCGCTAAAAACAACAGCCTGTTTGAACGGAAGTATATCAAACCGGAAGATATAGATGTAAGGGAAGTATGGCTATTGAATGAAGGGCACTGTATGCGCAATCAGGTATTGAACATCTGCCGGGATAAATTCACCATGGGAGAATATAAGAATCTGGAATATAATACCGGTAGTGTAGAGACTTTGAAAAGAATGGTAGACCTTAACGCAGGATATACCATTTTGCCGGAACTATCCCTGCAGGATATGTCAGCCCGCCAGATGAATATGGTGCGTTATTTTAAGGCGCCTGAGCCCGTGAGAGAGATCAGTATAGTAACACACCGTTTCTTCATTAAACAGGCGCTGATAGCCGCCTTTAAGAAGGAAATACTGGCACATGTACCGGACAAGATGAAGATTCAGAAAAACAAACAGGTAGTGGACATTGCACTGGAGAAATAAACAGCAAAGAGATAAAAAGAAAAAGCATCCGCCTATGGTGGATGCTTTTTTCTTTTAGTATGTTGAACCGTTCTTACTTGATCGGCGTATAGTACTTCATTGCTTCAGGCATAAGGCGCTGTAATTCAGCCACACGACGTTCGTCGCTCGGGTGCGTGCTGGTGATTTCAGGTGGTTTGTTGCTGCCACCCTGTGCCGCCATACGTTGCCAGAAAGGAATAGCTTCCTGTGGGTTATAACCTGCCATTGCCATGAAGATCACACCAAGGTGGTCAGCTTCCAGCTCATTTTTACGGGAATACGCAAGCATACCCAGATTACCCCCTACACCAAAAGACTGCAGGAAGATATTCTGTGCAGCAGGGTTACGGTTCAGGGCTACGGAACCAGCTACCTGGATACCCTGTGCCACCACCTGCTGGCTCATACGTTCGTTACCATGACGTGCAATAGCATGCGCAATTTCGTGTCCCATTACGCAGGCAAGCGCCGTTTCATTCTGTGTAACAGGCAACAGACCTGTATACACTACTACTTTACCACCCGGCATACACCAGGCATTCACTTCCTTACTATCAACGAGGTTGAATTCCCATTTGTAGTTAGCAATCTGGGAACCGGCACCATTATCATTCATGTATTTGGTAACGGCATTCGCGATACGCTGCCCTACTCTTTTCACCATTTCAGCATCCTTACTGGTGGTTGCTGCTACTGTTTTATTCTGGGAAAGAAAACTCTGATATTCCTGGAGGGCCATAGATTGCATGGTGCTTTCAGGGATCAGGTTTAACTGGCTGCGGCCAGTAATAGGTACTTTGGCGCATGCTGTGATCAGCGCCAGGCCCGTACCGAGAAGAAGGAATTTCTTTTGCATCTGAAATGTTTGTTTTTGACAGTAATGTACCGTCCAAAGTGTGCTACTAACAGCTATTAAAGCAGTTTTTGATTATCACTTATACAGCATGTAAATACCCTATAATGTAACAATCAAAAACTGCGGAAAGTTAATTATTAATCTCATTCAGTGCAATAGATATGCCAGAAAGGGATGCGGCATACCGTGTGTGTAGCGGAGCTTATTTTTTGTCTCTCCTGTTCCGGAATAAGGGAACTTTGCTCTCATTACCGTTGATAAGACGGAAAATGTTTTTCTGGTGTGTCAGTACTACCATCAGTGCGACAGCGATGGCAAAAATGCGGTAGAATACTTCTGGCTCGTTAAAGATGTACAGGATCAGGATCGGGAACGCAACACTGGCGGAAATAGAGCTCAGGGATACATATCTTGTCAGGGAAAGGCTCAGCAGAAACACGCCTACGCAGCAGAGTGCCACCAGCGGCTGAATAGCCAGTACCAGACCAAACAGGGTAGCGATACCTTTACCGCCACGGAAGTTAGCCCAGATAGGAAAAATGTGTCCCAGTACTGCCGCCAGTCCGAGGCCGATCTGAAAGTTCACCAGCTGCGTGGTTACCTCTGTCAGGTGCTCAGGATTCTGATAGTAGCCAACGAGATAAGCCAGACGCACGGCCATTACTCCTTTGAGCATATCTACCAGCATCACAAAAGAACCCGCTTTTGGTCCCAGTACACGGAAGGTATTGGTAGCACCGGCATTACCGCTGCCATACTCCCGTATGTCCATACCAAAAACGCCTTTACTCACCCATACCGCGGTGGGTACGGAACCGATCAGATAAGCACAAAATAGTAACAATAATTCTGTCATACAACAAGTTAGGTTTTGCTAAGATAGTAAAATTCGTTCGTTAAAATTAAGAAAACATTAAGAATTTTATTAACACGAAAATTGTATAGTTTTCAGAATAATATTAATTAATTTATCTGGAAGGCGCCCCAACTATCGTGCTAATAATTTCATTGCCAGCCAATTGTCCTTTTCAAGCTGTGTTTCCAGCACCAGTGCATGCTGCCTCGCCGCTTCCAGGATAGCAGTCTCGTCTTCTTTCAGTATACCACTGAGTAATAAAATCCCATCTCTTACCAGCAGCCGACGCATATCAGCCATAAATTCCAGTAAAATATTACGGTTGATGTTGGCGAGCACCACATTATAACTGTTCCTGATATTCTTCAGACTGTCTGCCTGCCAGACCTTCACTGGTAATGCGTTATTGCTGACGATATTTTCTTTCGTGTTTTCCACAGACCATTCGTCTATATCAATCGCATCGATCACAGATGCCCCCATCTTACAGGCCAGAATAGCCAGAATACCAGTACCCGTGCCAAAGTCGAATACCTGCTTTCCTCTGAAATCGATCCCCTGCATCAGCTTAATTACAGAATAAGTCGTTGCATGATGACCTGTTCCGAATGACATCTTCGGTGTGATCACTATCTCATGCTGTGGCTGCGGATCAAATGGCGCATGAAAAGCCGCCCTGATACCACAAAAATCATCTACCTGTACGGGTTGAAAATTACTTTCCCATACAGCATTCCAGTTAGTCTGTTCTATGCGTTCTTTCGTATACGTTAAGCCGAAACCTGCCGTAAGCTCGTTTGTATCTGCTTCGTTAAAATCTTCTTCAGGTATATAAGCGACAAGGACATTGCCCTGCTGTTCTTCAAAACCTTCAAAACCCTTTTCTGCTAACACTGCTACCAGTATGTCTTTCAATTCATCGGTACAGGTCAGGGTGATTGCGATATGTGCCATAGCAACAAAGATATGGAAACTAACTGCATGATACATAATACACTGCCGTCAAACCAGCGCCCGTACCTGTTATGGTAATGTTAATTTGGCCATTTTCAGGGATATAGATACATAAAGTAAGTTTATTATATTTGTGAAATACTTAATGAAACCATACTCATATGAAAACCTTGTTTTTAACAGTGACAATGCTGGTTGCAGCCCTCGCCAGCCAGGCTCAGGAAATCATCAAGCTATATCCGGATGATACCATGAAGGATTCCATCATCTATCAGAACAAAACCAGTATCCTTGTTATCAATCGTGTAGATCTTATCAATTACATGAAAGGCATGGACACTTTATTACAGAAACAATGTTACAGCGATAACAGCATGTTCCGTAATATACAGTTCAGTCACCTGACGGCACAGGAACTGGAATCACATTTCACCGCCGCACAGGCTTTCCTGGCTGATTCCAACCACACTAATCTGGAATATAATACCGATAAGTTTGTGCAGTTCTGGACAGAAGATGAGAACATTCTCCTGCCTTACATCGAGGACATGTTATCCAACCTGTTACAGGATGGTCGTATTAAAGTAATCGACAAAAGCACACAGAAATCTGTTCCTCAGTACACTATCTTCTGGGAAGATGTAGCAGGAAAAGGCTTCAAAATCTATAAATTACCTACTGGTAAGATCATTTTCAAAGAAAGTAATCATTATATAGAACAGTATGCCGGAACCGGCGCTGGCAGATAATTCATTACCAGATACAATAACCGATAGTCAACATAAAAGGCCGGAACTACAGCAGTTCCGGCCTTTTATGCGTTTAAGCATATCTTATCTTTATCAGATATCAGAGTATGCTGCAGGGTACAGAAAAATGATCTCCGACCTGTTCATATTATGTGCATATTCCTGCTTTGCCAGCAAGGCTTTCCATTGTGCATCGCTGCTGAAAGCTTTCCAGTGCTCTTCTCTTGAGGCTTTGTTCTCAAAGGTTGTCAGGTACATCAGATTAGGCATACGACTACCGCTTAGTACTTCTGCATAGAATACGGCGTTAAAACCCAGTCTTTTGAAGATACCTACTTCATCTCCTTTGTTAAACATATCTACTTTATTACGGTACAATTTATCCGACGGACTTTCATAACTGCGTAATTCGTATATACGTTCACTTTTGTTGCCTGTCAATGCAGGTAATGCCATCCTCGGCATTCCCGGGAATGCTTGCAGGATCAGGGTTTCCTGACGTACGAATGTCGGTTGATCCCATGCTGCATCAATGAAATCTTTTCCGGCAGCTACATATGCACTGTTCTGTAATAGAGTTGCCGGCATATGTAACAAGGTTTCAGCCGAATTGCCCGGGAAGAATACATAGATCCTGCGATCAGCCGCTGTATCGTTTCCTACTGGTTTAAATACGCCTACATGCGCTGCCCCTGCCTTATGTAAAGCGGGCATCAGTGCATCTTTCAGATAAGCATCCATACGCGCTTCCTGTGCAGCGTCTTTCAGATGATAAATAAGTATGCTGTAATATTCTTTTTTCGGAGGTGCAGGATGTGCAGCCTTTAACAAAGAAGGCAGCAATAAAAGCAGCAGACCGAAAGCCATGGCATGAAAGGCATTCAACGATGTACGTGTTGTTTTCACCTGTGTGGAAGTTTTAGTGACCTGAAAAATTATGTACAAATACGGTGGTAATATACGACTTATCAACACCGGATGCGAAGGCTATCATTGCTCATAAATAAAATAGCCATAAAAAAACAACCGCCCTGTTTTTTATACAGAGCGGCTGCTATATGTTTTAGTCTGTCTGAAAGACTATTCTTCGTCGAACATTGGTTCCTGTGGAGTTTCTGGTTCTGCCGGAGGAGTGAAACGTTGACCACGGTCTCCGCCTCTGTCACCTCTGTCGCCACCATCACGTGGACCACGACGGTCGCCACGGTCACCACCGCGATCTCCGCCACGATCATTACGATCACCACGGAAAGGAGGACGGCCACCACGATCACCACGATCGCCTCTATCTCCTCTGTCACCGCGATCACCTCTGTCGCCACGGTCACCTTCAGGTCTTTCTACATAACCTTCTGGTTTTGGCATCAGTACACGACGGCTCAGTTTGAACTTACCAGTCTTAGGATCAGTACCCACCAGTTTCACTTTCACTTTTTCACCTTCAGTCAGTACACCTTCCATTGTTTCCAGACGCTTCCAGGAAACTTCGGAGATGTGCAGCAAACCTTGCTTACCAGGCAGGAACTCAACAAATGCACCGTAAGGCATTACTGACTTAACAGTTGATTCGTAAGTTTCACCGATCTCAGGTACGGCTACGATACCTTTGATCCACTCGAGCGCTTTCATCAGCCCTTCTTTCTGTGCGGAGAAGATGCTTACTTCACCGGTTTCACCAACTTCTTCGATGTTGATGTTAGTACCGGTTTCACGCTGAATTTCCTGAATTACTTTACCACCTGGTCCGATCACAGCGCCGATAAATTCGCGGTCGATGATCAGTTTCTCCATACGTGGAGCATGTGGTTTTGGTTCCGGACGTGCAGCCGGCATAGCGGTGTACATTGCGTCAATGATGTGAAGACGACCACTACGTGCCTGCTCCAGAGCTTTACGCATTACATCCATGCTCAGACCATCTACCTTGATATCCATCTGGATACCGCAGATACCGTCACGGGTACCGGTTACTTTGAAGTCCATATCACCGAGGTGATCTTCATCACCGAGGATATCGGTCAGTACCGCCCATTTACCATCGCTGGAACGGGAGATCAGACCCATTGCCACACCGGAAACGTGTTTAGGCAAAGGAACACCTGCGTCCATCAGTGCCAGTGAACCGGCACATACGGTTGCCATAGAAGAGGAACCGTTAGACTCGAGGATATCAGATACTACACGCACGGTATAAGCATATTCGCTTCCTGGCATCATCTGCTTCAGGGAACGCATTGCCAGGTTACCATGACCTACCTCACGACGGCCGGGACCGCGCATTGGTTTTACTTCACCTGTAGAGAACGGAGGGAAGTTATAATGGAGTATGAACTTAGTATATTTTGAAGTCGCTGCGCTTTCGGTCAGCAGTTCATCATCCGGAGTACCCAGAGTCACTGTGGTCAGGGACTGGGTTTCACCACGTGTGAACAGTGCAGAACCGTGTGGAGAAGGCAGGATATCTGTTTCCATGTTCAGTGGACGAACCTGGTCCAGGCTACGACCGTCCAGACGAACGGACTGATCCAGGATCATGTTACGAATCACTTCCTTTTCAAGGCTATGGAAATATTTACCTACCAGTGGAGCGTCTTCTTCAGGCAGCTCACCGAGGTGTTCTACCAGCTCTTCGCTGATTTTATCGAAAGCATCTGCACGATCATGTTTTGCAGAAGCAGATTTTGCTACGGCGAGGATACGCTCCTGAGCGAATGCAGCAATTTTTGCTTTCAGTTCCTCATTTGCATATGGCTTTTCGAAATCACGTTTGCCGGTTACGCCAGCTTTTGCACGGAGTTCTTCCTGTGCTTTAACCTGTACGCGGATAGCTGCGTGAGCAACTTCGATAGCTTTGATGATATCTTCCTCACTGCACTCCTTACTTTCACCTTCCACCATCATGATGTTCTTGTCAGTAGCACCAATGATGAAGTCCATGTCTGCTTTTTCCAGCGGAGTACGGTTCGGATTTATAACTAATTGTCCGTCGATGCGGGACACTCTTACTTCGGAAATAATTTCCTGAATAGGCACGTCAGAAACAGCCAGTGCAGCAGAAGCAGCAAGACAAGCCAGTGCATCCGGCATCACTTCCGGATCGGAAGAGATGAGGCTAACCAGTACCTGTACTTCGCAGAAATAGTCATCAGGGAACAGTGGGCGCAGAGCGCGGTCGATCAAACGTGAAATCAGCACTTCATAATCGGACAGTTTACCCTCGCGTTTAAAGAATGAACCTGGGATACGTCCTGCAGAAGCAAATTTTTCCTGGTAATCAACAGTAAGGGGGAAGAAAGATTGTCCGGGTTTTGGAGTTTTCGCTGCAACAACCGTAGCCAACAGGATACAATTGCCCAGACGAACCGTAACAGCACCATCTGCCTGGCGGGCTAACTTACCAGTTTCAATGGTCACGATCCGGCCATCTCCTATATCGAAATTAACTGAGATAGGTGTCAGATTCATAAAAAGAGAAGATTAAAATGGTATACCTAAAAAAAAACTATTCCCAACCTTATAAGTTGGGAATAGCGCTATAAAAAAGTTACTACTATTTTCTGAGACCTAATTTCTCAAGCAGTGCACGGTAGCCTGTGAGGTTAGTTTTAGAAAGGTAGGAAAGCAAACGCTTTCTCTGGCCTACCATTTTCATCAAACCGCGGTGTGTAGAAAAGTCCTTTTTGTTTTCTTTCAGGTGACTGGAAATGCTGTTGATACGCTCAGTCAGCAGGGCGATTTGCGCTTCTACAGAGCCGGTATTTTTCTCGCTTCCACCAAATTCTTTAAAAATATTGGCTTTCTTTTCAACAGTTAAGTAAGACATCTTTAATAAATAATAAAATGATAAAGGTTTATTTAGTCGCTATTTTTCCGGGGCAAAGGTAAATCAAATATTGTGAATTAACAATTTCATAAAAATTTTACCTTAAAAGACAGGTCATCCCGTTTATCTTACCCTGCAGCTCCTGCTTCTCAAAGCCACAGCAGATTGGTAATCAAACTGATAAACCTCATCTTTACCCCTTCATATATCAAATTAGAAAAAAGCCGTGGTCGTTATACAAAGGTAACACTTGCGTGGTCAGTTACCTTGCCATTTTCGGTACGTAATACCCTTGATGGGAATTTCTGTAATAATATATAATCATGTGTAGCCATTACCACAGCAGCTCCTTCTTCCCTGCTGATCCTGAACAGCAACTGCATAATGCCATCAGAGGTTTCAGGGTCAAGATTACCGGTTGGCTCATCCGCAAGAATCAATTTAGGAGAATTGAGCATCGCACGGGCGATATCCACACGCTGCTGCTCACCACCACTCAGCTCATAAGGCATCTTAAAACCTTTCGTATTCAGGCCCACTTTATCCAGCACGTCATTGATCTTCTCTTCCATTTTCTTATTATCAGTCCAGCCTGTGGCTTTCAAAGCAAACTTCAGGTTGTCCTGCACTGTCCTGTCTGTCAGTAACTGAAAATCCTGAAACACTACCCCCAGATTACGACGCAGATAAGGCACTTTCTTCCAGTCCATCTTTTTTAGATCAAAACCCACTACCTGTCCGGCACCCTCTTTCAACGACAGATCTCCATAAAGTGTTTTCAGTAAACTGGATTTACCGGTCCCGGTACGGCCTATCAGGTATACAAATTCTCCTTTGTTCACCGTAATATTCACGTCTGCAAGGATCAGGGAAGTTCCCTGATAGATATTCACATTGGATAATTGTATAATCGGTTGTTCTGTCATTTCTGCCGTATGGGTTTAGTCAAAACAAAAATAGCTATTTATAACATATAATCCGGTGTGTATACAAGGTTCTTTCTTACTGCACCCCTATTTGTTATTGTACTGATGTCTTGTCCTGATATAGGTTTACGGTTTGGGTGAGATAATCCGTTTGAATTTTACAATATTAAAATATAATCCTGGAAAAGTTTTTTTTGCTGATTTTAGTCCTGGATCTGGTTTACAGTATCAACTGTTAATCCTGATTCGGGACTCTTTTTCTTTTTATTTCGCCATCTTCTCACTAATTCTCCTTGTTTTGCATGTGCCTGATTTGGAGTCAGGTAATCACAACTGGTATGAGGCCTCTGGTCATTGTAGATATGGATAGACTCTGCTACCACAGCTACCACAGTCTCATAGTTTTTAAATAACCTGTCCAGGGCAAATTCTGTCTTTAATATACCATTTACACGCTCAGCAATAGCATTTTCATAAGGATTACCTTTTTCGGCCATACTAACTTTTATTTTACTATCATGAAGTAGCTTAATATAGCCATTACTACAATACTGAGAACCCCTGTCAGAGTGATGAATCAGGCTATGATTTCCAGGCGTGTTTATGGACGCCAAAGCCATTTTCAAAGCTTCAGCAGGCCCTTCGGCAGCCAGTGATAAATGCAGGCAATGACCAACTATTTTTCTTGAATAAGCATCCGTTATAAGGCTCAAATAACAGAACTTGGAACCCACCAAACGTAGATACGTGATATCACTGACCCATACCTGGTTGGCCCGGTCCAGATTCAACTCTTTAATCAGATTTGGGTACTTTTTGAAGGGATGATTAGAATCAGTAGTCTGTACTTTTTTTCGTTTTCTTTTACGGAGGAGCATTCCATTTTCAGCCAACAGATTAAAAAAACGATCCCTACCTAATTTGATTTTATGATGTTGAAGAGTTTGTGATAATATTCGATGCAGTTTTTTAGTACCCAATTGTTTTTGTGAAGCTCTGATTTGTACCGCTTTTTCAAGAACGATAGCCATTTCAAGAGCAGATTGATGATTAATATTTTTTTGCTTATAAAAAGCTTGTCTGCTTTTACCAAACAGTCCGCAAATATTACCCAAATGTTTATCAGGATAATGTTCCTTTACTCTGCAGACGGTTTGGTACCAGGCTTTTTTTGGATCTCAATATTAAATTGATCTTCAGCCACTTCAATCATTGTCTGAAAAGCAAATGCCTTCATATTGGCATGATCCAGCTTTCTACGCAGCTCTTCATTTTGCTTTTTTAAGGCCTCAAATTCTTTTTTTTCCTGTTCTGTCATAGCGCTACCTTTTATAGGTTTTTCCAAAGTAGTTTGCCTAAGTTCGGAAGAAAAAAGGGAGTACCAATAAGCTACTTGTGATTTTGTAATCTTATAACGAGCAGCCACCTGGCTCATGCTTTGGTCCCCAGCCATATATTCGGCTACAACTTTATTCATGAATGACTGCTCATATTGAAATTGCATTCCTAGACGACCCTTACGTCCCTCATTGTTTGAATTTTGCATGTTTTACACTTTTTAAGGTGTAAACCTATTTCAGGATCATACAGATGCCGCTTAGATAATACTTATCCTACGTTCATCCTACGTTCATGAACGTAGGATGAACGTAGGATAAGTACTATCTAAGCAATATCTGACCATACATATACCCTGCAAATATCACTTTCTCTGTTCAACTAAAAAAATAGTTTGTAAACTAAAAAAGTAGTTATACCTTAGAAGCAGTAATTAATGCTACCGATATGACAGCTGTAAAAACACTCACCAAGGCGGAGGAACAGGTAATGCAGGCACTCTGGAAAGCAGGGCCGGCCTTTGTAAAAGACCTGATAGACCTTATGCCGGAACCCAAACCGCATTATAATACGGTATCCACGTTGATCAAAATTTTGCAGGACAAAGGTTTTGTAGACTATAAAGCCTTCGGCAAATCCTACCAGTACTTTGCCCTGATCAGTAAAGACGAATATAGCCGTAATACTATGCAGCATTTCGTAAAAGGGTACTTCTCCGGCTCTTTCAGAGACATGGTCTCCTTCTTCGTAAAAGAGAAAGATCTCAGTGTTAACGAACTGGAGCAACTGCTCCAACAAATCAAAAACGCTAAAAAAGAACAACCATGAATGCATTTCTTCCTTACGTTATAAAAATGCTCCTTTGCTCGGGCATTCTGTATGGCTATTATGCCTTCGTTTTGAAAAACAATTCCTTCCACCGCTGGAACAGGGCCTTTATTCTGCTGGCTGTCATTGCTTCCCTGCTGATACCCACCCTTCAGTTCTCCATGAACACAACGCCTGCACCATCTCAGCAGTTAGATATGATCGTTGTTTGTGGATATGTGGCTGACAATATGCAAAAAGCCGGACTGGATTTCACTTCCTGGCTACCGGCAGGCATTTATCTGCTTATTACCCTTCTGTTATTGATCAATATTGCCCGTAACTGGCTCATGGTCAAAAGACTGATACGTAAAGGAGAAAAAACACAGTTTAATGGCTACCAGCTAATTCATCATCCACAGGTGAAATCTACTTTTTCCTTCTTCGGAAACATATTCTGGGCAGAGGAGCTGACAAAGGAAAGTCCGGAAGGCCGTCAGATACTAAAACATGAACTGGAACACGTACGTGGAGGCCATACGGGAGAAAAGCTGTTCATGCAGCTGGTAGGTGCCATATGCTGGTTCAATCCATTCTTCTATCTGCTGAAAAAAGAACTGGCCATGGTGCATGAATTCCTTGCTGACAAAGCCGCTACGGAAGATAGTGAGGCAGAAGATTATGCCCGTACGCTGCTGCAGGCAACACTACAAACAAGGCTACCACTCATGATCAACACTTTCGGACAGGCGCCTGTCAAACGTCGTATACTCATGTTGTTTACCCAACGTTCAAATTATTCGCTCATGAAAAGAATCATTGTTATTCCGCTTGTATTGGGACTGGGCTTTGTGATCGGTTGTCAGCGGGATCTTGAGCTGAATACAAACAATATTGTCGATGCGACAAAAACAGCAGCTATCGCCGGCACTGATAACACAGTGTATACCTTCGTCAGTGATCCGCCTACTTATCCCGGAGGAGAAGCAGCACTGTCAAAATATCTGGGCAGCTCGATCAGATATCCAAAAACAGCACAGGATAATCGTACAACAGGCACCATCTTCGTCAACTTCGTGGTAGATCCGGAAGGAAATGTCACAAAAGTAAAAACGGTAGGCGCTTTAAAGGGCGGTGGCCTTGAAGAGGAATCCATCCGCGTGGTATCCGCCATGCCAAAATGGAATCCCGGTAAGCAGGATGGTAAAGCAGTGTATGTTGCTTTCAATCTGCCTATCAAATTTGTTCTTGTGGACTAAATTTCACTAAATACAACTAAAAAAAACGGCCTGTCCTTCCGGACGGGCCGCTTCTTTTTATAACAGGAGTTACTATTAGTTATAGATAAACTCACCTTTTTCACTGCGTACAGTTACCTGTTTTACAGCGGAAGGCTCTACACGACCAACGATCTGCGCTTCAATATTAAAGCTTTGGCTGATCTTAATGATATCTGCTGCGATTTCCTCAGGTACATAGAGCTCCATACGATGCCCCATGTTAAATACCTGATACATCTCTTTCCATCCGGTGCCTGACTGCTCCTGGATCAGCTGGAACAGTGGCGGGATCGGGAACAGATTATCCTTGATCACATGCAGGTTGTCGATGAAATGCATTACTTTAGTCTGCGCACCACCACTGCAATGCACCATTCCGTGTATACGGGAACGATAGGCTTCCAGTATCTGTTTGATCACCGGTGCATAAGTACGTGTTGGTGACAATACCAGCCGTCCCGCATCGATCTGACCAAAACCCGGAATGTCAATCTTATCTGTCAGGGATTTTTTACCGCTGAATACCAGATCAGCAGGAATACCCGGGTCAAAGCTTTCCGGATATTTCCCGGCTACATCTTTATTGAATACGTCATGACGTGCTGAGGTCAGCCCGTTGCTGCCCATGCCGCCATTATAAAATTTCTCGTAAGAGGCTTGTCCGTAAGAAGACAATCCGACGATCACATCGCCCGCCTGAATCGTATGATTGGAGATCACTTCGGATCTTTTCATACGGCAGGTAACGGTTGAATCCACGATAATAGTACGAACCAGATCACCCACATCAGCGGTTTCACCACCGGTAGAATGAATGCTGATACCATGATTACGCAGTTCTTCGAGGATCTCCTCTGTACCATTGATGATCGCCGCGATCACTTCACCCGGGATCAGCTGTTTGTTACGGCCGATAGTGGAAGAGAGCAGGATATTTTCGGTAGCGCCCACACAAAGCAGGTCATCAATATTCATGATAATAGCATCCTGGGCAATGCCTCTCCATACGTCCAGATTACCTGTTTCTTTCCAGTAAGTATAAGCCAGAGAGGATTTGGTGCCGGCTCCGTCAGCATGCATGATATTGCAATAGTCCTCCTGTCCGCCCAGTATATCGGGCACTATTTTACAGAAAGCCTTCGGAAACAGTCCCTTGTCAATATGCTTAATAGCATTGTGCACATCCTCTTTTCCGGCTGAAACGCCGCGCTGCGCGTAGATATTCTGATCCACCAGATAATTTTATTAATGAACAATCTGCTGCAAAAGTAACTGATTAGCCACTTATCTGATATCTAAATGTTGTAATTTGCATAGGATTTTGATCGTTTACAGGCATTTTATGCGGATACACAGGGACCTCACCCATTTGCCAGCTTTGAGGCAGGCGGTTATTACTATCGGAACTTTCGACGGCGTACACAGCGGCCATCGTTATATTATACAGCAATTACAGGAAACAGCAGCGGCCTGTGACGGGGAGACTGTGATTATCACTTTCGATCCGCATCCACGGGAAGTACTGCAACCCGGTGGGCCGCCGGTAAAACTGCTGACCACACTGGATGAAAAGATCGAATTGCTCACCAAAGAAGGGATTGACCATCTGGTGATTGTTCCTTTTACCCGCGCATTCTCCGAACTCTCCGCTCAGGCTTATCTGGAGGAATTCCTGATCGAAAAGTTCAACCCACATACCATCATCATTGGTTACGACCATCGTTTCGGACATAACCGGGAAGGCGGACTCGAACTACTGGAAGCGGAACAGAACAGATATGGGTTTCAGCTGGTGGAAATCCCACAGCAGGTCGTACACGATCTCTCCGTGAGCTCTACCAAAATCCGTAAAAGTCTGCAGGAAGGCAATATTCAGCTGGCCAATGAGCTCTTAGGTTATCCTTACTTTGTAGAAGGAAAAGTGATCCATGGCGATAAGATGGGCCGTCAGCTGGGATTTCCTACAGCCAATATAGCCGTGTCAGATCCCCGAAAACTCATACCGGTAGAAGGTATTTATGCCATCAGGGTGTATCTGGACAGACAAAGTACCCCTTTGAACGGGGTAATGAGCATAGGCACCCGTCCAACCTTTAACGGATCAGACCTTCGGGTAGAGGCACATATCTTTGATTTTAGTAAGGAGATTTACGACAAGGTATTGAGAGTAGAGCTGATCAGCTATATCAGGGCTAACCAGAAATTTGACAATATTGATGCACTGGTCGCCCAGATGCATAAGGATAGTCAGGAAGCCAGAACAGTGCTGGCATCCTGATCAATACATCAGTTTATATACTAATTCCTTCATCAGTTCACCGTCTTCTACCCCGCTGTCATTGATACCAATGCTGCGGAGGTTATAGGTATGCAGCAGCAGAATGGCCTTTTCTGTACCTTCCAGACCGTATTGACGGGCCGCGCTGACATAGTCCTTGACAAAGAAAGGATGTACACCTATGGCGGCTGCAATCTCCTTTTCTCCCCCTTTTACGCCAAACACCATACTCATTTTACTAAAGAAGTTATAGAGGGCCGGCAGTACCATCTGGATCGGACCCGCTTTGGGATTAGCTGCAAAGTAACCGATGATGCGCATTACTTTGGAGATGTCTTTCTGTCCGAGGGCATTCTGCAACTCGAACACATTGTATTCTTTACTGATACCGACATATTTCTCGATATCATTCTCATCTATTTTCTTATCCGGAGGCAGGTTGACCAGCAGTTTCTCAATTTCATTGGCCATTCTTGACAGGTCATTGCCGATATGATCTACCAGCAGGATGCCTGCTTTCTGTGAAATAGCCCTTCCCAGACTGCTGACAAAAGCGTCTACCCATGCAGGCAACTGATTGTCATACATCTTCTTGGTACTCAGCAAAACGCCTTTTTCCTTGATCAGTTTAGCCATCTTGCTGCGACCATCGATCTTACCCTGCTTATGAGCCACTACGAAAACAGTAGAAGCCAGCGGATTATCGATATACGCCTCCAGTTTCAGGATATCTTTCATAGACTGGGCCTCTTTCAATACCACGACCTGTCTTTCGGCAAACATCGGATAACGGCGGCAGGCGTTGATCACCGTGCTCCAGTCCGTGTCTTTACCATAAAGCACCGTCAGGTTAAACCCTCTTTCCGCTTCGTCCAGCAGGTGATGTTCGGCATAGTTGCTAACCTGATCGATGAAGAAATCTTCTTCACCTTCCAGCCAGTACAGGGGGCGGAACTTCTTTTGCTTCCAGTCTTTTATAATATCCTGATATTCCATGCTTTGTTATTTTGAATATACCACATCATCTGCTTCCAGCAGGGGCACCCCCTTGAAGCGCATCAGCAGCTGCCCTACCGCTACCACGTCTTTCTGGCAATAACTGGCTATTCTTTCCAGATCATGATCCTGCCAGTATACCTTGCCTACCATGCTACCATCAATATCATCTTTTGGCGTCGGAATACCCATTATTGCCGTCAATAGTTTCAGGGAAGTATAGTTCTTAAAATCTCCGAAACGCCATAACTGCATGGTATCCAGCATGGGTAGCTCCCATGGTTTGAAGCCGTGTATCTGCAAAGGCAGCGGCAAAGATAGCTGATGAATAACAGATCGCCTGCAAATAAAAGGAATATCAAATTCTTTGATGTTGTGACCTGCAAATTGGAATCGTGGAAACTTCGTATGAAATTTATTTACCAATTCTAAAAAACTGTTTAATAAAACTTTTTCATCGTCACCATAGAATGATTTGATACGTAGCTGATAACGACCGTTTTCCACATAAAAGAAACCTGCTGAAATACAAACAATTTTGCCGAATTCGGCATAGATCCCGGCCCGTTCTGCGTATGCTTCTGTTGCGTCCCCTGATTCTGGCAAAGTTTTTGCAATTTTGTCCGTCCAGAGCGATTGCATATTGTCAGGTAAATTATTGAAAGTCGCTACAGCTGGAGTTGTCTCAATATCAAGTAACAATAACTGATCTAAAGATATATTCGGTAACACTATTTTGTACGGTTTATATTTTTTTGTAATAAAGTATTTTTAACAATTACATTTGCATAACAAGATTTAACCATATAACAATTAACTATAAAACACAAAAACGACTATGACTGAGAACACTTTTAACAAGCCTGCGGCAGGATCCCCTGGACCTGAAAAACCTAGAAGCCGTAATGGTCTGATATATGGTATTTTGATTGCAGCATTGGCCGGTACCTGGATCTATATGTTGTATGACAAAAATAAAACTACCGATCAAATTGCTCAACAGGCAACACAGATAGATTCCATCTCTACATCAAGAGATGCCTTACAACAGGAATATAATGCTGCAAATGCACGTCTGGATGATCTGATCTCCCAGAACAGCCGCATGGATAGCCTTGTAAAAACAAAAGATAAGGAAATTGCGGACATGAAATCCAGGATTCAGGGTATTCTGTCCAACAAAAACGCTACTGCAAAAGAACTGGCTGAAGCGCGTCGCCTGATCGAAACTCTGAAAGGAAACATCGAAGGCTATACGGAAACAATCGAACGTCTGGAAGGCGAGAAAATCGTACTGACCGGCGAACGTGACAACGCCCGTAAAGAAAGAGACGTAGTAACTACACAGAGAGACAGCCTTGACAAAAAGGTTAACCTCGGTTCCGTATTACATGCATCTAACATTCACCTGCTGCCGATCAATCTGAAAAAGAACGGTAAAGAAGTTGAAACGACCAAGGCTAAACGTGCTGATATGATGCGCGTAACTTTTGATCTGGACGAAAACAGAATCGCTCCAACCGGCGATAAAGAACTGTACGTTTCCATCACTTCACCTGATGGTTCCCCACTGGCTGTTGAAGCACTGGGTTCCGGCAGATTTACACTGGAAGATGGCACTGAAAAATTATACACTGCCAAGAAAACAGTAAACTATGCTACCGGTCAGAAACAAGCGGTATCTATGGACTGGAAACAGAATTCAGATTTCAAACCGGGCGATTACGCTGTTGAAATCTATCATGATGGTTATAAAATTGGTTCCGGTAAAGTAACGCTGAAGAAAGGCGGACTTTTCTAATAGTCATTGCTCATATATACGTCCCGGATGTCATTTTCCTATATGGAAACAGACATCCGGGATTTTTTTTACCTGTTCATGAGGACTCCTTAGCAAACACAACCTTAACGCCCCTACTTTTCCAAATTTGTTAACAATTAGTTATTGCCCCACATTCATATATAAAATCATAATTAATTATTGTTTATTTGCATCCGATTGTATCATGTGAAAACCGGGGATTACATCAGCTTGCATACAATGTTGCCCCTAACGTTATTAGAAGATTGTTAGAATACTAACTGCGCAAAATCAGGTATTTATGGCGGAAAACACTAAACAGGTGTATGTTGTTGACGACGATGAAATATTCCATTTCATTCTAAAAAAGCTGTTCGAACAACAGGACGATCAACTCAAGGTGACATCCTTCCTTTGTGCGGAAGATGCACTGGCGCGTTTACAACAACCTGACAACCAACGCCTGCCATCACTGATCATACTGGATATGAACATGCAACGCATGAACGGCTGGGACTTCATCGAAGCCTACCGCGATATCAAATCCAGTCTGAGTCAACAGATTCCGATCATCATGTGTTCTTCTTCTATCGATATGCGCGATATGCAAAAGGTAAAACGTACCCCCGAACTGAAGGCATACATTACGAAGCCCCTCGATTCAGTGAAGATGCAGCAGATAAAAGATTATTTGTCTTAACTACTTGATATACACCGGGAGCCCTCTTCCGAAAAAAAAACGGTTACAATGGAATGATTCCGCTGTAACCGTTTTTTTGTGGATAACTTATAATATTTCCTGAAACACAACGGGTTACAAAAGACTATCCATCCTTTGTAACCCGTCTGATTTATAACTTGTATGCTTTCTGAATCGTTGATTAAGAAATCGCTACACGCTCACCATACATCTCTTCTCTCAGTGCTTTTACTCTGTCATCTGCCAGATACTCGTCAAAGCTCATCAGTCTGTCAATGATACCTTTAGGAGTGATCTCAATGATACGGTTAGCTACTGACTGCATGAAGGTATGGTCATGGGTAGTGAACAGTACGATACCCTTGAAGTTTATCATACTTTCGTTGAAAGACTGGATGGATTCCAGATCAAGGTGGTTGGTTGGTTCGTCCAGCACAACTACGTTAGGATCCTGCAGCATCATACGGCTGGTCATACAACGTACTTTCTCACCACCACTCAACACGCTGGTTTTCTTCATGATCTCATCACCGCTGAACAGCATTTTACCAAGGAAGCCACGCAGGAACGGCTCATCCACATCGGTAACGTGTGGTGGCACGAACTGGCGTAACCAGTCCATCAGGTTCAGGGATGGATCTTTAAAGAATTCCGCGTTATCGTTTGGCAGGTAAGCAGAAGTAACGGTTGTACCCCACTCATATTTACCGCCATCAGCTGGAGTTTCACCATTGATGATTTCGAAGAAGGTGGTCAATGCAAGGTGTTCCTTGGCAAGGAACGCGATCTTGTCACCTTTGTTCACGGTGAAGGTCACATTGCTGAACAGGGTATTACCTTCGATGGATTTCTCCAGTTTTTCCACATTCAGGATCTGGTTACCTACTTCACGCTGTTGCTTGAAGATGATACCAGGGTATTTACGGTTGGAAGGCTGGATATCTTCGATAACCAGTTTTTCCAAAGCCTTTTTACGGGAAGTAGCCTGTTTACTTTTGGAAGCGTTGGCACTGAATCGGGCAATGAAGTCCATCAGGTCCTTACGTTTATCTTCCATTTTCTTGTTCTTATCTGCGATCTGACGGGCCATCAGCTGAGAAGACTCATACCAGAAGCTATAGTTACCGGAGAAGATCTGGATCTTAGCGCGGTCAACGTCAGCTACGTGTGTACAAACAGCATCCAGGAAGTGACGGTCATGCGATACTACTATCACAATGTTCTCATAATCAGCAAGGAAGTTCTCCAACCAACCGATTGTTTCTACGTCAAGGTGGTTGGTAGGCTCATCCAACAGCAATATATCAGGGTTACCGAACAGGGCCTGCGCCAGGAGCACACGCACTTTCAGGTTACCACTCAGATCCTTCATCAGGAGACTATGTACATCTTCTTTTACACCCAGATCGCCCAGCAGTACCCCTGCATCACTTTCTGCGGTGTAACCGCCCATTTCACCATACTCAGCTTCGAGCTCACCGGCACGCATACCATCCTCTTCGGTAAAATCAGCTTTGGCATAGATCGCATCTCTTTCGTGTGCGATTTCCCACAGCTTCTTGTTACCCATCAGTACTGTGTTCAGTACGGTAACCTCATCAAATTCGAAGTGGTTCTGCTTCAGAACACTCATACGTTCACCCGGGGTGATCTCAACGGTACCTTTGGTTGCGTCGATCTCGCCGGATAATATCTTGAGAAAAGTGGATTTACCTGCTCCGTTAGCGCCTATCACGCCATAACAGTTACCTTTGGTGAAATTGAGGTTAACTTCATCAAACAACACCCTTTTTCCGAAAGAAAGCGATACGTTTTTAACACTGATCATGCTGGCTAAAGAAATTTAAGGCGCAAAGTTACTAAATGTTCCGGGTTTTCCTGTTTTGTGGTTTATTCTTTGTAATAATCTCTCTATGGACGTTTATATGCAACAGGTCAATAAGGACCTGAGAACATGGCAGAAGGCCATGCAGCGCGGCATCAGCCTGCCTGGCAGGCTCACCCGCGGGGTTCAGAAAAAGATCAACAAGGTCATTCCTGAGAAAGTGCACCGGGCCATGACCACTGCCATCAAACAGATGACCAGAGGAGTGATCTCGGGCGCCGGCTTTACCAGTCCTGCGCCGGTCTACGAGCATGACCTGGCCGTCCGGGAGAGCCGGATCCGATCCAGAATCGAATTTTACAAAACAACCGCCGCCACCGAAGGAGCCCTGACCGGAGCTGGCGGTATTCTACTCGGACTGGCCGATTTTCCCCTTTTTCTGACTATCAAAATGAAAATGCTGTTTGATCTTGCCGCCCTCTATGGCTACAACACCGACGACTATAAAGAGCGGCTTTTCATCCTCCACATCTTTTTCATCACCTTTTCCACACAGGATTTCCGTAATAAACTCTATCCCGTCATTGCTGACTGGGACAATTACAGCCGGGACCTGCCGGAAGATATTAATGCCTTTGACTGGCGCAACTTCCAGCAGCAATACCGGGACTATCTGGATATAGCCAAATTACTGCAACTCATGCCGGTAATCGGCGCAGCAGTGGGCGCTTATGTGAATCACCGGCTGACTGACAAACTGGGTCAGAGCGCTATGAATGCCTACAGGCTACGACTGTTGAAACAGTTATGACCGCTTTACTTATCTTTACCTTCCTATCAGGGAATATTATACGAATCGGATAACCTTAACTTAAACTACATACGTCATGACCAGTTACGATGAAATCTTCGAGAATAACCGTCTCTGGGTAGCCAATAAGACTGCCGGAGACAAGGCTTTTTTGAAAAGCTGGCAAAGGAACAGAACCCGGATTACCTCTACATTGGTTGCAGCGACAGCCGCGTACCTACCAATGAGATCCTCGGGCTGGACGCCGGAGAAGTATTCGTGCACCGCAACATTGCCAATCTCGTTAACAGCGTGGACCTCAATGTGATGTCCGTAATCAATTACGCGGTACGCCATCTCAGTGTAAAACACATCGTTGTCTGTGGTCACTACAACTGCGGCGGCGTAAAAGCTGCGATGCAGTCAGCCGACCTGGGTATTCTAAACCCATGGCTCCGCAACATCCGTGATGTATACCGCCTCCACCGTCAGGAACTGGACGCTATTGAAGAACCAAACGCGCGCTTCAACAGACTGGTAGAACTGAACGTACAGGAGCAGTGTATCAATGTGATCAAAACCGCTGCAGTACAACAATCTTATGTTGGTAAAGGCTATCCTGTTGTACATGGCTGGGTATACGACCTCTATACCGGTAACCTGATCGATCTGAAAATTGACTTCGAAGGTATCCTGCATAATATTCAGGAAATCTATGACCTGACCGGTCAGGGCCTCATGAAAAAAAAGGATGATCAATGACAGGACCGATAGGTGTGTTTGATTCAGGCTACGGCGGACTGACCGTACTCAAAGAGATTGTGGCCACACTGCCGCAATACGACTATATCTACTTTGGCGACAATGCACGTGCTCCCTACGGAAACCGTGGCTTTGATACGATTCATACGTATACGCTGCAATGTGTACAGCACCTGTTTGACATGGGTTGCCCACTTGTGATATTGGCCTGTAATACGGCTTCTGCACGTGCCCTGCGTACGATCCAGCAAAAGGATCTGCCGCGTATAGCACCTGATCGCCGTGTATTGGGTGTGATCAGACCAACCACAGAAATGGTCGGTACCCTCACACAAAGCGGTGAAGTAGGTATTCTTGCCACAAAAGGCACGGTCGCTTCTGAGTCCTACCCGATAGAGATCAACAAGTTCTTTCCGCATGTAAAAGTACACCAGCTGGCCTGTCCGATGTGGGTACCCATCATAGAAAACGGGGAAGCTGACAATGAGGGTGCTGACTACTTTGTCAAAAAATACCTCGACCAGATCCTGACCGATGCACCAGATATTGATACATTGGTACTGGCCTGCACTCACTACCCTATTCTCACAAAAAAGATCAGACAGTTTCTGCCGGGTGGTATTACCTTACTCTCACAAGGCAAAATCGTAGCTCATGGCCTCAAAGACTATCTGCATCGTCATCCTGAAATGGAAGTACGTCTCAGTAAAAACGGCGGACGGAAATATTTCACTACAGATGATCCGGTGATCTTTGAGAAACAGACGGAGATCTTTCTGGGAGAGACGGTTAAAACAGAATACATAGCGCCATAGCGCCCTGCAAACTACCTTATAAGAAAGAGCGTCCACCTTTGGTGAGACGCTCTTTCTTATAATGCTTAATGCTTAATTACACTTACCTTATTTTCCTTCCAGATCCAACAGGAACGCATATTGCAATGCAACATCTTCCAATGCTTTAAAACGACCGGAAGCACCACCATGACCGGCCTCCATATTGGTATGCATCAGCAGCAGGTGATTGTCAGTTTTCAGCTCACGCAGTTTGGCTACCCATTTCGCAGGCTCCCAATACTGCACCTGTGAATCATGCAGCCCTGTAGTTACCAGCATATTCGGATAGGCCTGTGCCTTTACATTATCATAAGGAGAATAAGCTTTCATATAGTCGTAATAATCCTTTTTCTTCGGATTACCCCACTCATCAAACTCGCCTGTCGTCAAAGGAATACTCTCATCCAGCATCGTCGTAATCACATCTACAAAAGGAACCGAAGCAATTACGCCATTCCAGAGACCCGGACGCATATTCACGATAGCACCCATCAATAAGCCACCGGCGCTACCGCCCATTGCATACAAATGTGAGCTGTCTGTGTAATGCGCTTTTACGAGGTATTCGGCACAATCAATAAAGTCGTTGAACGTGTTCATTTTCTTAAACAGTTTACCGTCTTCATACCATTGCCTGCCCATTTCCTCACCACCTCTGATATGTGCGATTGCATAGGCAAAACCTCTGTCCAGCAGACTCAGACGATTGCTGCTGAAACCCGGCTCTATGCTATAACCATAAGAACCATATCCATACAGCAACAGGGGCATCTTGCCATTCTTCTCGAATCCTTTTTTATACACCAGTGATACCGGTACTTTTACCCCATCTCTCGCAGTAACATACAAACGTTCCGTCACGTAGTTTTTAGGGTCGTAACCACCGAGTACTTCCTGTCTTTTACGCAGCTCGTTTTTCTTTGTATCCATGTCATAGTCGTAGGTAGATACGGGCGTCTGCATGGAGGTATAAGAATAACGGAGCGTCTTTGTATCAAATTCAGGATTGATAGAAATGGAAGCCACATATGCCGGTTCTTCAAACTGCAGATAATGGTCTTCTTTTGTCTGTGAGTTGATAACCCGCAGTTGCGTCAGACCATTCTTACGTTCGCTGAGCACCATATGATGACGGAACAGTTCAATGCCTTGTAACAGTACGTCAGCACGATGTGCGATGACCTCTTTCCAGTTCTCCCGGGCGGTCTTTTCCAGTCCGCATTCCATCAGGCGGAAGTTAACCGCCTCCCAGTTGGTAACGATATAGAATTTATCATCCTGATGATCGATCTCATAAAGATGATCACGTTTGCGTGGTTCGAAAACACGGAAAGCGCCGTCAGGCCTGGCAGCATCGAGGATGCGGTATTCCGTTGATACAGTGCTGCTGCTCTCTATCATGATATACCTGCCGGATTTGGAGCGTTGTACTTCCACATAGAAAGTTTCATCTTTCTCATGGAAGATCTCTTTGTCAGCCTGTACATCCGTTCCCGTTACATGACGCATAACGCGTTCTTCCCTGAGTGTAACCGGGTTTTTAATGGTATAGAAAAAGGTCTTGTTATCGCTTGCCCATGCGGCACTCCCGGAGGTTTCCGGAATAGCGTCTGCCAGTACTTCGCCCGTCTGCAGGTTCTTGATGTAAATAGTGTACTGCCGACGGCTTACCGTGTCTACACCATACGCCAGCCACAGTGCATCCGGACTGACAGAGATAGCACCTACCTGATAATACTGATGGCCTGCGGCCAGCAAATTCACGTTCAGGATGACTTCTTCCGTAGCTTCCAGACTGCCTTTTTTACGACAGTAGATGGGATATTCTTTGCCTGTTTCGTAGCGGCTGTAATAGTAGTAACCGTTTTTCAGATAAGGCACGCTGGCGTCTGTCTCCATAATACGGCCCCGCATTTCATCATACAACTTCTTTCTCAGCTCTTTATGCGGTTCCATAATAGTATCGAGATAGTCATTCTCCGCTGTCAGATAACTGATGACTTTGGGGTCATTCCGGTCATTCATCCAGTAGTATTTATCTACTCTGGTATCTCCGTGAATGGTCATTGTCGTATCTATCTGTTCCGCTACCGGCGGTTTTATCGTTTTAATTTCGGCTGACATACTTTTCTTATTTTCCTTACAGGCAAACAGGCCCATGCCTGACAACATCATGATAAATGCAGCGGCTTTCCTCATAGGTGATAAATTGAGGCTACGAATGTAATACATATACTGTTACACAATTCTCATTTTTTGTGCATCCCAGTGTATCACTTTTTTACTGAAATAGCTTTCATTGGTGACCAATGCAGGACCCGCTGCCCGTAAGCCAAAGGTAGCATCTTCCACTACGGTTTTGCCTGTCCGCATAGACTCAAAAAAGTTGATAAAATGGTCTTTACGGGAGTCATATCCCTGCGGAGCGGCATATGCATTTTCAGAGCGCTGGGCGGGTTTACGCTGGTCAGCCGGGTATTTCTCATTGTATTGCTTCACATAAGCGTCCTGAGTGCTCTTTGGAAAGGTATTCCAGGTATCCCATCCACCGTAGCCGGGAGCCTGCGACAGCTTATGCTTTTTGATCTTAAAATCATCCCATCCCAGTTCGAGTACCCCTTCTGTACCGATAAAGCGGGTAAATTCCCCTCCCCCGCCACCATCGGCGAAGTTTACACGTAATGTCATCTGGAAGGCCGGGTGGGTTTTGGTCTCCGGATAATCGAAGATGGCCACCACTACATCCGGCACGTCACGTCCGTCTTTCCACTGTACCAGATTACCGCTGGCATAGATACGTTCAGGGCCGAGGGAGCCGGTGATGAAATGGAGACCGGAAATAAGGTGTACGAACAGATCGCCGGGGATACCGGTGCCATACGCCTTATAATTGCGCCAGCGGAAGAAGCGCACGGGATCGAAAGGCACTTTGGCGGTATCTTTCAGGAAGGTGTCAAAGTCAATGTTGGCAGGGGTCGCATCCGGTGGAATGGAGTACTGCCACGCGCCTAATGCATCATGACGGTCCATACGGGCTTCCACTACGTTCAGCTGACCTATTTCTCCAGCCTCATAGCGCTTCTTTGCTTCCAGCAGGGCTATACTGCTCACCCTCTGGCTACCTACCTGAAAAACGGCCTTTGTGCGCTGTTGTGTGGCAATCACTTTATGCCCTTCTTCGATCTGCTGTACCATTGGTTTCTCGCAGTACACAGCTTTTCCTTTTTCCATAGCATCGATGGAAATGGTATCATGCCAATGGTCAGGTGTGGCGACTATTACGGCGTCAATATCTTTTCTGTTGAGCAGTTCACGGTAGTCACGGGTAGTAAAAATATCTTTCCCATAAACTTCCTTCACCTTATCAAGATGCCCTGAATAGAGGTCAGCGGCGGCTACAAATTCCACACCGGGTACTTTCAGGGCAGTTTCCACATCCCCAAAGCCCATAATGCCCATACCAATGCATCCGATACGGATTTTGTCGTTGGCAGAGATACGGGTGTCGGGTTTCAGCAGATGTACCTGCTCTTTCCCGAATGCGGCCAATGAACCGGCGCCCAGCAAGGCGGCTGTACCTCCGAGGTCACGGAGGAATTTTCTCCTGGAGTTGTCTGTCATAACGTAAAATTTGAGTGCTGAAGGGTTTTAACATAAACAATATACAAAAAAAATCCCCCTCGTTAAGAACGAAGGGGATCATGGTATTCACCAATACAATCTTGACAACTACTATTTTTCGTATGTGAAACCAGCGGTAATGTACTCGCGGTTCAGACGTGCAATATTTGTCAGGGAAATTTCTTTCGGACATTCCGCTTCACAGGCGCCGGTATTGGTACAGCTACCAAAACCTTCTGAGTCCATCTGAGCGATCATGTTCAGCGCTCTGGTTTTCTTTTCTGGCTGACCCTGTGGCAGTAATGCCAGCTGGGATACCTTCGCAGAAACGAACAGCATAGCTGAGGAGTTCTTACAAGCTGCTACGCAGGCACCACAACCAATACATGCTGCTGCTGCAAACGCCTGATCCGCTTTATCTTTAGGTACGAGGATATTATTGGCATCCTGTGCGTTACCTGTATTTACAGACACATAACCACCGGCTGAAATGATACGGTCAAAAGCACCTCTGTCAACCGTCAGGTCTTTTACCACAGGGAAAGCACCTGCTCTCCATGGCTCAACAGTGATGGTATCTCCATCTTTGAAAGCGCGCATATGCAGCTGACAGGTAGTAGTACCTGACCATGGACCGTGTGCACGGCCATTGATGTGCATAGAACAGGCTCCGCAGATACCCTCACGACAGTCGTGATCGAATGCGATAGGCTCTTTACCTTCATTGATCAGACGCTCATTCAGCACATCAAACATTTCGAGGAATGACATTTCAGAAGAAACACCAGGTACCTGGTAGCTTTCAAAATGTCCCTGTGCGTCTGTATTTTTCTGTCTCCACACTTTAAGTGTGAGATTCATGTTATAATGTTCCATATCTATTGGACTATTACTGTTGTGAATATTATTTATAGCTACGTTGAGTTGGTTTACATTCTACGAACTCAAGTGGCTCTTTATGCAGCTCAAACTGACTAGGTCCTTTGTATTCCCATGCAGCTACGTAAGCGAAGTTGTCGTCATCACGTTTTGCTTCACCATCTTCTGTCTGAGATTCTTCACGGAAGTGACCTCCGCAGGATTCGCGACGGTTTAAAGCATCTACGCACATCAGTTCACCCAGTTCGAGGAAGTCAGCCACACGGCCTGCTTTTTCCAGTTCAGGGTTAAACTCGTTGGCATCACCAGGGATACGTACATCTTTCCAGAACTCTGCACGCAATTGCTGAATTTCAACGATTGCTTCTTTCAGGCCCTGCTCGTTACGCGCCATACCGCATTTATCCCACATGATCTTACCCAGTTTCTTGTGGAAGTGGTCTACGGATTTGGTACCCTTGATGTTCATCAGCTGATTGATCGTATCCTGTACATTCTTCTCTGCTTCAGCAAAAGCAGGGTGGTCAGTCGGGATTGCTTTCGTTCTGATATCATCTGCAAGGTAGTTACCCAGTGTGTAAGGGATAACGAAGTAACCATCAGCCAGCCCCTGCATCAGTGCAGAAGCACCCAGACGGTTAGCACCGTGGTCAGAGAAGTTAGCTTCACCCAGTGCATACAAACCTGTGATGGAAGTCATCAGTTCATAATCTACCCAGAGGCCACCCATTGTATAGTGTACTGCAGGATAGATACGCATTGGAACTTCATACGGGTTTTCACCGGTGATCTTGGCGTACATATCGAAGAGGTTACCGTATTTCTCAGCAACTACTTCTTTACCCAGCTTAGTTATTTCAGCGGCAGATGCATTGTGCATCTGGCGTTTGTTAGCTTCGATCTTACCGTAACGCTCGATCGCAGCAGCGTAGTCAAGGTATACAGCCTGTTTGGAGCTACCTACACCATAACCGGCATCACATCTTTCTTTCGCAGCACGGGATGCCACGTCACGTGGTACAAGGTTACCGAAGGCAGGATACCTTCTTTCCAGGTAGTAGTCTCTTTCCTCCTCAGGAATATCAGCAGGTTTACGGTTGTCATTCTGTTTTTTAGGCACCCATATACGACCATCGTTACGCAGTGACTCGGACATCAGGGTCAGTTTGGACTGATGATCTCCGGAAACAGGAATACAGGTCGGGTGGATCTGTGTGTAACAAGGGTTACCGAAGTAAGCACCTTTACGGGTAGCTTTCCATGCAGCCGTTACGTTAGATCCCATTGCATTTGTGGACAGGTAGAACACGTTACCATAACCACCTGTACACAGCAGTACAGCATGACCGAAGTGACGTTCCAGTTTACCGCTGATCAGATCACGTGCAATGATACCACGTGCCTTACCATCGATCGTTACCACTTCCAGCATTTCATGACGGTTGTACATGGTCACGTTACCTAATGCTACCTGACGCTCCAGCGCGGAGTAGGCGCCTAACAGCAGCTGCTGACCGGTCTGACCGGCAGCGTAGAAGGTACGCTGTACCTGTGTACCACCGAAAGAGCGGTTGCTCAGCAATCCACCATATTCGCGGGCGAAAGGAACACCTTGTGCCACGCATTGGTCGATGATATTGCCACTCACTTCTGCCAGACGATGCACGTTTGCTTCGCGGGCACGGTAGTCGCCACCTTTTACAGTATCATAAAACAGACGGAACACGGAGTCACCGTCGTTCTGGTAATTCTTTGCAGCATTGATACCACCCTGCGCAGCAATACTGTGCGCACGGCGTGGACTATCCTGAAAACAGAAAGCCTTCACTTTATAGCCTAACTCTCCCAGAGACGCAGCGGCAGAAGCCCCTGCCAGACCGGTACCCACTATGATCACTTCCATGTTGCGCTTGTTAGCCGGGTTTACCAGCTTACAATGGCCTTTATAGTCTTCCCATTTCTTGTCTAATGAACCGGCAGGAATTTTTGAGTTCAACATATATCCTTACTTTACTTTACTAAACTAATTTGAAATGAATGCAGAGAGGGATGATGGCAAAACCAACTGGAATGAGCACCCCAAATAACCAAACGCCTACGAAATTGATCAGGCCATTGTATTTTACATGATTCAGACCGAAAGTCTGGAAAGCACTCTTGAATCCATGGATCAGGTGGAAAGACAAACCAACCATACCGATCACATAAACCGCAACCAGCCAGCCCTGTTCGAAAGCGACACGCGTTGCTTCATACAGGTCTCTTACCGGATGCGTTACTCCAGGGTAAGTTTTCTCAATCATTTCACCGTAGTGCATCATCCACCAGAAATCTTTCAGGTGAATACACAAAAACACGAACAGGATGCTACCCATAATAGCCATCTGACGGCTAAACCAGGACGAAGTCTGGTTACCCGGATTGATAGCGTACTTTACAGGACGTGCAGCTCTGTTACGGAATGTGAGTTGAAAAGCAAGAATAGCGTGGATAAGAATAACGATCTTCAATCCCCAGGCGATGAACTGGATCAGGCCGTTGTGACTCATGAATGCGGCATAAGTATTAAAAGCCTCACCTTCATCGTTTTTGAGTAATGCCAGATTACCAGCCAGGTGCACGATTACAAAACTACACAGGAACAGGCCGGTAGCACCCACTAATAATTTTTTACCGATAGAGGTATTAAAGAACTGTGACCACTTCATAAGTTAAATTCTAAGCTTCCTTAAAGATGATATGATAATAATTCGAATATATCGCGCAAATTTAGCGCAGGAAAAATTAAAACCAAATGATATTTCTCAGTTTTTGGTTTCCAATTGAGGGCCAGCTGATTGTTTCTACCGGCATTTGTTCACGTAGTTACAGACAATCTACCGGCGCTAACCTGACAGTTAGCGCCCATTCGTTTCTCATACATGGAAATTAAACAAAGAAGGCTACCCTTTGTTCGGGCCGGCTATTCAAGCCGGCGCATCATTGTATTATCGACAAGGGTGTACAGATGTTGCGGCTGGTAAGTACGCCATTTTTCGACTTCCAGCAGGTGAACGTAATTGTCCAGATGCGCTTTCACAAACTCCTGTTTAGTCTGCTCCGGCATATTGAGAGAGACAATCCATCCACCTTCATCACGGATATCATCCCACCACTCTTCATAATAACAATCGTCAGAAGAATGGAAATTCATCACATTCTCCGTGATCAGTATAAATTTGTTGATCTTGCTCGCTATCATCACGTCTATGACATCACGTTTGAGGGTCATGATGTCATTTTCTATCGCGTCATTCCATTCTCCCAATACCTCAATAATGGCATAGTTGAACTGATAGTCGGCAAACAGCACCTTCATGTAGAGGGTCCGGGAACCAAACTCATCCCATTGAGGATGTACATAATAATTATATACAGTATTGCTATAAGTGAATTCGCTGTACTCCCTTCCGTAAAAAGGAGATAACTCATCTTCCTCGGCTGTATACAGGTGCCGCCAGTTATAAAAAGGTTCTATATCGTGCATGTCACTCTAACGCTGAAATGTTCGTTTCTACAAATTTCGTCCTAAAATTCAAAAAATAGAAACGCTGCATTTCTGGAAAAATTCGTAACTATACATAGTCCTCCATCGCCTTTCTGACACTACCGGCTTTCAGCAACAACGCTTTTGCCTTTTCATAGTCAGTCAGCGATAATTTCTCCATCAGCATCTTCACGCCTCTATCTACCAGTTTATCATTGCTCAGCTGCATATTGACCATCTTATTATCTTCTACCCTGCCCAGCTGGATCATCACAGCCGTTGAGATCATATTCAGCACCAGTTTCTGCGCAGTACCGCTCTTCATACGGGTACTACCGGTAATAAACTCCGGTCCTACCACTACCTCTACCGGATAATCCGCAGCCGCCGATAAGGGCGCTTCAGGATTACAGCAGATACTACCTGTGATCACACCGTTTTCCCGGCACTTATTCAATGCTCCGATCACATATGGGGTCGTACCACTGGCGGCAATGCCTACCACTACGTCTTTAGAAGTGATATCATGTGCCTGCAGGTCTTTCCACCCCTGTTCCCGGTCATCCTCGGCAAACTCCACCGCCCTGCGGATAGCAGTATCACCTCCGGCGATCAATCCGATCACCAGCCCATGAGGTACACCAAAAGTAGGGGGACACTCAGAAGCATCCACAATGCCTAAACGTCCGCTGGTACCTGCACCGAGGTAAAACAGGCGTCCGCCGGCCAGCATTTTATCAGCGATGACGGTTACCAGTTTTTCTATCTGGGGCTGCACCTTTGCGATCGCCTGAGGTACGGTATTATCTTCCTGATTGATATTGCTGAGGATTTCCTGCACACTCATTTTCTCCAGGTGACGGTAGTGCGACGTCTGCTCTGTTATTCTCTGAAAAGACATTGGTAGTTAATTTGATTATTGATGATACGCCATCAGTCCGTCCATAGGACTGCGCAATATCCGGCCCATCTGCAACTCATACAGTTCGCACAGTTCCTTCAGGATGTCCTGAAAATGCCACGCAATACTTCCCGTGAAGTGCAGGGGATGTGTCCAGCTTTCGCTGTACTTATAAATATGGCTAAAGAAGAATTCGTTTAAACTGTCTTCCAGAATGTTTTCTACGATGAAATGGCCCCTGTTTTCGCCCAGAAACTGTGCAAAACTGGCCAGATAGCGGTTAGGCAGCGGCCGGCGGTATACATTCTCCAGTATTTCCTCATGATTGGTATTGTACTGGGCGTCAAAACGCGCTTTCAGTTCTTCGTCAAAAGAGTTATACAGGTAATATTGCAGGAGCTTTTTACCCAGATATGCACCACTGCCCTCATCACCCAGTACATAACCCAGACCGGGATTGTTCTTTTTAACGGTAGTACCGTCAAAATAACAGGAATTAGACCCCGTACCCAGTATACTGGCAATACCCGGCTCTTTTCCACACAATCCTCTGGCAGCTCCCATCAGATCATGGTTCACTTCAATAGAAGCGACAGGCCATACCGCTTTCAGGGCGGTTTCCACGATCTCGACACTCTTACGCTGCAGACAGCCCGTTCCATAATAATGGACCTCATCTATCTGCACATCAGGCGGTAGCTGTGGCAGTAACTCTTTCTCCAGCAGCTCCCTGATCTGCGCTGCATTCAGAAAATACGGGCTGATACCGGTAGTCTTATAACGGCCGGTCTCTCTGGCCCCCAGCAGGCACCATTCTGCCTTGGTAGATCCACTATCTGCAATTAGCTGTACTTTCATGACACTTCCGTTGAAGGTTGAGCTTTAATATACTATTTTTGCCACAAGTTAAATAAATAGCGACAAGATACAAGCTTAGCTTTTCGCTGTTTTCAATACATGATTATGTCGAACAGGAAACTGAATGTTTTTTTACCTCTCTTATTTGCAATAGTACTGGCATTGGGAATGTATCTGGGGCACAAAATGCCAGGTGCCAATACAGGGGCGCAGACCTTACTATTTACCCGACCTGACCGGGCACCACTGCAGGAAGTCATGGATCTGCTGAAAATAAAATACGTAGATACCTTAAAGGTAGACGACCTTCAGGAGGAAGCCATTCAGGGACTGCTCAGCCACCTGGACCCACACTCTATCTACATACCACCCTCCAATCTGCAAACCGTGAATGAAGATCTGGAAGGTCATTTCTCCGGTATTGGGGTGGAATTCAATATCATCGCAGATACTGTGAACGTGGTATCTGTCGTTTCCGGCGGTCCGTCAGAAACAGCCGGCGTACAAACCGGAGACAAAATCCTCAGGGTAAACGACTCCCTCGTAGCCGGCAACGACATTTCCGGTGATAAGATCAGGAAACTGTTACGTGGTCCGAAAAACTCAAAAGTGACCGTTACCATGTTACGCCAGCAGAAAATAATGCCTATTCAGATCATTCGCGGCGATATTCCATTATACAGCATCGATGCCTCTTATATGGTTTCTCCGGAAATCGGTTATATCAAGATCAATAAGTTCTCCGGTACCACCTATCAGGAATTTGTGGATGCCATGCGTAAACTGAGCAAGGCAGGTATGACCAAACTGGTGATCGATCTGCGTCAGAACCCCGGCGGTTATCTGGATGCGGCTACCCGTATTGCAGACGAACTGCTGGATGATAATAAACTGATCGTGTATACAAAGGGTAAGAGCTACCCCCGTTCAGACTATCGTTGTGAAAAACCGGGCCTGTTTGAAAAAGGCGGCCTGACCATCCTGACAGACGAAGGTTCTGCCAGTGCCAGTGAAATTCTTGCGGGCGCCGTACAGGAATGGGATCGTGGTACTATCATCGGTCGCCGTACCTTTGGTAAAGGGCTGGTACAGGAACAGTTTGACCTGAGCAACGGCGGCGCATTACGTCTGACTGTAGCACGCTACTACCTCAATTCCGGCAGAAGCATCCAGAAATCTTACGCTGAAGGCCGCGAAGCCTACGACGATGATATCATGAACCGCTTCAACCATGGTGAATTCGTGAACAGAGACAGCATTCACCAGCTGGATACAATTCAGTTCAAAACTGCCAGTGGCCGCGTAGTATATGGTGGCGGTGGTATCACACCAGATATCTTTATTCCGTTTGACACCAGCCGTTTCTCCAATGTACTGACCAGCATGTACACCCGCAGTACATTCAGCAACTTCACTTATCAGTACTTCAACAGCCATAAAGAGGAATTCAAACGTTATAAAGATGCTACTGATTTCAGTAATCAGTTTCAGGTATCCAATGAACTGTATAATGCTTACAAAGCATTCGCTGTGAAAGATAGCATCCGTGGGGTTGAATCTATCAAGCCGCACGATGAGAATGAGATCAAAACACGCCTGAAAGCATTACTGGCCAGACAGATGTGGAGCTATGCAGGTTTTTATGAATCCCTGAATAAGGATGATGAGATGATGAAGAAGGCGATACAGGTGTTGAATAAGAAGTAACAATTAAGCATTTGAGGATAATAACTTGTTCCTGATATAGCTGCTTAAATCAAAACAGAGAGGGCGTTCGCTGACAGCGAACGCCCTCTCTGTTTTATGCCAATATTTTATTGATTAATACCATACAGATAAATAAGCCTTTAACCTCGTCGCCCGCTATACATACTCCCTTGCCGCCTTACCTGTTGGTGAATCAGTATTACCTCCTGATCCTGAAAGGCTGCTACCGGCCTTATTCTACCTGACTATCATCGTTGAGCTTTACAGATATCCTTCATCTGCTAACCCACACGATCTCTCGCAAGAAAATATCTTATCCCCTCAATTGCCTCCCCTTCCATCTAGTCTACATTCCAATCTTCATTAAAACAAAAAACCGCCTCGTTTACACGAGACGGCTAATAAATTAATTCTACAAAACAGGATTAGTGTTTTGCTTCTGCAGCAGGAGCAGCAGCAGTAGTATCAGCAGCTGGAGTAGCAGCAGAATCTACAGTTGTAGCAGCAGAATCAACTGGAGTAGCAGCAACTGTATCAACAGTTGGAGCAGTAGCAGTAGAATCAGCAGAAGTAGTAGATGCACCGCTGTTGCAAGCTACGAAGAACATACCGGCAGCAACTGCGAAGAAGAATAATTTTTTCATGCTTAGTTTGTTTTAAAAGATGCGCAAAGGTATAGTTATTTTTAGTTATGGAACAATACCCCTACGAAAATTTACTTTTATTTCTTTCTGAAAAACAGTTTCAACGGAACGCCTTCGAAATCAAAATTGCTACGCAACTGATTTTCAAGGTAGTTACGATATGGCTGTTTTACGTCATCCGGCAGATTACAGAAGAACGCGAAAGCCGGTGTAAATGTCGGCAGCTGCGTTACATACTTGATTTTGATAGGAATACCTCTTACTACCGGTGGGTGGAAAGATTCGATCGCCTTCAGCATCACTTCATTCAGTTTCGAAGTCTGTACCTTACGTTTACGGTTTTCGTATACACGTAAAGCCTCTTCGATCGCCTTGAAAATACGCTGCTTTTCCACAACGGAGGTGAATATCACAGGCACATCGCTGAATGGAGCCAGACGACCTTTCAGGTCTTTCTCATAGTCCCTTGCAGAGTTGGTACTCTTATCGTCGATCAGGTCCCATTTATTTACCAGTACGACCAGACCTTTACCTTTACGGCCGGCCAGACTGAAAATGCTGAGATCCTGCGCAGTGATACCTTTGGTTGCATCCAGCAGCAGCAGGCAAACATCTGCTTCATCCATCGCTTTGATCGCGCGGATAACGGAATAGAACTCAAGGTCTTCCTGCACCTTATTTTTACGGCGTAAACCCGCTGTATCAATCAGTACGAAATCTTTCTGGAACATTTTGTAGTGCGTGTGGATGGTATCGCGGGTGGTTCCCGGAATATCAGACACAATGTTCCTTTCTTCACCGATCAGGGCGTTCAGCAGGGATGATTTACCTACGTTCGGCTGACCGATAATCGCGATCTTAGGCAATGCTTCCGCAGCTTCTACCGCTTCTTTTGTTTCATCATCTTCCGGAATCTGTTCAGTAATTTCATCCAGCAGTTCACCACTACCGCTACCACTCATGGAAGACATGAAAAATACCTTTTCAAAACCGAGGCTATAAAACTCCGTCGCTTCCAGCTGACGGGTAGCATTATCTACTTTGTTTACCACAAGGATCACCGGTTTGGAAGAGCGACGCAGAATATCTGCCATCTCTGCATCCAGGTCAGTGATACCTGTTGCCACATCACACATGAACAGCAGGAGATTGGCTTCCTCCATAGCTATTTTCACCTGTTTGCGTATTTCCCGCTCGAATACATCTTCACTTCTGGATACAAAACCACCGGTATCAATCACGTTGAACGATTTCCCGTTCCAGTCCGCCACACCGTATTGTCTGTCACGCGTAACACCGCTCACGTCATCAACGATGGCTTTACGCTGTTCCAGCAAACGGTTGAAAAGCGTAGATTTCCCTACGTTTGGACGACCGACGATTGCTACTGTAAATCCTGCCATAACTAAATAAAATTAATAACCGTATTCCTTTAAATAAATATCATTATCCCGCCACTTGCCTCTTACTTTCACAAACAGTTCAAGGAACACTTTCTGACCCACAAATTTCTCGATATCCTGGCGGGCCAGTGTACCGATCTTTTTAATGGAAGATCCTTTGTCACCCAGGATGATCGCTTTCTGCGTTTCACGCGTCACGATAATATCCGCTGAGATTTTGATCAGCGTATTCTTTTCCTGAAATTGTGTTACAGCTACTGCTGTGTGATAAGGGATCTCTTCGTCAAAGAGCTGGAATATTTTTTCCCGGACGATCTCGCCTACGAAGAAGCGTGTAGACTTATCTGTTAAGGTATCTTCCGGATAGAAAGGTTCGCTTTCGGGGAGCATGGCTACAATCGTCTCCAGCAACGCCGGAACACCTTTACCCTGCATAGCTGATATCAGCACCACCTTTTCCGCTTTACCCCACTCTTCACACTTTTTCACCAGCACTTCCAGCTCTTCTTTCATCAGCAGATCTGATTTATTAAGCACCAGTATGCTGCGGGCTTTTAGCTTCAGTGACGCAAACAGGGAGAGGTTTTCTTCCAGATTATCCTTCACGTCCATGATTAACATGGCTACGTCGGCATCTTCAAGTGCAGACTTAACAGCACCCATCATTTTTTCGTGCAGGCGGTAACGGGGATCAATAATACCGGGGGTATCAGAGAATACGATCTGATATTCCGGTGTTGTCACCACACCCGTAATACGATGTCTTGTTGTTTGCACCTTCGGTGATACAATAGCCAATTTCTCGCCCACCAGAGCGTTCATCAGGGTACTTTTCCCTGCATTGGCCTTACCGAAAATATTTACAAAACCCGCTTTATGCATGCACTACTAATTTCCTGAACTTCCTGAAATAAAAAAAGCCGAATCAGATTCGGCTTTTTTGTTAGTAGCGAGGAGAGGATTCGAACCCCTGACCTTCGGGTTATGAGCCCGACGAGCTACCTCTGCTCTACCTCGCAATGAGGTTGCAAAGATAGGATTAAAATCATTCCTGCCAAATCTTTTTTAGAAAAAGCGATAATAACGTCCGCTTAACAGGGGTTAACTGTATAACGATATCTTACTATAATCCTTTACTACAAAGACTTTCAGCTCGTAGAAAATGTTTATAAGAAAGTCAGTAATAAAATGCCTAATTTAATATTTCAGTCCAAAACACGCTGGCTAAGCCTGCTAAATAATATGGATAATATCTCATACATGTCTATCAGCAACGTATATACTCAGCCCCGGATCATGGCAAAAAATGCCATAGACTGCTGTCAGATTGTAGTTGAAGCACCCCAAACACGTATCCCACAATCAATTGAAATACAATAATATATACTGATCAAGTCCACCTCATCTCCACCTTATCTCCGGCTGCTATTCCCGTTTACATCCTGTCTGCGCCCCCCTGCTGCCCCATATACTCCGGATATCCGGGTATTGCTCCCCTGCTTTGCCTCTCCGTAGAGACATCTGACAGACATAAAGAGCTGTCCGCCCTGCTAACTACTGCTGTTCGCCATTTTAATATCCCTCCTGTATCCGGACGACGCCGTGTCAATGCTGTATAAAAGAAAGAGGCTGTCCTCTTTCAATAGGACAGCCTCTTCTCATATCTGCGGTATTTGTCATCTTCTAAAACGGCAGATCATCCGCCGGATCTTCATTTACCATCACAATCTCTTCCACCTCATTCTCCCGCTTACCACCATCACGGCGACTCGTCAGTAATTGTAACTGCAGCACCCGCAGCCGCATCACCGATACATTTTCCCCCTGACCATTCACATAATTATCCGCCGAAGGATTTCCCTCAACAAACACACGGGTGCCCGTTCTCAGATAGGGCCCCAGCTTCTCCTTGTTCCAAAGGGAACAATCCACCCAGATTGTCCTTTCCTGCAACTCCCCGTCCCGCGACTTAAAACGCTCCGTATGCGCCACGCGAAAACCTAAAACAGTGTGACCATTTACATTCCGCTGAATTGCATCATGTCCCAGATGCCCGATCAATTGTAACTTAATCATTACAGATTCAAATTATGGTTAACAATAAAAAATGTTCAGGGAGTATTCAATTGTGGAGAGACATGTAGATAGATGGAAATTATACTTTTTCTGTCATTATGAAAAATATTTTCACTTTTTAACGACGACCGCTATAACTTTGCTCCCGGAAACAGGAGTGCGCATCCCGCGCAATTAAACAATACAACTCCCGGTTTCACCTCGGGGTGCCTTACTATCAGGCTGAGATCAGACCCGTTGAACCTGACCAGGTAATGCTGTTTAGGAAAGGTAAGCGAACAATCTCTTCCTTACCCATTTGTTAAGTTGAAAGCTACAGATTGTAAGCTATTAAACCGTCATAGTCCATGAGACAATTTTTATTCCTTTTGCTGCTCTGCAGCTTAAGTACTGTGCACGCGCAAACTGTGCTGACCGGAGTCGTTACCAACAAATCCAACGGAAAACCGCTGGAAGGTGTTTCTGTAAGTATCCCCTCTACCAACGCTGGTATGCATACCAACGCCAATGGTCAATACCGTTTTACGATTCCATCCAAAGGCCAATATACCTTACAGGTAAGCTACCTTGGATTCAAATCTTTTACCACTACTATTAATGCTACCGGTAGTACCATCCAGACAGACTTTTCGCTGGAAGAAACCGGTCTCTTCGTAAAACCTGTTGAGATTTCCAGTCTCCGTGTGGGTGAACACGCTCCTTTTACACAGTCCACCCTGACCGCAGAAGAGATCAAAAAACAGAACCTTGGTCAGGACCTGCCCCTGCTGCTGAATCAGCTGCCAGGTGTAGTCACCAACTCTGACGCCGGTACAGGCATTGGTTATACCGGTATCCGTGTAAGAGGCTCCGATATCACGCGTATCAATGTTACTGCCAACGGTATTCCCATTAATGACGCAGAATCACAGGGTACATTCTTCGTGAACATGCCCGACTTTGCTTCTTCCGTAAGCAGTATTCAGTTACAACGTGGCGTAGGTACTTCAACCAATGGCGCCGGCGCGTTCGGTGCTTCACTCAACCTCAGTACCAACGATTTCAGAGATAAAGCATACGCAGAAGTCAACAGTAGTGTTGGCTCCTATAACTCGTGGAAAAACACTGTTAAAGTAGGCTCCGGTCTGATCAACGACCACTTCACTATCGATGCAAGATTATCAAAGATCTCTTCTGATGGATACATGGACCGCGCATCTTCCGACCTGAAATCTTTCTACACTTCCGCAGCCTATATTTCAAAGAATACAGCTATCCGTCTGAACGTGTTTTCCGGTAAGGAAAAAACTTATCAGGCGTGGAACGGCGTGCCTTATGATTCACTGAAAACACACCGTACCTATAACTCTGCCGGGCAGCGTGCTGATGGTACTTACTACGATAATGAGACGGACAACTACCAGCAGGACCATTACCAGTTATTCCTGAACCAGTCTCTTAGCAGCAAACTGGATTTCAACGTAGCGGCACATTACACCCGTGGCAGAGGCTATTACGAACAATATCGCGAACAGGAAGCTTTCGCCGATTATGGCATCGCAGATCCTGTGATCAACGGCGCTCCTGTCACCACTACAGATCTCATCAGACAGCTCTGGCTGGATAATCATTTCTATGGTGGTATCTTCTCTGTCAACTATAAAGGCGACAAACTGAACTGGAGTCTGGGTGGCGGTTGGAACCGCTATGAAGGCGGTCACTATGGTAAAATCATCTGGGCACAATACCCGATCGATAAAGACCACAAATACTATGACAACGACGCCTTCAAACGCGACCTGAACGTGTATTGGAAAGGACAGTATAAAGTGACCTCTGCACTCCGTCTGTTTGCCGATCTGCAATACCGCACCGTACAATATAACATCGACGGATTCGATAAAAATCCTTCACTGATACAACATAATTCCTACAACTTCTTCAATCCGAAAGCAGGTATCTCTTACACGCTGAACGATCGTCAGGAAGTATACGCCTCCTTTGCTGTGGGTAATAAAGAACCGAATCGTGATGACTTCGAAGCAGGTGTGAACAATACACCTAAACACGAAACGCTCCGTGATGTAGAAGCAGGTTACACTTACCGCAGCGGTAATATCGTGCTGCAGGCAAATGCCTACTACATGAACTACAAAAACCAGCTGGTACAGACTGGTAAACTGAATGATGTGGGTGCTTATACCCGTACCAACATTCCAAAAAGTTACCGCGCCGGTATCGAATTGCAGGGTAGTACCCGCCTCGGCCGTCTGTTTACACTTGCTGCCAATGCAGCCTTCAGCCGCAATAAAGTGCAGAACTTCCAGTACTTCATCGACAATTTCGACACAGGTGCACAGGATACCGTTGTATACAACAGTACCAATATCGCATTCTCACCTTCTTTCGTAGGCGGGTATACCCTGTCAGCCAGACCGGTTAAAAATCTGGAAGTGAGTCTGATCGGTAAGTATGTAAGCAGACAATACCTCGATAACTCAGAAGTGAAAGAACGCAGCCTTGACGGTTATTATACCAATGACCTGCGTTTCAACTACACCATTCCTCAAAAGCTCTTTAAAGAACTGGGGGTGCAGTTCATGCTGAACAACATCTGGAATAAGAAATATTCCCCTAACGGATGGACCTATGCATTTAAAGAGGAAGGGGTCGAAAAATCGTCTAACGGATATTATCCGATGGCTGGCACCAATTTCTTTGCCGGCATCAATATAGCCTTCTAAATTAGCCTTAAACAGAAAAGGGCTGTCTCCCAGTGGAGGGGACAGCCCTTTTTATTTCAGTTACATAGCATATATTTTTACTATATTGCATTAAAAATCATACCTATACCTAAGAAGGGACAATTGCATGATACCTTATACCGGGTCACAAATGACCACAACTGTTCGTATGCCTGACAGCGCGTTTGCCCATAAGCGCCCTGTAACAAGTATTTCATTGCATACCACCCTTCAGAACGGTACAGGCCCTATACACTATATATTTCAAACCCATACCTCATCGTTGCACTTTTCAAACATTTTAAAATGAAAAAACGACTCCTATTATTCCTGTACACATTATTCATCGTACTGAATACCCATGCACAATCGAGGGTATTTAAACAGGTAGGCAGCGGCATTTCCACCTCCCTGCACAGCATTGTTCAGGATGGCAGTCTCGTAGGTTACCTGACATTTACTGAACTGGAAAAAGCCAGTAAAGATTCCTTCAACTATGCCATCACGATCATGGACGAAAACCTGAATGATATCGGGAAGGTGAAGTTCCGTCAGCAGAAACTGATCCTGCGGGATGTGGCATTTGAACAGGACATTCTCTGTCTCGCATACATCAAAAGCGATGTGCTGGATATTACACCGAGACATAGGATCTCCTACAAACAGGCCGCAAAGAAAGGCTATGTATCTTTCTTCGCACAGTTCATCAATCTTCAGGGAGAGATCACAAAAACTTTCGAAAAGAAAGCTGACATGGATATCTACGTAACCCTGAAAGAATATGAAGCGGGTATCAGTCCTTTCAAAGAAGACATACAGCTGAAAAATATCAGCAATGTAGGCTTTGCCGCCTTCTATGGTGATAAGTCTAAAAAACCTTTGCTCACCTTTAATACAGCAGGTGAAAAGATCAGTGAAAGACAGGTAAAAGAAGTAGCAGCCAGTTACTACCTGCACACGTCTGGTGATGATATCTATCTGCTGACACAAAAAGCTGATATGGAATCCCGTAGTGGTTATACCTTGTTTGGTTACAGCGGTACGGCTAACTCTCCTACCCTGAAACTGCCACTGAAGGATAAAAAACAGCGTATGCTGGATATTCTTGGTTTTGGCAATGATCCGCTTACCGGTAAATTATTTATCTCCGGTACTGTTGGCAGCAAATCATGGAATAATGGTATGAACAATGTCTATGGTATCTACAACGGAGAAGTACAGGGCATTTACAAAATGGATATCAACGCTGCGCACAAAGAAGACGTGAAAACGGTTTATTCCTGCTGGGCAGACAGTACCAACAAAGACATCAGCAAAAAAGGTTACATCAACAGTGCGCATGGTCATATCGTGCCCCGTCCTTCCTTCAGGGACTTTGATGGTAATACCTATTTCCTCGGCAGTCGTCTTACTGCAAAGAAAAATAAGGGTGCCATCATCGCCGGCGCCATCATGTCTCCACTGCTGATTCCTTACTATGTGATGGCGGCAACAGGCGCATTCGGTCATTATTCTTTTGATGATGTACTGCTGATGCAAATGGATAAAAATGGTAAGATCAGTTATGTTGACAGTATCGGTACTGACGTGTACAAACAAAAGAACTCCGCGCCGATATTCAAAGCCGCGGACAACTGTAGTTTCTATTCATTAACCAATCCGGATACCAAAACTTCTTTCCTGATTGTAAAAGGTGAAAAAGACATTACCATCTATAACGTACATGATAAAAAGATCGTACGTAAAATAGCCAAGACCAACAATACAGTGAAAACAAACATCTATCCTGCAAAGGATGGGCATATCATTGTTTCTGAGTATGACGAAAAGGAGAAATCCACTAAGTTATCTATCGAAGCTATTTAGTAATAAGCTATAAAAGAAGAAGCCTGAAAGTGTCATACTTTCAGGCTTCTTCTTTTATAGCTTATTCGTTTAGCTTAACAGTTTCTCTACTGCTGCTGCTACTTTTCCGAAAGGAAATCCCTTGATCACTTCATCCATCATCCTATTCACTTCTTCATTACCCGGATTACCGATGCTGCCTTCGTGTGTATGCTGCACGGTATGCTCAGGTGCAAAGTTACCTTTCTCAATATCCAGTCCGACCTGTTTGTAGGCTTCACGGAACGGCACACCTTCCAATACCAGACGGTTTACCACTTCCACACTGAACAGATAACGGTATTTATCATCAGCCAGAATATTCTCTTTGATACGGATATTTTCCAGCATCAGACCAGCCATTTGCAGACAATCTTTCAACACGCCAAATGCAGGGAAGAGATTTTCCTTCAGTAGCTGCAGATCACGGTGATAGCCGCTTGGCAGGTTGGTGATCATCATCGCAATTTCGTTTGGCAGTGCCTGCAGTTTATTGCCATGAGAGCGGATCAGTTCCCACACATCCGGATTCTTTTTGTGTGGCATAATGCTGGAACCAGTGGTCAGTTCATCAGGGAAGCTGATGAAACCAAAGTTCTGGTTCATAAACAGACATGCATCCATTGACATTTTTGCCAGTGTGGAAGCAATTCCTGCCAGTGCAAATGAAACGATCTTTTCTGTTTTACCACGTCCCATCTGTGCATACACCACATTGTAGTTCAGATCATCAAAACCGAGCAGCTGTGTGGTCATGGTACGATTCAACGGGAAAGAAGAACCATAACCAGCCGCAGAACCCAGAGGGTTTTTATTCACTACTTTATAAGCACTCTGTAATACAGTCAGATCATCTACCAGACTTTCCGCGTAAGCGCCAAACCATAATCCAAAAGAAGATGGCATTGCTATCTGCAGGTGTGTATAACCCGGTATCAGCTGATCTTTATACTGAATACTTTTCTGTTGTAACAGGTCAAACAGCGCCTTCACTTCTCCTACCAGCACTTCCAGTTCATGACGAAGGAACAGTTTCAGATCTACCAGCACCTGATCGTTACGGGAACGACCGCTATGTATTTTCTTACCCACTTCTCCGAGTCTGCGGGTAAGCAGCAATTCTACCTGTGAATGGATATCTTCCACACCATCTTCCAGTACAAAATTGCCTTCCTGTATCTCTTTGTATATCTGTTTTAATTCCTTTTGCAGGATAGCCAGTTCTTCTGCTGTCAGCAGACCAATACTTTCCAGCATGGTGGTATGTGCAAGTGAACCCAGCACATCGAATGGCGCGAGATAAGCGTCCATTTCACGGTCTTTTCCTACTGTGAACTTGTCCACTTCTGCCAGTGCAGTTTTATCTTTTTGCCATATTTTCATATCTACAAGATTTCTTCGAGTAATTTAATATAACTATCAATACCCTGACGTACTTCATCAAGGTAAATGTATTCATCCGCCGTATGTGAACGGGCTGAATCTCCGGGTCCCATTTTAATGGAAGTACCGGGGATCAATGCCTGATCAGAGGTGGTCGGTGAACCATAAGTAGTTTTGCCATGACGCAATCCTGCCTGTACAAACGGATGGTCTGAAGGAATACCGGAAGGACGCATACGCAGGGAGCGTGGTTTCACCTCACACTGTACATTGGCGCGGATAATCTCCAGCACTTCTTCCAGCGTATACTGTTCAGTTACACGCACATCTACTACGAAAGTACAATCAGCCGGTACGACGTTATGTGCTTTATTGGACGTATTGATCACTGTCACGCTCATCTTAACGGGGCCCAGTGTATCAGATACTTTTGGAAAACGGAAAGTACGGAACCATTCAAGATCCGGCAGTGCTTTATAAAACGCATTTTCTCCTTCATCACGTGCAGCATGACCAGCTTTACCGGTTACGGTACAATCCAGTACCATCAGTCCTTTTTCAGCAGTAGCCAGTTGTGTTTGTGTAGGCTCTCCTACAATAGCAAATTCAATAGCCGGGAGCTGTGAAAGGATGCTTTCAATACCATTTACACCACTGATTTCTTCTTCTGCAGTAGCAGTCAGTACAATGTTGTAGGCCATATCGCTACGTTCATAAAAATGCAGGAAGGTGGCGATCAGACTTACCAGACATCCGCCGGCGTCATTACTGCCAAGACCATACAGTTTACCATCAACTACATCAGGAGAAAAAGGGTCACGTGTATATTGCGGGTTAGGTTTAACGGTATCGTGGTGAGAATTGAATACAATTACAGGCTTTGCGGGATCAAAGTGCTTGTTCTTTGCCCAGATATTATTCAGATGCTGCTGATAAGGAACATTCCTTTCTTTGAGAAAATCAGCGATCAGTTGTGCAGTCCCCTGTTCTTCCCTGCTCAGGGAAGGAATAGAGATCAGCCCTTTTAATAATGTTACTGCATCATCATACAGTTCTTGGTTCCACATAGGTTTAGCGTATTAAGGTACCCGCTACTGTGTCTGTGGTGTTGCTCTGTACGTCATCTGCGTGACCTATCAGCACTTCTGCCACACCACTTTCAATAGCTGCGAAAGCATTTTCCAGTTTAGGCAGGATTCCGTCTGTCAGTACGTTATCAGCTTTGAGTTCTTCGTAGATCATACGGTCTATCAGATTAATGACCGCATTATCATCATTGGCATCGTGCAGTACGCCTTTCTTTTCGAAGCAGTAGATCAGTCTTACGCTATATGTTTCAGATAACGCTATTGCAAGAGAAGAGGCGATGGTATCTGCATTGGTATTCAGCATCTGTCCTTTGCCATCGTGTGTCAGTGGTGCAAATACAGGCGTCAGACCAGCTTCCAGCAATGCTTTCAGCGGAGCGGCCTGCACATCTGTTGTGTTTACATCTCCGACAAATCCGAAGTCAATTTCTTTTACCGGGCGTTTTACTGCGGGAATGATATTGGCGTCTGCGCCGGTCATACCGATCGCATTACATCCATTCGCCTGCAGTTTAGCCACCAGCTGTTTGTTGACCAATCCTCCGTACACCATTGTCACCACATCGATAGTGGCAGCATCCGTGATACGGCGACCGTTCACGTACTTTGATTCTATGCCCAGCTGATCACCAATGCGGGTGGCAATTTTGCCACCCCCATGGATCAGTATTTTCTTTCCTTTAATGGAAGCGAATTTCTGTAGAAATGCTTCCAGCAGGTTTGGATTATCGATGACGTTACCGCCTACTTTTATTACAAACAGATCGATCATACGATATTACATGTTACCTTTTAAGATCTCGCTCAGTACAGCCTGCGCAGCCCATACACGGTTAGCCGCTTCAGGGATTACGATAGACTGCGGGCCGTCCAGCACTTCGTCAGCAATCACTACATTCCTTCTTACAGGCAGGCAGTGCATTACTTTTGCCTGATTGGTACCTTTGAGTTTATCGTTGGTCACCATCCAGTTGCTGTCAGTGCAGGTGATCTTACCGTAATCTTTGTAAGATGACCAGTTCTTCACATACACGAAATCGGCACCTTCCAGGGCTTTCTCCTGATTGTATTCGATCTGTGCGTTGCCGGAGAACTTCGGATCCAGTTCATATCCTTCCGGATGTGTGATCACGAAATCTGCTTCACCCCAGCCATTGATCCACTGTGCAAAGGAGTTTGGAACTGCCTGTGGCAATGGTTTTACGTGCGGCGCCCAGGTCATAACCACTTTTGGTCTGCGTGGCTGCTGCCATTGCTCCTTAATGGTGATGACGTCTGTTAAGCTCTGCAAAGGATGCAGCGTAGCGCTTTCCAGACTTACAACAGGCACACCTGCGTATTTGATGAACTGGTTGATATATTTTTCTTTGTAATCAGCTTCTTTGTCTTTCAGGCCCGGAAAAGTACGGATGGCCATGATATCGAAGTACTGGCCCATTACAGCAGCCGCTTCTTTCACGTGCTCAGATGTATTTCCGTTCATGATAGCGCCATCATTCATTTCCAGCTGCCAGCCTTCCTTATCGATATTGAATACTACTACTTCCATTCCCAGGTTCTTCGCTGCCACCTGCGTACTCAATCGTGTTCGCAGACTGGGATTCAGGAAGATCATCCCCAGTGTTTTGTTCTCACCTAATTTTCTGTCTTTGAAAGGCTGTTTTTTATAGTCCAGTGCGATATCCACTAAACGCGGGACACTTGGAACATCATCTACGGAAATAAATTGTTTCATTTTTTAGTATGGCTCTGATGATGATTGATGTTAGTTTTTACCTACTTCCTGTTTGAATGCTGTCAGGAACTGATCTGCATGCTCCATGGTCAGTGCCAGGGAAGGCAGCAATCTGATAACGTTTGGCTTTGCTTCACCGGTGAATATCCTGTGCTTAAACAACAATTCTTTTCTCACATGGTTCAGCTCTTCCGGCAGTTCAATACCAATCATCAGGCCTCTGCCTCTTACTTCTTTTACCTGCGGGAATGCCTTCAGCTGTTCGATCAGGTAAGCACCTACCTTTGCTGCGTTTTCGATCAGATTATCCTGTTCGATCACTTCCAATACTGCCAGTGCAGCGGCACAAGCCAGATGATTACCACCAAAGGTAGTACCCAGCAGACCGTAAGATGCCTGAATATGCGGAGCGATGATAATACCACCGATAGGGAAACCATTACCCATACCTTTCGCCATGGTGTAGATGTCAGCATTTACGCCGGCAAAATCATGAGAATAGAATTTACCGCTTCTGCCATAACCACACTGTACGCTATCTGCAATAAACACTGCATTATGTGCATCACACAGGCTTCTGATCTTCTGCAGGAAAGAAGCACTTGCTACCTGAATACCGCCTACACCCTGAATACCTTCGATGATAACAGAAGATACTTCGTATTGTTTAAAGGCCGCTTCCAGTGCAGCTTCATCCTGCCATGGCAGAAATACCACGTTGTCAGTTTCATTTACAGGCGCTACAATCTTCGGATTGTCGGTCGCAGCTACTGCCAGTGAAGTTCTCCCGTGGAAAGATTTTTTGAATGCAATCACCTTCTTCTTGCCATTGTGGAAAGAAGCCAGTTTCAGTGCATTCTCGTTTGCTTCAGCACCGGAGTTACAAAGAAACAGCTGATAATCTTCCTTACCGGAGATCTTACCGAGTTTCGCTGCCAGTTCCTGTTGCAAAGGTATTTTGATAGAGTTGGAATAGAATCCTACTTTCTGTAACTGATCTGTTAATCTCTTTACGTAGTGCGGATGTGTATGACCGATGGAGATCACGGCATGACCGCCGTACAGATCAAGATACTGGTTGCCTTTATCGTCCCATACATTGGAACCGGCCGCCTTTTCTATAGTGATATCGTTGATGGGATATACGTCAAATAATTGCATGGTAGCTCTGATTGTTTCCCGTTTATTGCGGGAGGATTGTAAAAAATTGGCACTTAATCGGGCATAGTTAAAATACGACAGACTTCAACTTCAGACCAGCAGTTTCATCAAATCCAAATAGGAGGTTCATATTCTGAACCGCCTGTCCTGACGCACCTTTCAACAGATTATCCTCAATGGAATGGATCACCAGTTTGTTACCTACTTTTTCGAGTTGGATTAAACATTTATTGGTGTTCACAATCTGCTTCAGGTCAATCTGTTTATCACTTACATGTGTGAATGGATGGCCTGCGTAATAGTCTTTGTACAGCTGCTGCGCTTCTTCGAGCGATAAATCGCTCTGCAGGTAAGAGGTGACCCAGATACCTCTTGGAAAATCTCCGCGAACCGGTACGAAGTTAACGTCTCCGGTAAAGGAAGGCTGCAACAGCTGCAGGCTTCGTCGTATTTCTTTCAGATGCTGATGGCTCAGTACTTTGTAGGTAGAGATGTTATTGGCTCTCCACGTGAAATGTGAAGTGGCCTGTAGACTCTGTCCTGCACCGGTGGATCCGGTGATACCGGTGGTATGTACTTCCTGCAGCAAACCCGCTTTGGCCAGTGGCAACAATCCTAACTGGATACCTGTTGCAAAACAACCAGGGTTGGCAATATTATTTGCAGTAATAATTTTTTCGCGTTGCATTTCGGGAAGACCGTATACAAACTCGCGGCCTTTCACCGTCTCTCCCAGTCTGAAATCCTGACTGAGATCGATGATCTTTACAGACGCAGCGATATCTGTTGCTTCCACGAATTTCTTTGCTTCACCATGACCCAGACAAAGGAACAATACATCGATATCGTTGCTTACTTCTCCTGTAAAGGTCAGTTCAGTTTCCCCCAGCAGGTCGGCATGTACTGCGTACAGGGGATTGCCGGCATTACTCCGGCTATGTACATAAGAAATCTCTACGTTGGGATGATTCAACAAAAGACGGATCATTTCACCACCGCCATATCCGGCGCCACCTATAATCCCCGCCTTTATCTTCTTGTCATTTGCCATTTTCATCTGTTTTACGCCGCCGGCTATTTGCCCTTGACACTTTCTGCAACCTGATGCCAGATCATAGTCTGGTTACCGAATATTTTGCTGAAACCTCTCACGTCTTCACCACTCCAGCCACTGTTCATTTCACCGTATTTACCGAACTTGCTGCTCATCAGATCAAATTCAGATTTGATACCTGTTACCTGGAAGCGATAAGGCTGTAAGGTCACAAATACTTCACCTGTCACATGACCCTGACTATTCTGCAGGAATGCTTCGATATCGCGCATGATCGGGTCCATTACCTGACCTTCATGCAACCAGTTACCGTAGAACTGAGACAACTGGTCTTTCCAGGTCAGCTGCCATTTTGTGAGCACGTGTTTTTCCAGTGCATGGTGTGCTTTGATAATGATAACAGGCGCTGCTGCTTCAAAACCTACACGACCTTTGATACCGATGATAGTATCACCTACGTGGATATCACGACCGATAGCGTATGCGCCGGCGATCTCCTGCAGGTGCTGGATCGCTTCTGACGGATGAGAGAAGGTTTTACCATTCACACCGGTCAGTTCACCTTTTACAAACTGCAGGGACACTTTTTCAGTACCTTCTTTGGTCAGCTGTGTCGGCCATGCTTCTTCAGGCAGGAAGCCATCGGAAGTCAGGGTTTCTTTACCGCCTACAGATGTACCCCAGATACCTTTATTAATAGAATAAGCTGCTTTTGCGAAATTCATTTCTACACCCTTCGCTTTCAGGTATTCGATCTCTTCTTCACGGCTCAGTTTCAGATCGCGGATCGGCGTAATGATCTCTACACCCGGAATCATGATGTGGAAGATCATATCGAAACGTACCTGATCATTACCGGCACCGGTGCTACCGTGTGCAACAGCGTCAGCACCTACTTCTTTTACATGCTCTGCAATAGCCAGAGCCTGTGTAACGCGCTCTGCACTTACGCTGAGTGGGTAGGTATTATTTTTCAGCACATTACCAAATACGAGGTATTTGATAGCACTATCATAATAGGAACGTATTGCATCTACGGTCTTATGACTCTTTACTCCCAGGCTATATGCACGTCGTTCTATTTCCTGCAGCTCTTCCGCAGAAAAACCACCGGTATTAACGATTACTGAATGCACTTCATACCCTTTGTCATCTGTCAGGTATTTTACGCAATAGGAAGTATCAAGTCCTCCGCTAAATCCAAGTACTACTTTTTTCATTTATGATAAGATTGTGCTCTTCCACCACACGACTGTATGGGTGACGCGTTATAATAAAAGAATGATCGTTTATAATATGTTGAACAGAAAGAAACGCTTTCTGCTGGATGGCGCTCCGCCACCACTGATGCTGTCCTTGCCGCTTTTCAGCAGTACAAATCTTTTAAAGCGCAGCCATCTTTCGAACAGCTTGAAGTTCTCTTTGAACTTCCTTGCTTTTTTCGCATGCCTGATCTCACCATTCGCTGCTACCAGGATCTGCGGTTGGGCAGCGCCCACAGCATCCGTCTGGATATGCAGTGCAGCCTTCTTCAGTGCTTCTTTTTCAGCCTCTTCTTTTGCCTTCTCCACCGGATCGTACAGCATAGCAGTACACAGACAGTTCTTGCGGTTCTTGCTCGTCAGCACTTCAAAGTTGACACAGCTGCGGCAGCCCTTCCAGAACTCTTCGTCGTCTGTCAGCTCGGAATAAGTAACTGGCTCATAGCCCAGTTCGGAGTTGATCTTCATCACGGCAAGACCGGTAGTCAGACCAAATATTTTCGCATCCGGATACTTCTGTCTGGACAATTCAAATACACGATGTTTGATAGCCTTGGCCACACCATGTCCTCTGAATGCAGGGTTGACGATAAGTCCTGAGTTGGCCACAAATTTCTCATGTCCCCAGGCCTCTATATAGCAGAAGCCTACCCATTCGCCTTTATCTGTTAATGCTATAACAGCCTTCCCCTCCTCCATCTTCAGTTGTACATACTCAGGAGAACGTTTGGCAATACCTGTTCCACGCGCTTTTGCGGAAGCCTCCATCTCATCTGTGATGGTTTTGCCATAATGCTTATCGTCAGTGGTCGCAACCCTGACAATGATATTCGGATTTTCCAATTTTGTCAATTGAAAACGTAAATCAATAAATTAATACCTGGAATCCATCGCTGGATAGAAATAATACCTACAGTGACTGAGAGTTGTCACGTGGTTGCGATAGCGTGCATTATGTAAGCGGACGCTATCAAATACGAGGTCGTCGGGAAAGATATCTAAAGACATTGAACCCAATAGAGTATTCTCCTTCTCTCAGAGAAGGATGATATGCAGAAAGTGTATGGGCCGCAAAGTTTTCCAACTTCAGTTCAGCATTAAATTGTTAAAAACTGTCTTTATTTTAAATCAAACGCAAAGTTATAATATTATTTTTTCTTAGCGGACAAAAAATTCAAGACGGAAAGTTAAATTATCAAATAGGTAGTTGCAAATTACGGGCCAACATAGATTATTTATACTCATATAAAACAGATGTCCCCGCCATTCTGACGGGGACACCCTGAAAATCAATAATTTACTTATTTAGTGATCACTCCAAGCTCTGCCACACTGGCCCAATGTTCATTTTCATTGGCAGGCGCAGTTGCCACAAGCCGGATAAATCTTCCTTTTGCCGGCATGTTAAATTTAATTGTCTGCGTCACAGGATTGTTGGCAATGTTCGCAAAGTTTCCATGTGCCACCGGTTGCCCCCAGTTTTCCCCGTCTTCACTTACATAGAACTCATAACCATAGATAGTACCGGAACGTACCGTCTGATGTCTCGGTGTATATATAAATCCTTTCAGCGTCAGCGACTCATTCATATCTATCTGGATCTCGTGCGGATATTTCGACGCATCCGGCTGGTAGTTTGTCATCCAGAAGGAATTCGGGTTGCCGTCGATCGCTCTCTCCGGATCCGCACCATCCGCCTGACCATCTGTATATACTACCTTCCATCTGGCCGGTGCAATATCATAGTTAGCAGTAACCGTCGTGCTGGCCACCTTCCCTTTCTCGAGGAATGACTTCGCCTTTACTATCCCTCCTTTTGGCAGGGAGATCAGGCCGGTGTATTTAGGAGACTTAAAGGTTGGTTCCTTCCCATCCAGTGTATAATGCAGTTCAGGATCCGGTGAAGAACAGGTAATACTTACATCGCCGTTCTTATTACGGTTAATAATAGGTACTGCCAATAAACCCGGTGCTTTGTACAACTGCACCTCGCTGATCACCGGACAGGCCAGTGCATCCTGTATCCTGATACGCACCTGTGTGGTCGTCACATCCGGGAAAGACAGAATACGCTTATGTCCGATCGTTGTAGCATTCGCCACTTCCGTAAACACACCCTTCTCCAGCACTTCCACGCTGAATGCCTTTACACGCTGGCCCAGCGGAATATATTCCTGCATCACCAGACGGTTGAATGTAACCGCCTTCGGGAAGGTCAAAGTAATCGTTCCCTGCAATACATTATCCGGCGTAGCCCAGTACGTATCATTCTTCCCATCGATCAGGTTACGCACATTTACATGTGCATTGCCCTTACGGGTTTCTGTTGCCGTCACTTTTGCTTTCAGCGCCAGATTTGTCTTAAAGCTTTCCTCCCGCATTTTTCTGAACTCCATCAGACGAATAGAATCCGCCGAATAAATCAAACCTCGTCTGTCAACCGGCACATTCAACAACATATTGGCGTTGCGGCCTACAGAACCATAATAGATATCCAGCAGCTGCTGTACGCTTTTTACCTTGTCATTGGTGGACGGACTATAAAACCATCCCGGACGGATAGACACATCACATTCTGAAGGCACCCATTTCTCACCATTCATATTGCCTTCATTCAATACAGACTGCGCCGGCGCACCTTTACCCGGTGTAAAACCGGTCACATTCAGCGTCGCCCAGCTCGTCGTGCCCGCAATACCGTCTTCATTACCTACCCAGCGGCAACCCGGTCCTACATCACTGAAAATAACCGCATTGGGCTGGTTCTTATATACTGTGCTGTGGAAAAGCGGCCAGTCATATACCGGCTTCTTCCCATTCGGACCTTCTCCGTTAGCACCGTCAAACCACTGTTCAAACACAGGGCCATAGCTGCTCAGCACCTCATTTAATGTATTGGAAAAAACCTGATTGTACTCCGGTGTACCATAAGCAGGGTGGTTACGGTCCCATGGAGACAGGTACACCCCAAACTTCAGCCCGTACTCCTTACAGGCAGCAGATAATTCTTTCAGTATATCCCCCTTACCATCTTTCCATGCGCTCTCCCTGACAGTATGGGTGCTGTATTTACTTGGCCACAGACAGAAACCGTCGTGGTGCTTGGCAGTGATAATGATCGCTTTCATACCGGCGAGTTTCGCGGTACGCGCCCACTGACGGGCATCCAGCTGTGAAGGATTAAATACCTTCGGATCTTCATCGCCATGTCCCCATTCTTTGTCTGTAAAAGTGTTCGGACCAAGGTGGATAAACATGTAGTATTCCATATCCTGCCATTCCACCTGTGATCTGGATGGCAGCGCCCCGTAAGGAGCAATGTCCTGCGCATGAGCAGTGGCCAGCGTGCTGCAAAGCCCGGCCATTAATAAGAACTTTCTCATCTCAATTGTTTGACCTTTCGTGGAACCGGACCGTTTTCCGGACACAATCAGTGGTATAAGACCTGTTATTTGATTTCGTAAGACCTGCTATTTCTATAAGACCTGTTTATGCACACTTTCTGCAGTATCCAACTAAAATAATGTTTAATAAAGGGAATAGTATATACCATGAGAAAATTGATGCAGGGAAAGTCAAAATAAAATAGAAGTTCCAGGACAATTTCTCTATTTTTAGTCACCAGCTACAAATACACCAGCAGTCTTCTTTTAGCAAGAGCTAAAACCAAACAACGCATGAAAAAGCAGCAATTTCACAGGAGAAACTTTCTCAAAACCACTGTGGCCGCAGGTGTAGGATTGACCCTCCTCAATACGCCAGCCCGCCTCTTCGCAGACATCAAAAAGGAAAAAGTCAGAGTAGGATTGATCGGCGTAGGTGCCCGCGGACAAGGTCATCTTGACCTGTGCCTCCATCGGGACGACGTAGATGTTGTGGCCATCTGCGATCCGGACACACAATGGGCCATTCCGAAATCCCGTGAACTGATCAGTAAGGCCTATGGCGCAAAAAAGAAAGTAGCCGAATACAGCAACGGACCTGAAGATTTCCTCAATCTTTTAAAACGGGATGATATCGACGCTGTTATCATTGCCACACCATGGGAATGGCATACCATTCAGGCTATCGCAGCCATGAAAGCAGGTAAAACACCTGCGGTCGAAGTGTGTGGTGCATCGGATATCCAGGAATGCTGGAACCTTGTGAACACCAGTGAAGACACCGGTGTACAGGTATTCGGTATGGAAAACGTCTGCTATCGCCGGGATGTGATGGCCGTGCTGAATATGGTGAGACAAGGCCTTTTCGGCGAACTTACACACCTGCAGGGCGGTTATCAGCATGACCTCCGCAAGGTGAAATTCAACAACGGAAAACAACTTTATGGCGGCGGTGTTGAATTTGGCGAAAAAGCCATGTCAGAAGCTAAATGGCGCACTAACCACAGCGTACATCGTAACGGAGACCTCTATCCCACGCATGGTCTGGGCCCTGTAGCCAATATGATCAATATCAACCGTGGAAACAGGCTGCTGTCTCTGACATCTGTGGCTACCAAATCCAGAGGATTGCATAAATACATTGTGGATAACGGAGGAGAAAATCATCCGAACGCAAAAGTAGAATTCAAACTCGGGGATATCGTATCTACGCTGCTTCGTACCAACAACGGAGAAACCATCATGCTATCACATGATACCAACTCTCCCCGCCCCTACTCGCTCAACTTCCGTGTACAGGGCACCAATGGCCTGTGGATGGACGATTTCGATTCCATTTATGTAGAAGGTAAAAGTCCTTATGACGAGTGGGAGAAAGCAGGCAGTGATAAAGATCCGAACAGTTATATGGGCAAATATGATCATCCGCTGTGGAAACGCTATACCAGCAGTGCGGCCGGCGCAGGACACGGAGGGATGGACTGGTTTGTCATCAATTCATTTATCGAAAGTGTGAAACGGGGTGCGCCTTATGCGCTGGATGTATATGATCTTGCCACCTGGTACGCGATTACGCCTCTGAGTGAGCAGTCTGTGGCCGAAGGAGGGAATGTGCAGTATATACCGGATTTTACAAGGGGAAGATGGATGAACCGAAAACCGATATTTGCGCTGGACGACCAGTACTAATACAGATCATTATATTACAAAAAAGCCGCGGGATAATTTCTCCGCGGCTTTTTGTTATTATATATTTTGCAACTATGCTTTCTTAAGACCCAATTTATGACCGGATACACCATAATACAGGATATAGAGATAACATGGAACTAAAACTATGTAGGCAATATGACGATCTGTACTCACTGCCAGCGCCCCATATATAAGGGGAATAATAGCTCCACCTGCAATAGCCATTACCATTAGTGCTGCTCCCAGTTTTGTAAATTTGCCCAGTTTATTCATCGCTAATGGCCAGATACCAGGCCACATTAATGCATGGGAGAAACTCAGCGCAACAATGAATCCAATGGATAAAGAACCTTGCGTTAATAGAGCTCCTATGGAGAATAACGCACCCATTATAGCACAAATAATCAGTCCTCTTTTCTGTGACAGGTATTTAGGTACCAACACTATACCCAATAAATAACCCACAGTGAGACATATTAGGGAATAGATTCCAAATTTACTTGCCGCGTCCTTTTCAAAACCATTGTATTCTCCATAAAGGGTCAGCGAGTCAATTGCCAGTACCTCAACACCTACATACATGAAAATACAAAGTACTCCCAACATCAAATGAGGTATCTGAAGAACTGATGTTTTTCCTGTAGTCTCACTCTCCTCTCCACTTGCTGTATCTTCTTCTGGGTTAATTTCCGGTAAATGCGCCTTCCGAACCATAAATGCAAGTAAAATCAGTACTATCGCCATAATAAGATATGGTACAACAACACGTTGAGCGAGCAATTGCAGCTGCACTTCCAGCTCATTACCGGTCAATGCACTAATTTTCTCGGAAAGCTCTTTGGTATCACTAAACAGCAATGACCCAAGAACGAAAATACCAATCATGCCAGCCACCTTATTACAAATTCCCATAATACTAATACGACGGGCTGCACTTTCAATCGGCCCTAGTATAGTTACATAAGGATTTGAAGCAGCCTGGAGCAGCGTTAATCCGGCTCCTTGTATAAATAAACCTAACAAAAACAGTGGATAAGAACGTATATAAGCAGCCGGAATAAAGATCAGTGATCCCGCAGCCATAGCTAGTAATCCTATTGACATGCCCTTGGTAAACCCTATCTTTTTCAATAATATAGAAGAAGGGATGGCCATTACCAGATAAGATATGTAAAAAGCGAATGTTACGAAATAAACCTCAAAATCGGACAATTCACACGCCTGCTTGAGAAAAGGGATAAGAATGTTATTAAGCCATGTAACAAAACCAAATAAGAAGAAAAGCGTGCCGATTATAAACATGGCTTTTCCATAGTGCGTATTCGTTTGGGGCTTAGATATAGGCTCTCTTGGAGACGTCACGGTATTGTCCATACAGCTTCAATTTAATGTTATTAAATGATTTTGATTGATCTTTGCGAACTTATGTACTTATTTCTGCATTTCATAGTTAAATACGCCGAAATAGCACTTTTGAGTAGATATAAGTTAATTTCCCATCTTAAAAGGCGTAAATAGTACACTTTTAAACTTTCGCCCGGTCATTTTAATCAACTTCTATTTAAAAAGAATAGAAATTTTACAACATATTAGCTAAAACGTTTTTGCTTCAGGAAAATAGGCATATTTATTTTGAAAATTTAGGAATTCTCGAAAAATAATTTATACATTTATCGCGCAAAAATTACAGTAATTTAACACGTTTATGGCTCAACAAACAAAGCAAAGTACACATCCATCTTTCTTTGTACTGATACTTGTATTTTTTTTCTGGGGTTTCGTGGCTGCTTCAAACAGCATCTTCATCCCCTTTTGTAAAGCGCATTTCCACCTTGGACAACTGGAATCTCAATTAATTGATTTCTCCTTCTACGGCGCTTACTTTATCGGTTCGCTGTTGCTGTATCTCTTCTCAGCACTGCGGGGCGTAGACATCTTAAACAAGATCGGTTACCAGAAAGGTATCATTTACGGCCTGCTCATATCTGTAGTAGGTGCAATCGCGTTAATCGCCGCAGTAAACATCGGTAACAAAATGGCTGATACCACTGCCGCGTTCTATCTTATTCTGGGTGCTTTCTTTATTGTTGCGCTGGGCTTCTCACTGCAGCAGACTGCAGCTAATCCCTTTGCCATTCTATTAGGCGATCCGGCTAAAGGTACTCACCGTCTTAATCTGGCGGGAGGTATCAACTCCTTTGGTACCACTATCGGACCACTGGTAGTAAGTATTCTTCTTTTTGGTTCTGCGAAAGATGCTTCCGTGTCTGCTGACACTGACATCAGCAAGATCAATACGCTCTACATCCTGTTGATCGTACTGTTCCTTGTTGCCGCAGCTATCTTCTGGTTCTCTAAAATGCCTAAAGGCACTTCTGATGAACCATTCGAACAATCTCCGCGTGCAAGTAAATCACTGAGCGCGATCACTGGTATGTTCGTGCTGATCATGGTAGGTCTTGTACTCAATGCGATCAAAACTTCCATCGGCGTTGCTGAAACCACTGACCTGGGCCTGCCTTTCTTCCTGATCGGTATCGTAGGTATCCTCGCAATTCTCTTCTATTCCCTGAACAGCGCACGCAAGGATGGTAATGGCTGGGGAGCTATGAGATATCCGCAGCTCATCATGGGTATGATCGCCATCTTCGTGTATGTTGGTGTGGAAGTAACCATCGCCAGCAACATGGGCGCCCTGCTGAAACATCCGGGCTTCCTCACACTGGAAGGTTTATCAGAATCCCAGATCGACCCTTATGTATCCCTCTTCTGGGGTAGTATGATGGTGGGTCGCTGGACTGGTGCCATCACTGTATTCAATGTATCTAAAACCGGTCGTCAGGTCCTTTCTGTTATCGTTCCGTTCATTGCCTATGGTGTAGTACTGACTGCAAACCATCTGAAAGGTACTGATGTCAGTGTACTGTATCCTTATGCGGGTGTACTGGTTGTTCAGATCATCGGCTTCTTCGCCGGTCAGGACAAACCTGCCAAAACCCTCATGATCTTCGCACTGCTCGGTATCATGGCAATGGTGATCGGTCTCTTCACTACCGGTGAGGTAGCGATCTTCTCCTTCGTTGCGGGCGGTCTGTTCTGCTCCGTAATGTGGTCTTGTATCTTTGCACTGGCTATCGCTGGTCTGGGCAAATACACCAGTCAGGGTTCTTCCTTCCTGGTACTGATGATCCTCGGTGGTTCTCTCGTTCCTCCGGTTCAGGGTGGTCTCGCAGATATACCTTCTATCGGTATCCATTATTCTTACATTATTCCGGTTGTATGCTTCGCATACCTGGCATTCTTTGCATTCAGAGTTAAAAACATATTAAAATCACAGGGAATAGATTATGAGTCAGCAATTAGCGGTGGGCATTGATATTGGAGGAACCAATACAAAGTTTGGCATAGTAGATCGCAGAGGTAATATTCTGTGTGATGGTCGTATGCTAACGAACCAACACGAAGACGTTCATGGCTTCCTGGATGAGTTGCACGAGCATCTCTCCGTCCTGATCGCACAGGTAGGTGGCATTGAAAACATCAGAGGTATCGGTGTAGGTGCACCAAATGGTAACTTTTATACCGGTAACATTGAATATGCTCCAAACCTCCGCTGGAAAGGTGTTATACCTTTGGCAAAATTGCTGGGTGAAAAGTTTGGCGTACCGGCTATCCTCACCAATGACGCTAACGCAGCGGCACTCGGTGAATTCCAGTACGGTGCTGCAAGAAGCATGAGAGATTTCATCGTTATCACATTAGGTACAGGCGTAGGTAGCGGTATTGTTGCCAACGGTCAGCTGATCTATGGTCACGATGGCTTCGCAGGTGAACTCGGTCACTGTATCGTTCTTCCGGGTGGCAGATACCACCCTGGTACAGGCGCACACGGTTCTCTGGAAGCTTACGCTTCTGCAACAGGTGTGACCAATACTGCACTGGAATTCCTGGCTAACCGCCCGGATACACAGAGCATACTGCGTGAGCATCCGAAAGAAGAGATCAATTCCAAAGTGATATATGAAGCTGCAATGAAAGGCGATCCGCTGGCAGTAGAAGTATACGAATTCACTGGTAAAATACTGGGTGAGGCACTGGCCAACTTCGTAATGTTCTCCAGCCCTGAAGCGATCATCCTGTTCGGCGGTCTGACAAAAGCAGGCGACATGATCATGAAGCCTGTGCGTGAGCATATGGAGAAAAACCTGTTGCCTATCTTCCAGAACAAGGTGAAGCTGGTCTTCTCCGAACTGAAAGAAAGTGATGCGGCTATCCTTGGCGCCAGCGCCCTGGCATGGGAAATGAAAGATTAAACTTTCGACCGGTTTTCCGGTATCATAAATAAAGAATTATGCAAGATCGCAGACATTTCTTAAAAGCAGCGGCCCTTGGTGCCGCTGCTTTATCTTTAGATGGCATTACATCTGAGACAGCACAGGCAGCAACTGCCTCCAAAGGTAAAGTGACCAAACCGATCGTAGTCTCTACATGGGACTTCGGCCGCGCTGCCAATGACGCAGCATGGGAAGTACTGAAAAAAGGTGGTCGCGCACTCGACGCCGTTGAAGCGGGTGTAAGAGTCCCTGAAGCTGACCCTAACAACCATACCGTAGGATACAGCGGGTTTCCTGACCGTGATGGTCGTGTAACCCTCGATGCCTGCATTATGGATGAATTGGGCAACTGTGGCTCTGTAGCTGCGCTGGAACACGTAACGCACGCTATCTCTGTAGCCCGTGCTGTGATGGAAAAAACACCACACGTAATGCTTGTAGGTGACGGTGCACTTCAATTTGCCCTCGCAAATGGTTTCCAAAAAGAAAACCTGCTCACACCGGAATCAGAAAAAGCATGGCGCGAATGGTTGAAAAAGTCAGAATACAAGCCGATCATGAACATAGAGAACTCCTCTTATGGTCCTGACAAAGCAACGACTTTCAATCCGCTTAAACTGCCCGGAAACGTATACAACCACGATACCATCGGTATGGTGGCACTGGATGCCAATGGTAACCTCTCCGGCGCCTGCACGACCAGCGGTATGGCCTTCAAACTGCATGGCCGAGTAGGTGACTCCCCGATCATCGGTGCTGGTCTCTATGTGGATAATGAAGTAGGCGCTGCTACCTCCACCGGTGTCGGTGAAGAAGTGATCCGTGTAGTAGGTAGCTTCCTCGTGGTAGAACTGATGCGTCAGGGCTACTCTCCTGAAGCAGCCTGCAAAGAAGCAGTAACGCGTATCGTGAAAAAGAATAAAGAAAGAGCTAAAGGCTTACAGGTAGGCTTCCTCGCCATCAACAAAAAAGGCGAACACGGGGCATACTGTCTGCAGAAAGGATTTAATTATGCTGTGAAGTCCGAAAAGGAAAGTAACGTCCTGATCGATGGTAAGCACTATTTCTAAGTATAAGCATGGAGAAAAAGATCACGCTTGAGATCTGCGCCGGTTCGGTGGCTTCCTGCATCGCTGCAGAAGAAGGTGGCGCACACCGTATTGAGCTATGCGACAATCTGCTGGAAGGTGGTACCACCCCCAGCTATGCAACTATCGCCCTGGCGCGTGAAAAAGTAAAAATAGATATCTACCCGATCATCCGTCCACGTGGCGGCGACTTCCTGTACGATGAGCTGGAATTCACCCTGATGCAGAAAGACATTAAACTCTGCAAATCCCTTGGGTGTAATGGTGTGGTGATCGGTTTGCTGACTGCTGATGGTAAAGTGGATAAAGTACGTACCAAAGCCCTCGTCGATCTGGCATGGCCGATGGGTGTCACCTTCCACCGAGCCTTTGATATGACAGAAGACCCGATGCAGGCACTGGAAGATATCATCGAAACAGGTTGTGAACGTATCCTGACCTCCGGTCAGAGAAATACGGCGGTAGAAGGCATCCCTTTACTGAAAACGCTTGTGGAAAAGTCAGCCGGACGTATCGCCATCCTCGTAGGCTCCGGTGTACGTGCGCATAACATCGCCGAACTGGTAAAAGAAACAGGCGCAGCAGAATACCATACAACTGCCAAAGCATATGAAGAAAGCGGTATGGTGTACCGCAATCCGAATGTGAGCATGGGCGGCATTCCCGGTGTACCTGAATACGGCATTTCCAAAACACAGGTAAGTGAAGTGAAAAAGATCCTGACACTGGCTACTGAAGCCGCAGGTAACTAAACATTACACACCTGTTATAAAAGCAAAAAGGGGCGTCTGCTAAACAGCGGACGCCCTTTTTCGTATCGGTTTAGATTTGCTGTTAAGCTATTACAGATCGTTCTGAATGATATTACCATTCGCATTGATCTCATCCTGCGGGAACAGGAATTCCCAACGGATATCGCCTGCAGCTACCTGCATCAGACCATTCGTCAAAGTAGTCGTATGATTGCTGCCGGTTCTGTCAAGCGCCTGATTCATACGTTTCAGGTCATAAAAACGGAAGCCTTCACCCCACAGTTCAATACGACGGTGCCTCAGGATCTCCTGCAACAGTGCATCGCCTGTATTGGTGCTTTTTGTATAGTTCGGATCACGGCTCACCACCAATGTGTACAATGCATCTGCAGCACCTTCATTGTCATTCAGACGTGCCTTTGCTTCTGCCTCTATCAGGTACATCTCAGCCGCACGCATTAACGGTACGTCACCAATGCTGCTGCTGGTTGCAGTCAGGAACTTCTTATTAATGTAAGCCGGGCTGATACCGCCTGATGGAACCGGTACATTCTTACCATCCGGGCTGAATACCAGTCTGCGTACATCTGTAGCAGACATTGTTTCATACAGCGTGCTATTGATCGCTTTAGGATTTGTTCTGATAGCGCTCGAGTTGAAGTTTGCTGATATAAACGCAAAGAAGGAATAGAAATAAGTAGTCTGCTCAGAGATCTGATGGCTACCCCATATCCACTCTACGTTGTTATAATCATTGAAACCTTTCACATAATCTACATTGCTCATCAGCGCGACACCTGCTCTCGCTTCAGCTGCAAACTGAGCTGCGGCAGCCCAATTCTGCTGCGTCAATGCAATACGCGCTTTGATACCTTTTGCAACCGCCAGACTGATATGTGATCTGTTATCGCCATTATAGCCCACCAGCGCTGTTAAAGCTTCATCAATATCTTTGTTGATCTGGGTGTATACCTCTGCAACGGTAGATCTTGGCAGTGGTGTAACTGTGTTGTTCAGTACCAGTGGTACGCCCAACTGACTGTTATTACCATTTGCATCATATCGCTTGCCATACATCTGTACAAGATTCCAGTAAGACCATGCACGGTAAGCTAACGCCTGCCCCTTGATAATACTTTTCTCAGCCGGATCTGCATTAACTGCATCGATATTGTCGATGATCATGTTTGCATTCGCAATGATCTTGTAGTAGAAATAATACGTGTATTTGAGGAACGCCGCTGAAGTAGTACGATGCGTCACCCACTGATACTGTGAGTTGAACCATCCGTTACCAGCTGCAGTCATTACCACGTCATCACCCAGCATATCATTGTTGAGCATGATACTACCCTGACCACCCTGGTCCTGGCTATCATACTGGATATAGAGAGAACGGTGAATACCATTGATAGCAGACCATGCACCGGCAATATTACTGAATACAGCGGCGGAAGGATAAGCATCTGTAGGATTTGTATCGAGATAATCTTTGCTGCAGGAACTGAAAATTAATACCGGTACAGCTATGAGTATATATAATAATTTCTTAGTCATCTTTCTTTCTGTTTTTAGAGTCCAACATTAATACCTACTGTTACCACGCGGGCAGGAGAATACACGTTAGAAGTAACGCCGGTGAATGCCTGTGTTACGTTCATACCTTTACGCGCCGTTTTCAGATACAGGTTCTCGCCACTTGCAAAGATGTTTGCACCACTGATATGCATGGCTGATGTCCATGCTTTAGGCAGTGTGTAACCAAGACTTACTCTTCTCAGATTCACATAAGAAGCACTTGTTAACCAACGGTCAGATGTACCGGCGTTAATATTGGTCACGTTGTTGAACTGCAGCTTTGGTACATCAGTAACATCACCTGCTTTCTGCCAGCGTTTCAGTGCGTCCACATGCAGCGCTGATCCGTAAGTACCTCCGTGCATCAGGCCCATATAGGTCTGATCGTATACTTTACCACCGATCTGATAGCTCACGACGAAAGACAATTCGAAGTTTTTATAATTGAAAGTATTGGTGATACCACCATATACATCAGGAATAGCAGAACCTGCATAATGATAACGTGCATTGCTAACCAATATAGTAGCAGTATCGCCGTTTTTAGTGACGCGGGTATTTCTGTTGTTAGGATTGATAGTGGTGTTCTGTGCCCTGTACAGTGGTGCACCATCTTCCGGATCTACACCCAGATATTCTCTCAGCCAAAAATCATACTGGGATTGTCCTACCATGAGTTTTTTAGTGCCGGACACAATCTCCTTCTGAGGCTGTTCAACAATCTGGTTTTTATAAGTTGTTGCATTCAGGTTGATGTTCCATTTGAAGTCTTTATTGCGTACAACATCAACACCTACCTGCAATTCGAAACCTTTGTTCCACATCGTACCGATGTTTTTACTTTCGTATTTCAGACCGCTGGAAACGGGTACTGGTACGCGGAACAACAGGTTATCTGATTCACGGTGGAAGTATTCGATGCTACCGGAAACCCTTTCTTTCAGGAAGGAGAAGTCTATACCTACATCAAAAGTTTTGTTCTGTTCCCAACGCAGATTGCTGGCGATAGAACGCTGCAAAACGCCCGGCTCACTTGCATTCGCATAAGGATCATATAAAGCCTGCCATGCATAGTAAATAGCATTGGAATTTTCATCCAGTAATGCATCGTTACCAACCACACCGTAGGAAGCACGTGCCTTTAACAGATCGATCCAGCTGATGTCTTTCATGAAGTTTTCATTGCTCAATGCCCATGCAGCACCTACAGAGTAGAAACTACCCCAACGCAATGACTGGGAAAAACGGCTGGTACCATCACGACGATAAGAAGCAGAAGCAAAATATTTCTCATCGTAGTTATAAGTTGCACGGGTGAAGTAACCCTCAGTGCGATATTTATCAGTACGTGAACTCAGCGAGTTAGTAGTAGTGAAGTTGTCCAGTTCTGTAGAAGCACCGTCAACAATCACTGTCTGTCTTGCACCATAGAGGTAGTTGTAGGTACGGTCAAAATTCTCGTGACCTAACAGTACGTCTATATTATGTTTACCAAAAGAACGGTTATAGTCGAGCAACTGGTTAAAAGTAAAACCGGTTGTCATACGACTGGTACGGCTTGCACGTCCTGCCGGAGCACCATCACCTACAGTAGTATTGTCGAAAGTACCTACCAGATCATTGGTTACATCGACACCGATGTTGGTAGTGAATTTGAAATCACGAAGGAATTTCACTTCACCGAATGTTCTTGCAGACAGCGCATTACGTTTGAAGCTGTTGTCATTCAATTCAGTTTCCTGAATGATGTGACGACCTGCATTCGCACCCGCTGGTCTTGCTACCTGACCACCCAGAGAACCATCTCCCAGATCATAGATAGTATTACCGTTTCTGTCCAGTACCAGTGCACCTGTTGTTGCGTCATGCGCATGGATTGGATAGATCGGCCCCATATTTCTGGTAAAGTTGAATGGGTTGATATAGGAAGAGCTGTTATCAATGGTATTTGCCTGATTTGACTTAGTAAATGTACCATTCACATTCAGACCGGTTTTAAACCAGCTTGTGGGATTCGCATTCACATTGATACGACCATTGATTCTTTCGAAGTCTGATTTCATTACAAAACCTTTCTCTTTCAGATAACCGAGGGAGATAAAGTAGTCGTTTTTATCAGAACCACCGTTGAAACTAACACCATAGTCACCACGGCTGCCATCGCGCAGAATAGCTTTTGTCCAATCCAGATCTTCTGCATACAGCAGTTTTGCATCCGGATTCAATGTACCATCTGTACGTACGATATCATTATTTGCAACGTTGAAAGGATTGTATCCCAGACGCGCTTTTATATTGGTGGTAGCGCCCTGATTAGCCTGTTCCAGCGTAGTATTGCCGGTGAACAGGGTATTTCTGTAAGATTCCCACATCAGCGGATAGTACTGGAATGCATCTACACGATCGTATTCAGGAATCGCGCGTGAAGTCACCCCCTGCATTGCTCTTACCTGTACATGGTTGCTACCACGTTTACCTTTTTTGGTCGTGATCATCACTACACCATTTGCGGCACGTGCACCGTATAAAGCAGAAGCGGAAGCATCTTTCAATACGGACATACTTTCGATATCATCAGTGCTCAGGGAAGAGATATTACCTTCAAAAGGCACACCATCTACTACATACAACGGATCGCTGGAAGCGTTGATAGAACCTACACCGCGGATACGGATACTGGGGCCTGCACCTGGCTGACCACTACCGGAGTTCACCTGAATACCGGGAGCTGCACCTTCCAGTGCGTTAAATACGTTAGAAATAGGGCGTGTCTGCAGTGCTTTGGAATCAATCTGTGTAAGAGAACCGGTAAATGTTTTACGGTTAGCAGTACCATAAGCGATCACCACTACTTCATTCAGACCTTTCGTATCTATCTGCATAGTCACGTTCAGTGAAGCACGACCATTCACAGCCACTTCCTGATCGATATGACCAATATAGCTGAATACTAATACCGCGGTAGAAGGCGCTTCAATCGTGTACTCGCCTTTCATATCGGTAACAGTACCCTTGTTGCCTTTGGCGATCCTTACACTTACACCTACAAGGGGAGTACCTGCGGGATCAGTCACACGACCTCTTACATTGATGTCAGCAATCACTTCACTTTTAGGAGCGATGCCTACCAGTTTGTCAGACATTACACGAAAGGTAAGACCGGTGCTGTTCAGCGCCGCGGCCAGTACCTGTTCCACAGTCTTATCTGTTACACTTACCGTCACCTTTGTATCAGCAGCGATCATATCATTGCTGTACACAAAGCGGTAATCGCTTTGCTTCTCAATGATTTTAAGCAATTTAGCCAGCTTTACATCTTCCAGATTGAGCGTAAACTTATTCTGTGAGAAAACACTGGCAGACACCTGCATGCAGGTTACGAGCGTCAGCAAAAAGGCCAGTTTCATCAATAGAATTGCTTTTAGAAAAGATTTTGGTTTAGGTAAAAGAAGCAGATTAAGTCTGGTTTTTTCCATACTTTTAGATTGTTTAAGGTCAATAAAATGCATGGACAGGCTTCATCGCCAAATGAAACTTCCTGTCATGCGCTGATCTTGGTTGAGAGGGGAATGTTGCCGCATCTCCCCTTTCTTTTTTTGTTCAATAGTTACTAGTCAATAAGTTCAATAGTTGTGCTACATAAGTAAAAGGCGTGTTTATCGTTTTATTATAATCTTCTTTTTATCAATACTGTAGTGAAACGGAGATGTAAATCGTAGCGCTTCTAAAGTCTGCTCTACTGTTTCGTTAATAAAAGTTCCGGTAAAGCGGCTCTCTGCTAACTGCTTTTCTTCAAAAATGATCTGCACATCATACCATCTTTCCATTTTGAGGGCAATGTCTTCGAAACGTTCATTGTTAAACACAAGGCAGTTTTCTTTCCATGCTGTTTCTGCAACCAGACTGTCCGTAGGATTGACGGTTACTTCTTCCAGCCGGTAAGGATCTTTATCATGCAGGTCCTGTATACGGACTGCCGGCATTGTTTGCTGTTTTACTTCGTTCAGCAGTACGATTTTCTGATTTGGCGAAAGAATGACCTTTTTAGGAATATCCCCTTTAATAGTTACTTCGACTTTCCCCTGTATTAGTGAGGTTTCTACTGTTTTATCCTCTTCATAAGCTCTTACATTAAATGTGGTACCGAGTACCGTAATATCCATCTTTTTTGTGTGGATGATGAAGGGCCTTTGTTCATCTTTTTTTACATCGAAAAAGGCTTCTCCTTCCAGTATGACCTGTCTGCTATCGTCCTGACCATAATCATAGGTCAGCTTACTGCTCACATTGAGATAGACAGTGGATCCGTCAGGTAATGTCACAGTAGAACGTGATCCATGCCTTGTCGTGATCTCGCTGACCAGCTCTTTATTATCATGTTGTTTACGTTCACGCAGGCTCCATAATCCGCCAATAACAGTAACCAATGAAGCGGCGGCTGCAAGCATACGCCATCTGTTAGTGCGCAGCCAGGATTGCTTCCCTGCTGCTTCCTTCAGTATGCTCTTTGGCGCTGCTGCCACCGGAAAATCAGCAGGAAACAGCTCCTGCATACGCTGCATATGTTTTTCCAGCGCAGCTTCGGTATCTTCAGTGCCGTCAGGTGTACGCAGTTCCAGTTCTTTCATCAGAGATGCCTGATAACTCAGTTGTGCATCATCTTTCAGCAATTGCTCCAGTTCCCGCAGTTCATCTAATGTAGCCTCACCCGATATTTTTCTTCCCAGCAATATCCAGGTTCTGTCTTGACTCATAAACGTTTTTATGGGCTTTACATCTAATAAGACAGTATTTTTTTGAGAATCTACTAAGCGTTTTGAAAAAAAATTTAACGAAAACTAAATATTAGCGTTTAGGTAAATATAAACGGAGGGATTCACTGATCTTTTTGCAGGCAATTGCCATCTGTACATCAATGGTATTCACAGAGATCTCCAGAATACTGGCTACTTCTTTGTACTTCAGACCGTCTTCGCGGATCAGTTTATAGATCATCTTACAGCGCGGTGGCAGGTTATTCACCGCATCGGCCATTTTCCGGGCCATTTCGCCTGAGATCATCAGTTGTTCAGGGGTATTATCAGCAACTGTCAGGTCAACAGACAGTTCATCAATACTAAAATGTTGTAATTGTTGCTGATTCAGATAATTGAGTGCAGTATTACGCGTTGCCACATACAGATATACCTTCAGATTGCTGACCTGTAAAAGGCGCTCCCTGTTCTTCCAGATGTTCATAAATACATCCGAAGCAATCTCCTCCGCCTGTTCATTTGAGCGCACGATAGAAGCAGCAAACTGGCATAAAGGCTTATAAAACTGCCTGAACAATTGCCTGTAAGCTTGCTCATCTCCGGTGGCTATTCTTCCGGCGAGTATTTGTATGGTGGCATGGTCAGATGTCTGCACTACTTTGGTTGATGTTTTTTTCTCTGCACGTTAAAAGTAGTCGAAAACACTTCAAAATCACAACAGTGATTCAAAGGTCTGAAACACATAGTTTTTATTACGATAAGTTCTCACCTGTTCCGGTAAATCATTGTCCCGCTGTTGGTGGCAGTGTAAAAGTGGTGTCCCGGTCCTTAAATGTATATCTGTAATGGCGATATATGACAACCAAAATATTGAATATTCTACTTATAAAAAAATCCGAAACATTAAAGTTTACAACATTATTAGCCTTAAAACTTATAACTCCCCTTTTTGTGTTAAAATAAAAGTGCCTGATACGATATCCGGAATATCAGTATCAGGCACTGCCGATAAAATGAATATAAACAGTTGTTATTCAGATTTCGCCACCCAGAGTGACCAGTCTTTATCGAATTTGTACCAATGGCCTTTAGGTCCTTCCCATTTCCACTCAGGTACTTCTCCCCAGTTAGCGCCTTTATCTGCACTCCACCACAATTTACCATCACCAATTTTTAACCATTTACCGTCTTTATCAGCCCACATACCATCTTCCACAGCGGCCCATTTTTTACCATTGGTGCTCCACCACAGTTTAGCGTCTTTATCTAACTTATACCAGTAAGTTTTCTTGTCTTTCAGGCCTTCCCATACCCCTTCTTTCGATTTCATCCATTCTTCTGCAACATATTTGTGTATAAATGGAGAAGGTTTTCCTGTATCGGCTTTCAGATATGTAACAGATAAGAAGCAGATGCAGGTCATTAATAACAATGACTTTTTCATAAACATGACTTTTGAAGATAAATGCCGGTACGTGACAAGAAGGGCTTTTTGTAGCGCTTCCGGCAGGATTGTTTGAGGTTTTCTGCGGTCATGCCCTATGTGGCCGCGTTTTTCACTGCTCGCAGGTTAGATGATCATCTGCAATAATTAACGTCATATCAGGACTGATGGTTTTCTCACAATTATGAATATTATGTTAAGGGTACTCTGTACATTTATCGAATTTTCATGTTTCCTGCTTAAACAAACCCATAATCTTCTATGTGAATAGAGAGATTTTTTTTAATTTTCCGTCTCGTTTTTAAACCGCATCTAATCCAAAACATTAATCATGACGCTTAATCATCAGGAAATTGAACTGATCGACAGTTTCGAACAAATAGCCGTGGATATATATCCTACCGCTAAGGACGGTTCCAGAGCAGTTGCGCAGGAAATAGCAGCACTGATTAAGGAAAGGCAGGCCGCCAACAAACAGGTTGTGTTGGGTCTCGCTACAGGTTCAACCCCGAAATATCTTTATGCAGAACTGGTAAGGTTGCACAAGGAAGAAGGACTGAGCTTCAAAAACGTGTTGACTTTCAACCTGGACGAGTACTATCCGATCGAACCAGATGCACTTCAGAGCTATAACAGGTTCATGAAGGAGCAGCTGTTCAACCACATTGACATTCCTGCAGGAAACTACTTCGTTCCGGATGGTACATTGCCAAAGGAAAAAGTAAAGGAATACACAGCTGAATACGAGCGCCGTATTGAAGCTGCAGGTGGTATTGATCTGCAGATCCTGGGTATCGGAACAAATGGCCATATCGGATTCAACGAACCTGGTTCAACCCTGACTTCCCACACCCGTCTTGTTACACTGGATCATAACACGAGACAAGCGAACGCTTTCGAGTTTTCCAATATCAGCCAGGTACCTCGTCTGGCTATCACCATGGGTCTGAGCACCATCTTCAAAGCTAAACGTATCGTCCTGCTGGCATGGGGTACCCACAAAGCAAAGATCGTACGCAGATCTGTTGAAGGTCACAGCTCTGATCAGGTGCCTGCATCTTTACTGCAACAACACCCTGACTGTAAATTCGTGATCGACGAACAGGCTGCTGAAGAGCTGACCCGTTACAAAGAGCCATGGCTGACAGGTGACTGCGAATGGACGCCTAAACTGCGTCGTAAAGCGGTAACCAACCTCGCCCTGAAGCTGAATAAGCCGATCCTGATGCTGACAGACAGAGACTATAACGAAAATGGTCTGAATGACCTGATCGTACAATATGGTTCTGCTTATGAACTGAACATCGAAGAGTTCAACGGTATCCGCGATACCATCACCGGATGGCCAGGTGGTAAACCGGGTACACAGCTGCCAAGCCACCCTGAACGTTCACAGCCTGAGAAAAAACGCGTACTCCTCTTCTCTCCACACCCGGATGATGATATCATCTCCATGGGCGGTACCTTCATCCGCTTACACGAGCAGGGACATGATGTACACGTTGCTTACCAGACTTCCGGTAACATCGCGGTGACTGACGAATTCTTACTGCGTTACATCGACTTCGCAGTAGGTTTCGAAGGTATGTTCGATATCGACCGTAGCAAAAGCTCCCAGATACTGGAAGATGCAAAAGCATTCCTCCGTGTGAAGAAGCCAAGCCAGAAAGATACGCCTGAGAACCGCGCTATCAAAGGTCTGATCCGTCGTGGTGAAGCAAAAGCTACCTGCCGTTATGTAGGTATTCCTGAAAGCAATATCCACTACCAGAACCTGCCTTTCTATGAAACAGGTACTATCGAGAAAAAACCAATGGGTGAAGAAGATATCCAGATGACAGTTGATCTGATCCGTGAAGTAAAACCTCACCAGATCTACTGCGCAGGTGACCTCGCTGACCCACATGGTACACACAAAGTATGTCTGGAAATCATCTTCGCGGCACTCGACAGACTGAAGCATGAAGATTTCATGAAAGACTGCTGGGTATGGATGTATAAAGGTGCATGGCAGGAATGGAACATCCATGAAATCGAAATGGCTGTACCAATGAGTCCTGATCAGGTATTACAAAAACGTCTCGGTATCTTCATCCACCAGAGCCAGAAAGATGTCGTTCCTTTCCAGGGTAGCGATCTCCGTGAGTTCTGGGAAAGAGCGGAAGACCGTAACGCTAATACCGCTAACCTGTACGACCAGTTAGGTTTACAGAAATATGCTGCCATGGAGGCATTCGCAAGATATCACTTCATGTAAGCTGCCGGCTTTAAATAACATTTGCCCCCGTTCTTCACTTATAAGAACGGGGGCTTTTTATTGCATACTTTTTGCTAGTTTTAGCATATGACACTTGCTACAGCCATAGCCATTGCTACCGAAGCCCATGCCGGCCAGTCCGACAAATACGGCGCCCCCTACATTGCACACGTCATGCGTGTAATGCAACTCGGCAAAACAGATGATGAAAGAATCGTCGGTGTACTGCACGACGTAGTAGAAGACACCTCCTGGACCTTTGAGCAACTCATTGAAAAAGGCCTCGCCCCTCATCTCGTAGAGGCATTACGGTGTGTAACCAAACTCTCCGATGATGAAGATTACGATCACTTCATCAACCGTATTATCCCCAATCGCCTCGCCTGTCTGGTAAAGCTGAATGACCTTACTGATAACATGGACGTCAGAAGAGTACCCGAACTAACGGAAAAAGATGTACCACGCTTTAATAAATACCTCAGAGCCTATAATAAAATTGCGGCAGTCATTTCCCGTAATTAAATATTTGCTACATTTATGAAATCTAAAATTTCAACCAATATCTGTCACGCTGGTAATGTAATGTTGTTGCTAAACCTGCTAAGTTTGTAATCTGCCACTCTTCAATTTATAAAACAATATCCGTTATGAGTCTGGTTCCTGCCAGCAAAGCTGCCACCTACTTAGCCTTATTACGCGCCATTGAAACAAACCGCCCTGCCAGTAAACGTCTGTTTGACGATCCTTATGCGAGGTTGTTTCTGCCTGCTTCTTTCAGACTGGTAGAAATACTGTCCCGTATCCCACTCCTCAATGACTTTATCTCATGGTTCATTGACAGGAACTGGACCGGCGCACTTACCTGCTGTTCTGCCCGTACAAGACTCGTTGACGTCATGGCCGTCAATACTATTCAGGATGAAGGCATCAATCAGGTTATTGTTTTTGGCGCCGGATATGACTGCCGCTCCCTCCGCCTGCGGATGAAGAAAAGGGTGCAGTTCGTTGAAATAGACCATCCCGGTTTACAGACACAGAAACGGGATATCCTTTTCAATACAAAAGCAGGCAAAGAAGCTACCGTCAACTACATCCCCGCTGATCTGAATACACAGGACCTCGATCAGGTCATCCCACAACTTTTCCAGAAAGGACATTATAAAACCATGTTCATCTGGGAAGGTGTTACCAATAGCCTCACCGCTCCTGTCGCACCCAAAGTGTTCGAGTTCTTCAAACGCTTCCGGCCCGGTACCATCATCATTTTCACCTATGTTGACAAGGAAATGCTGGAACATCCGGAGAAATTTACCGGGGCTGCCAGCGTGACCAGACTCCTGCAACGCAATAACGAGTTCTGGAACTTCGGCATCGACCCTGCCAATATCAAGACATTCCTTGCCTCCTATAACATGGAACTGCTGTACAATCTTGATGCATCCAGCTACCGGAAAATGTACTACGGCGATGAGGCGGAAAACATGAAAGGATATGAGTTTTACAGAGTTGCAATGGCCCGCGTAACTGAACATGCCTGATATCTATACCTGACACTTTTCTGACCTGTGTAAATAACTATGTTTCAGACAGAATACCTGACTGGCCACCTGACCTTGCATCTTCAATAGCCTTTGCTTCGAATTACACCCTTATTACACCGGCATTACACCGTCATTCCTTCGCTCATGAACGGACAAATAATGGTCTGATAACGGCCTGATAAGGGTTTAGCGGCAAAAAGAGGTCGGAGGTATAAAGAAATCAGCTGCCTGACAAACCCGTATCTATCCCCGGACTAGTTATTCCGGGCATTCATTCGTAATTTTAACCATTATGCAGATTTATGATATATTAATAGTAGGGGCTGGTCCGATTGGTATCGCTTGCGGACTGGCGGCACAAAAGGCAGGATTGAGTTACGTTATTGCGGAAAAAGGATGTCTGACCAATTCCCTGTATAATTATCCCCTGTACATGACCTTCTTTTCCACCTCGGAAAAACTGGAAATCGGCGGTATTCCCTTCGTATCCATCAGCGCAAAACCTATCAGACCGGAAGCGCTGGAATATTACAGACGTGTCACTATCTCCAATCAGCTGAATGTACGTTTATTTGAGCCTGTGGACGGGATCACACGTGAAGGAGATCTTTATCATATCAACACTGATAAGGCCACCTATGTGGCTAAAAATGTCATTATAGCCACCGGCTTTTATGATATTCCCAATATGTTGCACGTACCGGGTGAACACCTCGCAAAAGTGAATCATTATTACAAAGACCCGCATTTCTATGCTGCCCAGAAAGTAGTGGTCATCGGGGCCAATAATTCCTCCGTGGATGCAGCACTCGAAACATGGCGGAAAGGTGCTGATGTAACAATGGTGATAAGAGAAGACGGCATTGGCAAACGTGTGAAATACTGGGTAAAACCGGATATTGAAAACCGTATTAAAGAAGGTAGTATCAAAGCATATTATCATTCCAATATCAAAGCTATCCGGGAAAATGAAGTGGATATCCAGACGCCGGATGGCCTGATCACAATAGAAAATGATTTCGTGCTGGCGCTGACGGGGTATCAGCCTAACTTTAATTTCCTTGAGAAAACAGGAATCACCTTATCCCGTGATGCAAAGAAACATCCTACCTATAATCCGGATACCATGGAAACAAATCTGCCCGGCGTTTATCTGGCGGGTGTGGTATGCGGTGGTATGGATACGCATGTATGGTTCATCGAAAACTCCAGAGACCACGCAGATAAGATTATCGGACATATAAAAAGGTAAGCTCCCGCAGGCGCTTACCTTATAATTAAGATACAGGAATCAAGCATTGAATGCATCAAAGAAGGAAGGATATCAGATGATATTTACTTCCCTTTCCAGTGCAACACCAAACTTCTCTGCCACGCTGTCCAGTACACGCTGTGACAGCTCATAAATTTCATTGCCGCTGGCATCTCCATAGTTCACCAACACTAATGCCTGACGGGCATGTACACCTGCATCTCCTTCTCTGAAACCCTTCCATCCACATTGCTCTATCAACCATCCTGCTGCGAGTTTAAACTCACCACCCGCTACCGGATAAGCCACCATATTTGGGAATGCCGCTTTTAATGCTTCGTGCTTTTCAGCAGGCACCGTCGGATTTTTAAAGAAGCTGCCCGCATTACCAATCTTCGCAGGATCAGGTAATTTGGAACTGCGGATATTGATGACCGCCTGACTGATAGCCTGTATCGTCAGGTCCTGCACGCCCATATGCTTCAGTTCCTCTTCTATAGCGCCATAGCTGGTATTTAATTTCGGATGTTTAGAAAGGCGAAAGGTCACAGAAAGGATACCAAACTGCCCTTTATACTGACGCTTAAATACGCTTTCTCTATATCCGAAATGACAATCCGCATTGTTGAATTTCACAATGGTATGATCCTGCAGATGATAGGCTTCCAGTTCATGAAAACAGTCTTTTATTTCCACGCCATAGGCACCAATATTCTGCATCGGACTCGCACCTACATTACCCGGGATCAGCGACAGATTTTCCAGTCCTGCGCGGTTGTTTTTAATACAATCCATCACAAAGCCATGCCAGGTCTCACCCGCACCGGCTTTCACATATATAATCGTCGTCTTCTCCTGCTACACTGATACCTTTGATCTCATTTTTCAGGATAATACCGTCAAAGTTCTTTGTGAATAACACATTGCTTCCGCCTCCCAGTATCATATGTTCTAATCCCTGCTGTGGCGGTGTTTTGAGCAATTCTTCCAGCTCGCCGGCATTGGAAAAAGACGCGAAAAAACGTGCCTGGGCAGCAATGCCAAACGTATTATAAGGCCGGAGCAAAACATTTTCGGATATGCGCATATGATCGTTAATTTAGAGTAAGGCTGCCACGCAGCGTCTATCAGGCGACAAATATAGTAAAACGCGTGTCTTACACACAATCCACATCTGGTACGATGTAAACCGAACGGAACTGCTTTTCTGCCAGCAGCCGGATAAAATGTTCCTGCACCATCCGTTTGGTATCGGCGATCACTTTAGAATCGCGGGGCAGTTTGATCAACATTTCCTGCAGATAGTTATTACGTACACGTCCTACCAATGGTACAGCAGGACCTACCAGCCGGGGTCCGATATGCGGTCTTAACCAGTTGCCCAATACCTGTGCAGCCTGTTCAACCGTTTGCTGGTTTTTATGTTTGAGGGTTATTTTCAATAAGCGGGTAAAAGGTGGATAACCGAAGTTTTCTCTTTCCGCAATTTCTGCGGCGTACATCGCTTTATAGTCATGTGTGGTCACATAACTGAGTACCGGGTGACGGGTATTACTGGCCTGAATGATCACTTTACCTTTACCATGTTTTCTCCCTGCACGGCCACTTACCTGTTCCATCAGCTGGAAAGCCCGTTCATTCACGCGGAAATCCGGAAAACTCAACAGGCTGTCTGCACTCAGGATGCCTACCAGATTTACATTGTCAAAGTCCAGCCCTTTCACTACCATCTGCGTTCCTACCAGAATATCAATATCCCGTTGTTCCAGCAGCTGGATCATCTTATTATGGCTGTCTTTGTTACGCACAGCATCCATATCCATACGGGCGATACGTGCTTTAGGGAACAGCTGTTGCAGATCATCTTCGATCTTTTCTGTACCAAAGCTTTTCGGATGAAGCGTCTGACTGCCACAGGCTGCGCAGGTCTGTGGATAAGGATAACGGGTACCGCAATAATGACAATGTAGTTTATCCTGATTCTTATGATAGGTCAGTGATACATCGCAGTTCTTACAGCTGGGGATCCATCCACAGGTATCACACATCAGAAAAGGTGCATAACCGCGTCTGTTCTGAAAGAGGATGACCTGATTGCCCGTTGCTACACTATTGTTAATAGCGGCATTCAATTGTGGTGTGAAGTTCTCCTGCATACTCTTTTCTGCACGTTCCTTCTTCACGTCTACAATAGCGATTTCCGGCATTTCCAGTCCGCCGAAACGCTCAGCCAGTTCCACCAGTCCATATTTCCCCTGTTGGGCATTAAAATACGATTCCAGTGAAGGGGTGGCAGATCCCAGCAGCACCTTTGCACGAAACAGACCGGCATAATAAATAGCCGCATCTCTTGCATGGTAACGGGGAGCGGGATCTTGTTGTTTGTAGGAAGGGTCATGTTCTTCATCCAGAATGATCAGACCCAGATCCTGAAAAGGCAGCAGCAGGCTGGAACGGGCGCCGAGCAGTATTTTCAGGTCACCATTTTTTACCTTATTCCAGATCTCTACCCTTTCATTATTATTAAAGCGGGAGTGATAGATCCCGATCTTATTACCAAAATGTTTTTGCAGGCGACGTACGATCTGTGCTGTCAGGGCAATTTCCGGAAGCAGATAAAGTACTTGTTTGCCATTGGCTACATACTCTTCGATCAGTTTGACATAGAGTTGTGTTTTACCACTGGAAGTTACACCATGCAGTAAGGTGACTGGTCTGGCAGCAAAACTGTCGCGTACCTGTGTCAATGCTTTGTCCTGAGCGGGGCTCAGCTCAAAATCTATCTGAGCTTCTACTTTTCCACCACCGGGCACACGATCTACTACCCGTTTTTCTATCCAGAGTATATTTTTGTCTACCAGTCCTTTGAGCTGGGCGGTACTGGCACCTGATTTCTTCAGCAATTCTGTCTGCAGCACACTACCCTGTGTTTTAATCAGGTGCAGATACGCCAGCAGCAGTTCCATCTGTTTGGGTGCTTTGGCCAGTTCATTGAACAGGGGTGCCAGCAGCTCTTCATCTTCATACTGCGCGTGCAGTTGTACGTAGTTCTCCTTTTTTTCTTTATACACTTCTTTCAGTTCTTCATAAACCAGCAGTACATTCTTTTCTATCAGTTTTTTGATAGTAGAATAGACGTCTGCTTTATCAAGAATGAGCTGCACTTCATCTATACGCAGTTCCTTACGGATGTTGAGGGCTTCTGCGACAAGATATTCATCATCATCGAGGTTGGAGAAGTCGTCGCCATAGGCGTCGTTAAAAAGCAGGAGGGTTTCGCTGGAGAGTTTCAGATGGGCAGGCAGGGCGGCATTGAGTACCTCCCCTTCTGTACACATATAATAAGCGGCGAGCCATTGCCAGAATGACAGCTGTGTAGGATATACGACAGGGTCTTTATCCAGCATGTCCAGCAGGGGTTTAGTCCTGTAGTCAGCCGGCGCCTGTTCATGTATCGCTTTAACGATACCGGCATATTTCTTCTGTTTGCCCAGTTGTACGGCCACACGGCTGCCTACCTTCAACGATTCCTCCATATGCGGAGGTACCGCGTAAGTATAATTTTTTGGCAGGGCCAATGGCAGTATGACGTCAGCAAATTTCATCCGGAGATTTATACAGTAGCCTTCAATTCTTGTTCCATAATATTAAAAACCTGCTGTCTGAGGGCTGGCAGGTCTTCCATTGTCAGTCCGGTGACAGGAACAGGCGGCAGGTATACCACACGGCAGCGGCCGGGGAGCAGATTGAAACCTTTGGCGTGCAGGCGTTTACCATTATCCAGATACAGGACGGGTTGGATAGGCGTCTGTGTTTCAATGGCTATACGGAATGCGCCATTATGAAATGGCTGCAGCAGTGAGTCGGTTTCGTTGGTAGTACCTTCCGGGAATATCAGGATAGAAACACCTTCTTTAATAACGGAGATCATTTCACGTACGCTACGGGCGCGGGCCTTGGCATCGGAGCGGTCTACCATTACAACAGACTGGCGGTAGATATAACCGAAAGCCGGGATACGTTTCATTTCGATTTTGCCCAGCGGACGAAAAGGAAGTCTCATCACCTGCACTGCGAGTGCGGCATCGAGGTAGGAACGGTGATTGACAACATAAATGTATGGTGTCTTATCCTTTTTGTCATGTTTATAGATCCGCTTTACCATGATTCCGACGGCAGGAAACCAGGTATGTGACCAGAAGCGCAGAAAATAGAATATGATATTTCCCCCCTTGATCCTTCCTAGGAACGACGCCAGAAAGATTGGCGGGATAATAAGGAACATGATAACAAGGAACACGATTGCAGCGTATATCATATACACTACATGTAACGGCTTGAGCAATAACTTCATAATAATGCCAGTCTCTGTTTTAGTCTGATGCAAGCCGGAAAATTACAGTATACATATGGAAATACCTAATTACAGCTGCAGGACCAATCCTTATCGAGGTCGATACAGGTAACTACGCTGGTGGTATCTTCGCATGGTGCGAATACTACGCGGAGGTGCTGGCCTTCTTCAGAATAGCCTTCTATTGCATAGGTGGGACATGGTTCGTCCAGGGGATTTGATTTTTCGGTGTTGACACTGCCGGTTTCCAGAATTTCCACTACTTCAGCTTCCGTCACATGGCGGCATTCCATCCGACATCTGGCATGTCGGGTGTATTTGAGTGGTGCGTGACGGTTAAGTCCTGCAGGTGTCTTTTCGGTTGTCTTCTTGTCCCTCTTGTCTGTTGTGGCGATACTTGTGTTATTGTGTGCAGTTACGCGCGGTAGACGCTGCGGCCCTTTCCACCATTGTTGTTGCCAGGCGAGCCATAACAACAGCGTTAATAACAACATAGGTATATACTTACCCTTAGATTTCATGGTCATGCTCTGTTACGAATACATTCAGCATTGCTCGTGCCGGACGGCAATCTAGTACAATTTTAGCAATATAACCAGTATAAAAAAAAGGTGCTACCTTTGCGATCCTTATGACAACAGGTAAAAAAGTAGCATTTCATACCCTCGGCTGTAAGCTGAACTTTTCAGAAACCTCCTCTTTGAGCAGGCTGCTGGAACAGGATGGTTTTGTGAAAACAGATTTTGAAGAGCAGGCGGATGTATATGTGATCAATACCTGCTCTGTTACCGAAAACGCAGATAAGGAGTGCCGTCATCTGGTACGCCGTATCCAGCGGAGAGCGCCGGAGAGCATGATTGTGATCACCGGCTGTTATGCGCAGCTGAAACCTAAAGAAATCGCTGAGATCGAGGGCGTGGACCTCGTATTAGGGGCGGCAGAGAAGTTCAATATCGTGGACCACCTGAAAACCCTGACCAAAGGCGACAGTGCAAAGATCTGCTCCTGCGATATCGAAGACGTCAATACCTTCCATGCTTCGTATTCGGTAAACGACCGTACCCGCACCTTCCTGAAGGTACAGGACGGCTGTGACTATACCTGCTCCTTCTGTACCATCCCGATGGCCAGAGGTAAAAGCCGTAGTGACAGTGTTGCCCGTGTAGTAGAACATGCGCATTCCCTTGCAGTTTCCGGCGTAAAAGAGATCGTACTGACCGGTATCAACCTGGGCGATTTCGGAAAAGGCCTTGAAGGCGGCAAGAAAAGAGAAGAAACTTTCTTTGAACTGATACAGGAACTGGACAAAGTGGAAGGTATCGAGCGTTACCGCATCTCCTCCATTGAGCCTAACCTGCTGAGTAATGAGATCATCGAATTTGTTGCCAACAGCAAACGGTTCATGCCTCATTTTCATATCCCTTTACAGAGTGGTAGTAATGAAGTACTGGGGCTGATGCGCCGTCGTTACCGCCGTGAACTGTATGCAGAAAAGGTAGCCCTGATCAAACAGTTCATGCCACATTGTGCGATTGGCGTAGATGTTATTGTTGGATTCCCGGCTGAATCAGACGCACATTTTCAGGAAACATATGACTTCCTGCACGGACTGGATATATCCTACCTGCACGTATTCACTTATTCAGAAAGAGCGAACACCGCCGCACTTGAAATCACGCCGGTAGTGCCTGTCAACGTGCGCAATGAGCGGAATAAAATGTTGCGTAATCTGAGCCATAAGAAACAACAATACTTCAACGAACAGCACCTTGGCGAAACAAGAAAGGTATTGTTTGAAAAACATGGTAAGGATGGTATGATGGAAGGATATACTGACAACTATATTAAAGTCACGACTCCTTATCGCATCGAATGGACCAATCAGCTGATTGAATGGGAACTGAAGTAGTGCATTTTTAACAGGCGCACACTGATAATGTTCCTGCAATAATAAAAAAGTTCTTAATTTATTATTTCAATAAAATCCTTTTCTGCAAAGGATTTGAGAGCATTTATATTGTATAGCCAATTCATTTTTGGATAATTATTCATTAAAAAAATTTGGCAGAATCAAAATACTTTCTACCTTTGCAATCCCATCAGACAAAAGGACTGGTGGTCACGAAGAAAAAAATGGGAGTTTAGCTCAGCTGGTTCAGAGCATCTGCCTTACAAGCAGAGGGTCGATGGTTCGAATCCGTCAACTCCCACTCAGTTACTTTTAAATTTCTTTTTCTTCAGGGAGTTTAGCTCAGCTGGTTCAGAGCATCTGCCTTACAAGCAGAGGGTCGATGGTTCGAATCCGTCAACTCCCACCCAGAAGCTTCATCAACAGGATGATGCTTTTTTTTTGACAAAAATGTTTTCGCTGTATAGCGGTCCTCTCAGGGAAACCTGATAGGAAAAAGAGAAGGGAGTTTAGCTCAGCTGGTTCAGAGCATCTGCCTTACAAGCAGAGGGTCGATGGTTCGAATCCGTCAACTCCCACATAAAAAGCTTCATCGCAAGATGAGGCTTTTTTTTTGCCCTGCCCTTTTCATTCAGCACGCAGTATTGATCAGCGCTTTCCTGTTAAAGTCCGTATTATTCTCACCAGCCCGACATCATTAAAACAAGCTGCCAGATCAAAGGCGCCATGCCTCTCCGACCACTATCAGCACAAATTGTAACCTTTATCAACAGGTTTAATGATTAATTGTTAATTCCTAATTGTTAACTTGCACTGTTTTTAAAAACTGCCACCCAATGGGCCATACGCTTGCTGATAAAATTAAATCGGGACATTCAAGACTTGTTTTTTACAGCCTTACACCCCCTAAAATAACTACCAATCAGGATAGAATAGCTGAAATAGCACAGGCACAAGCTGAACGCATCAGTGCTCTTGATATCGATGCATTAATCCTTTATGATATTCAGGATGAAGCTACCAGAACTGATCAGGAAAGAACATTCGCTTTTATTCCGACAGTACTGCCAGAACAATATAGCAGGGATTATTTTCATCAGCTGAAAGTGCCCCGGATCATTTATAAAAGTATTGCGAACCTGAATGCGGAGCAGTTTACACATTGGCTGACCAACAACAATGACATTCAACACTCCGTGTTTGTAGGTGCTTCTTCCCAGCAACAGATCGAGCAAACTAACTTCTCGCTGTCAGATGCCTACGCACTCAGACAACAATATTCACCCAATCTGCTGATTGGTGGTGTGACCATTCCGGAACGTCATGCAAAAAAAGGAGATGAACATATCAGACTTTCCGGCAAGATCGGACAAGGTTGCAGCTTCTTTGTATCACAGTGTGTGTATAACGTGAATGATACCAAAGACGTACTGGCTGATTATTACTATCACTCCCGTGAAACAAACCAGACGCCGGCACCTATCCTCTTTACATTGGCGCCTTGCGGTTCACTGAAAACATTACAGTTTATGGAATGGCTTGGTATCAAGGTTCCAAGATGGTTGTATAATGACCTGAAACATTCCAAAGATATCCTGCAGGCATCTATTGACACCTGTCTGAATGTTGCTTCTGAATTGCTGGAATACGCAGACAAAAAGAATATGTCGATAGGATTCAACATCGAAAGTATCTCTATCAAAAAAGACGAAATCAGCGCTTCTATCGATCTGCTGGATCAGGTACTCAAATTAAGCAGACAGTCTTTAAAAACGGCTCCGGAAAGGCCGTCAGGGAAGGTTGTAGAGGAAGTTAGAATGCCACTCTATTAATTAAGAATGAGTAATTGGCAATTAAGCATACTTTCTGCAATTGTCTGAATGATATATAAAAAGGGAGCGGTTCTTCGGGTGTGAAGAACCGCTCCCTTTTTTATGTTTACAGCCGGCTGGCTGTATCTCAATTGCTGATTCCTGATTGTGTTACCTCTTCCCTTTCAATATCCGTCTCACCGCTTTACCCAGTTTATTCAGATTTGCAAGCTGCTCCTGAATAGGCGCCAATGTGAGATCTTCGGGTTGTACGCCTGCTTCAATATAATCGATCTCCTGCTGCTCCGGATAGATCAGTACAATGTTATGCGCAGGGAAATGACGGCTCAGACGTCCCGGCATACCATCCAGATAAGGACGATAAGAGAGCGTACCCTTACGGGCTGCCACCACCATCACCAGATCATTCTTTGTGATATCTTTCGCCAGTAACAGCAATTCTTCGATGTTATCAAATTGTTTGAAGTTGATCTCTATGCTGAGTTTAAACTGTTGCAGATAAGCGGCTATCGCTTTCTGTGTATTGGTATGACAGCAGATCATCAGCTTCGCGCCTATCTGTTTGCTGAGCAGAAAGATCTTTTGAATGTAATGCAGGAAGCCGATTTCATATTCCGCATTCTTTGGCATCACCAGCACCAGTTTTTTAGTCGCATTCAGAGGATAATGGAAGTCGCATACATAAATCGTTTCCCATACACTCTGTAAAACGTTATCGAGTGTAGTACCGAAGATGGAGCCAAACAAACGTTCTGTCGTACTGTTATTCTTATCTGTCCAACCGAGCACCACATCTGTGATCATCAGTTCTTTTGCTGCCCTCGCAATACCATCAGACACATTCAGGTCAATACGGGTTACTGCCTGTACCTTGCTTTCAGTTGCACCTGCATACATGACAGCCGCTTCCATGATCTTGTTGGTCAGCGGTATCTTTTGTTTCGCTTCTTCATCGTCCTGTACGACTGCCAACGGATATATAGGCGTACTGGTATCCGGGTCTTTGATCATCAGTGCAAAGTCCAGCAGAGGCTCCATATGTCCCTGACGGGAGATCGGCACCAATACTCTTTCTGGTGTCTCAGCTGTCACCGGTTTACTTTCTGCTTCTATAATCGCCAGTTTACGACCTGCGCTTTCTGTTACAAAAGAGCCTGCCAGACAGGTGATCAGGATCAATACCACCGTACCATTCAGCACATGTTCATTGATGATCCCCATGTTAAATCCGATCAGTATAACAGCGATCGTTGCAGCTGCATGAGAGCTGCTCAGGCCAAATATTACATTCCGTTGCGTGGGTGTATAACCGAAACTCAGTTGCGTAAAAAATGCTGCGAGGTATTTGCTGACAAGCGCCATGGCGGTGAGTACACCTGCGATGAGCAAGGCTTCAGGGCCTTTTAGTAACACACGCAGATCCACGAGCATCCCTACACTGATCAGGAAGAAAGGAATGAACAGGGCGTTGCCGGTGAATTCAATTCTGTTCATCAGGGGAGAAGTATGTGGTATCAGCTGATTGAGTGCCAGGCCTGCTAAGAAGGCGCCAATGATCCCTTCTACGCCTGCCAGTTCAGCCAGAAAAGCTGCCAGAAATACCAGTGCAAGCACGAAGATGAAGTGCGAGGTTTTATCATCTTTGATCTTTTTGAAAAACCAGCGCCCTATCATCGGAAAGATCCATAGAATGATGGTGGCAAAGACGACCAGTGAGACAGATAACCGGATCCAGAACTGCGTATTCAGGTTGCCGGCGGCGGCACCTGTGATAATAGCCAGTATAACCAGCACGGCGGTATCTGTAATGATGGTCCCTCCTACCGCTACGGTCACTGCTTCATTTTTTGTAATCCCCAGCCGGCTGGCTAAAGGATAAGCGACCAGTGTATGGGTGGCAAACATACTGGATACCAATAAGGTAGCCATAAAGTTGAAATGCAGCACATACATGCAGATGACATATCCTAAAATGAGCGGAATGAAAAAAGTAAAGGCGCCAAATACCAGACTACGATTGCGGTTCTTCCTGAACTCTGTCATATCGAGTTCCAGTCCGGCGAGGAACATAATATACAACAGACCTGCTTTTCCAAACAGGTCAATACTACCTTTTTCGATGATCTTAAACCCGTGATCCCCGATCGCCATACCTGCCAGGATCAATCCGATGATGCTGGGAATGCGAAACTTGCGGAGGATGATCGGAGCCAACAGTATGATAAACAACACCAGTGAAAAAATCGGAATAGGGTCTTTCAGCGGTAGCTTAATATCTATCAATAATTTAATGCCGTTCAATACATTCATAACCTAATTGCTAGTGTTTACAATAATAGTAATTCTCGCTCAATGCTCACTGATAATGTTAAATATGTGATTTTCATATTCATTTACACCACGACGCATGAAAACATTCCTATTTAATTTAACGATTATTAAGCGTAGTTTTGTGGAAAGTTTTTACCGGATTATGAGCCAGCGTAATCAAACAGGCACGAAGATTCAAGAATGGGAAGACGTATTGGTAGCTGAAGACGAACAGTTTCCCTTCAGCCTTATCGTTTGGAATGATGAGGTTAATACATTTGACTGGGTGATACAGTCCCTGATCGAAGTATGCGACCATACTCAGGAACAGGCTGAACAATGCGCTCTGATCATTCACCACAACGGTAAGTATGCCGTAAAGCAGGGCGAATTCACCCGCCTTCGCCCGATGTGCGAAGCCCTGCTGGACAGAGGCATCAGCGCTACCCTTGAAGAAGCGGTAGAAGGATAATGCCTGTATTTGAGCTTTCTGAAGATTTGATTTTCCCGCCTGTCGATCTGGCTGAGCCGGATGGATTGCTGGCCTATGGCGGAGACTTATCCGAAGAGCGCTTACTGCTCGCCTATAGTGAAGGCATCTTTCCCTGGTATGACGAACCACCTATCCTCTGGTGGAGTCCTGACCCCAGATTCGTATTATTTCCTAAAGATCTGAAGATATCCGCCAGCATGAAACAAGTGCTGAAAAAGGGCATATTCACTATTACGGTGAATAAAAACTTCCCTGCGGTTATAGCCGGTTGCAGAAAGGTTCCCCGTCCCGGACAGAACGGCACCTGGATCACCCGTGATGTGGAGAAAGCCTATATTTCTTTACATGAAGCAGGTTATGCACATTCGGTAGAATGCTGGCAGGAAGACAAACTGGTAGGTGGGTTTTATGGTATTCAGCTGGGAACCAGCTTCTTCGGTGAATCAATGTTCTCACTTGTCAGCAATGCCTCTAAAGCGGCCTTTATCACCTTTGTACAATATGCAGCCGGCAAAGGCATCACCCTGATTGACTGTCAGGTATATTCCGACCATCTGGCTTCACTGGGCGCCGGTATGATACCAAGAAAAGAATTCCTCCGCATCATCAGACAAGCCCAATAAAAAACTCCGCCCTGTTGGTACAAAGCGGAGTCTGTTTCTATACTAATCTGTACTTACTTTGCTTTTTTCTTTGCGTAACTGCCTTCAAAGAAACAACGCACGCCCCTGTAAGCGCCACAACCTCCGATCTCTTTGATACTCACCCTACCTGAAGCAAACTGAAATGCAATACCGCAGTCAGTCTCTTTATCCTTATACTCTCCTTTGTTAGCACCCGTGAAATGACCGGTACCGGATAACTCACCTTTACAGCCTGTCTTATTAGAGAAAGAAATAAAGAACAGGAAAGACTTAGGATCATCGCCATCGCGCACAGACACCAGACTATTTTCACCGCTTACATAATCACCGGAGAGTTTGTGTGTCGCTTTCAGTGTATCGATCGGATTGAACAGCTGACCAGCTCCCGGATCGCCGGTAGTATTGGTCATGATCAGAGTCGTACTGCCATTGTCAGATACACCAAAGAAATCTTCACGGGTAGATCTGCGACCCGGTTCCAGTTCCCGCTCATTGGTCACCTTGATGACCTGACGGGTATCTATTGAAAAATAAAACACCTCACTTTTATCAGCCACCTTCCCTGCAGGCAGGCGATTCAGGTAATGACCTTTTTTATCCAGAAAGCATATATAAGCTGTAGTGGCTGATTTACCCACTGCTTTTACCACAAAGTAATTAACAGCAGCACCATCAACAGCGGCTACAGGGTAAAACTTCAACGCCGTTCCATCCGGGAAATCTGATTTACCCAAAGTATCGGTCAGAAACTGCTTCAATACTTCCGGAGAAATACTGCTGGTATCTGATTTTTTATTTGCCAGATCTTCCGGTGCCAGTTTATAAGGCAGTTTAGCCTCTGCAAACAAGTGACGGAAGTCTTCAAATGTGAAGTCATCCTTACCTGATTTGTTCTTTTTTGAACCACATCCGGCCATCAGACCGATAGTCAACAGGGCTAATACTAGCTTATTCATGCGTATATGCTTGTTTATTACGGCCGAAAAGTTAGAGAAAAAAATGATATGATCAAAATAAGGACCCCACCAGAAGCGTTGCGTTTGCATTTGTGGCATTATTTATTTAGATTTACCTAAACTTTATTTTAAGGAATGATGAATTTGACGATTGCTGAGGAGAACTACATTAAGTCGATTTATAAACTGGAGGAAGAAGGACAGGAAGCGGTAAGTACAAATGCCCTTGCCGGCGAACTGGAAACCAAGCCGGCGTCTGTAACAGATATGGCAAAGAAGCTGAAGGAAAAGAAGCTTATTTCCTACGAAAAATATCAGGGTATCAACCTGACCCCAGATGGTAAAAAAGCGGCACTGAATATCATCCGGAGGCATCGCCTCTGGGAATGTTTTCTGGTAGATAAATTATCATTCAGCTGGGAAGAGGTACATGAACTGGCAGAAGAACTGGAACATGTACGTAGTGAGAAACTCATCAACCGTCTCAGCGAATTTCTGGGTAATCCGCAGATAGATCCTCATGGTGATCCTATTCCTGATGCACAGGGTAAAATGGGTAAGCCGCGTCCGCAAACACCGCTTGATAAAGCCAGATCCAAACGACTGGAAGTCGTGGCTGTTTCTGATAAATCAACCGCATTACTGGAGTTCCTGAACGCCAAAGGCATCCGCTTAGGCACGCAACTTGACGTCATAGAGCGTTACGAATTTGACAATTCCATCGAACTAAAAATACGTAACCAGCCTGCCTTCACTATCAGTGAACAGGTGTCAAAAAATATAATGGTCAAACCGATATAACGCAGTCCGTAGCGGCCGCCTACAGCCCACCGGCATACATGGGGACAGACTAAAAAATTCAACCTGCACTACCGGTATATTACCGGGTGACCGGCCAGCAGACTGCACAACAGCTAAAATATGAATCATCAGCACACTTCGTTAGGCGAAGTTCATCAAAGCGTAGATACTACCGTTCCCAGCACTAATCGCTGGCGTAAACTGCTCTCTTTCTTCGGACCTGCCTATCTTGTCAGCGTAGGTTATATGGACCCGGGCAACTGGGCAACCGATCTCGCAGGTGGCAGTCAGTATGGCTACACCCTGCTCTGGGTGCTGCTTATGAGTAATCTCATGGCCCTGCTGTTACAGACACTCAGCGCCCGGCTGGGTATCGTAAGAGGACGGGATCTTGCACAGGCTAACCGGGAAACCTATCCCGCGGGCGTTAATTTCATACTTTATATACTGGCCGAAATTGCCATTGCAGCTACAGACCTTGCAGAAGTACTGGGTATGGCTATCGGTATCCAACTGCTGACCGGCCTGCCACTGGAATGGGGTGTCAGCATCACCGTATTTGATACTTTCCTGCTACTGGTATTACAGCGTTACGGTATCCGGAAAATGGAAGCCTTTATAATCGCATTGGTAGCCATTGTAGGGATCTCTTTCCTTGTAGAGCTGTTCATGGCCAAGCCTGTATTAAGTGAAGTCGTAACGGGCTTTAAACCGGTCATTCCTGACAATACAGCCCTTTATATCGCTATCGGTATTATCGGTGCTACTGTGATGCCACATAACCTGTACCTGCACTCCGCACTGGTACAGACCCGTAAGATAAAACGGGATGAACAGGGCATCAGACAGGCTTTGAAACTAAACTTTATCGACAGTGCTGTTGCGCTGAATCTTGCTTTCTTTGTGAATGCAGCCATCCTGATACTGGCTGCTGCTGTATTCTTTAAAACCGGCCGTACTGATATTGCCGAAATACAGGATGCACATCAGTTGCTGGAAGGATTGCTGGGGAATAAATGGGCGCCTGCCTTATTTGCCATAGCCCTGATTGCCGCCGGACAAAGCTCTACCGTAACAGGTACACTGGCTGGTCAGATCGTCATGGAAGGTTACTTACGTCTTCGCATCAATCCGTGGTTGCGTCGTCTGCTCACCCGACTCCTTGCCATTGTACCTGCACTGCTGGTGATCATGCTGGCGGGTCCGGAAAAAGTAGGCGAACTGCTGGTGTTCAGTCAGGTGTTATTAAGTCTGCAGTTAGGCTTTGCCATCATCCCGCTGATTCACTTTGTAAGTGATAAAAAGACAATGGGAAGCTATGCAGTCAATACACCCGTAAAAATTATCAGCTGGATCATCACTGCTGTACTGGTATACCTCAATACCCGCATGGTGTTTACAGAAGCAGCCAAATACATTGAAGGCAATGGTAATATTCTGGTGGATATTCTGATTATTACCGCGGGTATTGGCTTCCTTGTGCTGATTGCTATCACAGTTGCATATCCACTCATCAGCCGGTATCAGCAGAAAGCATCTGCCGGTATTCATACAACGCCTGACTTTGCACTGGGTGATATTCAGCCTCCCGTATATCAGCGTATTGCCCTGGCCCTTGACTTCAGTAAGGATGATGAAAAGATCATCTCCAATGCACTGGCGCATGGTAATCCGCAGACAGAATACTTACTGATCCATATTGTGGAAAGTGCTTCTGCGAGATACCTTGGAGGAGAATCCGATGACTTTGAAACGAGAAAGGACAAGGAGCAGATGGATGCTTATATCAGCCTGTTACGTGCCAGAAATTTACGCGCGAAAGGCTTATTGGGTTACCGTCATCGTGCAGAAGAAATTGTGCGTATCGTAAAAGAAGAAAAGGCTGATTTCCTGATTCTTGGCGGACATGGACATACAGGTATTAAAGACTGGATCTATGGAGAAACAACCAATCAGGTGAGACATAAGGTGAGGATACCTGTGCTGGTGGTGCAATAGAGAAATTAAGCATTGAAAATTAAGGATTAAGCATTGGAACGATAGCACCTTATTTTTCTGATTATTGATTATAAAACGATAGAGGCGCTCCGGTCATTGGAGCGCCTCTGTTGTTTTATAACAATGGCTTATTGCAAGAGATAGCAATGACGGCTATCATTCTCATTCTTACCCCAAAAAGAAAGGGAAAGACTATTAAGATCCTTCCCTCTTCTCCTGAAAAAAGCAATATATCTTACAATCCCAGTGAGGCTTTCAGTCTGGGATAGCCTGTCTTGCTAACCGGCACTTTTGCGCCTGATTTTAATATAGCCAGATGATTCTCTTTTTCATATGGCTCAATACGCGTTACCTGATTTACATTCAGCATATAAGAGCGGTGTACGCGTGCAAACTGTTGCGGGTCCAGCGATTTCTCAAAGAACTGCATTGTTTTATTTTTGAGAAAAGTACCTTCCGGCGTAACGATCTTTACATAATCATCTGCTGCTTCAAGATAATGTATATCCTGTACAGGAATGATCTTAATCTTACCATTGATCTTTACAACGATCCTGTTACTCTGGATAGGAGAAGCGCCTGCTGTATCCAGTAAAGCGGCGGTCTGCTGCATTTCATCTGCTACACGGCGGTCCAGCCATTTGGAAACTGCTTTATCGAAACGCTCTTTTGAAAATGGCTTCAGCAGATAGTCTATTGCATTCACCTCAAATGCGCGGATCGCATGTTCTTCAAAAGCAGTGGTGAATATAACCGCGGGCAATGATTCTACGAGTTCCAGCATTTCAAAGCCATTGATCTTTGGCATCTGTACGTCAAGAAAAATGATATCGGGCTGTTGCTGCTGTATGGCTTTCAATCCTTCAAAACCATCTCCGCACTCCTGCATCAGTTGTATCTGAGAGAAGGACTGAAGATATTCTTTTACAATCTCACGCGCCAGGGGTTCATCATCAATTATTACTGCTTTTATCATATAGTTGCGGCACTTTAATCAGGGTGGTAAAAATGTTTCCGTTTTTATTTGTTTCCAGCAGATCCTGTCTTCCGAAGAGCAGGTAAAGTCTGCGCTGGATAGATGCGAGTCCGAAGCCGGTGCCTGCAGGAGCCTGCAGTTCGGGATCAAAAGGATTCTGCACCTGTATATGAAGCATATCATCTGACTGCCATGCATTGATAGCAATCGTGATAGCGTCTGTAGTATCGTATAGTCCGTATTTGATGGCGTTTTCCACTACTGGTTGCAGCAGCATAGGCGGCACCTTAAGTGTTCCGGCGTTGTCTTCGGCAGTGATGTCGGTAGACAAGCGATGCCCGAAGCGGACTTTTTCTATGTCAAGATATAATTGCAGATACTGCATTTCTTCAGGTAACAGTATCCATTGCTGGTCTTCACGTTTCAATGTACCACGCAGAAAATCGCTCAGCTTCAATACCATTTCTCTTGCCTGTTGCGGACGCAATGCGATCAGTGCATTGATAGAGTTCAGACTGTTGAACAGGAAGTGTGGCTGCAATTGTTGTCTCAGTTTGAACAGCTCTGCTTCTCTTGCCATACGTTCTATGGCTTCTTTACGCGCCAGCTCCTGTTCCTGTTCTGCCAGATCATACCACATCAGTGTTTTCATTCCGATGAAGATGACGATCAGCCATCCCATGATAAATCTGATGGGAATTGCGAAGAATAACCAGTGCTGATAATAAGGCGTGGATGCAAACATTTCGTTCATGATCCAATAACAACCACCTGCCCACATAAAGGTCAGCACCGAGCAGTAGATCAGCAGGAAGATATATTTACCTTTTGCCGGTCTGTAATGCGACAAGCTGAAACAAACGCCCACTCCCGTCAATGCAAGCGTAACATTGTGTATAACGCTGTCTGTCCATGCGATACTATCGCTGATGTTGAACCAGCATATCAGCAGATAAGCCTGTACGACGGTCGCGACGTAGGTAGCCACTATCAAGGTCCATCTGAATGATTTATTTGCCAGTAGATGATTTGCCAAGGAGTACGGAATAAGAATGAAATAATCAGGCGCGTTTATCGATCAGGCTGGGTCCTTTCAGGTGAGCGGCCTTCACCTGCAGCCAGGAAATATAAGCATTGGCATCTTCCGGTTCTTCGATACGGGAGTAAAGCTCCATACCATCGTCCAGTGAAGAAAGATTATTTACTTCCGGCACATTGATAAAGCGCCATTCTACCATTTCCTGTCTTTGGTTTTTGAATGCGTATTGTTCCTGTACACCGATCTGGCAGGCACGTCTCCATGCATCTTCTCTTGTATCGGCACTGATCAGTCTTAACTGCTCGTCAAATTGAGGGGTATGATCACCATTACCGCTGATGATCTGATAAACGATTTTAGCTACAAACCACTGCATAAAATCTATAATTAAAAAGGTGAAATAAAAGTTAGTCAGCCGTTGATCAGACATAGTTTCTGATCTCCACGCCACCGAAGATGCAGGTACCTTTCAGTACGAAGATCTTTTCGGAGTTGCTGGCATTAGAGAGGAGTTCTACCGGACGTTTGTCGGTTACGCCGCCCATGATGATGGTATCCATTTCGATACGTACATCCCAGTTGGTAGGCAGGATGATTTCCACGCCACCGAAGATGCAGGTTACTTCAAATTCGACTCTGTCTTTGAAATCGGACTGGATGAGGTTATAATCAGCACCACCAAAGATAGCGGTGACATTGGCGCCTTTGAATTCTTTAGAAACAACGGCTCTGTTTTCTCCGCTGAATATAACATTGGATGCTATAAAATCTTCTGAGGAGGTCATTGGTGGCATGACACGCAGGTCTTTTTTCATAGAAGACTCCTGACGTTTACCGAAGAGGATGGCCAGCCCAACGATCACGAAGATGGCAGGCCATATAAAGCGGGTCAGGTCATAACTCAGCATCAGGTAGTCTTTAGCGAAGAAGACGATACCTACCAGCATTACAATCAGGCCACCCCAGTTTTTAAACTTACTGGCTGCCAGCAGGATACTACCGATCACGATCAGCAGCAACTGCCACGAGAATACCCATTCAGGCATTGCCAGGTCAAGGCTTCTTAAGAAAAGAAACAGACCGATAAGTATGAAAATTAATCCTTTGTTGATTCTGCTACCTTCCCTGTTCTCGCTTTTCCTTTGGATGCGACGAAGACGTCTTTCTGCCTTACGCTGCTGCCGTTCACTTGTCCAGCTATCTCCTTTTGTATATTCCTGGTTGTCCATATGATGTTTAACATTTACGATACAAACTTAGGATGCCGGCGTGGGTTCCCGAAGCCTATTTAGGCAACAGGTTGAAGAGTTCCGGTAAAAGGCAGGAAAAAGCCGGTAAAAAAGATTATTGCAGGATGCTGCGCATTACACCGGCTAATTTACCGGCCCAGACAGCCATTCCCTTAGCGGAATAATGTAGACCGTCGCTGGCTACCAGAGCAGGGTCCTGTTGTGCTTTGCGGGTATCGGCGGTAATGTCCAGATAGTGCACTTTAAACTTTTTTGAAACGCTTTTGTTAACCGCATTAAAGGCGTCTATTTCTTCTGCAATCTGCTGTCTGTCACGACCTTCTGCAAAAGGAACGGCGCCCCAGTCAGGGATGGAGAGCACCACTACCCTGTCTGAATGATCGGCAGCGAAGTGGATAGCCTGTTTAAGCAGGCGGGTGAATTCGGTCTTGTATTCGGCCACACTACGACCACGGTACTGATTATTGACCCCGATCAGGAGGGTTACGATACTGAAGGTGTCGGTGACCTGCGCTTCTGCAATAGCTGCTTCCAGCTCATCAGTAGTCCAGCCGGTTTTGGCAATAATACGGGGAGCTGCGAGGGAAATTCCTTCTGCGGCCAGCAGTCTGGCAGTCTGATTGGGAAAACGTTCATTTTCAGGTACGCTTTCGCCAATAGTATAGCTGTCGCCAAGGGCGAGATAAGTAAATTGGTTGATAGAAGTATCCTTGGAAGGATGATTACCCGGTGTCATAGGGATTTGCTCATTTTTTGCTCCCAAAAATAAGAAAAAGAGCATTGAACATAGATAGTAGCCCATAAGATGTGTGTTATTCCGTACCTTTGCGCTCGATTAATATAAATTACGAAACTCGTAAAGAAACTGTTTTATGCCGGCAGAAAAAATATCAATGACCAATGGCCAGTTACAGGTGCCCAATGAACCGATTATTCCTTTTATTGAAGGTGACGGAATTGGACCCGATATCTGGCAGGCAAGTGTGCGTGTGTTTGACGCCGCTGTTGAAAAGGCCTATGGTGGAAAAAGAAAGATAGAATGGAAAGAAGTGCTGGCTGGAGAAAAAGCATTCCAGCAGACAGGTGAATGGCTGCCAAAAGCAACGCTGGAAGCATTCAAAGAATACCTGGTTTCCATTAAAGGACCTTTATCTACTCCGGTAGGTGGCGGTATCCGTTCCCTGAACGTGGCAATGCGCCAGGAACTGGATCTGTATGCCTGTGTACGCCCTGTACGTTGGTTTGATAAAGTACCTTCTCCTGTAAAACATCCGGAAAAGGTTGACATGGTGATCTTCCGTGAGAATACAGAAGATATTTATGCCGGTATAGAATACATGTATGGAACGCCAGAGGCTGAAAAGCTGCTGAACTTCCTGCAGAACGAAATGGGTGTTAAGAAGATCCGTTTCCCTGAAACTTCTTCCCTGGGTATCAAACCAGTGTCCAAAGAAGGTACTGAAAGACTGGTTCGTGCTGCATTGAAATATGCCATCGAGCAGAAACTGCCTTCCCTGACTCTGGTACACAAGGGTAATATCATGAAATTCACCGAAGGTGGCTTCAAGAACTGGGGCTATGAACTGGCAGCACGCGAGTTCGGTGAACAGGTATATACCTGGGAACAGTGGGAAGCCACCAAAAAAGCAAGCGGCGAAGACGAAGCGAATAAAGAACTGAATGTAGCCATTGCGCATAAAAAACTGATCGTAAAAGACGTTATCGCGGATAACTTCCTGCAGCAGATTCTGCTGGCACCACAGGACTACTCTGTGGTAGCTACCCTGAACCTGAACGGTGACTATATCTCTGATGCACTTGCTGCAGCTGTAGGAGGTATCGGTATCGCTCCGGGCGCTAACATTAACTACCTGACCGGTCACGCTGTGTTTGAAGCAACCCACGGTACTGCACCACGCTTCGCTAACACAAATACTATGAACCCTAGCTCCGTTATACTGAGTGGTGTAATGATGCTGGAATACATGGGCTGGAAAGAAGCTGCCGATATCATTGTACACGGCCTCAGCACTGCGATTGCACGTAAACGTGTGACGATCGACTTCTACAAGCTGATGGACGATGCTACACTGGTGAAAACCAGCGAGTTTGCAGATGAAATCATCAAGCACCTGTAACCCTACCGGTTACACAACATAGCTAGTTCCGCTTTTCAAAGCGTTGGTTGACAGATAGATCATTCATTTTTTTGTAAAAGAAATGCTGTCTGCCCCCGCTTAGGAAAGCGGAACTTGTAAATTATGACCGGTTATCGTATATTTCACGATTATCACATGAACACTCGTATCTAATTAAAAATCAAAGTCGAAATGGCAGAAAAAATCAAAGTCGCCAACCCGGTGGTTGAACTGGATGGGGATGAAATGACACGAATCATCTGGAAATTCATTAAAGATAAACTGATCCTTCCTTACCTGGAAGTTGATATCAAATACTATGACCTTGGCATGGAACACCGTGACGCTACAAACGATCAGGTGACCATCGATGCAGCTAATGCGATCAGGGAAATCGGCGTTGGTATCAAATGTGCAACCATCACTCCAGATGAAGAGCGCGTAAAGGAATTCAACCTGAAACAGATGTGGAAATCTCCAAACGGTACTATCCGTAACATCCTGGACGGTACTGTATTCCGTGAGCCAATCGTAACCCAGAATGTACCTCGTCTGGTGCCTAACTGGACTGCTCCTATCTGTATCGGTCGTCACGCTTTCGGTGACCAGTACCGTGCAACTGACTTCGTAACAAAAGGTAAAGGTAAACTGACCATCAAGTTCGAAGGCGAAAACGGAGAAGTTATCGAACACGAAGTATTCAACTTCAAAGGCGATGGCGTTGCTCTGGCGATGTACAACACTGACGAGTCTATCAAAGGATTCGCACGTGCATGTTTCAACCAGGCACTGATGAAAAAATGGCCGCTTTACCTGAGCACCAAAAACACCATCCTGAAAAAATATGATGGTCGTTTCAAAGATATTTTCGAAGAAATCTACCAGAACGAATTCAAAGCTGAATTCCAGAAAGCAGGCCTGACTTATGAGCACCGTCTGATTGATGACATGGTTGCCAGCGCACTAAAATGGAACGGTAACTTCGTTTGGGCTTGTAAGAACTACGATGGTGACGTACAGTCTGACACCGTAGCACAAGGTTTCGGTTCACTGGGTCTGATGACCTCTACCCTGATCACTCCTGATGGTTCCGTAATGGAAGCTGAAGCTGCTCACGGTACTGTAACCCGTCACTATCGTGATCATCAGGCTGGTAAACCTACTTCCACTAACCCGATCGCTTCCATCTTCGCATGGACCCGTGGTCTGGAATTCCGTGGTCGTCTGGATAAAAATCAGGAACTGATCGACTTCTGTCATGCACTGGAAGCTGTTTGTGTGGAAGTTGTTGAAAGCGGCAAAATGACAAAAGATCTGGCTGTTTGTATTCACGGCAACAAAGTTGAGCACGGAAAACATTATCTTTACACAGAAGAGTTCCTGCAGGAACTGGATAATGCTCTGAAAGCAAAACTGAAAAAGTAAGTACACGTACGTAATACTGATATAAGCAAAGGGCCTTGCACATGCAAGGCCCTTCTTTTTTGCTGTTTATCTCAGTGGTGTTTCAGTTTCAACCTAGTTCCTGCAAGAGATCTGTTAATTACATCAGGCAAACATTCCCTCATTACATGCCGCCATTTTCATATATCGTGTGTACCCTGTCATGCTTATTACTTACAGCCAACAAGATGCTTTATAAGTAACAGGATATATGCTTATCCGCGATCTCTCCTGTATGCAATCCAACCCGGGTATTCTACTGCCAGTTTGCTGACTTCATCCAGTTGTTTTAACTCTTCTGTTGTCAGCTTAACAGCCGTTGCGCCCAGATTATCTTCCAGTTGAGACATCTTATTAGCCCCGATAATTACACTGGTCACCGCCGGTTGGTGTAACAGCCACGCAAGAGCCAGTTGTGCAACGGTAGTACCTTTGTCTGCCGCCATTACATGCAATACATCCAGTATATTAAATGCACGTTCCGTATCCACCGGAATAAAAGAATGATGATGATAACGGCCAGCTTCTGTCGTCTCCCCATTTCGCTGGTATTTACCACTCAGCAGTCCTGCGCAAAGCGGACTCCATACCATCAGTCCCACTTTCTGGTCCAGCAAGGCAGGAATCACGTCCCTTTCCAGCTCCCGTGTTGCAATGGAATAGTGTGATTGCATAGAAATATAACTATGCAAACCATGTTTATCAGAAACAGCCAGTGCCTTCATCATGTACCAGGCCATGTGATTGCTACCACCGATATACCGCACTTTACCGCTGCTGATCAGGTCATCCATTGCTCTTAATGTCTCCTCCAAAGGTACCAGCGGATCCCAGTTATGCGCCTGATACAGATCGATATAGTCGGTCTGCAGGCGTTTCAGACTCGCTTCTACCTGCTGCATGATATGTTTACGGGATAGCCCCTGATCATTCACACCTTTACCGGCAGGCGCACAGACTTTCGTAGCAAGCACCAGATCGTCACGTTTCAGCCCGAGATTCCGGATAGCTTGTCCGGTCAGTTCTTCTGATCTTCCTTCTGCATATATATTAGCAGTGTCTATAAAATTGACACCTGCATCTACAGCACGTTGTATCTGTTCGTCTACAGCAGGTTGTTCCAATGTACCGACCATTTCGTAAACACCCTTTCCTTTTCCGCCGAAAGTCATGGTACCCAGACATAGTGTGGAGACTATTAATCCGGAGTTGCCTAATACCTTGTATTGCATGTGATATGATTAAAGTGATTGATGGTGCAAAGGTATCCGGAGGAGGGATGGTAAAAGAGCCGGCGTCAAAGAAATAAGTACGAAATTCAAAGAAATGATCGATGTACATCAATCAGGAGTCAGGAATACCGGAGAGGTAGATATGTTTAAGGGAATAATAAGTTTGAAGGGAATTGAAGGTGGAGCTGATTCGAAGACAAGGGGGCCTGACACTCACCTGAGGTAGACTTGATATGAAGATAAGGGGCATCTGACACTCACCTGAGGTGGACTTGATACGAAGATAAGGGGCACCTGACCCGCACCTGAGGTGGACTTGATACGAAGATAAGGGGCATTTGACCCGCACCAAAGGTGGACTTGATATGAAGATAAGGGGCACCTGACCCGCACCTGAGGTGGACTTGATACGAAGATAAGGGGCATTTGACCCGCACCTGAGGTGGACTTGATATGAAGATAAGGGGCACCTGCCCCACACCTGAGGGGGACTTGATATGAAGATAAGGGGCATCTGACCCGCACCTGAGGTGGACTTGATACGAATATAAGGGGCATTTGACACTCTCCTGAGGTGGACTTGATATGAAGATAAGGGGCATTTGACCCGCACCTGAGGTGGACTTGATATGAAGATAAGGGGCACCTGACCCACACCAAAGGTGGACTTGATACGAGGATAAAGGGCAGCTGCACATTATTTTCTCACTCCCAATGGGGTCATTCCGACATTCTTTTTGAAGAAATTATTAAAGTGATTCGGATACTCAAATCCGAGGCTATACCCGATATCAGCGATACTCCAGTCGGTATGCTTCAGCAATGCCTTCGCCTCATTCAGGAGCCGGTCTGTGATATGAGTAGTCGTGGACTTTCCCGTTACCTCCTTCACAGCGAAATTAAGATGATTGACATGTATAGACAGCGCAGCAGCATAATCGCCGGCTCTTCTGAGCGCAAGCGTACGCTGGGGAGACTCAATCGGGAACTGCCTTTCCAGCAATTCAATAAACAGCGATGCAATCCTTTCATTGGCATTCCGATGCCTCGCACCGTTAAGCGCTGGCTGCATCTTCATAGCCTCGTGCGTGATAAGCTGGATATAATTCCTGATGATATCGTATTTATACACATATTCTGATGCCGCTTCGGCGACCATTCTGTCAAATAATCCACGGAAAGTGATCAGCTGCTCCTTATCGGGAAAGAAGACGTTATCCCCTCCTACTCTGAACAGCGGTGACTCTTGTAAACTTTCAGTCCGCTCTCCGGTTTTTAAGAATTGCTCTGTAAATACACACCAGTATCCACAACGGTTTTCATCTTCCGTTTCAAAAGAATAAGGCACTAAAGGATTGGAAAATATAATCGCAGGCTGATCTTTGCTGATTTGCACAGTTCTGTCAGCAAAATGGAGCTTACTTTCACCTATGATGATCCAGATTTTGAAATAATCTCTCCGGTGATAAGGCAGGGAAATCGGTGCACCCGATACCTCATAATAGGCCACATTCACATCCGGAGGTGTGTTATTATGAAAAACCGGCATTCCGGCCCTTACCTTTTCCGCTACTGAGAGATGATCTGACATCTCACAAAGGTACGAAAATCAAAGATCCCTATCGCTTCATCTGTTTCCGCAACATCCTGTCCTCTCCATAGATATCTTCGTGCAATATCAGACGTCCATCGCGTCCTTCTGCTGTAAAATACCTGAAGTAGATAGGCACGGAATGCTGGATATCGATCTGTTTCTTGTCACCATTGGCCAACCATCTGCGCATGCTATCCCTCGGATGACGGGTATCATCTTTGGTCAGGTACATCGAGAGACTGTCCCATTGCTGTACACGTACACAGCCGTGACTCAATGCGCGGTAAGAATTGGCAAACAACCCACGGGCATTGGTATCGTGCAGATAAACGGCATATTTGTTCATGAAATTGAACTTCATGATACCCAGTGAGTTTTCAATACCATCCATCTGACGGAGTACATAAGGGAAATAGTTCTTACTCAGCTTACTCCATTTCACGCTATCCGGACTTATTGCATTACCATGTGAGTCGATGATTTCGAGGTTCTTTTTTGCCAGATAAGCGCGATCTTTCTTGATGGCAGGCAGCATCTCTTTGATAGTAATGCTGAAAGGTACTCGCCAGTAGGGATACATCACGAAATTGGTCATGCGGGAGTTGAGCAGTGGAGTGCGGGTACGGGGAGCACCAACAATCACTTTGGATGTTACGGCCACAGTGCCGCTATCCACCAATTCCATACGGTAACCGGGCACATTGACCATAATATATCGTTGCGGCAGGGTATCGGGTAGTTTACGCCAGCGATCCATATTGAGGGCAACCTGTACTTCCCAATCGGCAAAGGTCTTGTTCATCGTCTGAACTGTCTTTTTGCCTGCCTGTCCGTCCTCATACATATTAAATTCTTTCTGGAAAGCCCTGATTCCCTTTTTCAGCAGGGAAGTATCCGTACTATGACCACCGGATGTATCCAGATGCCCACTTTGTGCCAAACGGTTGATCAGCAACTGGCGGTAGGCAGGAGTGTCTGTATAGGAAAGGGGCAAAGAGTCCCACTTCATTTCGCTGTATTTGCCTTTGAAGTTGGTCCACGCCGATTTTAATAACTGGTAACCGTGATGCTGCGGCTCCTGCGCCCGCAGGGTAGCACCGATAATATGCTGGTGTAATGCGGAGTTGAGATAATTGGCCAGCAGGGTATCTGAATACACAGAATCCTTCCGCAAAGTGATGCTATCTCTCGGCCCTGTACCAAAACGCAGATGCGTAGCCATTTTCATAAAAGCGTCCGTCATCAGCAGATCTACCTGTGCCCAGAGTGTTGCATCCTTTTTAGCATTGGCGTCTTCACGGATATGCTTCATCGCTTCATCCAAAGCTACGCTGTGATAATCAGCCGGCAGCAATCCTGATTCATCTGCATGCATCACATAGTAATACATGGAGTCAGCCTGACCATCCAATACGCCATTAGATGACCATACAGGATTGTTGTTATTCTGCTGATAAAAATAGTTCAGCGCCCCACTCCGGAGAGCAGGTACACTATCCTCCATGACATCCTGATTATCAGCAATATACTCAAGACGTTCTGTAATATTTTCCGGTATAACTTCACTTAACTGACGTATGTCCCCTACAATTTCTCTTTCCCGGAGCACCCGCTTTCTCTGGCAGGCAAACAATGAAAACAATACAACTACAAAAAATAGATTGTCCCTTAGAAAACTATACTTCATTGGCGTCAAAACAATGGTTAAAGATATATAATGCTATATACAAATTCAGAAAATATATTGTTTAACGTTAGCAATTGCCGAGCCAGTTTCAGCAATAAACAGAAAGGGCAGGCTTTCGCCTGCCCTCCGGAAGAACAACAACTTTACTAAATAGATTGGAATAGTTATTTACAACAATTCTTCTTCACAAACAGTGACTGGAGTAATCTCAGGACTGTTATAACTGCCTTCTTCATTTTCGTTTTGTTGAAATATTGAAAATATTGTGCTCGAACCGTAATGTAAAGGTATTAAATACATTGCGAGACATATCACCAAATAATTCTGTACGGTAAGAAAAATCCAGACGGGTAGAGCTGTTAAAGATCAGCTGAATGGCCGGAGCCACGTCCAGATACTGATTCCGGCTGACTGCGTCCGTATTTGCCTTTCCTAAAAATTCTATATAAAGGTTCAAATTTGTCTGATCATAACTACGGTAACTACGTGGGAAAAGCAGGTAACCAGCTGAAAGACTGTAGTTAACGGCGTTAGCAGATAAATAATCCGGTAAGTTGTCCTTTGTATTATTCAGGAATCTGTTATATCCTACTGTTGCAGAAACAGCCAGTTTATGAATCAGCTGTGTAGCAATAATCCCACCTGCTACTCCGGAGGCCCCCCCTTCAAGGTCCAGCTCCTGATTGTCATAAGGTTTTGCGGCACCTTCACGCATAACAGGCACAAAAGGGTTATCTATCACCGAACCTTTAACATAAGCGGCCATACGGAAATGCGACTGCACATCATCATTGGACAGGAAACGGTATTTAGCATAGACACTTCCTCCTTCCAGTCTGAGGGAAGGTTGCATCTGATTAGAGGCCAGTCCGACCACATGCACCATGAGTTTTTTAGAAATGCCCCACATCAGTTCCGGCTCGATACGCATACCAGTCACCCCTTCATGCTCCATTTTAAAGAAACGGTTGGTAACACGGAATCCAAATGAATGAGCAGCCATATTACTGGCGGGTTCTGTGGAGACATACAGTTCCTGTGCATGCAAAAATGCGGGCATAAGGAGGACGATAAAGAATAAGAATCTTCTCATTTACAAGTATTGCGGGAATCGGTTCCCGGTGAATCAGATAGTAACGTGATAAATGCGTTCAGGAGCGGAATGACCTTCCATTTTACAGCAGCTTGCCATAACGCCTGTCTGGTAACAAGGCATGGTTGTCTGTGTACTGAACTTTTTGAATTGTTTGGCGGAGACAAAGTCTTTGTCTATCACGGTTATCTGCTGATCACCTGACAATACCTGATTTTTTGCATTGATGAAATGGAAAGTAGCACCGGCATATTTGATATGTGCATCCTTTTCAACAGCTACTTTATCAAAAGAAGCTGTCAGTACCAGTTTTCCTACAGAGAAACCGGCATCTTCCACCTTCGCTTTAATCTGATCGATATTCACATCAGCACCGGTCTTGAAAGAAAGCAGGAAGGTGGTGTTGTTCAGATCTGTGTCTATCTTATCAACAAAAGGAAGGGTTTTAAGCGCTTCCATGGTAGCACGTGAACACATGGCGCAGGTCAGTCCTGCAGCCTGTAAAGAAGCCTTTTTAATCTGTGCAGAAGAAGAAGTCTGAAGGCCGATGGCCAGCAATATAATAGCAAGTAATGATTTCATGATCTGTAATTTGTAATCGGATAATAAATGACAAACGCTGCTATGGGCATAGCAGATAAGTATCGGTTAACGCGATATACAAATCAGATCAGATAAGTGCAGTATTGAATATACAGGGGTATGGCTTTACAGTCGGGGGGACCGTGACTGTAGTAAGCGATAGGTTGCGTGTTACTGATGGCAGGAACCGGTACGATAATTACCGGCAGACTAAGATCCTTCACAGCAGGCTCAGAGCTCTGTTGTGCTTTTGCAATCTGATGAGAAGAAACGTCTGCTTTACAAAACTTCGCCTCTTCTTTGCAGCATTTGCCTTTTTTACCGGGCTTGCTGCATTTGTTGCACAGATCATCCGCATGAGAAATCAGATCCAGAGAAGCCAGTTTACCCATACAGTAATGCGCGTTCACCGTGAAGCCACTGGTGAGCGTGATATACAGGAAAACTAGTAATATGGTAATGATTCTCTTCATGAATAACAATCGCAAAAATAGCAATTTCTGCCAGATTTGCTACATACCTGCGCTCTCTTCTATTTTGTCAGCTATCGCAAGTAATAATGACATGCTGGCCACCTTGTTTGCCTCTGCCCGGATATGGCCGTCCATATCGTGTTCAAAGATAACTTCCTGTCCGTTGACATTAACCCGGAAACGAGGGGAATGACCGTTCAAAGGTTTCACCATATACCTGTCTGTGTTGTAAACTACTGTAAAGGCCTTCATGTTAAAATGCTTTATACAAACTTAAACAAATCGTGCGCCAGAAGGTTGCAGTCCGGAACAAATCTACCAGCTTAAGTAGTAGTAAAACGGTTTACTTAACAGAAATATAACAATATGATTTAAAACACTTTACAGCGTTAGAAAATAACAATCACGGCCATTGGTTAATAACTGGTTAATTGATAAACCACCAGCGCAAACCCAGTCTGAATGTGAAGTTATTGTATGGGTAAGAAGGTCCGGCAAAGTTGTTTGTTGCGAAAAACGTATTGAGATTTTCTCCCCTGATAAATGCCGACAGTGATTTGATACGGAAGTGTACAAATGCTGCCAGATCAGGCGCATAGTATTTCACCCGTTGGGTAGTCTGATACACAAATTGACCAATCACCGGAGAGTAATCATCTGCATAATAGGACGTGTTATACTTCGCCTCGATACCAGTCATCAGGTTCAGGTTATTGAACAGCTTATTCTCGTAGGCCAGACGGTGACGTGTCCAGATGGCAGGGACATTGATTCTGCCGTCTCCGTGTACCTGCTGGAATGCGAATTCCGCGTACCAGTTGTAGTGTTTGTACCGGAAATGCTTACTTAAGACCACCTGCAGCAGGTTAAAGAGTGCCGGTGCCTGCGTACTGGTATAATAGTTTGAGAAGTAGGTATAGTTTTCCATCAGGTAATAGTTTACCGCCAGGTTATACTTTAGCTTCTTATTATCAGCGGCAAACTGCAGGAGGGTGATGTTTTCCTTTCCAAGTGTGGTATTATACCAGCTGTCGTATGAGCTGCTGAAATATTTATAGATATAAGATGCTTCACGGTTGGTATTACTGAAAAAGAGATGCACATTACCCAGTGTTTCATTCAGGTAACGGCTCAGCATACCACTTACATTATAGTCTCCGGAGTTCCGGCCAGCCAGATAAAACTCACCTTTGGCGGACAGGTCCCATTTCTGGTTACGCGTTTTATTACGGTATTCGCCGTGCAACACCATGTTGTTGAAACTGATATTGGCGTCCAGAAAAGTACCGCGGATATTTTCGTAACGCGCACCGGCACTGATAAAGTGTCCCTGATTGCCACGGAGCGGGAACTGTATCAGAGACACATCATTGGAGATCGTACGCCATTCATGCAGGGCCCTGACAGTATCGCCGTTGAATGCCCAGCCGTATTGTCTGGTGTAGAACGCGGTATCGGGCTGTCCATCCAGATAAGCGAGGCTGTTATTATCTACCTTAAACGTATACTGTACACGGAAAAACGGATCAAACTTATAATAATCGGTTGTATCGTTTACATGCACGGTATCACCTTTACCCCAGTCATACTGCTGTACGAACATGAATCCGGACTGCTTATTGGTGGTCTTTACCGGTAAGGTAGTATTGAAGAGACCTGAAGAGGTAGATGCATAGTTACCAAGGTTCACGTCAATTGTCTTACGCTGACTATATCTTGGATTGTCCAGTATGGAGTCTGCTACGCGCAGCCCCCCGTTCTCACCGTTATTGATCTTATTATAGAAATAGCTGAGGTAAGCATTGTAGCGCTTGTTTTTACTGTTGAAGCGGCCGGTCACCCGATAGATATCATGGTTGGTGGCCTGCGAACGGAAATAACCCGGCGCATATTTCTTATTGTATTCGAAACCGAAATTGAAACGGTCGGTACGGTTCTGTGTGTGGAGTACGCCGATATTCTGTTCCTGCTGACTACCTACCAGATAGGATAATTCCGAGTAAGGCTTGGTCGTAGAATAGATACGGGCATTCTGGTGATTGAAGCCGTAGACATCAAATGTATGGAAGCCGGGATCGAAGCCTGCCTTCATAAAAGGTGTAAACAGGATATTACGGGCAGGTGCACCGCTGTTACCTAACATTACGTAGCTGGCAGGTACATGCATGTAGGACGAGCTGAAGTCGGCTATTGAGGAGTCCAGCTTATAGTCTGTCGGCTCCCCCAGTAAGCGGTAGGTGATCGTAATCGTATCCGGTTCATGCGTATGACTACCGGTATCACGCTGTGCTGCGCCACCGCCGCCTCCACCCATATTACCGAAACGTTGAAACTGCGCCATTACGCATTGCGCGGTCACCAGCAAACAACATATTAAAATAAATGACCTCATCCTATGATATAATTTCCTGCTTCGAGCTTCTTAACTTATTGGTATTGATACATTTGAAACCGGCACAACTACGCGTCTGTGAACATTTGTTTCAAACGGACGTGTCCAGCTTACCCCGGGTATTCCCGTGGGAAGGGCTGCAAGCTAATACAAGCAATTTATATAACCTTGATCAGCTCCCTGAAAATAAGGGTTAATTTCGGTTCAGCTGCATTGGCAGCTTCCAGTACTTCTTCGTGGGTGATCACATTTTCCTCTTCACGGATACCGATATCAGTAATAACACTCATTGCAAAAACTTTCATTCCGCTATGGATGGCAACGATCACTTCAGGAACGGTGCTCATACCAACGGCGTCTCCACCGATGATGTGCATATACATATATTCAGCCCTTGTCTCAAAGGTAGGTCCCTGTACACCTACATAAACGCCGGTATGTACCGGAATACTATTGGCGGCTGCAATTTCTTTTGCTTTGGCAATCAGCGCTTTGGAATATGGTTCGCTCATATCCGGAAAACGGGGACCCAGTGTATTGTTGTTGGGGCCACGCAGCGGATGCTCCGGCTGCAGATTGATATGATCGCGGATGATCATCAGATCTCCTACGTTAAATGCCTTATTCATACCACCGGCGGCATTGGAAACCAACAGCGTATGTACACCGAGGGCTTTCATTACCCTTACCGGGAAGGTGACCTGCTGCATAGACAGCCCTTCATAAAAATGGAAACGACCGGCCATTGCCACTACGGGGCGACCATTCATGTTACCCAGTATCAGGCGGCCTTTATGCCCTTCCACTGAGGAAGAAGGAAAATGTGGGATCTGCTCATAAGGAATTTCAACGCTGTCAGTGATATCACTGGTCAGGTTACCCAGTCCACTGCCTAAAATAATGCCCACTTCAGGGGTACCGGACCATGATTTACGGATAAATTCCGCAGCTGCAGCTATTTGTTGTAAGAGATCACTCATTGATTTATTGTCTTTAAAACAGGTTGCGCAAAGTTATTTTTAATTCACAAAACACTGAGGTTTTATATTTAAATCATAATGACCTATTTTAGCGCCAAATTTTTATCAGATGAACTTACATGAATACCAGGCTAAAGAACTGTTGAAGAAATATAACGTACCGGTACAGGAAGGGATTCCGGTAGATACCCCTGAAGCGGCAGCTGAAGCTTATAAGCAACTTAAAGTGCAGTATGGCAATGAGTTTGCAGTCGTAAAGGCGCAGATACACGCCGGTGGACGTGGTAAAGGTACCATCCGTGGTAAAGAGCAGAGAGGTGTGGCTGTAGGTAAAAATGCGGAAGATGTGAAAACCATTGCCGGTAACATCCTGGGTGGCGTACTGGTTACCATCCAGACCGGAGAAGCTGGAAAATTAGTTAACAAGGTGCTGGTAGCACAGGACGTGTACTACCCTGGCCCTAACCCAATAAAAGAATTCTATCTGTCTATCCTGCTGGATCGTGCAAAAGGTCAGAACGTGATCATGTACTCTACAGAAGGTGGTATGGATATCGAAGAAGTTGCACACAACACTCCTGACAAGATCTTCAAAGAACTGGTACAGCCAAACACTACCCTCCAGCCGTTTCAGGCAAGGAAGATAGCTTTCAACTTCGGTCTGAGCGGTGAAGCTTTCAAAAACATGGTGAAATTCGTTACCAACCTGTACAATGCATACGTTGGTCTGGACGCTGCCATGCTGGAAATCAACCCACTGTTCAAAACCAGCGACGATAAAATCATCGCGGTTGACTGTAAACTGAACCTGGATGATAACGCACTGATGCGTCATGCTGATCTGGAAGCTCTGCGTGATATTAATGAAGAAGATCCAACTGAAGTAGAAGCAGGTAAATTCAACCTGAACTACGTGAAACTGGATGGTAACGTAGGTTGTATGGTAAACGGCGCCGGTCTGGCAATGGCTACCATGGATATGATCAAACTGAGCGGCGGTGAACCTGCTAACTTCCTGGACGTAGGAGGTACTGCAAACGCACAGACCGTAGAAGCAGGTTTCCGTATCATCCTGAAAGATCCTAAGGTGAAAGCGATCCTGATCAACATCTTCGGTGGTATCGTTCGTTGCGACCGTGTTGCACAGGGTGTAATCGACGCTTATCAGTCTATTGGTGATATCAAAGTTCCGATTATCGTTCGTCTGCAGGGTACAAACGCAGAAGAAGCGAAGAAACTGATCGAAGAAAGTGGTCTGAAAGTACAGTCAGCTATCCTCCTGAGTGAAGCTGCTGCACTGGTTAACAAAGCCGTGACTGCTTAATTACATTTCGTAGTGATTGACTAAAAATAGAAAATGAAACCCCGGACAATGTCCGGGGTTTTGTTTTTTATCACTTATTGTGTCCCTTTGGTCACATTCCTGTACCGAAGCTGAAAAAAGTCGTATCTTCATAATCCATCCTTCACTATATACCTGCATTCTGCGGGTGCATTTTTTTTATATATACCAAATAGTACAATTATCATGAAGCGCTTCCGCGACTTTTTCCTGTTTTGTTCAGGAGTGCATGTGCCTATGCTGAAAAGGGCCCCATCAGAGACAAACAAATACGGGGGCATCGGGGCAACAATCTTTTTCACCGGACTACTGGCTGCTTTTTCCGGTGGGTATGCGCTGTGGACAGTATTCAGTTCTCCATGGGGCGCCATTGTCTTTGGCATCGTATGGGGACTGATGATCTTTAATCTGGACAGGTATATCGTCTCAGGTATGAAAAAGCGCAACAAATTCATGCAGGAATTCGGTATGGCTGTACCCCGGCTGATACTGGCGATCCTTATTGCCGTGGTGATCTCCAAGCCACTGGAGTTGAAGGTATTCGAAAAAGAGATCAATCAGGAACTGATTGTCATGGAGCAACAGGTATTCAAAAATCAGGAAGACAAGGTTAAAAACCGCTTCCAGCAACAGGTCAACACCCTGAATGCAGAAATTGCCCAGCTCAACCAGGGCATCCGCGAGCAGGCAGCCAAAGTGGACACTCTGCAGCTTATTGCCCAACAGGAAGCTGATGGTACAGGCGGTTCCCGCAAGCAAAACCTTGGTCCTATTTACAAAGCGAAAAAAGCAGATGCTGACAGTGCGGCTGCCTTATTGCAAAGAATCACGGTCCAGAATGGCACCCTGATCGCCCAGAAACGGCAGCAACTGGCAAGTATCGACTCTACCCGTCAGTCAACTGTAGGTACGCTGGACCGTAGTCACATTGATGGTCTGGCCTCCAGACTGGATGCATTGGGACATCTGACTGACCGTAGTGAGCCTGTGAAATGGGCAAACTGGTTTATCACACTGCTGTTTATTACGATCGAGACAGCGCCGGTATTCGTAAAACTGATTTCTCCCCGCGGACCGTATGACGATCTGCTGGAAGCACACGAACATGCTTATATCATTTTCCGGAAGGAAACGATAGAGAAAAGGGAACGGGAATACAACAAGCGTATGATGATAGGGCAAACAGCGGGTGTAAATTCTTAAATGGAGGTTTAAAGTAAGAAAGGATCTGCAGCTTCAGAGTTGTAGATCCTTTTTTATGCGGCTACGAGTTCCACCTCATATACGGGGCTGAAGAGATACATTCTTTTGGTGGCTACTTCTTCACAGCGGTAACGCTTACGGATACGCTCCCCTTTCCTGAAAACACGACCATCTTTGGTACGAAACAATTGATTGGGCTGCAGTTGTTCTACGAGAAAATGATTTTCTTTCTGACGATCATAGCGTTTGAGTACCCGCATCAGATCATCATCTGCACAGGAACTGGCAGCCGGATTACGGATACTCTGCCGGAGGGCAGCTTCCACATCGGCCGGCAGATAACCTTTACCCACAAACTCTTTCAGAATAGCGGAGAAATGCTGCTTCCACTCCTTCCCATGTGAGGCAACACTATTAGCGTATTGCATAAATGTGGTAAGGTGGGATATTTCATGCAGCAACGTGATCAGAAAAGCATATCGGTTCAGATTACCGTTGATACTGATACGATGTCCACCCCTTCTGTCGGGGTGGCGGTAATCGCCCAAAATGCTTTGCCGTTCACGTGTCACCGTTAAGTGGACCTTGTACTGGTTAAGGTAGGCCATCACCTGCCCGAAGGTTCCTTCAGGCAGATATGCAGCTAATGCATTTAAAGGAGCCTCCTGCTTCACGGGTTGCTAACTATTTTTTCTTTTGATAATTTTTTGCAGACTAAAATTCTCTACTACCGCATATACGGCATAGAAGAACATCAGTATGAAGATAGTGAATTTGCTGGTATGCGGCCTGTTCGCTACGGCATATATAGTAATGCCGGCCAGACATAACATCATTCTGCTGATCATGGAACCATATACACGAAGGAGGAAATCTCCGTTATTCTCAGATCGTATTCCCTTGCGGCTCATGCTGTAGGTCATGGCGGAGAGGGCAGCTAAAGCCAGGTTGCCGATAAGAAGTGCCGTGTGGTGTACTCCATTGTCTAACAACCAGGCTTTTAAAAATAATAATGCGCCATTCAAAATAATGAAAAGGCTAATAACTCTAAAGTAGAACCTGTCACTCATTCCTGCTGGTATCTTTGATAATTTGGCGCAAAATTAAGACTAAAGCTAATAAAGACAAAATGATCAGAAAGAAAGGGAATGACCATCCCGTCCGCTGGTCGATTTTATAACCAGCAAATACCGCTATGCCTAATGTGGCCATCATCTGAAAAGCCAGCCCTGTGTACCGGAGTATCAGCCTGTTATCTGGCTTCTTCTTCGGCTTTTTGTTCAGATTTTTGTTCGGATTTTGTTGAGGTGACTGGTTTTCCATTTTTTTCTTTCTGATTTGCAGCTGCTACTTCCTCAGGCTCCATATAGCAACGACCATTGAATTTCGCTGTTGGTTCCATCTCAAAATGAGCAGTGTACAGATCACCTTTTACCAGCGCGTTACCTTTCAGGAAAAGCAGATCTTCCACCTTAATAATACCAGTTACTTTACCCAGAATGTCCGCACTTTGACATATCAGATCACCGGTAATCTCTCCTTCAGGACCTACTACAATTTTAGCTTTTGTTGATACCAGGCCATTCACCTGACCGTCAATGCGGATATCACCTTCGCTTACAATATCTCCCTGAATGGAAGTTCCACTGCCAATAATGTTCACGTTGGAAGAAGGCATTACTGATTTGCTCTCGCTTCTGGCATTACGATTGTTGTTGCTAAACATAGGATTCTAGGTTTTTCAGCTTTTAGTTAGTGTGATGTAAGATAGTATTATTTATTAACATATTATTTCCGATTGACAATCACTTCTTTCAGAAGTTATTCACATCTTCCCTTAACGGTATACGGCCCCCTTTGCGTATATGACCTTCTCGTATATTTTGTCCCGCAATGTTTTGTCGCCTGACCTGAAATAGTTAGTATGTACTATTATCGACTTTCGGAACTTTAATGGTAGTTGTGTCCAGTTTGCTGGTGGAATAGTCACCGCTGATAACCTTCTGTATATTGTCCAGATATTTATCGCGGGCATTAATGGCTGCTTCCAGTGAATCTGTACGCATTTTCAACCGGATGAACTCTCTCCGCTGCTTAAGGTCACCATATCCCGGGATATAATAACGCAACGGTGTGAATACAACGGTGGCGACAGTAATTGTCACCAGCAGTACAAACAAAGTACTTAAAGCAACATACACACTCATCCGTGATAATTTAAACGATGTGACCTCTTCATAGGTATTGTCGTTCATAATTACCAGGCGGTATCGGTTACCGATCCGGCCCACATTTCTGCCCTTTTTATCACGCTTATTAGCCATATCCGCTATAAAACTGAATAATTTTTCTGATTATCAACCGGCTAAAGTTAAACATTTATATTATTTCGTATTTAAAAAATTGGATAGGACTCATTTTTAATCGTAATATGCACTTTTGACAGCCTCAAAAAAATAATCCTATCTTTAAAAAATAATTTCCTGACATATAAGTTATATAGGTAAGCCTATACACCCTGGCATCCATGAATTATTACAGATCAGTTCGCAATTTTCTATCATATACCTGTTTAGTAAGTCTGTTCTTGTGCTGTATTGAAATTAACAGGGTCAGCGCCCAGCGACGGGATACCACGGTTACAAATAACCAGTCCAGAAATAACAATAGCAGGCCCACTCAACGGACCATGCAAAAGCCGCTTGTTCCAAAAGTAGCGCAGCCGAAAGGTGAAAACAGACGTATTCCCGCAGAAATGCTGGCAGAACGCAAATGGACGATTAAACGTAAACTGGTACAGAACATGCTGGCCAGATATAACTATTTGTTCAATGCCCGCAAGAAACTGGCACTCATTACCCACAATGTGAGCCGTCAGGGACAGGATAACTACAATTACCTGCTCCCCTTCTACCCTTACAGTCTGCAAAGTCTTGGTCTCAGCATTGGCGACCTGGATACCGTCATCGAAAAAGCTTCCATCAACATACAGATACACGACCCTCGTAGTAAATGGATTGACGATAGCTATCTCGTCATTGGTCAGGCCTATTTCTTTCAGGGTGAATGGGATAAAGCCAACCGTACTTTCCAGTTTATCAACACCACCTACGCTCCTAAAAAGAAATCAGATTATAAAGCAGTAGTCGGTTCCAGCGCAAAAGACCAGCTGTCAATTGCCTCCCACGAAAAGCGGAAACCGCCCTTTGGCTACTTCAAACATACCTACGCCCGTAACGACGCTTTTGTGTGGAGAGCTAAAACTCTCCTCGAAATGAAGGAGTTTGATGAGGCCCGTTCTATGATGAATATCCTCGAACAGGATCCCTACTTCCCTAAAAGACTGGCCGGCGACATGGCTGAAGTAAGAGCCTACGCCCTGTACAAACAGGAACGTTTCGCAGAAGTGATCAATCCACTGCAGGTTGCTGTAAAGGCTAAAGGCAACAGGGATGAGCGTGCACGTATGTACTTTATTCTGGGCCAGCTGTATACCAATTACAGCAAACCGGATTCTGCGACCATGATGTTCCATAAGGTGATCAAACAGAAACCGGACCCGATCATGGACTTCCAGGCACGTATCCAGATCGCCAAACTTGATGGTACCCGTGAAGGCGGTTCACTCGACGAAAGCCTCGCCCGCCTGAAACGCATGGTGCGCAAAGAGAAATATTTCGAGTTCCGCGACGCGATCTATTATACAATGGCTAACCTCGTACTGCCAAAAGATCAGGATCAGGCAATGGAATATCTGCGGCAGGCACTCAAGGTAGAGAGCACCAACACTATGCAGAAAGCATTGTCTTTCAAAGCAGTGGCTGATATCTACTACGGACAGCGCCGTTACCGTCTGGCCAGAGATTACTACGACAGTACAGCTTCCGTAATGCCACCAGAATTTACAGACTCCGCCATCGTTAATAAGCGTAAACGCGTACTCAGCGATGTAGCTACCCGTGTGGAAGCTATCCAGCGCGAGGATAGTCTGCAGCGTATCGCCGCCATGCCGGAATCTGACAGGATGATCTTCCTCGAGAAAATGGCAGGACAGATGCGCAGGGAAGCAGAAGAAAAAGCAAAAAAAGACAAGGAAAATGCGGAAAAAGGGATTGTTGATCCACAACAGATGGCCAACAACAACCCGCTTTCCAATATGATGAATAACAATAGCCCTGCCGCTCCTAAAGCGGATGATAAGGGTGAATGGTATTTCTATAATAATGCGACCAAATCCGCCGGTTACTCCGAGTTCAAAAAGCGTTGGGGCAACAGACCTTTGGCCGATAACTGGCGCAGAAGCCAGACCGGTCCGGTTGCAGCCAACCAACCTTTGGCACCGGAAGATGAAAACGGTAATCCAATCGGGGTCAGTGGTGGTAAAACATTGACTGACAGCACCAATGCAAAATCACTTGCTGCCGGTCTGCCCCTCACGCCGGACGACCTGTTGAAATCCAACGTTATCGTAGAGGATGCCTATTATGACTTAGGCAAGCTCTATAATGACCAGCTGGATAACACAGAACTGGCTATTGAAACCTACGATACCCTGTTGAACAGGTATCCACAACATCCGCATAAACAGGAAGTCATCTATTCATTATATATCTGGCATACCAAACTGGGACATACCGCCCTTGCAGCGAAGTATAAACAGAATGTGGTGACACAGTTCGGCGATTCCAAATTTGCCAGCATCATTAAATATGGTGCACTGCAGGACATCAACGAAAGTAAAAAGAAAGAGATCTCCACCTCCTACGACTCCGTTTATGTGAATTATCTGCGGGGGAATCTGGAAGAAGCCTACAACCTGAAAAAGGCAGCTGATTCCAGTTATGGACTCAACTTTATGCAGCCAAAATTTGACCTGCTGGAAGCCATGATCATCATGAAAATGGATACCTGTGAGTTTGGTCGTCAGGCAGTTGTGAATGTCATCAATAAGTACAAGCAGGATGATGCGGTACAGGAAAAAGCCAAATCACTGCTGGAAGCACTGGATAACAGGGCTGCCCTCGTGGTATACCTCTCCAGACTGGAAATAGAAAAAAGCCGGGATAATGGCAATGTGGTCGATGAAAACATCTCTATCCGTTATCCATGGCAGAAACCGGAGCCTAAATTTGATTCAGATAAGCTGAAAACAGCTGCTGCCGATTCTGTAAAAGTGGATGCCAGCGCCGCCAATGCAGCGCTGAAAGTACAGCCTTTGCCAGCGCCACTGAAACCTGTGACTATCTATAAACTGGACGCCAGGAATCCACATTTCGTAATCATGTATTTCCTGCGTACCAATAAAGCCGCTATAGAGGAAGCATTGACACAATTCACCCGGTACAACGCTGAGAAACACGGCGGAGAAAGTATACAGGTGGCCAACTTTGTGTTGACCCAGCAGGATGTCATGCTGATATTCAGATTATTCCCGAATGAAGACAAGGCATTGGACTACTTTGATGAGATAAGGGGCGAAGCTGAAAAGATCGTTCCCCGTATCCGTCCGTCCGATTACACTATGTTTATCATTTCAAGGGATAACTTTATCCAGATGAACAGTACGAAAGACGTGGAAGGCTACCGGAAATTCTTTAATGATACCTACATTACACAATAAGGGACAATAAGATAGAAAACATATTAATTCATTTAAGAAGATAAATCAGCCTTTTAACATTAAAAGGGGGGTATCACACGTTTTTTTTAATAGTTTTGCCCGCTATTACAAGCTATTGCATTTAAGGCCCGCAAATTGCTATAACAGAGTTAGATCTATCCCTGTGCAATGCTGGCCGGGCAAATCAAATATTTTAAGCAAGTATGAAAAAATCGGTTAAAATATTGTGGATCACAGTGTTATCAGTAACCGGATTATTCCTTTTACTGATATTGCTTGTTAACTTCCGCATTATTGGCAACATGCCATCCATGGAAACCCTTGAAAACCCAAGGGCTGCAGTCGCATCTGAAGTAATTGCCGAAGATGGAACCATTCTCGGTAAATACTACCAGGTAGACAGGTCAAGCTCCGACTACAACGAAATTTCCAAAAATGTGCTCAACGCACTGATCGCCACTGAGGATGTCCGCTTCTATGAGCACTCCGGAATCGATCCTTACGCTACCATTGCTATTCCTTTCTACCTCGCAATAGGTAAGAAAAGGGGATCCAGTACGATCACCCAGCAGCTGGCCCTGAACCTGCAGGCTGATAATAACGGTACTTTACGTGCAAGAAACTTTATCGCAAGGTCTTTCCAGAAAATGCAGGAATGGCTGATCGCGGTAAGACTGGAACGTAACTTCACCAAACAGGAGATCATTACCCTCTATCTGAATACAGTTCCTTTCGGGGATAACGTATATGGTATCGAAAATGGCGCACGTACCTTCTTTAGTAAAGATGCAGCTCACCTGTCCATTGAAGAAGCAGCGACTCTGATAGCCATGCTGAAAGGTACCAACCTCTATAACCCACGCCGGAATCCGGTGGTGGCACTTAACCGTCGTAATACGGTGATAGAGCTGATGCAGAAAAATGACTTTATCACTGCTCCTGAAGCTAATGCTGCCAAAAGCAAACCTATCGTATTAAGATACAATAAGATAGACCATAACAAAGGTCTGGCGCCTTACTTCAGGGAGGTACTGCGTGACGAGCTGAAAGTATGGTGTAAAGAGCATAAAAAAGCAGATGGTTCTGAATACAATCTTTACCGTGATGGTCTGAAGATCTATACAACCATCAATCCACGCATGCAGCTGTATGCAGAAGAAGCGGTAGACCATCATCTGAAAGATCTGCAGAAAGTATTTGCTACACAGGCCAATATCAAATCAGGTAGTGTGTGGAAAAACTGGCAGACTTACGTTGATCGTTACATGAAAGAGTCTGACCGCTACAAAGCGATGAAAGAAGATGAAGCATCTGAAGATCAGATCAAAAAAGCATTCAATACGCCTACCAGAATGAAGGTATTCGCATGGAAGAGCTTTACAGAACCTGAGCTCAACGAACTGGATACCATCATGACACCGATAGACTCTATCAAGTACATGAGAGCTATTCTTCAGGCAGGTTTCATGGCGATGGATCCGGAAAGTGGTGAGATCAAAGCCTGGGTAGGTGGTCCTGACTTCCGTTATTTCAAAAATGACCACGTTGCCAAAACCCGCAGACAGGTAGGTTCTACTTTCAAACCATTCCTGTACACCTTCGCTATCATGAATGGTATGCAACCAAGCACCATGCTGCCAAACGAACCGGTATCATTCCCTAAATATAACTGGACACTGAGCCGAAACTCCGAAGGTAGTGTAGGCGGTAGTATCAGTATGGCAGGTGCACTGGCAAAATCACTGAACCTGGTATCTGCTTACCTGATCAAACAGTTAGGTCCGCAGGCAGTGGCTGACTTTGCGAAAAACAAGATCGGCTTCAGTGCAGACATTCCTCCCTACCCTTCTATTTCCCTGGGTACACCGGAAATCTCCCTGTTTGAAATGTTGCAGGCTTACACCATGTTCCCTGCACGTGGTATCATTACAAGACCAATCTACATCACCCGTATAGAAGACAGAAATGGTAACATCCTGCAGACTTTCGCGCCGGAAAAACGCGAAGTGATCAGTGAGAACGAGTCTTATACAATGGTAAAGATGATGCAGGGGGTAACTGGTCCGGGCGGTACTTCTGCCCGTCTGCGTTTCCGTTATGGCATCCAGAGCGAGGTAGCTGGTAAAACCGGTACTACCAACGATAACACCGATGGTTGGTTCCTCGGCTTTACCCCACAGTTACTGGCAGGCGCCTGGGTAGGTTGTGAAAACAACTTCCTGCACTTCAGTTCTACCGCGAATGGTCAGGGTGCAAATACCGGCTTACCAATCTGGGCGTATTTCTTCCAGAAGGTATATGCGGATAAAACATTGAAAATAGATGATAAGGCGACTTTCTCTATTCCACAGTCCATCACCAGTGAATTCTATCAGACGGTTCAAGATAATGTGAAACCAGGTGCTGAAGCTGACGATCATGGTAATGGAAACGAAAGTGACTACACCGAAGGCAACAGCGGCTATAGTGATAGCTACGATGTGAATAAACTGGAACCAGCAGCTGATAAAGAGGCAAAAAAGAGAGAAGAAGAGAAGAAAGAAGGCAAAGAAAAGCCCATTCCTTCTACTATGCCAAAAGCTACTTATCCACAGAAACCGCAACTGTAACGGTAACAATATAAAAGAAAAAGGGTCTGCCATACGGCGGACCCTTTTTCTTTTATAGACACCCTGTTATTTCTTATCCTCTACCTTCTTCTCATTCTCTACATAGTGTAAAGCAGGATATTTCATCGCGTTGTTGATCAGCTGAATACCCAGTTTTAATACCAGCGCTTCTTCTTTTGCCTTCAGTTTTTCCACATCATCTGTTGGTTTGTGGTAGTCGTCATGCGGACCGGTATGCAGGAAAATCACCGGTACATCATTCATATAGAAGTTATGATGATCGGAAGCGCCTTTACCGGAACCGTCTGTGAAATAATGAATACCCGGCTCCTGTGCTTCTTTGAATACAGCAGGCCATTCCTGTGCGGTACCATATCCACCGATACCCAAACCTCTTTCTTCATTATAACGGCCTATCATGTCCATGTTCAGCATGAAATGCATAGTGTTTAACGGGATAGTCGGGTTGGCGGTAAAATATTTAGATCCCTGCAGACCTAATTCTTCGCCTCCAAAGGAGATAAACAGGAAGTTAAATGGCTCTTTCTGACCGTTTTCAGTGAAATATCTGGCTAATTCAAGCAGACCAGCCACACCGGAAGCGTTATCATCTGCCCCGTTATGGATTTGTCCGATGGGATATTTACCATCAAACAATCCGGCGGTACCGAGGTGATCATAGTGTGCGCCTATTACAATGGTCTTTGCAGCGCCATTGTCCAGAAATCCGATCACATTACGGGTAGCAATGCCATGATGTTCTTTCCTGTCAAAAGTAAATTGCTGGAAATAGCTGTCCCCGTTACCCGGTTTCAGTCCGAGTGATTTAAACTGTTTAGCAACGTAACTACTTGCTTTAACGCCCCCTTTTTCGGCTGTGCCGCGACCTTTTAATTTTTCTGACGCCAGATAAGTAACCGTTTTCTGAATACGGCTGGCCGATGGTTGGTAGTCCTGTGCGTAGGCACCGGCATAAACAGTTGTAGCTGTGAATAGAAACAATAAGTACTTCATTAGGTATGATTATGCATGATTTCCTCAAAATACAGAAGGCTTCCTACGTGGGAAGCCTTCTGTTAATATATTACATCAAATTGGTTCGATACTATTGCTTTTTACGCTGTTGTATGTCCTGTTGACGTTTTTGCATGTCTTGCTGTTTCTTCTGCATGTCCTCGAGTTTCTCCTGCCATTTAGACTTGGAAGCAGGTTTCTTTTTATTCTCCTGTATCTGTGCATGAATCTTATCGTGGTTCACGAAGAACTTCTGGATTGCCCACTGTAAACCGATACTGATCACGTTGGACAGGAAGTAATAGAAGGTCAGCGCTGAAGCCAGACGGTTGAAGATACCTAACAGCATGATCGGGAACACATACGGCATGTATTTCATTACCGGATTGCTCTGATCAGCCATACCACGGTTATTGAATGCCAGCATCAAACTGGTGGCAGTCATCAGCAGGGTGAATAGGCTGACGTGGTTACCATAGAACGGAATGGTAAATGGCAGGTTCAGGATAGAATCGTAAGCGGAGAGGTCAGTTGCCCACAGGAAACTTTCTTGTCTCAGCTCGATAGAGGATGGGAAGAAGCTATACATCGCTACCAGGATAGGTAACTGCATCAGGGCTGGTAAACAACCACCGAGCGGATTCACACCTGCGCTTCTGAATAATTTCATCTGTTCTACACCGAAAGCCTGCTGGTCATCACCATATTTTGCTTTCAGGGCATCTATTTCCGGTTTCAGTACTTTCATTTTAGCCTGAGACACATAGCTCTGGTAAGTGAAAGGTGCTATCAGCAAACGGATAAAGATGGTCAGCAGAATGATGATCAGACCGTAGTTACCAATAAATCCACTCAGGAAGTTGAACACAGGGATAATGATCCATTTGTTCACATATTTCACGAAAGCGAAGATACCGGAACCCAGAGGGATGATACTTTCCAGACCGTTATCGAAGGATTTTAAAGTCGAATAATGGTTAGGTCCGTAGTAGATTTCAATCGGGAAGGTGAAATCGTGCGCACGGTTGTAAGGAATTTCCAGTGTGGTAAAGGTCTGTCCTACAATGTTAGCACTTTCAGGCACTTTGGCGTTCACCTCTGCACCGTTGAAGTGTGCATCTTTTCTGGCGATGAAAGTAGTGTTGAAGAACTGTTGTTTTACACTCACCCACTGGAGTTGGTTGTCCCATTTCTCATGTGTGGAACGTTGTAAGGTAAAATAGTCATGTTTGCCATTCACATCACGGTAGTGTACCTGATTGTTCTGGCGTTCGTTCTGCATATCTTTTTCCTGCTTATCATTTTCCGCATCCCACTGTAAGGAAAGGGTTTTCTGATTAGATGGCAGGACGTTTTCCAGTCCGATAGCGTGAATATCAAAGTCTACTGCATAACCATCCTGTTTCAGGGTATATATATACTCCAGATATTGTTCAGGATTGGAGGTAGGCAGGCGGTAAGAGATGGATTGGCTACCATCTGCGAGCTGCTGTACGGTACCACCGGTAAAGTAAAGGTCTGCAGTGTTTAACTGTGTATTGTTATTTGCAGGAACCTGAAGGGAAATACGGTTGAAAGAGCTGTTAGCCAGCATCAAAGGTTTTCCTTCAAAATCCTTGAATTGTTTCAGTTGTACTAAAGTTGGCTGGCCACCCTGCGTAGAGAAGGTAACTTTCAGCACTTTATTTTCCAGAACGGCTGTCTGAATGGTACCATTGGCAGCGCCGGCGAAGGTGCCATATGTACTTGCAAGCTTGCTGGAATCAGCAACGCCCCCGTTTACGTAGGCAGCAGTATCAACCGGTTTAGGCTTATTTACATTAGCTATGGAATCCTGACGATCTTTTTCTCTTTTTGCAGCAGTCTGTTGTTTTTGGTTAAAAAAGATGTAACCAACGAACAACACGCCCAGCAATGCGAAGCCAATGACTGAGTTTCTGTCCATGAAATTCAATTAAAATTTAGGCAGCAAAGGTAAGTAAAAGCAACAAGCTTTCAGCCGCCAACAATAAAGTTAATGCCTTATTGTTGCTACTGAAAGCCTGTCAGTTATAAATAAATATTATTGGTGTGCGATCTTTTCTTCTGCAACTTTTGCCTTAATGGTCTTGTCTTCAGCGTACTGTTTGGCAGCAGCGATGAAGTGAACGAATAAAGGTGCAGGCGCTTCTACAGTGCTTTTCAGCTCCGGATGGAACTGACAGCCTACGAAGAACGGATGTTCCGGCAGTTCTACCATTTCAACCAGACCACTTTCCGGGTTACGGCCGGAAGGTACCATACCCGCTTTTTCGAAATCGGCCAGGAACTGGCTATTGAATTCGTAGCGGTGGCGGTGACGCTCGCTGATGGTAGTATTTGCGTAGATAGTAGCGGCTTTCGAACCTGGGATCAGTTCGCAGGTATAAGCACCCAGACGCATAGTACCACCTTTCACAGTAATTTTCTTCTGCTCTTCCATGAGACCGATTACCGCATGTGGGGTGTCCGGGTTCATTTCTGTGGAGTGAGCATCTGTCCACCCGATCACGTTACGGGCGTATTCCACAACTGCCATCTGCATACCGAGACAGATACCGAAGAAAGGCAGGTTATTTTCACGGGCGTACTGAATAGCCACGATCTTACCTTCAATACCACGATGACCGAAGCCGGGTGCTACCAGCAGACCGTCCAGATTACGCAGCTTTTCAGCCACATTTTCCTGTGTAAGGAATTCAGAATGAATGTTCTGTACTACCACTTTACATTCGTTCATGGCGCCGGCGTGAATAAATGACTCGAGGATGGATTTGTAAGCATCCTGCAGTTCAACGTATTTTCCGATCAGACCAATCGTTACTTTGGATTTCGGATATTTCAGTTTATCCAGAAATGCGCGCCATTTGGTCATATCCGGTTCCTTTTCGATAGGAATACCGAGTTTCTTCATACAGATCACATCCAGCTTCTCGCGCAGCATTTCCAGCGGCACTTCATAGATGGTGCTCATATCTGTTGCTTCGATCACAGCATCAGGCGTCACATTACAGAACAGCGCGATTTTCTTTTTCAGATCATTGTACATTGGCTCTTCTGTACGACAAACGATCACATCAGGATGTACCCCATTTTCGCTCATCATCTTAACAGAGTGCTGTGTTGGCTTGGTTTTCAGCTCTTTTGCAGCACGCAGATAAGGGATGAGGGTCAGGTGTACGACCAGGCAATCCTGCTCGTCCAGTTCCCACTGTAACTGACGAACCGCCTCAATGTAAGGCAGGGATTCGATATCCCCTACGGTACCACCCAGCTCGGTAATCACGATATCATGTTTACCATCTTTACCCAGCAGGAGGATACGACGTTTGATTTCGTCAGTGATGTGCGGTACCACCTGTACGGTTTTACCCAGGTAGGCGCCTTCACGTTCTTTATTGATAACAGTCTGATAGATACGACCAGTAGTCACGTTATTAGACTGTGATGTAGGCGTATTCAGGAAACGCTCATAGTGACCAAGGTCCAGGTCAGTTTCAGCGCCATCTTCAGTTACGAAACACTCACCGTGCTCGTAAGGGTTTAATGTGCCCGGATCCACATTGATATATGGATCAAATTTCTGAATTGTCACTCTAAAGCCACGAGCCTGCAATAATTTTGCCAGCGAGGCAGCTATGATTCCTTTACCCAACGAGGAAGTCACACCTCCCGTAACGAAGATATATTTTGCCATAAGATCTAAAAATTCTGTAGAATATACTTGACCTAAAGAGAAGTGCCGGACGACTTTTGATGTAACCAGTCAAGTAAAAATAACTTCCGAAGGTCATGCAAAGTTAAGACAAATTTAAAGTGCTCCCAAACAGCTTTTTCACATTTAGTCATCGTCATACATATAACAACTTAAGCACAAGATGGTTATAACGTTTTTTTAGCCTTATAAATTTATCCTTGAGGAAATCCTTGTAAGCTGCAGGCATTTATTGCGTCCGTCAGCAAACTTCTTGCTAATTTGCGCCCGTAATAAATCAGCATATGACATTAACGCCCAAGCGTGCGCAGGACTCGGTGATCCAGATGACGGAACTGGTACTGCCAAATGACACCAACACTTTCGGTAACCTGATGGGGGGCCGCCTTATGTACTGGATGGACATAGCGGGTGCCCTTGCCACCATGAAACATTGTAGTGCTCCCGTTGTAACTGCCTCTGTAGATAACATTTCTTTCGAAACGCCTATTAAGCTGGGCAACGTAGTACATATTGAGGCTAAAGTAAGCAGGGCCTTTTCCACTTCTATGGAAGTGCACCTGCGTGTGTGGGGAGAAGATCCGGTACAGCAATACCGTTATAAATCCAACGAAGCGTTCATGACTTTCGTGGCTCTGGATCCTAATGGTAAATCCAGACCGGTGCCGCAGATCATTCCGGATACAGAAGAAGAAAAGCAACTATATGAAGGCGCTATGCGCAGACGTCAGCTGAGGCTGATCCTGAGTGGTAAGATGAAGCCGCAGGATGCGGAAGAACTGAGAGCGCTGTTTCTTTAATTGAAATTAAGAATCAGATAGTTAGTGCTTTCAAACATACTATTGTCTGAAACTTTTTACACCAGACAACAAGGGCGTCCATTATCTGATGGACGCCCTTGTTTTTCCATTATTTACTCAGCTTTCCCCTTCCCATTCCTGATAGAACTTCTCCAGAAAAGTCTCCATAAACGCATGTCTTTCTTGCGCCAGCTGGCGACCGGTGGCCGTATTCATCCTGTCTTTCAGCAATAGCAGCTTCTCATAAAAGTGATTGATAGTAGGGGCAGTACTGTTTTTATACTGTTCTTTGGTCATGTGCAGATCCGGCGGGATAGCAGGATCATAGAGTGCCCGGTTTTTAAAGCCACCATAGTTAAAAGTTCTGGCGATACCGATAGCCCCGATGGCATCCAGACGGTCCGCATCCTGTACCACTCCCAGTTCAGGAGAATAGAATGCACCACTATTATGCCCGCCTTTGAATGAGATATTCACTATGATATCCACCACATGTTGAATTGTCGCTTCCGGCGCCCCTGCCGATTCGAGGAATGCTCTGGCTTTACGGGGACCAATACTTTCATCTCCGCCATGGAATTTGGAATCGGCGATATCATGCAGTAAAGCACTGAGTTCCACCACCAGCATATCCACCTGTTCCCCGGCAGCAATCTTACGCGCCAGTTTCCAGACCCGGTAAATATGCCACCAGTCATGTCCGCCTTCGGCGTCGGCCAGCTCTTTTTTGACAAATTGTTCAGTAGTGGTAATCAGCAGATTTGCTTCAGCGGTGTGTTGACTCATAACGCCAAATATACGTCAGGGCTAACAATAACAAGAAAAACGAAGAAAAGGAGAAGTTGTTTCTCCTTCCCGGGATTCCGGCATGCAATTGTAGAATTGTCCAGGGACCTTGCTTCACTAAGATCTTCTCCGTTTTTCCTTCTAATAAGGGTGGGGAGAAAAATATTGACCCCTTGGAAAAGGGGGCAATCGACATAATCGCAATTAAGCGGTATAGATTCTGGTTGATAAATATGGTTGATCTGATTGATCCGGTTGATCTGGTTGATAAAACTGGAAAGACCTTTTGCTTTCCCGGGAGAATACCTTAGCGAGGCCCCTTTTGGGCCTCGTGCCATAAGGTATATACTTCAGGGAAGCGGGAATATTTTTAATTGGCGCGGCTCAAGGCAGGGGACTAAGGGAATCACCCCGCCTTTGACCGCTGATTGATTTTTAAAGTTGTGACTTCTTCGGTATACGGCTAATTTTCAGCGTCCGGTGCTGTTATTAGCCGGGAAATCATAGGATAGTACTATTCCATTGGCTGGTTTTAAATCTTTTACTGTCTGATTTGATCTTGCGATGGAAATATGTTGTTTAAGCGTAGTTCCTGTGTTATTGTACCAAACCCTTTTTATGACAAGTCTGCCAAATCTATTTCTTGAAGCTATCCTCATACCGCCGGAGATGATATATTATAAAAAATACAATCTGTTTATTATCCGATTCAAATTTTGAAATAATACAATCATCTATCATGATTTCGTTATAAAATTAGGAATCATGATTGATATTTTAAAGCTATTTGCTCTAAAACACATATATATTTTTATTACTAATATTATATATAAGTGCTTAAAAGGAGCCGAAACCCTTTGAAAGGCAGTATTATTTTAACTGAAACAAAACAGATATAAACGACCATCAGAGGGATATGGTCGTAAATACACATATAGAATTAAATAGCATATAAATAAAGCTATAAAGGGGCTGTCTAGTCTTTTCTTACCAATACGTCCGTAATCCGGTTCAGCTGTTTTACTTTTTCTGTAAAATCACCTTTGATCCTGTCACGGATGACCTGTAATTTATCCAGTACATCATTGATAGAAGGGGGAATTACTTCCTGTAATACTTCTTTGAGGCGTTTTGCTACGGTCGGGGATTTACCGTTAGTCGATATGGCTATTTTGAGTTGTCCTTTCTGTACAATGGACCCTAAGTAGAAGTCACACAATTCCGGCGTATCTGCCACATTGATCAGTACCCGGCTGCTTTTGGCTTTCTCCCAGACATACTGGTTCAGTTCACGGTCAGCAGTAGCAGCAATCGCCAGATCCTTTCCAAGCATATCTCCACAGGAGAATGGCTTCCGGATCAGTTCCACGTTAGGCGCATCCTTCACTAACCTGATCAATTCGGGTTGAAAGTCAATCGCCACGACGGTGATATATGCCGATGGACAGTTCTCCAGCAGGGCATTTACCTTTTCGTGACCAATGTTTCCACCTCCGACTACCAGCACGTGCAACTGGTTCAACTTGAAAAATACCGGGAAAAGATGATTTTCTTCCATAATGATCCGATTACTGGTTACACAACGACGGACTACAATGCCGGGCGGCAGTTGTAGTCCGTCATATGTAATATATTAAACTTAAACTGCAATTTTCAGTTGTTCTGCGATCTTTTCCTGTACTGTCTGGAAGGCTTCGTGGAATCGTACCACCTCTCCTACCACAATGATAGCCGGATTACGCAGATTATCACGCAGGGCAATTTCCTGCAGATCGGCTACGTTACCAATGCCAATCTTCTGATCAGGCATGGTACCATTCTGAATGATGGCGGCGGGTACATTTCCTTTCCCCTGTGCCACATATGCTGCTGAGATCTCATCCAGTTTGCCCATCCCCATGAGTACTACCACGGTAGTATCTGCCTGGACAGCATAAGCCAGGTCACGGGATAAGCTCCCACGCTGTGTGGTACCTGTCAGGACCCAGAATCCTTCACTCACGTTACGGGCGGTAACCGGTATTTTGTTAATGCCCGGAACAGAGATCGCGCTGGTGACACCTGGAATGACTTCTGTATCGATGTTGAATTGCTGGGCAAAAGTCAGTTCTTCCTGACCACGACCGAATACAAAAGAGTCTCCGCCTTTCAAACGTACGACACTACCATAAGTCAGTGCGTATTTTACGATCATGCGGTTGATCTCCTCCTGTGAGTACATATGCATACCTGCACGTTTACCTACAAAACGCTTCAGACAATTGCAGGAAGCATGTTCCAGCAATTCATTATTAGAAAGCGCATCATAGAGTATCACTCTGGCCTGTTGTATTGCTTTCAGACCTTTTACGGTGATCAGCTCCGGATCGCCGGGCCCCGCGCCTACCAGTGTCAATTTCGGATGAATAGTCTGCATAGTGTACATTTAAGAGTTGATAACCGCAGTGGATTACTGGGCAGTAACTGCTGCTGTCTGATTTCTGAAGGCATGTGCCTGCTTGTAGAAGTCTTCTGCCTGCTGATAGTATTGTTTTGCAAAGCTTTCAGAAGGTTCGTTCTGATTGATCTGCAATACCAGCGTTTTGAAGCTGCCATCCAGCGGCCATTTGCCTGTTTCTACAAAGTGTTTATCGAAGTCATTGATGATACCGGTCTGGGTATTGCAGCTTACGCCTTCACCCAGTAACAGTGCCTTTGCCGTCTGAACGAATGTAGAGTAGGAATGATAGATACCATCCGCATACTGTTTTTCATCCAGTGCTATTTTACCTGATTGCAGTTTCTCCTCGCCTTCAAACAGCAGGGTCGCTACCAGATCAATTACTACGCTGGCACATTCGCCCACACCAATGGCGGTTGCAAACTTATCGCCCTGACCCCAGTCTACGAAGTCTTCATCTTCCAGAGTACCCAGATCGGTCAATGGTTTCAGGAGGTCGTAGAAGTATTTTTCACCCTGACGGTCGTAGTATTCATTGAATTTCTCGTGTTGTTGTGCATTGGCTTCGTAATTTCTCAGCAGGGCACGCAGTACATCCGGACCACGTTTGCTGGGCACTTTGATTACTTTATCCGCTACGCGGCCAACACCATCACCTACAATACCACCACCCAGCAGTACCTGAAGGGCAGGCAGTACTTTACCACCGCTCTTCAGAGAAGAACCATGGAAACCAATGGAAGCGATACCGTGCTGTCCGCAGGAGTTCATACAACCACTGATCTTGATCTTAATATCTTTATTATATACCAGATCCGGGAATTCTTCTGCAATTACCAGTTCCAGTGCTGTAGAGATACCAGTGCTGCTGGAAATAGCGAGGTTACAGGTATCTGTACCCGGGCAGGCTGTAATATCTGCGATGCTGTCGAAGCCGGGTTCTGCGAAACCGGCTGTTTCCAGTACGCTGAATACGTAAGGCAGGTGTGCCGGCTGGATATATTTGAGTAATAAACCCTGATTCGCAGTTACCCTTACATCATTGGCAACGACTGGTCTGAGTGCTTCTACCAGTTGACGGGAGATCACTGAGCTGATATTACCCAATGGTACACGTACATAAGCAGCATAGTAATCAGCCTGACGCTGACGGAAGGCGTTGGTCGCTTTCCATGCTTCATATTTCTTCGCATCCTTTACGGTATAAGCAGGTAAAATTGCATCTGCTGCAGGTAATTCCGTTTCAGGCCATGCTGCTGCATCAATAGGATAAGATTGCACCTTGTTAGCAATACGTTCTTCCGCTACCAGTCTGGAAAACTCTTCAAATCCCAGTTTCTGGACCAGAAACTTCATACGTGCTTTATGACGGCTGGCTCTTTCACCATGACGGTCAAATACGCGCAGTACGGATTCAATATATGGGATCAGCTGATCAGCTTCCAGAAATTCGTGTGCTACATGTGCGAGATAAGGCTGTGCACCAAGACCACCACCTACCAGCACTTTGAAGCCGCGGACCTCCTCACCATTTACGATACGTACTTTTGGAATCGCTCCCATGTCGTGCATGAATGACCACGCAGTATCTGCATCGCTGCTGGAAAATGACATTTTTATCTTACGCCCCATGTCCTGACAGATAGGATTACGCAGGAAATAACGGAAGGTAGCATCCGCGTATGGCGTCACATCAAATGGCTCCTGCGGATCGATACCCGCTCTGTCAGAAGCGGTAATATTACGAACGGTGTTACCACATGCCTCACGGATAGTGATATCATCAAGATCGAGTTTGCTCCATAATTCCGGTGTTCTGTCCAGACTAACGAAGTGGATCTGAACGTCCTGACGGGTAGTTAGGTGGAGATTACCGGTTGAATATTCGTCAGACACATCAGAGATACGTTTCCATTGTTCCAGGGTCATTTTACCATAAGGTAATTTGATACGGATCATCTGTACACCAGGCTGACGCTGGCCATAAATACCCCTCGCCAGACGCAGGCTACGAAACTTTTCCTCAGGGATCTGTCCTTCGCGGAATAAACGGATCTTCTTCTCCAGCTCTATAATATCTCTCTCAACGACAGGATTTTCCAGTTCTGTTCTGAAGCTTTGCATAAGTAATATTTTCTTGGTGGTAAATTATCAGAGATTAAAATGTTATTGTTCCTTATCAGATATAAAGTAAAAAGCCTCCGTGTAATATGACGGAGGCTTTGTATATTTTGTTTGATTCTTTTGATTGATCATTCTCCTTATACATCTAAGCCTCCACGAGCGTCTCCTATATTCCCCATTACTTTAGTAGACTATTACAAAGTTAGAAATATAGGTGAGAATTCCAAAAGTATTTTGGGCCCTTCACATAGGAGGTTCGGACCTTACTTCCGCTATCTCTTACACACTAAAAAAGCCTGTATGGTACGCTGTGTATAGGATAGCGGTCCCTTCGCTGTGATAGGAGTCATAACCGCTGATTATAGCGGATAACTATTATTTATCTGCTTCGCGCCAATTACGCATCAGGAATCTGAAAACGGCAACGCAGGCTACTTTAATTAAGTCGGCCAATCTTCCTGCTTAATGCTCAATTACAGCGGTTCAAATGGCGGCCTCTTAGTATAATCGCTCCGGCTGTTGTATCTTTGCGGCGCAGAACAAATGAAAAGCACATGATAAACACGGTGATTTTTGACATGGATGGGTTGCTGATTGACTCCGAGCCACTTTGGGGCAGAGCGATGAGAGAGGTTTTCGCGACTGTAGGCGTTGACCTGACCATGGAACTGGCCAGCCACACTACCGGCCTTCGTACGGCTGAAGTGGTGGATTACTGGCATAACTATTTCAAATGGGAGGGTAAAAACAATGATCAGGTAACTAACGAGATCATTGATGCGGTGATTGCAAAAATACTCGCTGAAGGTGAAGCTATGGAGGGATTGGAATATATCCTTGACTATTTCACCAAAAAGAACTTCAAAATAGGGCTGGCTTCTTCTTCTCCCCTGCGTCTGATCGAATCAGCGGTTGACCATATGGGTATCAGGGATCGTTTTCAGGCGATTTCCTCGGCGGAGTTTGAATCACATGGCAAACCGCACCCGGCAGTATACCTCACCTGTGCTAAAAAGCTGGGGAGTACCCCACTGGAATGTGTGGCATTTGAAGATTCTGTAACAGGTATGACAGCTGCCAAGGCTGCCCGCATGAAAACGGTAGTGGTGCCTGAAGCACATAACCGTCAGAATAAGCGTTATGCACTGGCGGATATACAGCTGAACTCCCTGTTGGATTTCAATGATGAGATATTGAAACAATTATAAATAAAGCATTGAGGTCTGATCATTTCAGACTCATCAATTATGCTTAATATGTTATAAAATAAAGTCCCGGTAAGCTGTACGCTACCGGGATTTTATTTTATACTACTGCTGAGGGGCTGCTGCATAAAACAATACATTTGCCATACTTCTCTCACACTCCTTCCCCTCAATTCAACATTCAATAAGGCTTATAGTATACTTAACCTACGATAATGCTACGTTAAAAACGTAGCATTATCGTAGGTTAAGTATAGTCAGACTATAGTCAGACCAGCCTCTGACAATCAAACAGCTCAACCATCAACAAAAAAAAGAAGGGTGCTCCTTTCGGAACACCCTTCATGTATTTCAACAACCTAAAAAAGCTTATTCACCTTTTTTCTCGTCGCCTTCGTTCTGCTTCAGCTTCTCTCTCAGTTCAGCCAGAGCTCCCAGATCGCCCAGGGTAGCTTTTTCTACCTTGTTCTGGATAGTTTTCACAGCTTTACGAGTTTTGTCAGCTTCTGCTTTTCTTTCTTTGGCAACTGCTTCTTTCTCCTCATTTTTCGCTTGTTCCCACACTCTTGTATGAGATACCAGGATACGTTTTTCGCTACGATCGAATTCAATGATCATGAATTCTTTCACATCTTCAACGTTGATTGGTTTCTCATCTTCAGTGCGCAGGTGACGTGCAGGAGCGTATGCTTCCAGACCGTACTGCAGCTGAACTGTAGCACCTTTTTCGTCTTTCTTCACTACGGTACCTTCATGAACGGATCCAATCGGGAAGATAGTTTCGAAAGTGTTCCAAGGATCTTCTTCGATCTGTTTGTGACCCAGGCTCAGTTTACGGTTATCTTTATCGATACCCAGAATAACTACCTCGATCTCGCTACCCACTTTAGTGTACTCACTTGGGTGGTTGAAGCGTTTGATCCAGCTCAGGTCAGAGATATGGATCATACCACCGATACCAGTTTCCAGCTCAACGAATACGCCATAAGGAGTGATGTTCTTCACGATACCTTTGTGACGGCTGTCCAGAGGGAATTTAGTTTCGATAGTAGCCCAAGGATCTTCTGTCAGTTGCTTGATAGACAGGCTCATCTTACGCTCTTCTTTGCTCAGTGTCACTACCACTGCTTCGTATTCTTCGCCTAATTTGAAGAATTCTTTAGCATTGATAGGAGTAGAAGCCCAGGAGATCTCAGATACGTGTACCAGACCTTCTACGCCAGGCAGAATTTCCAGGAATGCACCGTAATCTTCGATGTTCACTACCTTACCTTTTACGCGCGCACCTTCAGTGATGTGTGCAGGCAGGGTATCCCATGGGTGCGGAGTGAGTTGTTTGTAACCAAGGCTGATACGTTTTTTCTCGTCGTCGAAGTCCAGTACAACCACATTGATCTTCTGATCCATCTGGAGTACTTCGCTTGGATGAGAGATACGGCCCCAGCTGATGTCGGTGATGTACAGCAGACCATCCAGACCACCAAGGTCGATGAATGCGCCGAAATCGGTGATATTTTTGATAGTACCTTCCAATACCTGGCCTTTTTCCAGTTTGGAGATAATATCCACTCTCTGCTGTTCGATATCGCTTTCGATAAGCGCTTTGTGAGAAACAACGGCATTTCTGATGGCTTCGTTAACCTTAACCACTTTGAATTCCATTGTTTTGCTTACAAACTGGTCGTAGTCTGTAACAGGCTTAACATCGATCTGAGAACCTGGCAGGAATGTTTCCATACCATAAACGTCTACGATCAAGCCGCCTTTGGTTTTGCTGGTAACAGTACCAGTAACCACTTCGCCGGTTTTGTAAACTTCCACGATTTTTTCCCATGCACGCTGTTGACGAGCTTGTTTACGGCTCAGGTGCAGGTTACCATCACGGTCTTCTTTTTCAACAACCAGTACTTCAACTTCGTCTCCTACTTTCAGACCCTGCAGATCACGGAATTCGTTCAGTGAAATCAGACCGTCAGATTTGAAACCGATGTTGATCACTACGTCTGTTTTGGTTAAACCAACTACAGTACCAGTGAGCAGGCCGTTTTCTTCGATCACTTTGAAAGTGTTGTCGTACGTCTCATCGTACTTCGCTTTCTCTTCTTTGTTATAAGAAGATACATTACGTTTGTCTACGCTCCAATCGAAATCATCGTGAGCAGTAGCCACAACTGGCGCATTTGTTGTCGCTGTTTCCTGAGCTGCTGCTGCAGGTGCCTGTTGTTCAGCGTTTTGTTCGTTAGAAATGTTGTTTTCTGCCAAAATTTGGTTCCTCCTTTTGTTAATTCCCTCCGGATTTTTAGGGCCCGGAAGTTTAAGTTGGACGGCAAAGATAATTAATATTCATAAAAAAATCATGACTTTTCACATGTTTAACACACTTCCAGCCTCTTCCATCCCAGTGCCTCCTTAGCGCCATTCCGGGAAAAAAAATGTACTGTTAAATCGATATACGATTGCAGATTTTGTACTAATTTTCAAGTATGAACGGGACCTCATTTAGCGCTGATATTCGCTACTGGCTTAGACAGGGAAACACAATTAATCTTCTTCTTTTCTGGAATGTTATTGTTTTCCTCGTCGTGGGAATTGTGTACCTGATCGGCAAAATAGCTCCATCGACCGGTTTCATTTCCCTTTTTATTGCTGACAATCTATCCATACATTCAAATGTATTCGCTTTCCTGAGAAAGCCATGGGGATTGATCACTTACATGTTTACACATTTCGAATTCCTGCATATTCTATTTAATATGCTGAACCTTTACTGGTTCGGGAATATCTTCAGATCTTTTCTGGGCAACCAGCGTGTACTGCCACTTTACCTGCTGGGAGGTATCGCAGGTGGTGTAGCCTATCTACTGGTCTACAACCTGATATTCGGTGGCGCCAACGTACCCATGATCGGGGCTTCGGCTTCTGTTATGGCCATCCTGATCGCCTGTGCCACCAAACTGCCTAACTATGAGATCGGTTTGTTACTGATTGGTACCATCCGGTTAAAATGGCTGGCTATCATCGTGATCATATTAGATCTCGTATCCCTGACGCAGGGAAATATAGGTGGCATTACCGCACATATGGGTGGCGCCCTGTTTGGCTTTATTTATATACAGTTTCTCAATAACGGCACTGACCTGGGACAGCCATTAATCTGGCTCTTTAACCGGCCGGCGCGTACCGCGACTGCCAGACGCCGCTCTTTCAAACCTAAGAAATCACCGCTCAAATTGGTAAAGCCTGGTATGGAAGAAAACAAACAACTCCGGCTGGACCAGCTCCTCGACAAAATCAATGACAACGGCATTGAAAGCCTCAGTCCTGAAGAAAGAGCCTGGTTAAAGAAAATGAGTCAGGAATAGCTGGCCCTGCCTGTCAGCCATTCAAAATATGTAACTTTGCCGCCAGATGAAAACATTTAACGTTCCTATTATATATCGCAGTCCGCTGATCACGGCGATCAAAAACCGTCGTAAACAGCAGGATCGCATGAAAAAGGATTTTACGCCAACCGTACTGGATTTCGGTCCGTTGAAGATATTACTGGCCCGTCACTTCGGTTTCTGCTACGGAGTGGAAAATGCCATCGAGATTGCTTTTAAGACAGTAGAAGCCAATCCTGACAAAAGGATCTTCCTGCTTAGTGAAATGATCCACAATCCTCATGTTAATAACGATCTGCTGGAAAAAGGGGTGCAATTCATCATGGACACAGCCGGCAAACAGCTGGTGCCATGGGAATCCCTGACGCCTGAAGATATCGTGATCATCCCGGCCTTCGGTACGACACTGGAAATAGAGGAGAAACTGCGTTCATTAGGTATCGCTCCCCTGCAATACAATACCACCTGCCCTTTTGTGGAAAGAGTGTGGAATAAGGCAGAACAGATCGGAAAACAGTCTTATAGTGTGATTGTTCATGGGAAACCCGGTCATGAGGAAACCCGTGCGACCTTCTCTCATAGCCGCAGCAATACACCTACGGTAGTTGTAAAGGATATAAAAGAGGCGCAGTTACTGGCCACCTTTATCACAGGAGAGAAAAGCCCTGAAGAGTTTTATGCCCTCTTTAAAGGACAATACTCCCAGGGTTTTGATGTGATCAACGATCTGCAGCGTGTAGGTGTTGTCAATCAGACTACTATGCTGGCCACAGAAACGCAGGCGATCGCTGACTATATCAAAAATGTGATCATGGACAGATACAGCCTTGATGCTTCCAATGTCAATGAACGCTTTGCTGATACCCGCGATACCCTCTGTTATGCCACCAATGATAACCAGAGCGCCGTTACCGGTCTGCTGGAAGAATCTGCGGATCTGGCTATTGTTGTGGGCGGTTATAATAGTTCCAATACTTCTCATCTGGTAGAACTCTGCGAAGTAAAATTGCCTACATACTTTATTTCTTCTGAAGAGAAACTGGTCAGCGCCGAAGAAGTACATCACTGGGACTTCCATCACAAACAGGAACTGCACAGTCAGGCTTTTCTGCCGGCGAAAGAGCAGGTAACCATTATGCTGACGAGTGGCGCCTCCTGCCCTGATGCTATGGTTGAAGCTGTTATCAGAAGACTCTTATCTTTTTATAATCTGGAAGACAAAATGGAAGAAGTGGCGGCTACATTTGAATAAATACAGCATCCCACAAAACATTATAAAAGCAAAAAAGACACCAGGCGGTGTCTTTTTTCTTTGGGGCTAATCAATGCTAGTAATGCAGAGAAAAAAAATTTTATATCGTAATAAGTTTAAACCTGAGTCAAAAGTATATTTTCAGACGTATGCCCGCAACAGAGAATTATTATCCGGTGGTCTATTTCCTGTAAGTGGCGTAAAACAGATTAAATCTGGTTAGAACTGCATCGCCTTTTTTAGAAAATCAGCCTTCCTTCTTCGTGAAATTTCTACCTGCGTCCCGTCACTCATCAGTGCAAACCCGCCTTCACCTTGTATATAAGATTGCATCTGTTGCAGATTAATCAGGTGTGAATTATGTACGCGGAAAAAATCTACGTCGGTCAATAGCTCCTCAAATTCCTTTAACGGTCTGGATACCATAAGGTTCTTTTTATCTGTGAAAAAGATACGGGTATAGTTACCAGTTGATTCGCAGCGTACTATATTCTGTACCGGCATAAAAACCAATCCATTAATGGTTGGGAGCGCTATTTTCTTGTGTGTCTGATGCAGCGTTTTCATATTCTGCAGGAATACTTCCAGAGGAGAAGTGGTTGTTTCCAGTTGACCATTATTCGCATTGCTGTTGCGACGAACGATGCATTTCTGGATCGCGTCCTGTAACTCTTTCACACTGAAAGGCTTCAGCAGGTAATCAAGGGCATTGAATTTAATTGCTTTCAGGGCATACTGTTCATAGGCAGTAGTGAATATTACATCAAAAGTGATCTTATCGAACATTTTCAGCAACTCAAAGCCATTCTGATGTGGCATTTCCACATCGAGGAACACCACGTCCGGTTGTAATTCCGTTATCAGTTCCTTTGCTTCTTTTACACTATTTACGCCTCCCAGTACAGTCACTTCCGGACATTTCTTCTGAAGCATAGTCTGAAGAGCATCTATACAGTGTTGCTCATCATCAACGATGATTGCTTTAATTTCGCTCATGCTGTCTGTGTAGGTTTTTTAAAATATAAATTCCACCGGTAAGATGAGTGTCACCTTTGTACCTGATGCTTTACCAGTCTCATCTTCCAGGTCTATAATCGTCACATCTGCTTCTTTGGTATTGTTGATCTTCCTGATGAGGTCTATACGGCCTTCTGTTACCTTCATACCCATTGAGCGATGGGTTTGTCCTTTTTTTTCCTTTATTTCTATTGCCTTTTTCCGTCCTATACCATTATCTGTTACCGTACAGGTCAGGGTTTTTCCTTTCAGTGTGACTTCTATATCCAACATGCCCCGGCCGGATTTATGCACCAGACCATGCCAGATTGCATTCTCTACATATGGTTGAATGATCATCGGCGGAATCATTACTTCTTCTTCATTAATGTCATCGGCGACGGAGATCTGGTACTCAAACACATCGTTACAACGCAACTTTTCCAGATCAAGGTACAGGCGTAATGATTCCAGTTCCTTATTCAAAGATATGAATGTGTACTGCGTATTATCAAGTATCATTCTCATTAAGCGGGAAAATTTCGTCAGGTAGTCTGACGCTTCTTCCTGATTATTGCTCCAGATAAACCTGTGAATGGAACTCAGTGAATTGAAGATAAAGTGAGGATTCATCTGTGCACGCAGGGAACGCAGTTCCAGCTGCAGGGTCTGTTTCTTGGTTTCAAGATTTCTGTGCCGGATATAGAAGAATCCACCTACGCCGAGCATCAGTACAAATCCTGCCATTGACAGGGTATAGACTACATTCCGACGGGTGCGCAGTTCACTCATCTGTTTATCATGCTCCAGCAGCTTAATCTGATTATCCTTACGGTCCACCTCATAGATGGCCTGTGTCTGTGCCCATGCCAGCGAAGACTTTTCATTGATCAGGCTATCCTTATATACGAGCGACTTATCCAATGCTTCCATGGAACGTTTGAAATCACCCGATGCTTTGAAGTCGCCGGCCATTGCCTTATAAGCTTCCATCAACAGGTATTTGAAACGCCAGATAAGACTCAGGTTAATAGATTGCATAAAGTATTTCCGGGCTTCTTCATGTTTACCCTGCAGGCTCCATAACTTCCCAATGTTCAGGTAACTTTCTGCGACATGCACCTTATCATCTACATTTCCATTTACTTCCAATGCTTTATTCAGGTATTCGAGTGCACGGGCGTAGTCTTTTTTCTCCTGATATACAGATCCGAGAGAGTTATAACAGATAGCGAGTCCGACACTATTATCCAGTTGCTGGTTAACAGCCAGTGATTTTTTATAGTATTCAATAGCGAGGTCCAGTTTTTTCAATCCCTGATAAGCATAACCGATATTGCCGAGGTTGATGGCAACGCCCAGATTATTCTTGCTTTGTTTTTCCAGTTCGAGGGCTTTTTCAAAATGGTTGATTGCTTCCGCATATTTTTCGGTGGAGAGATGAATGTTCCCGATACTATTGATGGCGATGCAGATATTACGGATGTCATTAATTTTTTCGGCCAGCTGGAGGGCTCTGAAATGGTAATCGAATGCCTTTTCCAGCTGATCGTCCATACGGCGGTAATCGACGCCGGTATTGTTCAGGGCGATACAAAGCCAAAGGTCATTTCTTGCTTCTTCAGCGTATTTAACAGCTTTCTGATGATAATCGGCGGCAAGGAGATATTCCGATTTATTTCTTTTGGAGATGCCGGTTTCGTTGTATGCATTGAAGGCGCCACGCGCATATTTCATGCGCAGCGAAAGAGTAATTGCTTCCTGAAAAAAGGGGTTTTCTGTCCCACGTTTGTCAAAGTACCGTCCCAGCGATCTGCCTTTATCAATCAGCCAGTTCACTTTACCGGTATCACCGGGAAGCCGTCGGGCAGAATCGAGCGTACGGAATACAAGCACTGAATCCTGTGCCTGAATATCATTCCCTTTTACCAACAATAGCAAGAAAAGTAGATAGAAATAGCCTTTAAACATGCATCAGCCGGGTAATACCACAAGTTAATTAAAAAAGCGAAAGGGCGAAAGAATTCGCCCCTTCTTCCTATTAACCGAATACACCTACTGAAAATATGGAGCAAAGGCAGGCATCCCTGCCCTGCACCACATTAAGTTTAATAGATATCAGCCCACAAAGCCACGATATATATATAAAATAGTTTAGTAACGGTTAATAGCAACAGGTCTGTGGATATAGTTATACTAAGATCTGTTGAGACCTTATACGACTTCTCTTGACCACGTTGGGTATAATATATTGTAAACGGCACACTGATATGAACCGGTCAACACGATACAATAAAATTGCAGGAAATTCGAGAGGATGTGGAAAATTACCGAAAGGGTTTCTCCCCGGTATATGACCGGGAACACAACAAATTTAAAAAGGATTTCTTAAAACTAAAAAATAATTTCAGGATTGCACCAAAGTAGCATCTTCTACCCACTGAATTACCAGTTTCAGCTGTTCATCCTGACTTAGCTGGCTATTGTCCAGAATGATAGCATCTTCCGCTTTTCTGAGGGGGCTGATCTCGCGGTTGGTATCGATATAATCCCTGAGTTCAAGGTTTTCCTTTACCTCATGGATGCTGATGTTTTTATTTTTGGCATAGAGCTCTTTGAAGCGGCGTTCTACGCGGATAGCTGCATCAGCGGTCATGAATATTTTCAGTTCTGCGTCCGGAAATACCGTTGTACCGATATCCCTTCCGTCCATTACGATCCCTTTTTTAACGCCCATTTTTTGTTGCTGGGCCACTGCGAATTCGCGCACTTCTTTTACGGCGGCTACTTCGCTCACTTTCTCCGCTACAAGCATTTCCCGGATCATGTGCTCTACATTTTCCCCGTTGAGGGTAATTTCAGATGCCTGAGAGATCGGGTTGAATTCAAATTCAAGGTGGATATCACGCAAAGCTTCTTTTACAGCATCATGATTTGTCCAATCCACCCGGTTCTGAATAAAATAAAGGGTGATAGCACGGTACATGGCTCCGCTGTCAATGTAGACATAATCCAGTTGCGCTGCCAGTTGTTTTGCCAGCGTACTCTTTCCACATGAAGAATAACCATCGATCGTGATAATAATCTTTTTCAAAACCCCTTTTATTAAATGCTGTATGAAGTAATAGACGGTGTAAAGTTAAAGGAAAAATGCAATATCATCAGCATCAATGGTCTATTACGACAACTTTGCAGACATAGGCTTGTTTTCCGCTTTCTTTATGCGTCAATACCAGGAAGTAGGTACCTGTAGGCATGTCTTTGATATTCAACTCACTCTGACCAACCATTTCCTGTTTGCGGATCAATTGACCCCATGTATCGAATATCTGTACGATCAGCGGCGTCTTAATGCCTCTCACCGTTACCTTAAACTGACCATAGTTCGGGTTCGGGAATACAGTGGCCTGGATTAATGGTCCGACTTCTCTCACATCTGTGTACACATATTTTCCGGTAGCGGATACTGCCTTTATACGGTAGTAGCTCCAGCCGTCGTAATCATTTGTATCCTGATAATAGTAATCGAGGCGGGTTGTGCTGTAACCGTTTGGCGCTTTGGTGGCCACGGTAGCAATTTTCTTAAATACCGTTTCATTATCCAGCATACGCTCGATCTCAAATACAGCATTGTTGGTTTCGCGGGTAGTTGCCCATACGATATCCACCAGTGAATAGCTGATACGATACGCGTTAAAGTGTATGAAATCAGCCGGGAGATAACTATAAGATAAAGATGCCAGTTTGGCGAAATAAGTATTGTTTCCGATGCCTTCCATGCCACGTGAGTGCATGGTAGCAGACTGACGCATTGGTTGTGTAGTCAGTGTGCCGGCGGTCATATTATCATTTACTGATTTACGGAGTTCCCAGTTACGTTCCTGAAAAGTACTGATATAACTGCTGGAACGGTTCACACGATATTCAGGCGCTTCATCAGCATCCATATGTTGTAAAGCGACGGCTGTCAATCCGGTACCATTCCCCTCCTGTCCCAGATTCCATGTTTTGAAGACCACACTGTCATATACTGTTCTGCCGGAGATAGCCTGCGTGAATACGCTGTCAAATACGCGTGCTTTAAAATCTTCCGGACTTCCTTCATATCTCACACCGGCCGGTGCATAGTTAGTGGCATTTGTCCCTACGGGAAATACTACCTGTCCGGCGGCACTGCTCAATTTTGCACGATACAGAAATCCACCGCCTGTTTCCGGTCCGGTGACAATAAAACGTTGATCACTATAACCGGTGATCTTACCCGGGTTATTCACACCTACCTGTAAGTTCCATCCGTTCAAGTATACGTGACCGTTGGTAAGCTGTAAAGTATTTCTTACCTGCAGATCATTCAGATCTGCGAGGATGATACCATTTGCATTACTGACTTCCAGATTGGGGAAGCCGGGACCTGCTTTAGCGGCTACGTTATATCCACCGGCAATGATCTGCTGCCCTTTATTACCGGCAAAACGGAAGGTGCCACCTGTACCGTCTTTACCGGAAGTACTTTCATCTGACAATAAAGCGGTATTACCATTTGTCCATTGTTTTCCAAGGAAGTAAAGCACAGAGGCCGGGCTTGAGCCCAGCGTTCCATCATTGGTCACATCGCCAAAGAAGGCAACATTCCCAAAGCTCCATACTTTACCATCAGCAGGAATATAGGCAGCCTGCTGGGCGTGTATGGTATTTATTGAGAGAACCAGCAAACATAATATGAGTAAATATCTCTTCATGCAGGTATTATGCTTTAGTATCGCTTCCTGTGGTTTTAATTGTTATGGAACAAAGGCTGTAACAATCCATCTGTTGTCACTACCGGAATAGATCAGTGTAACGGAACCCTGACCGGTGGTAGTGATATTGGTGCTGTTAGTCAATATCCTGTTAGCTGCAGTAATTCCTCCTCCGGTATTTTCGTTAGAGATTGTCATATTCTGACCGGTCGCGTTGTACAAGGTAATCATACGACCATCAGAGCCTCCCGCTATACTGGTTATTGTAAAGTTGTTATTCGGACCAGTAATTCTGTAAAAGGAGTTATTGCCGATGTTAATGTTGTTATTGTTGTTGTTACTCAGGTTTAAAGCAGCTGTTCCAACAGAAAGCGTCGTAAATGTGCCACTGGCAGCCGTGTTATCGCCTATTGGCGTGTTATCAATAGACGTCGCTTTTGTCACATCTCCATTGCTCGCCACTACCAATGCAGCACCAGTACCTGAGGAAAGGTTAGTGATACGAATCGCATCATTGTTTGCATTGACGTGTAAACGCTTTGCAGGTGTGGCACCACCAAGGCCGATCCCCACGTTCAGGTTCTGCATTCTCATGATTTCGGTGAACGTTGGTCCTGTATAATTATAGCTTTTGAAAACGATCGGTTCATCACCATCATCACCAATGATAAATTCGAAACCACCAGCGTTGTTGGTACCAGTAGCACCAAACTCAAAATAGTCGGTACCGGCGGAGCAACCTTTCATACGGAAATTACCATCTGTATTTGTCCACATCTTAGGCTTATAAAAATTCACGGATGCAGGTACTGCGAATTGCAATGCAGAACGCAGGTGGGTCACCATCTCATCGTTATCCGTATAGTCTGTATAGCCTTCTGTCAATCCTAATGTTTGTCTGCGGCCAAATTCCAGCAATGGTGTATTGTTGGATCTGATCACCATTTTATTATCATCAGTTGTACCGAGGAACTGGTTATTTGCATCTACCCCACTATTACCGGTGATCAACCAGTTACTTGCGGCAGCATTCTGTGTCACGATCACATCGCCGTTGTTATTGATCGATAATACCTTACTGTTATAAGGTTGAACGGTAGCACTATTTAAAGCTCTCAGACGCAGACCGGAAACACCGGTACCAGCTACGGTACCCCCTACATCCAGTGTATTACCGGGTGCATTGACACCTACGCCGAGACGGTTGTTACTATTATCCCAGAAGAAGTTGGCGTTCTTCTGAGAGACGAGACCACCCGTACCTGCAAACAATACGGAGCCTGCTGTCATAGATGACAGGGTGAAGTTTCCACCCAGGCTACCATTACCACTGATCGCATAGTTAGCGGTTTGTGTGCCGGAACTGATGTTCTGGATATAATTCGCTGAACCCGCAGGAATATCACCGGCGGCAAGGGCGGCACCAGTAGTAACGCGACCTTTTGCATCAACGGTTACTTTTGTATAAGTACCGGCGGTTACACCACTGTTGGCGAGTGTAACCGGGATACTGGTTGTACCGCTACCTGTTGCATCACCCGTTAAAGTGATGGTAGTAGAAGAAGCGGAAGGAGTATAATATTCGAAGCCGTTACCACCACTGTTCACGCGGATAGATTGTCCGGCAGAACCGAAATAATTCAATCCCAGACCACCCCTTGCGATAGGAAATACGCCATTGATGATCTTACTGGCATCAAGACCGGGAATATCGCTATCCTGCAATGTGGTACCATTAGTTACCCTACCTTTTGCATCAGTAGTTACTTTCGTATAGGTGCCGGCGGTACCCACATTCACGAGGGAAGTATTTACAGAATAGAAGTTACCGGTAGCAGTCACATCTCCATTGAAGTTAGGTGTAGAAGTCAGTGCTACATAATCATTCGACCATTCAATACCACTTCCATCTGCCTTTACTCTCATCACATCTTTTGCAGAACCGAGGTAGTTGATACCGGTACCACCTTGTGCGACAGGTAATACACCGCTGGTGATCTTACCTGCATCTATATTAGGAATATCATTTGCGTCCAGTGCTCTGAAAGACGGTGCACCATTTGACCATACCGGAGAAGCAAAAAACAGTCTTTGGTTCTGGTTATTAAATGTCGCTGTTAAGGTACCCGAGGTAGTGACCGGGCTATTCGTTACTGTGAAGATAGAAGGCAGTGATAAGCCTACGGAAGTCACAGTACCAGATCCACCAACTGCAGGCGCTTTAGGCATCCATGTGCTGGTGGCATTGTCCCATGTCAGGACATAGTTATTAGCAGGAGCAGTAGTAGAAATGTTTCGTCCCTGTAGCTGAGAAGCATTCCAGAGTGCGGTTGTATTTAAAGCGGAGATCACGCCACCTGCGGCGATACCGATACCCGTGCCGGCGCTGAATGCAGCCCTTGCTCTTGCATCGGTGTAATACAGGTTGACAGACTCAGTAATATTGTTGGTGGTTAAGGTAACAGCAGGACCAGTTTGTCCATTTACGGATGTAATACCAGTGGTAGTTGTGGTTTCGTCGATCAGTTTTCTCCAGATACCATTTTTCCTGATATAGAGCATCTTATCAGGAACATAGTAAATGATCATACCATCTGGAGCAGCGTTCAATGGGGCAACGCTGTAATCACTTACACGGGGTAATAACAAGCCCTGTTTATCACTGTTCAGGTCTAACAATGCAGATTTCTCGATCACTGTAGGAGCGGATCCCAGTTTTAACTGTTGCGCATGTGCAAGTACAGGCAATAAAAATGCACATAAGCTCAGGATTCCGCCGCGACAATTCAATATTTTCATAGGTCTTTATAGGTAGGTTACTGGAAATACAGCGTAATAATGAGTAACAGGAGCAGCACGAGGCTACTCCTGTTAAATAAGATTCTTATTATTTCCTGATGATGTACCAGTTAACACCATCAGTCTGTACTGTAACGAAAGTCCAGTCGTTGTAGATCATATAATCAGCACCACCTTCGATGGTACCTGCAGCTGGCTGGATCTTTACGGAGTTGTTGATATCTCCTGTACGATCTTCTTGATAGTATAGATACGACCAGCGATAGCAACAGAAGGCGCAGGCAGTGTGATGGTCAGAGAACCACTTGTTGCGTCAGCCAGTACTGTGTTATCGGTATCGTTGATTGTATAAGATGCAGTTGTTCTGTAGATTCTCATCTGCACCGAACCATTCACCTGCAGTGTTGAATTGGCCGGAGCGTTGGTACCTACGGCTACGCCGGCAGCGAAGCTTTTGTTACCCGCGAAGCTCTGGTTACCAGTTGACACCACACCTCGTTGAGCAGCAGTATGAGAAGCGTCTACTGCGCTTGCGTTAGGCAGATTGAATGATACATCGTTTGCAGTTGCCTGAATATCGAAGTTTGTACCTACGCTATCAGTTTTGAAATTCACGTTCACGTTATCAGTTGCACCGGTACCTGCATTGATTGTACGGATTGCTTTTGCGATAGCGTCGAGATCAAAAGGTCTTTTGGTCACTGTGCTACCTTCACGTACCAACACATCATAAGATGTGGCAGTGGCCGCGTTTGCAACTGTAGTCAGGTTTAAAGTACCATTGAGGGTTGTTCCGTTGGTTACCGCCAGTGTGTTCAGGGTAGTTCCACCAGTTACAGTAAGGTTGTTACCTAAGTTGGTAGCACCGGTTACACCGAGTGTACCGCCTACTGTGGTAGCACCAGTCAGTGTGGAAGTACCAGCTACAGACAGGTTATTACCCAGTGTAGCAGCTCCGCTTACATCCAGAGTATTAGCTACGGTAGTTGCACCGTTGAAGGTCTTATCACCACCAAAAGTTTGTGCACCAGTGGTTACGATACCTGCTTGTGCAGCGCCGGCAGCAACGAGTTCCAGTTTATAGCTGGCAGTCGCTGCATCATAAGTGATACGGCCACCTCTATTTACTTCAGCAGCAGCCACAGTAGTGATAAAGTCAGCGATGGTCATATTGCTGCCGCTGGACAGAGCCTGCAATTTATCCCAATCAGATTTTTTCAGGAAACCGTAGGTAGCAGTAGTAGATGGCGCCAGGATCGGTGCATTTACAGTAACTTCACCAGTTGCCACATTTTCAGTCACGTTGAATGCTGCGTTTGCAGAATCAGCGGTAGTTTTGATGTTGTTGAACAGGGTGTTGAAGGCGGTCTGCGGTAATGTTCTTTTAGCTACGATACCGGCAGCGCTCAACATAATCACTTCTAAAGTGGTGTTGTCTGCATTAACTGCAGAGAGTTTCACCTGTCTGTCAGCCTGTACGCCGATTGCTTCTACGCCATTCGTACGGATGGACAGTGGCTGTGCATCAGAAGTACCGATGTAGTCCGTTGCAGTGGTACCTGCATTACCTTTCAGGCTCCAGTTAGCCAGTGCATCTGCAGTACTTGCTATCTTCACCCAGGCACCTGCTTTTCTCATATAGATACCTTCGGTGGTAGCACTACCACTTGCCAGGTATACAACCATTCCATCTACGACATCAGTTCCGATGGCGGCGTCGATAGCTGTAAAGTTTGGCACTCTTGGCAGCAAGAGACCCTGCTTGGTACTATTCAGCTCGAGAATAGCTGATTTAGTGATCTGGGAAGGGTTGTCACCAATCTTCATCTGAGCGTTGGCGGCAGTAGCTGCCAGCGTGATGCCACCAGCCAGAACGAGTGTACGGGAAGTGTTGCGTATAACTGATTTCATAGTATAGGGATAGATAGATTTTATGATTATGCTATTAAATAATTGTTGTGATGTAATTGCAAACTAAACCCAACATGAGTAAATCATGCACATTTACAGGCTGATAGTTTAATTTGAATAAACTACACAGTCTGATCACCCGCGTTTGCCAGGCACTTCAGTCTTTCAGTAAAAATGTCAGGTTAAAAAAATGTGGATGTGCTTATTGTTCACATGTCTGTTTACGAAACGATTTATGCAGATGCTAAGTGAAACAACCTTAGCAGTATTGTATAGTGCAAATATCTAATATTATTAACATTCGTGTTATGACATGAACGTATGATTTTGACTTACAATTGAGTTTTATATAGGGTTGGTTATCATTTGTTTATTTTTCAAATATATGAGGAGCACTGATTACCATATCCCGGAATTCAGGGATATAGCAGTGAGGTAACACATTCATGTTATATTTAATGCAAGTGTCAGGTAATCATTGTTGTATCATATACTTATATGAGTGTAATGGTGGGTTTGGCTTGCTGGTTAAGATAGCTGATTTTGGCGGGCGGGCTGCGGGGTTTAAGTGTTAGTTGATGTTGATTAAGTCTCTTATCGGGGATGGCTGGCTGCGGTTTGAGGTGGGACGCCGGGCTGATGCCCTTTTTCGAGGGATGCTATGGGGCGGCGGGGGGCGTGTTGGGCGATGGGAGGTGGATTATACGTTGTCAGGCGGTCAGGATCTCAAAGGGCTAAGGCCCTTTGTCTCCACCTCAACCCCTCCGCTGCTAGTGTCTGATGCTTAGGGAATAGTCGTATGTTAATACTGTTGCCTATCTTCTTTTCTGCCATTCGGTTATTTGTTTATCTCTATCTTTCTACTGTCTACTGGTGCCTAATCTGTTTTCTATTATCTGCATTCCAGTTACCGATATTTCTTCTACCTGGCTATCTACTACCCTGTCTATTCGGCTGTCTATATTTTACCCTATTCGTCTTCTATTTTCTTCATTATAGCTTGCTATATTTCTTCTACTTACCTATCCTACATTTCTGCTTATCCAGCTGTCTATCTTTTCTTATTCTCTTCTACTATTTACATTTTAGCTAACTATATTTCTTCTACTTATCTATCTATCTATACTTCTGCTTATACAACTGTCATCTTTTAATTATCTGTCTTCTACTGTCTGCATTCCAGCTACCTATATTTCTACTACTTATCTATACAGGTATCTTCAGGTATAAACAAAAAAATCCCGGACTTACGCCCGGGATCTTTATCAAAACATTTCTATCAACTATGGCTTATTATGCCTCTGATTTTTCGGATTTGTTACTCTTTGGAGAGTTCTTTAAAGTGAAGATCAGTTTCTGATTTTCCTTGTCCAGATCTGCAATGAGGACGTCTCCGTTATGGATGTTCATATTCAGGATTTCCTCTGCCAGTGGATCTTCCAGATATTTCTGGATGGCTCTGTGCAGCGGACGTGCGCCGAACTGTTGGTCGTAACCTTTCTCTGCGAGGAAGCCTTTGGCTTCTTCTGTCAGTTCCAGGCTGAAGCCAAGGTTCTGCAGACGTTTCAGTACACTCTGCATAGTGATATCTATGATGGTATAGATATGCTCTTTGCTCAGAGAGTTGAATATGATAACATCATCGATACGGTTCAGGAACTCAGGAGAGAAGGTACGTTTCAGTGCTTTTTCAATTACTGATTTTGTATTGTCTTCTTCGCTGCTTGCTTTTGCGGAGGTAGTGAAACCAACGCCTGCACCGAAATCTTTCAGCTGACGTACACCGATGTTAGACGTCATGATGATGAGGGTGTTCTTGAAATCCACCTTACGACCCAGACCGTCGGTCAGGATACCATCGTCCAGCACCTGTAACAGGATGTTGTAGATGTCCGGGTGAGCTTTCTCGATTTCATCCAGGAGGATTACAGAGTAAGGTTTACGGCGAACTTTTTCAGTCAGCTGACCACCTTCTTCATAACCAACGTATCCCGGAGGCGCACCAATCAGACGGCTTACGGAGAATTTCTCCATATATTCACTCATATCGATGCGGATGAGGCTATCTTCTGAGTCGAACATATAACGTGCGAGGGATTTTGCCAGCTCGGTTTTACCAACCCCGGTAGGACCAAGGAAGATGAAAGTACCGATTGGTTTCTTAGGATCTTTCAACCCTACCCTGTTACGCTGGATCGCCTTTGTAACTTTTGAGATGGCTTCGTCCTGACCAACCACAGCGCCTTTCAGGTCTTCACCCATGCGGCGGAGTTTTTCAGTTTCAGCCTGTACCATGCGTTTAACAGGGATACCTGTCATCATGCTTACTACTTCTGCGATAGCTTCTTCGTCGATCGGATAACGTTTGTGCTTCACTTCTTCTTCCCAAACGTTCTTTGCCTTTTCCAGGTCTTCTCCGAGTTTCTTTTCAGTATCGCGTAATGCAGCAGCTTCTTCAAAACGCTGGCTTTTTACGACTTTATTTTTTTCCTGCTTGATATCTTCGATCTGTTTTTCAAGGTCGAGGATGTTCTGCGGAACATTGATATTTTTCAGGTGTACTCTTGCGCCAACTTCATCCAGTACGTCGATCGCCTTATCAGGTAACAGACGGTCTGTCATGTAACGGTCGCTGAGTTTAACACACGCTTCGATCGCATCCTGAGAATAGCTTACGTTATGGTATTCTTCGTAACGTGGTTTGATGTTATTCAGGATCTGAATAGTTTCATCCACGGTTGGAGGTTCTACCATTACTTTCTGGAAACGACGGTCTAACGCGCCATCTTTCTCGATGTACATACGGTACTCATCGAGAGTAGAGGCACCGATGCACTGGAGTTCTCCACGAGCCAAAGCCGGTTTGAAGATGTTGGAAGCGTCCAGGGAACCTGAAGCACCACCTGCACCAACAATGGTATGGATCTCGTCGATGAACAGGATCACATCACGGTTCTTTTCCAGTTCGTTCATGATGGCTTTCATCCTTTCTTCGAACTGTCCGCGATATTTTGTTCCTGCTACCAGCGCCGCCAGATCAAGGCTTACCACGCGTTTGTCAAACAGTACACGGGACACCTTACGCTGTACGATACGCAGCGCGAGACCTTCCACGATAGCTGTTTTACCCACACCCGGTTCCCCGATAAGGATCGGATTGTTCTTTTTACGGCGGGATAATATCTGCGATACACGCTCGATTTCCTGCTCGCGACCAACAATAGGGTCTAAGCTGCCACTCTCGGCCAGCTTGGTAATATCCCTGCCGAAATTATCCAGCACAGGGGTTTTGGACTTGGTATTGGTCTGTTTGGCCTTGGAGGCAAAGCTCTTACGCTCATCTTCAAACTCCTCTTCTCCAGGATCATCAAACTCTGCCTTGGGATCGGCTGATTTTACGAAGCCCAGTTCGTTTTTAAAAGTGTCGTAATCCACGTCAAACTGTTGTAAGATTTGTGTACAAACGTTTTCTTTATTCTTGAGGATTGAAAGCATTAAATGCTCGGTTTCCACGGTTGGGCTTTTGAGGGCTTTTGCCTCGAGCACGGTAACACGTATAACCTTTTCTGCCTGCCTTGTAAGCGGTAGACTGTTGATATTGGCAATATTTTTTCCTGTCTTATCTTTTACGGCCAACTCAACCTCTTTACGAAGTTCATAAAGGTCTACATTTAAGGCCTGCAGAATTTTAACAGCTGTCCCTTCCCCTTCTCGAATTATGCCTAGCAGCAGGTGCTCTGTGCCGATGAAATCATTTCCCAAGCGTAAAGCTTCCTCTCTGCTAAACGAAATGATCTCCTTTACTTGCGGTGAAAAATTCTGGTCCATTGTGAGAATATTAAATTATTAAAACCCTTACGGGGACTTGCTTATACAATATTAGCAAATAATTTTGATTTACCTTTACCCTAACACTTTAATAGTACAAGTGTACAATTGAGGGCTGTTAAGTAAGAAAGAAGGCTGTTATTTGGCAGGATTCCCGATTACTTATTTACTAACTTATAAAAGAAAATCTTACTTATGGAATTCAAAATTGATACCAAAGAAAAAATCCTGATCGTACAGCCTCAAATTACGCAACTGGATGCTAATTTGTCAGCCGGGTTTACCAGGGAGGTATCAGAATTACCAGGTCTGGATGGACGTAACCTTATACTGGACATGGCCTTAGTGGAAAAAGCCGATGAGGAAGGGATTAAAGCCATTTTAACAGTATATCACCAGCAGTATGACAGCGGACTGTCCTGCGCTGTAACCGGCCTTAACAGCACTTTAACAAATGACCTTAAAATTGCCGATGAAACGGCGTATAACCTCGTCCCTACGATGTCTGAAGCCATTGACATGGTCATGATGGAAGATCTCGAAAGGGAATTATTGCAGGATGAGGAATGATTTTTTCCCTGCACTCACATTGATGCCATATTTTTCCGGAATGTGGAATTCAATTCCATTTTCCGGAATAAATAAGGATTTTTGGTAAATATTTTTTTTCGTTCATGTTTGCAGTCACCATTTTAGGTAATAACTCAGCTCTTCCCACGTTAGAAAGACATCCGACGGCTCAGATAGTGACATGTAATGATCAGCTGATACTGGTGGATTGCGGAGAAGGCACACAATTACAGTTTGCGCGCTATAAGATCAGAAGGAGCCGCCTGAGATATGTATTTATCAGCCACCTTCACGGAGATCATTATTTCGGCCTTATCGGGCTTATTAACAGCCTTAGTCTGCTTGGACGGCAGGACCCCCTGACGGTGTTTGGTCCGCCGGAACTCGAGGCTATTTTACAGCTCCAGATGCAATGCTCAGGTACCATCCTGCAGTTTGAGTTACAGTTTGTACCGCTGCTGGAAGAGCATCAAGGTGTTATTCTCGAAGATAAAGATCTGAAGGTCAGCTTCTTTCCCACTCAACACCGTATTCCCTGCTATGGATTTATCTTTGAAATGCAGAAACGCAGGCGTAAGATCATTCCGGATCAGGCCAAGGCTTATGAGATACCAGCCGCTTATTTCAGTAAATTACAGCAAGGCGCTGATTATCAGCGTAAAGATGGTTTACTCGTCAAGAATGACTGGGTTACGCTGGCGCCGCCTCCGGGTAAGAAGTATGTGTATTATGCAGATACCCGTTTCGCTGAGGACCTGATCCCTTTCGCCAAAGATGCAGACCTTGTCTACCATGAGACGACCTATCTGCACAATCTGGCAGAAAGGGCGGCCGAAAGGTTTCACAGCACAACTGTGGAGGCAGCCACCCTGGCATTAAAAGCGAATGCACACCGGCTCATTATAGGGCATTTCTCTTCGAAATACACAGACCTGACACCATTTGAGGCAGAATGCCGGGAAGTATTCCCTAATTCCGATCTGGCACTGGAAGGCGTCAGTTATATCATCTGATCAGTCAGTATACCTCATAAAACAAAGATCCCCGTCCTGCCAGGCAGAACGGGGATCACTATTTTTACCAGTTATTGGTTTACTTGTAGTTTTTGTTGAAAGCAGCGATACGGCTTTGCAGACCAGCGCTTACCGGCACTACCGGCAGGCGGAATACATTTTCGATCAGGCCACCTTCTGCCATGAATGCTTTTACACCGGCAGGGTTGTTCTCTTCGAACATCAGATCGAAGGAATCCTGCAGTTTGTAATGCAGTTCACGCGCTTTTACGTTATCACTGGCCAGCGCAGCCTTCACCATGTCAGCTACATCCTTTGCGAAGTAGTTAGCTGCCACAGAGATCAGTCCGTCCATACCGGTTGCGATCTGAGGGAATGCCAGTGCATCGTCACCGCTGACAACCAGGAAGTCCTTTGGTTTGTCTTTGATGATCTGCATACACTGCACCATATCACCGCTGGCTTCTTTCATAGCCACGATGTTGCCTACCTCTTTCGCCAGGCGCAGGGTTGTCTGCGCTGTCATGTTACGACCTGTTCTGCCAGGTACGTTGTACAGGATAATCGGTTTGGGGGATGCTGCCGCAACGGCCTTATAGTGTTGGAACAATCCTTCCTGGCTGGGCTTACTGTAATAGGGAGCAACGCTCAGTACAGCAGCAGCTTCTTCCAGCGGACAGGTTTCGAGTCGCTTGACAACGTCGCGGGTATTGTAGTCACCAATGCCTACAACCACCGGTACGCGTTTATTTACCTTTTCGAAGGTAAATTTCATAATGTCCAGCTTCTCTTCTGAGCTAAGTGTAGGAGTTTCTCCGGTGGTCCCCAGGGATACTACGTAGTCAACCCCGCCGGAAATCACATGATCAATCACTTTCTCCAAAGCATTCCAGTCGATGCTTTCGTCTTTTTTAAAGGGCGTAACCAGTGCCACACCGGTGCCTTTCAATTGTTCCATATTGAGTGTAGATTCCAGATAACAAATTCCAAATCGCCCTCTTTATCAATCGTAAAGAGGTGCAAAGATTATAATTTGGAATGGTATAAAACGAAATATTTTTAGCGTTCTTCAAAAAAGCCCATGTTGCTGAACTTATCGATACGCTGCTCGATACGGGTATCGGCGTCGATCTTTTTCAGTTCTGCCAGGGTATCCTTGATCTTCTTCTTGAGAATATCCGCCATTTCGTCCGGATTCACATGTGCGCCACCCAGTGGTTCTTTGATGACACCGTCCACGAGGCCAAAGCGGCTCATATGGTCGGAAGTCAGCTTCAGTTCTTCGGCAGCTTTCTCCTTAAAGTTCCAGCTACGCCAGAGGATTGTGGAGCAGTTTTCTGGCGAAATCACTGTATACCAGCTGTTTTCCAGCATCAGGATCCTGTCGCCGATACCGATACCCAATGCACCACCGGAAGCACCTTCACCGATAATGATACAGATAACCGGCACCCGTAATTTTACCATTTCGAAAATATTGCGGGCGATGGCCTCACCTTGTCCGCGCTCTTCAGCTTCGAGACCAGGATAAGCACCGGGAGTATCTATCAGCGTAACAATAGGCTTGTTGAACTTTTCTGCCAGTTTCATGAGGCGAAGCGCCTTTCTGTAACCTTCCGGGTTAGCCATCCCAAAGTTGCGGATCTGACGCATTTTGGTATTTATCCCCTTCTGCTGACCAATGAACATGACAGTTTCACCATCGAGCTCAGCGAAGCCGCCGACCATGGCTTTATCGTCTTTCACATTCCTGTCGCCGTGCAGCTCCACGAAATTGGTACACATCTTCTCGATGTAGGCAAGCGTATAGGGCCTATCGGGATGCCTACTGAGCAGTACCTTCTGGTAACTGGTCAGGTGGTCGTACACTTCGAGGCGGGTATCAGCGATTTTCTGCTCATACTCCTTCACGGTAGCTGTAACGTCTACACCTGACTTTGCGCCATTCTCCTTCAGTTTTGCCAACTGATCATACAGGTCCTCAATAGGTTTCTCAAAATCCAGGAATTGCATATTTGTGTATAAAATTGGTTAAAGTACGCTGTAAAGATAAACGCTAAAATATTTTTTAAAAAAGATTTGCATAATTGATTTGTTTGTTGCTATCTTTGCTGCCCCGAAAACAAGGGAAGGATCAGTAGTTCAGTTGGTTAGAATGCCGCCCTGTCACGGCGGAGGTCGCGGGTTCGAGTCCCGTCTGGTCCGCAGAAAAAAGCTTCAGGTTGTAAAGCCTGAAGCTTTTTTGTTTATAGCAAATCTCCGTTGCACATTCATTATCACACTTTTCTTCCCTACTTCTGATGCTTATTTCAGCTCAACAATTTCACTATTGTGATAAAGATTGCTTAAATATTGTGATCTGATCCTGAACTGACTCCGTTTCTTTATTGCAGGTTTCGTCGAAGCATTCTCCATTTTGATGCCTGGATCATAGTATATATGCCCCAAAGCCATTTCTTTTAAGAATAACTGAAAGTCTGTACCCGTTCCTAAAATCACCTTGCTGGCATACTTATAAACCTTGTTCTCAGTGGTATTTGAAAGTGAAGGCACATAACAGGCCTGATTGTGCTTCTTATTCCAATGTAAAAGCATTGATGCAAAACTCCATGATGCTGCGTCGTTGCCATTCTGGTCAATCAGCGCAATACGCCCGTTTGCATTTCTTATTTTCCCGGTGGCAGCATCAAAACCAATCAGCTGCATTTCAAGATTTGTTGCTTTATTCCTGACACCTGCTTTATGAGTGCCGCCAAAGTTAATACGGTCCTGCCTTCCTGTCTTATCAGCGTAACCATATCTATTCAGGAATTCTTTCACCCCCTCATCCTTATAGATGCCATTGGTTGGCTCAGGCGTCATCAGGGTAATTACAGCGGAATTAACGCGTGTCAATGCGGTTACTCCAAACTGTTTTATCTCCCACCCTAAATAGTCAGGTTCTGAATAGCCATTAGGTTTAATCCCTAATTCAGCCTCTAAGGTATAGCCGCCACAATTTGAAGATTCGCAAGGCAAAACATTTCCATTCCTATCGAGTCTTTTAGAAGTTATCCAATCCAACTTGTGAATACGTAATAATTCTGCGAGCAATTTTTCTCTGTTATTGACCACCTGCGGCAATTCAATCACCTTGAAAATGCCATGTCCGGTTATCTGCGGCTGTTTGTTAAACTCATCGGCGATGCCGGCATCCGGAGCTGCTACATATCCGAGAACGGTTCCATTTTTCCCGACTCCAAAAAATAACAGTCTGCCGGCTAATCTTTGTGTCATTAGCTCTGACGGCGGATTATCGCAGCCCAGGAGAAAGCCTGAAAACCTTACTTCCGGATATTTGGGATAAAGTATAAGTTGTGCATTGGGTGCAGGATAAATATTCCCGTCCTCCCCTATCCAGCCGAAATTGATGGAAGCTTTAAAGCGTTCCTTTTTCCAGTCGCCAGCTGCTTCGGTTGTAATTGCGGAAATTGGAAGAATATTGACAACCTCAAAACTGCCGCCTAAATAGACCTGGTTTTTTGAATTATCGTTTGGCGAAAGTACTTTGACATAAATCTTATTACAGCCATTATCAGCAAACAGCTTTTTGAGATTCTGCAGGTTCATTGATTGCTAATAATGTTTTGACTAATTGTTTACCAACAGCCTGGATAAGCGGTACAGTCACCGAGTTTCCAAATTGTCTGTAAGCCTGATTATCTGAAACCGGAATAATAAAGTCATCCGGGAAACCTTGCAACCTTGCACATTCTCTCGGCGTCAGACGTCTTGGATTAATGCCATTCTGTGGAATCAGAATCTCAGAACCATCCTTATAATATCTTGCAGAAATAGTTCTTGAAATACCGTTTAAATCTGTCAATCCAAAACCAAAACCATTTCCCTGCGCTTTATGTTTAGCTGCATAATTCTGCAGATAACTCCACAGTTTATCACTCAGGGTATACTTGCTTTCTATTTCTTCCTCAAGAATATCTCTCATTTTCACGCTTGGTTCCGGCAATTTAGGGAACTGGAAATTTTCCTTCCCTTTAAATTGTTCATCCCTGAAACCAACAATGATGATCCTTTCTCTATGTTGAGGCACATAGTGTTTGCCATCCAACACCTGAAAATGAATGGTATAACCCAATTCAGTGAGTGTATTTTTTATTACTTTGAATGTATTCCCCTTATCATGCGAAACAAGGTTTTTTACATTTTCCAACATAAAAGCCGAAGGCTGTTTATGCTTCAGAATTCTTGCGATGTCAAAAAATAGAGTACCCTGTGTTTCATCTAAAAATCCATGCTTTCTGCCTAACGCATTTTTTTTGCTTACACCTGCAATTGAAAATGGCTGACAAGGAAACCCTGCTAATAAAACGTCATGGTCAGGAATATCATTCTCATCAATTTTAGTGATGTCTCCAAATGGTACTTCACCAAAATTAGCCTCATAAGTTTTCTTTGAAAAGTTGTTCCACTCGCTTGTGAACACGCACTTACCTCCCAGATTCTGATACGCGAGTCTTATACCACCAATTCCTGCGAACAAATCAATAAATCTGAACTTAGGCTTGTCTTTAGGAGGAAAAGGAACGTCAAATTTCACTGGCACATGCAGCTGCTTTGTATCTTCTGCCACCGGCGATAACGCACTAGTCAATATTTTCAGATAATCTGCTGCGAAAGATTCAAAATATGGAGAAGCTTCATTTTCGGGATTCTGCCAGTAATGTGTCAGATGAGCAAAACCGTCATTTAAATGTTTGTCAACTTTTATATTGAGCTTTTCCTTTATACTACTATATGTTGCCATTTCCTACTATTAGATTACATTCAATTTCCTGTATGCAATATGCTAAATTTTTTGGTATTTTTTATGCCCCAACCGTCATGCAGATTACCCGTTATTGATAATAATTTGCATACCATTCCCTTTGCTCCCGGAGAAAATGTCCATGAACAAATTTTAAAGTAGAGCAATTACTGTCTGTTTGCAGAATTTCGATGAGTTCGCTGGCAGGGCTGTTAAAACCGCAAAGATACATAGAAAAACATATAATACCGGGCAAGGGACTGCGGCCTTTTGCAAAAGCTGTTATTCGTTTTGGGAAAAGGTTGTCTCTCCACTACTCACTATTCCTAAAAAGTAAAAATCTCCTCCAATATTATCACATGCTTCCCTCTTCCCACCGCTCCCGGCGCCTTTGCTAATTTCTCCGCCAGCAAAGAAGTCTCCAGCGGCCGGAACCGCTTCAATATTCCCAGGCGGTTCAAAAATTTCAATATCCTTCCAAATACATGTTCCCCTGCCCTGTCCGTATCCTTCCTTAACAACATCCCCGGCTTAAATATCACATACTGGTCAAATGCAAGGCGATCAATATCCTCCTCCAGCTGCCCCTTCATTTTCGAATAAAACACCTTACTACGGGCTGAAGCTCCATAAGCAGACACCAACACCGCTTTCTGAACACCATTACGCTTCGCGATCTCCGCAAACTTCAAAGGGATCTCATAATCAATATGCCACTGTTTCTCTTTTGAGCCTGCTGTTTTTAGTGTGCTGCCCAGACAAGAGAACCATACGTCTCCCTTTATGAAGTCTGATACGGCTTCCAGTTTATCAAAATCGGTTATGATCTCTGTCAGCCTGGAATGCCTGATACCGGCGGAACGACGTACAAATATTACGACCTCAGTATAAGCAGGATCCTGTAAAAGGACTTGGGTCAGGTCTTTTCCGGTTGCTCCGGTAGCCCCGATGATCAGCGCTTTCATATTATTACTTTTCAAATCAGGATTCAATTAAATATAACTCTTTTTAAAAACAAATACACCCAGATAGTGGAACAATACACCTGTTGCCCAGGGAAATGAGCTCCATGCCGGCCATGGATATGTAGTATCGGTCACGTACCATATCAACCATACCAATGGTGTAACTAACAGGAAAACGAGTAAATGAATCCTGAAAGCCTTTTAGGATGAAGGTGTATAGCGGAAGTATATTTCATATTGTGTTTCATAACTTTAATTTATTGTTTGTTTGTGATGGATTTATTTAAACTGTCTTCCTAATTGTTCTACTTTCTTTAACCAGCTATTACGCAGTTTTTCAGTTGATTTTCTTATGAATCCAAAAGTTGAAAACCGGATAGGATCGAAGCCCACATATCCAAAGACGACCGACTTCAGAATCTGATATTGTGATGCGCGATAGATCAGGTAGAACCACCATTTTGGCGTATCCATTGTTACCAGTAAGCGCATGCTTTTTCCTTTCAGGAGTTTTTCAGGGAAGGTTTTACCTGACTGATGTTTGAATGCAAATCCGGGTAGCAATACCCTGTCTATAAAACCTTTTGCCAGCGCAGGCATAAAACCCCACCAGTTTGGATAAGCCATCACAACATGGTCAGCCCATTGTATGAGCGCTTGTGATTCAAGCAGGTCTTTTTCCATCGACATTGCTTCGCCGTTTTTATAGCCATCTGCAAGATTTACATCAAAATGCAGTTTTGATATGTAGATGGTTTTGTGATTGGCTCCGACACTTTCCGCACCTTTACGATAGGCATCAAGCAGTGCATTACAGAAAGAATTTTCTGAAGGATGACCGAGTATAAGTAAGATATTCTTTGCCATTGCAGTTTGTTTTAAGTTGATACTGCAAAGCTCCGGTATAAGTGAAAGGGGGACCTGACGCAAATGCGTCAAAAACTATTTATGGGCTAATTTCTGGCGGATACGGGTCAGTGTTTGTCGCTCAATACCGAGGTAGCTGGAAAGGTGAGATAATGAAACTCTGTTGAATAACAAGGCGTGATGCTCCGCGAAATCAAGATAACGTTCCTCGGCAGTCTGAAATACAAAGCTTTCAATACGCGCCTGTTGCCTTTTTAAAATCTCTTCTGCAATGAGGCGACCATACCTTTCAAACTTCGGACATTGCTGGTATATCCATTGCAGGTCATCAAATGAAAGGCAGAAAAATGTAGTCTGCTCGATGCATTGAATAGTATAACTACTGGGCTTGCGTGTAATGAAAGATGGATAATGCGTTGCGTAATCACCTTCTGCGTAGAAACCGACATTGATTTCATTGCCATTCAGATCGACAAAGAAAGAACGGATCAATCCCTGGGTAATAAACCCTAAAGCTTTCTGGACTTTACCTGCCTGAATAAAAAGGTCTTTTTTATCCAGTTGCTGCAACGTGAGTTTTGAAGCAAACAGAGACAGTTCTTCATCAGTCAGATCGGGACAGATTGCCTTAATGGAATGTAAATATATTTGAATATCTGTCTGCATGGTTCAGTTGTTTAATCTCCCAGGTATAGCAACAATTGTATGGGTCCTGTATCAAGTAAATATAACACTTACCAGACTGTTGAAAAAGTTCTCCCGGTCATTCAGGTGATATATACCCTGTTTATACGGGCTGTACACCTTATTTACCGGTCGTATACATGCTCCATAGGTGGACTTGATCAGGTGATGCCTTCCGGGTGAATAATTACCGTGTAATGAGACCATAAGCGCAGAAACAGTCCATTTATACAATAGAGAGACGGCTGCAGAACAAGCCTGTAGAAATGACAAGATATCGGGAAGTAACATTCAATGGTATTTCATCAAAATAATCGCTGCGGCAAAATAACTTTACTCTCTTTGCACATCAACTGGTGCCCCTGTGTATATACACTATCTGCTGAAAGGTTTTGGGATAATCTCAATGGATTAGGGTAAGTAATATGATGAATGCGCTTGTACATCAACGGAGGCATTACAGCAATAATATCAGCAGCCATGTATTGTCTGTTACAGGAAGGACGGTCTTTAGTCATGCCTGTCACTTGTACTGTTACTATGAGTGTTCCTTTTCCTGATACATTCACCGCGATATCAGTACCGGTAAAGGGTCTGGCTGCATCTATTGTGAGCGGGTATATTTCCGTTCCGGTCACCTGATTGGTCAGGAAATCAATGCGGGTTGCAATTACTTTTACATCCCAGAATAAGATGTCTTTATACTGCGTGAAATCCTGTGGCGGTATATGTAAGACGCCGTCACCGGATAATACAGGGCCATAGCAAAAAAGCGGTCTATACCGGCATGCCGGTTAAAGCTGAAGCCTTTTAATACCCTGTGATCAGCTGCTGCTGGCCCCAATGAGCAGTTTATTCAGACGGTT